>NZ_JAGTJK010000051.1:0-84572 GCF_028435265.1 Polyangium jinanense | reverse complement strand
CCGCCTCCTGTAGGATCGAGCGCCACCTTAAGGTGGCTCCGAAGGCCGCTCGCGAGCGGCCCGTAAATCAGCCGCTTTTAGCGGCTCACACATCGAAACCCCCCGGCTTTGCCGGGGGATTGTTAGTGTTCGAGGATCGCACAGAAAAGTTCCTGCAGGGTGGACCGTGATAGCGTCCCTCCAGGATGCTCGCCGAGTCTGTTTCTACCATCCTCCCTTCCTGGTTGGTCCGGCTCGATTCCCCACCCTCGAGCCGCGACCCTCTGGGGCTCCAGGCACACGCGATGACGCAGGCCGATCGGCTGTTACCCGGCCTCAACGTGTTCACGTCGCGGGCGCGCTACTACACCTTTCTTTGCTGGGCCCTCGACCGCGCGCAGGCGGCGGAATCGAAGCGTACACACCTCGAGCGCGTGCTCCGGCTCGAACGCCTCCTCGTCCTCTGCGAGGCCCTCCGGCACGAGGACGATCCCAAGGCGTGCAGCTATATCGGCCGGCGGCGCGGCCGGCGATTCGTGAGTGAACGTCGCGGCGCCGGGCTCTGGGAGCTGCCGACGAAGATCCTCAAGAACCAAGCATCGAGCGGCGCCTTGCGGCTTTATCGCACCTCGCTCGCAAGCCTCGGGCTCATCGAGGAGGACGATTTCGACGACGGGCTCGGGCTCCACCTGACGGTTCGAGGCAAGCAGCTCGCCGGGCGGATCAGCCGCGTCGACGAGGGGGTCGTGGCCTGGGCGCTCGAGGGAGGCGCGCGCACGCAAAAGCGCCGCAATACGATCGAGGGCTCGGCGGAGCGGCTCTGCTTGAGCCATCGCCCGGGGGTCCTCGAGCGGCGGTATCTCGTCGACGCGTTGCTCGGCAACGGGGGCGAGCAGGACGCCCTGTCGCGCCGGGACACCGTCCAGATCCTCTTCGAGCACGACCTTCTGAAGGGCGGCTCCACGGGTGACGATGCCACGGACAACGAACCCGTGACGGACGGCGACGAGGAAGCGGAGAAGGCTGGCGGCGCCCTCGAGACACACACGAACTGGAAGGTCCTCCGGCCCGCGCTCGAGCGAGCTCCTTCGAATCGATTGCACCCCATCCAGACCACGGGCGCCTATCAGCTCGTGGCCCTTGGCCTCAATGCGTTGTTCGCGTCGGCGCTCGAGCCCGTCGAGACGCGCGGGCGCATCTCCCTCTCGAAGTGGCGCAAGGAGATCGCCACGCATGCGGGCCGGGACTTCAACTCCGTTCGCGCTGTGACCTGGGCCGCCCGGCAGGATTCCCCCACGGACATCGCCGCCGAGCTCCTCGCGCCCGTGGAGCGTCCGTGGGCCGAGGTCGGCGTGCTCGCTACCCAGCTCTTGTTACGGCTCGGGCTCGAGGATCGATACGTGGAGTGGCTCGGCCTGGAGGCGCCGGCCCTCGTCGAGCGTGTCCTGCTTTGGGCGCGCGACGCGAACCGCGAGCGCGCGGGGGACATGATCGAAAAGCTCCTGCCCGAGCTCGTCGAGCATCACGTCGAGGTATCGGCGAAGAAGGGAAAGGGCGAGTGGATGGTGATGGAGGGGGACGTCGTCGTGCGGCGATCGCCGCGCCCGCTCCGGCTGCTTTTGCACTCGCTCCGCTTCGCCCAGCTCGGCCAGCTCGCCGCCGATCTCGATCTCGGGCCGGAGGACGTCGCCGATGAAGCGTGAGATCAAGCTCTTCGACGAGCTCGACCGTTTTGCCCGCGGCAGCGAGATCACCCACGCGCTCGGCCTCTCGTTCGGGTATGACGGCGACCTCGCGAACGAACGGTTGTGGAAGCCGCTCGTCGAGAAGTACGGGTTGCGGCACCCGCTCGTCATCGCCGGCGAAGTTGGCCGAAACGTCGACGAGGGGACAGCCCGCTGGGTCACGGTCCTTCGCGCGGGAAGAAAGCGCGGTGTCTTTCACCCCAAGCTCTTCCTCGCGGTGCGCGAGGACGCGGTCTTCGCGGCCCTCGGGAGTGCCAACCTGACGAAGGGAGGGCTCGGGCAAAACCTCGAGCTGCTCACGCCGCTCGTATTTTCGCAGGACGCAGAACGGCCCGTGCCGAAGGGCGTCCTCGCCGGCATTCTGGAGTTTCTCGGCGACGTCGTGGAGGGGCTCCCGGTGGCGGACGACTCCGCAGCTCGGGTGCGTGACGTCGTGACGCAAGCCCGGATCGTCCTGGAGGAGCTCCCGGAAGCGCCGCGTCGTGGCCCCGATCTGCGCTTCGTGCATTCGTATCAGGCGTCGATATGGGGTCAGGTGTGCGTCATCCACGATGATGACGCCGTGGAGCACGTGCTCGTCGTGAGCCCTTTCCTGGAGACCGACGCGGACGTCGCAGACGAGGCGGATTCTCTTTTGCGCCACGCGCTCGGAGGGGGGCTCCCTTGGGCGGCGCGCGCGGTCGTACCCCGGATGACGTTGTGCACGGTCTTGGAGCCGAACAAGCTCGCGCCTTTGCCGCGTCTCGCCCTCCAGGAGCTTGGAGCCAAGGTCGCGCTCCGAACCCAGTCGTTCAGCGAGGAAGAGCGGCCATTACACGGAAAGATCGTGGTCGTCTTCGGACGAAAGAGGACCACGATGCTCTGGGGATCACCGAATTTCACGAACGCGGCGCTCCTGCGGTCCGTCGTGCAGGGGGGGAACGTCGAATGCGCGCTCGTCCTTTCGGCCCCGGCCGCCGGTGCGAGCATGGAGTCGGTGCACGAGGAGTTCGAGATCGACAGGCTCTTTTTACGACATCGGGGAGCCTTGCCCCCGGCGTACGTCGCGCCTCCTCCGCCCGAAGTGCTTTTCGAGGTCGGCGAGGCGATCTACGACACGAGGACGCGTGTGCTTTCGGTCCACGGCGCGATCTGGAGCAAAAAGGTCCACCACATCCGCGTCTCCATCGAGGCGGAGGGCGTCGTGCTTCACGAGAGCGGGAGGCTCGGGGTCGGCACTTTTTCCATCCCGATCGAAGACGCTCCCCTCGAGGAGGAGGATCCCGAGACGGGAAAGCGGAGATTGCGCGCGGTTTCCCTCCGCATCGAGGCGCGGAGCGCCGACGGCCGGGTCCTCGACACGCGAATCATGCGGTACAACGTGAGGTTCGAGGAGGCGCTCGGGATTTGGAACAATCTGATCATCGAGACGGAGGTGTTCACGGCGGATGCGCTGCTCGCACAAGCCGCCACGCCGGAGCAACGTGTCGCCGCCGTCGACGCGCAGATCGCGGCATGGAAAGCCGCGCGACGGGAAGAGAAGAGCGCGCCGCAGCAGCACCAGGCGTCCCTCGATCAGTTCTTCCGGCAAGTCCGGGCGGGGCTCGACGGGCACTGGCGTAGGCTCGAGGCGCGCAAGATGTCGCGTTTCGCGCTGCGATGGTGGTCGACCAAGCTTTGCCGTTCGCTCGACTCCGCGTCCGCCGGCTCCATCGACGGGATCCGGCGGACGTATTTCGTGGCGAGGGTCGCCGAGCACGTAGCGCGCGTCGTCTCGGCCGTCGCAGATCGGCACGACGACGCGACGGCGGCGTTCGCCGCGCTCGAACCGGCGAAGCTGGCGGTTGCGCTCGAGGGCGTTCCGCTCGCGAGCGACGCCCGGCACGACATCCTGGACGAGGTGTGGAGCCTGCGCGTACGCGTGGTCGAAATGCTTCAGGAGCGCGCGTGATGGTGGATATCGACAAGCTCCTTTCTCACATCAGCCTCGCGCGCGACAATCAGATGCTGGCGGTGCGCGCCGCGCTCGACGCGCTCCTCGTGCGGGAGCAGAGCGGCATCGTGCTGGCGGACGAGGTCGGTTGCGGGAAGACGTACGAGGCGCTCGGGATCACGGCGCTGCTCTGGCGGCATTTTCGCGGCACACGACAGCCCATCCAGCGCGTGCTCGTGGTGGCCGAGCGCGCGCTCATGAGCAAGTGGCGCCGCGAGATCACGAGCACGAGCGGCGAGGCGGGCTTCCAGCAATACGTCTCGACGGCCGACTGGAAGGCCTTCAGCGACATGCTCCGCCACGTCGAGGAGATCGGAAAACGCTCGGACGGGAAGGGGAGCGGCGTACTCGAAGGCGGGAAGCACCAGGTCCCTCGAGGCCGCATGTATCTCGTGAAGCCGCTCCTGCTCACGGAGAGCAATTCGCACGACGCTTCCCCGATCGTCCGCTGGCTCCGGCAGACGGACTGGGACGTCGTCATCGTCGACGAGGCGCACCATTTCACCAACCTGAAGACCGAGCGCAGCCGCGTCTTTTTCCCCGAGCAGACCGCCGAGAGCCGGAGGGAAGGGCTTTCGGCGAGGTTCACGCTCGCGCTCACGGCCACGCCGTTCCAGCTCGAGATCAAGGAAATGGTCAACCTCCTGCGCATCGCGGGCGCTTGCGACGAGGACCTCGACCGGATCGAGGACGGACTTTCGCGATACGAGAGAGCGCTCGGGCATTTCCACAACAAGCGAAACTTCCTGCCCGCGCACGAGGGCAGGAGGGAGGTCGTGGAGCGCCTGAACGAGCTGCGGCTGCGTGACGCGTCCTGCGGGCAGCGCCCGGGGACACCGGGCTTGCAGCCGCTCTTGCGGCGTTACCTGATCCGGAACGTCAAGGACGAGAACCTCCGTCGTTATGCCCTGACGGAGAAACGGAACGGTGGGTACGTCGCCCGTGGATTTAAGAAGCTCGACGATATGCGTCCCGTGGTGAAGGAGAGCCCGCTCATCCCCCTCGAAGGGGAGGACACCTGGGTCTACCTGCACCTCCGGGACGTGCTCGTGGACGCCCAGCAAGCCTCGAAAAAGGAGAAGGAGGACTCCTCGTTCGTCGCGGGAGATCTCCGGCAGTGCCTCTCGAGTTACGAACAGCTCGGAGGGAGCTCGATCCTCAAAAAAGAAACGCTGCCTCGCGTCGCCGAGACCCGAGCGGCTCTCGACCGACTTCAAGCGACGGGGCACGTCCACCCGAAGATCGCCGCCCTCCGCAGCGTGGTGGAGGGGATCCTCGACCGGGAAATCGAGCGGGTGCGCAGGCAGCCCGGCGCGACGTTGAACAAGATCCTCGTGTTCAACACGCTGATGCGCACGGCCGGAGCGCTGAAGGCGGCGCTGGAGGAGGTCGTCGCCGATCAAGTCAAGCCGTTCGTCGAGGAGCAAGTGAGGGCCGCGGGCTGGGCGAAGCCCTCGGCGGCGCAGGCTGCGGTCCGAAGAGCCCTCGACGAGGAGCGCCGCCTGACACACGACGAGCTACGCAAGAAGTTCGGTCGAGACACCCTGGACAGGACGCGCGTGTTGCTCGACGCCTCAGCGGACGAGGCGCAGGACGACAAGGGGGATCTCATCGACGCCATGTTCCGGAGAGCGTCCAGGCATTGCGCGCAGCCGCTCTTCTTGCTGCACCTCGCGAGGTCGATGAAGCCGAGCCGCGGTGCGCGGCCGGCGGACGCGGACGTGCGGACATTCGTGCGGACACAGGTGGGCGACAGGCTGCGAGAGAAGCTCGACGAGATCGTACGCATCCTCGCGGGCACGGAGCAGGGAGAGGCGAGCGGAGAGGACGACCCCGTCGAGCAGGCGCGCCGAGCATGGGGCGGCATCAAAGAGGTGTACTCGGCGCATGACTATGTCGCGCGTTTCGATGGCGAGCAGGCGAGCGCGGAGCGCGAGGCGCGGCGCGAGAACTTCAACCATCCCTACGCGCCGCTCGTGCTGCTCGTGAGCCGCGTCGGCGAGGAGGGGATCGATCTCCAGAGGCACACCCGTTACGTGCTGCACTACGACGTGGAGTGGAACCCCGCGAAGATGGAGCAGCGCGAGGGACGCGTCGACCGCGAGGGACGAACGACGGCGAACGAGGGCCCGGTCGAGGTGCACTTCTTTCTGCTGAAGGACACGTACGAGGAGCGGATCTTCCACACGGTGATGCAGCGAGACGCGTGGTTTCAGGTGCTCATCGGGTCGAAACGCAAGGCGCTCCTGAAAGGGCCTGCGGAGGAGGACCCGGAGCAAACGGCAGCCGACGTGGATGCGGTTGAGGAGAAGGGGCGAATGACGCCCGAGGAGAGGGAGATGGTGATGATCGATCTGCGACCTCTCGACCCATCACAGCGCCCCCGGCGGGCCGAGCCTCGTACTATCGGGCTCCGGCGCTAGAACCTCCCTGTGAGCCGCCCCGTCTTCGCCGATCCCAAGACCGGCTTCGTCTTCCAGCGGATCTTCGGGACCGAGGAGCACAAGCCCGCCCTGATCGGCTTCCTGAACGACGTGTTTGGTCTCGACCATGCGCATCGCATCACGGACGTCTCGTTCTTGCCGGCCGAGCAGCGCCCCAAGGTGAGCGAGCTCAAGTACTCGATCGTCGACGTGAAGTGCGTCGACGCGCGCGGCACCACGTACGTCGTCGAGATGCAGGTGCTCAACGTCGAGGCCTTCGAGAAGCGCGTCGTCTACAACGTCGCGAAGGCGTACACGAACCAGCTCGAGGTCGGCGACGACTACCCCGAGCTCGACGACGTCATCGGCATCAGCATCTGCGACTTCGAGCTCTGGCCGCGCCTGGATGGAACGTCGGTCCCGATGCTCAGCCGGTGGCGCATGCAAGAGCAGACGAGCGGCGTGCGGGGGTTATCCGAGCTCCAGTTCGTCTTTCTGGAACTGCCCAAGTACGACACGTCGCGCGAGCCCGAGACGCTCGTCGAGAAGTGGGCCTACTTCTTCCGCGAAGCGCGCAACCTGACGATGATCCCGCCGTCGCTCCAGCACCCGCCGCTCGTCGCGGCCCTGGAGGCTGCACGCACGGCGAGCTTCACGCGCGAGGAGTGGGACGCGTACATCGCCTCGGGCATGGCCATCCAGAACGAGCGTGGCGCGCTCTCGCTCGCGCGCAGAGAGGGGCTCGAAGAAGGGATTCGTCAGGGCATCGTCGCCACGTGCGACGTGCTCGGCATCGGGATGGATGATGAGCGTCGAGCCCGGCTCGCCGCGCTCGACGCAGCCGGGCTCGAAGCGTTGCTCGCACATCTGCGTCGCGAGCGTCGTTGGCCTTGAATCAGCGGGCGGTCTGCTTGCGGATCGCCCGATCGATCACCTTGGCGATCTCCACGGCAGGCACGACGAGCGCCGACAGGACCAGGAGCAGCATCCACTCGTTCGGGGACATCGCGTAGGTCCGGAACACCGGCCGCAGGCTCGGCACCAGGATCGCGACCAGGTGGATCGCCGCGCTCGCCGCGCACGCGAGGAAGAGCGGGAGGCTCACGAGCGGCTTCGACGAGAATGCCGAGAGGATCGGGCTCCGGCAGCTCCACGCGTGGAAGAGCGGCGAGAGCGCGAGCAGCGAGAAGGCCAAGGCCCGCGTCTGGAGCAGGCCCTGCTCGTCTTGCGGCGACATCACGTAGAGCGCCACCGCGGCGGCGCCCATGATCCCGCCGACGTAGAGGATTCCGAGGTAGTCGCGGCGGTTCAGCAGGCCCTCGGCCGTGTCGCGCGGCGGCTCGCGCATGAGGTGCGGATCCGGCGGATCGATGCCCAGCGCCAGGGCCGGCAGGCCGTTGGTGACCAGGTTGATCCACAGGATCATGAGCGGCGTCAGCGGAGGCCACTTGCCGAAGAACGACACCACGAACACGGCCACGAGCAGGCCCATGTTCGACGACAGCAAGAAGAAGATGAACTTCTGGATGTTGCGGTAGATCGCGCGGCCCTCGCGCACGGCCTCGACGATCGTGGCGAAGTTGTCGTCCGCGAGCACGAGGTCGGCGGCCTGCCGCGCGACGTCCGTGCCCCCGAGGCCCATCGCCACGCCGATGTGCGACTCGCGCAGCGCCGGCGCGTCGTTCACGCCGTCGCCCGTCATCGCCACCACGTGCCCCTTCGCCTTGAACGCCCGCACGATGCGGAGCTTCTGCTCGGCCGTGGTCCGCGCGAAGACGCGCAGATGCTCCACGCGCTTCGTGAGCTCCTCGTCCGTCATCTTCGCGAGCTCGGAGCCCGTGATCGCCTCGTCGCCCTCGTCCCAGAGGCCGATCTCCTTGGCGATCGCCGTGGCCGTGAGCTTGTGATCGCCGGTGATCATCACCGCGCGGATGCCCGCCGCCTTGCAGGTCGCGACGGCCTCCTTCACGCCCGCGCGCGGCGGATCCATCATGCCCACGAGGCCGAGGAACGTGAGCTCTCGCTCGACGTCGCCGTCCTCCGCAGAGTCCTTGCGCACGCGGCGGCAGATCGCGAGCACGCGCAGCGCTTGCCCGCTCATCTCCTCGGCGACATGGGTGATCGTGCGCCGATCCTCCTCGGTCAGGCCACGAACGCCGTCGTCGGTCGCGTACTTGACGCAGAGCGGGAGCAGCACGTCGACGCTGCCCTTCACGTGCGCGATCTCGCGGCCGTTCTTGTCGCGCGTGATCACGGTCATGCGCTTGCGGTCGCTGTCGAAGGGCAACTCGTGGACGAACTGGTGCGAGGGAGCGACGGACTCGCGGGCGAGGTTGCCCTTGGCCGCGAGCGCGAGCAGCGCGCCTTCCGTCGGATCCCCGACGATGCGCCACTTCTTCGTCTCCTTGTCCTGGTCGAGGTGCGCGTTGTTGCAGAGCGCGGCCGTCGCGAGCGTGTACGTGAGCGGCGCCGGGAGCCTTTCGAGGTCGAGGTCGATCTCGCCCTCGTGCCGGAAGCCGCCGTGCGGATCGTAGCCCTCGCCCGTGACCTGGTAGCGCTTGCCGCCCGCGTAGACGACACGCACGGTCATCTCGTTCTGCGTCAGCGTGCCGGTCTTGTCCGAGGCGATGACCGTCGCTGCGCCGAGCGTCTCGACCGCCGGCAGCTTGCGCACGATGGCCCCACGCCGCGCCATGCGCTGCATGCCGAGCGCGAGCGTGATCGTGGTGATCGCGGGCAAGCCCTCGGGGATCGCGGCGACTGCGAGGCTCACGGCTTCCAGCAAGAGCTCGTGCCACGGCCGCCCGCCGCGGAGAAAGCCCCAGCCGAGGAGCACGGCCGAGAGCACGAGGCAGACACGCAGGATCGTCGTGCCGAACGATTCGAGGCGCTCTTCGAGGGGCGTCTTCGTCTCGCCGACGGAGCTGATCATCTCGCCGATCCGGCCGAGCTCCGTGCCGCTGCCCGTCGTGGTGACGACGGCGCGCGCCTTGCCGCGCACGACCGTCGTCCCCGTGAAGACCATGTTCACGCGATCGCCGAGCGGCGCGTCGGCCCCCACCGGCGAGAGCGCGTCCTTCATCGAGGCCGTGCTCTCGCCCGTCAGCGCCGCCTCTTCGGTCGCGAGGTCGATCGTCTGCACGAGCCGCGCGTCGGCCGCGATCGCGTCGCCCGCTTCGAGCTCGAGGAGATCACCCGGGACCACCTCCTCGGCCGGGATGACCCGGACCTTGCCGCCGCGACGCACGCGCGCAGCCGGCGCGCTGAGCTTCTGCAGGGCGTCGAGCGCAGCCTCGGCGCGGCGCTCCTGGTAGTAGCCGAGGAACGCGTTGAGGATGACGATGAGCAGGATCGCGATCGCGTCGCCAAAGCGGCTCAGGAACCCGCCCTCGTGGTCCGTGAAGCCCACGACGACCGCGATTGCGGCGGCGGCGAGGAGCGTCAGGACGAGCGGGTTCGCGAACTGCTCGAGCAGCCTCCGCAGCGTGCTCTTCCGTGGCGGATCGGGGAGCCGATTCTTGCCGTACTTCTCGAGCCGCGCCGCGGCCTCGGCTTCGTCGAGCCCATCGATCGAGCTCGCGCCGAGCCGACCCAAAAGGGTGTCGATGTCCTCTGTGTAAACGAGCCCGTCCTTCCCCTCCGTCGCTGGCGGCTTTGCCTTGCTGGCAGGCGCGCGCTGCTCCGGAGGGGGGCGGACGGATCCCGTGCCCGTCGTCCCAGCTTCACTCATGGCAGGTACTATTCGACTAGCGCTTCATGCGGGCTTGCTCGCGTTGCTCTTCTGCTTCGAGCTCGGCGAGCGCGGCGGCGAGCTCATCTTGCTCGGCCTGCGTCGGCGGGGCGGGGGCCGGGCCCGCGACGCGCACTTGCGCGGGGGCGACCTCCTTCGGCGGCTCGGGCGGCACGACGCCCATCTTGCGCTTCAGCGCCATGAGGTCGTCCTCGGCGCCTTGCGTGGCCTCGAGCTGACCGAAGCGGTGCGCGAGCGTGTCGCCCGTGTACTGCTCCTGGATCTCGCCTGCGGCCTCGGCCTCGGCCTCGATCTGGTCGATCTTGGCCGACATGCGATCGAACGTCTCGAAGGCGGAGGCGTTGTTCAGGCCGGAGAGCGTCTCCTGGATGGCCTTCTGCGCCTCTGCGCGCTTCTTGCGCGCGATGAGCACGTTCTTCTTGCGCTTGGCCTCTTCGATCTTGTTGTTGAGCAGGCGGAGCGCGGTCTTGAGCTGCTCGACCGCTTGCTTCTGCTTCTGCCACTGGTCCTTGTAGGACGCGGCGAGCTGGTCGTGCTCCTTTTTCCGGGCCAGCGCTTCCTTCGCGAGGTTGTCGTCGCCGGCCTTGATCGCGAGCATCGCGCGCCGCTCCCACTCGGCGGCGTTCGCGGCCTCTTGCTCGGCTTGCTTCGCGAGCCGCTTCTCGTCGGCGATCGAGACGGCCACCTGCTTCTTCGCCTCGATGAGCTGGTTGGACATGTCGATGACGACCTGGTTCAGCATCTTCTCGGGGTCCTCCGAGCGGCTGATGAGGTCGTTCAGGTTCGACTTGATGAGGGTGGCGAGTCGCGCGAAAATTCCCATCTCGATTGGCCTCTCGTCCGAGAACTGGTCTCGCGAGCTAGGTGAGCTAGGTGGTGGCGAGATCGTGAAGCGTCGGCACGTGCTGCGCCAACGCGAGATCGAGGTCGCTCAGCGTGGCCTCGAGCTCGTTAGGGTCGAGGTTGTCGAGGGGCAACGCGGCCGAGAGCACGACGGTGTGATCGGCGATGCCGTAGGCGGCGTGCATCAGGTCCGTCGCGTTGTACTCGAGCAACCGGCGGAACAGCTTGTTCTGGTGCTCGGGATCCTTGGGCAGCGGGCCGATCGACACGCGCACGGCGAGGATCGGCGGCGCCACGCGGATCGCGATCGGCGGCTTGTTCTCGCCTGCGGAGACGAGGTAGGTCTCGCCGTCCTTCTCGAAGGGGCGGCTCAGTTGCAGGAGGAAGTTCTCTACGTCCTCGGCGGTTCGCGGCATGGCCGGCCGGAGCGTACAGGCAGTGCAAGGCAGGGTCGAGGGGATCCGAACACTTTTCCGGCGCCCGCGCGAGCAAGCGTTTCCCGAGAAACAAGCGCCGCGTTTCTCCCTTCCAATCGCCGGGCCTTCGCTGGTACGGTCTTTGGTGCAGGTCAACGCTTGGGGGCTACGCTCGGATGACCCGAGCTTCGCCCCCAAACCCCCGGTCCGTGGCGATCCACCCTGGCGACATCCTCGCGGGCTACCGAGTGACCCGCCTCCTCGGCCGCGGCGGTATGGGCGAGGTGTGGGCTGCTCGCAGCGATACGACCGGGCGTGAGGTGGCCATCAAGGTGCTCCTCGCCCGCGCCGCCGTGAAGCCCGACCTCGTGCAGCGCTTCCAGCGCGAGGCCAAGATCGCCTCGGCCATCCAGAGCCCCTACGTCTGCAGCCTGCTCGACGTGGGCCAGACGCCCGACGGGGCGCATTTGCTGGTCTTCGAGCGGCTCGACGGCGAGAGCCTGGCCGACCGGCTGAAGCGCGAGCAATACCTGCCGTTCACCGAGGTCTTCCCGATCATCGAAGACGTGCTCTGCGGGCTCGGTGCGGCCCATGCCGCCGACGTGATCCATCGGGATCTGAAGCCCGGAAACATCTTCCTGGAGCGCACGGCGTTCCCCGAGCGGCCCGAGCGCGCGAAGATCCTGGACTTCGGAATCTCGAAGCTGAAGCGCGGCGACGGCGAGCAAAACGAGCCGACGCTCACGGCCTTCGATGCGACGCTGGGCTCGTTCGCATACATGGCGCCCGAGCAGGTGCGTGGCGCGGCGCGCGCGGACGAACGGGCGGACATCTACGCGGTCGGCGCGGTCGCGTTCCGCTCGCTCTCGGGGCGGCTGCCTTTCGAGGGGACGACGGCGGCGCTGCTCGTGGCGATGAAGCTCGAACGACAAGCGCCGAGCCTGGCCGAGGCGACCGGAGACCGCTGGCCCGCGGGGATCGAGCGGTTCCTCGAGCGCGCGCTCGAGCGCAAGCGCGAGAACCGGTGGAACTCGGCGCGCGAGGCGCTCGACGCATGGCGCACGCTCGCGCCGGGAGGACGCGCGATCCAGCCGCCACCGCCGCCGCGGGCGCCCGAGCCCTCGTCGCTCAACCTCGCGCCGCCCGATCCGCCGACGGTCGCGGACGAATCGGATGTGGCGGGGAGCCAGGACGATCAGCCCACGTGGGTCGATCATCCGCCCACGGAGACGGTGGACACGCCGCTGCTCGGGCAGGCGCCCGACGTTTCCTTCGAGCTGGGGCGAGGACGCAGGACCGGCAGGTGACGAATCGGGTGACGCCGTGAACGACGCGACCGTCCTTTCACGAAACAAGGTCGAAGTCCGCGGAGGCCGCATCAAGGCCGGCAAGGCGGGCTGGGTGGAAGTGGGCACCGAGCCGGTGATCGTCGGCCGCAACGCCCAGTGCAGCATCGTGCTCGACGACGCGAAGATCAGCGCCGTGCACGCCGAGCTCGTGGCCACCGAGCAAGGCGTGCGCGTGCGGGATCTCGGCAGCCGCAACGGCACGTTCGCGGGCGGCGTGCGCGTCGGCGAGGTCTTCCTGCTCGCCGCGTGCAAGCTCCGGCTCGGCGAGACCGAGCTCTCGTTCGAGCCCGCGCGGCCCGAGCGGATCACGGTGCCCGCGATCCCGGCCTTCGGGCCGCTCGTCGCGCAGAGCGCCGGGATGCGCGGCATCTTCGAAAAACTCTCCAAGGTCGCGCCGACGGACCTCACCGTGCTGATCACGGGCGAGACGGGCACGGGCAAGGAGGTCGTGGCGCAGGCGATCCACCAGGCGAGCGCGCGCGCGAAAAAACCGTTCGTCGTCGTCGACTGCGGCTCGATCCCGTCGAGCCTCGCCGAGGCGACGCTCTTCGGCCACGAGCGCGGCGCGTTCACGGGCGCGGTCGACAAGCGCCTCTCGCCGTTCGTGGAAGCGGAGGGTGGGACGATCTTCCTCGACGAGCTCGGCGAGCTGCCGATCGAGGTGCAGCCGAAGCTGCTCCGCGCGCTGGCGGAGCGCCGCATCAAGAGCGTGGGCGGCTCCTCGTACCGTGAGGTCGACGTCCGCGTGCTCGCGGCGACGCGGCGGGATCTCGTGCGGGCCGTGAACACCGGCGCCTTCCGCAGCGACCTCTACTTCCGTGTGGCGCAGGTGCGCGTGGAGCTACCCGCGTTGCGCCAGCGGCTCGAGGACATCCCGGTGCTCGTGCGCCGCATGCTGCGGGATCTCGGCGGCGACGAGGGTGCATTCGATCGGGTCAGTAACTCCACGCTCGAACGGCTCATGCGCCACGACTGGCCTGGCAACGTGCGCGAGCTGAAGAACGCGGTCGCGGTGGCGTACGCGCTCGCGGGCGAAGGCGAGGAGCTCGACGTCGCGGCGCACCTGGGAGCGCTGACGGAGATCCACGAGCCGCATGTCGCAGGCCCGCCGCCTTCGAGCGCAGGCGGACCGGTCTCGACCGGCGCAGGCGCATCGTTCAAGGGCAAGGCGTTCCAGGAGGCCAAGCACGACGTGCTCGCGCGGTTCGAGCGCGAGTACTTCGCAGCGCTCTTCGACGAGGCGAAAGGCAACATCTCGGAGATCGCGCGCCGCGCTGGCATGGAGCGCGCCCATGTCCGCACCTACCTCAAGCGGCACGGCATCCACGGCAAGACCGAGGGCGGCGACGCCTGAGAGGGCCTCACCCGTAAATCGTTCCCCGGTGCATCGGCCGCATCGCGGCCGATGCACCAAGGGTCCAGCGCTTGCGCAGGCCCCGGGTCCAGGGGCGGACAGCCCCTGGTCGGGCCCGGGGTGAAACCCCGGCGCTACGCGGCTCCATCGAAAACGACGGAAGCGCACAGGAATCGAACCTGCCCAGGACAGCGGAACTGCCCCGCACCGATTTTGAAGACCGGGGGTGGCACCAGCCGACCGCGCGCTTCCACCTGCCCTTCTAGCGGGTTTTGTCGCGTAGGGCTACCCTCGCGCCGTGCGTCGCTTCGTCCTTGGCACTGCGGGTCACGTCGACCACGGCAAGACCACCCTCGTCCGCGCCTTGACGGGCATCGACACGGATCGCCTGCCCGAGGAGAAGCGCCGCGGCATCACGATCGAGCTCGGCTTTGCGCCGTGGAGCCTCGGGGACGGCATCGAGGTCAGCATCATCGACGTCCCGGGCCACCGCCGCCTCGTGCACACCATGATCGCCGGCGCGATCGGCATGGAGGTTGTGATGCTCGTCGTCGCCGCGGACGAGGGCGTCATGCCGCAGACCCGGGAGCACATCGCGGCGTGCGAGCTGCTCGGCATTCGCCGCGCCGTCGTGGTCGTCACGAAGATGGATCGCGTGGGCGAAGAGCTCGCGCGCCTCGCGGGCGACGAGGCCGTCGAGCTCCTCGCCGGCCGCATGCTGGCCGAGGTCGTGCTCTGCTCGGCGCGCACGGGCGAAGGCCTCGATGCGGTGCGCGACGCGGTCCGGCGCGCTTTGACCGCGCTCCCGCCGCTTGCGGCCGCGCCGCGCGCGCGCATCGGCGTCGACCGCGTCTTCTCCGTGCGCGGCGCCGGCACCGTCGTCACGGGCACGCTCGTCGAAGGCAAAATCCCGCTCGGCGCGCCGCTCTTCGTCGTCGGCACCGGCCGCGCGGGCGAGCGCGGCGCCGAGGGCGCGGTCCACAAGACGAGCGCGCGTGGCCTCCACATCCACGATCGCGCCGTCGACGTTGCCGAAGCCCCGACTCGCCTCGCCTTGAACCTCGCGGGTTTGCCGCTCGAATCCGTGCACCGCGGCGACCTCGTCACCGACGATCCCAGTGTCGTCCCCACGCGCCGCCTCGACGTCTCGCTCCGGGCCACGGCCCCTGTGCGCAGCGGCATGAGCGTCTCCGTGTACATCGGCACCGCGCGCTCCTCGGGCAAGCTCGACCTCCTCGGCGAACTGCTCGAAGACGGCCGCCGCCTCGCCCGTTTGCGCCTCGCCGACGCGCTCGCTGTCGTCGGCGGCGACAGATTTGTCCTCCGCGGTTCCGACGTCGACGGCCCCGCGGGCGCCGTGCTCGGCGGCGGCGAAGTCCTCGACGCGCGCCCGCCCCAGAGCTTGCGCAAGCGTGGCCGCGCCGCGCGCCTCGCCGTCCTCGAAGCCCTCTTCGTCACGCGCGAGCCGCAGGCTGTCATGCGCGCGCTTGCCCTCGAAGCCTCGCCGCGCACGCTCCCGCGTGACGCCTTGCCCTCGCGCTTCTCCTTGCCTGCGGCCGAGCTCGAACGCGCGGCCGACAAGCTCGGCGACAAGGGCGAGCTCGCGCGCATCAAGCGCCTCGGCTGGGTGCCTCGTACCGCGCTCGTCGAGCTCGCCGTGGAGGCGCGTGGGCTCGTCGTTGCACATCAAAAGAAAAACCCGCTCGATCGCGGCATGGTCCTCGAAACCTTGCGGGCGCGCCTCGCCGCGCGGGCTGGGGCCGAGGCGGCCGACGAGATCATCAAGCTCGCGGCTTCGAAGAGCGGCAGCGTCGCGGGCGAGCCCATCGTCGTCGAGGGGGACGTCGTGCGCGCCCCGCAGATCACGGCTGCGTCGGCTTCGGGCGCGCTCGGCGCGCTCGGCGCGGCGCTCACGGCGCTGGAGAAGGCGCAGCTCAAGGGGTTGACCGAGTTCGGCGTCAAGGAGGCCTCGGGCGCGTCGCCCAAGGAAGTGAAGGCGATCCTGGCGAAGCTCGTGCGCGAGGGGCACGCGATCCACGCCGGCGAGCTTTGGTTTTTCCGGGCGGAGATCGACGCGCTGCGGACCAAGGTGAAGGATCACCTCGACAAACACGGCCGCATGTCGATTGCCGATTTCAAAGATCTATCGGGCCTCGGCCGGAGGCAGGCGATTCCGCTGCTCGAATTGTTCGATCGGGAGGGCATCACGCGGCGCGAGGCCGATGACAGCCGCGTGAGGGGAAAATGACGTTCCAGCGCCCAAAAATGCACTCCGTCGTATTTCTGTGCGTGAAAAACTCCGCGCGAAGCCAGATGGCCGAGGGGCTCGGGCGAGCCATCTTCGGAGACGGCATCCGCGTCCAGAGCGCGGGCAGCGAGCCCTCCCACGTGAACCCGTGGGCGATCGAGGTTTGCCGTGAGATCGGCATCGACATCAGCGGAAATACCTCGAAATTCGTGGGCGCGATCGAGCCCGACTCCGTGGACACGGTGATCCGCCTCTGCGACGAGGAGGTCTGTCCGGCGACCTTGGGCGACAAGCAGCACTATTACTTGCCGATCGAGGATCCCGCGAGCGACGATCCGAGCCTCGGCCGCGAGCAGATGCTCGCGCGCTTCCGCCGCGCGCGCGACGAGATCAAAGGGCAGCTCGAGTCCCTCGCGGCGATCCTCGACCGGACCTGAAGGACCGCCCGAGCGCGGCCGCGAGGAGCGTCAGGAAAAACCAGCCGGCGCGTTCGCCCGTGCCGTGTTGCATCTGGCAAGCGCCGCCGGAGAGGCGAACGGCTTCGTCCGCGGGGGCTTCCGCGTCTGCCTCCGCGTCCGGTGCCGCATCCGCGCCCGCGTCCGCCTCCGCATCCGGACCCGCGTCCGCTTCCGTCATGCATTGGCCATCCACACACGCCGCGCCGCCACAATCTTTGGGCGCTCCGCTCGTGCATACGCCTTCCGCGCAGATATCGCTGACCGTACACGCGTCCCCATCGTCACAAGCCGTCCCCGTGAACCGCGTGCATGCCCCATCCACGCTCGCGCCCGCGGCCATCGCGCATGCATCGCACACGCCGAGATCACACGCGCTGTCACAACATACGCCATCCACGCAGAACCCACTCGCGCACGCCGCGCCCGTCGTGCAGGCCTCCCCATTCTCGCTTTTCAGGACGAACACGTACGCCGACCCCGCGTTCGTCCCGGCGTCGTCCTCCAGATACGCGCCCACGAACGCCGTCTCCCCCTCCATGGCCACCGAAAACCCGAAGGCGTCGCCCGCCGTTCCGTCACCCGCCACGAGCAGGAGATCCAGGGCCCATCCAGCCCCATTCTCCGTGAACACGTAGGCCGCGCCCGCATTCGACCCCTTCGTATCGTCGAGGAGCGCGCCCAGGATCACTCGACCTTTCGTGATCGCCACGCTCGTCCCCAGCCGATCGTCCGACCCGAGCCCCTCCGGCACGAGCTTGCCCGTCGCCGCCCACGTGAGCCCAGCGCGCGCGAATGCATACGCCGCCCCCGCGTCACTCCCGACCGCATTCGCGAGCGGCGCGCCCACAATCGCCGCATCCCCCTCGATGGCCACCGCCGAACCAAACGCATCCCCCGCCTGACCATCCGCCGCGACGAACTTCTTTTGCTGGCTCCACACCGGCCCCGCGCCCACGAAAACATACGCCGCGCCCGCATCCGACCCCGCATCGTCCTCCCCCGGTGCACCAGCGATCACTGTCTGCCCCGACAAACCAACCGACGCCCCCAATCGATCCCCCGCCTGCCCATCCGCCGCGAGGATCTTCTTTTGCTGCGTGAACGCACCACCATTCTCGCCGAATACGTACACCGCCCCCGCGTCCACGCCTTTCGTGTCCTCGGTCGGCGCCCCCGCGACGAGCGTCCCGCCCACGAGCGCCACCGCCTGCCCCATCGTATCCCCCGGCTTCCCGTCGCTCCCGAACACCTTTTGCTGCTGTGTCCACACGCCGTTCGTTCGGGCAAACACGTACACGACGCCCGACGCCGGCGCCCCGCCGTCGCCCCTCGGCGATCCCACGACGGCCACGTCCCCGTCGACGTCCACCGCATGCCCGAACCATTTCCCCGGCCCGCCATCACTCGCCACGAGCTTCTGCTCGAACGCCCACCCGCCGTTCGTCCGAACGAACACGTACGCCGCGCCCGCATCCGTGCCTTTCGTGTCCTCGTCAGGCGCGCCGACGATCGCCGTGTCCCCCGAGAGCGCCACGGAGAAGCCAAAGAAGTCACTCGGATCGCCGTCCGGCGCCAAAAGCTCGATCACCTCGGTCGCGACGAGCGCCGCGGCAGTGCGAGTGACATGCTCCAGCGCCGCGGTACCCAGATCGCAGGCAGCGAGGGGCAGGAGCAGGGCAAGCCAAGCGGGGGCGTTCGATCGGGGCGCCTTGGGCATGGGTAGGCCGGTATCGTATCGCCCCCGCGCCGGAAGGGCGTGGACAATGCCGCCGCTCACGTGCGAAGGTCCCTGCCCGAAAGAAAGGGAGGTCATCATGGCGGAAGTGAAGCGGCTGGGAAGCCTCGGGAACGTCGCAGCGGTGCAGGAGGCCCTCGCGCAGGCAGACGCGTACAAGGAAATGCTCGAGCGCGAGGCCGCCGCGAAGGCCGAGGCCGAAGCCCAGCACGCCGCCGCAGAGGCGCACGTGGGCGCCCAGATCAGCGCGCTCGTCGAGGCCGCCTATCTGGTCGCATCCGCGGACGGGCGCTACACGAGCAGCGAATCCGATCGTCTCGTCGAGCGCGTCGGTGCACTCACGGAGAACAAGTTCGCCGCAGACCATCTCGCCGCCATGGCGAACGACGCCCAAGGCCGCGCCTCCGAGGGCATCGACGCCCGCGCCCACGCCATCGCCGAGATCCTGCCCGATCCGGAGCTCCGCCGCGCGACCCTGCTCGTCGCCTCGGCCGTCGCATGGCTCGACGGCGGCGTCGGTCAGAAGGAAGGTCTCGCGCTGCAGTCACTCGCCCGCGCCTTCGGCTTCTCGATCGACGAGCTGCACAAGATCATGGGCCAGGCCCACGGCTGATTGGGGGCGCCGCGCCGGGGCGCTGCCCCGGACCCCGCGGGGGCTGTTCGCCCCTCGACCCGAACCAGGGCAAGCCCTGGACTCGGGGTGGAAGAACTGCGCGATGCGCAGTTCTTCCAACGGGCCGATGGCAAGATCAAGGACGGCGTTGCCGGTCGAAATAGCAGCGCGGCTGTCTTGATGGGCAGGGTCGCTCCTGTTCGATGAACTGCGCATCGCGCAGTTCATCGACCCTGAGTCCAGCGCTTGCGCTGGTCCGGGTCCCGGGGCGGACAGCCCCGGGTGGGGCCTGGGGCAACGCCCCAGCTCAGCGCCTCCTCAACCAAACGCCGGCTCGAATGCGGCTGCGCGCTCGCGTCCCCAGGCTTCGCGCTCGGCCCTGCGCGTCTCGTAGAGGCCAAGCGACGTGATCGGGAAATAACTTCGGTACAGCGTGTAATGCAGGAGTGCCGTGCGGAAGAAGAGGCCGGCCGGCTCTTCTGCGGGCCACGTGCCGTCGTCGCGTTGCGCGGCGGCGAGGAACCGCGCGCCTCGATCGATCGCGTCCCAGTCTGGATCCTTCGCTTCGAGCAGCGCTGCGAGTGCCCAGGCTGTCTGGATGACCTGGCTCCGATCGTTCTCGCGGTATTGCCCGCGGAGCGCGCTCTCGTGGTGCTCGCCCCAGCCGCCGTCCGGACGTTGCCGCGCCTTGATCCACGTGCATGCCTTGCGAATGGCGTGGTCGTGCGGCGGTGCGCCTGCCGCGAGCAGGCCACGCACGCCGAACAGCGTGCCGTAGATGAAGCACACGCCCCAGGCTGCGGGGAACGAGCCGTCCGCGTGCTGGAGCGCGCGCAGGCTCGCTGCGGCGCGGCGGATCGCGGTGTCGACCTCGCTCCGTAGGATCTCCGGGTAATGCTTCTGGAATGCCGCGAGCGCTGCGATGCACGAGGCCGTGCATTCGGCGTACGCCGCTTCGCTCATCGAATCCCCGAACATCTCCGCGGGGTTCAGCCATTCGAGGGGCATCATCGTCCGGCGCGCCTCGTAGCTGCCGAACGAACCGTCTGGGTTCTGGCACCGGAGCACGAACCGCACCGCCGCTGCCATGTCCTCGGCCGAGGCCCGCGCGTGTGGTGATTCGAGCCGCGCGAGCATCGCCTCGGCTGTGCAATCACTCACCGGCCAGCCGTGCCAGACCCCGGCGAAGCAATACCCGCCGCGTGGATCGAGCCGGTCGTGCGCCGCCGCGTCCCCGACCACCTCGCGGATCTGTTGGTCCTCCAAGAATCGATCGGCTCGCGTGAGCGCCTCGGCGACGTCCACGTGCTTCGAGGCGGCCACGAGCGCCTGCGCCGCGAAGGACGTGTCCCACGTCGCGCTGCGCGCCCCGGCGACCCGCACGCCGTCCGTGTCGTCCTCCCAGATCCAGCCCTCGAACCGCTCGAGCGCGAGCATCGCGTCCGGATCCTTTGGATCGTTCATCCAGAGCGCCAGGATCCCGAGCAGCCCACTCACCGGCGACAATGCGGTGTGCCCACTCGCGCGCAGATCGTAACGCACCTCCTCGCGGAGCGCCGAGAGCAGGCCCGCCCGCGATTTCGGCGTCCGAAACCGATCGACGACCTCGAACGCCTGATACGCGAATTCGACCGCCAGGCTCGGCGGCGTCTGGAGCTCCGCCGCGCGCCTTTGCCGCCGTGCCGCCGCGAAATCGACCGCGCCAAACCCGCCCGGATACAGCTCGTTCCGCAGCGCCCGCGTGATCGCCGTCTCGGGCGCGCTCCGCCGCGCGGCGACGAGCAGCGACATGCCGAGGTAGATGTACCGCGTGTGGCAATAATACTTCGACGGGTGCAGGGCCCACGATCGCGGCAAGAGCCACGCCTCGGGCAGCACCTTCGGCACGCCCTCCCAGCCATAAAGACCCGAGAGCGCCAGCCACAACTTGCCCCAGCTCGGGATCGCCGCCGCGCCGCCCTCTTTCCGGATGAACCCGAGCCCCTTCGCGAGAAGCGGATCCTCCGCCGGCACGCCGAGCAGGCGCGCCGCCACGTACACGAGCGTCGTGACGAACAGGTAGGGCTGCGAGAGCTCGTGCATGCCCCACGTTCCATCGGGCAAACGCGTCCGCGCGAACTGGAGCAAGATCCGCTCCCGGCGCACCGGATCGATCGGCAAGCCCATCACGTGGCACGCCATGACGTACTGGGCCGCGAGCATCGGGTTCCAGATGACCTCGCCCTCCCACGACCCGTCCTCGGCCTGCTCGGCCACGAGCGCGCGCACGCCCCGCGCGAGCGCCGTCCGCGGCTCGAGACGCGCCTTTCCGAGCCGCGTCGCGCGCTCCGCCGCCGGATGCTCGAGCACCTCCGCGCGCCCGGCCGCCGCCTTCAGCGCCGCGCCATATCGATCCTCGGCCGACCGCGGGAAATCCCGCGTGGGCTCGGCCGGCGTGAGGTGCAGTGTCGCCCGCATGAGCCAGCGCAGCCGCATGCCGAGCTCGCCCGCGACCTCCGCCGCGTGCCGCGGATCCCGCCGCACCACGCCGTCGCGCACGATCGCGCTCGACGCGCGGAGCAGCGCCTTCAGGAACGATCCGCCGAAATGCAGCGGATTCGTGTCCTCGCACGAGAGGAAGCCCATCGTGCGCATCCGCTCCGCGGGTTGCTCGCGCCAGAGGTCGTAGATCCCGCTGCGGATCGCCGCCGTCTCGTCCGACGTATCGGCGAAGACCTCGTAGAGCGCGACGGCGAGCATCTCCGGCGCGCGGCTCTGGATCGTGCGCCCGCGGCTATAGGCGCGGAAGTTCTTCGCCTCGGCGAGCGCGATCGCGTCCTGGAAGCCGAGCGTCATGCCGAGCGCCGTCAGCGGATGGTGGTGGCCCACCGCGTCGCCCACGAGCGCGAGCCCCTCGCGGCCGTAATCGACGCGCGGGCGGATCTGGTTCGTCGCCCACGCGATCTCGCCGCTCTCGAGCGCCTTGCGGAATGCACCCCGCATCGCCTCGGGCAGGATGCGCGAGAACGCCTCCCAGAGCGTCGCCGCCTTGCTGCGCTGCACGCGCATCGAGAGAGGCACGTCGAGGCAGAGCCGCACGTGTCGATTGTCGATCCGATATGCGAGCGCAGGCCCCGGCCCGCCGAGGAACACGTGCCCGTGCCCTTCGAGCGGCATGCGCACGCCTTCGAGCAAAAGCCCCGCCATGCGCGAGTACGTCGCCGCGCTCCGGTCGATCGAGAGCGCCGCGTGGGCCACGCCGCTGCGGCCGCTCGCGCCCACGACGAGCCCGGCGCGGACCATCCGCGTCCCGCCGCCCTTTTGCTGGTACGAGAGGGTTTGATCGACGATGTTCGTCGCGCGCGACCCGGGCTGATAGTCGATCCGCGCCTCGCTCATCACGCGCTCGCGCAGCCGCTCGACGAGCCGGACGTGCTCGATCGCGTGGCCGACATTTCCGGCGCGATAGGGGAGCGCGATCGGGTTCGTGCCGTCGTCGGGGTACAGGACGAACCCGCGGCCCGACTCGTACGTCGTGCCGGCCTTGAGATCCACGCCGAGCCCGCGGAGGATCTCCACGGCGGGCGGGTGCAGCCATTCGCCGGCGAGCCGCTCGACCGCGCGTGGATTCGACTCGAGCAAGAGTACCTGGGCGCCTCGCTCCGCGAACGCGAGCGCCGACACGCAGCCGACCGGACCTGCGCCGATCACGGCGATGTCGTAGTCGAGCCTCTCTGCCTTCCCATTCATGCTAAGGACCTCGTTCGTCATTCACAGCCGCGGCATTCACCGGCGGCACCCCTGAACTGGTCCCCCCCTATCGAAGCGAGGGCGGCCCGGACGCCCGGACAAACCGTGCGTCACGACCACCCCTGGTCTCACGCGTTCACGGACGCGCGACGTGCGCCCCGCGCGATGCGGGGCCCTCGGGCACGAGCGCCCGACGGAAGAAATCGGCGTATGCGTCGTAAATCGCGCTCCGCACGCACGTGGGCACGAAGCCGAGCTCGCGCTCCGCCTTCGAGGTATCCGCGCGCCGCGGCGAGGACGCGGGCGCCGGCGCGCCGGGCGGGCGCTCGCCCCCGAGCATACGCGCCGCCGCGAGCTTTTGCGCGAGGGACGTCCGCGCGAGCAGCGCCGGCACGGCGAACGGCGGGCGACGCCGCGCGCTCGCTTCCTCGAAGAACGAGAGCAGATCGTCGATCGACACGAGCTCGGTCGCGACCACGTACTTCTGCCCCTTGCGCCCGTTCCGCATGGCCGCGAGGTGGGCCTCCACCGCGTCACGCGTCGACGTGAGCAGGAGCGCGCCGCGCGCGAATGCGCGGAGCCTTCCGTTCGCGTGATCCACGAGCGCCCGGCCGATCGCGCTCGGCCGATCGTCGAAGGGCCCGACGAGCGTCGTCGGCGCGACCACGACCACGTCGAGCCCGTCGGCCACGGCCTTCAAGCATTCGTGCTCCGCGAGCGCCTTCGTCCGCGCGTGCGGCGAGTGCGCGGAGAACGGGTCGAGCGGCGTCGCCTCGTCGATCGGCGCGCCGCGTGTATCGTCGTACCGCACGGCGTCGAGCGAGCTCGTCACGACGACCCGCCGCACGCCCGCCTCGCGACACGCGTCGAGCAGCACGCGTGTCCCAAGCACGTTCGTCTCGAAAAACGCCCGCTCGTCGCCCTCGGCCACCATGGCCGCCGCGTGATAGACCTCCGTGACGCCGCGCGTCGCCGCGCCGAGCGCGTCCGCGTCTCGCACGTCGCAGGTCACGACCTCGACGGGCAGCCCCGCGAGCGCCGCCGCGCCGCGCGCGCCTCGCACGAGCACGCGGACCTCCTTGCCCTCGGCGACGAGCCGCCGCACGAGGTTTTGCCCGAGGTGCCCCGCGCCGCCCGTCACGAGCACGCGCCCCTCGCGGGTCCGCGCGTCATTCCGGGACGCATCGTTACCTGACGACTTTTTCGCGCCCGCGCCGCCGCGAATCACGGTCATCGACGCGCGCCGCTCGGGCGGAACCGGCGGCCTCCGCGCGCGGAGCAGCGGCATCGCCACGCGACCCGTCCCGCCCGCGGGCGCGCTTGGCCTGGCCTCGGCCGCGCGGGCAAACAGGGCGGTGAGCGCGGAATCACTCTCGGCCGCGCGCCGCGCGCCGGCGAGCACCTCGGCCACGAGGCGTTTGTCGATCTTCGGCTCGCGCCCGCGGACGAGCGTGTCCTCGCCACGCTCCACCTCGCGCAGCGTGGCGATCGCCAGCGCGAGCGGCACCGCGCAGAACGCGCGCACTTCCGCGCCCTCGCGGCCCGGCCAGCAAAGCGTGTACTCCACCGCGGCGTCGAGGTGCCCGCGCGCGATCGTGCACACCTCGGACACGGCCGCGAGACCACCCGCGCGCGCCTCGGGCGAGAGCAGTGCGTCGCGACGAACCCCGTGCCGGGCGAGCACGTCTTCCGGCAGGAAACACGCGCCGCGATCGAGATCCTCGGCGACGTCTTTCAGCACGTTCACCATCTGCAGGCCGAGCCCGAATCGCGTCGCGCGGCTCCACGCCGCTTTGCGGACCTCCTCGCTCGCCGTGGGCACCGCGCGCTCGAAGAGCGCGGTGAGCAGCTCGCCCACCGTGCCGGCCACGAAATAACAATATCGCTCGAGGTCGGCCACGTCGCGGATGCGCGTCTTGCCTTCGGCGTCCGCGCGTCCCGCGTACTCGCGCATCCCCCGGCTCATCTCGAGCACCCACGGCCGGATCGCCTCCTGATCGGCCGCGGGCAGCGCGCGGTATACGCGAAACACCGCACCCGCGCCCTTGCAGAGCGCGCGATCGGCCTCGGACATCCCGATGGCCTCGTCCGTGAATCGGGCCTCGAATTCGGACAGAGAGCCCGCCTCGCCCCGCATGAGCGCGTCGAACGCGTCGAAGAGCGAAACGCGGGTCTCGGGCGCGATCGGATTCGCGTCCTCGATGCTGTCGACGATCCTGCAGAGCAGATACGCGGCGCAGAGGGAATCGGAGAGCCCCTCGGGCAACGACAGGATCGAGAGCGCGAACGTCCGCGAGACGCGCGGCAGCGTCCGTACGCAGAAATCGCGATCGGCGACCCTCTGCGCGGCGAGCGCCTCCAGAGCGGCGGCCATGGCCCCGCTCCCGTCTTCGGACAAACCAATCCGTAGCCCCGCGTCGCGGAGCCCAGAAACGTCATGCCTCGCCATTCCGTGCCGCTCCCTTACCGCCGGCGCCTCGTGGTCTCGGCTGTCAACGAAGTAATCGAAGAATCAGTGTCCAGTGCTTGTGTACTGCATTGCCGTCCTGACCGTTCAGCCCGATCGTTCGACTTTGCAGCGAGGCCGTACATGGCGCATGGAGGGCAATCGTGTCAAGGGGCGCCCGCCTACGTTCGCGTGCTTTTTCTTGCTGAGGCGGCGGGGCGCGAAGTCGACTTCGCATCGGTCTGCCTCTCTGGTGTTGCTTTTCGGCAACGTCGTGTTCTCGCCCGACCATTGCATGCGTGGACGGACATGAGCACGAGGGGAGCCTTGATCTGGGCTGCGCTCGTCGCCTCGCTCGCCTCCTGCGAGCGCGACGCGCCCACCATTTCCCGTGAACCCGAAGGCGCGCACCCGCAAAATGCGGCGTTCCTCCCGGTGCAGGCGGACGAGGCGTTCCCTGCGCTCGGCTGTTACCAGCGCGCGCGGGAGCGAACGCTGCTCACGCAGTACGACGCTTATCTCCTGTGCGCGGGCGCGACGTCGGATGCGCCGATCGCCTGCTACGAGCGCGCCTCGGCCGCACTCCTGCTCTCCGCGCAGGCGCTCGCGCTCTGCCGCTGCGCCGAGTCGGTCGCGCCGATCGAGTGTTATGAGCGCGCTTCGCGAGAGACCACGCTCACGCAGCCCGAGATCGTCGCGCTCTGCAGCGCGGCCTCGATGCAGCGGCTTTACCCGAATTGCACGCCGGTTCGCTGAGCGTCACATGCCGCAGCGCTCCCAGTGCGCGATCGTCGTCATCGCGCCCGCGCCTCCGGCGCCCACGCGCGTGTATTGCACGACGATCGGCACGTCCGACTCGATCACGGTCGCGAAATCCGTTCCGATCGGCAGCGGCTCCGGGCCTTCGAGCTCGTGCCAGCGGATGCGCCGGCTCCGTTCGGGCAGGAGCGTGAGCCGGTAGGGCCCGGCCGGCACGCGGTGCTCGAAGTACACCATGATCTCCACGTGCGCCTCGTGCGCGGAGGCATTGAGCAGCCAGAGCACGTCGTTCGTGCCATCGCCGTCCGCTCGCTTCGCCACGTGCCCCTCCGCGACCGACCACCGTTTGCACCCCGCCGGCTTGCTCATCCAGGTCCCCCTCGTCCGGGCGCTTCCGCCCCGAAAAACACCGCTGCAGAGCCCGTGCCGACGAGGCGCCGTTCCCTTCGCCCGGGCTTGCCTGTATGCTGCTCGCGAATGTTCGTCCGCGTCGGGATGGTCGCCCTTTCGCTCGTCCTCGGGACCGGTTGTCGGGACGAAAGCGCGTCCCCGACGAAAGCCCCCGAGACCGCGCCCTCCGCCGCACCGCCCGCGAGCGCGGCCCTCACGCCCTCGCGTGTTGAAAGCGCCGCGCCGTCACCCGCCGCGCCGAGCCTCCCTGCGCTCCCGTCCCGCAAAGTGCCGAGCAAGACGCTCGCGGACGGGAGCCTCCTCGGCGAGTTTTCCTTCGAGCGCGCGGCGGGCGACGAGGGCATGGCCTGGCTCGCCGCGGAGGACGCCTGCGTCGCCGCGGGCAAACACCTCTGCACGGCCACGCAATGGCAGGCCGCCTGCGAGGCCGATCCGGCCATCTCCGCCGTCGAGACCTGGACCCTCACGCCCGAGCGCGACGCGGGGTTTTTCGTGCGCGGTGGCGGGGTGGGGTGTGGCCGAAAGACCGTCGCTCCCGGGGCGCAGGCGAGCCCGTTCCGCGCCGGCGCCTGCTGCACGCCCGCGCTCGCCGCGGCCGGCCGCGACATCCAGCCGGCGATGCTCCGGGCCATGGCGAAAAACGTCCTCGACCTCGAGCGGACCTTGAATGCGCGCCGCGCCTCCGCGCTCACGGGCTTCTTCGACGAGCGCGTGCGCGTCTTCCTCAAGGAAAAATCACGCGCCGAGGCGGTCGCCGTCTTCGAGTACGAGTTTGGCAAATATGAAGATTACGCTGCCGTGCACGAGCTCTGCGATTTCTCGGTGCCGGCGGACAACGAGACCTATACCGCCGATTGCCGCAAGATCTCGCGGTTCGGCGGCAAGGTGGGACACGTGCTCACGCGTTACGTCTTCGTGGCCGGCTCGGGCAAGCTGCGCTCGATCACGGATCCGGCGATTTACCGCGCATTCGCCGAGCCCTGACGGGCTCTCTCAACCGTCCGGCCAGCGCACGTCCGGAAACCTCTCTTCATCCAGGCCGATGACCGATACGATTTCCACCAGCGCGCCGCTCGCGTCGATCCCCCAGTACGTCGGGACCACCTGATCTCCGCCGAGCCCGAACGCGACGAGGTTCCCGAGCGTCCCTTTCCACTCGGCATGACCGAGGCTCCCGCCCGGCGCGTCGCGGGTCGCTCGGAGCGCCTGCATGAGCTCGCCGCTGTTTCGCTCGGCGCGACCATCGTTGATGTATTCCTTGTGCACGATGCCGCCGCGGATGGATTGGCGCACCTGGGGCGGCGGCGTGTATTCGGCGAACACGCTCGCATCCACGAAGCAGCCCGTCGCGGCGTCGGACGGATACCCCGTGCGTACTCCGGGGCGGGACGGCGCGGGATTCTGGCCCGCGACCGCCGCCGTCTCCCATCGCGTCGGGCGGCCGGCGCCGAAGACGACACGCGCGAGGAGCAGCTCATTGGCACGGCCTCGCTCGTCGTCATGGAGGAGCAACTCGACGGGGTAACGCCCCGGCGGGACGGTGCGCGAAAGCACGTGGTTGGCCGAGAGGTTCGCGAGCGGATCACCCGCCATGAGTTTTCCTGTCGGCACCACGAGCATTCCGATGCCCAAGCGACGCGCGGGCACGGCGACGAGTTGGTCCGCCTCCTCGTCGCGCACACGCAGCGGCGCGCCCGCGAAGAGGTCGTGGAAATCGAGCTGCGACGGCGCAGGTACGCTCGCCTTGGGGCGCTCCTGGGACGCCGAGGAATGGCCCGGAGGCGTGGGCACCGCGGCCACGGCCGGCGAAGTTTCCCGAGGCGCGGGCGTGGACGAGGTACTGCATCCGGAGAGCGGGAACAGCACCAAACTTGTGGCGAGCGATAACGTCGGCGGAAGGGCGCGTCGAGGGGGAAACACGGCGGGCGAGGGTAGCTGGAAATGGGGGGATATCAACCGGCGGCGCGCGCGGCCCGCACGAACCTGCGCACGCGTTCTACGTCGACAGGCTCCTCGATGCGCCCGTTCTCCTTGATGCTCGATCCCACGATCACGCCGTCGGCCGCGCCGAGGAAGGCCGTCACATTCTCCTCGGTCGCGCCGCTGCCGATGAGCACCGGCGAATCCCCGGCGAGCGCCTTCGCCTCCCGCACCTTCGCGAGATCCGGCGCGTCCCCCGTCATCTTCCCGGACACGATGAGCGCGTCGGCTCCGGAAAAACGCGTCCATTCGATGTGCGTCGCGAGATCGATACCCGGGAACCGCACCGAATGTTTCTTGTCGACGTCGGCGAACAGCTTGATGTGTTCGGCGCCGAGCTCCTTGCGCCGCCGCAAGAGCTCCGCCGCACACCCCTCGTCCCACGACCCCGCCTCCCACACGCCCGCGCCCGCGAGCATGCATACCCGGACGAACTTCGCGCCCGCGGCGATCGCGATTCCGAGCAGCGCGACGCCGCCGTTGTGCACGAGGTTGATGCCGAGCGGCAAGGGCACGACCTGCCCCACGGCCCGCGCCACGACCGCGTGCGCCGCGATGCTCTCGGGCGCGATGTGGGATCCTGCGCGGAAGGGGATGTCCCACATGTTCTCCACGATGATCCCGTCCACGCCGCCCTCCGCGAGCGCGCGTGCGTCGCGGATTGCGTGTTCGAGGATCACGTCCATCCCGTAACCCGAATATCCCGGCGCGCCGGGCAGCGGCCAGCAATGCACCATTCCGAGGACGGGCTTTTTCGTGCCGAAGAGGTCCCCGAGATCCTGGAGCTTGAGCGCGTCGAGGCGCGCTTTCCACGGAGGCGTCATGTCTCCCTTCCGATCGTTGGGTTTTTGTTTGCGAACAAGAATGATTCCAGCTCGATTCCATGCCCCGAGAGCAGGAGGGAAAGCTCCTCCCGCCCCGGCAGCGATGTCGCCGCGCCGAGCCGGCTCACGACGAGCGCGCCTGCGGCATTGCCCAGCCTGCCTGCGTTTGCCACGGAGGCGCCGCGGCGCCACGCGTAAAGGAATGCCGCGACGAACCCATCTCCGGCGCCCGTCGTATCACGCACGTCGGCGGGAAAAGAAGGCAGGAACGTTCGTGCGGGCCCTTCGGCCACGACGGCGCCCTGCGCGCCGAGCTTGCCCACGACGAGCGGCACGCCCGCGGCGAGGAGCTCCGCGATGGCGGCCTCGCAGGAGGTGGCGATGGGGTTCTCCGGGGCAAACCCGCCGAGCGCGCCGAGCTCGCTTTGGTTGCCGAAGAGCACCGAGAACTGCGGGGCGAGCGCGAAGAGCTCCGCGGCCCGGGCGCGGACGAGCGGCAGGCAAATGTCGAGTGAAATGGGGATTTCGCGGCGAAGCGCTTCCTCCATCAACGCGAGCGTCGTCGTCCACTGCTCGCCTTCGAGAAGCGCGTGCCCTGCCACGTGCAGGTGCACGACGTCCTGGAACACCGCCGCGAAATCGGGGCACGAGACCACGGCATTCGCGCCGCGGAAGCTCAGGAACGTCCGCTCGCCGCCGGGGGAAATGGCCACGACGCAGTGCCCGGTGGCCACCGCCTCGTGTGTCTCGACGAACGAAAGATCGACGCCCGCCTCCTTGGCGGCCCGGAGCGCGATCTCCGCCCCGGGATCACTTCCGACCGCCGTGACGAGCCGGGCGCGCGCGCCGAGCTTCGCGAGCGCCGTCGCCACGTTCGCGCCCGAGCCGCCGCTGCTGTACCCGAGCGACGTCATCGGCACGTCGTCGCCCTCGTCCGGAAAACGCACGAGCGTGCTCGAGAGGTCTGCGTTCGCGTCGCCGACGACGAGGAAAACCATGCCGACAGACTCTAGCCCGGACGGTCTCCGAAAGCCATCATGGGCACGCCATATCGCGAGCTGACCGCAAGGTGGCTGGCGAAGGTCCTCGGCTAAGCTCCGCGGATAGAGATCCGCGAGGGGATCACGTGTAGGATGAACGAGGTTCGGCAGGGGAGCGGAACATGAAGATCCTGCAGGTCATTCACGGGTACCCGATGCGGTACAACGCCGGCTCGGAAGTGTACACGCAGACCCTCTGCCACGCGCTCGCGCCGCGCCACGAGGTGCACGTCTTCACGCGCGAGGAGGACTCGTTCGCCCCCGATTTCGCGCTCCGGCGCGAGCACGACGTGTCCGATTCGCGCGTCACCCTGCACGTCGTCAACATGCCGCGGAGCCGCGACAGGTACAGGCACGTCGAGGTGGATCAGCGGTTCGCCGAGCTCTGCGACGAGCTTCGCCCCGACGTGGTCCACGTGGGCCACCTCAATCACCTCTCCACGTCGCTCCTCGTCGTCCCGGCCACGCGACAGATCCCCATCGTTTACACGCTGCACGATTACTGGCTCATGTGTCCGCGCGGCCAGTTCATGCAGATGCACCCGGAAGATCCGAACAACCTCTGGGCCGCCTGCGACGGGCAGGAAGATCGAACATGCGCCGAGCGCTGCTACGCGCGGTATTTCTCCGGCGCGCCCGACGAGCGTGCCGAGGACGTCGCCTACTGGACGGGCTGGGTGTCGCGGCGCATGAAACACGTGCGCGAAATGGTCGAGCTCGTGGACGTCTTCGTTGCGCCTTCGCGGTATCTCCACGATCGGTACCGTGATCATTTCGGAATCCCGCCACGGAAGCTCACGTACCTCGATTACGGGTTCGAACTCGAAAGACTTCGGGGACGCCGCCGGGAGCGCGGCGAGCCGTTCACGTTCGGGTACATCGGGACGCACATCCCGGCCAAAGGAATTCACCATTTGATCGAGGCCTTCGGCGCGGTTCGTGGGGACGCGCGCCTGCGGATCTGGGGGCGACCGCGGGGGCAGGACACGGATGCGTTGCGGGAGCTCGGAAGGCGGCTGCCCGGCGACGCGCCCGGCCGCATCGAATGGCTTCCCGAATATCGCAACCAGGACATGGTGCGCGACGTCTTCGATCGGGTCGATGCGATCATCGTACCGAGCGTGTGGGTGGAGAACTCTCCGCTCGTCATTCACGAGGCCCTCGCGGCCGGCGTCCCCGTGATCACGGCGGATGTCGGCGGAATGGCAGAGTACGTCCATCACGAGGAGAATGGCCTCCTGTTCGCGCACCGCGATCCCTCGGCGCTCGCGAAGCAGATGCAGCGCCTCGTTGACGAGCCGGACCTCGCGCGGCGCCTCGGGAGCCGAGGGTACGTGCAGGATCCGGAAGGTCGCGTCCCCGACATCGATTCGCACGTGCGCGCGGTCGAGGCCATGTACGAAAAAGCCCTCGCGCGCAGGGACACGGCCCGGCTCGATCCGCGGCCGGGGCCGTGGCGCATCACGTTCGACACGAACCCGGACACCTGCAACCTGCAATGCGTGATGTGCGAGGAGCACTCCCCGCACAGCGACAAGCAGGACAAACGCCGGCTCCTCGGCAAACCTCGCCGGGTCATGCCGATCGAGCTCGTTCGCAAGGTGGTCGAAGAGGCCGCGGGCAAGGGCCTCCGCGAGATCATCCCCTCCACCATGGGCGAGCCGCTCCTCTACGAGCATTTCGAGGAGATCATCGAGCTCTGCCGCAAGTACGGCGTGAAGATGAACCTCACCACGAACGGGACGTTCCCGCGCCTCGGCGCCCGCGCCTGGGCCGAGCGTATCGTGCCCGTGACGTCGGACGTCAAAATCTCCTGGAACGGCGCCACGAAGGGGACACAGGAGCGCGTCATGATCGGCGCGCGATGGGAGAAGATGCTCGACGACGTGCGCACCTTCGTCGATGTGCGCGACACGCATGCCCGGACGAACCCCGACCGGTGCCGCGTCACGTTTCAGCTCACGTTCCTGGAGACGAACGTCCACGAACTCGCCGATATCGTGCGGCTCGCGATCGAGCTCGGCGTCGATCGCGTCAAAGGCCACCACCTCTGGGCGCATTTCCCGGAGATCGAAGAGCTCTCGATGCGGCGGAGCCCCGAAGCGATCCAGCGGTGGAACGCGGCCGTGCTCGACGCGCGTGCCGCGGCGTCGGCGAAGACGTTGTCCAATGGAAAATACCTCCTGCTGGAGAACATTTTCCTCCTCTCGGAATCCGCGTCGGAAGACCTCGCGCCGGGCGGGCCTTGTCCCTTTTTGGGGCAAGAGGCGTGGGTGAGCGCGGAGGGCCGGTTCGATCCGTGCTGCGCCCCGGACGAGCAGCGACGCACGCTCGGCGAGTTCGGGTCGCTGCGTGCCCAGGGGCTTTTGGAAATCTGGAACGGAGAACCGTATCGGCGCCTCGTCGCGACCTATCGAACGCGAGGCCTTTGCCTCGGCTGCAACATGCGCAAACCGGTGGGAACGCCATGACGATGGAATGGCAACGCGCGCGCGTGGCCGAGGAGGGCACGCACCACGTCGTCTCTGGCGAGCCCCTTTACGACGAGCGGTTCGACGAGGTCCTCGCGTTCCATGCGCCGGGCCTCGCGCCCGTGCGCCGCGCGGACGAGGCCTTTCACATCGACGTGTTTGGACGGGCCGCATATCCGCGGCGCTTCGAGCGCACGTTCGGCTTTTACGAGGGCCGAGCCGCCGTGCGCGGGCGGGATGGATGGCACCATATCCTGCCGGAGGGGACCGACCTCTATCACGACCGTCACGCCTGGTGCGGGAACTATCAGCACGATCGATGCGCCTTCCGTGACGATCGCGGGCTCTACGGCCACCTCGATCCCGGGGGTCGTCCGATTTCCGCGACGCGATGGCGTTATGCCGGCGATTTTCGCGAGGGCTCGGCCGTGGTGCAGGCCGAGGACGGGCGTTCGACCCACGTTCGCGCGGACGGCACGCTTTGGCATGGCCTCTGGTTCGTGGACCTCGACGTGTTCCACAAGGGGTTTGCCCGCGCGCGGGACGAATCCGGGTGGATGCACGTGGATCGGGGAGGGCGGGCCATGTACGCGCGCCGATTCGAGGCGGTCGAGCCGTTCTACAATGGCCAGGCGCGCGTCGAGCGATTCGACGGGGGACGCGAGGTCATCGACGAGCGAGGCGATACGATCGTGGAGATTCGGCCCGCCCGCGCGACCGATTTCGCCGCGCTCTCCGCGGACCTCGTGGGGCACTGGAGGACGGATACGCTCGCCGCGGCCGTGTCCCTCGGCGTATTCGACGGTTTGCCCGGCACGGAAAACGCTCTCGCGGAGCATTGCGGGACGCCCGTCGACAAGATGCGGCGTTTGCTCCGGGCCCTCGCGGAACTCGGCGTGGCCACGCGGCGACCCGACGGCGACTGGATCGCCACACCCAAAGGCGCGTTTCTCCGCGCGGATCATCCGCTCACGCTCACCGGCGCCGCGCTCGAATACGCGGGACCGCTCCGGGAGCGGTGGACCTCTCTCGCGAGGGCATTACGCGCCGAGGTCCATCGGCCCGACGACATCTTCCGCGAGGTCGCGCGCTTGCCGGAACGATGCCGCACGCACCACCGCATGCTGGAGAGCTACGCCCGGTACGATTACGAGCCCCTGGTTGCGTGTTTGCCCATTCAGGCCGGCGATGTCGTCGTCGACGCGGGCGGAGGCACGGGCACGCTTGCATCTCTCGTCGCCGCGACGTGGCCTTCGAGCCAGGTCCTCGTGCTCGATCTCCCGGGCGTCGTGGCGGCAGCCGAGCCGAGGGCCTCCGTTCGGTTCGTCGAAACGAACCTCTTCGAGCCCTGGCCTGTCTCGGCCGACGTCGTGCTCCTCGCGCGTGTGCTCCACGACTGGGACGACCCCGACGCGATCCGCCTTCTCGCCCGCGCGCGTGATGCATTAAAACCAGGCGGCCGCATTGCCATCGTGGAAATGGTGCTCGACGAAGTCGGACCCGGCGGTGGGCTCTGTGACCTCCACCTCCTTGCCGTGACGGGCGGCCGTGAGCGGACGCGCCACGATTTCGAGCGAATCCTCGACGCCGCGGGGCTCCAGCTCACGCGCGTGCAAGCGACGCCGTCCCTGCCGCAAATCCTCGTGGCGTCGCCCGCCTGACGGCTCTTGGTAGGCCCTTCCCACGGAGCCCCCATCCGATCCATCATCCGACGCATGAAGCTCTGCGGCTTTCGCATCAGCAATTACCACAACAAGGTCCGCCTCGCTCTCCTGGAGAAGGGCATCCCGCACGAAGAGGATCCGAGCTGTTTTCCCTCCCAGGATCCCGAGTATCTCGCGCGATCTCCCATGGGCCGGGTGCCCGTCCTGGAGACGCCGCACGGCGTCGTCTGCGAGTCGCAGGTGATCTGCGAGTACCTGGAGGAGGTGTACCCGGACAACCCTCTCTATCCGCGTGATCCGTTCGCCCGCGCCAAGGTCCGCGAACTCATCCAGATCTTCGAGCTCAACATCGAGCTCGTCGCGCGGCGTACCTACCCTTCTGCGTTCATGGGCGCTTCGCTCACCGACGAGGCCAAGGCCGCGATCAAGGCCGATCTCGCCAAGGGCGTCCGGGCCTTCTTGCAGCTCGCGAAGTTCGATCCGTTCGTCGCCGGCTCCGCGTTCACCCTCGCCGACTGCGCGGTGGCCGTGCACTACCCGCTCGTCTCGCTGGCCACCCAGCGCGTGTTCGGCGCGGACGTCTTCGCCGAGGTGCCCCAGGTCGTTGCGTACGTCGAGAGGATCGGCCAGCGGCCGCACGTCGCGCGGGTCCGCGAAGACAGCCGCGAGGCGTTTGCCCAGCTCATGGCAAAACGCCGCGGCTGAGCCCTCTTTCCAATCGACGACGGCGGGGGCGTTCGTGTTATAAGCCCCTCGCCATGCCTCTCGTCCCGCCGAAGAGCGCCCGCCCTCCGCGTGAAGCCCACCGCCTCGACGAACCCTCGCTCGCGCGCTGGCTCGCGGCGAACGTCGACGCGTGTCGCGGCGGCGGCGTGGTCACCGCGCTCCAGTTCCAGGGCGGTCAGTCGAACCCGACGTACTGGATCGGCTTTTCGGGCCCCGATGGAGACGTCGAGCTCGTTCTGCGCAAGAAGCCGCCGGGGGAGCTCCTGCCTTCGGCGCACGCGGTCGAGCGCGAATACCGCGTCATGCGCGCGCTCGCCGGCTCGGACGTACCCGTGCCCGACGCCCTCGCGCTCTGCGAGGATCCGGCCGTGATCGGCACACCGTTTTTCGTCATGCGCCACGTCCCGGGCAGGATCTTCTGGGATCCGCAGCTTCCGGGGACGAGCGGCCCGGACGAACGCCGCGCGATCTACGACGACCTCGTCCGCGCGCTCGCCGCCCTCCACCGCGTGGATTACGCGGCCGTTGGCCTTGGCGATTATGGCAAGGTCGGCGGGTTCGTCCCGCGCCAGGTGCAGCGCTGGTCGCGCCAGTACGAGGCCTCGCGCACGGGTGATGTGCCCGCGATGGAGGCGCTCATGGCCTTCCTCGGAAAGAGCGCGCCCAAGCATGACGAGACCACGCTCGTCCACGGCGATTATCGCATCGACAACGTGATCATCGCGGCGAACGAGCCTCGCGCGCTCGCGCTCATCGACTGGGAGCTCTCGACGCTGGGGCATCCGGTGAGTGATCTCGCGTATCTCTGCATGGGGTATCACCTCGCGCTGCCGGGGCGCGGCAGCCTCGTCGGTGCGGATTTCGGGGCGCTTGGCATTCCCGACGAGAAGGGGCTCGTCGAGATGTATTGCAAGCTCACGGGCCGGGGCGAGATCGAGGACTGGCCTTATTTCATGGCGTTCGGCATTTTTCGGTTGGCGGCGATCGCGCAGGGCGTCTACAAGCGCAGCTTGCAAGGCAACGCGAGCTCGGAGAGCGCGGGCGCTTTTGGGGCCGCGGTTTTTGCGCTGGCCGATCTTGGATGCAACATCGCCGGGGTTCGCGCGGGCTAGTCATCATGGGAGCACGGAGGAACATCATGCGGGGGTTTTTCGCGGCAATGCTCGGGATCGGTCTCCTCGGATGCGGGGCCTCGGAGGCCACGCTGGACGGCCCGGATGCGCCCACGCAGGCGTCGATGGAATGCGAGGGCCCGCAGCCGCCCGTCGTGCAGAACGTGCGCTGGCTTGGCCCCGCAAAGGACCCGGGCAAGGCGCCGCTCGCTGGCGTGGCCGTCGAGGTGAACAAGGCCTTTGCTTTCGAGCAAGGCGTGGAGATCACGGTGCGGGAGGTCAAATACACGCCCGTTGCCGCGGATCGGAACCTCGCCATGGCGCGGGTCACGGTGCGTCACGGGAGCGAGACGAAAGACGTCAGCCTCGGGCGTGAATTGCCGGGCGGGAAGGTGTGTTATCAGCAGGCGACGGGGGTCTGGGTCGGCCTCGTGGAGACCGTGCCGAACAAGGCCATGCTCCGCGTGGGTTTGCCCCCGGCCGAGCCCTGAATGTCTTTGCATCGGCCGCATCGCGGCCGATGCACCAACAGTCCAGCGCTTGCGCTGGTCCGGGTCCAGGGGTGGACAACCCCTGGTCGGGCCCGGGGTGAAACCCCGGCGCTACGCCATCAGAGCCGCCCGTCGACGACGCTCCAGCTCACGTTCGCGAAGAAGTCCTCGAGGTACTTCGCGCGCTCGGTGGGCTTGAGGTACGCGCTCCAGGCGTGCTCCCAGAGGTCGAGCACCACGATCGGGCGGTGGCCTGCGGGGTGGCCGACGTCGTGGCGGTCGATCCAGTAATTGTCGAATTGGCCGCGCGTGGGGTCGAAATACGTGATGGCCCAGCCGACGCCTGGCATCTTGGCGACGCCGAGGAAGTCCTTCTTCCAGTCGTCGAAGCTGCCGTACTGGCGCGCGATGGCCTCGGCGAACCGCGAGTCCTTGCCGTCCGTGGCCTTTGCCGTGAGGTTGTCGAAGTAATACTCGTGGAGCAGGACGCCGTTGATCTCCCAGCCTGCGCGGCGTTTCAGCTCGTTGTACTCGAACGTGCTCGCCTTGTTCTCGGCGACCATCGACGCGAGCGTCTCGTTCAGCTTGTTCGAGCGCGTGACGTATCCATTGTAAAGCGTGAGGTGGACGGCGACCTGATCGTCGGTGATGCCCTGCAGACCCTTGAGCGCCGAATAATCTTTCGCCGTGTACTTCGCCGGGATGATGGCCATGTTCGCCTCCTCTTTCGCGTCTTTTCGTAGGTGCGAAAGGGAAGCGGCGCAAGGAAGCCTCCAATGCGTCGGCAGCTCTCCAACACGTTGGCAGCCGTGCCGAAAGATCGGCCGCTTCAGTCTGCGGCCTTCGCGCAACGCACGCCCGTGCTGACGTGGCCCGTGGCGCGGTCGAATGCGTACCGTGTCGTCGTCTTAGCGGCGCTCGACACGAAATCCCAGGAGCCGCCGCGGATCACGCCCTTCGCGCCTGTGGGAACGAGTGGGTCCTTGCGCTCGGCTTTGGTGTAGGCGCCCGGATCGAAGGCGTCCGCGACCCATTCCCAGACGTTGCCGGCCATGTCGAGCGCGCCGAAGGGGCTTGCGTGATCGGGGAACGAGCCCACGGGCATCGTGCCTTTCGCTCGTCCTGGGCACTGGCCCGCCGCGCGCGAGAAATTGCCGAGCGTGCACGTGGCGGGCTCCTCGCCCCAGGGATAGAGACGCTCGTCCTTGCCACGCGCGGCGTATTCCCATTCGGCCTCCGTCGGCAATCGTTTGCCGAGGAATGCGCAGAGCTTTGCCGCCTGCCCTTGGTCGATGCAATTGATGGGGTGGCGCGCCTTCGCCGGATCGGGCTCCGTGCAGAAGGGCGCGAACTTCGTGGCGTCGGCCTCGTCCACGCCTGGCCCGTGCACGCCGCTCCGCGTGCATTTCCCCGCGGCCACGCAGCGCGTGTACTCCTCCGCTGCGACCTCGGTGCGGTCGATGTAAAACGGCTTCGAGATCGTCACGGTGTGCGCCGGTTTTTCGGTTTTGCCTTCCTTCGCGTGCCCCATCGTGAAGCTGCCTGCGGGCACGAGGACCATGTCCGCCGTCGGGCTCGGGAGCTCCACGTGGCCAAACTCGGGGCCCATGCGGGAGACCGTCGGAATGGGCTCGATCTCGCCTCGATTCTTGATCACGAAGGACGCCGTGAGCGCGGCCGCGACGAACATGAATGCGCCGGTCGCCGCGAAAAGAGAGCGCCGCGAGGAGACGGGTTTGCTCGTGCGGGCTTCGGTGATCTGGGGCGAGGTCGTGAGCGAATCGTGGATGTCTCCGCGGACCACGGTGGTGCCCGGCGCGTCGTCCTCGATGGGCGAGGGGAGCGCCTCGCGCAGCGCGTCCCAGAACAGCCGCGCCGAGGTGTATCGGCCGCGTGGCTCGATTGCGAGCGCCTTCTGGAAGACGGCCTCGATGGCGTGGCTCGTGCGTACGCCGTGGGTGCGGGGCGTGGGCCGGAGCGAGACGTCGGTCGTGGCGATGTAGAGCTGCGTGACGTCGTCGCCGACGAGCGCGCTTTTGCCCGAGCAGAGCTCGACGAGCACGAGCGCGAGCGCATACACGTCGGTCCACGGCCCGGTCGCGCCGAACCTCCGATTGAATTGCTCGGGCGCACCATAAAAGGGCGTGAAAATCGACGGCGCGTGCCCGGTCTGCTCCATCGCGCGGGTGATCGAGGCATTGTCGGCGATGACCTTGGCGATGCCGAAATCGAGCACCTTCATCGTGGGCGCGCCGGCGGGGGTGTGCGGGGCTGCGCCCCCCACGTCGCTCAGGAAGAGGTTCGCGGGTTTGATGTCTCGATGCGCGATGCCCTCGTCGTGCGCCGCGGCGAGCGCGAGCGCCGCGGGTTCGAGCAGCGCCGCGGCGTCGGCGAGGGGCATGCCTCCCTGTTTGTCCGCGTTCCGGCGCGCGAGGAATGCTTCGAGTGTCTCGCCGTGGAGCCATTCGAGCACGAGATACGGCGCCCAGACCCCGCTCGGGGCGACGGCCGCGCCGACGTCGAGGGCCTGGACGACCGAAGGTGTGGCGCGCGAGAGCTTGCGGAGCAGGCGCCCTTCTTCGAGGAAGCTCTGCTGGAAACGTTCGCGTTCGTCCGGGGCGAGGGTAGGGGGAATCTTCAGGCACTTGACGGCGACCGGCTCGCCGAGCCCGAGGTGCTGGGCGCGGTACACGATGCCGAACCCGCCTTCGCCGACGACCGCCTCGATGCGGAACTTGCCGTCGATGGTTTGGCCCACCCAGGCGAAGGGATCGGCGAGAGCAGCAGACGCCATGCAGGTGCCGAGGATAACGCGAAGGCGAGCACCGGGGGAAGGGGAAGCTTTCGCTTATTCGGTCTCGGACGGCGACGAACAGGCCCGGGGTCCACCGGTCCCCTCGGGGGGACGAAGGCGGAGGCTTCGGCTACCCTGAGGACCCATGCAGACGCGCTCACCGCTTCCCCCGGGACCCGAGGAGCCGCCTTTCCTCCAGGCGATGCGCTTCGGCCGCGACCCTTACGCCTATCTCGAAGACTGCGTCCGCCGCTACGGCGACGTATTCACGTTACGTTTGCCCGGCGACCCGCCGCGCGTGGTCAGCAGCGATCCCGCGATCGTGCGGCAGATCTTCGCGCTCAAGCCCGACGATTATGCCCAGGGCAAGCAATCGTTCCCGATGAACATCGGCGAGAACTCGCTGCTCTTCCTCGACGGCGATCGGCACCACCGCGAGCGCCAGCTCATGATGCCGCACCTGCACGGCGAGCGATTGCGCAGTTATGCCGCCTCGATGTGCGCGTGCACGGACCGCGTCGTCGATCGCTGGAAGCCCGGCGCCGAGCTCGCCATTCACAGCGAGCTGCAGGACATCACGCTCGACGTCATTCTTCGATGCGTCTTCGGCGCAGAAGACGACAAGCGCGCGGCGCGTATTCGTGGCCCGCTGCTCACGTGGCTCAATGGGGCCATGACGCCGGCGCTTTTTTTCGCCTCGGCGCTCCTCAATGCGAACCGCGTGCGCGCCATGCTCGACACGGTCGTGCGCCGTCGCCTCGCGGGCGGGCCCGTGCCGCGGCGGCCCTTGCTCCCGTGGGAGAAATGGGGCGCGGCCAAGGCCGAGGTGCTCGAATACCTGCGCGAGGACGTCGAGCGCTGCCGCAAAGAGGGCACCGCGGGGCGCTCCGACGTGCTCGCCTTGCTCTCGGAGGCCCGTTACGAGGACGGCGGGCTCATGGACATGGAGCACGTGCAGGACGAGCTCGTCACGTTGCTCGTCGGGGGCCACGAGACCACGGCGAATTCGCTCACCTGGGCGCTCTGGCACGTGCTCTCGCGGCCGGAGGTGCTCGCCGAGATCCGCGCCGAGAGGAAACGTGTCTTCGGGGACAACCCTTTCGATCCGGCGCGCGCGGGTGAGCTCGTTTATCTCGACGCGTGCATCAAGGAGGCGATGCGCATCACGCCGATCGCGCCGGCGGTGGGCCGCCATCTGAGGCGCCCGATGCGCATTCGCGAGTACGAGATCCCGTCGGACACGATCGTGTGGGCTTGCGTCGCCCTCGCGCACCGGCGCACGGATACGTGGGGCGACCCCGCGCGCTTCCGGCCCGAGCGGTTCCTCGAGCCCGGCGCGGCCCCGACGAACCATTTTTTCCCGTTCGGCGGCGGAAGGCGGACCTGCCTCGGGATGGCGTTCGCCGGCGTCGAAATGCGGATCGTGCTCGGGCGGATCCTCGAACGCGTGGAGCTCCGGATCACGCCCGGGTCGAATGCCCAGGCCGAGATCCGGGGGATCACGATCACGCCCTCGAAGGCGCTCGAGATCTCGGTGGAGCGGCGGCTACCCTCGCGGAGCTCGTAGCTCGGCCAATGCGCCGTGCAGGAACGCCGTGACGTTCTCGGCGCTCCACGTATTTCCCGGCAAGAGCCCTGGGGTCTTCGTCGTCAACGTCCCCTGCGCATCGATCGTCACGCGTCGCCCCGCGTCGAAGGACTCGCCCTTCACGCGGGCGACCGCGATCTCGCCCGGCCACGTGCGCTGCAGGAACGTCACGACTTGCGCGGCCATTTCGTCCAGGTTCTCGATCCGCGCGACGACGGCTCGATCCGCGGTGAGCACGATCTCGGTGATCTCACTTCCGGCCAGGTAAAACACGATCGACTTCGCCCGCGCTTCCGATCGCGCGAGCACGGCAAACTCCGGCGCCACGGCGACGGCCAGGGCTTGCATCAGGTCTTCCTTGAAGTGATACGTACCCGGCCGCTCGGCCGGCGTGAGCCAGCCGTGCTCGTTCAGCTTGGCCACGAGCCGCGGAAGGTTCTCCTCGGAGAACACGCGAAACAGCGATTCGTCGAGCCCCACGAGCTTCTTTGCATTCAGGAAGCCGACGAGGGCCGCGAGCTCCTCGATTTCGAGCGTATGAGCTTTCATCGTTTGCCCTAATCCCACAGGCCGTTCCAGGTGTCGGAGGCCCAATCCTTCGCGCCCTCCCAGGCGTCGGACACCGTCTCTTTGGTGGCCTCCCAGGCGTTCGAGACCCCGTCGATCCCGCCGACGACCCCATCCATGATGACATCGCCCGCGCCGTCGGTGAACTTCTGCCCGCCGCTGCGATCGGGCAGTTGGTCACGCCAGTACGAGATTCCGGACCGCTGACCGGAGAGCGGGCTCGACGTGTCGCGCCCCTCCTGGCCGAGATAATCGTATCCCGGGCCCTGGTTGTGATAATTGTACAGATATCCCCCGGCATCGTGTACGGCGCCGTGATACCCGATCGCCGAGTCGTTGCCGTCGACCGCCGCATTGCCCGGACCGACGAGCCCTCCGGTCGGATTGAGGAGCGCGCCGAATACGGGATCCATCCCCAGCGCATCGCCGGCGACCTGGCCATACCGGAGCTGCGAGGTGCTCCCCATGTGGTCCCCGTGGAGCCAGCCGTTGACCCCGGGGGGCGGATCCATGCCCTTCTCCGCGGCGATCCGCTCCTGCTCGGCGAGCGCGGCCTGATACCTCTGCCAATCCTGCTGGATCTGCTCGAGCGGCTTGCCGCGCGCCTCCGCGATTTGCCGGAGCGCCTCCTGGACATCGGGGTGGTTCGGGTCGTGGCGATGCTCCCAGAGCGTTTGCATCGCCTCCTTCAATTGCTCGGAGTTCGCCCCTTGCCATTCCTTGCCCACGAGCGTGGACAGATATTCGTCCGTGAAGAGCGCCGCCACCGCGTCGCCGGGTGCGAGAGGCCCGATGAGGACCGTGGGAAACCCCATGGCGACGACGCCATCGTGCCGCGTCAGATCGCCCTTGCGCGCCGCGGGTTTGCCGCCGATGAGCACGGTGGGCGCGCCCGTCTTGATCACGTCGGTCGGGCCCTCGCATTGGCAGAGGTCGTCGATCCGCGCGGCCGCCTGTCCCCCAATGACGACGGTCGGACACCCCGGCGGGAGAATCGGCCCCCCGACATGCGCCGGACAGGTGTGCGCATCACCAACACGTGCGGCAAGCTGGGTCATGGCTCGCACGCGATGGTATCAGAGGAGGGCCGGCGAGCGCAGCAAAAAGTAAATGAGTGGTTTCGAGGGGTTGGGGGCGCGGGAGATCCGCCCTGCACAAATCCCCCTTCCCCTCCCACCCCCGCTTCCCGTACTCTCCCCCACCATGTCCCTCGATCCCCCGGATCCCACTCTCTACGTCCGCGCCCCCATCATGACCGCCGAGGGGGGCATCACCCTCTGCCGCGCCCTCTTCGCGGCCTGCCCCAAGGACGCCTCCACGGCCCTCCTGAAATCCGCCGCCAAGATCAACACCGCAGCCGACAAAGCCCAAACCGCCCTCGCCATCCGCCAGAAAGCCCTCGGCAAAGTCTCCGACGACGCCGCGCGCCTCGTCGATCAAGCCGGCGACACCTCCTGGAGCGCCCTGCGCATGCGCCTCCTCGCATTCGCCGACCTCCCGATCGCCAAATACCAGGACGCCAAGCGCGCCGCCGAGCTCGTGACCATTCTCTTTGGGCCCGACGGTCTCTCCTTCCTCAAGGAGACCTATCCCGTGCAATGGTCCACCGCCGACACCATCCTCAAGCGGATCGACGAGGAGGGGCTCGAAAAGGACATCGATCGTATCGCCGGCAAAGTCTTCCTCGACAACGTCCGCGCCCAGCACGAGCAGTATGGCGCCATGGTGCAAGGCATCCTCCTCCGCGAGCAGGCCGAAGGCGTCAACCTCGCCGACCACGTCCGCGCCATGGGCCGCGCCATCGTCGAATACGCCACCAAGGTCTGCGCCTCCGTCGACGAGGACGACGAATCCAGCATCGCCTCCGCCCGCTCCGCCCTCCGCCCCCTCGACGCGTATCGCGAAGCCGCCGCCCGCCGCGGGAGCAACGAAAAACCACCCGCCGGCACTGAATCCATACAGCCAGACTGATCAAAACCACCCGCGCAAGGTCGATCGACCTCCCGAACCGCCTTCGAACCGCCCCCAAACCCCTCCCTCGACCCACCGGATTGTAAGGCAAACAAGATTCAGGCACTTCGGCGACCCCGAGGAAGTGCTTTCATCGACGCCGCCGAGGTCGAAGGACCTCTCCCATTGTCCTTCCAAGCCGTTCGGGGAGGTCCGTCCAGGTCGGGAAGCCCGTCGCATCCGGGCTCTTTGGCATATTCCGATGGATCGGCTCGAGTGAACCTTGGTAAGAGGGAAGCTCGGGCGGGCCATGAAGCTACGTTACGATGTGCTCCTCGGCGAGGCGCGGGACATCATCCTCTTCATCGGTGACGACGGCCGGATCCTCGAAGCGAATCCGGCAGCTTCCCACGCCTACGGATATTCGCAGGACGAGCTCCAGACGCTCACCATCCGCGATCTCCGCGACCCCGACACCCAGGCCGAGATCGGCCCGCAACTGGCGCGCGCCCTCCACGAGGGCTTGCTCTTCGAAACGTCGCATCGCCGCAAGGATGGGTCCACGTTCCCCGTCGAGGTGAGCACGAAGCACATCGACGAGGGCAAGACGCTCGTCAGCGTCATTCGCGACATCACCGAGCGAAAACACGCCGAAGCCGAGCTCGTCCGCGCCCGCGAGGAGCTCGAAGAGCGCGTGCAAGAACGGACCGCCGAGCTCGAACACGCAAACGCCAAGCTGCGCGAGCAGGTCGAGGCCCTCGAAGCCGCCCGTCGTATCATCGAGCAACAAGCCGAGGAGCTGCTCGACCGGGGCGCGCCAATTCTTTGCATCCGGGAAGGGCTGCTCCTTTCGCCCCTCGTCGGCCCTTTCGACGCACCACGCGCCTCGCGTTTTTCCGGGCGCGTGCTCGCCGCCATCGCCGAGCTCCGCGCACGGCTGCTCCTGCTCGACGTGACCGGGGTGCCCCGGCTCGATTCCGTCGCCGTGCGCGCCCTGCTCGACGTGATCGCCGCCGCAAAGCTCGTCGGCGCGAGCGTGATCGTGACGGGGATTCGCGCGGCCGCGGCAAGGGAGCTCGCGACGGGCGGGTTCGACGTGTCGGGGTTGTCCACCTATTCGACACTCGCGCGCGGGCTCACGGAGGCCTTGCGCAGGATGAGCGCAGAGGCCATCACGAGGCGCTGAATCCCGCAGGACCGCCGAGGAGACGGAAGGTGAACGACTACCTGGCCACGACGGACATCATTGATTGGCAGCATCCCGAGGTCGCCGCGCTTTCGGCCGCGCTGGCGAAGGGCGCCACCGGGCCGGTCGAGACCGCACGGCGCTGCTTCACCTGGGTGCGCGACGAGGTCCGCCATACCCTCGACATCCAGGCCGGGCCGCTCACGTGCACGGCCTCGGAGGTGCTGCGCCACCGCGTCGGCTTCTGCTACGCCAAGAGCCATCTGCTGGCAGCCCTCTTGCGCGCGAATGGCCTGCCTGCCGGGCTCTGTTATCAGCGGCTCGCCCACGAATCAGGCTTTTGCCTGCACGGCTTCAATGCCGTCCATCTGCCAGGTCTCGGCTGGTACCGGATCGACGCGCGCGGCAACAAGCCCGGCATCGATACCGTCTTCGAGCCGCCAAGCGTTCGGCTGGCCTACGCCGCGACGGCGCCCGGGGAGGCGACCGATCCGACCGTGTATGCGCATCCGCTGCCGGTCGTCGTGGCCAAGCTGCGCGCGCATGCGGACTGGCAAAGCTTCGCCGCGGATCTGCCGGATCAAACGCTTGCGACCGTATGAGGATCGAGAAGAGACATGAGGGGACGAAAAGATCGGATTGGAAACATCATCCGGATCAAGATCGACGACAACACCTTCGCATATGGTCGTGTCATCGACAGCGGCTTCCTGGAATTCTACGATCCGAAGATCGCCGCAAACGAATCAGGGGACGGCTGGCGCGAGCTTGCGGGCTCGAAGCCGATCTTCACGCTGTCCGTGCACAAGAGCTGGAAGAAGAACGAGAACTGGGTGGTCGTGGGAAACGAGCCGCGGGACGTCCCGGGAATTCCTTCGCAGTTCATGCAGAACATCGCCGATCCATCGGACATCAAAATCATCGATTCTGCCGGGCAAGCGAGACCTGCCAGCATCGAGGAGGTCCAGGGGATCGAAAGGCTCGCGGTCTGGGAAGACAATCACGTCGAAGACAGGCTGCGTGATCATCTCGTCGGCCGACCGAACGTCTGGGTCGAACAACTGAAACCCAAGCGTCCTTCCTGAGACGCCGAGGGCTTGCCCTCGGCGGAATCTTCTTCACCGCTTCCGCGCAATCGTGAGCCCGAGCTGGTCGAGCGCGTCCCTTAGCCCGCTCGCGAGATCCGCGCGGGAGCGCAATGTCCCGAGATCGACGCCGGCCTCGACCATCGCGCGCGCCATGTGCGGGCGTACGCCCACGAGGATCGCCGTGGCGCCGAGCAATTCGACGCCCCGCGCCGCGCCCATCAAATGCTCGGCCGTCTCCGCGCCGACCGAGGGCAAACCCGTCACGTCGAGCAGCACGACGCGTGATTGGTTCTCCACGACCGCCTGGAGCAGGAGGGGCGTGAGGTGCGCCGCGCGCGCGGCGTCGAGCGCTCCCACGAGTGGGAGCACGAGGATGCCCGGGTAGAGTGGGAGCACCCGCGCGGAGAGCTTCACGATTTCCTCGGCCTGCGCGCGCACGAGCTTCTCGCGCGCCGCGAGGTACGCGTCCGCGAGCGCCGCCGCGCCCATGTAGCTCACGCGGGCCCGGAGCTGCTCCCAGTGGACGCGCGCTTCGAGGTCGTCGCCAAAAAAGATGGCAAAATCCTCGGTGACCACCTCGAAGCCGATGAGCATGCCTCGCAGGATGTCCGTGATGGTCACGCCGAGCCCCGAGCGTTGCTCGCCGATCGCTCGGAGCAGAGCCGGGAACGCTTGCGATTCGCTCGCTCGAAGGTCCTGACCCATCGCCTCGAACGCGCGCTTGAAGGCCCCGCGCCGCGCCTCTTTCGGTAGGTCCCGGTAAAAGGGGATGTACGCGGCTTCCACGCGCGCGCACGACGCCGTGACGTTGTCCTCGAGCCGCTCCCAGAAGGCTTCGATCACGCGCTGCATGCACCTGCTCCGCCCGCCATGTTGCACGAGGGTGGGCAGCGAAGGAAAGGTCGCGTGGAGAGTCCCGTTACGTCAGGCGGGGACGTCGACCGGCGACACCATCGTGTCGATCAGCGAGATCAGTCGATCGTGGTCGACGGGTTTCGTGAGGTGATGATCGAAGCCGGCCTTCCGTGCGCGTTTTCGATCCTCTTCCTGCCCGTACCCCGTGATCGCGACGAGGATGGCCACGCGCGTCTCGCGCTGCGCGCGCAGGCGGCGCGCGACCTCGTATCCATCGAACCCCGGCAAGCCGATGTCGAGCAGGACGAGCTCGGGCTGGAACGATGTGGCGATCTGGAGCGTGCTCGGCCCGTCGTGCGCGACGCGGGTCTCGTGCCCCAGGTACCCGAGCATCAAGGCCAGGCTCTCCGCGGCGTCGACGTTGTCGTCCACGACCAGGATGCGCCGCGGCTCGCCTCGGCACATGAGCCCCCGCTCCTCGCTCGTCGGCGCGGGCAGCTCCTCCGCGGGCGCGGCGCGGTGGATCGGCAAACGCACGGTGAACTCGGCGCCCTGGCCCGCGCCGCCGCTCTGCGCCGCGACCTTGCCGCCGTGCATTTCCACGATCGTGCGTACGAGCGTGAGGCCGATGCCGAGGCCGCCCTGCGCGCGGTCGATGGCGCGGCTCGATTGCGTGAAGAGGTCGAAGACGTGGGGCAGGACGTCGGGGGCGATGCCCATTCCATTGTCCTCGACGCGGATCTGGACCTCGTCGCCCTGGACCTCGGCGGAGAGCCGGACCTGGCCCCGGCTCTCCGTGTACTTCGCCGCGTTGTTGAGCAGGTTCGAGAGGACCTGCGAGAGCCGGCCGAGGTCTCCTTCGAGCATGACGTTGCCCGGGGGCAGCTTGATCGAGAGCGTGTGCCCGGCCGCGTCGATGAGCGGGCGGCTCGTTTCCACCGCGCGGCTCACGATCGCGGCGAGGTCGATGCGCTCCTTGCGCAGGCCGAGCTTGCCCTGCGTGATACGAGCGACGTCGAGCAGGTCGTCGACCATGCGCGCAAGCTGCTCGGATTGGCGATCGATCATGTCGTGGAGCCGCTCGATGCGCGGGTTGTCCGAGCGTATGCAGTGGAGCACGCCCACCGCATTGCGGATCGTCGCCAGGGGGTTTCTGAGCTCGTGCGAGAGCATGGCCAGAAATTCGTCTTTGCGTCGGTCGGCGGCCCGGAGCGCCTCTTCCGTCCGCTGCCTTTCGTCGTGCAGCGCCGCCTCGGCCCTCTTGAACGCCGTGATGTCGACGAAGGCCCCGATCGAGCCGCGTAGCTCGCCGTTCGGGCCGAGCAGCGGGACGGCGCTGCCGAAGATGGTGATGCGGTCTCCGTCATCGAAGACGAGCTCCTCCTCCCAATCACGCGCGGGCTCTCCGCGCGCGGCTTTTTGGATGGGCAGATTTTCGGGGCGGAGCTCCTTGCCGTCGCGGAAGATGCGTATGTGCGGCACGGTGTCGCCTTCCGCCCCCGTCTTCGAGATGTTCGTCTGCGTGAGGGGCACGCGCATCATCTCGTACGCGGTGCGGCTGGCGGTGATGACGTGGCATTGCGGGTCGTGGGCGATCCAGATGGCGGCCGGCGTCGCATCCATCATCGCCTCGATCTCCTGGGCCCGCGCCCGCGCGCGCTCCTCGCTCTTCCGGAGGCCGTCTTCGAGTTGCTTGCGATCGCTGATGTCCATCACCGACCCGACATAGCCGCAAAAATCGCCCCGCGGGCCGAAGCGCGGGGTCGCCGAGTCGAGCGCCCAGCAATATTCGCCGTCCTTTCGTCGCAAGCGATATTCGAGCCGCATGGATTCGCGCAGGCGGGAGGCCGTGAGGAATTTCGTCCAGATCTCCTCGCGGTCGTCCGGGTGGACCGCGTCGAGCCAGCCGCGGCCCAGGGCGCGCTCCAGGGGTTGGCCGGTGAAGTCGTACCAGCGCTGGCTCAGGAAGGTGCAGGCGCAGTCCGTGCCCGTGACCCAGATCATCACCGGGGCGGTGTCCGCCATGTTGCGGAAGCGCAATTCGCTCTCGCGGAGGGCCTCCTCGACGCGTTTTCGATCCGTGATGTCCGTCGATACCCCGCAGACGGCGTAGGGGTTGCCGTGGCGATCCCGGAGGGGAAACTTGAGCGAGAGGAAGGTATGGACCTTGCCGTTGATGACCATTTCCTCCTCGCCCTCGAGAACACGCTCGGTGCGGAGCACCTCGAGGTCGTTCCGGCGGAAGACGTCGGCGCTTTCGGGATCGAGGAGATCGTGATCGGTCTTTCCGAGGATCTGGCTCTGGGGTAGGCCGAAGTTCGCCTGCACGCGCGGGTTCGCGAGGAGGAAACGCCCGCTCGCGTCCTTGACGAAGATGGCGGCGGCGGAGTTGTTGATCAGCGCCTCCAGCATCTCCTTGGTCTCGCGGACCTCGTGCTCGGTTCGCACGCGATCGGTGATGTCGCGCCACGTCGCCATGAATCCGTCGCCCATCCGGACCGCGCGCACGTCGTAGGCACGCTGCAAGCGCCCGTCAGGGTCGTCGTTCTCGTTTTCGTAATGGAGGGCCTCGTTGAAGAGGGGCTCGCCCGTCTCGACGACCCGCGCATAACGCTTGATGCCCCGCGCGGCGCGCGGAGCGGGGTAGAGCTCGCGGAGCGTCTTGCCGATCTGCGCCTCGCGCGGGATCCGGTGGAACTCGCAGGCGGCGGCGTTCACATAGTCGGTGCGAAAATCGACGATGGCGCCGGACGCATCGCGGACGGCCGAATAAATGCCCACCGCGTCGAGCGAGCTCTCGACGGTCGTCCGGAAGCGCTCCTCGCTCGCACGGAGCCGGGCTTCCTGGGTTTTTTCCGCCGTCACGTCGAGCGATACGCCGACCATACGCGGCCGCCCGGCGTCGTCCACGAGCACACGGCCGCGGGAGCGAATCCACCGGATGGTGTCGTCGGATCGGCGAATGCGGTATTCGGCAATGAAGTCTTTCCTCTCCGCGAACGCGGCCGCGAAGCGCGCTTGCGTGGGCGCGAGATCTTCCGGATGGACGGCCTTGCGCCAGGTTTCGCCCGACACCGGGCCCCCGTCCGGGTCGGGGCGCTCGCCGAACATGCGGTACACCTCGTCGGACCAGGAGCCGTGCTGCGCCCCCAGATCCCAGGACCAATGTCCTGCCCCGGACGCTCGGAGCGCGAGGTCGAGGAGCGCCCCGCTCTCGTCGTGCGGTCGGCAAGACGATCCCAACCCCGTGTCCATCCCGTCCTCCCGTGCTCGCCACGGCGCCAGCGACTCGACTGTGTCCGACGACATTACGTGACATATCGCCACCATGTCAACCAGCCGATGCAACAAGTCCAACCTTTGCGAGTCATAGATTTATTCAAATGGTCAGGGTTCTCCTGATTGCTCGGGTGTTCCTGAGCGCTTGCCCGGGTCCTCCACGGCTGAAACTCCCTCTTTTCGTCCACACGCCCCGCCCGGCGGCCCGCTGCATGCATCTGGCGGCCATTCGCAGGAGGCGATGCGCATGAAAAAGGTTCGCTCTTCTCTCCTCGCCGGACTCTCCCTGGCCGCCGCGCTCTCGATTCCAGCGCTATGCGCGGCGCCCATGGGCTGCAAGAAAGCCCCGACCTCGCAGCCGGAGCAAAGCGCGCCCGAGAAGCCCACCACGGAGCTCATGCAGCGCACGTGGGACGCGTGGAGCACCCTCGATCCGCAGAAGGCCGCCCCGTTCTACGCAAAGGACGAGGGCCTCGTCTTTTTCGATTTCGCGCCGCTCCAGTATCGAGGCTGGAATGCCTACGAGAACGGTGTGAAGAAACTTCTCGCGCAGTTCAGCACCATGAAAGCCAAGGTCCGCGACGACACCCGGATCGAGGCCCATGGCAACCACGCATTGGTCGCAGGTATCGTGCATTTCGACGTCACGTTCCAGGACGGGATGACGGAGTCCTTCGACGCGCGCTGGTCCGTGGTGTGGGAGTGGCGCGAGGGGCAATGGCTCATCATCCACGAGCACCTGTCGGTGCCGATCCACGACGGGCCACCGGAAGCAGAGCCCCCGCAGGGCGGGTAGTTCGATTCTGTCAGCGCCGCGCCGGGGCGCCGCCCCGGACCCCGCGGGGGCTGTTCGCCCCTCGACCCGAACCAGCGCAAGCGCTGGACCTTTCGGGGAAGAACTGCGCGATGCGCAGTTCTTCCCACAGGCCGGTGGGACGGCGTTGCCAGTCGAAACGACAGCGCGGCTGTCTTGATTGGCAGGATCGTTCCTGGTCTTGACTCGGCCTGTTCGATGAACTGCGCATCGCGCAGTTCATCGACCCCGGGTCCAGCGCTTGCGCTGGTCCGGGTCCAGGGGCGGATAGCCCCTGGTGGGGCCTGGGGCAACGCCCCAGCGCAGCGGCTTCATTCGGGATGAGCTGAATGCTCAATCGTCGCCGCGGCCGGCGCGAGACCGTTTGCGTTCCCCTGCGCGCTTTTTTTCGTCGAGGCGTCGCTCGACTGCGCCGCGGCTCGGGCGTGTGGGCTTGCGAGGCTTGGGCGCGATGAGTGCTGCTGCGACGAGTGCGCGGATCTTGTCGTGGGCGTCGGCCAGGTTTTTCAACTGGTCCCGCGTCCTCTGGCTTGTGACGCGCAGCTTGCCTTCGGCGTCGAGGCGCGTGCGCACCGACGCGAGCAGACGCGCTTGCGCTCCGTCGTCGAGGCCCACGATCGCGGCGAGATCGACCCGGACGTCTACCTTCGACTCCACCTTGTTCACGTTCTGACCGCCGGGGCCGGATGAGCGCGCTGTCGTGACGGTGAGGGCCGATGCCGGGATGTGAACACGATCGTTCACCACGATGGCGCCTTCCGGGGGCGTGCGGCTTTCTCGGGGATCCACGGCTCGTCTCCTTCTCTTGCGTGTTGCTGCGCGGAGGTAAGCACCAAGGCAGCCGTTCGTCGAGATACCGGGCTTGAAGCCGCGCATCATTGCCTGGAAGAGCGCTCACCGACGCGGGGGGTCTATTGCCAGGCGACACCTGCGTCCGGTAGAGTCCGGGCCCCGTTGAATTCCTGGGTGCGGGATGGAAGCGGGGACGAGGGCGGCGTGAGCGATCGGCAGGGGATCATCGTCGGGCTCGCTTCGGCACGCGGAGGCGTCGGGCGCGCGATGGCCGTCGCCAATGTTGGGGCGCTGCTCGCGCAGAAAGGGAAACGCGTCCTCGTCGTGGATCTGGCCGTCGACGAGCCTGCCCTGGAGCGTTATTTCCAGGGGCGGGGCGAGGGGCGGAAGGGCGCGGGCGTCGTCCATTTCTTCGAGGGCGTGCGTGCTGCGGCGCTGCCGCTCGTGTCCGGACGCGGGCGGGACGTCCCGCCCGAGGCGGCTGTGCGCGCGGGGATCACGCAGTTCCTCGACGGCGGGGCGGGGATCCGCGTGGTGCCCCTCAAGCTCGGCGGAGCGCCCGCCGAGATGTTTTACTGGCCCGCCGAAGGGGCGCGATCGGCTGTGACACGAGCGCGCGTGATCGAGGAGTGCTCGTGGCTGCTCGCGCCGCTCGCGCAGGCGCTTCGGGCCCGGTACGACGAGGTGCTCGTGAACATGCCCTCGGGGAGGACCGAAGCGACGGCGCTGCTCGCTGCGCACCTCGTGGACAAACTCGTGCTTCTCGTGGATGACGCGTCGCTGGAGGAGGCGATCGATCTCGGACGGTTCGCGCACGCGCGGCGCGCGCTCGTGGACGCGAGTCGGCCGCTCCCGCTGTTTCCGCTGCTCGTGCGCGTGGAGGAGGGCGCGAGTGGGCGCGCGTTCGTGCAGGAGGCGAAGGAGCAGCTCGAAGGGCTGATCTACGAGACGACGAACGTGATGGGCCGGGATCTCGGGCCTTACCTCGGGCTTGCGACGATCCCTTGGAACGAGCGCGCCGCGCGGGGCGCGGCGATCGCGGCGGAGATCGAGTCGGCCGCGGATCCGAAGAGCCTCGCGCACGCTTATCTGCGATTCGTGCAATGCCTCCGGCGCCAGAGCCCGCTCGACGTGGGCGAGGCGGCGCGGCCGAGCTCGCGGGATCTGTGGGCCGCGATCGAGGCGCGGCGCGGGCGATCCGGGCCGGATTCGTCGCCGCCGCCGTCGTCGCGGCTCGTCGTGGAGGACAGGGGCTCGTCGCCGCCCTCCGGGAACCTGCCGCAGAGCGTGCGGCTCATCGAGGGGGATCCGTTCGCCCGCGCGGCGGTGCTGCGGGCTGAGGGGAATTTTCGGGCGGCGAGGAAGGCGTACCTGGAGATCGCGCGCGGCGAGATCCGCGACGAGGGAGGATCACGGGACGCGGCGCGGGCGCTCCTCGCGCTCGGGGATCTCTCGATCGAGTCGGGGGATACGAGCGTCTCCGATTACGGCGAGGTGATCCGGCGCTTCTTCCCGCGGCGATTCGAGGACCCGGAGTTCCTCACGGCCGTGCTGCTCGCGTCGTATCGTCAGGGCAAATTCCACGCGGGCCGCGAGGCGTGGGCCGAGGCGTGCAAGCACCTCGGGATGGCGCTCGAGCTCGCCGAGGAGATGCGCCTCACGGGCGAGCCGCCGTGGCTCCGGGCCGTGCACGCCGATGCGGCCCATGCGGCGGGCGTCTGCTGCCAGGAGCTCGGCTGGGACGATACCGCGGCGAACCATTTTTCAATGGCCTGCGCCGCGGGCGTGGGCGTCACGGGCAGCGGCTATCGCGCCGTGGAGGCGGCGTCGCTCGCGGGGTCGGTGTTTTCGTTCGGGCGCATGGGCGCGTTGGATCGGGCGCTCGATGCGGCGAGGGAGCTCGCGCGAAAGGCGGCCGCGCCCGCCGCGGAGACGCTCTCCGCGTGGTTTGCCCTGGGGGCCGCGAATGCGGCGGCGACGCTCGCGCTCGCGGGTCATCCCGTCAAGGCCGCCACGGCGCTCGCGGGGCTGCGCGAGCGGCTCGCGGGCGCCACGGAGACGCCCTATTTCGAGATCGCCGCCGCTGTCGCCTGCAACGAGGTGACGGCGCTCGACGCCGCGGGGCGGCACGAGGAGGCGGACGCGCGGATCGCCGAGGTGCGCGCGCGTTTCGCGGGGAGCCTTCACCTGCCCATCCTGGAGGCGCTCTGCGCGGCGGAGTGCTCGCACGCGATCACGCGCGCCGCGCGCGGACAGGCGCGGGAGGCGAGCGAGACGCTTTCCGTCCTGCGGGATCGGCTGATGCGCGCGTGGCTCCGGCTCGAAGCGGGGCCGAGCCTGCTCGCGCTGGTCGCGGGGGTGTCGTATTCGCTCGCGCACGTGCTCGAGCGGGAAGGTCGCGTGGACGAGGCGCGCGCGGCGCTCGCGGAAGCGTCCTTGCGCGCGCGCTGGGACGATCCACGGAGGCCGCGGATCCTGGGGCGCGCTGGGCTTGCGCTCTTGCGGGTCGCGTCGATGCTGCAGGGGTTTGGCGTGCCGGCGAGCGAGGCTTCGTTCGAGGTCGCCCGGAAGCACCTGCGGGAGGCCGCGGAGCACGGCGGGTCGGATCCATTTCTGCTTGGTTGCGCCGGGATCCTCGCGCTTTTCCGCGCGGACGAGGAGGAGGCGCGCGGGTTTCTGGAAAAATCGTTCACGCGAGGCGGAGAAGCGGCGCTCGCGCGGGCGTGGGGCGCGGTGCGGGCGGCCATGAAGCCCCATGAGGGCTGGTTCGTCCGCGAGATCGGGGCGCGGATTTCGTCGCTCTCCGGCGAGACGCGCGACGCGCTCGGCGCGCGGGATCCCTCGGGCCTCGGCTGGATTCTCGCGCTCGCCGGCGCCCCCGTCGCCGCGCGGAAGGAGGGCGCTGCCCCAAGCGCGACGCCGCCGGAGGTCGCGTCGGGCGGGGGGCTCGGTCGGGCGAATACGCGGGCGATACGTACCCACGCGGCGGCAGTTTGTCGTCCAGACACATTGCTCTCCACGGAGCCTCCGGTCCCGTGGCTCTCGTGCCCGCTGCTCCTCCTCGAGCAGCAGGACGAGGGCGCGAGCACATCGGCGAGCGGAGCCTCGGGGCGCGCGCGGGGCGAGGTGCCCGAGGTCGCGCTGCCGGAGATCACGTTGCCTGTGCCGAGGACGGGGCCCGAGGGCAATCTCCTCGGGATGCTCGCGGCGCTGTACACGGGCACGTCGGCTTACCGTGCGGCATTGCGGCGGACGACCGTGCACGCGGGGGGCGTGGAGGAGGTGGCGGAGCTCGTGGATGCGTGGCGCGGCGAGGACGGCGAGCCGCTCGTGCGGATTTTCCCGGACGATCCAGCGGAGGAGGTCCTGCTTGCCCATGGGAGCGAGACCTCGCTCGTGCGTCGAGGGCACGTGATCGCGAAATCGACGCTGGAGGATTCGCCCTATGTCGCGCTCGCCGCGGTGCTCTCGGAGGGCCTCGGTGCGGCATTCGACGTCGTCATCTCGGGCGAGGAGGGGCGCGCGTGGATGGCGGTGATCTCGGCGGTTCCGCGCAAGCCGCGCGCGGGATGCGCGCGGGCCCGGATCGAGGTCGACCGGGTGCTCGTCGCGCGGGGGGATCTCGGGGCGATCCGGCGCGTGGTGATCTGGGACGCGCGCGGGGACGAGCATCGATTCACGATGGAGGGCACGACCCGGCTCTTGCCGTCCGCCGCGGCATTCGCGCAACGAGATGCGAGTGCTCCGGCGACGAAGCGGTAACCGTTAGGAGCGCCGAACCTGTTCGGCGCTGCGAGATCGCGAAGCGAACTCGCCTCGGGGGGTGAATCGTCCAGGCTTTGCCTGGATGCTGAGCATTGGTCTCATCGCAAACCGCCGCGCCGGGGCGCTGCCCCGGGCCCCGCGGGGGCTGTTCGCCCCTCGACCCGAACCAGGGCAAGCCCTGGACCGTTCGTGGAAGAACTGCGCATCGCGCAGTTCTTCCAACAGGCCGGTGGCAAGACCAGGAAGGTGCGTTGCCCGCTGGTGACGAGCACGTTGCCTGTTGAATCGTCAGCGCCGCGGTCTTGATGGGCGGGGTCGTCGCTGGTCTTGACCTGGCCTGTTCGATGAACTGCGCGTTGCGCAGTTCATCGACCCCGGGTCCAGCGCTTGCGCTGGTCCAGGTCCAGGGGCGGATAGCCCCGGTGGGGCCTGGGGCAACGCCCCAGCGAAGCGGCTCCCAGATGAGACCAATGATCAGGCCTGGATGAGAGGGGGACGCGAGGCGTCCCCCTCAGGAAGACGGCCAGCGATAGGCCTTGAGCCGCCATTTCGTTTTGGCGAAGCTCGATTCCTTCACGGAGTTCGACTGGTTTCCGCCGAGGAGCACGTAATGGGTGTTCGTCTCGCGAACCAGGAATCCGACGTGATTGCCGGAGGTCGACAAGGACGAATTTGCGGCGCTGGCATTGTAGATGACGGTGATCGCGCCCTGGCGCGCGGTCGTGGGCGAACCCCATTTCACCCAGCTCGCCGCGGCGGCGGAGTTCGTGCCCTTGATCCCGACCTTCTTGAGCACCCAGTTCACGAACGAGGCGCACCACGCGATCTCGTCCGACTTCGCGCGGAGCGTGGTCGTCGCGTGGTACTCGACGATGCGCGGATTGGCCGCCTTCCCCGAGGTCTCGCGGGTGCCCTCTTCCTTGCGCGCGATGGCCATCCACGAGGCGTTGCCTGCGCCGGGATTGGCCGGGGCCGGCTCGGGCTCGGAGGGTTTGGGCGTGGCGGGCGCCGGCCGCGCGGGCGTGGAGGGGGTGGGATCCGGGGCGCCGGCGGGTTGATACTGAAAGCTCGCGCCAATGGCCTTCGCGTCGGGATCGAGGACGGCGTCCCAGGTGCGCGGTCCGACGATGCCGTCGTCCTTGAGGCCACGCTTGCGCTGGAAATGGCGCACGGCGGCATCGGTCCGCGGTCCGAACTGGCCGTCGGGGCTCATGGAATACGCCCAGCGCTTGAGCTCGCGTTGCAGGACGCGGACCTCGTCGCGGAGATGCGGCGCCGCGTCGGGATATCCGGACGGCATTCGCAAGGTGGGGCGGAGCATGCGGCCGAGTGTAAGGGAAGGGCTGCGAAGAGGGAAGATGCGCCTTCAGGCCGTGCGGGCGAACCAGGCGACGATGGCTTCGAGGCGGCGCCGGTCCTCGTCGTCGAAGGCGGCGGGGCGGTCGGAGTCGATGTCGAGCACGGCGAGGAGCGCGCCCGAGGCATCGAGGACGGGGACGACGATTTCGGAGCGGGAACGGGCGTCGCACGTGATGTGGCCGGGGAAGGCGTGGACATCGGGGACGACGACCGTTCGACGCTCCTTTGCCGCGGCGCCGCAGACGCCCTTTCCGAAGGGGATTTCGAGGCAGCCGAGCGTGCCTTGATAAGGACCGACGCGGAGGAGGTCGGGGGCGACGACGCGGTAGAAACCGGTCCAGAGATGGCCGAAGCCGTGATGCAGGAGTGCGCTCATCGTGGCCATGGCCGCGATGGGATCCGAGAGGCCCGCGAGGACGGCTTCGAGCGTGCGGTCCAATTCGTCGTAGGCGCGGTCTTTGGGCAAGTCGCGGAGATCGGGGGTGGATTCGGCCATGGGACGCAGACGATACTACGAAGCGCGAGGGGCGCCACGGAGAGCGTGAAAGAGTGGATCTTCCACCCGGCGTCGTTTATACGCGAAATGGTAGCCGCCGATCCGTACCCGCACGGGCGCGGAGGGGGACGGCGGGCTCGATGGAGGCGCTTGTCATGTCGAAGAAGGTTTCCGCGATTCTTTCCGGGGCCGCGCGTATCGCGACGCTCGGTCTCCTCGCCGCGGCGTCTACGGGCTGCATCGTCGTGAAGATTCCGCCGCCGAAGAAGGGCGACGCGTTTCAGCCTCCGCCCTCCGCGGCGCTGTCGATCAAGCGCGGAGATACGCACCGCTTCCGCATGAACTGCGGCGCCAAGGCGACGTTCCGCTCGGACATCGCCAACGCCGAGCGTCTGGTCATCGAGTTCAAGGGCGAGAACCTGAGCCCCGTCGATCAGCAGACGACGGCGACGCTGCGCCTGAACTGGAACGGCGCGGGCGCGGCCCTCGACCTGCCGATCGGCATTGGCGACAAGGGCGACCGCAGCACGGGCGGCAGCCTGACGGTGACGGGCGACCCCGGCCGGCACGAGGTGACGCTGTCAATGGAGGACGCGCCCGATTGCGGCCCGGTCAACTTCCGCATCGGCTTCAAGTGAGCCTGCGCGGCACGAGCGGCCGCGCGTTTCTTCCCATCCCCCAGACAGACGGATCCTGAAGGCACGACGCGCCGAGGCGCGAACGGCCTTCGTCCGCGTCTCGTTCATTCCGAAGCACAAAAAACCGAAAGGTCCGGAGGACGTTCATCCTCCGGACCTTGTCGGGGCGAGTGGATTTGAACCACCGACCCCTTGACCCCCAGTCAAGTGCGCTAACCAGGCTGCGCTACGCCCCGAGCCGCTCTGCGTGGTGTGTGCCCCGCATCGCGAGGCGGCACCCTAGTCGAACTGTCGAGGATTGCAAGAGCCACGTTCGTCGCTTTTGTACGTCCGTCCCAAATTCGGGGGGGCGCCCTACGAACGCGCAGTCGCGGCAGCCCGGAGCGCGGCCGAAAGGGCCCGGACGTCGGGCACGGCGACGACGAGGCCAGGGTCGTGGCGAGCCCACACGGCGACGTCTCCGGCGGCGCACGCGACGACGGGCACGCCGAGCGCGCGCGCCTCACGCACGACGGTGGGCGCAGCCTCTGCCGCGGAGGCATGCAGGAGCACGTCGGCCGCGGCGATCCACGCAAGAGCTTCGTCCCGCGGCACGAGGCCGACGAACCGCGCGTCGGCATGATGCGCACGCGCGAGAGCTTCGAGCTCGCCCCGCAGAGGACCGTCTCCAACGACGACGATCGACATCGACGCGGAGGTCGCAGCCTCGATCGCGAGGTCGACGCGCTTCGAAGGGACGAGGCGGCCCGCGGCGACGACGAGTTTGTCCGCGGACGGAGGTGGAACGAGCGAGGCGCGGAGCATGCACGCGCGCGTCGTGACGTCGGGCAGATCGAGGAGGACGGGCTCGACGCGGGAGGCGCGTTCGAGGCGCGCAGCAAGCGGTGTGGGCAAGGCGCGCGAGAGGGCGTCGAGAGAGGACGCCGCGGCGAAGCGGAAGGAGGCGTCGCGATCGAGGAGCGAGCGCAGGATGAGGATGCGCGCGGCGGCGGGCATCGCGCAGAGGAGGCGCACGTCGGCGCCGTGGCCGACGACCTCGATCGGCGCGGGAAGACCGAGGAGGATCGGCACAGCCGAGGGGACGATCCAGTGCGCGATGGCGCGATCGACGGGGCCGATCGCAGAGGCACGCGCGCGCGCGGCGATGGCGAAGGGGAGCGCGTGAAGCAAGCGCGTGGGCTCGCGGCGGGCGCGATCGAGCGCGCCAGGCCATCCGAAGAGCGCGCCTCCGCCTGCCGGATGCACGTGGAGCGAGGGCGTCGTGGGATCCCGCGTGGGTTCGTCGAACGGCGAGCCGCCGGGCGCGACGACGTGCACCTCGTGGCCTTGCCGTGCGAGCGCGCGTGCCTCGGCGCGGACGAAGTGCCCCGAGGGATCGGCGTCGCTCGCGGGATAGGAGGTGGTGACGACGAGATGCTTCAAGGTCGAACAAAACGACGAAACGCCGGACTCCTCGGAGCGGCCGGCGTCATCGTCGATGGCCCGAGGCGCGCGGAGGCGCGCCGGGTTACCAGGAGGCGCGCGGACGCGCCGCCGGGCTATTGCATCACGTCCATCTTGGACCGCTTGCGGCGGCGGCGGGCAGCCTCGGACGCCTTCTTGCGGCGCTTGACCGAGGGCTTCATGTAGTGCCGGCGCCTCTTGAGCTCACGAAGGATGCCCTCCGCGGCCATCTTCCGCTTGAGGTGCTTGATCGCGCGCTCGATTCCCTTGTCGCCCACGGCGACCTCGAGCGGTTTGCACTGAATGGCGTCGGTAGGCATCTCTGAACGCGTCCTCTCGTTTCCGTCGTGCGGGCCCTGTTCCCCCGGGCCGCGCGGGGCGTTGTCGTCCTCGTTTTCCGGTTTCCCCGCAGCGCACAGGCACACGTGTACGTGAACCCGGTTCGCGAGGGGGCGACAGTATGTCAGTCGGTTTTTTGTCTGGCAAGGCCGTCCACGCGTGTTCGAGAGGCCCGTAGATCGTGCGCCAGGCAAAACTCGTGAGGTTGTCCACGATTTCTTCTGCCCCCTGCCGCCCCTAGGGGGGTCGCTGACGCCGGTAAGTGTAGGGATTTTCCTCAACTCAGGAGGCCTTGCAGCTGAGAAAGTTTCTAAGTATCCAGCGGACGTGCCGAACGCGTGCCCCGAGGCCGAAGCACGTTTCGCCGAGATGCTGGCGCGCGTCCGGGCCTCCGGCCTCAAGCTGACGCCGCAACGGCTGGCCATCGCGCGCGAGCTCGCGGGCGACCCGACGCACCCGACGGCCCAGGAGCTCTTCGAGCGGCTTCGCCCCGCGATGCCGACGATGAGCTTCGCGACCGTATACAACACGCTCGACGCGCTCGCCGCGGCAGGGCTCTGCGTGTCCTTGAGCCTGTCACCGGGCGCAGCGCGCTTCGACGCGAACATGACGCCGCACAACCACGCGGTGTGTGATCGCTGCGGGCTCGTGCGCGACGTGCCCTCGTGCGCGAACGGCGAGCCGATCACGGAGCTCGCGCCCTGCGTGAACGCGGCCGCGCCCGGGTTCTCCCTGCGCGCCGTGGAGCGCATCTACCGCGGGCTGTGCGAGGCCTGCGCCGCGGACGAACCCACGTTTGCCCGTACGCGCGCGGGCAAACCACGATAGTTTCACCACGCAGTTCCTCCCCATCGTTCCGAAGTACGAAGGAGACGAGATCCCATGGCGAACCTCGCAGGAAGCAAGACCCACCAGAACCTGAAGGACGCGTTTGCCGGCGAGTCGCAGGCGAACCGCCGCTATCTCTACTTCGCCAAGGTCGCGGACGTGGAAGGGCGCCCCGAGATCGCGGGCCTCTTCAAGGACACGGCCGACGGCGAGACGGGCCACGCGCACGGCCACCTCGACTACCTGAAGGCGGCCGGCGATCCCGCCACGGGCCTGCCGATCGGCAACACGGAGAAGAACCTCAAGGCCGCCGTCGCCGGCGAGACGCACGAGTACGAGACGATGTACCCGGGCATGGCGAAGACGGCCCGCGAGGAGGGCTTCGACGACATCGCCGAGTGGTTCGAGACGCTCGCGAGGGCCGAGAAGTCGCACGCGGGCCGCTTCGCGAAGGCCCTCGATACGCTCGACTTCTGATCGAGTGCGCCGCGGGGCGCGCGGGCGAGCGGCAACCGCTCGCTCTCCCGCGCGCCTGCCGCGCCTTTGGCGGCCCTTCCCTTTGCCCGGACGAACCGGAGACGAGAGCAAGCCGTGAGCGTCATCCCCCGCAAGCCCAAGGCCCCGCCGGCGACGAGCCCGCACGATCCGCGCTACTACGACGCGCGCGATCTCGAGGCGGAGCTGCGCCGCGCGTTCCAGATCTGCCACGAGTGCCGCATGTGCGTGAACTACTGCGGCTCGTTCCCGGAGCTGTTCAACCGGGTCGACAAGGCGATCGAGTCGGGCCGCGCCGAGGGCGCAGAGCTCATCGACGACGCGGACATCAAGGCCGTCAGCGACGCCTGCTGGCAGTGCAAGCTCTGTTATATCAAGTGCCCGTACACGCCTGACGAGAGCTCGTCGGAGATGCTCGACTTCCCGCGGCTCATGGCCCGCGAACGAGCGAACCGCGCCGCGCGCGACGGGATCACGTTCGTCGACAAGATCCTCGGCGAGCCGCAGGCGATCGGCGCCGTGGGCGGGGGCGTGATGGCGCCGATCTCGAACTTCGTCCTCGCGTCGAGCCTCGTGCGCAAGGTGCAGGAGAAGGTGACGGGGATCTCGGCGGAGTTCCCGCTGCCGCCGATGGCAAAGGTGACGTTCGGCGAGTGGTTCGCGGATCACGAGCCGGCCGAGAACGCGGGGAAGAACGGCGAGGTCGTGCTCTTCGCGACCTGCTACGGCGAGTACAACGTGCCGAACGTGGCGCACGCGACGGTGCGCGTGCTCGAGCACAACGGCGTGCGCGTGCGCTACCCCGGCGCGGGGGAAGATCGCGGCGCGATGCTGACGTGCTGCGGGATGCCGAACCTCGACGGCGGCGACGTGAAGGCCGCGACCGAGAAGATCCGGCACAACGTGGAGCTGCTGCTGCCGCACGTGCGCGCGGGCCGATCGATCGTCGTGCCGGGGCCGACGTGCGGCTACACGATGAAGAAGGAGTGGGCGGAGTACTTGCCGACGCCCGAGGCGAAGGAGGTCGCGGCGGCGACGATCGACCTCATGGAGTTCTTGGTGAAGCTCGGCCGCGAGAAGAAGCTCGTGCGCGAGTTCCCGGAGAAGCTCGGCAAGGTCGCCTATCACGCGGCCTGCCACCTGCGCGCGCAGAAGGTCGGTTTTCCCGGCGCGCGCGTGCTCGGCGTCGTGCCCGACACGGACGTGCGCGTGATCGAGCAGTGCTCGGCCGTCGACGGGACGTGGGGCATGAAGGCGGCGAACTACGAGACGGGGCGCCGCTACGCGCAGAAGCTCGTGCGCGGCGTGTCGGACACGGAGCCGGACATGGTCGTGAGTGACTGCACGCTGGCAGGGCTGCGCGTGGTGAAGGAGACGGGCAAGCACGTTCTCCACCCGATCGAGGCGCTCGCGCGTGCCTACGGGCTCTTGCCGGCCGAGGGCGCCGAACCCACGACGAAGGCCAAACGAGCCTGATCCTGGAGGAGAAGAGAGCGATGCGACCGATCGATCGGAGCGAGATCCTGCCCCTCGGCGACTACGAGCAGATCCGGGCGAGGTTCCGGGCGCGCGTCATCGAGGAGAAGCGGCCGCGGCGGGTGAAGCTCGGCGAGCAGATGTCGGGGGTGTTCGAGAACCGGGACTCGGTGCTCTTGCAGATCCAGGAGATGCTGCGCACCGAGCGCATCACGAGCGAGAGCGGGATCAAGCACGAGCTCGATACGTACAACGATCTGATCCCGGCCCCGGGCGAGCTGAGCCTGACCTTGTTCGTGGAGATCCCGGACGCCGTGGTCCGCGACCGCATGCTGATCGAGCTCCGGGGCCTCGAAGGCTGCGTGAGCGTGGAGATCGACGGCGTGCGCGCGCCCGCGAAGAGTGATCCGAAGGGCGTGATGCCGGACCGGACGACGGCGGTGCACTACTTCAAGGTGAAGCTCTCCGAGGACGCGGTCGCGGCGATCCGCGCGAAGACGGCGAAGGTCGCGGTGCGCGTGGATCATCCGCGGTACATGGTGCGGACCGAGCTCGGGCCCGCGTCGATCACGAAGCTCGCCGAGGATCTCGCTTGAAGCCATGATCGCCTTCGTGAGGCCGATCAAGTTCGAGGAGGTCGACGCCGCAGGCATCGTCTTCTTCGGGCACTACCTCGGCTTCGCCCACGAGGCGATGGAGCACTTCTTCGGGGGGCTCGACGGGGGATATCCGCACCTCATCGTGAAGCGGCGCGTAGGTTTGCCCGCGGTGAAGGTGAACATGTCGTTCAGCGCGCCGGCGCGGTACGGCGAGGTGCTGCGGATCGAGACGAGCACGGCACACCTCGGGAACCGAAGCGCGACGCTGCGGTACCGGATGCTGCGTGACGAGGGCTCCGTGCTCGTGGCGATGGTGGAGCACACGATCGTCACGACGAACCTCGACGTGATGGCGTCGTGCCCGATGCCGGACGACGTGCGGTCGATCCTCGCAACGCACCTCTCAGTCGAGGCCACGTCGCCTTGAGCCTGGGCGGCCGGCGCGTCGAGCTGCGCTTGCTCCGGGACCGCGCGCATTACGACGTGCTCGTGCAGCGCGTGCTCGCGTCGGCGCGCGTGAGCGTGTGGATCGCGACGGCGAACGTGAAGGAGCTGCGCGTGGAGGCGCCCGTGGGATCGCGGGCGCGCGCGCGGGGACGATACGTGTCGTTGCTGGATGTCTTGCGGGGCCTCGCGCAGAGCGGGGTGGAGCTCAGGCTGCTTCACGCGGGCGTGCCGTCACGCGCGTTTCGCGAGGAGCTCGCGCGGCACGAGGAGCTCTTCGCAGGTGGGCTCGCGATGCGACGCTGTCCGCGCGTGCACCTCAAGATGATCGCGGTCGACGGCGCGGCGCTGTACCTCGGATCGGCGAACCTGACGGGCGCGGGGCTCGGCGCGAAAGGCGAGGGGCGGCGCAATTTCGAGGCGGGGATCCTGACGGACGACGACGTGCTGCTCGACGAGATGCAGGAGGCGTTCGATCGGATCTGGTCTGGGAGAGAGTGCAAAGGCTGCAGGGTGCGCGACGTTTGCCCGGCGCCGCTCGATGGATCGGGGGGTTTTGCTACGCCGAGCGCAAAGGCGCCGGCGAAGAAGGCCGCGGGAAAAGGTCGTTCGCGGTTGCCGCGGGGGCCGCGATCGAGCAAGGGCGGGGCATGACGATGTCTCAGGGTCCGGATCCGGCCGCGCTCGATCGAGTGGCGCAGGCAGCGCTCACGCACGTGGCGGATGGCATGACGCTCGGCCTCGGCACGGGGCGCGCGGCGGAGGCGTTCATCGAGCGCCTCGGCGAGCGGGTGCGCCGAGGGCTCCGCGTGCGAGGCGTGCCGACCTCGAAGCGCTCGGAGGAACTCGCGAAGAGGCTTCAGATCGAGTGCGTCGGGTTCGAAGAGATCCACGGGATCGACGTGGCGTTCGACGGCGCAGACGAGGTGACGCCGGAGCTCGCGCTCACGAAGGGCCTCGGCGGCGCGCTCCTGCGTGAGCGCGTGGTCGCGTACGAGGCCGAGCGGCTCGTGATCCTGGTGACGCCGGAGAAGCTCGTGAACAAGCTCGGATCGAGGACGGCGATCCCGATCGAGGTGGTGCCGTTCGCGGTGGCCACGGCGTCGCGGCACCTGAAAAACCTCGGTGGTGAGCCTGTCGTGCGCAAGAAGGCGGACGGTTTTCCCTTCGTGACCGACAACATGAACTGGATTCTCGACACGCGCTTCGAGCCGCTCGACGACCCGGATCGGATGCACGCCGAGGTGCGGCGTATCCCGGGCGTCGTCGATACGGGCCTGTTCGTCGACTTGGCGGACGTGGTGCTGGTGGGCGGCGCGGACGCGGTTACCGAGATGCGGTGAGCGGGGGTTCGGGGGCGTAGCTCGGCTCGTCCGAGCGTAGCCCCCGAGCGTGGAACGACCCGAGGCGCGCTTCGAGGAGATCGAGGCGCAGATCGCCCGGGGCGCCTGGGGAGACACGCGCGGCGAGGCTCGCCGGCGCGTCGCCCTGGGCGAGCCCTTTGATTTCGTCGGCGACGCGGCGATAGGCCTCGCGGAAAGGGACGCCGGAGGCGGCGAGCTCGACGGCTCGGTCGGTGGCGAAGCACTCGGGCGTGATCGCCGCGAGCATTCGTTCGTGGTCAAAACGAAGGCCCTCGACGAGGCGCGGGAGGAGGCGGACCGTGGCGAGCGTCTCGTCGAGGCCACGCAGGACGGGCGATTTCGTGAGCTGTAGATCGCGGTGATATCCGGACGGGAGCGCGACGAGGGTCTGGACCTCGACGAGCGCGCCCTGAACGATCGAGCAGGCCGCGCGCATGAGCTCGACGACGTCGGGGTTGCGCTTCTGCGGCATGATCGACGAGCCCGTGGTGAACGCGTCGGGGAGGCGCACGAAGCCGAACTCGCTCGTCGTGAAGAGGGAGAGGTCCCACGCGAGCCTGCGGACGATCGCCATGACCTGCCACGCGGCAGCGAGGAGGGTGGCCTCGACGATGCCACGCGAGGTCTGCGAGCCGAGCGGATTCCAGGCAACGTCGGAAAAACCGAGCTCGCGCGCGACGCCCTCGCGATCGAGCGGGAGGTTCACGCCGTAGCCGGCGGCGGCGCCGAGCGGGGAGCGATCGGTGAGCGCGCGCGCGGCGCGGACGATGGTGACCGCGTCGAGGAGGCCTTCGGCGAAGGAGCCAGCCCAGAGGCCCACCGAGCTCGGCACGGCGCGCTGGAGGTGCGTGTAGCCGGGGAGCGGTGTTTTCTCCTCGCGACGCGCGAGCGCGACGAGGGCCGAGGCCGCGGCGACGACGAGCGCTTCGAGCTCGTCCATCGCGTCGCGCTCGTAGAGGCGCATCGCGACGAGGACCTGATCGTTGCGGCTGCGGCCCGTGTGCACCTTCTTGCCGGTGTCGCCGAGCATCGAGACGAGCGCGGCTTCGATCGCGGTGTGGCCGTCCTCGTCGGCCTCGGTGAGCACGAGCTCGCCGGCGTCGTTCTTGCGGACGAGCTCGGCGAGCGCGCGCTCCATGGCGTCGAGCTCGCCCTCCGAGAGCACGCCGATGCGACGGAGCCCGCGTACGTGCGCGCGCGTGGCCACGAGGTCGTAGGCGAGTAGGCGCTGATCGAGCTTCCAGTCGTCGCGGGAGGTGTAACGGAGCATGGCGGCGTCGGTGGCGCCGCCCTTGTCCCAGAGTCGTCCGCTCATTGTCCTTCCAGGGTCTCGTCCACGAGCGCGCGGAGCTCGGCGAGCTTCTTGGCGCGTTCGGGATCGACAGTCTTTTTCGGCGCCGAAGCGCGCATCGATCGTTCGAGCTCGGAGAGTGTCTCCTCGGCCGTGGGCGCGCGCTTGCTGCGGCCGAAGCTGAAGAGGCGCGACATCCATCCCTCGGCTTGATCGAGGACGAACGCGTCGCTCCGGATCCCGTCCGGATCCTCGCGCAGCCTGCGCACGACGGCCGCGTTCGCGCGAGCCCAGGTCTCGGACTCCGCGAAGCGCTCGCGCGGGACGGGATCGAGGTGCCGCGTGGCGACCCGGCCATCCGTGCCGAAGAGCTTGCAGAACATGGCGAGCGCGAGCGTGAGCTCGTTCGTGGTGAGGCGCGTCGCGGAGTGGACCTTCGCGCCGCCGCAGCCCTTCACCACGACGTGCGAGCCGTTCGCGAGCAGGACGCCGAAGCCGAGCAGCACACCCGCGAGATCCGTGACGGGCTCGCGCTCGGCCGTGGAGAGCCCGTCGTACGCGTCGGCCTCGGTCATGAACATGCAGGCCACGGAGCGGACGAGGGCCGTCGTGAGGACCACGGGATCACGCACCTCGCCCGTGCCCACCGCGACGACGTACGAGCCATCGGGGCGACGACCTACGCGATCGAGGCGCGCTTCGATCTTGCCGCCGGGGCCACAGGCGCCGCTGCCGCAGCCCGTGCTCATCGTCTCGCCTTCGGGCGTGATCAGCGTGAGCTCGACCGTGAGATCCGAGAGGCCCGCGAGCGCTTGCACGCGCTCGAGGAGCTTCGCCACCGCGTTCGGCGATCCATCGAAGGGATCGGGAAAATAGTCGGCGGTGGGGAGCACGAGGCCGCGCACGGGCTCGGTGCCTTGCTCGAGCAGGGCCGCGGCGCGATGGAGGATCCAGCGGACTCTCGGTTCGGCGGGTAGATCCATGCGATCAGTCTAGTGCGTGGGCGGCGTCGCGTCGAAAGTGTCGGGGATTCTTTCCCTTGATTCGTGGACCGCCAAGCCTCATGGAGGGGGCGGACGGATCGAATGACCGAACTGCATACACTCCCGGCTCAGGCCTCGCCGATCTCCACGCGCAAGGCCGACCACATCGACCTCTGCGCCACGGGCGACGTGGGGTTCCGCGCGAAGACGACGCTGTTCGAGGGCGTCGAGCTCGTGCACGACGCGCTGCCCGAGCTCGTGATCGACGACATCGACACGTCGATCGAGCTGCTCGGCAAGAAGCTCCGCGTGCCGCTCGTGATCGCGGCGATGACGGGCGGCACCGAGCGCGCGCGGGGCATCAACCGGGAGCTCGCGCGGATCGCGGAGGAGCGCGGCTACGGCTTCGGCCTCGGCAGCCAGCGCGCGATCCTGAAGGGCGAGCCGCGCGAGACGTACATGGTGCGGGACGTGGCGCCGACGACGCTCGTGCTCGGCAACATCGGCGGCGTGCAGGCCAAGAGCCTCGAGACCGCGAAGGTCATGGAGCTCGTCGAGGCCGTCGGCGCCGACGCGCTCTGCGTGCACCTGAACCCGGCGCAGGAGATCGTGCAGCCGGGCGGGGATCGTGATTTCGAGGGCGTGGTCGGGGCCCTCGAGCGGCTCGTCGCGGAGCTTGCCGTGCCGGTCGTCGCGAAGGAGACGGGCTGCGGGATTGGGCCGCGCGCCGCGAAGAAGCTCGCGAAGGCGGGCGTGCGGCACGTGGACGTGTCGGGCGCGGGCGGCACGAGCTGGGTCGCGGTGGAGACGGCGCGCGCCGCGGGACAGGAGCGATCGCTCGGCGTGATGCTGCGTGACTGGGGCGTGCCGACGGCGGCTTCGGTGCTGGTGACGCGCGAGATGCGGCCGCGGTTCAAGAGCATCATCGCGACCGGCGGCGTCACGAACGGCGTCGACGTGGCGAAGGCGATCGCCCTCGGCGCGCATGCGGCTGGGATTGCTCGTCCCGTTCTGCAAGCGCTTCTTTCGGGTGGCCGGGATGGTGCGCTCGCCTTCCTCGACCAGGTGGAGTCCGAGCTTCGCGCCGTCATGCTTTTGGTGGGCGCACGGGACGTACGGGCCCTTCGGCGAGTGCCGACCCTTCTTTCCCCGGATCTCGAGCGTTGGGCGGCCCTCGCGGCCGGCGGCCGGAAGAAATGAGCTTGGCCCGGCCATCTTAAGGGGCCTTCCTGCCGGCGAGCCGGGCGTGCTACCGTCCGGGTCGCTGGAGATCCCAGGGAGACGATGAGCGACAACGAAGGGCGATCCAAAGCGCCCAGCGAACAGCCTCCGGAAGACCTGAAAAGGGAGCGGGATTTGTTCATCCAGCAGTTCTTCCGCAAAGGCGCTCAGCTGACCGAAGAGGTCCTGAAGGAGAACGAACGTCTCCGCGAGCGCCTCTCGGAGCTCGAGAGCGAGAACGGGAGGCTCCGCTCGCACATCGCCAGCGACACGGCGATCCGGGATCTGGTGCGGAAGATCGAGGCGCTCGAGAGCGAGAAGAACGCGCTGCTCCAGCGCTCGGTGGCGATGGAGGCGGTGAGCGATCGCTACACCTCGCGCCATCAGGAAGTGGAGTCCGAGCTCGCGAGCCTCGCGAACCTCTACGTCGCGACCTCGCAGCTCCACTCCTCGACGAACGTTCGCCACGTGCTCCGCAACATCAAGGAGCTCCTGGCGCAGCTGCTCGGCGCGGCTCGGTTCGGTGTCTACATCGCCTCGGACGACAAGAAGGAGCTCGTGGCGGTGGCGACCGAGGGCCAGAGCTTCGCCGACATCGCGACCCTACCGGTGGACGACGGCCCGATCGGGCGTGCTTATTCCACCGGCAAGCTGTACTACGACGCCGAAAACGACGTCTCGAAGGGCACGGTCGAGCGCCCCGCGGCGGTGGTACCGCTGCTCATCGATGGCCAGCCCATCGGCGTCATCGCCATCTTCGGGACGCTTTCCCAAAAGACGGCCTTCGACGACCAGGACGGTGAGCTGTTCCGGCTCCTGGGCGCGCAGGCCGCCCTCGCGCTCGTCAGCGCGCGGCTGTTTACCGATGCAGGTCGCAAGGTGCCTTCCGTACAGGCGTTCCTCGACCTGGAGGACTGATCGATGGCCGAGTACTCCTGCCTGATTGTCGAAGATTCGCCCATGATGCGGCAGCTCTTGGTCTTCGCGCTCGCGCGGCTCAAGAACCTGCGCGTCACGGAGGCGGACGACGGCGTCGACGGCCTGCGCAAGCTCGCCTCGACGAAGTACGACGTCATCATCACCGACATCAACATGCCGATCATGGACGGGCTGAAGCTCGTCAAGCGTGTCCGGTCGGATCCGGTACACAAGGACACGCCGATCATCATCATCACGACCGAGGGCTCGCAAGAAGACCGGCAGCGCGCGCTGCAGCTCGGCGCGAACGCGTACATCACCAAGCCCATCCAGGCGCCCCAGGTGATCGCCAAGGTCAAAGAGCTCCTCGGCATCGAGTGAATCGGCTGCCCCCGGCCCTCCACGTCAAGATTTGCGGTTTCACGCGGATCGAGGACGTGGAGGCCGCCGTCTCCGCGGGCGCCGACATGATCGGCCTCAACTTCGTTCCTGGTTCGTCGCGTCGTATCGACGTGACGCTCGCGCGCGCGCTCGCGGATGCCGCGCGTGGGCGCGTCGAGATCGTCGGCGTTGTGGCCGATCTGGATCCGCCACGCATCGAGGAGCTTGCCCGAGAGGTCGGGCTCGATCGCGTGCAGCTCCATGGAGACGAGCTGCCCGAGGTGATCGACACGCTCGGGCCGCGCGCGTTCAAGGCGCTGCGCATCGGCAGCGCGGAGGACGTCGCGCTCGCGGCGCGATACGGCGGTGATCTCCTGCTCGTCGATGCGCGTGTCCCGGGACAAAAGGGGGGGACGGGCGTGCGCGTCGATCCGGCGCTCGTCGTCGAGCTCGCGCGCGCGCGTCGCCTCCTACTCGCGGGCGGGCTCGGGCCCGACAACGTCGCCGAGGCGGTGCGCGTCGTGCGCCCGTGGGGCGTCGACGTCGCGAGCGGCGTCGAGTCCGCGCCAGGAGTGAAGGATGAGCGCAAGATGCGCGCGTTCGTCCACGAAGCTCGGCGCGCCGCGCTGGAAGCCGCAGGAGCGGCGGACGGCGCGGACGACGCGTAAGTAGGAGGTCTTGGTGATGATGATGCGGAGAGGTTCGAGAGAGCTTTTGGCGGTTCTCGTCGCGGTGCCGTGCGTGCTCGCGACGGCGACGGCATCGGCGGCGACGCTGACGGTGGGTCCGGGCAAGACGCACGCGACGCCTTGTCAGGCGATCGCGGCAGCGAGCGACGGCGACACGATCGAGATCGACGCGGCCGGCACCTACGACGGCGATGTCTGCGGCTGGTCGAAGAACGGGCTCACGTTGCGGGGCGTCGGTGGCCTCGCGAAGATCGACGCGGCAGGGAAGAACTCAGGCGGCAAGGCGACCTGGGTCATCGCGGGGAACGACACGGTCGTCGAGAACATCGAGTTCAGCGGCGCCACGGTCCCGGATCAGAACGGCGCGGGCATCCGTCAGGAGGGCGCGAACCTCACGATCCGCGGCTGCTACTTCCACGACAACGAGAACGGCATCCTCGCGGGCGACAACGCGGCGAGCACGATCCTCATCGAGTACACGGAGTTCGCGAACAACGGTTTCGGCGACGGCCAGTCGCACAACCTCTACATCAACCACGTCAAGAAGCTCGTCTTCCAGCACAACTACTCGCACGCCGCGAAGATCGGCCACCTGCTGAAGTCGCGCGCGCTCGAGAACCACGTGCTCTACAACCGCCTCACAGGGGAGGACGGGACGGGCAGCTACGAGATCGACCTGCCGAGCGGCGGCCTGTCGTTCGTCATCGGCAACCTCATCCAGCAGGGGCCGAACACCGACAACAGCTCGATCCTGGCCTATCGCATGGAGTCGAACGGGGCGAACCAAAACACCGAGCTCTACGTCGTGAACAACACGTTCGTCAACGAGCGCCCGAACGGCGGCACGTTCCTGAACATCAACGCGGCCGCGGTGCCCGCGGTCATCCGGAACAACATCTTCGTCGGGCCCGGGACGCTGACGAACCAGGGCAACGCGATCCTCGGGAAGAACTTCGAGGGCGATCCGATGTTCGTCGACCAGGCCGCGTTCGACTACCGGCTGAAGGACGGATCGCCCTGCGTGGACGGGGGCGAGGCGCCGGGAATGGGCGGCGGGATCGATTTGACCCCCAAGTTTCACTACGTGCACCCGGCCGACGCGGCGGGGCGCACGACGGTCGGCACGATCGACATCGGCGCCTACGAGCTCGGCGGTGAGGGAGGCGCGGGCGGAAGCGGTGGAAGCGGCGGCGCCGGCGGGAGCGGAGGCGGAAGCGGAGGAAGCGGCGGAGGCGCTGGCGGAAGCGGAGGCGCTGGCGGAAGCGGAGGCGCTGGCGGAGGAGATGGTGGAGGCACGGACGGCGAGGAGGGGAGCTGCGGCTGCCGGGTCGTCGGCGGCGGTGATGCGTCCTTCGGCTGGATCACGGGCCTCGCGATCGGCGCGGCCGTCGCGGCGCGCAGGGGCCGGCGGCGCGTAGAAATCTCGCGTCGCTGATCGCGGTCTCGATCACGGCTCTCCACGTCCTCTCCGGTTCACGCGCTCTCGCGGGTTCACACGGGCTTCGGAGCGACGTCCATCGTTGCGACGTCCGCGGTTCGTCCTAGGATGCCGCTCCCCCGACCGGAGACTCGTATGCGCACGCTTTCCCTCGCCTTCGCCTCCGTGGCGATGTCCCTCCTCGCTGGGTGTGGCTCGGCCACGCCCGAGCCCATCACCAACACGGCGGGCCCCGTGCCCACCGTCGCGTTGCCCGCCGACAAGGGGCCGCCGCCCGTGGAGGTCACGCTGGAGAGCGTGGGCCTCGATGGCGCCGCGCTCGATAAATCGGTCGATCCTTGCAAGGACTTCTACTCGTTCGCCTGCGGCGGCTGGCTCAAGTCGACCGAGATCCCCTCCGACGAGGCGACCTGGGTGCGGAGCTTCAGCGAGATCGACAAGCGCAACGAGCTCGCGCTGAAGACGATCCTCGAGGACGCGGGCAAGGCGAAGAACCCCGATCCGACGACGAAGAAGATCGGCGACTACTATGCCGCGTGCATGGATGAAGCGGCCGTCGACGCCGCGGGCATCACGCCGATCAAGCCGCTCGTCGATCGCGCGCGGAAGGTCTCGTCGGCGAAGGACGTGACCGCGCTGGTCACCGACCTGCACGGAAAGGGCATCTTCCCGCTGTTCTGGATCTCGGGCGAGCAGGATCCCGGGGACGCGACGCGCGTCATCGCCACGCTCGATCAGGGCGGGCTCGGACTGCCGGATCGCGACTACTACACGAAGGACGACGACGATTCGAAGAAGTTGCGCGCGGAGTACGTCGCTCACGTCGAGCGCATGCTGAAGCTCGCGGGGCTCGCCGAGGCGGACGCGAAGAAGGCCGCGGCGGACGTGCTCGCGCTCGAGACCGACATCGCCAAGATCTCGAAGACGCGTGTGGAGCGCCGCGATCCGAAGGGCATCTACAACATGGTGAGCCGCGCGGATCTCGCCAAGAAGGCGCCGACGTTCCCCTGGGACGTGTACTTCAAGGCGCTCGGGATCTCGGACGTGAAGCAGGCGAACCTCACGTCGATCCCCTTCTTCGAGGGCCTCGACAAGCTGCTCACGTCGGTGAAGCCGAACGTCTGGCAGAGCTACCTGACGTGGCAGATCGTGCGCGCGTCGGCCGACGAGCTGTCGAAGCCGTTCGTGGACGAAGCGTTCTCCCTTCGCGCCCGCCTCTTCGGTCTGAAGGAGCAGAAGCCGCGCTGGAAGCGGTGCGTCGAGGCCACGGATCACGCGCTCGGCGAGCTCGTCGCGCAGCCGTTCGTGTCGCGCCACTTCGCGGGCGATTCGAAGCGCGCCGCCGAGCAGATGGTGCAGGAGATCAGCAAGGCCTTCGGCGTGCGCGTCAAGTCGCTCGACTGGATGGACGAGAAGACGAAGGAGCGCGCGCTCGCCAAGCTCTCCACCATGGCCTACCTCATCGGCTACCCGGCGAAGTGGCGTAGCTACGACTTCGAGGTCGACCGGAAGAGCTACGGGAAGAACGCGATGGCCGCGGGCGCGTTCGAGCAGAAGCGCAGGCTCGCCAAGATCGGCAAGCCCGTCGATCGCGAGGAGTGGCAGATGAGCCCTCCGATGGTGAACGCGTACTACGACGCGCAGAAGAACCACATGGTCTTCCCGGCCGGGATCCTGCAGCCGCCGTTCTACGACGTGAAGTCGGCGATCCAGGTGAACCTCGGCGGCATGGGCATGGTCGTGGGCCACGAGCTGACGCACGGCTTCGACGACGAGGGCTCGCAGTACGCGGGCAACGGCAACCTCGAGAACTGGTGGGAGCCCGCCGTCGGGGAGCTGTTCAAGAAGAAGACGACGTGCGTCGAGGAGCAGTACTCGACGTACGAGCCGCTGCCCGGCGTGAAGCTCAATGGCAAGCTCACGCTCGGCGAGAACATCGCGGATCTCGGCGGCATCAAGCTCGCGTTCATGGCCTACCGCGAGATGCGCAAGGGCGCGGCGAACATGACCGTCGCAGGCGGCTTCACCGAGGATCAGCAGTTCTTCCTCGCGCACGCGCAGGCCTGGTGCGCGAAGAGCCGCGACGAGTACGCGCGTCTCCACGCGAAGACGAACACGCACTCGGCGCCGCGGTTCCGTGTGAACGGTCCGCTCGTGAACACGCCCGAGTTCGCCCAGGCGTTCTCGTGCGCCGAGGGCACGCCGATGCACCCGGCGAAGATGTGTTCCGTTTGGTGACCTGCGCGCCGCGGGGCTCGCTGCACACGCCTTTCAGGAAGGACCTGCTCGCCCGGTAGGACGCGGGCGAGCAGGCTTCCCAGGTGCTCGGGGCAGGGTATTTCGGACAGTTCGGAGGGCGCTTCGTCGCAGAGACGCTGGTGCCCGCGCTCGAGGAGCTCGATCGCGCGCGGCAGGAGATCCTGCCGGCGCCGGCGTTCCAGGCGGAGCTTCACGAGCTCTTGCGGAGCTACGTCGGACGGCCGACGCCCCTGACGGAGGCGAAGCGGCTCGCGCGGCGGATCGATCCGGACGGAGGTGCGATCGCGGAGCTTCTGCTCAAGCGTGAGGACCTCTGTCACACGGGGGCGCACAAGATCAACAACGCGCTCGGACAGCTCTTGCTCGCGAAGGCGATGGGCAAGACGCGGATCATCGCGGAGACGGGCGCGGGGCAGCACGGTGTGGCGACGGCGACGGCGGCGGCGCTCTTGGGCCTGCCGTGCGAGGTCTACCAGGGCGCGCTCGACATGGAGCGGCAGGCGCCGAACGTCGCGCGCATGCGGCTGCTCGGGGCGCGCGTGGTGCCGGTGGAGTCGGGGTCGCGGACGCTGAAGGACGCGATGAACGAGGCGCTGCGCGACTGGGTGACGAACGTGCGCACGACGTACTACTGCGTCGGCAGCGCGGCGGGGCCGCACCCGTATCCCACGCTCGTCGCGTCGCTGCAGCGGATCATCGGCGACGAGGCGCGTGCGTCGTGCCTCGATCGCGGGGCGCTGCCGGACGTGGTGATCGCGTGCGTGGGCGGCGGCTCGAATGCGATCGGGATCTTCAAGGCGTTCGAGGGTGATACGAGCGTGTCGCTTTACGGCGTCGAGGCCGCGGGGCTCGGGCTCGACACGGACAAGCACGCGGCGACGCTCTCGCGTGGGCGCATCGGCGTGCTGCACGGGGCGAAGACGTACGTGCTCTGCGACGACGCGGGGCAGGTGAACGAGGCGCACTCGGTGAGCGCGGGGCTCGATTATCCGGGCGTGGGGCCGGAGCACGCGCGGCTCTGCGACACGGGGCGCGCGACGTACGTCTCGGCGACGGACACGGAGGCGCTCGACGCGGCGCGGGAGGTCGCGCGCGCGGAGGGCATCGTGGTCGCGCTGGAGACAGCGCACGCGTTCGCGGCGATCGGGCAGATCGCGCAGCGCGAGGCCGAGGCGAGGGGACGGCCTGCGCGGATCCTCGTGTGCCTCTCGGGCCGCGGCGACAAGGACCTGGACACGATCACGGCGTACGGCGGAGGGAAGTGATGCACCGGATCGATCAGCGCTTCGTCGAGCTCCGGCGCGCGGGCCGGAAGGCGCTTTGCGTGTACCTCTGCGTCGGAGATCCTTCGCTCGAGGCGTCGGGGTTTCTCGCGGTCGAGGCGATCGACGCGGGCGCGGACATCCTCGAGCTCGGCGTGCCGTTCAGCGATCCCACGGCCGACGGTCCGACGCTCGCACGCGCGGCGCAACGAGCCATCGCGGCGGGCGCGACGCTCGAACGGGTACTCGAAGTCGCGTCGCGCATTCGCGCTCGTTCGGAGGCGCCGCTCGTGCTGTTCACGTACTACAACCCCGTGCTCGTCGCGGGGGAGGCGCGGGTTGCGCGGCTCGCGCGGGAGGCGGGCGTGGATGCGCTGCTCGTCGTGGATTTGCCGCCCGAGGAGGCGGGGCCGCTCCGGGGCGCGTGCGCGGCCGAGGGGCTCGGCGTGGTGCCGCTCGTCTCGCCGACGAGCCATGCGGCGCGGGTCGAGGCGATCCGGCGCGCTTCCATGCCGCTCGACGGCGCGCCGCGCGCGTTCGTGTACTCGATCTCGATGACGGGCGTGACGGGGGCGAGCCCGTCGGATCTCGCCGCGGCCGCGCGGGATGCCGAGGCGATGCATCGATCGTTCGACCGGCCCGTGCTCGTTGGCTTCGGCATCGACAGCGGCGCGAGTGCGAGGCTCGCGGCGGGCGAGACGACCGGCGGTGCTGATGGCGTCGTCGTCGGCACCGCGCTCGCGCGGCGCATCGAGCAGGCCACGAGCGGCGACGAACAACGGCGCGTCGTTCGCTCCTTCGTCGGCGAGCTGCGACGAGCCCTCGACGAATCCGCGTAGAAGCCTGTCAGCCTGTCCCGTGCTTCAGGAGGACGCGGTTTCGGCCCGTCCGCTTCGCCTGGTAGAGCGCCTCGTCGGCGGCGGCGATGAGCTGCTCGGGCGTCTCCACTGGCAGATCCGGGTGCGCGGCGACGCCGACGCTGATCGTGATCTGCATGCGCGTCCCTTCGTGTTCGAAGGGCGTGGTCTCCACGACCGCGCGCAGCCGCTCGCCGAGGATGCCTGCGTTGCCGAGCGTCACGCCGCGGCAGATCACGCCGAACTCCTCGCCGCCGTAGCGCGCGAAGACGTCCTCGGTCCGTACCGTGTTCATCGTCAGCTTCGAGATCTTCGTGAGCACGTAGTCACCGGCGAGGTGGCCGTACGTGTCGTTCACGCGCTTGAAGTGATCGACGTCGAACATCACGAGCGAGAGCGGCGCGCGGTGCCGCTTCGCGTAGGCGATCTCGGTCTCGAGACGGCTCAGGAAGTAGCGCTTGTTGAACGCTTTCGTCAGCCCGTCGCGCAGCGCCGCATCGATCATCTGCTGCTGGAAGCTGACGTCGAGGTGGTCGTGGTAGGTGAACTTGAGGATCGTGGTCGATCCCAGGCGGATCTTGTCGCCGTCGCGCAGGATGCGCTGGCTGATGTTCTCGCCGTTCACCGAGGTGCCGTTCGAGCTGTTGAGATCTTCCAGCACCACGTCGTTGCCGGCGCGGACGAGCCGCGCGTGGCGACGCGAGATGCCGTCGTCGTTCAGACGCACCGTGGCGTTCGCCCCACGGCCCAGGACGGTCTCCGGAAACTCGACCTCGAACATCTCGCCGACGTTCGAGCCGACGAGCACGATGAGATAGGCGCGATCACGCTGCGATCGAGCCCTGAGCTCGTCCTGGAGCTCCTTCACGTGGGCGACCCGCGTGGCTTCGATATCGTCGTCAGGCGGCCCGCTGTTCATGCTGCCAAACTGCATCATAGCGCTGCACGTCGTCGCTTGGGAACGACTACCGTGCAGGGACAGAGTGGTTTCTCGGGGTGACAAGAAGCTGAACGAAAGCCAGCCGACTGGAGGGCCGACGGGTTCGCCGCGCCCTCACTAAGCCGCCTTCCCGAGGGGGACGGCGATCTGCTCGACCTCGACGCCGGCGATGCTGGTTTCGAGGAGCGTGACGTCGGCGTGCGAAAAGCCTTGCCCTGCGCCCTCGCCGCCCGGGGCTTCGCCGACGCTGCCCACGTTCACGATCCGTACGCCCTGGACCATGCGGTCGAACGGCACGTGCGAGCCGCCGCAGACGATCACGTCGGCCGGATCGTCGCCGAGCAGGGCCGCCATCTCCTCGTCCGTCATGTCGTGGCAGAACGGCTCGAACGGATCGACCGGGGATCCGTGGACGAGCAGGAGCTCGCTGCCGTCTTCGAGGTTCATGCGGTGGGTCGTGGGGAGCCGGCCGAGCCGCGCGAGGATGAGCTGGCCGAGCTCGGTGCGCACCTCCGAGAGACGCTCGAGCCGCGAGCGCTCGTAGGGGCTCTTCGGGACGACCTTGCTGATGTCGAGCGTCGCGAGCGCGCGATCGCCGGTGCCCTGGACCAGGATGGCCTGCATCTGCGTGAGCCGGCGCCACGTCTCGAGCGGATCGGGGCCGGGAAAGCAGAGATCGCCGGCGACGAGGATCTTCGAATAGCCGCGGCGCTCGGCCACCGCGAGTACGGCGGAGAGCGCATCCGCGCGTCCATGGATGTCGGACAGGCAGAGGAGACGCACGCAGCGGAGCATAGGAGGTGGGCGGAGCCTCGCCAAGGCGCATCGGGATCGAGAAGAGGGAAGTCGGTGGCGCGTCCGCCCCGCCTGCTCGGCGCGGGCCGAGGCTAAGGAGAAAAACGAGACCAGGCGCCGAACGCGCGTCGCTGCTACGTTGCGGCCTTCCGATGCTCCGGCGCTCCCGGCTCCACGCCCTCGCGCAGCGGATCGACAGGCGGCGCGCCGAGATCTACGCCGCGCGTTTCGCCGAGCGACTCGAGCCCGGCTCGGTCGGCTTCGCCCTCGCCGTGCTGCTCGCGAGCGCGTACCCGGGCCTCGCCTCCGCGCTCGAAGCGTCGCCCGAGATCGTGGCGACGATCGCGGCCGAGGGGCACCAGGCGGCGCGGGATCGCGCTGGGCTCGTCGCGAGGCTTCGGGCGCGGATCGGGGACGGCGACGACGGCGAGCGGGTGGCGCGTGAGCTGCGGAAGTTCGCGCGGGAAGAGCGGATTCGCGTGGCGCTGCGCGAGCTCTTGCCACCTTCGCTCGGAGGCGCCGACGTCGATGTGACGTCGCACGAGATCGCGGTGCTCGCGGAGGTGACGATCGACGCGGCCGTGAAGGATGCGATCACGCAGCTCTCGGCGAGGTTTGGTCCTCCGCGGCGCGAGAGCGGCGCGCCCGCGCGGTTCGTGGTGCTCGGCATGGGCAAGCTCGGCGGGGGCGAGCTCAACGTGGGATCCGACGTCGATCTCGTGTTCTTTTACGACACGGACGAGGGCGGGTGCACGCAGGGCGGCGGCGAGACGCTCCCGCTCCACGACTTCTGGACGCGTGTCGCGCGGCGCGTGACGGCGTCGCTCGAAGACGTGACCGCGGACGGGTTCGTGTGGCGCGTGGATCTGCGTCTGCGGCCGGAGGGTCGGAGCGGGCCGCTCGTCAACTCGCTCGCCGCGGCCGAGCGGTACTACGAGTCGTTCGGGCGGACGTGGGAGCGCGCGGCGCTCGTGCGCGCGCGGCCCATCGCGGGGGATCTCGACTTCGGTGACGAGGTGCTCGCCGCGCTCGAGCCGTTCGTGTGGCGGAGGCGCGTCGATCCGACGATCGCCGTCGAGATGACGAAGCTCGTGCAGCGGGCGCGGACCGAGCTCTCGCGCGAGCCGGGGCGGGATCTGAAGCTCGGATCGGGCGGCATCCGCGAGGCGGAGTTTTTCGTGCAGACGCTGCTCCTCATCTGGGGCGGCCGCGAGGCGCGCCTCCGTGTGAAGGGCACGCTCGATGGACTCCGACGCTTGCGCGCGGCCGGGTTCGTGACGGATCGCGAGGCGCGCGAGATCGCCGAGGCGTACCTCGCGCTCCGTCGCGCCGAGCACGCCGTGCAGCTCGGCACGGGCCTGCAGACGCACGTGTGGCCCGCGGACGCCGAGTCCGCGGGAAGGCTCGCGCGGGCGCTCGGGTTCGCGTCGGCGGAGGCGTTCGAGGTCGACCTCGCGAAGCATCTTGGCCGCGTGGAAGCGCGCTTCCGCTCGCTCGTGCCCGACGGCGCGCCCGCGCCTTCCCCGTGGGCCGAGGCCCTCGCCGCGCTCGACGACGGCGACGCCGCCGCGTTCGAGGCAGCCTTCCGCCGCGTCGCGCAGGTCTCCTTGCCCGGCGCGACGCCCGAAGCGACCGACGCCCTCGAGACCGTCGAGCGCTGGGGCGACGTCGCGCGGGATCTCTTCGATCTCTCGCGCCGCCCGGACGCCGTGCTCGGCGCGCGCAGCCGCGAGGCGTACCCGCGCCTCGGCGAGGCGGTTCTCGACGCCGTGGCCGACGCGGCCGATCCCGAGCAGGCCGCGCGCACGCTGCGCAGGCTCTTCGCGCGGCTCCGTCATCCCGGCGTGTACCTGCGTTTCCTCGGCGACGAGCCGCGCCTCGTGCGAAGGCTCGTGGAGGCGATCGGAGGCAGCGCGTTCCTCGCCGAGGCGCTCGTGCAGCACCCCGAGCACGGCGATCGCATCCTGTTCGCGCGTGGTGTCCCGACGCCCGCGTCCGCGCGCGCGGAGCTCGACCAGGCCAAGCGCGAGGCCGCGGCGGTGGACGAGGATCCCGACGAGCAGCTCGTCGGCGCGCTCCGCCAGGCGAAGGCGCGTGTCGTGATCGACGTGGGCCTCGCGGATCTCGCGAGCGAGCTTGGCCCGCGCGAGGTCGGGTACGTGCTCTCGGAGCTCGCGGATGCCTCGCTCGAAGCGGCGACGCGGCATGCGCTCGGCACGCCGGAAGGCGAGCCCGTACGAGGCCTCTCCGTGCTCGCGGTCGGCACGCTCGGCGGACGCGAGATCGGCTACGGCTCGGACCTCGACGTCCTCTTCCTCTTCGATCCGGAGAAGGCCCCGGCCGGCACGGATCCCGACGCGTTTTTCGCGCGCTCGGCGCGCCGCGTGATCCGCTTGATCTCGATCCTGCACCCGGCCGGGCCCGGCTACGAGCTCGACACGCGCCTCCGGCCCTCGGGCAACCAGGGCTTGCTCGTCACGTCGATCGACGCCTTCGCGCGGTATCACGCGAAGGGGCCGGACACGCCGCATGTCGAGGCCGCGGCCTGGGAGCGCCTCGCGCTCTTGCGGGCGCGCGCCGTCGCGGGTGACGTCGAGCTCGGGGCGCGGGCGATCGAGATCGCGCACGCGGCGGCGTACGCGATGCCCGGTGATCCGGCGCAGGTCGCCGAGGAGCTCCGCCGCCTGCGCGGCCGCATGGAGCAGGAGCTCTCGCTGGAGCGGCGTGGGCGGTACGACCTCAAGCTCGGGCGCGGCGGGCTCTTCGAGATCGAGCTCTGCGTGCAGTTCTTGCAAATGCTGAGCGGCGCGGATCCCGGCGTACGCACCACGGAGACGGCGCTCGCGATCGAGGCACTCGCGGCGTCGGGCAAGCTCTCGCCGGAGCAGGCCGAGGCGCTGCGGGACGGGTATGCGTTTCTGCGCAAGCTCGGCGGACGCATCCGGATCGTGCATGCTGACGCGTCGCACCTGCTCGAAGAGAGCGCGCCGGGCCTCTGGCCGCTGGCGCGGCGGATGGGGATCCGGGATCGACCGGGAGCGCAGGCCGCCGTCGAGCTGCTCGCGCGGTACCAGGAGGTCACGGGGCGCGTGCGCGAGGTCTACGAGACCGTGCTGCGCGGGAGCTGAGGCGCCCGGGAGGCGGTCGGATCGCTTCGGATCGCCTCCCTGGAGCCCGGGTTGCCGATCCGGATCGTTCGGATCGCCTCCCTGGAGCCCGGGTTGCCGATCCGGACCGTTCGGATCGCCGATCCGCTTGCCCGGTACCCGATCCGGATCGTCTGGATCAGCATTCGGGCGCCCCGGTACCCGATCCGGATCGTTCGGCCCACGTACCGCGATATCCTCTCGGTCGATGGGCCTCGTCTACCTCTTCTCCCTCGTCGTCGGTCTGGGCATCCTGCTCGTGCAGATCGTAGCGGGGGGCAAGGGCGACGCCGACGCCGGCGACGCGCACGATGCGAGCAGCGGCGGCGGCAAGGATCTCGCAAAGGACCTCTCCGACAAGTCGCTCGCCACGACGCCCGCGGGCACCGGCGCGGGCGACATCCTGGCCTTTTTCCTCTCGCTCCGGTTCTGGGTCTTTACGTTGCTCGGCTTCGGCATGTCGGGCTCGCTCCTGCACCTCTTCGCGCTCGCGGGGCCCGTGGTGATCTTCGTACTCGCGGCGGCCTCCGGCCTCTCGTCGGGCCTCTTCGCGCAGCTCGCGTTTCGTTTTGTGGCGCAAGGATCTGCGTCGACGTCGGCGGACGTCACCCGCGCCGGCGGCTCGATCGGGCGCGTGCTCGTGCCCGTCGGCAAGAACAAGGTCGGCAAGATTCGCATCGTCCTGAAGGGTCAGAGCGTCGACATCCTCGCGCGCAGCGACGGCGAGGAGATCGCGCGCGGCGACCATGTCCTCGTGGAGGACGTGGAGGGCGACGTGGCGCGTGTATCGCGGCGGCCCTCCGAGCTCGCTTGAGGTCCCAGGAAATCGCGTGATCGCGTGTTCGATCACGCCCGGGCGCGGCGTCATGCCTGCTACGCTCGGCGCATGGGGTACAATCTTCTCGGCAGTGCGCTCTTCGCGTCGATCGACGCGCAGCAGCGGCGCACGCGCCCTCCGACCGACGTGGGAGCGGGCGCGGGGACGCCCGACCTCGATCAAGCCGTCTTGGTGCTGCTCGCCGCGGGCGGCATCATCGTGCTCTTCGGGATCTTCGTGGCGATCCTCCGGCAGTTCTTGTTCATCTGCCGGCCCAACGAGATCCTCGTCTTCAGCGGCCGCAAGCACGTCCTGCCCGACGGCACCGTGAGCGGCTATAAAATCCTGCACGGCGGCCGCGGCTTCCGCGTGCCCTTCCTCGAGAGCGTGGCCCGCATGGACATGCGGCTCTTCCCCGTCGAGGTCCAGGTGCACAACGCCTACTCGAAGGGCGGCATCCCGCTCAGCGTGCACGCGATCGCCAACGTGAAGATCGCGAGCAACGACACGGCCGTGCGCAACGCCGTCGAGCGCTTCCTCGGCACGACGCCCACGCAGATCTCCATCGCCGCGCAGCAGACGCTCGAAGGCGTTTTGCGCGAGGTCATCTCGCAGCTCACGCCCGAGGAGGTGAACGAGGATCGGCTCAAGTTCGCCGAGACGCTCGTGGAGAACGCGCGCGACGACTTCGACAAGCTCGGGCTCGAGCTCGACGTGCTCAAGGTCCAGCACGTCTCCGATGATCAGCACTACCTCGCGAACCTCGGCCGCGGCCGGATCGCAACGATGCTGCGCGACGCGGCGAACGCCGAGAACGCGGCGAACCAGGCCGTGGCCGAGGCGCAAGCAGCAGCGCGGCAGGCGGCCGAGACGGCGGCGAAGCGCGCCGAGACAGTGATCGTGCAGAGCCGCAACAACTACCGCGCCGAGATCGCCAAGCTCGAAGCCGAGGCGAAGCAGATCGAGAACGAGGCCGAGATCGCGGCCGAGACCGAGCGCGCCGTGGCCGAGCAGGAGCTCCAGGCCCTGCGCGCCGAGCTCGAAAAGCTCCGCCTCAACTGCGACGTCATCCTGCCGGCCGAGGCAAACCGCAAGGCGCAGGAGCTCAAGGCGCGCGGCGAGGCGGCGCCGACGGTGGAGAACGGCAAGGCGACAGCCGAGGCGCTCCGGCTCGTGGCGCAGGAGTGGGCGGCCGCGGGGCAGCTGGCGAAGGACGCATACGTGCTCCAGCAGCTCCGGCAGCTCGTGACGGCCGCGGCGGCGCGCGTGGCGCAGACGCAGGTCGGTGAGGTCAACGTGGTGGCGGGCAACGACGTCGAGGCGTTCAGCGCGCTCGTCGCGGCATACCCGGCCGCGGTGACGCGGGTCCTTCAGGAGACGGGGCGCGCGATGGGCATCGACATCCAGCAGATCCTCGGATCGCACGGGAGGGCTTCGTGATCCCGATCATCATGGTCCTCGGCCTCACCGCGTTCGTCGTGGTGGGTTTCGTCATCTACACGCTGAAGAACCTCCTGCTCGTGAGCTCGCCGAACGAGGTGCTCGTCCTCTCGGGCGGGTCGCATCAGGTGGGCTCGCGCGAGGTCGGTTATCGGTCGGTGCGCGGCGGCCGCGCCGTGCGCATCCCGCTGCTCGAGCGCGTCGACCGCATGGATCTGAACAACATCCCGGTCGACATCTCCGTGAAGGGCGCCTACTCGAAGGGCGGCATCCCGCTCAACGTGCAAGGCGTCGCGCACGTAAAACTGCCCGGCGAGGAGCCGCGGCTCTCGAACGCAGTCGAGCGTTTCCTCGGCAAGTCGCGCGACGAGATCGCAGCGATCGCGCGCGAGACGCTCGAAGGCAACGTGCGCGGCGTGCTCGCGCAGCTGACGCCCGAGCAGGTCAACCAGGACAAGACCGCGTTCGCGGACAAGCTGCTCGAAGAGGCCGAGCACGACATGCAGCGCATGGGCCTCGTGCTCGACACGCTGAAGATCCAGAACGTCGCCGACGACGCGAACTATCTGAACTCGATCGGCCGCATGCGTGGCGCGAGCGTGCGCATGGACGCGAGCATCGTCGAGGCCAGGACGCAAGCCGAGTCGGCCGAGCAGAAGGCCGAGAACTGGGCGAAGAGCGAGGTCGCCAAGATCGACGCAGACCTGGCGATCGCGCGGCAGGAGACGCAGAAGCGCATCAAGGACGCGATGAGCCGTCGCGAGGCCATGATCCAGGAGGCGAAGGGTCAGGTCCTCGCGCAGATCGCGCAGGTCAAGGCAGAGATCAACCGCCAGAAGGCCCGCGCGCTCCAGGTCGAGCGGCAACTGCTCGCCGACGTGATCCAGCCGCACGACGCCGAGCGCCGGAACCTCGAGGAGCAAGCGCGCGGCGACGCAGCGAAGATCATCGAGCTCGGCAAAGCCGAAGCCGAGGCGCTGCACCGCATCGTCGACGAGATCCGCAAGGCGGGGCCAGGCGCGCTGGAGATCCTCGCACTCCAGCAGATGATGCCGCTGCTGCCGCACATCGCAGGCGCCCGGACGCCGACGAAGATCGGCACGCTCTCGGTGCTCCCGTCAGGCGACGACGGCTCACTCGCGCGCAAGGCAATCGCCATGACCGAGCAAATCCGCGCAGCCACAGGCCTCGATCTGACCGACGTCGCGCGCCGTCTCGGCACGAGCGCGCCTGCGCCTGCACTCGCCGCCCCGTCCGCGCCGCCCCCGCCTCCGCAGGTCCCCTCGCGGAGCACGCCTCCGCCAGGCCGCACGCCGCGCGCCTGACAGAGGTTTCCTGGGGACGCATCGCTGGGGCGTTGCCCCAGGCCCCACCAGGGGCTGTCCGCCCCTGGACCCGGACCAGCGCAAGCGCTGGACCCGGGGTCGATGAACTGCG
>NZ_JAGTJK010000050.1:0-85228 GCF_028435265.1 Polyangium jinanense | reverse complement strand
TGCGCGAGCACCTGGGGGCGACGCTGCCGGAATACATGGTCCCCTCTGCTTTCGTGCGCCTCACGGCGCTGCCGCTCAATCCCAGCGGCAAAGTGGACCGCAAGGCGCTGCCGTCGCCCGACGCGACGCGCGGCGCGGAGACATCGTACGTCGCGCCGCGGACCGATACGGAGCGCGTGCTCGTGGCCATCTGGGAAGAACTGCTCCAGGTGCGGCCGATCGGGGTCCGAGACCATTTCTTCCAGCTCGGCGGCCATTCGCTCCTGGCGATACGCATGGTGTCGGCGGTGAAGGCGCAGCTCGGGCTCGAGCTGACCGTGGCCACACTGTTTCAGCAATCGACGGTGGCGGCCCTGGCGGCGTCGCTGGACGGGACGGAGAATCGACCGGCGCCCGTGGCCGCCCTCTCTCCCGCCCCGCGCGGCGCGGCCGATCCCGCGTACGCTGACCTCTCGGGGACCGAGCGGCGGCTCTGGTTGGTCGACAAACTCTCGCCCGAGGCGCGGTCGTACCAGGTCCCGCAGATGTTCGTCCTTCGAGGCGCGCTCTCGGAGCAGGCGCTGCGCCAAAGCGTGGCATTGCTCGCGGAGCGGCACGAGATCCTGCGCACGACCTATCCCGAGGTCGACGGCGTGCCGAGGCGGGTCGTGGCGCAGAGCGTATCGATCCCGCTGCGCGTGGAGGACGTCTCGGCGCTGCCCGAAGCCGCGCGGGAAGCCGCATTGCGCGCGCTCCTGGAGGCCGAAATCGGCATTCGTTTCGACCTCGGCGCCGGACCGCTGACGCGGGTCCTCGTCGTGAGCATGGCCGCCGAGCACCATGTCGTGCTCGTCCTCCAGCACCACATCATCACCGACGAATGGTCCTGCGGCGTGCTCCTCTCCGAGCTCTCGCGCCTGTACGAGGCGTGCTGCCGCGGCGAGTCTGCGAATCTGCCGGCGCTTTCGTACCAATTCGCCGATTATGCACGGGCGGAGCAGGAGGCGCTCGCGGGTGGCAGCTTCGGGATCTCGCGAGCATACTGGAAGGACAACCTCGCCGGTATACCGCGGCTCCAACTGCCGATCCTTCGCCCCGCCTCGGAGGGCGGCCCTGGCCCCGAAGCGAGCGTAATGCTCCGCATTCCTCAGCATGCGAGCAGCGCGCTCTCGGCGCTCGCGCGGGGCCACGGCTGCACGCCGTTCATGGCCTGGTATGCCGTCCTCACGGCCGTCCTGTCCCGCTACAGCGGCCAGAAGGACTTCGGGCTCGGCGCGGTAATTGCGAACCGCGAAGTGCCGGGCGCGGAAAGCCTCCTGGGCTTCTTCACGAACACGGTCGTGCTGCGGACCGACCTTTCGGGAAACCCTACGTTTGGCGAGCTGCTCTCTCGCGCGCGACGGACGTCGCTTTCCGCGTACGAGCACCAGGCGCTGTCGTTCGACATCGTCATGCAGGATCAGGGGCTCTCGCGGCAGGCTGGAGAGAACCCGCTGTATGACGTGGCCTTCTTCGAGGTGACGCCTCCGATCACCGGAGCTGCGGCCGGCTGGTCACCCGCCCTTGGTGCAGTGCGCGAGGGCGCGACGACGGCGAAGGACGCGCTCGCTGTGTCCGTACAGCACTCGGTCGAAGGGACCGTCGTGGAGGTCCTGTACGACACGAAGCGGGTCTCGCGCACGGCAGCGGAGCGCCTGTGCGGACATCTGCGGACGCTTGTGACGGACGCCGTGGCGCACCCGGACAAACGTTTGCCGGATCTGGACCTCTTGACCGAAGAGGAAACGCAGAACCTCGCCGCGTGGAACGACACGCCAAAGGCCGACCCCGCCGCCCCGTGCATCCACGAGCTCATTGCGGAGCAGGCGGCGAAGGCGCCGGATGCCGTGGCCCTCGAGCAGGACGGCCGGCAGCTCAGCTATGGTGAATTCGAGGCGCAGGCCAACCGCCTGGCGCACCACCTTCGCGCTCTCGGCGTCGGGCCCGAGGTGCGCGTGGCGCTGTGCGTGGAGCGGTCGTTCGACATGGTGGTGGCCCTGGTCGGGATCCTGAAGGCGGGCGGCGCGTTCGTGCCCCTGGATCCGGCGTATCCGGCCGACAGGCTCTCGCTCCTGCTATCCGAAGCGCAGGCGCCGGTCCTGCTGACGCACTCGGACATCGAAAACCGCTTCACGGCGTCCGGCGTGACGGTGGTGCGCCTCGACGCGGACGCGTCGCAATGGGCGTCGCTGCCGGCCACGCCCCCCGAGAGCGGCGTCAGGCCCGAGCATGCGAATTACGTGGTGTTCACCTCTGGCTCCACGGGCAAACCCAAGCCGGTCGTCAACGAGCACCGGGGGCTCGCCGCGCGTGTGGCATTCCAGCGCGAGCAGTTCGTGATCCATCCGAGCGATCGTGTGCTCCAGAGCGCAGCGGTGGCGTTCGACGGGGCGATCATCGACTGGATGATATCGCTCTGCAACGGCGCCGCGTGCGTGCTACCGAGCAATGCCTACGGCGCGGTCGAGGGCATTGCGGAGTGCCTGGACAATCGGGGGATCACCGTGTCGTTCATTCCGCCCGCGATGCTGCGCGTGCTGAACTGCCGCGCGCCCCATCTCCGCCATATCACCCTGGCGGGCGACACGACCTCCCCCGCGCTCGTCGCGCAGTGGGCGAAGGGCCGGAGGGTGCTGAACTCCTACGGCCCTACCGAGTTCAGCATTTTCGGGGCACAGGCCTATTTCGATCCGGAGCGACCGGAGAATTTTTCGATCGGTCGACCGATTCACGGCGTGCATATCTACGTGCTCGATGGCGCGAAGAGGCAGGTCCCCATCGAAATGGCCGGTGAGCTCCACCTCGCCGGGGTGGGCCTGGCGCGTGGTTATCTGAATCGTCCCGGCATGACGGCGGAGCGGTTCGTCCCGGATCCCTTCTCGAAGGAGCCTGGCGCCCGGATGTACTGCACCGGGGATCTCGCGCGCTGGAACGAGGACGGCGAACTCGAGTTTTTGGGCCGCGCCGACCACCAGGTGAAGATTCGAGGGTTCCGCGTCGAGACCGGCGAAATCGAGGCGGCGCTCTCCTCACACGCCGCGGTGGCGTCGTGCGTCGTCGTGGCGCGTGAAGATGCGCCGGGGGACAAGCGCCTCGTCGCCTACGTGGTGGCGAAGGACGGCGCGTGCACGGCAAGCGATCTGCGAGAGTGGATCCGCGCGCGATTGCCGGAGTACATGACGCCGTCGGCGTTTGTGTTCCTCGACAAACTGCCGCTCTCTGCGAACGGCAAGGTGGACCGCAAAGCGCTGCCGTCGCCCGAGGCGACGCGCGGCGCGGAGACAGCGTACGTGGCGCCGCGGACCAATACGGAGCGCGCGCTCGTGGCCATCTGGGAAGAACTGCTCGAGGTGCGGCCCATCGGCGCGCACGGCGATTTCTTCCTGCTCGGCGGCCACTCGCTTTTGGCGGTGCGCCTCGTGTCCGCGGTGAAAGCGCGGCTCGGGCTCGGGCTGACCGTGGCCACACTGTTTCAGCAATCGACGGTGGCGGCCCTGGCGGCGTCGCTGGACGGGATGGAGAAGCGCTCGGCGCCCGTGGTCGCGGTTTCCCCCTCGCCGCGCGGCGCGGCCGAGCCTGCATACGCCGGCCTCTCGGGGACCGAGCGGCGGATGTGGTTCGTCGACAAACTCTCGCCCGAAGCGCTGTCGTACCAGGTCCCGCAGATGTTCGTCATTCGAGGCGCGCTCTCGGAGCAGGCGCTGCGCCAAAGCGTGGCATTGCTCGCGGAGCGGCACGAGATCCTGCGCACGACCTATCCCGAGGTCGACGGCGTGCCGAGGCGGGTCGTGGCGAAGAGCGGATCGATTCCGGTGCGCGTGGAGGACGTCTCGGCCCTGCCAGAAGCCGCGCGGGAAGCCGCCTTGCGCGCGCTCCTGGAGGCCGAAATCGGCATTCGTTTCGACCTCGGTGCCGGACCGCTGACGCGGGTCCTCGTCGTAAGCATGGCCGCCAAGCACCATGTCGTGCTCGTCCTCCAGCACCACATCATCACCGACGAATGGTCCTGCGGCGTGCTGCTCTCCGAGCTCTCGCGCCTGTACGAGGCGTGCTGGCGCGGCGAGGCGCCGAGTCTGCCGGCGCTTTCATACCAGTTCGCCGATTATGCACGGGCGGAGCAGGAGGCGCTCACGGGTGGCGGCTTCGGGGTCTCGCGAGCGTACTGGAAAGACCAACTCACCGGCGTGCCGCGGCTCCAGTTGCCCATTCTTCGCCCCGCTTCGGAGGGCGGCCCTGGCCCCGAAGCGAGCGTAATGCTCCGCATTCCTCAGCATGCGAGCAGCGCGCTCTCGGCGCTCGCGCGGGACCACGGCTGCACGCCGTTCATGGCCTGGTATGCCGTCCTCACGGCCATCCTGTCGCGCTACAGCGGACAGAAGGACTTCGGGCTCGGCGCGGTGATCGCGAACCGCGAAGTGCCGGGCGCGGAAAGCCTCCTGGGCTTCTTCACGAACACGGTCGTGCTGCGGACCGACCTTTCGGAAAATCCGACATTCATCGACTTGCTCTCGTCTGCGAGGCGCACGTCCGTGGAGGTCTACGAGCATCAGGCATTGCCGTTCGACGTGGTGGTGCAGGACCAGGGGTTGTCCAGGCACGGCGATGAGAACCCGCTGTATGACGTGCTCCTCTTCGAGGTATCAGCGCCGCACGCCGGGATCGCGGCGGGGTGGTCGCCGCACCTCGAAGCGGTGTCTCCCGGTGTGACAACCGCGAAAAACGCACTGGTGTTCGCCGTGGCCCGTGACGCGGAAGGGACCAGCATCCACCTGGCCTATGACACGACACGGGTGGACGAAGCCGCGGCGAAGCGGCTGAGCGAGCACCTCTGCACCCTGCTCCTCGACGTGGTGGCGCACCCTGACAACCCCCTGTCCGAGCTTGCCTTCCTGACCGAGGCGGAGCACGGGCAGCTCGCGACCTGGAACGATACGGCGGCCGCGTATCCCGAGGGCAAGTGCATTCACGACCTCTTCGAGGAGCAGGCCGCACGAACCCCCGACGCGGTGGCATTGGTATTCGCTGAGCAAGAGCTCACCTACCGGGAGCTCGACCAGCGCTCGAATCAGTTGGCTCATTACCTGCGCGCGCTGGGCGTGGGCCCGGAGGTGCTGGTGGGGCTATGCGTCGAGCGTTCGCTGGAAATGGTGGTGGGGCTGCTCGGCATCCTCAAGGCGGGCGGCGCGTACGTGCCGCTCGACCCAAACTATCCGCGGGAGCGGCTGGCCTACATGCTGACGGACGCGCGGCCCGCGGTGCTGCTCACCCAGGAGCGCCTCGAGGGCAGCCTTTCCGCGCACGCGTTTGTCACGGTACACCTCGATGCGAGCGTGCCCCCTTGGCAGGAGCAGCCGCTCACGTCTCCCGGCGCCCAGGTCGTGCCGGAGAACGCGGCTTACGTCATCTACACGTCAGGCTCGACGGGGAGGCCCAAAGGCGTCCAGGTTCTGCACGGCGCGCTGACGAACCTGCTCCACGATTTCGCCGAAAAGATGGAGGTCGGGCCCCGGGACGTGATGCAGGCCGTCACGTCGCTGTCCTTTGATATCGCCGGGCTTGAGCTGTTCATGCCCTTGCTCCGGGGAGCCTCGGTCCACCTCGCGTCGCAGGAAGACGCGAGCAACGGCGAAGCGCTGGTGAGAGCCCTGGAGCGCGCGACGATGATGCAGGCAACGCCTGCGACATGGCGCATGGTACTCGACGCAGGCTGGAAGGGCGGAAGGCCCCTGCAGGTGCTGTGCGGCGGGGAAGCAATGACGCCGGATCTCGCGGCCAAGCTCGCACTCCGGGCATCCTCGGTCAGGAACGTGTATGGGCCGACGGAGACCACGATCTGGTCTGCTCATTATCGCGTCGACGCCGAGCAGAGCTACGTCCGGATCGGCCGAGGTATCGCCAATACGCAGCTCCACGTGGTCGACCGAAACCTGATGCAGGTCCCGGTGGGCATTCCTGGGGAGCTGTACATCGCGGGGGACGGGCTCGCACGCGGCTATCTCGGGCGCCCCGGACTGACAGCGGAGCGCTTCGTCCCTGACCCGTTCTCGAATGTGCCCGGGGCGCGGATGTACCGCACCGGTGACCTCGCCCGATGGGACGCGAACGGAGAGCTGGAGTTCCTCGGGCGTATCGATCACCAGGTGAAGATCCGGGGTTTCCGCATCGAGCTCGGCGAAATCGAGGCGGTGCTGTCGTCCCACCCGGCGGTGCGAGCGTGCGCCGTGGTCGCATGGGAGTCCTCGTCCGGCGACAAACGGCTGGTCGCGTACGTGGTGGCCGGGGAAGGCGAATGTACGGAGGGCACGCTGCGCGAGCACCTTCAGGCCTCGCTGCCCGCGTACATGGTCCCCTCTGTATTCGTGCGGCTGACGGCGCTGCCGCTGAATCCCAGCGGCAAGGTTGATCGCAAGGCGCTGCCGGCACCGGAGATGACGCGTAGCGCGGCGGAAACCTCGTACGTGGCACCGCAGACCGAGACGGAGCGCGCGCTCGCCGAGCTGTGGTCCGAGGTGCTGCAGATCTCGCCCGTCGGGATCCACGATAACTTCTTCACGCTCGGAGGGGACTCGATCCTCGCAATCCACGTGATAGGTCGCGCCAAACGAGCTGGCCTCCACCTGACCGTGCGCGACCTGTTCGCGCACCAGACGGTGGCGCAGCTCGCGCAGGCGGCGCGCAAAGAGAGCGCGGTCCTCGTGGAGCAGGGCGCCGTGACCGGGACGGTCCCGCTGACGCCGATCCAGCATTGGTTCCTGGATCGAGATCCCGAGGACGCCCATCATTTCAGTCCGGCGATGTCGTGGACGCCGCCGCCCGCGCTATCGCCGGAGATCGCCGCAGAGGCGCTGCGGATCCTCGCGCAGCAGCACGACGCATTGCGGCTCCGGTATCGTCGCACCGACGCCGGGTGGGTGCAGGAGCACGAGGAGGGGGCGACTCTGGTGCTCGAGCGGGTGGACCTATCGTCGCTTCCGCCCTCGGCCCGTGATGCCGCCGTAAAAAAGGCAGCGGAGGTCCTGCAACGGGGCATGAACCTGTCCAGCGGCCCGATCTTCCGCGCTGCGTGGCTGGATCTGGGCGAAGGCGGGGCGCGGCTGCTCCTCGCCATGCACCACCTCGTCACAGACATCGTGTCATGGCGCATCGTGTGCGAGGACGTGGAGCGCGCCTGCGACGCATTGATCGCGGGGCAGACGCCGAATCTCGGACCCAAGACGACATCCCTTCGCCGGTGGTCCGAGCGATTGCACGCGTTTGTCGGGGGCGGCGGCTTCTCGGAGCAGCTCCAGTATTGGCAGGCGCAATGCGCCGGCAGCGTGACGCCGGGCGCGCGGGACCACGATGGCGCGGTGGGGACCTTCGGCGATAGCTGCACCCTGGAGGTGGAGTTGTCTCCGGCAGAGACCCGTGCGCTCCTCCACGACGTGGGATCGGCTGGTGGAACGGAGATCCATGCGGTCCTTTTGTCGGCATTCGCAGAGGGAATGAGTGCGTCCTCCGGGACGGATACGGTCTGCGTGGCACTGCAGCATCATGGTCGCGAGCCCGTGGTGGAGGACGTCGACGTGTCCCGCACCGTGGGGTGGTTCTCGTCGCTATTCCCGCTCTCGCTGCGCGTGCCTTCGGAGGAAGATCCTGCTCTGCTGCTGAATGGCGTGAAGGAGCAGCTCCGGTCGGTGCCGGGGCGGGGCGTGGGATACGGCTGGCTGCGATATGCGCACCCGGACGCGGCCGTACGCGCGTCGCTCACCGTGCCAATGCCGGTGCTGTTCAACTATCTCGGGCAGCATGAGGCAGGCTCGACCTGGGAATTCGCGGGGACGGAGCACACGAGCGCGAGCCCGAACATGGCGTTGTTTCATGAGCTCACGTTGAGTGCCATCGTGATGCAAGGACGCCTGCGGCTCACGTGGGGTTACAGCCCCGCGATGTACGAGAAATCGACGGTGGAGAGGATCGCGGAAAGGGTCCTCTCGTCGCTGCGACGCCTCATCGCGCACTGCACCTCACGCACGATCGCGGGGCAGCAATGTACGTCATAGACCTTCTCCTCGAGGAGGCGAAGGGGCAGCGGGCTTCGATTTTCGCCGTCGCGACGATGGGGGGTATCGCAAACGCGCTCCTCCTCGTCGGCGCCAATGTCCTCGCCGGGTCCCCGGAGCAGGCGGACCTGCGGGCGCTTTTCCTGTTCGGGTTGACGATGGCCCTCTACGTCCTCGGTGCTCGAGCGACGTATCACCGGACGACGTCCCTCGTCGAAGCTGTGCTCCACCGCGTCAGGACGAGGATTGTCGAGAAGATCGAGCGAACGGAGCTCGAGGGGCTCGAGCGCGTCGGGACCGCAGAGATCTTCGATCGCGTCACGGAAAACATGTCCGTCGTGTCGGAGCAAGGGTGGGTGCTCGGGAGCTTCCTGCAGGCGCTCTTCGTCCTCGTGTTCGGGCTCGTTTACATTGCGTGGATCTCGCTGCCAGCCTTCGCGCTGATCGCGCTCATGCTGGTGTTCGGGTTCTTCATCGTTCAATACAGATTCGAAGAGGTCGTCGATGTGCTGCGCCAGATGGGGCAGCTACGGCTCGAGCTCTTCGACATGGTCATGGATCTGCTGAAAGGCTTCAAAGAAGCCAAATTCAGCCGTCGGCGCGGGCGTGAGATCCACGACGATATCGTGGGGATGGCCGAATCCCTCCGCATTGGCGCCGTGAGGACGGCCGAGGGGCTCAGCGGCGTCTTGGTCATGCCCAACTGCGTCCTGTACATCCTGCTGGGGGCGGTCATCTTCACCATGCCCAGGTACGTCGACGTGGATGCCGAGACCATGGCCAGCCTGGTCACGTGCACCGCGTTCGTCTGGGGCCCCTTCACCAGCGTGGCCGGAGGGCTCAATGCGGTGTTCCGCTCCAGCGTCGCATTCGAACAGATCCGGACGCTGGAGGGGAAGCTCGATGAGGCCGTCGAGCGAGCGGCCGTCCAGAAGACCGAGGATCCGTGGAACGGTCGCATCGGCACACTCTCGACACGCGATATCGTGTACGAGTATCCCACAGGCAACGGAGACAGGAGCTTCCGCGTCGGCCCCCTGAGCCTCGATATCGAGCCGGGTGAGGTCGTCTTCCTCGTCGGTGGGAATGGGAGCGGCAAATCGACGCTGCTCAAGGTGCTCACGGGGCTCTACCCGCGGAGCGGCGGAGAGCTGCGCGTCGGCGGCGTCCTCGTCCAGCCGGAGAACGTGGCCGCGTACCGTGAGATGATTTCGGCGATCTATTCGGACTTCCACCTCTTCTCCAAGCTCTATGGCATGCTGGACGCGGAGCCGGAGGCGGTGCGCGCGCTGCTCGCGCAAATGGGCCTCGAGGGGAAGACCTCTTTCGAGGCGCAGCAATTTACCCGGCGCACGCTATCGACCGGCCAGCGCAGGCGCCTCTACACGATCATGACGCTCCTCGAGGACCGCCCCGTTTACGTATTCGACGAGTGGGCCGCCGATCAGGATCCTGGATTCCGCAGGTACTTCTACGAGGAGCTCGTGCCCGCGCTGAAGGGCCGGGGCAAGACGGTCATCGCCGTCACCCACGATGATCGCTACTTTCATTGCGCGGACCGCGTCATCAAGCTGAGCTACGGGAAGGTCCAGGCGACCCCCCGGATGGATGCGCCTTGACGATCGTCGATCTCATCACCCAGGAGGCGGGGGGCGAGCGCCGTCGCATTCTCATGGCGGCGTGCGTGGCGGGCGCCACGAGCATGTTCGTGCTCATCGGGGCGAACGTCGTCGCCAGCGCGCCGAAGCTTTCGGGGCTGCCGGCGGCCGGTCTCTTCGCGCTCGTCGTCGTCGGCCATTATCTCAGCGCCAAGTACGTGTACTACCGGACGGCCACGGTCGTGGAATCGGCGCTGCACCGAATCAAGATCAGCATCGTCGACAAGCTCGAGAAGGCGGACATTCAGGGGGTCGAGCGCATTGGCACCGCGGAGATCTACGACGGGATCACGGAGAACCTGAGCGTCGTGTCCAATTACGGGCCGCTGATATCGGCGTTCTTGCAAGCGGCCCTCATCCTGGCGTTCGCGGTGCTGTACATCGCCTGGATCTCCTTGCCGACGTTCATCGCCGTCACGTTCCTGCTCACCATCGGCTACGTGACGTATCGAGGCAGGGCCAAGGAGCTCGAGCGCTATCTGCAGCGGCTCGGGGACGCCCGCGTCGCGTTCTTCGAAAAGCTCACGGACCTGCTGAAGGGCTTCAAGGAGGTCAAGCTCAGCCGCCGGCGCGGTCGCGACATCTGCACCGACATCGAGCGGTCGTCGGAGGTATTGCGGGGCTTCAACCTGAAGTCCGGCGAGATGAACAGCGACAACTTCATCTTCGCCAGCAGCAACCTCTATGCGCTGCTCGGCGTCATCGTCCTCGTCATTCCGCAGCACATCGACGTGGAGTCCTCTGCGCTGGTCAGCATCGTCGCGGCCATTCTGTTCCTTTGGGGACCCATGACCGTGCTGATCACGGGGGCGCCCGCATACATCCGCTCGAATGTGGCGCTTTCCAGGGCGCGGACGCTGGAGGAAAAGCTCGACAAGGCCATCCAGGAGACACGAATCGCGCTGGACGTCGAGGACGCGTGGAAAGGTGGATTCGGCGCGATCGCTGGGCGCGGCATCGAATTCGAATACGTTTCCGATGACGGCGACGGCGCGTTCCGCATCGGTCCCCTCGACGTCGACATCGCGGAAGGCGAGATCGTGTTCATCGTCGGCGGAAATGGGAGCGGCAAGTCGACGGCCCTCAAGGTGCTCACGGGGCTGTATCCGCCGACGGGCGGCGAGCTCCTGGTCGGCGGGATACGCGTCGATTCCAGCAACGTGGCCGCATATCGCGAGAAGATCTCGGCCATCTACTCGGACTTCCACCTGTTCGCCAAGCTCTATGGGCTGCTCGACGTCGACCCGGCGGCCGTACACCGGCTCATCGCGCAGATGGATCTCCAGCAGAAGACGTCGTTCGAGAACAAGGGTTTCACGAACCGCAATCTCTCCACCGGACAGCGCAAGCGCCTGGCCATGATCGTGGCGCTCCTCGAGGACCGGCCCATCTGTGTGTTCGACGAATGGGCCGCAGATCAGGACCCCGAGTTCCGCGCCTACTTCTACGAAGAGATTTTGCCGGCGTTGAAGCAGCGGGGGAAGACGGTCATTGCAGTCACCCACGACGACCGATTCTTCCACTGTGCGGATCGAGTGATCACCATGGAGTATGGCCGTATTCGGTCTGTGGAACGCGCATGAACCCGAGCATCGAGACATTGGCCAATGAGCCTGTATTGATCAGCGCCAATCAGCTCGTCGAGCAGAGCGCCGGTCTGCCGGCGGCTGCCCGCGCGCAGCTGCTCGAGGTGCTGGCTTGGCTCCAAACCTCCATCGCCAAGCCGAATCCGCTGATCGGTCGCAAGGGCCATGTGTGTCCCTTCGTCGGGCCTGCCCTGACCCGCTTTCGGTCCATCCGTTTTCATGTCTACCAGGGCGAGCTCCGCCCGGCTGCCGTGGAGCCGGTGCTGCGCGCGCTTGCGGCACGCTTTCCGACGCTGCCACCCGCCACCGAGGTCGGCCGCGAGTTCCGCGCCATTCTGACCTTGTTTCCGGAGCTGCCCCACGACGGGGGGCCGCTGCTGATCGACCCCGTGCACGAGGCGCTGAAGCCCGAGATCACTGCCCAGGGCTTGATGATAGGTCAATTCTACCCCGGCTGCCTCGAGCCCGGCTTGCACAACCCCGATTACCGCCCGCTCGAGGCACCGCACCCGATGCTGGTGATTCGCTCGATGCAGCTCACCGATCTGATGTTCTTGTTCTCGCGCCCGGAGTGCCTGCGCGCGTACGTCCGGAAGTTCGGCGTCTCCTCCCGCGACGAGCTCATGGCGCGCGTCGCAGCCGCCGACATCCCCAAGCTGCCGACGCTCTGGGAGGAGGTCGTGGACGCGGCGTTTCCCCCCGCGACGAACGTCGATTGATGGAGGACCTCGTGGCCCCGACGCGAAAGCAAGACGAACCTCGCTCGAAAAAACCGACACTCGGGCTCACCATTCGCGACATTGTGATCTCCTCGGGTCTGTTCGCCCTCTTCGCAACGTTCTTCGCGCGAGGTGGCAGGTTCGTGCCCGACCTTCCAAAGCCATCACGGCTCGTGGACATGAAGGTTGTGAACGAGGCCTCGACCGAGACGTGCGGATTGGCGCCGCACGACGGACACCCCGTCATCGTCGAGATGCTGTACAGCAGTGACAAGCAAGCGTGGATCGACGAGGCCGCGACTCGGTTCGCGAAGATATGTCCGAAGATCCAGATCAAGGCGATTGCGGCAGGCGGTATCGAGGGAGCCGACTCCATCCTGAAGGGTGAGGTAAAACCGACGATCTGGTCGCCCGCGGACGATCTCGTCGTTCGTTACCTCGATGGGCGCTGGAGGGAGAGCCACGGACGATCACCGATCGACATCACGAAGCAGGTTTCTCTCGCCCGCTCCCCGCTCGTGATCTTGATATGGGAAGATCGGCTCGAGGTCCTCGAAGCCATCCTCGAAAAAAGCAAGAGTGGCGAGGGGCTGTGGATGGATGCGATGTGCCCGGGGGTGCCACGGGACCCGCAGGATCTCGAGGAGATGGCCCTCGAACACATGGTGCCGGGGACGTGGAGCGATTGGTACGGCTCGGTCGTCCCGGCCGCGTTCCCGCAACAACCGGCGCCGGCGGCTCGACGGGTCGACAAGAAGTCCCAACGAGCCTATATCGCGCCGTTTCCGACGGCGGACGACATGAAGCGGTGGGGAAGAGCGAAGTTCGAGCACCCGTCGCCGACGCGCTCGGCCGAGGGGCTCGAGGCGCTTTACCTCATGGCCTACGATTACGCATTGCCTCCGAACGACCGGCCGACCGCGCTCAAGGAGCGCATCAAGCAGGCGCTCGGAGAACCCGCCAAAGAGGGTGTGGTCGTGCGTGGCGACCTCGCCGAGGCGGATTTCGCTCGCTCGTTCCAGGAGCGGCGGGAGCCTTTCCAGCGCTGGCTCAAGCGATGCGAAGCGGGCGCGCCGCCCCCCACCCCGTCAGCGCCCCTCTTGACCGACGCCATCTTCGACCTCGGCGCGAGCCGATATGACGCCGTGGTGACGCAGGAGCAGCTCGTTTTCACGGTTCTTCAGCAGTTCGAGAAGCATGCGGACGTGATGGCAGAGCTGCGCGTCGTGTACCCGCGGCCGACGCTCGTGAACGAACATCCCGTGGTCATCTTCGACGACGGAACGCTCACCGCCGAGCAGCGCACGGCTGCCGAGAAGTGGATCACCTTCCTTCGTGGCCCGGAAATGCAGAAGCTGGCCGTCAAGCAGGGTCTTCGGCCGGCGAGCCCCGAGTTGAAGCTCCGGAGCATCGAGGACTCCGAGAATCCTTTCTTCAGATTCCGACGTTATGGCGTGGAGATCGACGCGCCGTTCGTCGAAGCGCCGCGCCTCGACGGCAAATTCGTGAACGAGCTCGTTCGCGCCTGGCGGGACGCGACGGGGAGACACTGACCCGCTCATCGTTGCAGCTTGCGAACGGAGGAAAATCATGGCGACCGAAACCGCGCAATCGAATCAGTCGACGGAGAAGAAGACGGACGAGCCTCGAATCGAGGTGAAAGAGGAAGCGACGAGCGCACCCGAGGTCGAGCCGAAGGCAGAAGCCAAGGTCGAGCCGAACGCCGGACCGAAGACCGAGGGGACGTCCCGGAGCAGCGCCGCGCCGAAATCCCCTGAGCCGGTTTCGCGCGTGGGCCGTGCGGATGCCGTCATTCGGCGCAATGTGCTGTGGGTGCTCGGCGCCGGGCTCGTTCCCGTGCCTATCGTCGATATGGTCGCGATCACGGGTATCCAGGTGAAAATGCTCGCCGAGCTCTCGGAGCTTTATGATCTGAGTTTCCGGGAGGACATCGCCAGGAAGCTCATCGGCTCGCTCCTCTCGGGCGTCCTCGGCGTCGGCGCCGGCGCCGTGATCGGTGCCAGCCTGGGGAAGCTCATTCCGTTCGTGGGCCACGCGTTCGGCATCGTCACGGTCCCCGTCATCTCGGGCGCGTTCACCCGGGCGCTGGGCAAGGTCTTCGTCATGCATTTCGAGACAGGCGGTACGCTGCTCGACTTCGATCCTCACAAGGTGCGCAGCTACTTCAAGCAGGAATTCGAGAACGCCAAGGAGTACGTCGCGGACGTGCAGAAGTCCAAAGAGGATTCCAAGGCGACCAAGCCGTCCTGAAAAGTCCTTGATGAGAGCCGCCAATGAGCAAGCCGGAAGCGAATGAAGAGATGCAAAAGGGATCTTCGAGTGGCGACGCGAAGAAGCCACCCTTCCGGGAGTGGCTCGCGAAGTGGCTCCGGAAGGCCCGATTCACCCTCTATACGACGCTGGTCATCCTCCTGTTCGTGGTCGGCTTCCTCTGGCCGCGGATCTTCATCCGCGTGCCGGCGGGGAGCAGCGCCGTCATGTATCGTTTTTTCCTCGGTGGGACGGTGAGGGATCGTATCTGGGGCGAGGGACTCAACGTGATCCCACCCTGGGACGAGCTCACCGTCTACGAGACGCGGATGCAGCAGCAAAAGCTGAAATTCGACGTGCTCAGCGAGGAGGGGCTCAACCTCCCGGTGGAGATCTCCGTACGATACCAGCCGAACATGGAAATGCTCGGTTATCTGCACCAGGACATCGGCGTCGATTACTTCGAGCGGTTGATCCGGCCCGAGGTCGAGTCCCACGTCCGGCGCACCTTCGGCAGCCGGACGGCGCACGAGATCTACACGAGCGTGCGTGACCTCCTCCAGGAGGTCGGCAAGGTATCGGCGCTCGGGCGCCTCGATGAAAACGGGAATGCGCGTCCCTACGTGCAGCTCTACGAGCTCAAGCTACTTGATATCGAGCTGCCCGAAATCGTCCAGAGCGCGATCGCGGACAAGTACAAGCAAGAGCAGCTCATGCTCGAGTATCGCTTCAGGCTAGAGAAGGAAGAGAAAGAAGCCGAGCGGAGGCGCACGGAGGCGGCTGGGGTCCGCGATTACAACCTCATCGCGACCAAAGTTTCTCCGGACATCCTCAAGTGGCGCAGCATCGAGGCGTCGCTGGAGCTCGCGAAGTCGCAGATGGAGCTCGCGAAATCGCAAAACACGAAAGTGGTCGTACTCGGCGGTGGGCCGGGCACGCAGATGCTCATGAATGTCGATGGGGCCACGGCCGTTCCCCCGGCGGCGGCCGCGGGCGAAAAAACCACGGAGGGAAAGAAGGATCAGGGAGCCGGTACGTCCGCGGCCGATGCGGCTTCTGCGCAGGCTTCGAGCCAGCAGGGGGCACAGGGGAGCGGGCCGTGACGACGTGGGATGTGCTCCCGCCGCTGCTCCCCGCGTACAGTTCCGGGCGGAACGTGGCCGTTTGGTCCGCATGGACCTGATGGCCCATTCCGAAGGAGCCCGACTCTCGTGCGACGCAGCGCATGGCGTAGCCTTGCCATTCGAGGCTCACCATGCGGCCGAGGGAGGGGACGACGATGCGTGCAGGGGGCGCGGTCCGCGTGCTCGTGGCCATGTTTCCGCTGGTATTCTTGTCCGCGTGCCAGGCGGGGCGCGTCTCCCCCGCGAAGGACGCGCGAACGCCGTCGCCGGCGGAACATGTCCGTAGCGCCCGGCCGTGACCGCTCCCGTCCGGCGACCCGCTCTGCCCTCTGAACAGCGCCTTCCGCGACGCTTACGCCGAGCGCCGCGCCGCCATGCTCGCGGCCTCTGGACCGGTGCTCGTGCAATACGGCGATACGCTCGTGCTCCTGCATCGTGGCGAGCGGCTCGAGCGGCCGGCCACGAATGAGCGTTATCACGAGCTCAAGACCCTCGCGCACGTTCCCTTTGCCCTCTATTTGCTGCTTTCTGGAGCTGACGGCCCGATCGACGAGGCGCAGCTCGGCAAGCTCATTTCCTACGAAGCCCTCCTCAGGGCGGCGCTCTCCACGATCGACGCGAGGTTTTCCGACGCGGCCGAGCGCGAGCGCCAGCGGCGCATCCTCACCCGCTCGCTCTCGCTGATCGATCAAGCCACCGGCGAGAAGCGCCTGACGCCGAGCACGCTCGACGCGTTCGTTCGCTCGCAGCGCGCCGACGTCCTGGAGAACATAAAGGAGGCCGCCCACCAGAATGTAATGACCCTGCACGCGCAGGTGACGGCGTGGGCGGCGCGCTTGACGCCCGAGGAGCGCGCGCGGCTGCGGGTGGTGATCGGGACGGCGCACATGGCACGCCCCGGCAATCTGTCGATCCAATACTTCGCGGCATGGCTCGGTGAGCCCGTCGCCGGTCGCGCGGCCGACGAGCGCGTCGTCGACGGGGCGCGTATCATCGTGGCCGAGAACATTTTCGATACGGACCGCTCGATCGCGCTCGTCGGGACGCACCTCGTCGATCGATCCGCCGCCGCGGCATTCTTCGACGACCCCTTGCGCCTCGATAGGGACGTGCTATCGGACGCGGCCGAGGAGGCCATTCGCGCGCTCTTCGGCGGCTCACCTAAGCAGTAAACGCGGATGCGTGTTCCGCCGCCCACTGCGCGAACGTCCGCGCTCGCCGCCCGGTCACCTGCTCGACCGTGGGCGTGACCGTGTATCCGATTTCCGGCGTATTGCCATATATGTACACGAAAAACTCGATGGCCTCGGGCGAGAACCCCATCCCCTGCCACCGTTCGCGTGCTTGCTGCTCCGTCAACTCGACGAGGTTGATCTCGCGCTTGGCTGCAGCGGCGAGGATATCGACCTTCTGACGCAGGCTGAGCACTTCCGGCCCCGTGAGGGTGTACGTCTTGCCAGCGTGGCCATCCTGCGTCAATGCTGCCACCGCGACGGCCGCGATATCGGCCTCATGGACGACCGCGCTCAGCCGGTCGGGGAACGGCTCGCGCACGAGCCCCTCGCTGCGAATCGACGCCGCCCATTCGAGGTGGTTCGCCATGAACTCCACCGGCTGCAGAAAGGTCCAATCGATGCTTCCGGCGGCGACCGCCTCATCGAGCGGCGCGGGCGCGCCGCCGAGGAGTACCGTGATCCGTCGCACCCCGGCCCGTTCGGCGAGCGCGACGATCCGTGCCCCGGTCTCGAGCGGCGCGGAATCGTCACCGCCGAAGTTGATCAAGTGCAGGGCCTCGATGCCCTCGAAGGCTTCCGCGAATGTGTCCGGCGCGGTCAGGTCGCCGGCCACGGCGTGGACGCCTGCGGGAAAATGGGCTCGTGCGGGATTGCGGGACAACGCGCGGACGTGGTGACCGCCCTCGACGAGTTGCTTGACGATTTCGCGGCCGACGGTGCCGGTCGCGCCAGTGACCAAGATGTTCATCGATTGCTCAATAGGGGTGAAGGGCCCTCGTGGGCGCCTTGGGGTTTTCGCCCGAAGAACATGCACCACCCCTGCTGACAACCGATGGCAGGAGCAAACCACGGCTAGCCGCGCTCGCGCTCCCAGGCCTGGAACCACTCGAGGGCGAGCATTCGGCGTGGCTTGCCGTAGGGCCTTTCCGTGAGGGCGAGGCTCACGATCCGATCGGTGCGGAAATGCCGGAACGACGCGCGCAAGCAGCACCATGCCGCGACGATCTGCTTGCCCTCGTGGTACGCGATCTGCACCGGCCAGATTTCGCGCTCGGTAATGCGATTGGACTCGTCCTCATAGCGCAGCGCGAGCGCACGCTCCTTCCGCATCGCCTGCCGTACGAGGCCGAGCGCGGGCACCGGGACCGCATCGGCCCCGTTGAGCACGACCGGCCAGAGTCCCGTGTCGTCCATGTTCTCGCGTAGCTCCCGGGGCGAGACGGTCGCAATCTTGGCGAGCGCGTTCTTCGCGGCGCAGGCAAGACTCTCGTCGACCTGCGCGCCGACCCAGCGCGCGCCGAGGACGAGCGCCTCGAGCTCCTCCGCGGTGAACATCAGCGGTGGCAGGAAGAAGCCGGGCCGCAGCACGTAGCCGACGCCCGCTTCGCCTTCGATCGGCGCGCCAAGTCCGATCAGCGTCTGCACGTCCCGATAAAGGGTGCGTACAGAGACCCCCTGCTCGGCCGCGAGCTCGGCCGCGGTGACCGGGCGTCGATGGCGTCGGAGCGCGTCGATGATTGCGAAGAGGCGTTCGGTCCTACCCATCGACCACGACGATCGCAGGCCGAGCGGCCGGCGTCGAGCCCATTGTGTGCCGACGGCGCGGCCTCGCCAGACCTATCCGAGGCGCCGGCTGGCCCGCTCGGCCTTCTCTCGTGAAGAGCCGACGACGCGGTAAAGCTCCTCCGGGCTGAACCCGGGCAGCGCCGTCCCGGTGCTATGGAAATGCTCTGCCTTCACGTGGCAGGCCGCGCAAAGCGAGATCCCGTTCTCGGGCACGTAGCCGCCGTTCGGCAGCTCGTTCCGATCGGTGATGTGGTGGGCGTCGAGCTCCTCGACGGCCCGCTCCGGCGAAGACCGGAAGGAGCACCCTGGCCCCTCACATCGGTATTTCGCTCTCGCGAAAACCGCGTCGCGGAACCGGCCCCGGATCAGCTTTTTTTCGGCGCTCATGATCAAGGAAGAGGTAATTACGGGGAGATTCGCAGGTTACTGCAATTGTGGATGGGTTGCAAGGGTCACGACGCCGAGCCCCGAGGCGCTTGCTGACGCACGAGCCGCAGGGACAAGCGCGGCGCTCCGGCGCGAGCCCGAGGGCACTCGCGGGATGAAATGGTGGGCCGTAGGTTCCGCTTCGGGGTTTCGGCATGTCGCGAAAGCCCGTGCTCATCCACGATGGCCTCGTTCGAGCGCAAAGCCTTGCGCCGCTCGGGTGGCTCGCGCGCTTGCCCATCGTCCGTTCGGTCGCCGGATTCCTCTTCGGTCGTTCCGCCTCACGGCCCCGGAGCCGCGCCGTTCGATGGTTGTTTTTGCGCTCGCTCGGCGCGGTCCATTACCTCGCGTTCGCCTCGCTCGGTTCGCAGGTGCTCGGTCTTTATGGCCGCCGCGGCATTCTCCCCATTCAGGAGCGGCTCGAGCGTGCCCGGTACGTCCTGGGACCAAAGCGCTACCAGGCCATGCCGTCGATCTTCTGGGTGGATGCGTCCGATGCCACGCTCGTTCGCGCCTGCCGCGCAGGAAAGCTCCTCGCGGCGCTGCTCGTGCTCGGTGTCGCTCCTCGGCCCGTGCTTTCGCTGCTCTGGGCGCTCTACCTCTCGTTCGTCTCGGCCGGCGGCACGTTCCTTTCGTTTCAATGGGACGCGCTCCTCCTCGAGAGCAGCCTGCACGCGCTCCTGGTCGCACCGCGGGGCCTGCGTCCGGGGTTCGGCCGGGAGGACCCTCCGTGGCAAGCGGTGCTGCTCCTGCGATGGCACGTCTTCCGGCTCTACTACGAATCGGGCCTCGCGAAGCTCCAATCCGGCGACGTCACGTGGAAAAACCGCACTGCGCTCGGCTACCATTACGAGACGCAACCGCTCCCGACGCCGATCGGGTGGTACGCGCATCAGCTCCCCCGCCCCGTCCAGAGGCAGTCGACCCGGCTTGCGCTTCTTTGCGAGTGTATCGTTCCGTTTCTGGCGTTTGCTCCACGGCGCATCCGGCGGCTCTCCTTCTGGCCCCTCGCCGGACTGCAGGCGGGCATCGCCGCCACGGGGAATTATGGCTTTTTCAATTTGCTCACGGCCGTGCTCGGGTTGTGGCTCCTGGACGACGAACCGCTGCTCGGAAAAACCCTCTTTCGGGCCACGGGGCCCGCGCGGCCGATGCGGGGTGTCCGGCGCTTCGTGATCGGAGCGGCTGCGACCCTTCTCTTCACGCTCACCCTCGGCGCGCATCTCGAACGCTACGGGCCTCGCAACCCGCCGGGCCTTCTCTCGCGCATGCTGGACGCGCTCGTGCCGCTGCATTCGGTCAACACGTACGGGCTGTTCAGCGTCATGACGGTGCGTCGACCCGAGATCGTGATCGAGGGGTCCGACGACGGAGAGCGCTGGCTCGCGTACGAATTCCGCTACAAGCCCACCGATCCTCGCCGTCCGCCGCCCTGGGTCGCGCCACATCAACCGCGGCTCGATTGGCAGATGTGGTTCGCCGCGCTCGGGCCGCCGCCACGTTGGTTCGTCGCGTTCCTGGCCCGTCTGCTGGAGGGATCGCCCGAGGTGCTCGCGCTGCTCCAGCGCTGTCCGTTTCCGGATCGGCCACCGAGGTATGTGCGTGCCGTTCTTTACGAGTACAGGATGACGGACATCGAGACACGGCGCCGTACGGGGATGTGGTGGGAACGGGAGCGGCTCGGGCTCTATTTCCCGGCGATCACGATCGCGAGACCCGACGCAGCGGCGGCGTAAATGGTTCGGCGTGGCCGCGGCCCGATCAGGCGCCGAATCGCGGATCGATCACGTCGTGCAGGAAGGCCCGCCATACCCGGCGGTCGCGCTCGCCAATCCGCGCGCGCTCTTCGCCGTTCATGCCGTAGATGCCGCCGAAGCACTCGACGATGCTGGGACCCGCGAACGCGATGTGCCACTGGTATCGCCAATCGACGAGAAAGCGATCACCCACGTCGGGCAAGCCGAAGCGCAGCCATTCCGAAAGCATCAGGCTCGCAGGCTCCGCAGGCTCCGCCGCGTCGTCGGCATCCTCGTCCTCATCCTCGTCGTCCTCGCCCAAATACGTGATCTGGGCATCGAGCCCGCCGCGGACGAGCGCTTCGCGCAGCCACTCACACAGCCGCCGGAACGCGAATGCGTCGCCGTCGACGATGGCCCGACTCGACGGGTTCCAGGCATCGACCCGCAGGACCTGGCAGATCCCGTCAACCCCGGGCGCGAGCAGGCCGACGAACGCGCCGGCAAATGGGAACGCGCGCCGGAGATCGTCCGCCAGCACGATTGCATAGGGGCCGGCCTCGAACACGCCGAGCAGTCGCTCCGCGCCGACCGCCTCGCGGACGCGCGCGAGCGTCGCAGGGGCAGGCGCGCGCACGATCTCCGCGGCGCGCGTGAGCGCATCGAAATCGAAAGGCGGCACGGGCAAAGGCGGCGGCGCCCCGTGCTCCACGCGCGCGGCGAACAGGTCGACCAGCGGGAAGTAGCACGGCATTGCAGACAAAGAGTCGTCCACGAGCTCGAAGGGCTCACGCCCGAGGTACTCGACAACATGCACGTCGAGCCAAGCACGCCACGTCGCCGCCATCGCCGCGAGCTCCCGCTCAGTCGTCGCATCAGGGCCCGGTCGCGTCAGCGCCGCGCACTCGAGGCCGCCGAGCGGGAGGCCCGCGTGCGCCGTCTCGCCGGTGCCGCGATCGGTGAGCGTGAGCCCGACGCTGCTGCTGCCAAAGCCGCGCAGGCTGCGGTCCGCCGCGAAGACGGAGGTGATCGCGAGCTCGAGGTCGCGGCCCGCGAGCGTGAACGCGTGGCGGTGCTCGCCGAGCAGCCCGGGAAGGTGCTCCTCGCACCACGCCCAGAGCGAGCCTGGCCGCGGCGGCAGGATCGCTGCGGTGATGAGGCGCTCGCAGGCGGTATATTCCGACAAACTTTCGATACCTCCCGCGTCGACCTGGGCGCAAAGCGTCGCCAATTCGCGGGTGAAGCCGTCTCTCGCATCCGGTCCCGTCGGCACGTCGAGATATCGCCGCGCGAGCGAATCGTTGCCGGAGCATGGCAAGCGCCAGCGATGGGTGCCACCGTCGCGCTCGACCACGACGGTGAGCCCGGCATCGACCCACCCGCTGTGCGGGGTCAAGCGAATGAACTCGAGCCACGCGTCTTCGAACCGGAGCGTGGTGCCGCCCTCACGCGCCGCGTGTCCCACGAGCCAGCCGCCGCCCTCGCAGAGCAGCGTCCACAGCGTGCCGTCCGGAAGCGTGGGCGCCGGGAAGTGGCGCAGCCAGTAGCCATTGAGCGCCTCGCCGAGCGCATCCCACAGGCCCTCGGCCCACAGCGGTAGCGGCAGTTTGTCCGCGAGCGCGCCGAGCTTCTCCCGGCGCTCGGCGTCGCGTGGGTCTCGGGTGTAGTCGATCAGGATCTTGAGCTCGTCGGAAGCGTCCAGCTCGGGCGCGACCAGGCGCGCGTCGGCCAGCGCGATCTCCCGAGCCGCGTCGCTCACGGCGTCGACGACCGTGAGCACCTGCCATATCTGGACCTGGTCGGACGGTTCGGCGAGCTCGACCGCGAGGGGTGTCCGCGTTCCGAGGACGCGGATCGCCGCGTCGTGTGCAATGGCGACGATCTCGTCGACGATCGCCTCGCGCGTGAGCCCACGGGTGCGCCCGAGCTCGTCGATGAATGCCTGATGGGATGTAGGAAACATCGAGGGCGATGCTACCGCCGATGGCAGATGAGGTCGAGGTGGGGACGCAGCAAGATCCGGCTCGGTCCTCATGTCGATCCGACTGGCCGGAGGTTTCGAGGACATGCACATTCCCCCCGGGAGACGAGATGACCATCAACCTCGACGCGTACCTTCGACGTATCGGCTACATGGGGCCACGGGCGGCGACGCTCGACGCTCTGCGCGAGCTCATCCTCCGCCACACCGAAGCCATCCCGTTCGAGAACCTGAACCCGCTCTTGGGGTGGCCAGTGCCGCTCGACCTTCCGGCGCTCGAGCAAAAGCTCGTCGAGGGGCAACGAGGCGGCTATTGCTTCGAGCAGAACCGCCTCTTTCAGGCGGCCCTCGAGGCGCTCGGCTTTCGTGTCACCGCCCTCGCCGCGCGCGTGCTCTGGAATGCCACCGAGGACGCGATCACGCCGCGCAGCCACATGCTCCTGCGCGTCGACCTCAGCGACGAGCCGTACATCGTCGATGTCGGTTTCGGGGGACAAGTCCTCACAGGACCGCTACGTCTCGAGCTCGGCACGGAACAGCCGACCCCCCACGAGCCCTTCCGGCTGCTCCCGAGGGAGGACGACCTCTTGATGCAGTCGAAGATCGGCGATGGTTGGAAGACGACCTATCGCTTTGACCTCAAACCACAATACCCGGTCGACTTCGAGGTCTACAACTACTACCTGTCGACCCATCCGCGCTCGCATTTCCGCACCGGGCTGATGGTGGCCCGGTCCGTCCCCGGTCGCCGCTACACGCTTCGAAACCGGCAATGGGCGGTTCACCACCTCGGCGGCCCCACCGAGCGCCATACCCTGGAGCACGCAAAGGACCTGAGGCGGACCCTGGAGCGCGACTTTTTGCTCGCCGTCCCCGACACGCCCGAGCTCGAAGCCGCCTTCGAGCGCCTGACGTAATGCGCGTCGCGCGCTCTCCATCCCTGATCCCTTGAAAAACCGCATCGCTCTGCGACGCATCGAGCTATCCTCGCGCCGTGCGCTCTCTCTTTCTCGACGCCCTTCCTCTGCCGGCCACGGCCCTCGCCCTGCTCGTCGCGATCTTCTTGCCTGCGTGCGGCGGAGCGCCCGCGCTGGCGACCACCACGGCCAAGGAGGCGCCGGCCAAAGCCGCGCCGCCACCCGATCCCATGCTCGAGGGCCTGAAGCGCGCGCTCGCCGACAACCCCAACGACGGCGTGCTCCTCTCGACGCTCGCCGAGCTCAGCGCCGAGCGCGGTGAGCGCGCGGAGACGCTCGGCTACCTGGAACGCCTCGCTGCCCTCCGCTGGCCGTTTGCCCTGCTGGAGAGCTCGTTCGGCGAGCTCCGGCGGGATCCCGCATTCCGCGACGTCGCCGCGCGCATCGGCAAGAACGAGCCCGTGGTGCGCCGCAGCGCGCCCGCATTCACCCTCGACGAGCTCGATCTCGTGCCCGAGGGCATCACCCACGACCCCGCAACCGACACCTTTTACGTCGGTAGCATCCGCCACCGGAAGATCGTGGCCGTCGGCAAGGACGGCAAGGCGCGCGATTTCGTGCGTTCTGCAGAGGACGACCTGCTCTCCGTGCTCGGCATGAAAGTCGACGCCGCGCGGCGCCACCTCTGGGTCGCGACCTTCGCAAGCAAGGGCATGAAGGGTTTTTCGACGGAGATGAAGGGCATGGCCGCGCTCTTTCAATACGATCTCGACAAGGGCGCGCTCCTCCGCAAGATCGTCTGGAAGCGTCCGGGAGAAGCGCACCTCTTCAACGATATCGCTCTCACAGCGGCGGGCGACGTCTTCGTCACCGACAGCGAGGCCGGCTCGGTGCTCGCCCTTCGCGCGGGCACGGATACGCTCGAGGAGGTTTTGCCCGCGGGTTCGTTCGTGTATCCAAATGGCATCGTCCTGGCCGAAGGAGGTGCGCGCCTGTTCGTCGCGCACTGGCGTGGCGTCGCGATGATCGACTTGAAGAGCCGCGATGTACGGCCGCTCGAGGCCCCCGCAGGCGTGGTGCTCGCGGGCATCGACGGGCTCGCGCTCGACGGGCGGCGCCTCGTCGCCGTGCAGAATGGCCTCGGCCGCGCGCGAATCACGCGTTATCACCTCGACGAGGGCCTGTCGCGTGTCGTCCGCGAGGAGATCCTCGAATCGGGTCATCCTCTCTTCGACGGCATTCCAACGACGGGCGTCATCGCCCGCGGCAGCTTTTATTACCTGGCCAACGCGAACCTCCGCGGCTTCGACGAGCAAGGTCGCCCCAAGCCCGGCGAGAACCCCCGCCCATCGCAGGTGCTTGCCGTCCCGCTCGGCGATCCGTGAGCAAAGGCCTCACGGCGGCTCAGCCCATGGGATCCAGGAATCGTATCCGCATCTCGTCCTGCAGGACGTCTCGCGTCCGCCGGCCTGCGCCGCCCGTACGCAGCGCCTCGACGCGTGGCCAGGCGAAAAGCCCCGCAACGGAGTCCGCGTAGAACATCCCTCGCGGCGTGAGGTGCCGCGTCCGCGTCGAGCCTCGCGAGGCCGGCGGCCTCGATCGCCTCGATCTGCGCGCCGAAATGCTCGACGAGGTCCACGCCGAAGAGGTCGCGATACGTGGGGCGCGGAATGCGGAGCAGCGCGAGGCTGCGTGTCGTGAAGAGCAGACGGAGGTCTTCCTCGCCGTACGGAAAGTACAGATCGTGTGCTCCCCAGAAGGCCCCCTCCAAGGACTTGCCGCGAGCGAGCTTCACGGCGCGCCGCTGCCCGAGATTCGTGAACGTCGAGCTCGACAGCGGCCCGAAACCAATCGCGTCGTACCGTTCGGGGGTGAAGCTATACTCCTCGTAGACGAAACGACGATCGGTCGCGTGGACCTCGGCCCGCTCGAAATTGGTCAGCGTCGTCTGCACGTACCCGCGCTCACGCAGCGCCTCGCGCACGGCGAGCCAGTTGTCGCAGGCCTCTTCGAGGGAAGGGAGCGCGGCGCGGACGGCCGGGTCCTCGGCCCAGGGGGTGCCCTGGCCCTCGGCGAGCACCAGATGATAAATGCAGATCTGATCGAATCCGAGCGCCGCGGCCTCGTCCACATCGGCCAGCATTTGCGCGCGGGGCTCCGAAACAGGCTCGGGACGCCCTCCAGGGTCACCTCGGCCCCGCGGAGATCGAGGTTGCGCCCGAGCGCCTCGACGATGTTCGCGAGATCTGTCTTCGGCGTGAGGTTCGCCGTCGCGCCGCCGAAATAAACGGCGTCGACGCGCCGGTCCGCGAGCTCGTCGTGTTTCAGGAAAAACAAGTCGTTCCGGTCGACCACTGCCTTTGCGGTCTGGCGTAGCAGGGCCTTGTCGTAACGATCGACTCCACAGCAGGGCGCATGAGCGGCAGCATCGGATACCCCTGCAGCAGCCGGTGCCGCTGCGGCCCCGCCATCCGTCGAGCGAGCTCGTCGTGCCACGATGTCATCGTTCCATCCATTCGAGCATCGCCAGATCGTCGGGCCCACCGCGCTCCCGAAGCGCCTGAATCACCCGCGCCCTGTCTTCCGGAGACCGATTCTGGCTCAATTTGAACTTGGCCTCCAGGCGCTCGATGGGGAGTGTGAAGCCGACGATCGCGTCGAGCAGGTCCTCGCGGACGTCGCTTTCGAGGTGTTCGAAGCGCCAGGGCTCGCTCGCACCTCGCTCGTGGAAGGCGGAGAGATCGTCGAGCAAGGACGCGAGGCTCGCGCGATCCATCGGGGCTTCGAGGCGGCCGTGGGCGTGCACGACCATGTAGTTCCAGGTCGGGACCTGCTCGCGCGGGTGCTCGTACCAGCGAGCCGAGACGTAGCCGTGGGGGCCGGAGAAAACGACGGTCGCCGGGCGGCCCGCGAGTTTCCAGATGGGGTTCGCTCGGGCGACATGAGCGCGCAGGCTGCCGTGTGGACCCGCGTTGCGATCGAGGAGGAAGGGCAGATGCGCGATCTCCAGGGAGCCATCGCCTTGCGGGACGATGAGGGCGCCGAACGAGTGGGCCTCGATGAAGCCGTGGATCTCTGCCGGATCGGTCGCTTGAAACGTTTTGGGGAGGTACACGTGGACGCAGGATAGCGGACGGCGCGGCGCGTGGTCGAGGGGTCACGAGGGTTCGGGGCCGAGCCCTCGACACGAATCCGGACCATTGCGCAGCGCCATCCGCATGCCCACGCGATAGAGACGTTCTCGCAATGCGGCCGGCGCCAGCACCTCGACGCCGTCGCCCAGGCCCGTGAGCTGGTGCGTGGCCACGTCCTCGCTCTCCAGCAGGAGATCCACCGTCCGAAAGCCCTCGGCGTCCGGCGGTCCCGCGTCCTCCAGCATCCGGCGCACGGCATCGTGCGGGACCACGTGCGGGAGGCCCTTCTGCGCGCCGGGCGAGAGGCGAACACGGCACGGATAGGTCAAGAGCGATCGGTCGAACGTCGCCGACGATTCGGCCCACCACGCGGCAAGGTCGAAATCATCCGGCCGGACAAACGTCTCCGCCTTCGCCTCGGCCTTGTGAATCCGGCTGATCCGGTAGGTCTTGATCACCCGCCGATGCCGCGCGACCAGGTACCACGTGCCCGCCTTGAGCACGAGCCCGAGCGGATCCACGCGACGGCGGGCCGACCTTTCCCCGTGCCGCAAGTCGAGCCGACGACCTTCCCAGACGGCCTCGGCGACGGCCGGCAGCGCATCGAGTTTTTCGCGGCGCGAAAACCACCCCGGCGCATCGAGCAGGAATCGCTCCCGGATCCGGCCGGCACGGCCGCGCAGCTCCGCCGGCAGGGTCGCGTCGACCTTGGCCCGCGCCGTCGCGGCGACCGTGGCCAACCCGAGGTCGGCGACCGCCTGCGGCGCGCCGGACAAAAACAAGGCGCTCGCCTCCTCGGCGGTCAGGCCATCGAGGTGCGTGCGCCAGCCCGGGGCCAGGCGAATCCCGCCGCCCGGCCCCGACTCGGTCCAGAGCGGAACCCCCGCGGCCAAGAGCGCCGCGATGTCCCGGTAAAGCGTGCGGACCGAGACCGAGAGCTCGTCGGCGAGCGCGGTCGCCGTGGCGTGCTTGCGTCGCTGGAGGATGAGGAGGAGCGCGAGAAGCCGGCTGGATCGCACGTCCGCATCATGCCAGAAAAACACTGACAGAAGGTGTCAGGGATGTCCGGGTATCTTTTCAACCATGACTCGGACCCAATACTACGTGGCTGCCAGCATCGACGGGTACATCGCCGACGCCGAGGGGCGTCTCGGCTGGCTGTTTCAATTCAACGACGTCGAAGGCGTGGACGCGCATTACAAGGCCTTCCTCGCCGGGGTCGGGGCGCTCGCCATGGGCTCCGCGACCTACGAGTTCATCCTCGCAGAAGGCCTGAAAGCGTGGCCGTACGCGGGGCTACCGACCTGGGTGTTCACCCATCGCGCGCTGCCGGCCTTCGAGGGCGCGGACATCCGGTTCACCTCCGAGGACGTGAGCGTCGTCCACGAGCAGATGGTGCGCGCGGCCGAGGGGAAACACATCTGGCTCATGGGCGGCGGCAACCTCGTCGCGCAGTTCGCGCGGCGAGGGCTGCTCGACGAGATTCTGCTCGGCGTCGCGCCCGTGGTGCTCGGCAGCGGGGCGCCGCTCCTGCCGGCCTCGATTCCAGGCCCGCTCGAGCTCCAGGGCATCACCCGATTCGGCCGCGGGTTCGTCGAGCTGCGATACGAGATCCCGCGCACCTAGGGCAGAAGGGCACTCCTCGGGCGGGTGGTACGGCGCGTTTCCACTTCCGCCGTCTGTTTGCCCCCTCCCCGGGCAGGACGCTAGGTTCTCGCCGTGCTCGCCCCCGAGCTGACCGTCGCGCTGGTAGCGAAAGCCCTCGTGGGGGAGCGGCAGGCCGTGCGCGCGCTCGTGGACAGGCTCACGCCCGTCGTCCAGATGCGCGTCGCCCGGGCGCTGCGGCGGCGCCGAGGGGCGGCGCTCGGGCGGGATGTCCGGCAGGAGGTCGAGGACCTCACGCAGTCGGTGTTCCTGGCAATTTTCGCGAACGGCGGGCAGGCCCTGCGCAAGTGGGACCCCGCCCGCGGCTCCTCGCTCGAAGGCTTCGTCGGGCTGCTCGCCGACCACGAGATCGCCTCCATCCTGCGCAGCCGCCGGCGCAGCCCCTGGACCGAGGATCCAACCGCGGACGAGGATCTCGCCGAAGACGCGCCCCCGGGCGACGTCGGGCCCGAGCTCGAGACCCTCACGCGCGAGGCCTTGCGGACGATCGTCGACCGGCTGCGCGAGCGGCTGAGCGACCGGGGCCTCGAGCTCTTCTTTCTGCTCTTCGTCGAGGAGCGATCCACCGAGGAAGTCTGCGCGGACACGGGCCTCACGCCGGACGCGGTCTACGCGTGGCGCAGCCGGATCGGCAAGCTCGTCCGGCAGATCGCCGCCGAGCTCGTGTCAGAAAACGAGGATTCGGATCGTAGATCTCTCCGGAGGCCCCCCTGATGACCACGGATGATCTGCTGAAAGCCGTGGCGCAGGCTGCCCGCGAAGACGAGATCGAGGACGATCCGCGCTGGTCCGCCCTGGCCGAGGGGAAGCTGTCTGAGCCTGATCGCGCGGCGCTCGAAGAGCTCACGCGGAAGTCGCCGCGGCACGAGGAGGCCTGGCACATGCTGAGGCCGCTCGACGAGGAGGCCCGCGCGCGGTTCACGGACAGGATCCTCGCGCAGATGGACAGGGAAAAGGCCGCCGAGGAGAGCCCTTCCCCGGCTGCGCCGCCGCGCGAAGGCGCCCAGGTGATCCCGCTCCCGAAGAAACGCACCTGGGTGCCTGCGCTCGTCGCGCTGGCCGCCGCCGCGGCCGTCGCCCTGCTCGTCGGGCTGCCCGGTCGCGGGCCCTCGAACGGGGACCCGCTCCCTGCCTACGAGGTCAGCCTCCTCGGCGGCGAGCGCAGCACCCGCGCGGAGCCCGCGCCGGGCGAGCCGCGCCCGCCGCTCCGCCTCGGCCCGGGTTCGTCCCTGGAGATCGTGCTCCGCCCGGCCACGCCAGACCGGAAGCCGATCGCTGCGGGCGGCTTCTTGATCCAGGATGGCCGCGCGCGCGTGTGGCCGATCCAACCTGACATTTCTCCCGATGGAGCCATCCGCGTCGCAGGGGAGCGGGAAACCTTGTTCCCCAACTTGCCCGCGGGTTCGTACGAGATCGTGATCGCCGTCGGCCGCGTCGGAGCGCTGCCCGAGGCCGACGCGGTGGTCCGCAGCGCCGCTGCGGAGCCGGATGCGCGCGTGCGGCTGTTTCGCCAGTCGATCATGCTCGTGGACCCATGACACCGGCGCCAGCGCGAGCGTCCTCGCTCGTTCCCGCCCTGTTCTTCGCGCTCGCGCTCGGCACGCGCGGCGATTCACGCCTCGAAGCACTTCCCACTCCGCCCTCGCCGCTCCTGCCGCTCGAAGTCGAGGTCGCAGGCTGCGGCGCCGTGCTCGCCGACCCCGCCTGTGAGTTGCCCGAAGATCGAACCCTGCGGGTCTGGGTGAAGGCGCCGCCGGGAGCCCGGATCGAAGCGGCCCTCGATGCCTCCGCCGTCCCGCTCGAAGGTGCCGCAATCCAGGGCGGCACGCTCGGCCGGATCGAGGTCCCCGCCCCCACGCGCGAGCTCTCCGTCACGGCCACGCTCGGCGATCGGCGCGCGGCCTTCCGGCTGCCGCTCCGCCCGCCGAGCCCCGATCCCGCCTTGAAGGAGGCCGAAACCCTGCGGCAAACGGGCAAACTCGACGAGGCCAGAAAGCTGCTCGCGGCGATGAGCGCCGACCCCGATCCTGTGCGCAGGGCGCGGGCGCTCGGCAAGCTCGCCCGGATCGACAGGGCCCAGGGCCGGATCGAGGAGGCGATCAGTCGCTTCGAGGAGAGCATGCGGGCCCACCGCGCGCTCGGCCGGATCTCCGACGAGTTCCTCGATGGGTTCGCGCTCTATTACACGTTGACGTACCACGGGCGGAGGCTCGCGGAGGCGCGGCGCGTGCTCGAACGCCTCGAACCACTCGCGGATCGGAATCCGGAGGGGCGCGTGCTCCTGTCCTATTACGCAGGGCTGCTCTCCTCGGAGACCGGCGATCTGCGCACCACGCTGGGGCTTTTGCGCGCCTCGGCGGAGGGCGCCGAGCGGCTCGGGCTCGCCTTGCATCGCCTCGACGTGCTGCAGCTCGAGGCCGACATGCTGCAAATCCTCGGGCGAGGCGCGGAGGGCGAGGCGCTGCTCGCCGAGGTGCGCGCATCGTTCCCCGAAGACGCGAGCCCGTGCCGAAAGGCCTCGATGCACACGAGCGTCGGCTGGTTCGCCTTGCAAGCCATCGCGAGGGGAGATCGATCGGAGCTACGCATCGAGGACGCGATCGCCGCATTCTCGCGAGCGCTCTCCCTTCACCGGGGCGCGTGTCCGGACGGCGAAAAACTCGCCAATGCGCTCACGAACCTGGCGCTGGCCGAGCTGTTCGGCGGAAATGCCACGCGGGCCGCGGAATACCTCGCCCTCGCGCGCCGCGAGCGCCCCGATCCGGACGCGCGCCTCGCCGTCTGGCTGCTCGATATCGAAGGTCGCATCACCTTCGGGCGCGGCGAGCCGGCGCGCGCGCTTCAAATCTACGAGCGAATGGCGGAAATCGCGGCGGCGGGCGTGCTCCCGGCGAGCCGCTTTCGCGCGGCGCTCGGGCGAGCGGAGGCGCTCGAGGCGCTCGAGCGCGTGGCGGCCGCGAAGGAGGCGTATGCCGAGGCGGAGGCGCTCCTCGACGACCACAGCTTGCTCGTTCCGCTCGGACAAGGGCGCGAGACCTTCCTCGGCCGGTTCGACGAGGGCGCGCGTCGGCGGGTCGATTTCCTCCTGCGCCACGATCCGGCCGAGGCCGCCAGGGCCGCGCGTCGTTCGCGCGCGCGGTCGCTCGCGGCGCTTCGATGGCAGGGCCGCATCGCGGCGCTCGGCCCCGAGGAGCGGGCTCGCTGGGAGGGCGCCATTCTGGATTATCGACGCGAGCGGGATGCGCTCGATCACGAGGCTCGCGGCGACTGGAAGCTCGCGGCCGATGCGCTCGCGCGCGCCCGCGCGGCGAGGAGCGCGCGCGAGGCGAAGCTCGTGGCCGCGCTCGATCAAGCGCTCGCGGTGCTCGGGCGCGCCGAGGTCGATGGTGGCGCGGCGTTGCCTCCTGTGCAGCCGGGCGAGCTGCTCCTCGTATACCACCCGATTCGCGACGGCTGGGCGGGGTTTGCCCTCAGTCGCGAGGGCGTCACGGCGCGCAGACTGCCCGCGCCGAGCGCGACGCCGACGCCGGAGGAGCTTTCCCGATTGCTGCTCGAGCCTTTCGGGGACGTGCTCGCCACGGCAAAGCGGATCCGACTCGCGCCTTATGGCGAGCTCGATCGCATCGATTTCCACGCGCTGCCCTGGAAGGGCGCGCCGCTGCTCGCGCGAGCGCCGGTGGCTTATGTCGTCGACCTCCCCGCGCGCGGCGAGAGCGTCGAGACGCCGGCCGCGGAAGGCGCGGCATCGGCCGTGGTGGTGGCCGATCCGCGTCGCGACTTGCCAGCGGCGCGGCGCGAGGCTGAGATCGTCGCGGGGGCGCTCGAAGAACGAGGGGGCTTCCGGGTGCGGCGATTGTGGACCCGCGAGGCCACGCTCGGCGCGGTGCGCGAGGGGCTCGAAATGCCCGGGGCCATGCTCTTCCATTATGCGGGGCACGGCTTCTTCGGCGGGCGCGACGGCTGGGAGAGCGGCCTGCCGCTCGCGGAGGGCGGCTTTCTGAGCGTGCGGGACGTCCTTTCTTTGCCGCGGGTGCCGGCGCACGTCGTGCTCTCCGGGTGCGACACGGCGCGGACGGCGGCCGAGGCGCGCGCCGAGGGGCTCGGGCTCGCCCAGGCGTTCGTCGTGGCCGGAGCTCGGTCCGTGATCGCGGCGACGCGCCCAATCGACGACCACATGGCCCAGCGGATGATGGCGGCGCTGTATGGTTCGCCCTCCGCGCGTGGCCCGATCGACGCGGCCGCCGCCCTGCGCGACGCGGCGCTCTCGGTCCGGGGCGAGGACGCCGCGTCCGACTGGGCGAGCCTGCGTGTGCTCGTGCCCTGATCGCGTGCTGCCAGAAAAAAGTGGTGGGGTTGTCAGACTCCGAAACGCGGCGTCGTAAAGGACAGGCGTGGAGGACGTCATGCATTATCGAATCGCGCTTGGTTTGTGCCTTTTGGTCATGGGTTGTGCCTCGGGCAGCGCGCCCGACACCAAGGAGAGCGTGCCGGTCGTCATGGCCCGCACGTGGCCGCAGCCTACCGATCCGCAATGCGGCGCGTGCTCGTATGTGCTGGCGGAGCGTACGGTGTACGCTTCGCTGGACAGCATGGACGAGATGCCTCCGATGGATCTCGTCCTTTACTCGTCGTCGAAGCAGGTCCTCCAGAGACACGTCGGCCTGGCACCCCGGACGTACGCTCCGGGCAAGGCAACATATCCGGTCCCGGACGGCGCGACGCAGGACGTCGGTTATGGCGTGCTCGGTTGGCAGGGCCGGTCGGGTTACCAGACCAAAACGATCCCGGTCGCGTACAGGTCCCCATTGCCCACGCAATGAGCCGCGCGCTCCTGCTGCGATGGGGTTGTCAGACCGGGCGGGGCGTCGTCGTAAGGACAGGCGCGGAGGGATACGATGCGAAATCAAATTGTGTTCGGATTGTGCATTCTGGTCATGGGCTGCGCCTCGAGCAGCGCGCCCGAGGTAGCGGAGAGCAAAGCGGCCGTCATGGCGCTTCGAGCTCCGCTGCCGCGCCCTACCGATCCGCAGTGTGGCGCGTGCACGTACGTGATCAACGAAACGCTGGTGTATGCGTCGCTGGACGGCATGGACCAGATGCCCTCGATGGATCTCATCCTCTACACGTCCACGGGGGAGGTCCTCGGCAAATATGATGGGCTCGCGCCCCGGACGTACGCGCCTGGCAAGGCGACGTATTGGGTCTCGGACGGTCCGACGAGGAGCGTCGAGTATGGCGTGCTCGGTTGGCAGGGCCTGACGGGCTACCACACGCAAAAGATCAAGGCGGTTTCCTCGGAGATACTCCTCCCCGTGGAATGACCCGCGCGCTTCCCCTGCGCGCCGCCCCGCCTCCCCTCCTCCCGGCCCCCTGCTCGCCCGTATCACCTCTGCCGCCGCACCACGCATCACCCCGCGTGATGCACCCACGCGTCCGCGGCGAGAATGAGCACGGTCCGAAGCGGTAGCCGGCCGCCGAAAAAACCCGGCGAGGGTCGTCAGAAAACGGAGACCCTCGTCGTAAGAACCATCGAGGCGAGCGCGAGGATACGAAAGAGCGCGCTGCCCGAGAAAATTCACGCGGGGAGGCGAAGCACGGGCGCCGCGAAGGCCCCCCTGCCCTCGTCTGCCCCGAAAGCCATCGCCCCTGGGGGCATCAGACGAAGACCGTTCGAAACCAGAGAAAGAGAGACCCACATGAAGACGAACTCGATTTTCACGGCATTGCTCATCGGCACCGGCCTCGTCGCGACGGCTTGTATTGCGGATCCCGGCGTCGCGGACGATGTCGGCGAGGAATACGGCATCGAGGAGGGGCGCGTCGGCGAGGCCGAGGAGGCGCTGCAGATCGCATGGCCCGTCGCGGCGTGGCATTTCGACGTCAATTGCAGCGGCGCCACCGCGTTCGATTCGTCGGGCAACGATCTGCACGGCGTCCGGTCGGGCGGCGTGAATTGCGCGGCGGGCGCGAAGGGCGGCAAGAGCCTCGAATTCAACGGGACGAACGGCAAGGTCGAGATCCCGGACCAGGCGGCGCTCGATTTCACGACCGCCATGACCGTTTCGGCTTGCGTGAAGCCCCAGTCCCTCGCGTCAGGCACCATCCTGAGCAAGTGGTACGCCCTCGATTCCTACCAGCTCGGTGTGTCCTCGGGGAACGTCCTTTTCTCGGTGGCATTCCCGGGCGGCCAGTGGGGCGTCACGAAAGACGTGACGGCGCCGGCGGCGACGGGCGTGTGGCAACACGTGGCCGGCGTGTACGACGGGGCGAACCTGCTCCTTTACCGGAATGGCGCCCTCGTGGCGTCGACGCCGGCGAGCGGAACGCTACAGCAATCGAGTCGCCCCGTGGTGATCGGCAATCACCCGTCGTGGAGCGCGTTCAACGGCAACATAGACCACGTCTACCTGTACAATCGCGCGCTCACGGCCGCGGAGATCGGCACGTTGAAGGCCGAGTGCCTGAACTGAAATGGCGGGGACGTGGCAGGCGCCTCGGTGACGGGGCGCGGCCCGTCGGTTCATCGTCCGCCGATCACGTCGCCGGAGGGGTCCGCGGCTTGCGCGGCTTGCGCTCCTTGGGCGCGCCGAGCACGGCGCGCGCGTCCTCGAAGGCCTCGCTGAAGAGCGCCGGCGTCGGCGGCGCCCAGATCGGCAGCCGGATCGGCTCGATGTCCTGGAGGCCGCACTTCTTCTGGCCACGCTCCCGGACCCAGATCGCGTCGTGCCGCGCCATCATGAACCAGCCGTCCGCAAGCGGACGCCTCGAATCGGTCACGACGCCCTGCTCGACCTTCCCTCGATGGTAGCCGCGCTGCCGCAAGAGGCCCTCGAAGGCCACGAGCGGCCGCGGCTCGGTCGCGACGATCAGCGCGGAGAGCTCGGCCGCTGCGTCGCGGGTGAAGGGGCGTTCGAGCTGCGCGAAGGGCTGCACGAGCGCGAGCGCCGAAAGCTGCCTGCGCAGGGCCACGAGCGCCGCCTCGTCGATCTCGATCGGGTGCGGGATCGTCACGGGCGCCTCGAGCTCCACGGCCGCGCCCGCGGCGTCGACCACATCCTCGGCCGTGAGGATCGCGAGGCGACCGTTCACGTCCTTCCACACGAGCCCGGCCGCGAACGCGCGCACCACCGGGTGTTCGAGCACGAACGCGCGGAAGTGATCGGCGTCGAAGCGTCGGGCCACGATCATCGCCGCTTCGAGCCTTCGGCGGTCGCGCGTGTCTTCTCGAGATCGTGCGGGGCGCGCGGGGTCGTGTGGTCGAGAAGTCGATCGCGGCCTGTACCCCGCTCCTCGCACGCGCGGCGGAGCGCTTCCTCCGCGACCCGCGCGAGCGCTGGCTCGCCGTGCTCCGCGAGGTGATCGAGCCATTCGAAGGCGACGCCGCGGCCACTCCGGCAGAGCGCCTCGATCTCGAGCGGCGTCCGGGCCGCGGCGCCGAGCGCGTCGAGCTGCGCGTCGCTGCCGAGCGTGCCGATCGCGAGCACGCGCCACGGCTTGTGCCCGAGCATCTCGCGCTCCATCGCCGCGAGGAGCTCGGCCGCATCGCCGTCGTCGATTTCGCGGCGAATCGCGGCGAGGCCACCATAGGGCACGCTCGCGTCGTCTGCGGTGAGCGCGGCGAGGAGCCCACGGCGCGCGTCTTCAGAGAGCTCCACGCCGTCGCGGAAGCGAATCGCCGGCATCCCGGGGAGCCGCGGGACGTTTGCGCCCCGCGCTCTCGCACGTTCGGCGAGGTACACGTCGAGCGCCGCGTGATCGGACGCGAGCACGCTCGTGCGGCATGACTCGAGCGCGAGCGTCAGCGCCGCGAGCCGCTCGCCGGTCGCACCCGCGAGCGCTTTTTCGAGCGCGGCAGCCGCCTCCGGAGCAAGCAGCGCGCAGAGCACGCGCGCCGCCGAAACGACGCTCTCGTCGTCGTCCCGCGCGAGCAAGGGAAGCACCTCGGGCACCACGCGTTTGCCTGCACGCACGAGGCCGCGCACCGCGCTCTCGCGCACCGGCGCATCCTCGCTGCGCGCGCACGCGAGCAGCACGCGTCGTCCCTCCCACGGAGAACGCTCGGCGACGTGTGCCGCGATCTTCGCGGTGTTTCCCGGAAGGCGCCGCTCCAGCCGAAAGCCGAGCGGCTCGAGCGCGGACGGCACGCGGTCGAGAAGCGTCTCGTCGAGCCCGTGGATGCCGCGGTCCGCGACCAGGAGGTCCGCGACGATCGCAGCGATGCCAAGGTGCTTGCCGGCCTCGGCCACGGCGAACCCGAAGAAGCTGTGCACCACGTCGAGCTCGGCGAACGCCGCAAGCGCGCGCGCCGGATCGGCCTGGATCGCCGCGCGCACCTGAACGAGCGCGTGCTCCGGCCAGAACCCGGCATAGCTTCGGCCGTGGGCCACCATCTCCGCGTACCGCGCGCGCTCCTCGCGCGTGAGCGACACCTGGAGCTCGCGCAGCGCGACATCGGCCGGAGTCGGCTGCCCCGTGACCGCGCGCAGCTCGTCCCTCGCCCAGCGCGCAAGCGTCCCCTCGCCCTTCGACGCCTCGATCAGCGCCGGCCGCGTGCCCTCCCCGAGCATTCGGAGCGCATCCCGCGCGGCGTCGCGCGTGATCTCGTGGCGGTCGTCGGCATGCGCGAGGAGCACCTTGGCCACGCTCGGATCGCCCAGCGCGCCAAGCGCGCGTAGCGCCACGCCGCGCCACGCCGCCTGTTTGCCCGGTCCTTCGAGCCACGCGACGAGCGGCGCGACCGCGGCGGGGCCCGAGGCGATCAGCGCCTCCTGCATCACGCGTTCGTTCCAGTGATCGCGGCCGCGATCGTCGGGAAAACGCTTTGCAAGATCGTCGAGCGCGAGCCCGAGGATCTTGGACGTGGGCACGAAACGCGCGAACGTCCAGTTGATCGTGGGCATCGCGAGGAGGAGCGCCTCGCGCCGCTCGGGCGTCAGCGTGAGCAGCGTCTCGCCGAGGATCGTGACGATCGGTTGGCTGGATGCGATCGTCATCGCCTGGGTCAGAAGCGCGTCCCAGCGCGCATCGAGTGGAGCACCTGTGGCCTCGAGGAGGCGCGGCAGGAGGAACGCGCACGCGAGCGTCACGTCGGGCTGGTGCGGCGGGCTCTCCTCCGCGCGCATAATCACCAGCGGGAGCGCCTCCTTCGCGATCGACCGCACGTAGCGGAGCGCGCGCTTCGGCTCCGGGTCGTGGCCCCAGGCCTGCGGATCGAACGCGAGCGCGATGGCGGCCTCGGGGCTCATCGTAAAACCCTCGTCGAGCAGGCCGTCGGCGCCGTTCCACAGCACGTCGCGCGCGTTCGGCGACGGGAGCGTGCGACGGAGCGCGGCGAGCGCGGCGGGCACGTCGGTCGCGAGGAGCGCCGCGCGCATGGCATCGGGCATCGGCCGCGTTGTGTTCAGAGAGCTGCCCCAAGCGTCGCCGCGTGGACAGCGCTCCTCGTGCGTCAGCACGCCGTTCGTGAAGATCGTCCAGTAGCCCTCGAACACCTGCTCGCCCTTGGCGTTCCGCGAGCGTTTGCCTTTCCGAACGGGTTTGCCGTGCTCGAAGACCGTCACGAGCCAGACGCCGTCACCTTGTGCGACCTCCTCGAGCATCAACGAGCCGTCTTCCCGGAACGTGTGCCACGTCCCGATCGGCTCGCCGATTGAGACGCCGGCCTGCCAGAGCGCGCCGTTCGGGTGGTACCAGCGCACCGGTCCGTCGTTTGTCCCGTCGCTCTTGCGCGTGACCCACTGGCATTTGCGCTGGGTCTCGGCCGCGTCGTGAAAGGACGTGTGGAGCGTGTGGGTCTCCTCTTGCTCGGGCGCGAGGACGATCGGCTCGTAGGATGTCGGGACCACGGGCGTTACGATACGCGCGCGCGCCTCAACCTCCATCACGGACGTCACGGGTGGTGCGACGGGCCGAAGACATGGAGGCCACTGACGGCAGTCGCGACAGATCGAATACCGTTATGCAATTGCAGACATCGGCGAGAATGTGCTCCGGTGGAGCGCCGAAACGTCCCCGTTGAATCAAGCGCAGCGGGTGGAAGCGCCCTCTTTGCGCAAGTTTCCAGCATTCGTCCCGATGGACGCGCGCTCGTTTCCGTGTGACGTTGGGAAAACAAGTATGGACGCGACCTTGTCAAAGAACCGACGCATCCTGGTCGTGGACGACAGCGACTCCATTCACCGCGACTTTCAGGAGATACTCAAACATCGTATGTACACATACGATCTCGATGCCATGGAGGCGTCGATCTTCGGGGGGCACACGGCCGCGTCGCCCGTGCTGGGGTTCGAGCTCAGCTTCGCGTCGCAAGGCGCCGAGGCGCTGGAGAAGGTCCGGAAAGCCCGCGACGTCGCCGCCCCCTATGCGCTCGCGTTCGTCGATATGCGTATGCCCCCGGGATGGGACGGGCTGGAGACGCTGACGCACCTCTGGGCCGAGGATCCGACCCTGCAAGCCGTCATTTGCTCGGCTTATTCGGACCATTCCTGGGCCGACATCACCGCGAAGCTCGGGGTGACCGATCGCTTCTTGATCTTGAAAAAGCCCTTCGATCCAGTGGAGGTTCGCCAGATCGCCTGCGCGCTCACCGAGAAATGGAACCAGGCCGATCGTTCTGCCCACGCCGAGGCCGATCTCCGGCGGAGCGAGGCGAAAAACCGAGGGATCCTCACAGCACTGCCCGATGCGTTGCTCGTCGTCACGCGGGACGGAACGTGTCGCGATTTCAAGCCCGCGCGCGGAGCCGTCGCGTCCACGCTCGTGTTTCGTACGGATGAGCCCATTTCCGCGGTGCTCGGGGAGGAGCTCGGCGCGCAGATGGCCGACCACGTGGGGCTCGCCATCGACACAGGCAGCGCGCAGATCTTCGAGCTCCGGCGCGAACAGGAGGGCGGCGCACGCCATTTCGAGGCGCGCGTCGCGGGCCTCGACGCCGAGGACGCGCTCGTGCTCCTGCGCGACGTCACCGAGGAGCGGCAACGCGACGAGGCGATCAAGCAGCAGCGGGCGCGGGAGGACGCCTTGCGCGCGCAGGCCGAGACGCTGCTTTCGATCTCCACGCCGCTCATTCCCATCACCGACGATATCGTGGTGATGCCCCTCGTGGGCGAGCTCGAGCCCTTGCGGATGCGGCACGCGCAGGAGACGCTCCTGCAGGGCATCATGGCGCGCAGGGCGCGCACGGCCATTCTCGACGTGACCGGTGTGCCGCGCGTCACGCCCGTGACCGCCGACGAGATCGTGCGTATCGCGCAGAGCGCGCGCCTGCTCGGCGCGGAGGTCATGCTCACGGGGATCCGGCCCGAAGTGGCGCAGACCTTGGTGGCCCTGGGTGAGAGTTTTTCCGGGCTATCGACGCAGCGAACGCTGCAGAGCGGCATCGCATTCGCGATGGGGCGCCGTTAGCAGGCTGTCAGCGGGGGGGACGTCGTATGCGTGGGTGGCTGAAATCACTGGGAATGTGGAGCTTTTTGGGAGGCATCGTCCCGGCCACGACGCTCTCCGTCGTTTTGACGGGGCCCATGGACGAGCCCGTATCCGAACGCCCCGATATCGTGCCCGGCGCGGCGCCCGCGGTGGCCGCGCGCCCCGTGCACATGGTGATGAGCGGGGCGTTCGTGTCGGAGTCGGGCATCAATCTCTACGAGAGCATCGCGCATCACCTGGCCCGGAAAACCGGGATCACGATCGAGGTCACGACGGGCCTCGCCTACAGCACGATCAACAGCATGCTGGAGACGGGCGCCGTGGAGCTCGGCTTCATCTGCGGATTGCCCTATACCGTGCTGCGCGACCTGCCCACCCCGCGCGCCGAGCTCCTCGGCGGGCCCATCATGAAATACCCTCGTTATGGGGGCCAGCCCGTCTACTTCGCGGATCTCGTGGTGCGGAACGATAGCCCGTACCATTCGCTGGAGGATCTCCGGGGCCGCACCCTCGTGTACAATGACGAGCGGTCGCACACCGGGTACAACGCGCCCCGCCACCACCTGATGGAGCGCGGCTTCGCGCGCGGCTTCTTCGGCAAGGTCGTGCGCTCCGGCTCGCACGAGGAGTCGATCCGCATGGTGGCCGCGGGCGAGGCGGACGCGAGCTGGGTGGACAGCCTGGTGCTCGATTACGATCGCGAAAAGCGCCGCGGCCGCGCGGGCGAGGTGCGGGTCCTCGAGAGCATCGGTCCCATGACCGTGAGCCCCGTCGTCGCCTCGCCCGATTTACCGGCAGAGCTCCGCGCCGCGCTCCGGAAGACGCTCCTCGGCATGCACGAGGATCCGGACGGGAAGCGGCTGCTCGACGCGGCGTTCATCGAACGGTTCGCCCCGATCGAGGACGCCCATTACGATGCGCACCGCTCCATGATGCGCGCTGCCGAAAAGGCGGAGGTCGTCGCGATCCGATGAGCGCGCCGCCACCTCGCGCGGGCATGCGCGGCCTCGTCCAGCCCTTCGTGGTGCTGCTCGCCGCGAGCGTGGCCTTGCAGCTCGCCTCGCTCTTGGCGGTGCGCGAGATCGGCCTCCGCACCGAGCAACGTCGCCTCTTGCTCTCGGCCTCTGAAGCCACACAGGATCTCCTGGATCGATACGAGAGCACCACGTACCTCGCCGTCGTGGGGCTCTCCACGTCCGATTGGGACCTCTTGCTCCGGCAGCGCAAGCTGGCCAAAGCGCTCGAGACGCAGGTCTCGCAGAACCTCGTGGCGCTCCAGCACGGGGGAAAGGCGCATATCGGCGGCGCGGAGGTCTCGCTCTCGCTCCTCTCCGACGACGAGCTTGCGACGAAAGAGCACCTCGCCGCCGCGGAGCCCCTCTGGGCCGAGGTGCGAACGAGCGCCGTGCGCGTGCTCCGCTCGGACAACCAGTCGCTCCGGAACAACCCCGACATCGAACGATTCCAGGCCGCGTCGCAGCGGCTCGATGAGGCGCTCGTCGCCCTCGACGCGGACCTCGACCGGCGCGCCGGGCCCGATCTGATCTGGCTCGGGCGTGCGCAACGGGCGCTGCCGGTGGGGACCGTGGCCTTGATGCTCTTGCTCGGCGTCTTCGTTTTTCGGCGCATCCTCGTGCCCTTCGACGCATCCATGAAGGACCTCGCGCGGAGCGAGGGTGCATTACGCGTGGCGCGCGACGAGCTCGAGCATCGAGTGGAGGAGCGCACCGCGGAGCTCTCGACCGCGAACACCGAGCTCGTGGCGGAGCGCGAAAAGCTCGCTCGCGCGAACCAGGAGCTCGAGTCGCAACGCGAAAAACTCCTTCGGGCAAACACCGAGCTCGAGCGGCAGGAAGAGGCGCTCCGGCGTTCCAACGAGGAGCTCGAGCGGCGGGTGGAGGAGCGCACCGCGGAGCTCCGGGAGGCGCAGCAGCGCTCGCTCGCGCTCGCGCGGCAAGCGGGCATGACGGAGATCGCCTCGAACGTGCTGCACAACGTGGGCAACGTGCTGAACCACGTGAACACCGGAAGCGCGATGCTCGCGGAGCGGCTGCGGGCGCTCCGCGTCGAGCCCATCCTCAAAGCGGCCGAGATGCTGGAGGCGCAAAAGGCGGATCTGGCCAGGTTTTTCTCGACAGACGAGCGCGGACGCAGGCTGCCAGAGTATTTCGGCAAGCTGGGCCAGAGCCTCGCCGCCGAGCGGGCGGATCTGCTCGCCCTGGTGGGCGGGCTCGAGGAGCACGTGGCGCACATCCGCGCGGTCGTCGATTTCCAGCAGAGTTATGCCACCGTGACGAACCTCGATGAGCCGGTGGATCTCGCGGTGGTCCTCGACGACGCGCTCCGCATCTCGATGGCGAACGGCCGCCGGGGCGGTCGTCGAGCGCGCACTTTCGCCTCTGCCGCGGGTGCTCTGCGACAAGCACAAGGTGCTGCAGATCGTCCTGAACCTCCTCGCCAATGCGAAATGGGCGCTCGACGAGCGGGAGGGAGAGGGCAAGCGCCTCGCGGTACGGCTCGCGCGACCGGCGGAGGACCGGGTGCGCATTCAGATCATCGACAATGGCGTGGGGATTGATTCCGCGCTGCTCACGAAGATCTTCCAGCACGGATTCACGACGCGGAAAGGCGGCCACGGCTTCGGGCTGCATTCCTCGGCGCTCGTGGCCCGCGCCATGGGCGGGACCCTCGCCGCGGAGAGCGAGGGCCCGGGCCATGGGGCGACGTTCACGCTGGAGTTCCCGTTTCGACCTGCGGGATGAGTCGTCAGCCTGGCGCGGATTCCGCGGTCGCTTCCTCGGAGGTTTGTCCCGTGATACGGGTGCCGCAAAGGACGTCCCACAGGTAGAGCGCCTCGCCGAAATGCGTGTTCGCCCGGGCGTGGTGCACGTTGTGGAAGGCCGAGGTGTTGAGGAAGATCCGCGGCAACGTCCTCTCGACCCACGACAGGGTCACGCCGCAGTGGAGATAGAAGTTGAGGTTCACGAATCCCACGACCAGCCCGAAATAGAGCGGCGCCCAGTGCAGCGCCTCGGGGATGCACAGGAAAAGAATCGGCCAGAACGTGAGCAGCGCCTCGACCGGGGCCACCGCGAACCCGGCGAAGGCGGTGGGATCACGGAAGACGTGGTGGGATTTGTGGAATCCGAACAAGAGCCGCGTGTGCAAGAGCCGGTGCTTCCAGTAGAGCCACGCGTCGATCACGACGACGCCGAGGAAGGTCTGCACGAGGACCCGGGTCACGCTCACGCCGTGCGCGTCGAGGTCCCAGACGAGCCCTGTCGGATGCCCCAATCGCCACGCCGTGAGGGGCCAGGCCATGAGGCAGGCGGCGACGTACATGGCGCGCGCCGTCTCGAAGGCTTCCCGCGCCATGGGCGCCGGCTTGATGCGTGGCCCCTGAATCCGCGCCCCGAGGCGGCGCGAGAGCCATGTCACGATCGCCGCGCCCGACAGCACGGGCACCACGAGGGCGGCCACGGAAAAGGCGAGGCTCGAAAACCAGGTCCCCGGGCTCTCGGGATGAAGAAATCCAGCGGCCGTCAAGGCGACGAGGACGGCGGCGTCGATGATCTCGTGGATGGTCCAGCGCCGAGCATTCTGCGCTGGAGGCGGAGCTCGCATGGCATACCTCCGATCGGATGCCTTCGAGCCAGTATCACAGCTTGCAGCGGTTCATCAATTCCCAGCAGCGATGCGTCGAACGCGACGACAGTGCGACTGCGGCGGGATTTTCCAGGCGGAGCATCCGACCGACACGAGCACTTGATTCAGGGGCCGCCGCCGTTCTCGACCGTCAGCCCCAGATAAAGCAGCTTCGGGTCCGCGGGAGAGGCGACGATGGCCGATACATCGTCGTTCGCATTGTGCGTCTTCGTGACCTTGCCGGTGGCGTGGTCGTAACGGAAAAGGTCTGTCCCGTAGTCCTGGTACTCCATGCCGAACACGAAGTAGAGCACGTTCACGTCGGCCGCGTGCGGCGCGAGCAGGTTGCCATTGATGAGGTTGACGTCTGCCGACTCGGTGACGACCACGTCGAAGCTCTTGCCACCGTCGTTCGATCGATAGATGTGGCGGATATCCGGGCCCATCTCCAGCCCCTCGGCCCAGACGACGTCCCCGTCCACGGGCGACACGGCGAGGGAAAACACGTTTGCGCCATTCGCGCCGAGGCCCTCGCTCTTGGACCACGTCGCGCCGCCGTCGAACGAGACGGAGCCGCCGTCCACGGACTGGCCCCAGAGCACGTGGTCGATGTTCTTGGGGTCGAAGGCGAAGCGATACCCGAGGATGCTTCCCGAGGCAGGAGGCGTGCCCAGCTTCGACCACGTCTCGCCGCCGTCGTGCGATTCGTGCAGGCTGCCACTCGCGTCGCCCAGGCGCAGGTGCTTGCCGTCGCCGGGGTCGACGCCCAGGCCGACGATGTTCGGTGCGGGCGTCGAAAAGCCGTGGGGACCACTTTCATCGATTCGATAGAACCCGTCGCCATTCTCGGCCCATGCGTACGCGAGCCCTCCCGCCGCGGCCGTGAGCCTGAAATTGCTCCCGGAAAGTGTTCCCACCTCGCTCCAGGTGCAGCCGGCGTCCTCGGAGCGCAACACCTTCCCCTTGTGCTCGGCGAGCAGCGTGTTCGGTACATCGAGCGCCGCGAGCCCGTAGGTGTATCCGATTCCCTGGAGCTGCCCCGGCGTCTCTGCGAGGGTCGCTCCTTCGTCGAACGTAAAGGTCACGGCGGACGTCCCGCTCACCGATTCGCACGCAGGTAGCGCCCAGCCGGGCGTGGAGCCGCCCGTTCCCCCTGTGCCACCTGTGCCACCCGCGCCACCGGCGCCACCCGCTCCGCCAGAGCCGCCTCCGCCGTTGCCGCCGGTCCCGTCGATTCGAGGGGTGTTGTCGGAGCCGCAGCCGAGCAAGAGCGCGCCGGCCGTGGCAAAGGCGCAGACAAGAATAAGGTTCGTCTTTGCAAGCATGATGATGTCCCTCATCGGTGGAGCACACCCAATGCAACGGGCATGCCTTCACTTCCCGCTCGTCCTACCCCTCGCCTCGCCCGGTGGCGATGGGGGGCCCGGCAACAGGTAACTCGACGATGAACGTCGCTCCGGCGGAAGGCGCACTCTGGACACGGATCGAGCCGCCGTGCGCCTCGGCGAGCTTGCGGCTGAGGTAAAGACCAAGCCCGAGCCCGCCATAAGACTTGCTGGGCACGGCGCGCACGAAGCGCTCGAAGATGCGGCCCTGCTGCTCCGGGGCGATACCGATTCCGTGATCCTTGATCGCGAGCCGCGCGATCCCGTCCTCCTGGTCGATGAAGATCTCGATGGGTTTGCCGGCCCCGAATTTGGCGGCGTTCGAGAGCAGATTGACGACGATCTGCTCGATCCGGGCAGGATCCCAGTTTCCCACGACCGGAACGTGGTCCCGGATCGAGGTCGAGCACCGGGCCTGTGAGAGCTGAAGTTTGAACTGCTCGACCACGTCGCGGACGAGGGCCCTGAGGTCGACGATGGCGAGCTCGAGCGGGAGCTGACCCGTGTGGACCCGCGCGACGCTCAACAGATCATCATTGAGCCGGCGCAGGCGCGCGCCTTGCCGCAAGGCGCGCTCGGCCAGCTTGGTCATGCTCTGCGGATCGCTGGAGGAGCCCGACTGGCTGGCGCGGCCCATCGATTGTAGCGAGAGCATCAGCGACGTGAGCGGCGTGTTGAGCTCGTGCGACGCCATGGACAGGAACTCGTCGCGTGCGTGAATGGCCTCCTGGGTCGCCCGATAGAGCCGCGCATTGTCGATGGCGGTCGCGGCCCGGCGCGCGACTTCCTTCGCCAGCTCGAGGTCGGCGCTCCCATAGGTGCGGCCCGACGCACCGGAGACGAGCGAGAGCACCCCCAGCGTTTGTCCGCGCGAAAGGAGAGGCACGGCGAGCATCGATCGGATTCCGAGCGCGCGGATGATTCTCGCATGCGCTTCGTCCTCGGTGTTGTCTTGGAGGCGAGCGTCCGAGAGCTCGGAGATCAGGACCGGCTCCCCCGTGGCAAGGGCCTTGGCTGCCGGATGGGCCGACCCCTCGTGGGGCGGATATTGCCGCTGGAGCTCCTCGAGCAGCGGCGCGTTCGCGGGGTCCTTGTGCACCCCGGCGATGCGCCGGATCTCCTGACCCTCCACGGTATCGATCACGCACCAGTCGGCCATGGATCGCACGCACAGCTCCCCGAGGCGCGCGAGTGTATCTTCGTAATCGAGCGATCCCGCAAGCAGCTCCCCGGCCTCGGCCAGGAACGCCGAGCGCCGCTCCGCCTCCTCGGCCGCGGCCCGCGCCCCCTGCGCGTCGGACAGGAGCCGCGCATTTTGCAGGGAAATGGCTGCCTGGACCGCGAGGAGCGAGAGCGCGACGAGCCGATCAGGCGTGAACGCGCCGATGAGCAGGTTGTTCTCGAGATAGAGCAGCCCGACCACGTTGGCCTGCCGCAAAATGGGCATGCACAGGACCGACTTGGGCCGCTCACGGGTGACGTACGGGTCCGCGGCGAACTTGCTCGCCCTCGCGTCGTCGAGGAGCACCCGCTCTTGCGTCCGCTGCGCATATCTCACGATCATGGCCGGGACGAGGGGGGACGACGAAATCGAAAGCGACGGGAGGAGGCGCGTCACCACCCCTTTCGCTTCGAGGCGTGCCTCGGCTTCCATCGAGAGGTCGCCATTTCGCAGGAGAAGCAGGTAACTCTTCGTGGCGCCGCCCTCTTCGAGGACGACCCGGAGGAGGGTGCTGGCCAGCTCGTCGAGGAGGATTTCGCTCGAAATGGTCTGGGAGGCCTTGACGACGGAAAGCAGATCGAGCTGCTCGGTGCGTAGCGCGAAGGTGGCGGTCGGCGTGAGCGGCCTGTGCTCCTCGAGACGCGGATGTTGCTCGTCGATCTGCCTCACCTTGCCATCGGCGCCCCAGCGCACGTAGCAGGCGCGGGCGTCGCGGAGATACGTTTCGGCCACCTGCTCGAAGCCCCGCGCCCGGTAAAACCTCGACGAGAGCTCGTAGGCGAGCCCTTCGTTATGGACGAAGCCATTCTCACGCGCGGACCGGATGGCCTGCTCGTAGAGGCGCATGGCGTCGAGGTCGCGTCCCTCGACGCGAGCGACCTCGGCCGAGACAAGAGCGTATCGATTGAAATAATTCTCGGGGCAGTTCTCCGCCCAGAGCGCGAGCTTCTGCTGCACGTCCGCGATGCGCCGAGCGAGCTCGCCCTGCTCGCCGGCGGGAGCATCCGGGAGGAGCTGCACCATCGTGAGCGCGTGGAAGAAATGGTGGGTGGCCTCGATCGGCATGGCCCTCGCGGCGCCGAGGTTCGTCGCCGCGCGGGCTGCGAACGAGAGCGCTTCGGCGTGACGCCCGTAAAGGAACGCCGTGATCTGCTTCATGATGTCGTGGAAGACGATGCCGCAGCCGAACGTCGCCCGGGTGATCGCCGCGAGGCACGCGTCCTCGTGGAACGCAGCATCGTCGAAGCTCGTCGGCCCCTGCGTCGCGCCCTTCAGGCAAGCCACGAATTGCCGCTCGAGCCGGATGGTCTCGCAGACCGGAACGTTATGGCTCTGCCTGGCGAACGCGGCATATTTTCTCGATACCTGGAGCACCTCGTCGAGCGGATCGCCCTTCTCGACGGACTGCCAGACGGTCTCGAAGGCGAGGAAGCCGGCATAAACGAGATCGCCCACCTCCAGGCACGCCTGAAAGGCCCGCTCGAGGATGGGGATGCCGGTGACGAAGGGTCTCCGCCAAAAATTGATGTGGTTGCCGTGGAGGTGGAGGAGCGTCCCCTTCAATCGGGGGTCGTGAAACTTCTCGTTCAGCCGCAGCGACATCTCGGAGAATGCGTAGCCGAGAGGGATATCGCCAAAGGCCGACACCAGCATCATGCCATAGATGCTGTACGCGAAGCAGGACGGCTGGGTGTTGCCGTACTGCAGGGACAAGCTCACCGCCTTGAGGGCGAGCAGGGGAAAGAGCTTCGGCCGCGCGATGTACGCGCAGGGCGCCGCCTCGACGAGCAGGCCGATGGTCGTCCGCGCGTCGGGATCGGTGGCCACGGGCGCGTCGAGGATGTCGGCGACGCGACGACCACGCAGGTGCGTCCGGATCACCTCGACCTCCGCCTCCGTCGCGGCTTTCAGCGACTCGTCCGAATCGGGGAGCGTCACCTCGAAGAGGCGCAGCGCTTCGAGCGCGACGGTCAACCCATCGCCGTATCTCCCGGAAACCTGGTACAATCGCATTCGCAGGCCAATCGCCGCGGCGCGGTCGAGATGGGAGCGAGCATGCACGAGAATCAGATGGAAGAGCGCGTCCGCCGTTTCGAAGTTGCCGACGAGGTACTCGCATTCGGACCGCTCCAGATAGAGCGCGAGCGTCTCGTCGTAGAGCGCGCTCCAGGCGTCCTTGGGCAGGAGCGCCGTCGCATGGGCCAGGTAGTTGCGCGCCGACGCATGGGCGACCGTGGCCTTGGCCTTCGTTCCCGCCAGAAAATTGAGCCTTCGGAGTGATTCCTTCTCGCGCGCATCGGTGATGAGCTCCGCCCCGCGGTTCAGCTGGCTCACGACATCGAAGATCTGCTCCTCGATGGTCTCCTCGGGCAAGTTGGCCAGAAAGAGCCGGCCGATCCGCAGATGCACCTCCGCGCGGAGCTCCGCCGAGACGAGCGAATAGGCCGCTTCCTGAATGCGGTCGTGGACGAAACGGTAGGAATCGCCCAGGCGGAGGATGAGCCCCACGCGGACGGCCTCCCAGAGCGCCACGTGCACCTCGTCCTCGGAATCGCCGCGAATCATCGCGAGCGTGGCGGCCTCCGCGCGGTTGCCGAGGCACGAGACGTGGGTCAGCACGTCCTGGGTCTGCGCTGGGAGCCGCTTCAGCTTGTCGACCATCAGGTCGACCACGTTGTCGGTGAAGCTTTTCTCGCGGATCCTGGCCACATCCCACCGAAAGGCCACCGCGCGCTCGTCGAATTCGATGAGGCGCTCCTCGTACAGCGCGGACAGGAACTGGATGACGAAGAATGGATTGCCGGCCGTCTTCTCGTGCACGAGCTCCGATAGCGGCTCGGCCTCCTCCACGGAGCAGCGGAGGGTGTCGCTGAGGAACGCCGCGAGCTGACGTTTTTGAAGCGGGCCGAGCACGATGTCGGAGACACGCACGGCCGATTTCCGCACCTCGTTCATCGCCAGCATCATGGGATGGGTGGGAGGCACCTCGCTATGGCGGTATGCGCCGACGACGAGGAGGCTGTGCATCTCGGGATCGGTCAGAAGGTCCTGGAGGAGCGCGAGGCTGGCCGAATCGGCCCATTGCATGTCGTCGACGAAGAGCACGAGCGGGTGCTCCCTCTGCGCGAAGACCCCGATGAATTGCCGGAACACGATGTGGAATCGATTCCGCGCCTCGCCCGGCGGCAGCGCAGGGACCGAGGGTTGCGCGCCGAGGACGTGCTCGATCGGCGGGATCACGTCGACGATGAGCTTCCCATTGATCCCGAGGGCCGCCGCGAGCCGCTGCTTCCATGCCGCGATCCGCTCCTCGCTCTCGGCCAGGATCTCGAGCACGAGCTCCTGGAACGCCTGGACGATCGTCGAATACGGGATATCGCTGTTGATCAGATCGAACTTGCCCGAAACGAAGAAGGCCCGTTCCCGGACGACAGGCTCGTGGAGCTTGTGGACGAGCGCGGATTTCCCGACTCCCGGCTCCCCGGCAACGAGCACGAGCTCCGGCATTCCCGTGGTCACGACACGCTCGAACGCGTCGCAGAGGAGGGCGATCTCCGCCTCCCTCCCGTGAAGCTTCTGCGATATCTGGAGGCGGTCTGGCACGTCGAGCGCGCCCGGGGGGAACGGCTCGATACGCCCGCTCTCGCTCCATTGCGCGAGGCACGTCTCCAGGTCGTGGAGCACGCCCCGCGCGGTCTGGTAGCGGTCGCAGGCCATCTTGGCCAGGAGATGCATGACGATGCGCGCAATGGCCTCGGGCACCTCGGGGACGATCTCGGAGGGGGATGGGGCGACACGCGCCAGGTGGAAATGAATCCATTCGAGCGGATCTCGCGCCTCGAACGGGACCCTGCCCGTGAGCATTTCGTAGAACGTGACGCCGAGCGAATAGAGGTCGGTGCGGGAGTCGACGGCCCGGTTCATTCGCCCCGTCTGCTCCGGCGACATGTACGGCAGCGAGCCCTCGATTTGCTCCGGGCTCTGAGGCGACGTGTGCTCGCGGGGAAGTCGGGACGCGATCCCGAAATCGGTGAGCTTCGCCTCGCCCGTCGCGGGATGGACGATGATGTTCTGGGGCTTGATGTCCTTGTGGACGACGCCATGCCGGTGAATGTCCGCGACCGCGGTCGTGATGCGAATCGCGAGCCGCAGAAATCGCGTTGTCTCCATCGGCGCCCCGAGCAAGCGGTCGAGGGGCGTGCCCGCCGTATCCTCGAGAACGAGCGCCGGCTGCCCGTGATACGTGTCGAGGGCGAGCGGCCTGATGACGGTCGGGAGGTCGAGCGCTTCGCCCAGCGCTTGCTCGTGTTTCAATCGTTCGATGTCCTGCGGGCGGCTGCGCTTTGGATCGAGCGCCTTGAGGATCACCCGGCGGCCATCACTTTCTCGGATGGCACGGAGCACGAGGGTCCCCCGACCCTCGAAAAGGGTCTCCGTGATCGTGTACGGGGAGGGACTCTGCATCTCCATGAAATCTGCTGCGACGAGCGAGCGGTCGGCGGCGGCGCTGGGTGAGGCTGAGGGCTCCGCGTGTTTGTAAGCACAAGTCGCACCAAGCCATCCGGATACGCCCGGCGCCGCGGCTACGATGCTCCGCCCGAGCGGCCGCAACCTCAGGAGGGAATGACCTTTTGGAGGGAGCGACGGGTGAAGCGCCAGAAAAGGACGACGACGGTGATGAACACGGCGCCCAGGCCGATCCACACCCAGGCAGGCGCTTCGCGCATCGCGTCGAAGACCTTCTCGCCGAAATAGGCGGTCCCGAGGAGGGGCAGGAAGTACCCGGCCAGCGAGCCCCAGAAATGCGTCTGGAAGCGCACCTGGGAGATGCCGAAGAATACGTGGAGCATGGGCGGCATCCAGAAGATGAAGCGGAGCATGAACACGGTGAAGAACGCCCGCTTCTCGAGGGCCTCTTCGTAGGCGCGGAAGCGCGCGGGTACGAGCTTCGAGACCCAATCGCGCGCGACGAAGCGCGCGAACGAAAAGCCCACCACGCTCGCCGCCATGGTGCCGGCCATGGAGAGCGCGAATGCCACCGGCCACGGCCAGATGAGCGGCGCCGCGAGGATGAAGATCGTGCCCGGCACGCCGAACGGCTGGAGCGCGGCGTACGCAGCCACGAACGCGGCATACCCCCATGGCCCGAGCTCCACGAGCGCCTGCTTGATACGCGCAGGCTCGCTGAAGACCTCGAACAGGCCCAGGCGCTGCGCCACGACCAGCCCGACGGCCACCGCGGCCACGGCGGCGATCCTCATGTTGCGGAGCGAGCGGCTCGCCGCGGGGTCCGGCGGGGGATCGGGCGATCGCACGCGACGATGTTTACAGTTCAAGTCGTTACTGTCAAGTCCGGTTGACAAAGTTATCAACAGTTGTCAACTTTGCCAGACCGTGAACGAGACGAGCCCCAGCGACAGGTACGTGGAGGACCCGCGCCGCCGCAAGCTGATGGATGCGGCGCTCACGGTGTTCACGCGATTCGGCTTCCGCAAGGCGTCGATGGACGAGGTGGCGCGCGCCGCGGCTATCTCGCGTCAGGGGCTCTACCTGCATTTCGCCACCAAGGAAGATCTGTTTCGCGCGTCGGTGGAATACCTCCTCGTCACCGCGCTCGCCGGCGCGACGGCGGTCCTCACGGACGCGGAGATGCCTCTGGAAAAGAGGCTGGTCGCGGCGTTCGACGTGTGGGTCGGCCGGTTCGTCGGCGCGCTCGGGCCCGACGCCACGGACCTCGCAGCGGCCGCGAAGGAGCTCGTCGGGCCCATGGTCGGCGAGCATGAAGCGCAATTCGTCGAGGCCGTGGCCAAGGCCTTGCGCGCCGCCGGGCTTCTGGCCGTCTACAAGCCCGCGGGGATCACCGGGCAAAAACTCGCGGAGACGCTGTATGCCACGGCGCGCGGCCTGAAGCACGGCTCCGCGACGCGCGAGGCATTCATCGAAAGCATGCACATCGCGGTGCGCGTGATGTGCATGCCGTTGCAGGAGGCCGGCAAGAAAACACCGGCGAGCCGACCGCGCAAGCCGCGCGACAAGACACGATAGTTCGAGGGCAACAGATATGAAAGTCCTTCTCTTCGGTGCGACGGGGATGGTCGGGCTGGGTGCGCTGCGTGAGTGTCTGCTCGATCCCGGGGTGGAGAGCGTTCTCGCGGTGGTGCGCAGTGCGACGGGGCAGCGGTACGAAAAGCTGCGCGAGATCATCCATGACGATTTCACGGATTTCTCCGCCATCGAGAGCCAGCTCGCCGGATATGACGCGTGCTTCTTCTGCCTGGGGGTCTCCGCGTCGGGCATGAAGGAGGCCGACTATCACCACATCACGTACGATTTCACCATGGCGGCGGCGGAGACGCTCGTCCGGAAAAACCCCGGGTTGACGTTCATCTATGTCTCCGGCGCGGGCACCGACAGCACCGAGCGTGGTCCTTGGATGTGGGCCAGGGTGAAGGGCAAGACCGAGAATGCGCTGCTGCGATTGCCCTTCAAGGCGAGCTACATGTTCCGACCGGGGTACATCCAGCCGCGTCACGGCATCGTCTCCAAGACGAGGCTCTATCGCGTCGGTTACGTCATCATGGGGCCGTTTTTCCCCGTGTTGCGCCTCATGGCCCCGAAGTACGTGATCACCACCGAAGACGTGGGGCGGGCAATGCTCCAGGTGGCCAGGCACGGCGCGGACGGGCGCATACTGGAAAACCGCGATCTCAACGCGCTTTCGCAGGCGTATTCGCGGCCTTCTACGCCCGTTTCCGAGGCGGATACCGGATGATCACCACGTGCATGTGGGCATCCTCCTCCAGCCTGGAGGTCTGAATCGAGATCGCCCCTTCTTTCTTCAGCTTCTGAAAATCCGCTGCGGTCAGGGTCAGCGTATGCGCGTGCCCGGCGAGACCTTGAACGTCGTAGGTCTTGTCCGAGCCCGCGGCCATGTCGGCGGCGGTGATCACGACCTCGTGCTCGTCTTTCCCGCTGAACTCGGCCGCGCAGGCGGTCACCCATTCCGGCGGATCCTCCGCGGGCGCGCACCGCACGTGCACGCGGTGCGTATGCGTGAGGCCCTGGGTGCTCTTGGCGCGCAGAAGCTCCCCCCGCAAAAGGGTCTTCATATCGTCCGCCGTGAGCGTCACCTCGTGCGGATGCTTCGCCGTCCCGGCGATTTGATAGGTTTTTTCCGCGCCGGCCAGGACGTCGGCCAGCGTCACCACGAAGACGTGACCGTGGTTCTTCCCCACCCTGCAGAGCACCCTCGCATACGATGGCTCGGGCGGCTTCGCCGCGGGCTCCGGCGTTGTATTCGTGGCGGGCTCCGGGGGCGCTTCGACGGGCGCCGTGGTCGCGCTCGGCTGCGCGGTCGGCTCTGAGGCTGGCGCGGTGCTCTTGCCAGAAGCCGCTGTCGGGGAGGTCGTTTGCCCCGTCGCGGGATTCGGAGAACTGCCACCGCACCCCGTCCACGGGAGCGACGCTGCGGCTGCTGCGATCTGAAGAGCTTGTCGCCTGCGCATGAGTGCCTCGAAGGCCTTTGGGGCCCGAGCCTAGCCAAAGGACAGAAACGCAGGCTCCGCTCCGATTGTCAAGCGCAACGTAGGGGAGAGGGGCGACCCTGGGACGGCGCCACGGACGGACTATCGTGTGTACTGTGGCACCGCCATCGCGCGGCCCGTGTTCGCGGATTGCACGGCGATGATGCAGGCCGCGGCGCTATTGGCCCCATCCACGGCCTCACAGACGGTCGCAACGCCCTCCAGAATGGACGTCACGAAGTGCTCGACTTCGAGGTCATACGAGTACCCTGTCCTGGTCAGGTCCTTGAGAGATGTATGTGCCGCATCGGCTCCTCGGCCCAGCCACATGTCCGTGCTCCGGATCGTTCCGCGCGTGCCATAGACGCTGAGATGGCTCACGGGAGGTCGAGGACCGATCGGCCCATATGCGCTTGCCACCTTGCACAGGGATCCATCCGCCATCCGCGCGAGGAACACCTGGCAATCCGCATTGCGCATCTGCGGCACCGCCAGCTTGTTCTCGTAGCTCATGACCTCGACGGCATTGCTGCGGCTGAGCCAGCGGCACAGATCGAACGCGTGGACCCCCCCTCCGATGGCAGGTTGCTCGTGCTCGCGATGCCAGTTCGTGCCCAATGCAGCGTTGAATTGCTCGTGGGAGGTGTCCTGGGCGAGGTAGTGGATGTAGTCCGCTTCCAGGTAGAAGGTCCGCCCCAGCGTCCCATCGGAGCAGAGCCTGTGGACCTCGCGGAAGAAGGGGTGGAACCGGAGGATTTGCCCCACGAGCGTCCTTTGCGCAGGTCGCGCCAACGCGGCATCGACCATGGCGTCCAAATCTTCGAGACGGTCTGCCAGCGGCTTTTCCACGAACACATGGCAGCCTGCCGAGAGGGCAGCGAGAAACGGGGCTGCGTGACGCGCATCATCGGTGTTTACGGAAACGATGTCGAGAGACTCCCGTGCGAGCATGTCCTCGATCCGCGCATAACCCGCGGGCTCATGCCCCAGCCGGGCGATCGCTTCCTCGCGGCGGGCCTCGTTCGTGTCGCAGACCGCCGCGAGCACGGTTCGTCCCTCACGGCGGTAGCACTCGGCATGCGCGAGACCGTTTCGCCCGCATCCAACGATACCAACTCGCAACGGACGCATTGCAGGTCCCCTTTCATCCGCGTTTCCGGTACAAGAGCAGCTCACGCTCCCGAATGACCAGGTCGACACCGTGCACCGTGCACCGGATGGCTTCTCCATATTCGCGATGTAGCACGCGATGAAGACCGTACCGGTTGACGATGCGATCGATTTCCGCAGCCCCCAGGTAAGCGATCACGGTATCGTCGCCGCCGCGCGTCTCCAGATAACCGTGAGCGTTGAGCGTACGGATGATTTTCACGAAAGCAGGGTTCGGGTTCGCGATCAGGAGGTGCCCGCCGGGTTCCAGGCGCGCATTCAGGTTTTCGATGGCCCGCTTGGGATCGACGAGGTGGTTGACCGCGTGAACCATCGTCAGGAGATCGTAGCGCCGTTGCCAGGAAAAATCGACGCTACAGACGTCGGCTACCGAGCACCCCTCACCGTCGAAGTCGAAACGGTCGATGCCCTCGACGCGGCACGCAGGGTGGCGCTTCCTCGTCTCGCGCACCATGAAGCCGGTCCCGCACCCGACGTCCAGCATGGCCGTGAAGCTCGTCTCGCGCACGACACGGAACAACGCATCGAGGTCCATCCGATAATTGTATGAATGGTTGAACGCATCGAGCTTGCGCCGATAGGCCGCGGCGTCGAACGAGCGCTCCGACAGGTTCGAATTCGCACCATGCACACGCCCCTGGGGCGGTGCGCCATGAGGGGGAGCGACCGTATCTGCGGCGCTCGTGGGGGGAGAAAGTAGCATCGTTTCCTGCTTGCTCCCCCGAACTCACATTAGCACGGATGAGTTCCACCGCACAAGCGCGCCATGAAGCGACGGTCGCTCTTGTTTATTCCAATGGTAGCAATGAAATGCGACTGGACTGTTACAATATCCCCATGCGAAGAAGCAAGACAAAGACCCGCTCCATCAGCGTGAGGTCGACGTCCACGTAGAGCGCGCGCACCGTCAACCGGCCGTTTTTTGGCGCATGGCTCGCGAATGCGTACGGAGCGGGCAGGTCCGTCACGCGTGTCCGGAACTTCACCTCGCAAGCGTGCCACGGGCCGTTCGACTCGATCGCCTGGACAATTTCGGGCTGATCCGTGAGGAGCGTGAATCGATAGGACACCCAGAACATGTCCTCCAAGCGGGCGTCGGTCAGCTCGGCGACGCGGGTTCCTCGCCATTCTGCAAACCAGCCCTCGTCGCGCCCGTAGTCCGCCGCTACCGCACGCGCTTTCCGCCACCGGTCCAACTGGCGTTGCTCCTTGTTAGTATTCGACCGCTTGATGGTGATGTTCTTGTGGTCGCGTCAGTCGCTCTCCGTGAACACGTACTCGTGCTGCGCGTCGCGAATCTTCAAAGTTCTACGCCCCGCCTGCGCGGAGGCGACGAGCTCGGGCGACCAGCTCGGCGCCGTCACGACGAACGTGATCGTCCCGTCGGGGTTCCTGCGCGACGCAATCGGCGCTTTCCACGCGCCGAAATCGAACGTCGCGCCGTCGCCGGTCTTCGTCACGCGGATCTCGCCGAGCACATCGTTGCGATAACGCGACGCGAGCTTTTCGACCTCGCCCTGATCCGGCGGGATGCTCAGGAGCTTGCGCGAGGCCGCGATCCATTCCTGCGACGCTTTCGCGGAGACCACGACCGTGTCGTCTGCCTCGGGCCTGCCATCGAACAATACCTCGAGCAGCTTGCGCGGGAATGCATCCATCAGCACATTGCCAGAATCCGCGTTCGTGAGAATCACCGCCCCGACCCCGTGCTCCGGCAGCCATACCATGTTGCTCCGGTAGCCGCGCATCCGGCCGCCATGGAACACCATCGGCGTTCCCGACGAGGTATCGACGTCGAGCCCCATTCCGTACCACGAGTCCTTACCGGTCTTGACCTGCGGAGCCTGCCGCGCAGCCAGGATCGCCTCGGAGACGTAACGCTTGCCGCCGGGCAGCACGCCCTTGGCGAGCTCCATTTGCACGTATTTGAGGAGGTCCCGGACGGTGCTCCACGCCCCGCCGGCAGGGCGCACCGCGCGGATCGGGTAATTCTGCGCCATTGGGACCGGCGCGATCTTGCCGTCGACGTCGAACGCGTACGGCCGCGCGTAGTTGTCGCGCATCGCGCGCGCGAAGTCGAACGTCGTCCGCGTCATGCCGAGCGGCCCGAATACGCGCGTCGCCATCACCTTGTCGTAGGCGGCGCCGAGCTCGAGCTCGGGAAAGGCCACGTGGCCACCGACCAGCCCCGCCGCCGCGGCAATGGGGTTCGAATACTGGTACATCTCGCCGAACTTGCTCGTCGGCTGCATCCTGCCGAGGATCGTGAGCGCGAGCGCCGGCGTCGCGCCCGCGGGCCCGAGCAACCACTCGAGATCGTGGCGCGGCAGCCCGGTGCACGCGCACAAGAGGTGCTTGACCTGGACCTTGCTCGTCGTGTCGGGGTCACCGAGCTTGAACGCCGGCAAGAGCGTGGTGACCGGGGTGTCCCAGCTCAGTTTGCCCTCGTCGACCAGCTTCCCGAGCATCAGCGTGGTGAGCGACTTGGTGTTCGACGCGATGAGGTACGTCGTGTCCGCGTCAACCAAGGCCTGCTTCCCGAGCTCGCGGACGCCGAACCCGCCGGCGAACACGACCTGGCCGTCTTGCACCACGCCGATCGAAATGCCGGGGACGGAGAGCGTCTGCTGGGCACGGGTGATGAACGCCTCGAGCTCGGCGACCCGCGCGGCGTCGAGCTTATGCGCTTTGCGCCCCGCGAAGGTTTCGCGCACGTAGCCTTTCGGCAAGAGCTGGTCGAGCACCAGCGCGATCTGCGCCTCGCGTTTCCCGGCGACCGAATTCGCCATGTCGGAGATCCGCACGGTCCACTGATCGCCGTGCCGCATCGTCCGCGCGGTGACCGTACGAAGCTCGTTCGGCGAGGTCTGGTACGTGTACGTGCGCTGTTCCTGCCAGCCATCTTTGTTCGGCGTGGGCCAGGTCGACCTGAGCGGCCATTTCGCATCCGGCCGATACGCGGTCCACGCCTCGGCGAGCGCGGCCTCGGCGTCCTTCGCCTGGACGTCGACCAGCGCAATCCACGAGCCGCCCTCGGGGGCTTCGAGGATCCTCGCATTGCCATTTTCGCGCAGCGACCAGCCCGCCGGCGCGATGAACGTATGGCCGGCGGCCGTCTTGCTCGGCGTATCTGCGGAGAGCCTTTGCGCCGCGGCCGGTTGCGCCGCGGCCGGTTGCGCCGCAGCAGGTTGCGCCGCGGCAGGTTGCACCGCGACCGGCGCGGGTTGCTTCGCCACGGGAGCCTTCGGCGAAAGATCCGGCGAGTTACAGCCGATGGCAGCGAGGAGGACTGTGACAAAGAGGGATCGCACGGGCGCCGAGCGTAGCACCGACGTTCCCAGATTGCCGAGGGGCGGAATGCTGCTGCCCGTCATCGCCGCGCTCGGCGTCGACAAACACCCATAACGAGAGGCGCGCGTCAGCGGTCGGCGCCGTAGACGCCCGGCAGGGGCCGGTAGTCCACGTCATAGCCGAACGCCCGAGGGCCGACGAAGCGCAGGGCCTCGGGCGTGCGCAGCAGGCGGGGCGCAGGGATCCCAAGCACCAAAACGCGCAATCCATAACGCGCGATCTCGGTGGTTACAGGCTCCGCGGTGAGCCGATCCACGAGGCAGAGGAGGTCGGGCACCGAAGCGACGACCTCGCCGCCACGCCGGGCAATCAGGTACTCGTTCTGCAGTTCGATCTCGAGGCGCTCGTCCCGGCTCTCCTCGAGGCCCTCCAGGGTGAGCCGCCCGCGCGCGAAGCCGCCCTCGAATCGGCGCTCCACGTCGTGCAATTTCCCATGGAAGAGCGCCTGGCCGCCGGTGACGTGGAGCAATGCGGCGATGGGGTCGGCGTGGCGCCGGCGCGCCTCGCGCACGGCCGCCCCGACAGCGGCCGCCAAGCTCAAGGTGCCGCGCACCGCCGTCCGCTTCATGTCGGCGCCACGCATCACCGGGAAGGCAAACCCGGCAGCGCCACCCATCTGCACGGTGAGCGCGCGCGCGAGGCGCTCGAGTGAGACGGGGTCGTCGACGCGCGTGAAGAGGGCGGTGTGGTGTCGGATGTCCACGATGGCTGCGGGCGTGCAGGGCACGCCGTAGATGGTGAACGTGCAATGCTGGAGCTCGGGGAAGGCTCGGCCCATGCCGTCGGCGTCGATCACGGGCAGGCCCGCCTGGGCGGCCGTGACAAACGGCGCGACGGCATTGCTTCCGCCGATCTCGGCCGGGATCAGGTAGTCCACGGTGCGGCCGAGGTGCGCCTCGAGGGCCCGCAGGGCGACGAGCTCCTCGTCACCGCGTGGCAGCCGCTCGAGCCCGATGGTCGGCGCGCCCATGCCGCCGACCGAGGCGACCAGCGCGTCGTCCGGCACCTCCTCGGGCGCGACCACGGGCGGGCAGCGGCCCGCGCGCAGGTAGGGCAGAAGGGTGAGGCGGCCATGGTAGGGATTGCCGCCGCCGCCCGCGCCAAGCACGCCCGCGCCGAGGACGAGATCCTCGAGACGCTCCTCGTCGAGCCCACGAAGCGCGTCGGTCACCCGGCCACCTCCGCCAGATCGCCGGCAGCCTTCACCCGCACCCGCACGGCGTTGCCAGGCAGGTAGGTGAGCGGCACCTCGTCCACCTCGACGATCTCGATGGAGTCAGGGCGTGCGCCGGCCACGCGAGCGCGCTCGATCGCCTCGGCGCGGGCACGCGAAAGGGTCTCGTCCCTGCTGCGACGCTCCAGGGGAAAGATGCGGTCGACCTCGCCCGAGGCCTGCGCGATGGCGGCCCCGATGGCGTTGGCCACGCCGCCGGCTGCCGGTCGCAGCACCGACGACGTGCCCGCGAGCGCGTCGGGCACGAGGCCAGCCGCGCCGCCCACCACGATGACGGGCACCGGCTCCGGGCTGGTCTTGCACGCGTCCACGGCCTGCTCGAGGAGGGCGCGCACGCGGGCGGTGACCGCGGCGAGGAGGTCGCGCGGAAGGCCGGCGACGCGCTCGGGGCGAAGCTCGGCTGTGGAGCCGGCGAGGTGGGGCCCGCCGCGCGCGAACGCGGCAGGGCTGAAGAGCCCGGCGGCGAGGCCGATGTCGGTGAGGGTCAAGGTGTCGCCGCCGAAGGCGAGGGCGCACGCTTCGAGCGCGTGGCCGACGCTGCGGGGGCCGATGCGCAGATCGCCGGCGCGCGCCTCCACCACGCTGCCGCCGCCGAGGGCGAGCGACGCGAGGTCCGGCATCCGGAAGTTGACGCGCACGCCACCGAGCCGCGCCCCGGCCGGCGCCTCGCGGGGGAAACCGCGGACCAGCATGCCGACGTCGGTCGAGGTGCCACCCACGTCGATGACCACGGCGTCGCCCATGTTCGCCAAGAAGGCGGCGCCCCGCATGGAGTTCACCGGGCCCGAGGCGAAGGTGCGCACGGGGTGGCGCCTCGCCAGCTCGGCGCGGAGGAGCGTGCCGTCGTTCTGGGTCAGGTAGACGCGCGCAGCGAGCCCATGCGCGGCGACGGCGCGCTCGAGGCTGCCCACGACGCGTGCCGCGAGCGGGAGGAGGCAGGCGTTGAGCAGCGCGGCGTTCTCGCGATCGAGCAGGCCAACCTGGCCGATCTCGTGGGAGAGAGTGACCGCTACGTGAGGCAACGCCGCGCGCACGCGCTCCGCGACGGCCTCCTCGTGCGCGGGGTTGGCTGGGGAGAAGATGCCCGCAAGGGCGACGGCCTCGACGTCCGCGGCGGCGAGGCGCGCGATCGTCTCGTCCACCTCGTGGTCGTCGAGCGGGGCGATCTCCCGGCCGTCGTATTCGTGGCCGCCCGCGAGGAGGTGCACGCCGCCCGAGACAACGTCCCGCAGGTCGTCGGGCCAGTCTGCGAAAGGGAGGATGGATTGCCCTGCTGGCAGGCAAAGGCGCACGGCGGCGGTGCGGGCCAGGCCGCGGCGTTCGATCACCGCATTGGTGAGCTGGGTCGTGCCGAGCATGACGGCGCTGATGGCGCCTCGGTCGACGCCGGTCTCGGCGAGGAGGGCGGCGAGCGCGTCCTCGACGCCCGAGGCGACGTCCGCGCTCGTCGGCCGCTTGACCCAGCCGAGCATGTGGCGCTCGTGCATGAGCACGGCGTCGGTATGGGTGCCGCCTACGTCGATGCCGACGCGCATGCGGTCAAAATAACCACCGGGGGGCGATGCGCCGCGGTGCGCCGGGCTTACATGCAGGGGGGGTCGACGGCACAGACTGTCACCGTCGCCTCGCCCGCGTAGGGCTGGCCCGCCTGGGTGACGAATGCGTACCGAAACTTTGCTGTGGTGCCCTCGACCGATAGAACCTCGAGCGAGGCGCTCTTCGCGGGCTCATGGTTGCCGCTGATGCCGTCCGCGAACCAGTTGGCCGCCAAATTCGCGTTGGGGTTGTTCTCGCCGTAGCTCCAGGATTGACCGGCCGCGAGCGTGCTCGTCCCCGCGGAGGACGCCGCAAAATTGATCTGCGGCTCGGGTCCGGGCGCGGTGCTGCAGTCGCTGTCCGTGCCGATGATCACGGCGAGCTGAGGCGTCGTGTTCCCGGGGCACCAGTCCCCCGCAGCCCCCTGGTTGGCGAGAGACAGCGGCATCCCTCCGCTGCCCGGCCCGCTCGCCGTGCTTTCATTGCCGTCGCCGGGGAGGACATCGTCGGTGCTGCACGCGCCGACGAACGCGGCCGCGAAGAGGGCCGCGCCAAGAACAAAGCTATGTCGTGTCACAACCAACCCTTTCCCAGGTGCTTGTGGGCAGAATTCCAAGAATGCAAGGATAAGGAGCCATGATAGCCGCCAGGGACGGATGTGCAAGTTCGGGCGAATGATGCGCGGGAGTCCGAATTACAAATTTTAATGTCGGGTTCATGCATTCCTGCGCTGGCAGGCAACGGAGAAGCACGTAAGCTCGAAGGCATGAGCTTCATCCGTGCCTCATCCTTCCTCTTTTTTCTGTGCACCGCGGCCGCCTGCAGCGACGGTCCGAACGATGGAATCAGCGGCGGAGCCGGCGGCGGCGGCTCGGGCCCCGGTCCGGCTCGTTGTGGAGGGGTCGTCCGCGCGGCGAATCTCGACGCCGGCGACTGGGATCGCCGCTTCACCATTGCCGGGCTGACCGGTCACGATGGCTTTGCGCCGGCCGTCCACGATTTCGCGCGCGAGCCGGACGGCTCGCTGATCGCGGCAGGTCGATTCCAGTGGCACGAGGGCAAGGCGGTGCCGCCGCTGATGCGTTTTCGCGACGGGGCGTGGGAGCCTGCGCGGACCACCTGGGAGCTCCCTGCCCCACTCGACGGATTCTCGGCGATCGCAATCGGAGAAAGCGGCGATCTCGCGCTCGCCACGAACGACACGTTTGACGAGCGCGACGGCGAGATCTGGCTCGACGACGGCTCCGGCTTGCAATCGATCGGCGCGTTCAAGGGCCAGGTTCGTAGCCTCGCCTGGTTCGCCGGACGCCTCTGGGCGGCGGGCCTGTTCCAGCTCGACGGCGCGACCCCGATCGAGGGCCTCGCGACGTGGGACGGAACGAGCTGGAGCGCGGCGCCGGGCGGCGCGCTGCAAGGCTCCGCGTACGAACTCCTCGTCGACGGCGATACGCTCTTCGTCGGCGGCACGTTCACCGAGGTCGGAGGGATCCCGGTGGCGAACATCGCGTCGTACGACGGCGCCGCGTGGACGCCGCTCGATTTCGCCGACGCCCAGATCATCTACGCGCTCGCGCGCACGCCGAGTGGAGCCCTCTACGCCGGTGGCGTTTTCGGTGACTTCATGAAAGCGAGCGGCATGGCCCGGTGGAGCGGCACGGAATGGCAGACGCTGGGCGGGGGGCTCGCGCAGCACCAGACGCGCGGCGTCGTGACCGACCTCGTCGCGCACGGTGAGATCGTCGATGCCACCGGCTGCTTCACGACCGCGGGCGGCACCCCGGGCGAACCCGGCGCCATTCCCTCGCATGGTGTCGTTCGCTGGAACGGCAATGCCTGGCAATCGCTGGACGAGGGCACCCGGGGTGTCGTCGCGCCCTGGTACCAGCCGATGATCTGCGGCGACGAAGGTCCGACGGCGATCTGGGACGTGCCTCAGCAGAGGCTCGCTCACGACGGGCAGCGGCTGTTCGCGGGCGGCTTGTTCCCCGGCATCGACGGCGTGCTCTCGCAATCGCTCGCCGTGCACGACGGCAGCGGCTGGGTTGCCCAGGGCAAGAGCGGAATCGGGATCGGCGGCTCGCTCGAGCTCATCGCGGCCGGCGGCGAGACGTGCGAGGTCTATGGCGTCGGCTCGTTCACCCATGTCGCCGGCGCGCCCGTCACGACGCACGTCGTCCATTTCAATGGCGAAGGCTGGGACGTCCTCGACGATTCCTTACCCTCGGACGGGGATGTCTGGTGTCCGGCGCTCGACGTCGGCGCCGAAGGACAGGTCGCGGTCGGCTGTGTGGTTTTCCCGCCAAACGGAGGACCTTTCGGGCGCGTCCTTTTGCGTGAAGGCAATACGCTCGTCCAGGTCGCCGTCGAGGGACTCGATCCGGTCTGGGGGCTCGCGTGGGCGCCCGACGGCGTGCTCTGGATCGCGGGCGGAGGAACGAGCGGCTACCTCGCGCGCCTCGACGGCGACAAGCTGACCCTTGTCGAGCAGGGCTTCGACGGCCCCGTGCACCACCTCGGCGTCGCTGCTGCGAACGACATCATCGTCACCGGCAATTTCGCCAAGGTCGGCGCAGTCGAGGCGTCGCGGATTGCGCGCTGGGACGGCGAGGCCTGGTCACCTCTCGGCGACGGTTTGCCCGGACAGGTGCTCGCGTTCGAGCGCGACGGGACCACCGTCTACGTCAGCACCTACGAAGAGGGCAATGGCGCGTACCTGCTCGGCGCGTTCGACGGAACCTCGTGGCGCGAGCTCGCGACGCCCGAGGCGGGTTTGACCCCGCAGACGTACTTCTCGTTCAACGCGATCCTTGCCATCGATGGCGGCTTGATCCTCGCGGGCACGGCCGAGCTCGACGACGACTCAGGCCGGGGCGTCCTCGTCTACCGAGACGGAACTTTGCGCGCGCTCGGCGGCGGCGTGGGCGCCATCGGTGTCACTGGCGCAGCCGTGATGGCCGACGCGGTCTGGGTTTCCGGCACCATCGCCGAGGCTGGTTTCGGCGAGAAGCGTGTACCGTCCATCGGGGTCGCGCGATATCAGCTCGCACCGTAATCCGTGCCATCGTCCCGATGGTGCACGGCAAACTGCACTAGAATTCCAGTTACAGTTGCTCAGGAAGCGCGGCGAGTAGGTCTCGCGATGCTCCAGGAGCACGTGGACTCATGACTGATGCAACAAAGTTGCAACTGACTTGGAGATGAGGTAGCAGGAAGCCCATGCGCGACACGATCAGGCTCGTCTCGTCGGCGGGCACCGGGTACTGCTACTACACGACGAAAAACAAGCGGACGACGACCGAGAAGCTCCAGATCAAGAAGTACGATCCGATCGCTCGCAAGCACGTCCTCTTCACCGAGGCGAAGATCTCCAAGGGCGGCGCGAAATGAGCGATCGCAGGCTCCCCGTCACCGTGCTCTCCGGCTTCCTCGGCGCCGGAAAGACGACGCTCCTCAACCACGTGCTCGGAAACCGTGAGGGCAAGCGGGTCGCGGTGATCGTGAACGACATGAGCGAGGTGAACATCGACGCCGAGCTCGTCCGGGGCGGCGGCGCCGCGCTGAGCCGCACCGAGGAGCGGCTCGTCGAGATGACGAACGGCTGCATCTGCTGCACGCTGCGCGAGGACCTCCTGCTCGAAGTGCAAAAGCTCGCACGCGAGGGGCGCTTCGATTACTTGCTCATCGAGTCGACGGGGATCAGCGAGCCTCTTCCCGTGGCCGAGACCTTCGGCTTCGAGGACGACGCGGGCGCGCGGCTCTCGGACGTGGCGCGGCTCGACACGATGGTGACCGTGGTCGACGCATACAATTTCTCGAAGGACTTCGCCGCCGCCGAGGACCTCGCGGAGCGGGGTGTCGCGGCGTCCGCGGAGGACGATCGGAGCGTCGTTGATCTGCTCGTCGATCAGGTGGAGTTCTGCGACATCATCGTCCTGAACAAGGTGGACCTCGTTTCGCCGGAGGAGCTCGGGTTGCTCGAGGCCACGGTGCACAGGCTGAACCCGCGGGCGCGGATCGTATCGGCGACGTTCGGCAAGGTGCCGATCGATACGATCATGGGCACGGGGCTCTTCGATATGGAAAAGGCTCGAGAGGCGCCGGGCTGGATGGCCGAGATGCGCGGCGAGCACGTGCCGGAGACGGAGGCGTACGGGCTCGGAAGTTTTGTCTTCCGTGACAGGCGCCCCTTCCATCCCGCGCGTCTTTACACGCTCATCCACGAGGAGTGGCCGGGCGTGATTCGATCGAAGGGCTTCTTCTGGCTCGCGACGCGGCCCGAATGGGTGGTGGAATGGTCCCAGGCGGGCGGCGCATACCGGTTCGGCGCCGTGGGGAAATGGTTGGCCGAATCGACGGACGATGGGCCCGAGGACGAGGTTTCGGGGCGGCGGCAAGAGATCGTCATCATCGGGACCGCGGAGCGCGAGGGGCTACGGGCGCGGCTCGAGGCTTGTCTGCTCTCGGACGAGGAAATGGCGCTCGGCCCCGAGGGCTTGCAACAATTCGAGGATCCGTTTCCGCCGTGGGAATGGCCAGAGGGCGAAGAGGACGACGGCACGCCGCCCGGGGATCCCCGTTTCGCGTCGATGTGGACGAGGGAGGCGGCCGAGGACGCGCGCTGAGGCGAGTCTTGCTCGTCCTTCGCGCCTGGTCGCCGTCAGGGCACGGCTCGTCCGTCGATCATGGCCATTCGTCCGATCGGGATGTCCGCGTCGACCGGTCGTACGGTAAAACGCTCGGGTATGAGCGTCCCTATGCCCGAGCTGTCCAGAGGCGCGCCCTCCGTGGGCGCCTCACCCCTGGATGCGCATTTCTTCGGCTGGAAGCGCTTCGTGGCGACGACGGCCGTCGTCCTGGCCATCCTCTTTTTCCCGTTCACGCCCTCCGACCGACAACGAGACAACACCAACCTGCCGTTTTTGCTCGTTTGCGTGCCCGCGCTCCTGCTCACGCTCTCGGCGGTCTTCCACTGGGCCACGCGCCGGCGCCTCGGCTCGGCGCAGACCCTGCTCGTCAGCCTCGCCGTCGCCTCCATCGCCGGCATCGTGCTCGTCATGGGCACCTGGGCCGTGCGGACGTTGCTGCACGTCCCGCCGCCCCCCGGGCGCCCCGTGACGTACGCGATCGCCATCCGGTTCGGCGTCACCTTCGGCCTCTTCATGTGCGCCATCTGGGCGCTGGCGTTCATGTACCCCTACGCCACGGAGGACGCCCGGCGGCGCGCGCTCGAAGCCGAAAAGCTCAAGCTCGAAGCCGACAGGCTGCGAACGGCGGGCGAGCTCGCCCGGCTGCGCGCGCAGCTCGAGCCTCATTTCCTGCTGAACACCCTCAACGCCATCGCGGGCCTCGTCACGCAGGATCCCGGCGAGGCCCGCCGCCTGCTCGCTTGCCTGGGCGACCTCTTGCGCGACGCGCTGCACGACGCCGACGAGATGCAGACGCTGGGGGAGGAGATCGCCTGGCTCCGCCGTTATGCCGAAATCCTCGAATCACGCCACAGAGGGACGCTGCGCTTCCAGTGGGACATCGCGGATCGGGCCGCCCAGGTCCTCATGCCCCGGCTGCTCCTGCAACCGCTGGTGGAGAATGCCGTGAAGCACGGCGCCTTGCGCCGACATGGAGGCGGGCAGGTCGTGGTGCGCGCGACGCTTCGGGAGACCGGGGACGGGGCCCCGAGGCGCCTCGTCTGCACGGTCGAGGACAATGGTCCGGGTATGCCGGCGAAGCCGCTACGCTCGGGGGCGTTTGGCCTGCACGCGGTGCGCCGGCGCCTCGAGCTCAAGTACACGGACGCGGGCTTGCAAATTGATTCTTCGCCCGACGGGACACGATGCATCGTCGAGCTCCCCTGCGTCACGACGCCGCCGCGGCCCGCGACCCGAGCCATCCCGGAGATGGCATGATGAACGAGATTCCTGCGGCAGGTGATTCGTATCGGCTCCGTGCTCTCGTCGTCGAGGACGAGTGGCCCGCCCGCAATTACCTCGTCGAGCTGATCGAAGCGTCGCAGCTCGCCGAGGTCGTCGGCGCCGTCGCGAGCCTCGCCGAAGCCCGACAGGCGCTGCAGCTCGCGGCCGGCGGGCTCGAGATCGACGCCGTCTTCGTGGATATCGCGCTCGGCGGGAGCGACGACGAGACGGGGCTCGATCTGGTGCGCACCTCGGTGCATCACGCGCGGAGGCCGATGTTCGTGCTGGCGACGGCATTCAAAGAGCACGCGATCGAGGCCTTCGAGCTCGGCGTCGACGATTACCTGCTGAAGCCATTCACACAAGAGCGCGTCGATCAATGTCTGCGTCGCCTCCACGTCCGGAAGCGCCCCTCACCGCCTTCGAGCCCGCTGCGCATCGTCGCGCGTCGGGGCAAGAGCCTCGTGTTCCTCGAACCCAATGAGGCCTGGGCATTCGAAGCGGCCGATCGACTCACCTCCGTGCATACGCCGCATGGCACGTTCGACCTCGACCTGTCGTTGTCCTCGATCGAAGCGTCCTTCGGGCGAGCGCTCACGCGTGTCCACAGGAACTGGCTCGTGAATGCGGCCTACATCAAGGAGCTCGAGCGCGAGGGAGGCGAAACACGGATCTTCGTCGGCTTGGGCATTGGTCCCGAGCGGCGGGGCGTGAGCGTTCCCGTCTCGCGCGACCGCGCCCAATCCGTGCGCGAGATGCTGCTCGCGAGCGCGACCGGGCTCCGCCGCGCTTGACCGACGCCCGCCTGGCGCGCGTCCACCCCCGAGGCTAGACGAGCAGAGGGACGCCTCATGCCCTCTGCCATCGAAGCCCGCGACATCCGCGTGATCCGCGAAGGACGCACCCTCGTCGACGGCGCGAGCCTCGTGGTCTCGTTCGGCGAGAAGGTCGCGATCACAGGCGCCTCCGGCAGCGGGAAGAGCACGTTTTTGCGGGCGATGGCTACGCTGATCCCGATCGATGGTGGGCACGTGCTGCTCGACGGGGTCGATGCGATCACGCTGCCTCCGACGCTCTTCCGGACGCGTGTCGCCTATCTGCCCCAGGCGCCGCCGATGCTGCCTGGCAGCGTGGCGGACAACGTGGCTGCCGGGCCGGCGCTTCGCGGCGAGACCCTCGCGCCCGAGCGGCAGATCGAGCTCTTGCGGGCGGTGGGGCTCGACGAGGCGTTTCTCGCGCGCGGCGCGGACGAGCTCTCGGGCGGAGAACGCCAGCGCGTCGCGCTCGCGCGCGCGCTCGCCAACGAACCGAAGGTGTTGCTCCTCGACGAGCCCACCGCCGCGCTCGATCCGGAGACGGCCCTGCAAGTGATCGATCTCGTCCGCAGCCTGGCGACCGCGGGGCGCAGCGTGGTGATGGTCACGCACATCGCGGCGCACGCAGAGGCGCTTGCGGGCAGGCGCTACGTCTTTCGCGCAGGGAAGCTCCTTGCCGGCGCGGAGGGACCGTGAGTTACCTCGAGATCCCGCTTCCGCGGCTCGCGATGACGCTTGGTCTCGTCGCGCTTTCGATCCTCGCCTCGCGCTGGAAGCGGCTCGACCTCGAGCGTGATCTCGCCTGGGGCGCGCTGCGCGGCGCGGTGCAGCTCCTGGCCATCGGCCACGTGCTGCTCCTGCTCTTCGAGCACGAGCGGCCCGCGTGGGTGGCGCTGGCCCTCTCGGTGATGGTCGGGGTCGCGGCGGCGACGAGCGCGCGGCGCGTGGAGCACGGGCCCTCGGCGCGCACGTTGTTTCCTTATGCGCTCGCGGCCATCGTGCTCGGCTCCGTGGTGGCGCTGGTGCCGGTTTTCCTGTTCGTGGTGCCTTTGCACCCGAGCTACGAGGCGAGGTACCTCGTACCCATCAGCGGCATGATGATCGCGAGCGCCATGAACGTCGTGGCGCTGGTCTTCGAGCGCATCTTCGCCGCTGCGCATGCGCACGCGGACGAGATCGAGCAGCTCCTCGCGCTCGGGGCGACGCCCGAGCAGGCTCTCGCCCGACACGTGCGGGCCTCGGTGCGCGCCGCGATGATCCCCACCATCAATGGCCTGCTCACGGTCGGGCTCGTCGCGCTGCCGGGGATGATGACCGGTCAGATCGTGAGCGGCACGGCGCCCGAACAGGCGGTGCGCTACCAGATCGTGATTCTGTATCAGCTCGTCGCCGTGGCTGCGGTATCCGGCGTGCTCGCGGGGGGATTTGCCAGGCGCCTCCTGTTCACGCCGCGCGCGCAGCTTCGCCTGCCCGAGCGCGCGCGGAAGAAGCGATGAATGCGCTGCCGCTTCCGTGGACAAACCGACGCTCTCACCATCGACCTCGTCGGACGCCGCGATTGTCCTTGACCGCACGCGAGGCCCTCTGGCATGGACGATCCATTCCCGTGCCACTCGACGCCCGCCTGCCACTCGCCGCGTTGTTCGTCGCCTGCACCGCTTGTAATGGCGCGCCGCCCGCGCCAGCCTCGCCCCCGCCGGCCGTCCCGATTGCGACGGCCATGGCTCTTGCCGAGCCTCCCGCCCCCTCCGCCGAGGCTCCGGCTTCGAGCGTACCGCCGCCTGCCGAGCCGCCGCCCTACCCGGAGGCGTGGATCCGCGAAGCCGAAACCACGAATCAATCGCTGAGCTGCCTGGAGGTCATCTACAAGCAGGGCTGCTCGAGTACACGTGTCGGCTCGGTGACGGTGGCGGTCACGCTCGCGCCCGACGGGAAGGTCATGCGATTGGATCAGGTCGACAACACGGTGGAAAACGAGCCGGAGGTCGTGTGGCGCTGCCTCGTGCGAAAGCTCCCGATGTGGAAGCTGCACGCGCCGGAGGGCACGTCGCCGACGTTCCGGCTGACGCTGCATTTCCACGACAAGTGCTGAAGGCGCTCCTCGCGCTCGGCCTGGGTACAATCTCGGCGTGCAGCGCCCGCTCTGCCGGCTCGCCGACCATCACGATATCGCCGCCCGTCTCCTCGCAAGCGGCCTCGGACGCGAGCGTGAGTCGGGCGGAGGTGAAGCCTGGGACGCAGTTATGGACACTGTCGTTCGACGCCTCCATAGGCACCCCGTCGCACGCCGCAGCGGACGCGGACGGCAATGTGCTGTGGACCTATCCGCTCTCCGGTTCGGTAAACCTCCCGACGGGTGTCATCTCCACGGATGTTTTCGACGTGCTCGTCGGAAAGGTCTCACGTCAAGGCACCTTGCTCTGGGCGCGGCCGCTCGACCTGCCATCGCACGAAGTACGCGCCCTCGCCGTCGACGCGGCAGGAGGGCTCGTGCTCGCCGGCATGTTCACCGCGGGGCGCGCGCAGGGCAAAACCGATCAAGGCGGCTTCGTCCTGCGCCTCTTCCCCGACGGCCGGATGGACTGGAAACTCGCATTCGACGGCAGCGTGGTGCCGGACAACCTCGGTATCGATGCGCGCGGCGAGGTCACCCTGACCGGCGGAATGCAGGAGACCGTCGATTTCGGCGGCGGGCCCCTCACGAGCCCCTTCTCCCGGAACAGCACGTCGTACACGTGGTTTCTCGCCCGATTCGGACGCGACGGCAGGCACGTCTGGAGCACGAAGACCGATTTCAACCGATTCCCGGCGCACGCCTTCCTGTCCGATGGCTCGATCGTGCTCGCGCCCGACGCGGCCGCCCCGATGACGCTCTTCGGCGCCCCCCTCGACGCCGGTCCGCACCTCGTCCGCGTCGACGCCGACGGGAAGGTCGCCTCCAGCCGACCGCTTTTGGTCAGTGCGACCAAGCTTGCCGCGTCGGGCAACCGCGTATGTGCGCTCGCCTGGGACCCACCGCTCACCGGACCCGGTTACGCGGGCCAGCCATCGTCACGTCTCGCGCTGCAGTGCTTCAATGCTCGAGGCGCGCTGGTCTTCGACCGCACGCTGAGCGACCCCAAAAATCCCCAGGCGCGCGACAAACACATCTCCGTGCACGATATGGTGCTCGACCCTTCGGGGTTCGTCTCCATCACCGGCTCGACGGTGGGCGATGCGCCGCTCGACGCCTTCACCCTGACGGGCGGGCAATTCATTGCAGGCTTCGCCGCCGATGGGAAAATACGCTTCGCCACACAGGCGCCTTGCCCAGGGAGCTTCGGGCTGGGCCCCGATGCGGTGCTCTTCGGGTGGTGCGACGACGAACGCGGTCGCGCGCGGCGCGACGGCAGCACCGTCATCCTCACGCGTTATGCGCGTTGAGGAACGCCCGCCGCGGGACGCATGCCATGGCTCGCTCGGCAGGTCAGCGACGCCGTCCGCTGGGCTCCGTCTGGTCGGCGTGTACGCGGCCGACGGGCTCGACGTGCTCGCCTCCCGGTGAATGCGGAGGGGGCGGGGTGGGCTCGGCTTCCAGCTCTGCCTCGCGCAAGGAGGGGCCCTCGGCTGGAGAGCCGATCGACGCCCATCCTTGCTCGCGCACCTCGGTCTCGTCGGCCGAGAGCTCGTGGTAATGCTGGTGGCTGAAGACGGTCTGGCCGGACGGTTTCTGTGGTTTCTGCGGGTCCATATCGGAGAGCCCCCTGGTGCCTCGAGGGCCTCGCGTCGAGCCCCGCCAGAGCGCTCCTGCGTGGCCGGGCGGAGGAGGCTGGTTCGCGCTATCTTTTCCGCATGTCTCGCGCCGCCCGCCTGCTCGATCTCCTGGAGCTCCTGCGCCGCCACCGCGCGCCGATCCCGGGCCCGGCGCTGGCGGAAGAGCTCGGCATTTCCATTCGCACGCTTTATCGCGACATCGCGACGCTGCAGGCGCAGGGTGCCGATATTCAGGGCGAACCCGGCCTCGGGTACGTACTGCGCCCCGGCTTCACCCTCCCGCCGCTGATGTTTTCGGCCGACGAGCTCGAGGCCCTGGTGCTCGGCTCGCGCTGGGTCGCGGTGCGGGGCGATGCGCGGCTCGCGGCTGCGGCGGGGAATGCCGTGGCGAAGCTCCGCGCCGTGCTGCCGGACGACCTCCGCGCGAACGTCGATACCGCGACACTCACCGTGCCGATGTTCCGCAGCGAGCCGGTCGCCATCGACGCCTCGGTGATTCGCGCCGCGATCCGCAAGGAGCACAGGCTCGTCATCACGTACCAGGACCAGAATGGCGAAAGCACGACCCGCACGATCTGGCCCCTCTTGATCGGCTTCTTCGACAAGGTGCAGGTGCTCGCCGCCTGGTGCGAGCTCAGGCAGGACTATCGTGCCTTCCGTGTCGACCGCATCCGATCGGTCGAACCGAAGGACGAGCGTTATCCGCGCCGCCGTACCGTGCTCGTCCAGGAATGGCGGGCCAGGCAGGTCGCGCTCGCTCCTGCCGGAAACTGACAGTCGCAAGGCGCACACCATCCGCGTCCACCTGATGGAGATGCTGATGCGTACCCTCAACTACCTGCTGCTTGCCGTCCGTGATCCGCTCCGAAGCGCCGAGCTGTATTCGAAGCTCCTCGGCTCGGAGCCGGTCGAAACATCAAAGACGTTCGTGCTCTACGTGCTGCCAACCGGCCTGAAAATCGGCCTCTGGCTCGCCGGCGAAGTCGAGCCGGCCCCGAAGCCCGCCGGCGGCATCGAGATCTCGTTCCGCGAACCGAGCAAGGACGCCGTCCTCGCGACCTATTCCGAGTGGACCAAGCTCGGGCTCACGGTGGTGCAGGAGCCGACCGACATGGATTTCGGCTTCACGTTCGTAGTCGAGGACCCGGACGGGCACCGCCTCCGCCCGTTCGTCCTCGCCGCGAATCCGCGGTAGTGTTATCCTCCACCAATGCGCGCCACGATCCTTTCGCTACTTGGCCTCGTATTCGTCCTCGGTTGTTCGTCCGGTCAGGGCACCGGTTCCCCGCCGGGTGCAACGACTGCATCTTCCGGCTCAGGCTCGGGGGGTGGAGGAAGCGGCGGCGCGGGGACTGGCGGCGCGGGTGGAGAAGGCGGCCTCAATTTCACGACCTCCAGCGGCACCGGCGGCGATCCCGGCGAAGAGTGTTTGAGCACCCTGACCATGCGGGTGCGCGACTTCTCCGAGAGCCACCCTGACTTCCAGTGGAGCGACCATCCCAATTTTGGTGACGTCGTCGGTGTTCGCCCGGGCATCCTGGCCGCCGAGCTGGCCGAGCAGCCTGACGGCAGCTTCAAGCCGGTGTACGTCGCCGGGAACGAGGTCAGCCCCGATGGCCCGAACTACGCGCCCTTCACCGGTGCCGCCCATTTCGACGCGTGGTACCGGGACACGCCCGGCGAAAACTTTGCCACGAACGTGCAGATCCCGCTCACGGGCAATGGCACCACGCTCGTCTACGACGATGCCAATTTTCATCCGATCGACGCGACGTTCGGCTTCGGAGCCGAAGGTTTCGAGCTGAATGGCATGCCGAACAACTGGCACTTCACCACCGAAGCGCTCGTCTCCTTCCGTTACAAGGGCGGGGAAGTGTTCACGTTCCGCGGCGACGACGACATCTGGGTGTTCATCAATCACCGCCTCGCCATCGACCTCGGCGGCATCCACGGTCCCGAACTGGGCACTGTCGATATCGATCAGCGCGCCTCGGATCTCGGCCTCGTCGTCGGCGGCGTGTACGATCTGCAAGTCTTCCACGCCGAGCGGAATTACTCGGGCTCGAATTACCGGTTCGAGACGAGCAACTTCTGCTTCTTGCCGGTGGATCCGCCCAAGTAGCGCTCCGCTCCATGACGATCATGAGATAGTCGCCACGGTTTCTTGCCGCATTCCGAAAGGGATCCAGCGTTCGACAACGAACGGCGCCTCCCCCTCGCGGGCGATGAGCGCGACCGCATGAACCTTGAATGCAATCGGCATCCAGGTGGACTCGACCTCCCCGAGAAAGCGCGCAAGCTCCCCGTCGCCATTTGCCTGGCCGACGCTGAGATGCGGCTTGAATCCGCCCGCCGGACGGGCGGTATCATCACAATCGGGGACCACCTGCACCAGCGCGGCATGGAGCGCGAGGATCGGCTCGTGCGGCTCGGGATCGAGCCAAACCGTGAAGCGACCGCGACCGTGCTGGAAGTGCCCGAAATGCCGGAGCGTCAAGGTGAACGGTGAAACCTCGGCGCAGGCCGCGGCGAGCGCAGGCGCGAGGGCGTCGAACTCGACACGGGGTCGAAACGGATAAAGCAGCGTGACGTGCGGCATCCACCGTCCGATCTTACGGTCGTGAACCTTCCGGATCGCCTGGATCGGCTCCCAGCTCTCCGGGGGTGGAACGAGGACGGCAGCCGTCCAGTGCGTCTTCATGGTCGGGAAACGTTCAACGCGCGTACCCGTCGTCGTGAGCCAGCCGAAAGCCCGTCTCCACCAGACCCGGCTCGTTCCCCGGGACAAAACTCCTCTCGAGGAACCGGACCTCGCCCATTTTCGAAAACGTCACCACCGAGCTCGATCGCGTCCCATAAAAGGGAGGCGTCCTCGCATCCGAGATGAACAGCGGCGCGAGCATACGCTCCATCTCGAGCCCCACGCCCGTATCCGGAAGCTCCGCGTCCGGGGCTCCCTGCTCCGAATGCAGCATCTGGAAAAACCTTTCCGCCTCCGGGAGCGGACGCTCCCCGACGAGCTTCGTGAAGGCGCCCTTGCCCTGCACGAGCTTCGGCCAGGGCGTGTCCAGAAGGTGATTGCTGAGCCCGTACACGCCGGGCGCAAGGCGGCGCGACTCGCCCGTCTGGCTCGCGAAATAGGCCGCCTCGCCCCGCGTGCCCACGATCAGGTTGAACCCGTTGTATTCACGGGCGTGCGGCCGCAGGCTCTCCGTGTATTCATGCGGCGAGCCCTCGCCCAGGAGATACGCAACCACGAGCGCCCCGCGCGATTTCGCGTCCGCGTGATGAGCCGCAGGGTCCCGGAAGTTCGTGATCGCCGCGAAGCGCCCGGACCTCGTCACGCCGAGCCAGGTCCCGCCGCTCTGCAGGTCGCGACCCGCGAGGATCTCGGGATGCTCGTCCCAGAAATGCGTTTCGCGCGTCGGACGGGCGAACACCTCGTCGCGGTTCGCCGCCAGCACCACGTCGAAATCGGGATGGACCCCGAAGCCCAGGAACAGAACGCACATACGCGCGAGTCTAGCCGGTCGCAGGCGGATCCGACATCAGCAACGTCTCGAGCACGTCGGTCAGCTCGGCCACGCGGACCGGTTTGGTCAGGTACCGGAAGAACCCGGCTTGCTCGGCCCGCTTCTTGTCCCGATCCATCGCCGCTGCGCTCAGCGCGATGACCGGGATCGCTCGCGGCCTCCGCGATGGCGCGCGCCTGCCTGAGCTCGTCCTCGCGCTGCACCTCGTCCGTCACGTCCCAGATCGTCGTGACGATGCCGCCCTCGGCCGTTCTCTGATCGCGGATGCGCAAGGAGATCCTGCGCGTCCTCCGAAGCGAGCTTCGCTGCGGCCTCGATCTCCCTGCGCTCGCGAATGTCGCGGATCGCGGCGGAGACCACGATGCCCCGCGGGGAAGAGCTCCTCGGTCTGGGCGTTCACGAACTCGATGAGCCCATGCTCGTCCACGATGACCATGGCGTCGGGCGCGGTCTCGAAGAGCTGCCGAAACCGCGCATCGATGGGTTCGTCCTGGCCACCGTCATGCGTCATGACGCACGCATATCATGGCCCCCGGCGCCTCGCATCAGCGCTCCCGCAGCTCGTCCCCAAACCGCTCCAGGAACTCGTCATACGTCCCATTGAAGAGCCGCGGACCTTTGCGGGACAGCGCGAGCACGCGCGTCCCGAGCTTGCCGATGAAATGCCGATCGTGGCTCGTCACCACGACGGTCCCCTTGAATGCGATCAGCGCCTGCAGGAGCGCGTCGATGCTCTCCACGTCGAGGTGGTTCGTCGGCTCGTCCAGCACCACCACGTTGTTCTTGAGCAGGATGAGCTTCGCCAGGACCAGCCGCGCCGCTTCCCCGCCCGACAGGCTCTCCGTCTTCTTGAGCCCCGCTTCTCCGCTGAAAAGCAGCTTCCCCAGCACCGAACGCACGTCTTCGAGCTGCGCGTCCGGATCGAAGCGGTGCAGCCATTCGTACGCGGAGAACCCGGATTCGAGCGCCTCGTGATGATCCTGCGCGAAATACCCCACGTTCGTATCGTGGCCCCACACGACGGTCCCCGCGTCCGGCGCGTGCTCCGCGACGAGCAGCTTGAGCAGCGTCGACTTGCCGATGCCGCTCGGCCCGATCACCGCGAGTTTGTCCCCGCGATTCAGGTTCAGACCGAGCCCCTCGATCACCTGCAGATCGCCGAAGCTCTTCGCCAGGCCCTCCACGCGCAGCACGTCGCGGCCGGACGGTTTTTCGATGTCGAACTTGATGTACGGCCGCACCACGCTCGATCGACGCACCTGGATGCTGTTTTCGAGCTTCTCCATCTCCTTCACGCGCGACTGCGCCTGGCTCGACCGGCTGGCGCTCGCGCCGAAGCGGGCCACGAAGTCCTTGAGCTCCGCGATCTTCTTCTTCTTCTGGGCCGCGTCGGCCTCCGATTGACGCCGCCCGGTCGTCTTCTGCTCGATGAAATCGTCGTAGTCGCCCGTGTACACGGTGACCGTCTGGTAATCGACGTCGGCGACGTGCGTGGCGATCGCGTTCATGAAATGCCGATCGTGGCTCACGACGAGCAGCGTCCCGCGGAAGTCGTGCGTCAGGTACGATTCGAGCCAGCGAATGGAGTCGAGGTCGAGGTGGTTCGTCGGCTCGTCGAGGAGCAGGACGTCGGCGCCCGCAAACAGAGTCTGCGCGATGAGCACACGCAGCTTGTACCCGCCCGCCAGCGTGCTGACGGTATCGAGGTGCCGGGACGACGGGATTCCGAGGCCTTCCAGGATCTCCGCCGCGCGGGCCTCGGCGGTGTAGCCATCTTCCTCGCCGATCGTCCCTTCGAGCTCGGCGAGGCGCATGCCGACCTCGTCGTCCATCTCGCCTGCGAGCAGCCGTTCCTTCTCTTGCGTGGCGTCCCAGAGGATGCGGTTGCCCATGAGCACGGCGTCGAGGATGCGGACGGACTCGTACGCGAAGTGGTCCTGCGAGAGCACGCCGACCTTGAGCTTGCCCGGGATCTCGACCGAGCCTTGATCCGACTCGTGCTCGCCCGAGATGACCTTGAGCAGCGTGGATTTTCCCGCGCCGTTGGCCCCGACGAGCGCGTACCGCTTGCCCGGATCGAACCGCATCGAGACATTTTCGAAGAGAATTTTCGGGCCGAAGCGCTTGGAGAGCTTGTCGAGCGTGATCATCGCGGCGCCCGACCTAGCACGTGTTCCGGACGTTTGCCGCAGCCAACGAGAGGATGGGGGAGGAACGTAGCCGGCGGACGTGGGCCGCAGTACGGGCTCAGCCGGGCGGCAGGGCGGTCAGGGTTTGGAGAAATTTCTCGCGATCATAACCGGTGATAATCCACACGCCCGAGCCCGGCGACAATCGCGAGCCCCATGCGCCTTTCTCGCGATAGAGCTCGACCTCGGCCCACGCGCCGATCGAGGGATCGATCGCGCAGCACGCCGCCAATGGATCATGAAACGCCTTGCCGCCCATGGCCTCCGGCGCCGACTCTTCAATCTCGGGCGCCGACGGAGGAACGGTCCTCTTCGCCTGCTTCTTCTCCAGATACACGTCCATGCCCTCCCAGATCAGGCGAAGGGACAGGCTCTTGTCTTTCAAGGTCCCGATCCGATCGTGCATCTCGTGGTCGTAGATCACGCCATGACAAACGTTCTTCGAGACGAACCTGCGGCTTCCGATGCCGGGGTATCGGAGCGCCTCCAGCGCCGACTTCGGATCCCCATTGAGGTTGTAGGTCGGACAGGTGACCATCCCGCGAAACTTGGGGAGCTGGCGCTCCGACGGGACGACGCCCTCGCCGGCAAAACCTCCTTGCACGACGAGGCGGCCCACCTGGAAGCCGGGGAGCTTCATGGCGCCGCCCAGGTTCTTGAGCGGGGCGCCCGTGATCAGGGTGGTCTTTGCATCACAGACCGCGCGCAAGACCTCGGGGCCCGGCGCGGCATCGCGCGAGGGCGGGATCTCGCCATAGGCCTTGTAATGCCACGAGGAGACGCACACGCCTCGCGGCCCGTGCCGCCCCTCCCCCGGGCCCGTGCCCTCCCGGACCGATTTGGGCTGATGGTCGAGATTGAACGCGCCCACCGGGATGTCCCTGCCAAACCACCCGAGAGCCTTTCGCACCACGCCGACCTGGTCGGGTGTGCCCGGGGTGATGGTCACTGCCTTGAGGTTGACCTCGGGATGGCCGAGCAGGAAGAGCAGCGTGATGAAATCATCCGGATCGCCGGTCTCCATGTCCCATACGACGTCGAGCATGTTGCCTCCGCTTCTGCGGGGTGTCTTGGTTGGTTCCAATCCGTTTGCTTCAAGCGCGGCGGCGCCGACGCGCGACGATGAGCGCGGCGAGGCCGAGCGCGGTGAGACCGAACGTGGACGGTTTTTCGGAGCCGATCATTCTGCAGCCGCAGTCACTTTCGGCGCTGGGCTCGCTGCCGCCGCTTCCGCCGACGCCTCCGCTTCCGCCCGCGCCTCCGCTTCCGCCGACGCCTCCGCTTCCGCCCGCGCCTCCGCTTCCGCCAGCTCCTCCGCTTCCGCCAGCGCCTCCGCTTCCGCCAGCGCCTCCGCTTCCGCCAGTGCCTCCATTGCCGCCTCCGCCTCCGCTTCCGTCGACGCAGACGCCAGCCTCACACGAGCCGCCGGGGCAACTCGAACCGTCGGGCGTGAACCCGTCCGCCGGGCAATCGATCGCATCTCCCGGGCAAACCTCAAGGGCATCGCAGGGGCCGTCCGTCGGACGGCAAACGACATCGGTACCCGCGAATGCATCGTCGGGACAAACAATGGTCGTCCCATTGCACGTCTCATCCAGATCACACGGGCCTGCGGCAAAGCGGCACGTTGCGCCGGCGGGCGCGATGGCATCCGCAGGGCAGTTCGCCGATTGCCCGCTGCATGCCTCGTCCAGGTCGCAACCGGCCGCCGCGGGGCGGCAAATCGAGCCGGCCGCCGCGAGCGCATCGTCGGGGCACGCCATGCTCATGCCGTCACACGCCTCCGCGACGTCGCACTCCCCGGCGGCCGCGCGGCATTCGATGCCGGCGGCGCGGGGCGCGCATACGCCGTCGGCCGTGGAGCCGGCGGCCACGCTGCAGGCGCGACAATCGCTGGGATCGTCATCACACGCCGCGTCGCAGCAGACGGAATCGGCGCAGAAGCCACTTTGGCATTGTGCGGCAGCGGAACAGGGCGTACCGTTCGGCAGGAGCACGACCGGGAAGACGTACGCGGCGCCGGACGACGTGCCGAAGATCTGGGCGCCAGACGCACCGGCCACGATCGTGTTTCCATCGATGGCCACCGCACCCCCGAGATCGTCGTTCTGGGCGCCATTCTTCGCGACGAGCTTCGTCTGCTCGGTCCACACGGACCCGGTCCGCTTGAAAACGTAGGCCGAGCCGGCTGATGACTTCGCCCCGACGTCGCTGTAACGCGCGCCAATGACGATGGTGTCGCCCTGAATGGCGACGGCCGCGCCGAAATGATCATCCGCATTCCCATCGCTCGCGACGAGCTTCGCTTCCTGCTGCCACATGCCGCCCACCTTGCGGAAGACGTAGGCGGCTCCGGAATCGAACCCCTTGTCGTCGTTCCGGAGCTCGCCGACGACGACCGTGTCGCCGGAGATGGCCACGGCATACCCGAATTCGTCGCCAGCGCCCGGAACACCCGCGAGGACCTTTGCTTCCTGCGTCCAGACGCCGCCGCTCCGCGTGAAGATGTAGGCCGAGCCGCACGGCGGATTCGTGGCAATCGCATTGTCGTAAGGCGCGCCCACCACGGCGACGTCTCCGTCGATCGCGCTTGCCAGTCCAAATTGGTCGCTTACAGCGCCGTCAGCCGCGAGGAGCTTCGCCTCCTGCGTCCACGTCCCGGCATTGCGGACGAACACGTACGCCGAGCCGGAGGTCCCGCCCTTGTCGTCGTCGAAGTATGCCCCGATGATCGCGGTATTCCCCGAGAGATCGATCGAGCGGCCGAAGTTGTCACCCGCGGCGCCGTCGTCTGGCGAGAGTTTGGCCTCCTGGGTCCACGTGTCGCCATTCCGGACGAATACGAGCGCCGAGCCCGAATCCGTCCCCTTTTCGTCATCGAGATTGGCACCCCCGACGAGAATATCGCCCGAAACGGCAACGGACGCGCCGAACCAATCACCGGCCACCGCGTCGGGCATCACGAGCTTCGCCTGCTGCGTCCAGACCCCGCCCCCGCCGGTGAACACGTACGCCGCGCCGAGCGGCGAGTTTCCCGGCCCGTCGCCGGAGGCGCCCACAACGATCGTATTGCCCGAGACGTCGACCGCCGTGCCGAAATAGTCGTACGACGCGCCCGTGGCGGGGATGAGCTTCGCGATATCGTTCGTGATCGTCGGATCGACGACGACGGGATACACCGCGCCCGACGTATCCACGTGAATCGAGAGCCGCTCCTCCCCCTCGATCTTCGAGAGCCGGATCGGCAGGTCCCGGCCGCGCGCATCGAAGGCGTACAGATCACGATACGCGAGCCGCGCCGTTCCCTCGGCGTCGTGCAACGTCGCGCCGCGGCCCGAGGGCCAGACACGCGCGTCGAGCCCGCCGCGCAGCTCGACGTCGATCACGACGTCCCGGGCGCCTGCGCAATCGGGCGCCGAATCGAGCGTGAAACCCTGCTCGATGCCGCGGGTATCGCTCACATACCATTCGACGAGCCCCGGCCCCCCGCCCTGCTGCGCTCGCCTGTACTCGACGCGGCCCGCCTCCGCGACCGGCGCGGGCTTCGAGAGCGGCCGGAGATCGTCTCCACATCCGAGCCGGCTCGCCTCGAACACAGCCTTTTGCGCAAGCCCACGCGCCTCGACCGCGGCGCCGGACGCCGTGAACGTCGCCTCGACGGAGGCATTTGGGTTTGTCGAGGCGAGCACGAGCCCCGCCCCATTCGTGGCCCCGTCCGAAGGGGACGTCGAGGGGGTACACGCCGCGATACACCCCGAGAGAGTCAGCGTCCCCAAACGCAGCGACGTAGAAATCACAGTGAAACGATTTCTCATGAACGGACGTCAACAGAGTGACGGAGCACTGTCAAGCGCGTGAGGCGCCTCATGCGCGGCGATATCTTGCGCCCGCGCGCCCGTTCAGTTCTGGCCCCAGCGACGCGGGCGGTTGAAGCGGAAGAAACCGCCCTCCTCTTCGGCGGCGATGACCTCGGCCTCGTCGCCGAAGTACCGCCGCCGGAGGTCCGCGAGCTTCTGCTCGAGCTCCTTGCCGCTGTAGGCCTCGGTCAGCGCCTTTCGCTCGGCCATGTATTTCTTTCCGTTCTCCCAGCGCGCGTCGCGGTCGTGGTCGAGCGAATCCCAGCGCGCGAGCGCCGCGTCGTCGAGACCCATTCCCTTGCGAATCTCGCGCAGGCTCTCGGACCGCGCCGCGGCGGACATCGCGTCGAGCTCGGCCTGCACCGATTCGAGCGAGAGGAAGCGGTTCATCACCTCGTGCCGATGCTTCTCGAGGTAGGTGTCGTATTGCTCCTCGTAGATCTCTTCGAGGCGCTCCGTGTACGTCGTGAGCTTGTCGCCGAGGCTCTTTCCTTGCAGGCCGTCGATTTCCTTCAGCGTGTCCGTGACGGCCTGGTTCTTCTGCTCCGAGGCCCAGATCTCGTCGGCTGCCTCCTCGCCGAACAGACGATTGCGCTCCTCCCGGATCGCCGCCCGGCGCTCCTCGGGATCGAGCCCGTCGAGGCGGGCGTGGTTTTCATTGATCCAGCGCTCGTAGTCCAGGCGCTTGTCGAGGTTTTTCGCGATCTCGTCGTACCGATCGGGGAAAGCCGCGCGCACTGCCGCGAGCAGCGCCTCCCGCCAATGCTGCGGGTCCAGCTTCTGGAAATGGCGCATGAGCGCCTCGATGAGCTTGATCTGGACGTACGGATTGCGGATGTTCGCCCCGTAACGCGAGCGCAAACGCGCGACGAGCTCGGCATCCGCCGTCGGAACGGCGGACACGCTCGGCTGCGCGGCACGCGGCGGCGCGGGGAGAACGGCGCCCGCGGCCTCCTCGGGGGTCGCCGCGGCCGTGCCCACGGGCTCCTGGATCTTCTCCGGACGCAGCGCGAAATAGAGCGAAAGGACGAGCAGCGGCGCGCCGATCGCGAGGAGGGTCTTCCGCTTTTTCATGGCCGCCGCTTCTCAGTCGTAATACGCCATGTACTCGAAGATCGCCGCGTAGAACTCCATCTCGTCGAACGTGTCGGGGCCGATGCCGACGACGTCGAGGTGATCCTGGTCGATGACGCTCGACATCGAGCTCATCTGCGTCGAGGTCGGCGCATTCAGATCCCCCACGTACCCCGGGCCCGCGTCGTTCGAGATCGAGTCGAGGGCAAGGAGCGTCTCGGAGTATTTGAGCCGGTGGCCCATCTGCTGCGAGTTGACGCCCACGAGCCCGTCGTCGTCCCGCTCGTTACACGTGCCGTCGCCCATGCCGCTCGCGCCGTCGTTGTCGCAATCGCCGGAACAATAGCCGTCGCCGTCGATGTCGTAGAAGAGCTCGCTCAGGAGGAAGAGCGCCGGGTTCACGTTGACCCCGTTCTGCGCCGTCATGAGCGATCCGTAACGAAACGCGTATTTCGAGTCGACCGGATAGAGGGCGTTGAACGCCTTCATTCCCGTGGTGACTCCGTCGCTTCCGGAGTAGTCGTTGTACACGAGCTGCTTGGCGCCCGCATACCCGTCATTCCCCGGCTCGTAGATGGTGTCGCCATAATAACTTGCCAGCGCGGAGATCACGCTCGTCACACCCGGGCGCAAATCGAGGATGTACTTGGCCACCGGCGAGCCGCGGTGGGGCGAGGAGATGCTGATGAGCACGCGCACCTTGGCGGTGCCGTATCGCTCGTAGAGAACGCGCGCCGCCTTGCGAATGTCGATGCCGCCCTGCGAGTGGCCGACGAGGTTCACCTTCGAGGCGCCCGAGGTCGCGAGGAACCCCTCGATGTCGTCGGCGAGGTCGAGCCCGCGCACCTCCGAGGTCTGAAACGCCGGCACCTGCGCCGCGTAGGCCTTCTGGCCCGCGTCGATGTCGCCATTGCAGTAGACTTCGAGAAGTTCATTGCAGGCGTCGCCGACGAAGGTGCCGTAGTCGTCGCCCCAGTAATCGTACCCGAGCAGGTCATCGAATCCGCCCATGCCGTGCGCGAACACGACGGGATAGGTCGTCTTCGGGGCGGCCGCCGAGGCCGCGCCCGCGCTGCCCGCGAGGATGGATAGCGATGCCAACAGAGCGAGCGGCAGTCTACGCATCGACAACTCCTTGACGGCGAGGGGCGGCGCCTGCCGGCCCGGGAGCCCGAGGAGAACCGATTTCCCTACCAAGTGTCAAGCACGAAAGCGTCGTTCGTGAACACCAGAAAAGTTCATCGCCCGCGCTTCGACGACGCCCTTCGCGCCCGCAAAAAGTCCACGAATACCTTGAGTTTGAGCGGCATCTGCGAGCGGCTCGGATAATACAGGTGGAATCCGGGAAACGGCACGCAGAACGCTTCCAGCACCCGTGTGAGCCTCCCCTCCCGGAGCTCGTCCCGCACGTAATCCTCCATCACGTACGCGAGGCCGAGCCCATCGAGCGCCGCACGGACCATCAGCGCAGCGTCGTTCGCCGTCACCCGGCCCTCCACCGCGATCTCGAACTCCTTGCCCTCTTCGTCGAACTCCCACTTGTAGATCACGCCGCTCGTGGGCTGCCGGTACAGAATGCAATCGTGACGATGGAGCTCCCGCGGATGCTTCGGCACCCCGTGCGCCACGAAATACGCCGGCGCGCCCACCACGGCCATGCGCAGGTCGGGGCCGATCCGCACCGCGACCATTTCCTTGTCGAGCGTCTCTCCCAGACGAATGCCCGCGTCGAAGCCGCTCTCCACGAGGTTCGCCAGCGCGTCGTCGATCCCCACCTCGACGCGTATTTCCGGATAGGCAGCGAGGAACGACGCGAGCACGGGCTCGATGACCATTTCAGCGGCGATCCGGGGCACGTTGAGGCGGAGCGTCCCGGCGGGGCGATCACGAAACTCGTTCAAGCCCTCGATCGCCGCGCCCACGTCATCGATCGCCGGTCGCACCCGCTCGAAGAAACGCTGCCCCGCCTCCGTGAGGCCGACGCTCCTCGTCGTGCGCTGCAGGAGACGCACGCCGAGACGCTCTTCGAGTTGCCGAAGCTTTTGGCTCACCGCCGACGGCGTCACACCGAGCTCCGCGCCCGCCGCGGTAAAACTCCGCTTTTCGGCCACCGTGAGGAAGGCGAGCAGCCCATCGAGATGATCATCCCGCACTTGTTAGAGTTCCTAAAGAGTGTTTGCAGACATCTCATGTTTCGCGATTGAATGCAAGGTCGTACGTTCCTCCTCGAAGGCGGCGCCGAGCGGGCCCGCGGGAGGAGAGCATCATGAGCACGACGAGCAGCACCCCGAAGGGCGAGTTCACGAGCAAGGGCCGGGTCTGGTTCATCACGGGAACGTCCTCCGGGTTCGGCCGGAGCCTCGCCGAGGAGGCGCTGCGCCGCGGCGAACGGGTGGTCGCGACCGCACGAAACCCGGAGACCCTCACGGACCTCGTTCAGAAGGCCCCGGACCGCGTGCTCGCGTTGCGCCTCGATGTCGGGCGCCCCGAGGACATCGGGCCCGCGATCGAGGCTGCCCTCGCGCGTTTCGGCGCGATCGACGTGCTCGTGAACAATGCAGGGTATGGCGTGGTCGGCGCGGTCGAGGAGACCTCGGACGCCGAGCTGCGCGCGCAATTCGAGGTGAACTTCTTCGGGGCCATCGCGCTCACGCGGGCCGCGCTTTCGGGCATGCGCGCGCGACGCTCGGGCGCCATCGTGCAGATTTCGAGCTTCGGCGGGCAACTCTCGGTCGCGGGCTTCGGCGCGTATTCGGCCACGAAATTCGCGCTGGAGGGAATGTCCGAGGCCCTCGCCGCCGAGGTCGCCCCGCTCGGCATTCGCGTGCTCATCGTGGAGCCCGGCGCATTCCGCACCCGCTTCGGCGGCAGCGCGCTCCGTCGTATGCCGACGATCGACGATTACGCCACGACCGTAGGCCCCACCCGCGCCTTCGCCGCCGGCATGGACGGCACGCAGGAAGGTGATCCGGCGAAAGCGGCCGCGGCCATCATCGATACCCTCGACCGCGCGGATGCGCCCTTGCGGCTTCCTCTCGGCGCCGACGCGGTCCAGGCCCTGCGGACGAGCCTGGCCCGCAAGACCGAGGAGCTCGAGACATGGGCTCCCGTCGCGCGCTCGATGGCATTCACGACGACGTGATGCCAATCGTGGCAGCATAGCCGACCCCGAGGCAGCGTGATACATGACCGCGACGTGAAGCTCGTTCTGCCGCGGTTCGATCGCGAGGGCGCCGTCCTCCTCGTCGTGACGACGATTCTCGCGCTCGCCTACGGCATCACGCACGACCACCTGACCGCGACGCTCTCACCGGAGTATTTCCTCTTCGGCAAAGATCTCGCGAGCGATCCACGCCCGTTCCGGTGGGCTGTGACCCTGCTCGGGGCGAAGGCGTCCTGGCCGCTAGTACATCATCCCCAAAGTTCGTAGTCGTTCCCATCCCTCCGCGCCCTCCTCTTTGGGTTCGTCCGAGAGCAACGGGGGTTCGTCATGGAAACATCCTTCCCTGTTGTTCTGTTCAGGGGCACAT
>NZ_JAGTJK010000005.1:0-453896 GCF_028435265.1 Polyangium jinanense | reverse complement strand
CGGCTCTCCCCAACCCAAGCGCTCCCCTACCCGTACCCGGGCCCTTGGGCAACCACCGCGCCGTGAACCAATCTCATGGCCCATGTCCCAAAGGGAAACACCACACCCCGGTCACCGCCGCGCCACGCATCCAGCGCCTCTCGATACCTCACTTGAAACTCCGCATATCGTGCAAGGATCGCCTTGAGCAATGTCCGATTCCTCGCTCGCACCTGGGGTATCGGCCCACGTTTCGGTTCGTAGGATTCCGCCCTTTTTTGAAACGACTGCCCGAGCACCACCTGCCGTCCGAGGAACCTTCCACCTGCCGCAATAACGGCCTCCCGCGCCCGCGCGACCGCACGCTTGATTGCCGCGCCCAACCGGCGCGAGATCGCCTCCCGCGACAACTGCCTCCCCATCATCGGAACCACCCGCAGCATTACCTTTTCGGGAAACACGCTACTGTTCGCGAAATATTTTCCAGGTCGCTGAATTTCCAATGTTTTGCCTTCACCTTCTGGCAACAACATCACGCCCGGCCATTCTTCAGGGGATTCGACCAGCCCCGCCTCCGTTGGATTCGAGGCGATGTATGCAATCTTGTCGATCACATCCTCGTCCGAGCCGAGCTCGAGGCTATGGTATTGCTCGGCAGACCAGAGGTTTTCCCACTGCCCCTGCGCGGCGTTGAGCGCCTTCGCGACTGTTCTGTGCAGCTCCCGGGCGAAGTCGGACAGGGCTCCTCGAACATCGGTGAGCACGATGTGACGATGGTTCGACATCACGCATGCCGCATGGATCAAGACGCCGGTCTTGGCCGCCGCCCAGGCGAGGCTATAAAGGAAGATTTGGTTGCTCTCTGCGGAGGGGCGAAGTCGGAACGTGCGCTGATAGCAACGCCTCGTCAGCATGCACGTCACAAGTGGGCGGATCGATCGAGGGATAGCCACGCGCATGGTCAGGAGCAGCCACCGTGCCGAGGGTGATGTAGCGAGTTTCAGGTACTTGCGCATGCCGCAGAGGTGGCGGAGTCCTGCACGCACCTGGCGGGCGCCACCTTGACCCTCTCCCAGGACTGGTCGGTTCTGGTCAACCTGGTTGCGGTTCTCGCAGGTCGGTTCTGGTCAACCTGGTTGCGGTTCTTGTGGCGATCTGGCAGACGGCACGCGGTGTGCGATGAGTATGGTGCAGGGTAAAGATGTGCTGCGGAGGTTTGTTCGGCATGAAGCCTAGACTGCGCAACGAGTGCGGTGACGCGCCGCGCTTGCCGGCTCGCGAAGAAGGCGGTATTCAATTGCATCCACTTGTATCCCGAGCGCAGGTTTTCGGCTGTGCGGCGACCATCGTGGCAGGGCTTACATGCAGCTGCGGAGCCGACGTGACGCAAGCGGGAAGGCCCCTCGCCGATGCCGCCCTCGCCGACGACAAGCGTTGTCGCGAGGGCGCCGGCCATGTGGCGCGCGTACCAGCCGAGTGCGGCCTGCGCTTTGTCGACGTATGCTCCGGGCCAAGCGACGAAGGGCATGTTTCGCTGTGTGGGGATGGGCACTGGCCTGACATCAACGATCGCTTCGTTTTGTTTGGAGCCAGGCGCCCAATCGTCGTGGAGGGCAGTCTCGTCGTGGTCGATTCTGTAACTCCCCAGGCAGGTGGAGTGGAGTTTCGCACGTCGGGAAAGTTGCTCGGAGCGCCTGAGAAAATAGATTATACGCCGATCGGTGCCATCGGCCCGTGGACCAGTGATATGCGGATCGATGGTGGGAAGTTTACCTGGGGAAGTGAGACGGAATATAGTTTTGACTCATGGCAAACGTTTTCCCTGCTTTCGCTACCTGGCATGCGGGCGCTCGAAGTTCAGCACAGACTTGCGACCTGTGAGTTGCTCATGAGGCGAACTGTGTTCGAAGATAGGGGCCTACGCTGTGTAACAGAGACCAATAAAGGTCAACCTGAAGGAGCAATCAAGTTTCCTTCCCGGTGCACCGAACCCGGTCTCGCCGAGACTGATCGCTCTACTGCTGTGAAAGCGCCGTGAAGAGCGAAGTGAAGCCGACGCCCAACGAAGCGGGCCTGTTGGAAAAGGTGGAAGCGCGCATTTCGTGGCTCGAAAAACCCCCGCCAACCCCAACCAGGTTGACCGCGCCGGGGGGGTTTCACGCCCGCCGCGTGAGTTTGTCCCCGCCAACCCCAACCAGGTTAACCGCGCCGGGGGGTTTCACGCCCGCCGCGTGAGTTTGCCTAGGGGCGCATGATGTTCCGACGGATCGCACCACCACGGCGAAAAGGAAGGGCCTGGAGCTACCACCCTCCGGGCCCTCGGTCGTTCGCGGGGCACGCGTCTCGAATGGCATCTTTGCCAGCAATGCCGTTGCTCAACGCTACGACCGCCCTCGCCGTCTGCGGAACCGCTAAGCTCTCTCGAACCCAACATCCCCCAGCGCGGCTCTCCCCAACCCAAGCGCTCCCCTACCCGTACCCGGGCCCTTGGGCAACCACCGCGCCGTGAACCAATCTCATGGCCCATGTCCCAAAGGGAAACACCACACCCCGGTCACCGCCGCGCCACGCATCCAGCGCCTCTCGATACCTCACTTGAAACTCCGCATATCGTGCAAGGATCGCCTTGAGCAATGTCCGATTCCTCGCTCGCACCTGGGGTATCGGCCCACGTTTCGGTTCGTAGGATTCCGCCCTTTTTTGAAACGACTGCCCGAGCACCACCTGCCGTCCGAGGAACCTTCCACCTGCCGCAATAACGGCCTCCCGCGCCCGCGCGACCGCACGCTTGATTGCCGCGCCCAACCGGCGCGAGATCGCCTCCCGCGACAACTGCCTCCCCATCATCGGAACCACCCGCAGCGTTACCTTTTCGGGAAACACGCTGCTGTTCGCGAAATATTTTCCAGGTCGCTGAATCTCCAATGTCTTGCCTTCACCTTCTGGCAACAACATCACGCCCGGCCATTCTTCAGGGGATTCGACCAGCCCCGCCTCCGTTGGATTCGCGGCGATGTATGCAATCTTGTCGATCGCATCCTCGTCCGAGCCGAGCTCGAGGCTATGGTATTGCTCGGAAGACCAGAGGTTTTCCCACTGCCCCTGCGCGGCGTTGAGCGCCTTCGCGACTGTTCTGTGCAGCTCCCGGGCGAAGTCGGGCAGGGCTCCTCGAACATCGGTGAGCACGATGTGATGATGGTTCGACATCACGCATGCCGCATGGATCAAGACGCCGGTCTTGGCCGCCGCCCAGGCGAGGCTATAAAGGAAGATTTGGTTGATCTCTGCGGAGGGGCGAAGTCGGAACGTGCGCTGATAGCAACGCCTCGTCAGCATGGACGTCACAAGTGGGCGGATCGATCGAGGGATAGCCACGCGCATGGTCAGGAGCAGCCACCGTGCCGAGGGTGATGTAGCGAGTTTCAGGTACTTGCGCATGCCGCAGAGGTGGCGGAGTCCCGCACGCACCTGGCGGGCGCCACCTTGACCCTCTCCCAGGACTGGTCGGTTCTGGTCAACCTGGTTGCGGTTTGCGGTTCTGGGCCGCCGATACCTTCCCGTGCTTGGGCGGCCGCCCGCCTGGTCGCGTTCTCTCACGAGCTGGTTCGAGTTTACGCCGACCGCCCACTTGAGCGTCGATTCTGAAAGCTCACGACCAAACGCGGCGCACGCGCCGTAGCCCGCGTCAGCGAGCACATCGCCGAACTCGACGTCGCTGCGCTTGACGCGCTCGACCTCGTCGAGTGCGATCTGCCATTTCGGTCGGAACACCACGTCTTCGGGTACCTTCGCGCGTCGCCGTCGTGCTGGATCGTGCGCCCACTCTTTCGGGAGGTAAAGCCAGAGCGCCACAGGAACGAGCACCTCGTCAGGCACGAGCGTAATGGATACAAGAGCCTGATAATTGGCGTTCTTGCCAAGTTGCCCGCAATACTGATGCGTGACACCAACCGAGTGCGTCCCCTTCTTCGGGATTGCCGTATCGTCGATGATGAGGTGGGCGTTCTTGCCGCCTACGAGCGCCCCCGCCTTCTCGAGGAGCACGCGCTTGTGCCCAGTCGTGTCCCAGCGAAAGGGCGAGAGGTCGAGACGAAGTAGTGAAGCTGCAGCGTCTCACCCGGGCAAACCCGCGCGGCCATCGGCTCGATGCTCTTGCGGTCGCCAGGCCCGAGGAGCCCACGCATGTAGAGCGGCGCCCACTTCCGCTGTGACGGGTAGCCGAACTCGTGCAGGAACGGCGCGAGCCAGCGCTCGAACTCGCGCTCTCCGTGCTCCTTGGCCAGTTCGTCACTCTTGAACGTGGGTTGGACGGCGGTCACGTGGACAAACCAGCGCACATGGAACCGCTGGGCAAATTCTTGGTTACGGCGGTCCGTGAAGGCCTGGAGATCAAGCTCGTCGAGCGTCAGAGCTCGAGTGCGGTCGGTGAGGATGGCAGAGTAGTGCTATGAGGGTAGGAGCAAAGCAACTGATGAGCAACATAGAATCATTTCATTGGAGAAATGTGCGCAACATGTGCCTCAATCCATCGGCGCGCGACTATGACGTGAGCGCGCTCTCTGACGCAGTGACGCAGGTCATCGATGAAGTCGGCGTTGACATGCTTCCGGACAGCATTGCGAATGCAGTTGAGAAGGGATACTTCTCCTTTGACGAAGGGGCCCTGCTTCTCGGCGTGGCATCTTACTCGACCGACGACGAGGGCGCCCGCATACAGCATGTACTGGAGCATTGGCTGGAGGTAGGTGTCGATGAGATTCGCGTGGACCTCGCTCTTTCGCACGATACATTCCCATTCCGCTCGCGTGCTCAGAGGGTGGCAGTTCTGACCGGGATCGCGAAACGCTTCCCCCAGTTTGCAGATAAATGCAGGCACTTGATCGAAACATCACGCGAGTAAGTGAGGCATGACGCCGATCCTGCATGACGACCCGCTCGGCCGCAAGTTATAGGAGGAACCATGTATGTCCACAAAACCGCTGCGGGATGGTCTCATTACGCTACTTGCGGAGCAAAATGTGACGTTCAAGATGATCGCTGCAGCCGCCGAGTTGATTGCTGCGGATGCAACGTTCAACCTGTGGTTTGCTCGCGTTGCAAAGGTTCAGAAGGGCATGTCTCAGGAGTCCGTGCTTACCTTGCTGGATGAGTACGAACGTATCTGCCAAGCCTGTGTCAAAGCGTGTGAGAGAACAACCACTCTGGGAGCGGCGGAGCGGGAGGCGCCCTTGGTACATACGTTCAGGCAAGGGCTGGAGGAACTGCGGGGTCTGATGGGGCACATCGACATCAGTGCAATTCCGTAGAACAAACAGGGCGACCCTGGGTCAGAACGACCGGACCCCTATCCCGCCTCCGCTTCCGCTCCCGCCTCCGCTTCCACCCCCACCTCCACCGGATCCTCCTCCAACTCCGGCACCAAAAACACCCCCGCCAGCGGCGGCACCGTCAACACGATCGACTGCTCGAACCCGTGCGAAGGCACCTCCTCGCAGTCCACGCTCCCCAGATTCCCCACCCCGCTCCCGCCATACACCCGCGCATCCGTGTTCAGCACCTCGATGTACCGGCACCGCCGCGGCACGCCCACGCGATACCCATATCGCGGCAGCGGCGTGAAATTGCCGACGAACACCACGAAGATCCCCTTCTGGATCCGCTTCGGGCACGGCTCCTCCGATCCGTCCGGCTGCCGCGGAAATCGCACGAACGAGGCCACGCTCTGGATCGCGTCGTTCGCGTCGATCCACGTGAACCCCGCCGGGCTCTCGTCGAGCTCCCAGAGCGCCTCGTACTTCCGGTAAATCCCGTTCAGATCCCTCAAAAGCCGCGACAACCCCGCGTGGTCCTCCTCGCCGAGCAGCTCCCAATCGAGCGCCCGATCGTGGTTCCACTCCCTCCATTGCCCGAGCTCGCCGCCCATGAACACGAGCTTCTTCCCCGGGTGCGCCCACATCATCGCGTAGAGCGCGCGCAGGTTCGCGTGTTGCTTCCAGCGATCGCCCGGCATCTTCGAGAGCAGCGCGCGCTTCAAGTGCACGACCTCGTCGTGCGAGAGCGGCAAGAGGAATCGCTCCGAGAACGCATACATCAGGCCGAACGTGATCTTCGTGTGGTGGAACGCGCGGAAGATCGGGTCGAGCGCGAAGTAATCGAGCGTGTCGTGCATCCACCCCATGTTCCACTTGAAATCGAAGCCCAGGCCGCCCACGTACGTCGGCCTCGTGACCCCCGGCCACGTCGTCGATTCCTCCGCGCAGAGCACCGCCCCCGGAAAATCGTGGTGCACCGCGTCCGAGAGCTCGCGCAAAAACCGCACCGCGTCGAGGTTCTCCCGGCCGCCGAACTCGTTCGGCTCCCATTCGTCCGGGTGTTTCGCGCCGTAATCGAGGTACAACATCGAGGCGACCGCGTCGACGCGGAGCCCGTCCACGTGGAACTCGTCGAGCCAGTAGAGCGCGCTCGCGATCAGGAAATTGCGCACCTCCTTTTTGCCGTAATCGAAGACGAACGTCCTCCACTCGCGGTGCTCGCCCCGGCGCGGGTCCGCGTGCTCGTAGAGCGGCTCGCCGTCGAAGCGGCCGAGCGCGAAGGCGTCCTTCGGGAAATGCGCGGGCGGCCAGTCGAGCAAGACACCGAGCCCGCGCGCATGGCAGCGGTCGACGAAATAACGAAGATCATCCGGATGGCCGAAACGCGAGGTCGCCGCGAAATACCCCGTCACCTGGTAGCCCCACGAGCCGTCGAACGGGTGCTCCATCACGGGCAAGAGCTCGACGTGCGTGAAGCCGAGCGAAACCACGTAATCGACGAGCTCGTCCGCAAGCTCGCGATACGAGAGCCACGCCCCCGGCCCGTCCCCCTTCCCGGGCGCGCGCTTGCGCCGCCACGAGCCGAGGTGGACCTCGTAAATGCTCATCGGCCGCACGTGCGGATCCGCAAGGCGACGCGCCGCGAGCCAGTCTTTATCGGTGAACACGAACGACCGCTCTGCGACCTTCGACGCGTGGCTCGGCCGGAGCTCCGCCGAGAACGCCACGGGATCACTCTTCATCAAAACGAGACCGCTCGCCGTCTTGATCTCGTACTTGTACGTCGCCCCCGCGCGCACGTCGGGCACGAAGATCTCCCAGACGCCGTGCTTCGTACGGCGCATGGCGTGGCGCTTTCCATCCCAGCGATTGAAATCGCCGACGACGCTCACCCGGCGCGCCGCGGGCGCCCACACGGCGAACGCGGTCCCGAGGACGCCCTGCACCTCGCCCACGTGCGCCCCGAGCCGCCGTGGCAGCTCGCGCAGAGCCCCCTCCCCCGCCGGATCGAATTCGCCTTCGACAAGCGACGGCGGAAAGGCATACGCGTCCCGCCCGATCGTCGTCCCGCGCGACGAGCGCACCTCGAGCCGGTACGGAAACGGCCCCTCGACGCCCTCGAACGCGACCTGGAAGATGCCGCCCGGATGCACCCGCGCCATCACGCGCGGCTTCAGGTTCGGATCGTCGGGACGCACGACGATCGAGAGCGCCTCCGGCCGGAACGCACGCACGATGAGCCGCCCGTCCTCCCGATGCGGACCGAGCGACCGGTGCGGATCCGTGGACTCCCCTGCCGTGATTCGATCAAAATCGGTAGCGTCCATCGATGTACCGCTCACCGCCGCCCGGACCGCTCCGAGACGAGCCGCCGGATGGCCTTGAGGTTCAGGGGCTTCACCTCGTGCGCGTCGAAGCCCGCCACCTGCGACAATCGTCGATCCTCGTCCTGCCCGTATCCCGTCATCGCCACGATGAGCGTCTCCGACAGCCCTTGTTCGCGCATCACCCGGCAAGCGTCGTACCCGTTTTGCCCCGGCAAGCCAATATCGAGCAGCACCACGGCCGGCCGCTCGCGCAGCGCGATCTCCACCGCCGCCACGCCGTCGTGGGCCGTCAGCACCTCGTGGCCGTCGAACTCGAGCAGCATCGCCATGCTCTCGGCCGCGTCGCGGTTGTCGTCCACCACGAGCACCCGCACGCCCGGCGTCTCGCTCTCGGCCACGGCCGCCCCCACCTCCGGCTGCACCTTCGGCTCGTCCGGCAGGACGGGCAAACGCACCACGAACTCGCTCCCCATCCCGCGCCCCTGGCTGTACGCCCGCACGGTGCCACCGTGCATGTGGACCAGGGTGCGAACCAGGGACAAACCAATGCCGAGCCCGCCCTCCGATCGGTCGAGGTTCCGATCCACCTGGTAAAACAGGTCGAACACGTGCCGGAGCGCCGCCGGATCGATGCCGCGGCCCGTGTCGCGGACCCGGATGATCACGAATTTCGAATCGCCCGGATCCCGCTCCACGACGAGGCGGATCGTGCCCCCCGCGTCCGTGTACTTCGCCGCGTTGTTGAGCAGGTTGCCCACCACCTGGCCGAGCCGCGTCAGGTCACCCTCCACGCGGGTCGTCACGAGGGGCAGGATCACCTTCATGTCGTGCCGCCGCGCTTCGAGGATCGGCCCACTCGTGTCGAGCGCCTGCCGCACCACGTCCGCCACGTCGATCGGCTGCTTCTGCAGCTGCACCTTGCCGAGCGTGATGCGCGAGACGTCGAGCAGATCGTCGACGAGCCGGACCATGTGCAAGACCTGCCGCTCGATCATCTCGCGCGCGGTCTGCAGCGTGGGCTCCTGCGGCCCGAGCCGCTTGAAGATCTCCACCGCGTTCGAGATGGGCGCGAGCGGGTTTCGGAGCTCGTGGGCCAGCGTGGCGAGGAACTCGTCCTTGCGCCGGTCCGCCTCGCGCAAAGCTTCCTCGGCCCGCTTGCGATCGGTGATGTCCACGCCCGAGGGGACGAGGTGCGTCACGCACCCCTCGGCGTCGCGCATCGGCGCGATCATGAAATCGATGTCGAGCCGCCCGTCCCCCGCGACGCGCACGACGGCGTCGTACCGGAGCGTTTCGCCGGCCGCGGCGCGCTTGACCGCGTCCTTGAGCCGCGCGACCTCGGCCTCGTCGTGCGTCCACCACGGGCACGCCCAGAACTTGCGTCCGATGAGCTCCTCCCGCGGAGAGCCGCCCACGTTCACCGCGGCCTGGTTCACCTCCATCAGCGTGCCGTCGAGGTCGAGCACCGCGACGAACCCGAGCATGTTGTCGATGATCCGCCGCAAGCGCTGCTCGCTCTCGCGCACCGCCGCCTCGGCCTTGTTGCGCGCCGTCACGTCCGTGAACGTCACGACCACGCCGTCGGCCCGGCCCGCCTGATTGCGGTACGGCAGGACGCGCCGGAGGAACGTCGAGCCGCTCGCCGCCTCGATCTCGTCCTCGATCGGCCTCTCCGCGCTCCGCACCTCGTCGGCCTCCGGCAAGATCGGCATCAGCTTCATGCGGTGCGTGAAGTGCGCGAGCGGCCGCCCCACGTCGGCCTGCGTCACGTTGTAGATCTCCCCGATCGCGGGGGTGATGCGCTGGACGCACCCGTCGTCGTCGAGGAAGAGCGTGGCGATCCGCGTGCTCGTGAGGAGGTTCTCGAGGTCGGTGTGGGCGCGCGTCAGGGCCTCGTTCGCGTGCTGCACCTCCTCCTTCGAGGTCTCGAGCTCCTCGTTCGCCGACTGGAGCTCCTCGTTCATCGAGAGCAGCTCCTCGTTGCTCGACTTGAGCTCCTCGTTGGCGACCTCGAGCTCCTGGACGGTCTTTTCGAGGTCCGCGCGTGTCGTGGTGAGCTCCTGTTCGAGCTGCTCGAGGAGCACGGCCGCGTCCTCGACCGCCTTCGTCCGCGCCTCCTCGCGCGTGATGGGCAGGCCGACGTCCTGGAAGACCACGAGGAACAGGCCCGATTCCTCGCCCATCTGGGGCATCGGCTGCACCGTGATCATCACGCGCTGCGTGCCGCTCGTGGTCCGCACCGAGAGCCCCTCGTGGACCACCTTGCGCCGCTCCTTGATCGCCGCCGCGAGCGAAGCCCGAAGGCCGACGGAGAGACCCTCGCGCACGAGGCGCACGAGGTTATTGTGGAACGCGCCGGCCGAGATCGTCAGGTACTTTTCGAGGTTGCCCGACGCCGAGACGATCTGCCCCTCTTCGTCGACGACGACCGATTTCGGCGCGAACTCGTCGAGGACGATCCGCTGCATGAGCAGGTAGATGTCGGTCTCGCCGGCGGACGGCACGTTCGGCGGGCGCACCGTGGCCGGCGGCCCGTCGCGCCCCGGCATGAGCCCCGGGACGTGCACGGCGGTCGGCAATCGCTGCGAGATCCGGTGCCGCGCGTCGATCGAACGGAAGAGCTCGCGGTGCGCCGAGAGGCTCTCCGAGGGCCCGAGGAAGAGATACCCGCCGGGCCGGAGCGCGTAATGGAAGAGCGGGATGAGCTTCTTCTGCAGGTGCGGGCCGAGGTAGATGAGCAGGTTGCGGCAGGAGACGAGGTCGAGCTTCGAGAATGGCGGGTCGTTGATGAGGTTGTGGACCGAAAAAAGGACGAACTCCCGGATCTCCTTGGTGATGTGGTAGTGCTGCCCTTTGCGGACGAAAAAACGCCGCAGCCGCTCGGGCGATACCTCGTCCGCGATACCGAGCGGATAAGCGCCGAGCCGCGCGGTCGCGAGGGCCTGCTCGTCGATGTCCGTGGCGAAGATCTGGATCACGGGCGCCGCGCCCACGGTATCGAGCGCCTCGCGCACGAGCATGGCGATCGAGTACGCCTCTTCGCCCGTCGCGCAGCCGGGGACCCAGATACGCAAGGTTTGATCGGACGAACGATCGCGGACGAGCCGGGCGAGGACCTCCTTGGCGAGGACCTCGAACGCCTCCGGATCCCGAAAAAAGGCGGTCACCCCGATCAAGAGGTCCTTGAAGAGCTCGTCGACCTCGAACCGATCGGCCCGGAGCCGCTGCAAATAGCCGTGGGCCGAGTCGATCCGGAGCACCTGTAGCCTGCGCAGGGTGCGTCGGATGAGGGTGCTCGCCTTGTAGTGCTTGAAATTGTGCCCAGTGCCCTGGACGAGGATCTCGCAGATCGCGGGCAAGGCGTCCGCGATGTCCCGCCGGAGCGTGTCCTCGTCGCCCGAGGTCTCCTTGCGGTGCTCGGCGTAGGCTGCGAGCTCGGCGGCGAGCTCGTCGGGCGGGCGCACGCAATCGACGACGCCGGTCATGAGCGCGCTTTGCGGCATGCTGTCGTGGCGCGCGGAGGCCGGGTCCTGCACCATCGTAAAACCCCCGCCCTCCCCCACGGCCCGAAGCCCGAGCGCCCCGTCGCTGCCATCACCCGAGAGGATCACCGCGACCGCGGATTCGCCGTACTCGCGGGCGAGGCCGTGCAGGAGATGATCGATCGGCGCGTGCCGCTCCGCGGGGTTCTGGGCGGGCACGATGTGCAGGACATCGTCGCGGACGGTGAGCAGGCAACGACTCGGCGCGGCGTAGACGTGACCCAGCTCGAGCGACATGCCGTCCTCCGCCTCGAGGACGGGCAGCGTCGTGGCCTTGGCCAAAAGCTCGGCGAGCACGCCGCTCGTGGAGGGTTTGAGGTGAAGGAGGACGATGATCGAGACCCCCGCGCCTTCCGGAATGCCACGCAGGAACTCCTGCACGGCCGAAAGCCCGCCCGCGGAGGCGCCAACGCCGACGACCAGGGGGCAGCCGGGCGAGGACGAATCACGTGGGCCAGGGGAGGAGCGCGTCATGGTGGCTGGTGTTGTTATCCCCTGGATTCGCGGCGCGGAAGCGAAAAACGAAATCCAGTGCACCACGCGCGGGTGATCGGCGCTGGGTAGCCCACGTACGGTCCGGGCCGGACGGACGAAGGGCGGTGGCTCCCTACACGGAAAGCCGGGACGGTCCGAGTTCGCCCGAGGCGGCGGTCGGCCACGATAGCCTGCTTTTTTTTTCAGGCGGTCGGGGGTAAGGAGCGGCGATGGGCGAGGGACGAGGAGGCGCAGCGGGCCGCGGGGCCGAGGAGGACGGCGCGAAGATCCACCTCCCGACGCCGAAGGTGCTGATCGTGGACGACACGCCCGCGAACCTCCTCGCCTTCGAGGCCGCGCTGGAGCCGCTCGGCTACGAGCTCGTGAAAGCGGCGTCCGGCCGCGAGGCCCTGCGATGTCTGCTCGCGATGGAGTTCTCGCTGGTCCTCATGGACGTGCAGATGCCGGTCATGAACGGCATCGAGACCGTCAAGCTCATCAAGCAGAGCCGGCGGCATCGGTATATCCCGATTCTCTTCATCACCGCCGTGCATCGCAGCATGTCCTTCATCCTCGAGGGATACGAAACCGGCGCCGTCGATTACGTCTTGAAGCCTTGCCAGCCGAGCATCCTCCGTTCGAAGGTGATGGTGCTCGTCGAGCTCTTCCGGCAAAAGGAGATCGTCAAGCGGCAGGCCGCGCTCCTGCGCGAGCGCGAGCGCGAGGCGATGGAGCGGATGCACGCCCTGCGCTACCAGGGCGTCATCGAGGCCATGCCCATCTGCGTGTGGACCGCGAACGGCAAGGGTCACTTCGATTATGCCAATGCCGCCTGGTCGCGCTACGCGGGGCTCGGCAGCCGAAAGGACGTGGGGCGAGGGCTGCTCGAAGCGCTGCACCCGGACGATCGGGCGCACGCGATTTCCCTCTGGCGCAAGGCACTCGGGCGGAGGCTCGGCGTCGACGTGCAGGCGCGCCTCAGGCGGTCGGACGGGACGTACCGCTGGCACATCGCGCGCGCGGTGCCGCAGCGGGACGAGGGCCGGGTGACGGGGTGGATCGTCACGGCGACCGATATCGACGAGCAAAAGCGCGCCGAGGAGGCCGAGCACCGGGCGCGCAAGGAGGCGGAGGCGGCAAACTGCGAGATCATGAAAGACGAGTTCCTCGCCACGGTCTCGCACGAGCTCAACACGCCGCTCACGGCGATCGTCGGCTGGTCGAGCCTGCTCCGCGCGGGCGCGCTCGACGGGCCGAGCGCTGAGCGCGGGCTCGCCACGATTGCGCGGAGCGCCGAGGCGGAGCGGCGGGTCGTCGAGGACATCCTCGACGCCTCGCGCATCGCAACGGGCCGTATGCAGGTCCACCTCGCGCCGATCGACCCGACGGCGATCATCGACGAAGCAGTCGACGCCCTGCGCCCGCTCGCGCGCGCGAAGCGGATCACGTTCGAATGCGAGGTGGAATCCCACGGCGCGGTGATGATGGCGGATCCCGATCGCCTGTGGCAGGTGACGTGGAAGCTCGTCTTCAATGCGATCAAATTCACGCCGTCGGGCGGACGCGTCGATGTGCGGTTCGAGCACCTCGGCAAGCGGTTCTTGCTGACGGTGTCGGACACGGGCGAGGGAATCGCGCCCGGCCTGCTTCCGCAGGTGTTCGGGTATTTCAGCCAGGAGGACGGCTCGACGAGGCGCAAGCACGGCGGGCTCGGGCTGGGCCTCGCGATCGTGCGCAAGCTCGTGGAGCTGCACGGCGGGTCGGTGAGCGTGACGAGCGCCGGCAAGGGAGCGGGCGCGACGTTCACGGTCTCGATCCCGTCGCGGGAGGCGCCGGAGGGCGCGGGGCTTCCGGACGTGACGAATTACGAGCGGCGGATCCTGGAGGGGATCCGGGTGCTTTTGGTCCTGCCGGACGCGGAATCGAAGGGGCTCTTCGCGGACGTGCTGCAAAGGCGAGGCGCGGTGGTGCTCTCGGTGTCGTCGGCGGAGGAGGCGTTGGCGTTCGTGGCGGAGTCGGCGCTGGACGTGGTGGTGAGCGATATGGGGCTCTCCGGGGGCGACAGCGTGACATTCGTGGAGCGATTGCGAGCGCGGGACGGAAGGGCGCTGCCGTCGATTGCGGTGCTGGAGGCGGGGGAAGCGGATCAGACGTGGCAGGCGCTGGCCGCGGGGTTTCGCGGGTACGTGGCGAAGCCGATTCACCCGGCCCATCTCGTGGCGGCCATTGCGAGGATCGTGCGGGGGCGGGGCGAGGCGGCGGGAGCGAGAGCGGGCGCGGGAGCGGGAGCGGGAGCCGAAGCGGAATAGGGGTCCGGGTGGCGCCTACCGGCGTCCGCGCCGCGACCGTGTTGCCACAAGCAAGCCCAGCATCACCCCGAAGATCGCGCCTCCGCCCTCGCCGCTTCCCGGACGCGACACACTGCAACCGACGGAATCGCTCGATTCAGGCTGTGAACAACCGTCAGGGATCTTGCCGGCGGGCGACCAACCATAGGGCCATTCCGAGGGTACGAACGAGATGTCGAGGTCTTCCGCCAGCGTCGCTCCGGAAGCGAATACGAGGCCCTCCTTCAGCTGGACGTGAACCGGCTGCGTCACGCTGGGCTGCGAGGCGAGGGGCTTGTAGGTGATCGAGGCCCCGGTGCCGTCGTGCTCTGCGGTGATGACGCCCGCGGGGTCGAACCCATCGATCGTGACGGAGAAGAACGTCGAACCATCGCCCATATCCGCCGGGTTCATCACGGGCTCCGAGAGGTACAGGTTCAGGGCATGCAACTCGGATCCCTCGTTCGCGACCACGATATCGACGACGCTGGGGTTTGCCCCTGTCGAGAACGTCACCCGGTTCGGCGGACGAACACAATGGGGGGCCTCGTCGAAGGCAACAACCGTGTAAGTGCGGTCTGCGGCGAGGGGCGCCTCCGGGGTGAGCGTGAAATCAGACCCGAGGTGCGTGGGCGTCACGGCGAAATTGGCAGGGACCACCGCGCCGGTGTCATCGGTGAAATGGGGCTTCTTCGCCAGACAGTTCGAGAACCCGGTGATCACGACGTCCGCGGGCGTCGCCGTTTGCCCATTCCGAGGGCTCGTGATGAAGGTTTGGCATGTGAGCGGCGCGTCCGAAGCGGGAACGTCCCTGGTGGTCGAGACGACGGCAACGCTGCTCATCAGCGAGATCAGCGCGACGGTCACGGATCTCCGGCGGTGGACTCTCGAGCTCATGTTCACCTCGACAAAGCAAAAGCAAGATCACGCGGAAGCGTGACACATGGCAGTGTGCGCCATCCCTCGTCGAAGTGCTGAAGAAAGCACGAATCTCGCGATCCTGGCGTGGATGCAATCGCCCATCGTCCGAGGCTCCGCCGGGAGCCTCGGACGATGGGACGCAATCAGTTCGTCGTCTTGCAGATCGTGGTGGTGAAGCGCCCGTTGATCGTGTTTTCCTCCGCTTCGGCGAGCAGACCGATCGTGACCTTCTCGGCCGAGACGGACTCGACGTTCAAGATCCCCTCGGAGGCAATCACGTTTTGTCCGGGCCCGGTGACGAAGGTGATCGTCTGGCTACCGTTGAGGTCGGTGATGTCGAGCTTGAGAGGATACTCGCCGGCCGTCTTCGGCGCGCTGAACAGGATATGCGTGTCGGCGGCAGCGAGGCTATCGCACGCGGGGACCTCGATCGGAAACAAGGCGACCGAGAACCGGTCGCCGTCGTCCGTCACGACGGCCGACTTCATCGTCCAGCTCGCCCCGGCGACCGTTCCCTGCGGCGCCTGGTCTTCGATATCGTCAACGCTGACTCCTCCGCACGCGGCGAGGAGGGTGGTTCCCAAAGCAAGGATTCCAAGGCGGATCTTCATGTTCACGTTATGTGTCCTTTCTCAGCAGTCGAACTGCGACGGGCGCCTTAGCACCAGGCATGCCACATCGATTCCGCCGCTATTTCGAGCTCATGAGCGACAGGCCGTGAAACGCGGTGCCCCTTCATGTAACCGTTTGTTGACGGCGCATGTGGACCACATCTTGGCCCCGTCGATTTCTTGCTTTCGGTGAATACCGACGGACCGAGCTTTTGACCGTACATGCCAAACGACGCGTACGACTTCCTGTGACCCAACGTTCACGCGCTGCCCGGGATCGAGGGGAACTCCAATCGACCATCATTCCCCTCTCCTCGCTTCTTCTCGAAGCTTCAGGGCAGCGGCCCCTCGGGCCGGAGGAACCCCGTCCGAAGGGTCCCCCATTCGTCCTCCGTCATCTCCCATTCCGAATAGAGCGCGATGCCCTGGTAGCTCGCCGGTAAAACGGGATACGTCTGCAAAGCCGCGTGGGCCCCGGCGAGCGCATTCGGCACGTTCTCGACGCTCGCGTCGTGGTAGCCAACGCCCGGATCGTCATAGGCCGGCAGTCCGAGCAGAACGGGCGTGGCCCCCGCCCAATCGAGCACCTCGCGCGTCCACTGCGTCATGAGGCTCTTGTAGAGCTTCACGTTCTTGAGCGCCGTGTCGTACAGCATCACCGCGAGCTGATCCACGCGTTGCGCGACCTCGCGGAAATACGCTTCGTCCCAGTGGATTTCCTTGAATGGATGCAAAAGGGTCGGCGGCGGATACGCCGCGACCGACAGCAGCTTTCCCTTCGGCAATCCCGCGCGGAGCTCCTCGAGCAGCGTCAAAAACGGCGTATGGCCGCTCGGGCAGGGCTCAATGTTGACGTGGATCCCTGCGATGCGCGGGTGGGCGTCGAGGAGCGCGCGAATGGAGCGCGTAAATCCATCGCGCCACGCGGGTTCGTCCGGCCGGGCGGATTCGCCGAGCACACCACCCACCCAGGGCATGACGCGAAATCGCTCGAATGCGTCGAGGAATCGCTCGGTCTGGATCGGGTCGTGGGGCGCGATGGCCCCCCCGGGCTCGGCGGGGCAGAGGTGCGGGAAGACGTCGCGGATGCGGTGGCGGCGGAGCCGATCCGCGGCCTCGGCGAGCTTTCGTGGATCCCGGAAGAGCGGCTTCTTCGCCTCCTTGCCATACCGCGTGAACCAGCCGTCGGCGCCGAGCCAGCCGTGCTGCATCCAGATGCCGTTCGTGCCGAGATCGTGGCGGCCGTCGCCGACCGTCGCGCCGGGCGACCACACGACGTACGCGAGGGTCGATGCTCCCACGACGGCGGCGCCGGCGAGCAGTTGCCGGCGGGAGACCTGGCGCTGGGGTCTGGAAGGGGGCATGGGATGAATCCGCCGTACCACACGAGGCCCCGGAAGTTGCCGCGAAGATGGCCCGAAGGTATCCATCGGGCCATGAAACACATCGGCTGGTTGCTCGCGGCGCTGACCCTCCTCTGCGGCTGTGGCTCGGAGATCGGTCCGAATCAAGCGGACGGGAGCGATTGTAACGTCCTCAAGGACGAGACCGCATGCGGCCCGGCGTCGTACTGCGATCCCGGGGACCGCGTGAACGGCAGATACCCGCGAAGACACACCTACGGGCTGACCGGCGACAAGTCCCACGTGGTCGGCACCTGCAAGCCGAAGGGCGGCCCCGGCGCGGCGTGTATGAGCAGCGATGCATGCATCAGCAAAAAGTGCATGCACGCCGCGGTGGAGCCGGTGCCGGAGAGCAAGGGCGTCTGTGACTAGGTCCCGCGCTACGAAGCCCTGTCGAGCTCTTCCCCTAGCTCGATCAAGAGCCCCCGCAGCCAGCTCACCCCCGAATCTCCCTGCCGCCGCTCGTGCCACGCCGCGCGCACGAAAAATCCCGGTAGCTCCACCGGGGGCGGGAACGCGCGCACGGCGAGGCCGGCCGCGTGTGCGCGCGCGAGCCGCGTGGGCGACGTCAGCACCATGTCCGTCTCGGCGACCACGCGCGGCGCGGCCAGATAGTGCTGCACGCGCAGCGCGACCCGCCGCGAGAGCCCCATTCGCTCGAGCGCGCTGTCCACGAAGCTGCCGGGCCGCCCCCGCGGCGCCACGAGCACGTGAAGGAGCCCCGCGAACGTCTCCGGCGAGAGGGTCTCCCGCTCCGTGAGCGCCGGATGCCCTGCCCTCGCCAGGCATACGAAACTCTCGCCAAAGAGCTTTCGCGTGTACACGCCAGGGCGCTCGTAGAACATCACGCCCACCGCCAGATCCACGGCCCCCTCTTCGAGTTGACGCTCGATGTCGTCCCCGCTCGCCGTCACCTCCAGATCGACGCCCGGCGCCACCTGCGCGAGCCTTTGCGCGAGCACCGGCAAGAGCACGAGCTCCACGTAGTCGGTCATCGCCACCGTGAACGTGCGCCGCGCCCGCGCCGGGTCGAACCTCACCTGCCCCTGCACGACCTCCCGCAGCCGCGACAGCACCTCGCGCACCTCCCGGTGCAGCGCTTCGGCTCGCGGCGTCGGCGCGAGCCCCGCCTTCGTGCGCACGAACAGCGGATCCTCGAACGTCTCCCGCAGCCGCGCCAGGCTGTAGCTCACGGCGGACTGGGCGCGCCCCAGCCTGCGCGCCGCAAGCGTCACGCTCCGCTCGGTCATCAAGAGGTCGAAAATGACGAGCAGGTTCAAATCGAGGTGGGCGAGCTCCAGTCCCTCCATGCCCTCTCATCCAATCCGTCGATGGGCCTCGTCAAGAGGCTCGATTGGATCTCGGAGCCGCGCGCGCTTATTTCTTTCCCACGTCGAGCGGGCGACGCGGCGGGGGGAACGCGCGAGCTCGCCACAGTTTCCTCTTCGAGGACAGGAGCGAGAACATGATTTTCGTCAGCGGCGCGAACGGGAACATCGGTCGTCAGGTGGTGCAGAAGCTCGTGGAGAAGGGCGCGCGGGTGCGCGTCGGGGCCACGAAGTCGGAGGCGGCGACGCCTCGGGCCGACGGGGTCGAGGTCGTGGCCTTCGATTACACCCGTCCCGAGACGTTCAAGCCGGCCCTCGAAGGGGTGACGCGGCTTTTTCTGGTATCGCCGATGAACCCGGATCTCATCCGCGGCGAGGCGGCCGTGGTGCGGGCGGCGAAGGAGGCGGGGGTCCGCCACGTCGTGCGGAGCTCGGTGTTCGCGGCGGGCGGCGGCTGCACCATCAACAAGTGGCACGGAGGCGCCGACGAGGTGGTGCGCGGCGCGGGCATCCCGTTCACGCTGCTGCGCCCGAACAGCTTCATGCAAAACATGATCAATTTCTTCGCGGCGACCATCAAGGGGCAGAATGCGTTTTACTACCCGGCGCAGGGCGCGCGCATCAGCCACATCGATACCCGTGACATCGGCCTCGCCGCGGCGACGGTGCTGACGAGCGAGGGGCACGAGGGCAAGGCGTACGATCTCACCGGCACGGAGGCGCTATCCTTTCACGACGCGGCGGCGACGCTGACGCGGGTGCTCGGGCGGACGATCTCGTATGTCGATCCGGGCCCGGAGGCCTTCCGGTCGTCGCTGCTCGGGTACGGGATGCCCGCGTGGGTCGTGGACGCTCTCGTCGATTACGTGCGCTTCTGCATCGAGGGAGGCGCCGCGCCGGTGACGGACGATTTCAAGAAGCTCACCGGGAAGGCGCCCATCTCGTACGAGCAGTTCGTGCGCGACCACGCCGAGCAGTTTTGACGCTCGTCGTGGAAAGCGGTAAGACGCAGGCATGCACCTGCTTACCGATCTTCCCGTGCTGCAAACGTCATTGCGCCTCGATGGTCTCGGGCTCAGTGAGCGCGATCGAAAGATCCTCGAACGGACGCGCGGCAAGCTCGTGCATGCTTCGGTCGATTTCGGCGAAGCCGTGCGTGCGCTCGGTGAGGCGGTCTGTGAAGTCATTCCCGCGGGGCGCACGTACGTGCTCGGCCAGAGCGCGTCGGGTCCGATCGTCAGCTCGCTCCTTTCGGGCGTCGGCATCGTCCCCGGAGACACGGGCATCCTCGTCGTGCGTGTGACGCGGGAGGGCGTTCAGACGACGCTCGGAAGGCTCGTGCCATGAAGACGTCCTTCGGATTCGATCCGGCGGACTACGAGTATGGCCCGGCGACGCCGTACGTACGGCGCGTCTTGAACGAATTCTCGGCCATCGATTGGTTCGTCCCTCCGAGCTGCGCCTCCCATCGAGAGCGCGCCGTGGCGCTGCTCGGCGAGCACAACGAGCTCGCGAGGAGCTACGAGCCGGGGCTGTTTCCGGCGCCGGAGGACATCACGATCCGCGCGGAGATCGCCGACGCGTCGAGGTTCATCGAGCTATGTGAGCTCGCCAAGGCTGTGCCGTCGGAATGGGACTGGAAATACGGCGCGCTCAAGAAGTTATTGGTGCGCCACAGGAACGGCTGGAGTCGCCTGGAACAAGCGCGGGCGCTCCAGCCGCTCACCCCTGGCGAGCCGCGCCCCGGTGATCTCTTCATGAGCATCGGGGAGACCGTGCTCTGGTACTTGCCCTGCAACCTGGACACGAGTGGACTTCCCAAAGACCACGCGGACGCTGCGTCCTGGTATTTCGGATATGCATTCACCGACATGGTGGAATGCCTCGAATGGCAGTTCGCGCAAAAGAACACCACCCTCGAGGCGAACCCGTTTTACTCCCTTCTCCGCTGCTACGGGACCGGCTTCTATCCGTTCCGCCTGAAGCCGACCTCGTTCGTGCTCTGCGCGCTCGGGGCTTGACGAGCCACGTCCGGCTGGGATTTCCTCTCTCCACCGCTCACCGGTATCGAGGCACTCATGAGATCGTTCCTCCTCGGGTGCGTGTTCGCCACCTGCGTACTCGCCTGCAGCAACAACTCTCCCCAGCAATCGGCCCCAGGTCCCGGCGCTCCCAGCGCTCCCAGCGCGGCCACCGAGGCGCGACCGATCGCGGCCGCCAGCACGCAGGCAGACGCTCGAGCCGCAGCAACCGCGACCGATCTACCGCTGGTCCGAACCGCCGATCGCGCGGTCGTGACCTGGTCTTCCGGCGGCACAACCGAGAAGCGCGGGCAGGAGCTTTCAGCGCTCGTGGACGCCCTGCGCGTGACCGAGCAGCAGCCGAGCAGCGGCAAGCAGTTCGCGCAAATCGCATTCTATCGCGGCGAGGCACTGCTGCGCGAAGTGTGGGTCTTCGCCGATGGCGAATGGGGATTCGTGCGTCCCGGGACCGCCTGGACCGTGGGCGCGTCACCGGCCCTGGGAGATCTGGTCAAACGTTAGGCCGCGATCGGCGCCCCCGATCCGTGGTAGAAGGGCGCATGGAATTCGATACCGCCTCCGGCCGCGCCTTCCTCGAGCTTCCAGAGGGCTACGCGCTCCCAGACGTCGACCACCTGATGCACGACGCACGCGCAATCCTGCTCCACACGGTGAACCTCCGGACCGAAACACGCGCAGCCGGCATCCAGATCTCGCCCATATGGGAACCCCACGACGGACAAGCCGCGCTCCGCGCGACAGTCGTGCCGGCCGAGATCGAACAGCGGCACTTCGAAGGCAAAGGCATGAGGGCCCTCGGCAATCCAGAAGCGCTCACCATGATCGCCGACGTCGTCGAGATCCTCGCAGACGAGCCAGCCATCGCCGCGCAAGCCCTCGCGGCAACCGCGTCGCTCTGGATCAGCAAGGAGGCGCCAATCCGTCCCCTCGGCCTGCCATACAAGGGCCACTTCAAGCTCTTGACGCTGGTCATTGCAGATTTCTTGCGCAAGATCGGCGCCAACTTCGACGATCTCGAGTGGCTCACATCGCTCGGGCTCCTGAGCGCCTACCACAACCCAGACGAAGACCCTCCGATCGAGGAAGTTCGCGCCTCCACGCGCGAAAAAACGTTGCAGCTCGTCGCGGAAGAAGAGGCGTGGATGGCGGCGCTCCTGAGCAAAGTGGAGCGCTGAATGCGCGGGGCTTTGCCCCGCACCCCAGCAGGGGGCTGTCCACCCCCTGCACCCCGGACCAGCGCAAGCGCTGGACTCGAGGTGGAAGAACTGCGCGATGCGCAGTTCTTCCAACGGGCCCGTTGGAAGACCAGGGACAACGTTGCCAGTCGAACGGTCAGCGCGGCTGTCTTGGTTGGCAGGGGTCGTTCCTCGGCCTGTTCGATGAACTGCGCGGAGCGCAGTTCATCGACCCCGGGTCCAGCGCTTGCGCTGGTCCAGGTCCAGGGGCGGACAGCCCCTGGTGGGGCCTGGGGCAACGCCCCAGCGCAGCGCCACCCAGATGAGACCCATGCTCAGCAGAGCTGGGGTGAGAGCGATTGTTCGACCTCCAAGGGAAAACCGTCCCCGGCGCTCCCTCAGATCTCGATCACCATTCCTTCTTTCGCCGCGATCGTGTTCGGGAAGAGCTCCCGCGCGCGGAGCTCCTTCTCGCGGACCATCGCGTCGGTCTGGAGCGGATCGTGGTGGTGCAGGATGAGCTGCTTGACGCCCGCGGCAATCGCGAGCTCGCAGCCTGCGACGAACGTCGCGTGACCCCAGCCCGTCTTCGGGCCGCCGCCGACCTCGCCCGCGTACTCCTCGGGCGTGTACATCGCGTCGAAGATCAGGATGTCCGCGCCTTGGGAGAGCTTGCGGAGCTTCGGATCCACGATCGCGTAGTGCTCCGAGTCCGTGATGTACACGATCGACTTGCCCTCGTGGTCGATGCGGTACGCGTAGACGCCGTTCGGGTGGTTGCCGCGCGCGTTCGAGACGCGCACGTCTTGCTTGCGACCGATCGTCACGACCTCGCCCTCGTAGAGGTCGCGGAAGGTCATGTTCGCGCCCATCTCCGAGAGATGGACGGGGAAGCTCGGGTAGTCCATCTGGCCCGCGAGCGTCTCTTCGAGCGTGCGCGAGACGTTGAGGCCGCCGAAAAGGTGGACCGTGTTCTTGCGGACGAAGGCTGGCGTGAAGAACGGGAAGCCCTGGATGTGATCCCAGTGGACGTGGCTGAAGAACATCCACGCCTCGAAAGGCATCTCCCGGAGAAGGCTCTGCCCGAGGAGGCGCAGACCCGTGCCCCCGTCCAGGATGATCAACGTCTCGCCGGCCCGCACTTCGTAGCAGCTCGTGTTGCCGCCGAACTCGACCGTGTCGGGTCCGGGCGTGGGGATGCTTCCGCGGACACCCCACATCTTGAGTCGCATCCTGATCGCCCTTCCGGCCCCCGCCCTTGGTCCGATTCCCCGTGATAAATGCCTTCCGGGCGCAACGTCAAGCGAGAGGTGGCCCTTACGCGACTTTCTGGCGAGCGGCGTCGGTTCGGCTATCGTCGGCCCGATGTCGGATCGCGCAGATGCCATCGTGGTCCTTGGATGCCGCGTGCTGCCGTCGGGTCGGCTCACGACCGCCGCGGCGCGCCGCGCAGCCAAGGCCGCGGAAGCGTATCTGGCGGGTGTCGCGCCCCACATCGTGACCAGTGGCGGGCGTCGCTGGGGCGCACAGATCGAAGCGGAAGCCTTGCGCCGAGCGCTGGTCCGTGCAGGGGTGCCGGAAGAGGCCGTGACGACCGAGCTCTGGTCGCTCACGACGCACGAAAACGCGGTGTTTTCGGCGGAGATCCTGCGTCGGCGAGAAGCGCGGCGGGTGCTCGTGGTGACGTGCGCGTGGCACGTGGAGCGCGCGATCCAGAATTTTCGCCGCGTGGGCGTCGATGCGTGGCCGCTGCCGTCCGAAGGCGTGCGTGCCGGGGCCCTCCGACGCGTGTACCGACGCGGGCACGAGCTCGTTTGCACGTGGCTCGATCGACGCGCCCTCCGCCGCGCGCACGCGCTCGTTCGCGCCGTGCCGAGGCCCGGTCCCCGTGTGTCCGGCGCGAAAAACGCCGAGGAGAACGCTCGATGAAGTGCGAGGGAACGAGGCGAGGCCTCGTGATCGGCGTCGTCGCCGCGCTCGGCGCGTGCAGCCGAGGCGAGCCCACGACGTCGAGCACGGACGCAGGATCGGACGCGGCGGTCGTGGTGGTGGAGGAAGCGAAGCAGCGGCAAGAAGCGCTGCTCGCCGCGGAACATCGGCGCGCGGCCGCGGAGATCACGAGCTCGGATCAGCAGAACCGTGATGTCGCCGTGCGGCGCGCGGCGGCCCGAGCGCTCGCGCGGATCGGCGGCGCGGACGCGCAGCCGGGGCTCTTGCGCGCGCTCGCCGACGAGGATCCGGAGGTCGTCACGTGGGCGGCCTACGGGCTCGGTTCGTCGTGCACGAAGGGCGACAAGGCGACGGTCACGGCGCTCGTGGCGCGGTCGTTGTCGATCGGCGATGTGAAGGAGGACCCGCCTGCGAAAACCGCGCCGGTCGAGGGACGAGAGAGCGAAACGTTCGAGCCGCGCATCGCGATCGCACGTGCCATCGGCCGCTGCGGGGCCGATCAGAGCGAGCCGACGCTGGTCGCGTGGCTCTCGGGCACGGAGGCGCAAGCGTCGGCCGCGGCGTTCGCGCTGGGAGATCTCGCCGCGGTGAAGGAGCGGCTCCGCGAGGAGACGCTCGCGGCGCTGCTCAACCTCGCGGCGGGGAGCGCGTCGTCGCCGCCCGCGCCCGAGGGGCTCTTCCCCATCGGCCGGCTCGAAAACGTGCCGAACACGGTGACGGCGCGCCTGCGTGAGGTCGCGGGCGCGCGCCTCGCGGAGCCCGGCCCGTACCGGATCTTCGCCGTCCGCGCGCTCGGTCGTGCAGGCCCGGAGGCCGCGGCGGATCTCGGACGTGTGCTCGGCGGGGCGACGCTCTTCACGGCGGCCGAACGCGCGGAGGCCGCGCGCGCGCTCCGTCGGCTCGGTACGGCTGGACAAACCATGCTCGCGTCCACGTTGCCCGCGCTCATCCCGCCGGGTGGAGCCGTCGCGCTCACCGCGCTCGGCGAGGACATCGGCGTGCTTCTCGCCACGCTCGACGCGCTCGAACCGACGACCAAGGCGAAAAAGTGGCTCAAGGATCTGGCCACGATGGAGCCCCCTCCCTCGGCGCCGGTCACGGTGCTGCGGCGGTTGTCCTGGATCCGGTGCAGCGCCGCGACGGCGCTCGCGGGCGCCGACGTGCGGGATCCGCTGCTCACGCGGTGCGACGTGACGGCCGCGCTCGCGACGGGCGACGCCGCGGACGCAGGCGCGAAGGCTCCGGGACAGCCGGGATCGATCGGCGCGCGGGCGATGGTGAAGGTGCTGGATCGCGCGCCGATCGAGGGCTCACGACGCGCGGTGTTCCTCACGCACGCGAAGGGCGGCGATCTGCGCGCGCGCGAAGCCGCGATCGAGCTTCTCCCGACGCACGAAGAGCTCGCGGAGGAGGCAGGGCCGCTGCTCGAAGCCGCGCTCGCAGCGCCGGAGCCGGGCCTCGTGTCGACGGCGGCCGGCGTGATCGCGCGGAAGCCGAACCTCGCGGCCGAGCCCGAGAAACGAAAGAAGAAGGGCAAGAAGAAGAAGGGCGACGAGGAACAGGCCGCGGAGGAAACGGTCACGCGCGCGCCTTCGCCCGCGATCGTAAAAGCCATCGTGGCGGCGCTCGGTCGCGCCGACGTGGAGAACGATCCCGAGCACGTGAACTCGATGATCGAGGCCGCAGGCGCGCTCGGCTTGAAGGAGACGCAGCCGCGGCTCGAAGAGCTCTGCCGATCCTCGTGGCCCGAGCTCCGCAAGCGCGCGGAGAAGGCGATCGAGCTCGTCTCGGGCAAACCGGTGACGTCCTGCAAGGCGCCGCCGGGCGGCGGGCCGAAGCCGCCGGAGCTCGATGCGCGCGCGATGGGCACGGTGACGCTCACCCTGGAGACGGACGTCGGCGAGGCTTCGCTCGTGCTCGACGCCAACGTGGCGCCGGTGGCCGTCACGCGCGTCGTGGATCTCGCGCGCGCCGGTTACTACGACGGGATGGTCGTGCACCGCGTGGTGCCGGGCTTCGTGACGCAGCTCGGCGCGCCCTTCGGCGACGGCTACGGCGGACCGACGGGCAAGGCACCGCTGCGCTGCGAGACCTCGCCGATCGCGTTCGATCCGCTCACCGTGGGCGTCGCGCTCGCGGGCCGCGACACCGGGTCGAGTCAGATCTTCGTGATGCACGCGAGGCACCCGCACCTCGACGGTCAGTACGCGTGGATCGGCCGCGCGACGGGGGCGTGGAGCTCGTTCGTCGACGGAGACCTCGTGCACAAGGTCTCCGTCAAACCCTGAAAAACCCTCGTAGAGCGCCGAACAGGCGCTCTGCTCGATCGCGCAGCGAGCGAGCCTCGGGGGGTGAATCGGCCGGGCTATGCCTGGCCGAGAGGGGGACGCGAGGCGTCCCCCTCGGGACTAAGACGGAGGATGGTGCTTCTTCTTCTTGCCGTTCTTGCGGCGTAGCTCGTCGCCGCCCTCGCCGTGGCCCACCTGGAAGATGTGGAACCGGCCGCCCCGCGAGAGCACGTCAGCCGGCTTCGGCCGCTCGCGCGCGAGCTCCATGAACCGCTGCTGCGAGCGCACCGGGGTCGCGCCCGCGGGCGTCGCGACACGCGTGTAGCTGCCGTCCGCGTTGAGCGTCCACGTCTTCGCCGTGTCGGCCTCGAGCGTCGCGAGCATGTCCTCGGCGCGGGTGCGCGCGGCCGGATCGAGCAGCGGCACGAGCACCTCCACGCGGCGGTGGAAGTTCCGCGGCATCCAGTCCGCGCTCGAGAAGTAAAACTCTTCGCTCCCGCCGTTCGCGAAACGGAAGACGCGCTTGTGCTCGAGGAATCGGTCGATGAGCGCGCGCACCTGGATCCGCTCCGACAGCCCCGGGATCCCGGGACGCAAGCAGCAGATGCCGCGGACGAAGAGCCGGATGTCGACGCCGTGCTGGCTCGCCGAATACAGCGCGTCGATCACGTCCACGTCCACGAGCGCGTTCATCTGCGCCACGATCTCGGCCTTGCGACCGGCGCGCGCGTGCTCGGTCTCGCGCGCGATGAGCCCGAGGATCGCCTCGTGCAGCCCGAGCGGCGCCACCACGAGCCGGTTCCACTTCGGCGGCGCGCTGTAGCCCGTGAGCAGGTTGAAAAGCGAGGTCACGTCCTCGCCGAGCTCGCGGTTCGCCGTGAAGAGCCCGAAGTCCGTGTAGAGACGCGCCGTGTGCGGGTTGTAGTTGCCTGTCGAGAGGTGCACGTAGCGCCGGAGTTTGTCCTTCTCCCGCCGCACCACGAGCAGCGCCTTCACGTGCGTCTTCAGCCCGAGCAGGCCGTAGATCACCTGCGCGCCGCTCTGCTCGAGCGTACGCGCCCACTGGATGTTCGAGGCCTCGTCGAAGCGCGCCTTGAGCTCGACGATCGCCGTCACCTGCTTGCCGTTCTCCGCGGCCCGCGCGAGCGCCTTCACGATCGGCGAGTCGCCGCCGGTGCGGTAGAGCGTCTGCTTGATCGCGAGCACGTTCGGATCGTCGGCCGCGCGTGAGATGAACTCGACCACCGGCTCGAACGAGTCGTACGGGTGGTGCAACAAGACGTCCCGCTCGCGGATCACGGCGAACGGATCCTCGACGTCGCGCAGCGCGACCGGCACCTGCGGCGTGAAGACCTCGTCGCGCAGATCCCGCCGATCCTCCTCGCCCACCACGGAGACGAGATCCGCGATGCTGAGCGGGCCCGAGATACGGTAGACGTCGAGGTTCGGATCGATGCCGAGCGCGCGGCAGAGGCGCTGCACGCTCGCGCCCACGCCGCCGCCGACGCCGATCTCCACGCGCACGGCGTTGCCGCGATCGCGGCGCCGGAGCTCGGCCTGGATCGTCTCGAGGAGGTCCTCGCCTTCTTCCTCGTCGATCTCGAGGTCCCAGTTGCGCGTGACGCGGAACGGGTACGTCCCGCGGAGGCGCGAGACCGGGAAGAACTCTTTTACGTGACGCGCGATCACGTCCTCGAGCAGCACGAACGCCCGGCCGCAGCCGTCGACGCGCACGCGCATGAGGCGGCTCAGCATCGGCGGCACCTGGATCACGCCGAAGCCGGGCTCCTCGCCCTCGTGCTCGCGGCTGAACATGATGCCGAGGTTGATGCTCTTGTTGCGTAGGTGCGGGAACGGATGGCCGGGATCGATCGCCAGCGGCGTGAGGATCGGGAAGATGTCCGTGCGGAACCGCTCGTCGAGCGCCGCGAGCTCGGCCGCGTCGAGCTCCTCGGGTCGCACGATCCGCACGCCGACGCGATGGAGCGCCGGCAGCATCTCCGTGTTCCAGAGCCGGTAGGCGCTGTCGACGAGCGCGTGCGCCCGCGCGCTGATGGCGAGGAGCTGCTCCTGCGGCTTCATGCCGTCCGGCGGGACCTCGGTGATCGTGCGGTGCGTCTGGGCCTGCAGGCCCGCCACGCGCACCATGAAGAACTCGTCGAGGTTCGAGAAGAAGATGCCGAGGAACTTGAGGCGTTCGAAGAGCGGCACCTCCATCGAGCCGGCCTCGGAGAGGACACGGGCGTTGAACTCGAGCCACGAGAGCTCGCGATTGAGGTACTGCAGGGGATCCGAGTCGCCCGCGGCCGGGACCAGGGACGAGTGGCGAGCTGCGACATCGGGCGTGGAAGGTGTCTCGAACGTCACGATGAACTCAGTCTAGCCTACCCGATCGCTTGGGTCAGTCGATCGACCCCGAGAGAAGCGAGCGCCGTGGAGGTCGGTCGGTTCCTTGTGGCGTGCCCTTTCTGCTAGCGTGGGCGCGCCATGGAGATCTGGCGCGCACCTCTCGACTTCCGGCGTGCGTGTGACGAGGCCCGGCAGCGCGGCGCGCGCGTCGGCCTCGTTCCCACGATGGGCGCCTTGCACCGCGGGCATCAGACGCTCATCGAGGAGGCCCGAAAGCACGCCGATTTCATCGTCGTCTCGATCTTCGTGAACCCCACGCAGTTCGGGCCGAACGAAGACTTCGCCCGCTACCCGCGGGACCTCGAAGGCGACGCGAAGAAGTGCGCGGAGGCGGGCGCGCACGGCATCTTCGCGCCGGCCCCCGCCGACATGTACCCGCCCGGCGACGAGACCCGCGTGCACGTCGGCGCCACGGCCGCGGGCCTCTGCGGCGTGCACCGGCCCGGCCACTTCGAAGGCGTGGCCACGGTCGTCACGAAATTGTTTGCGCTCGTAGGACCTTCCATCGCGCTCTTCGGCCGCAAGGACTACCAGCAGCTCAAGGTCATCGAGCGCTTCACGCGGGATCTCTTCCTGCCCGTCGAGGTCGTCGGCGTGCGGACCGTGCGCGAGCCGGACGGGCTCGCGATGTCGTCGCGCAACGCGTATCTCTCGGCAGAAGCGCGCGCGCAGGCGCTCGCCATCCCGCGAGGTCTCTCGGCCGCGGCGCGCGCGTTCGCCGCGGGGGAGCGCCGTGCCGGCATGCTCACGGCGCTCGCGCGTGGACACGTCGCGCCCGTCGCGAGCTCGATCGACTACGTGGACGTGGCCGACGCGGACACGCTCGCCGTGCTCGGCCCCGAGGAACACACGCCGGATCGCGTGCTGCTCGCGCTCGCCATCCGCATCGGCGGCGCGCGTCTCATCGACAACCTGGTGCTCGGCGAGGACCCGATCCCGCTCGACACGACCACTCCGAAGGAAGGAGACGAGGAACGCCATGCGTGAAGGCGAGGACGGAAACGACGGCCTGTTCGTCGTCTTCGAGGGCATCGACGGCGCGGGGACCACGACGCAGGCCGCGCGGTACGGCTCGTTCTTGCGAGGACGCCGGAGGCTCGCGCACGTCACGCGCGAGCCGAGCGGCGGGCCGATGGGCTCGCTGCTCCGGCTCGTGCTCACCCAGCGCGTGAACCTGCCTTCGAGGCACCGCGATACCACGATGGCGCTGCTCTTCGCGGCGGACAGGCTCGATCACATCGAGGCCGAGGTCGCTCCGCACCTGCGCGACGGCTACGTGGTCATCTCGGATCGGTACGAGCTCTCGAGCATCATCTACCAGTCGATCGGCATCGAAGACGAGGCCGCGCGCGCCGACATGATCGCCTGGATTCGCCACTGCAACCGCCACGCGCTCAAGCCCGACGTCACGGTCGTCGTGGACGTCGATCCGGACGTCGCCGCGCAACGCAGGCGTGCTCGTGGCGGCGCGAGCGAGCTCTTCGAGGAGCCGGAGCTCCAGGCCCGCCTCGCCCGCGCTTACCTCGAAGCCGACGCGATCATCGGCGGCGAACGGCTCGTGCACGTCGACGGCAACGGCGACGTCGATTCCGTGACCGCGGCGATCGTTCGCGCGCTCGAACCCTACGTCGGCGAGGGCCCCTGATCGAATCACGAGCTTGACCGCGAGCTTCGCATGACTCTCAGCGGACACGCGCATCACTTCCTTTTGCGGCTCGACCGGCTCTCGGTGCCGCACCTCGACGTCGCCCTCTCGCTCTACCGCGACGATCCTCTCCTGCGGCACATCCTGAACACCGCGCGTGTCCCGGAGGGCATGGAGCGCGTGGCCATCTCGCTCGCGGATCCCGAGAAGGGCCCGTTCCTCATCGTCACGCGCGGCGGCAAGTTCGTCACGTGCCTCGGCGCGGGCATGGGCGTCAGGAACCTCCACGTCATCCCGCGGGAGCGGCTCGACGCGATCACGGAGAACGTCATCACGTGGCGCGAGCGCACGGACCGCTTCCTCAACTCGACGGGCAACGCGACGGAGCTCATGCGCGCGCTCTACGAGCGAGGGCAGTGGCTCACGCGCGAACAATTCGAGGGCATCGCCGTGTGGCAACCGTTCCTCGCCCTCGAGCTCTTGAAGTGGATGATCGAGGAGGCCAAGGCGGTCGACCACATGCGCGAGCTCCTGCTCCGCGAGGTGCCGAAGAACGGCAAGCTGCATCGGCGCTGGGACGAGACGCTGCACGGGCTCTGGTGCCGGATGTGGACGCTCGGGCACCTGTCGCTCCTCGCCGCGATGGACGGCAAGGCGCCCTATCAGGAGCTGCCGGCGCCCGCGCGCAAGGCCATGTCCGAGTGCGCGTACGCGCGCCCCGCCGTCTCGCAGGGATTGGTCGGCAACGCGTTCCGCGGCCTCTGGGGTGCGGCGCGCCTCGGCGAGGAGCTGTTCCCGCACTACAAGAAGGCACATGGGGAGGCCGACAACGTCGTCGAAGTCGCCGACAGCATGTTCACGTTCGCGGCGATCGGCCTCCGCTACCCGGCGCTGCGTGCGGAGGTGAAAGAAGCGCTCTCACCGAGCGCGCCCTTGCCGGAGGGCAGGAGCCATCTCGCGTCCGTGCGCAGGGCGCTCACGAACATCTTCCTTTCCGATGACGAGGACCCGACGGATCTCCCCGATCGGCTCGCGAAGGTCGGAGCCGACCTCGCGGTCACCGTCGGAAAGCGCGCCCCTTCCTCGTCGCCCTACCATTTCAAGGACGCCGCGGACGTGCCGCGGGACCTCGCGCGCGCCGCCCTGCTCCTCATCGATGGGTGCTACGTGGCAGAGCAAGAGCTCCTGCCCGTGATGGTCATGGCGCTCCCGTGGCTCGCGCGCGCGAAGCCCGAGGAGCTCTACCTGCCCGCCGACTACATCGCCGCCGTCCGCGTCCCCTACGAGCCGGACTACGCGCTCACGCTCCTGCGCCAAGACCGCCGCAGGCTGAAAGACTTCCGCACGGCGGAGGCGAAGGAGCAGCAGACGGGCCCCGCGCGAAGCGCGCCGTGCCCCTGCGGGAGCGGGAAGAAATACAAACGCTGCTGCGGCGACCGCTGAGAGAAGGCCGACCGCGTCGTCACCGATCGCCCCCCCTCGCCGGATCTTGCCCGACACGCCCGGACGCTCCTCCGAGCGCGCCCGCCACATGGACGGAGACGCCGAAGGCGCCTTCGGCACGCCCCGCCATGTGGCAGGACTGCGCAGAACCCCCGCGAGCGCGTCCCGCCACATGGACGGAGACGCCGAAGGCGCCTTCGGCACGCCCCGCCATGTGGCAGGACTGCGCAGAACCCCGTTGAGCGCGTCCCGCCACATGGACGGAGACGCCAAAGCCTCCTTCGTCACGCGCCGCCTTCGGGCAGACCCGCGCGAAGGCGCCTCGCGCGGCGCCCGCCATGGGGATCAGCGCGAGCCTCCGCCCACATCCGCTTGCCGCCATCGGTCCGGCTTGCGTACCTCCCAGGCCCCCTCGTCGTCGAGCGACAGTGGTGCGATGCGGTACCTGCCCCGTCCGTCGTCCTCACACACGATGAGCGTATGATCGTCGAGCCACACGCTCGCCGCAGACACGGACGAGCGATGGTCGCGACCTCGGCGAACGATGCCGGTTCGCGTATCCACGACGGTCGTCCTTCCTTTCGAATACGTATAGGAGATCGCGGCGAGGCCGGTGTCGTTGACGGCCAGGCCGAGGTGGGCATCCAGCGCGATGCCGTCGACGTACCCATCCGCCAGGATCTGCGCGCTTCGCTGGTCGACCAGCGAGAACTCGAGCAAACCGCTGCTCTTGGTGAAGAGACCACAGATCCCGCGGTCACAGAGGACCGACGGGGTGTGGATCCCGTTGGAACAAGTCAGCTTGCGGCGCGCAGCGGGCGGCGCCTCCCAGAAAAAGCAAACGTCTCCTGTCCCTTCCGACAAATGGGCTGTCCGGTGATCGTCGTATTTGTAGGAGACGACCGGTAAACGCTCGACTACGCGCCGTGGATCCTGGAGGTCCCGCGGACGGGGAACGAAGTCCGGAGACCCGGGCATGCGGACCCAGCTCCAGTCCTTGTGTCCCGTCTCGATCTCCGCGCCGCCATCCTCGTCGAACCGGACATACCAGGTGGTGGCGCTCTCCCCGTCCTTTGCGCCGAACGCGAGATAGGGCAGCCACGCGCCCACGCGGTGGAACCGCTTCGCCAGCCCCTCCAGCCGGGCCAGGATCGCCCGAGATTCGGGCGTATGCAGAGCGCTCGGGTCCGCCGTCCCGCGCGGGTATCCTCGCGACGTGAGGACGAGCTGGCGTTCGGCTCGACCATCCAGGTGGGCGGCGATGTACGCGTGGTAGTACGGCTCCTGAAAGGACTCGTTTCGAAAGAAGAGGATCGTCCGCTCGTCGCGGTTGCCCGCGATCATTTCCCAGGGCTTGCAATCGAAGGCGTCGTCGCTCCACGCGTCGGGTACGTCGGTGGAGCCGGAAGCGGCGCTTCCGAGCGGCGCTGACGCGGATGCGTCGCCAGCGTCGCTCGGGTCGTTCGGCCCATCCTGCGCGGCGCCGCCAGGCCAGAACGAGATCACGCCGAGGGAAACGATGAGCACAGTCGAGACGGCGCCGGCGATGGCGAGCCACCTACGACGATGGTGCCGGGCGCTCGCATCGCTCATGCGCCCGTCCCGTCACGGCGTGTGACAGACCGCCTCGATGTTGTGCCCATCCGGATCCAGGACGAACGCGCCGTAATAATTCGGGTGGTACTGCGGCCGAAGCCCCGGCGCACCGTTGTCCTTGCCTCCGGCGCGGATCGCGGCCTCGTAGAACGCGTCGACCGTCTTGCGATCCGCGGCGACGAACGCGACGTGCTGGCGCAAGCCCACCTCCCCCGCGCCGAGCCAGAAATCGGGTTTGCCCTTTTCCCCGAGCCCGAGCACGCCGGGGAACTCCATCATCACCGCATAACCGAGGGGCGCGAGGGCAGCCGCGTAAAACGCCTTGCTCTTCTCCAGATCACGAACGCCGATCGAGATGTGGTCAATCATGGGCGGCATCCTACCCGAGCGAAGGAACCATGTCGCCACGAATTCCTTCGCCCGAGAAGCCCCCCCGACAAACGCCCGTCAGTGCGTGGCCGAGGAGGGCCCAGGCTCCGGCGCGGGCGGGTCCGCCACCACCTCGCAAACGGCATTCGCGATCGTCACGTCGTCGAGGTTCCACGCCGACACCGTGAACACGCCGCCGTTGCCCACCTCGAAGCCGAAACGCACACGCAGCGCCGGGTTTCGGTATGCCGTGAGGTCGTATGTCATGAGCGTCCACGCCGCGTCCTTGATCGCCGGCGGCCCGCCCGAGTTCCACACGTTGACCCACGCGCTCCCGTCGAAGACGTCGACGGTGTTCGTCATGTACGGACCGTAATCGCTGTTGAGCCAGCGGTAGAAGGAGAGCCACAAAGAGCCCGTGCCGCTCGTGTCGATCGGAGGGCTCACGAGGTACGCCGGCGGGTGAACGGCCTCAGCCGCATACCCTCCGATGCTCACGCCCGCGATGCCGTTGTCGGCCGTCGAGGTGCGGTCCGTGGCCGGGTCCTCGGCGCCGTGGGAGGCGTTGCCCGGTGAAGCCTTCGCGGGGCCGATCTGCCACTCGCCTTCGAGCGTCCAGCCCGCGGAGTTGTCCGCGAACGTCTCGTGCAGGTAGACGACGTACCCCTCGGCCTTGCCGCCCGTACACGACCCCGCCGAGCACGTCTCGCCCAGCGTGCACGCGTTGCCATCCTCGCAGGCTCCGCCCTCGTTGACCGGCACGGCCACGCAGGCGCCCAACGCGTCGCAGACGCCGTCGTTGCAGTCGTTCTTGGCGGACGCGCAGGCCACGCCCGGCGTGGGCACCCTCTGACAAACACCCGACGCGTCGCACATCCCCGTATTGCACTCGTCGACGACTTCGCTGCACGAAAGGCCCGCGCCGCGCGGCACGCCCACGCACGCCCCCGTGGCCGCGTCGCAGACGCCCGTGTTGCAGTCGTCCGCGGCGCTCGCGCAGTCCTTCGGGCCTCCGCCCTGGCAAACGCCGGCGGCGCAGGTCTTGCCCGTCAAGCACGGGTCGCCGCCTTGCTCGCAACCGAGGCCCTCGTTGCCGGGGACGGGTTCACAGGCGCCCGTCTGCGGATTGCAGACCGCGACGTGACAATCGTCGGGCACGGGCGCGAAGTGACAGCTTTTCGGCGACCCGACGCAGGCGCCGCCCTTGCAGGTCGTGGAGACCGTGCACGCGTCGCTCGACACGCAAGGCGCTCCGTCGAGCGCGGGCCCCTCGTCGCAGGAGGCCGTGTCCTCGTGGCAGGTCACGACCGAGCAGGTCGCGGCTTTGATGCCGCAGTCGTTTTGCCCGCCCCCGACGCAAACGCCGTCCTGGCAGCTATCGCCCACGGTGCAGAAGAGCCCATCCTCGCAGGAGGTCCCGGCGGGGCGCGGGACGATGGCGCAGCGCTTCTTCTCCGCGTCGCAGACGGACGCGAGGCAGGGCGGCGTGTCGATGAGCGAGCAATCCAAGGGGCAGTCCGTGGCCCCGAGGGAGGCGCCGCCTTGGCCGCCTTGGCCCCCCGCGCCGCCTTCGCCGTTTTCGCCGCGACCGCCCTCTCCACGCGCGGCATCAGACGCCTTTTGTGCGCAGCCCGCGGCGACGACGCTCACGGACAAGGCGAGAATGCGCCCCCAATTCATCCATTCCCTCATCGTCGACCTACCTCTCTGCCGCAGCGAGGCGCGAATCCTCGCCCGTGCGGCGCGACGGCGCACCCTTGTCCGGAACGGCGTGTATAGCCGCGACGCACCAGTTTTTCCAAATTGCACGTTCGAGATCGCAATCAGACGTCCCCCGATTGCGATCCAGCCTCCGTAAGGCCATCATTTCGACGAATGCCGCTGCTTCGATGCCCTCGTCGAAACCCATCTTCCATTCGTGGGTGCTTGCCGCGCACGTCCGTGCCGTATACATCGTTCTTGCTCCGTCGTCGCCCCCCGAGCGCCTCGAATGATTCGAGATCACGGCCTTCCGGCGACGCAAAGCTCCCCGATCGGTGATGGATACGAGGCACCGAGCGGATGGTCGTCTTTCTCCAGATTCCCAGGAGTAAACATGTTTTTCCGCGCATCCCGCATTACGAGCACAACGCAGGTCGGACCTCTGGGGCGCTTCCTCGCATTCGGCGGCCAGAGCCCCAAGACTTTCTGCGCCCTCGCGGCGCTCTGCGTCTCCTCGCTCGGCCTCGCGTGCAGCGCCTCCGGGGGCCATGAGGGCCATGCCACGAACGGCGTGGAGGAGACGACCGGCACAGGTGGCGGCGGAGGCTCGGATCAGGGCAGCGCCGCCGGCACGGGCGGCGACATGTTCGATTTCGACGGCGGCATGATGGGCGCCGGCGGAGGCGGGGAGGAGGCCTGCGCCCAGACCGGTGGAAAAGCCGAGCCCGTCGAGCTCGATCTCGTCATCCTGCTCGACCGCTCCGGCAGCATGTACGGCCAGAACTGGAACGGCGCGACGGCCGCCGTCAAGCAATTCGTGGAGGATCCGGCCTCGGCAGGGATCAACGTTGGTATCCTGTATTTCCCCGTGGATACCCCGCCCGACGGGCTCGTTTGCAACTACCACCATTACGACGACCTGTCCGTCCCGATCGGGCCCCTGCCCGGGAACACGCCGGCCCTCGTCCAGTCGATCAACGGCGAGAGCCCGAACGGCGGCTCGACGCCGATGTACGGCGCGCTCGAAGGCGCGCTCTTCAATGCGACGGCCTACAAGGACGCGCACCCGAGCCACAAGGTCATCCTGGTCTTCGCGAGCGACGGCGATCCCAATAGCTGCCCCGGCAACCAGAACGACATCCCGAGCATCTCGAGTCTGGCGAAGGCCGCCCTCGATTACAACGGCGTCGAGACGTACGTCGTCGCCATCAACGGCGCGAGCGTCTTGAACCTCGACCAGATCGCCGCCGCCGGCGGGACCACGAAATCGTACGACGTCACCGCGAACGTGTCGCAGTTCGCGCAAAAGATGACGGAGATCCGCTCGAAGGCCGTCGCCTGCGAGTACATCGTCCCCGAGCCGTCCGGGGGCACGCCGCTCGAGCTCGACAAGGCCACGGTCAAGCACACGAACGGCGGGGGCATCGAAAAAGAGATCCCCCAGGCCAAGGGCGTGGCCGACTGCGGCGTGGGCCCCGGCTGGTATTACGACGATCCGAAGAAACCGCAGAAGATCATGCTTTGCCCCGCCTCATGCCAGATCGTCCAGGCCGATCCGGACGGCAAGCTCGATATCTTCTTCGGCTGCAAGCCCGACATTCATTGAAGGCTCGCCGGGCTGCTAGAACATCGATCGGTTTACAACCGCTCGATGTTCTAGCTCTTTTGTCCCGAGGGGGACGCCTCGCGTCCCCCTCTCGTCCGGGCAAAGCCCGGACGATTCACCCCCTGAGGGAAGATCGCTTCGCGATCTTCCGAGCATCGAACCGGTCGATGCTCTAGGGCTTCTTCTTCAACGCCTCGAGCGCCTCCCGGAGCTCGTCCTCGGTGAACGGGAGCCGCTCGAGCGCCGCCTTCTCGTCCGCTAGCGTTCGCTCGAGCGCCCGCTCGGCTTCCCGCGCCCGCCCAATCCAAGCCGACGCCTCCCCCGTGCGATCCCCGAGCCGCACCGTCCCCTCCATCATCTTGAGCCCCTTCTCCAGGAGCACGCGGTAGCGCAGCCGCATCGCCCCCTCGAAGAGCTGCCGCTTGCGCACCGTGTCCGCCGCCGCGGGCGGAGGCACCCGCATCACGTCGCGGTGGAGCTCCTGGTAGAGCTGACCCACGCGGTAGCCCGCCATCGCCGACCAGTGCGCGTCGAGGCTCCGCATCGCCTCGGTGTACGCCCCCTGCGCATCGAGCAGCCCCTGGCAGCGCTTCTCGAGCGTCTCGGCGAAGTTCGGGGGCACAGGCTCGAACTTGATCGCCTCGCTCCGCTTCCGCCGCACCTCGCCCACCGCGAACCAGAGCTGCGCGAGCTCGATCGGAGGCTTGCCCGCCTCGCCCAGACGCTCGCGCTCCACGAGGTCCCGCGCGACCGAGACCTCACGCGCCGCCTCCTCCACGAGGTCCTGCTCCACGAGCCCCAGCGCCCGCGCCCCACGCGCCTCGATCACCTCCAGCACCGCGAGGTCCTGCCGCGCGAGGAGCTTCTCCGACACGGCGACGAGCTCGGCCCAGCGCTCCAGGTACGCGAGCGCTCGACCCAGACGAAAGAGCGCGCTGCGCTCGAGGGCGTGGCCCGGAAAGCGCCGCAAAAACTCCCGCAGCCGCGCGGCCGACGCCTCACGCTCCCCGAGCGCCTCGTACCCGACGGCCGCGTTGTAGAGGCTCGCCGCCCCGACCTCGCCGTCGGGCGCATACCGCGTGAGCTTGTCGAAGACCTCGGCGGCTTCGCGAAACTTCCCGCCGAGGAGCAGCGCCTTCGCCCGCTCGAACTCCTGCACGAGCTCGGCCTCGGCGTACGGCGAGACCACGACGGGCGAGACCTCGATCGTGGGTCCGCCCTCAGCCTTCGGCGCGGGCGTTCGAACCTCGGGCCGAGGTCCGGACGAACCACACCCCGCGAGCAAGCCAGCGAGAGCGAGAGCGAGGCACGTACGCGCCTCCGTGAAAAAAAACATTCCTACCCCAACCGTTCGAGCCCTGGTTTCTCGTGTCTCCATCGCGAGAGACCACCTCTCCGACGCGTCGCGTTTGGCGGCCGGAGGCGACAAGGACGAACCCGACCCGAGTGGAAAACGTCGAATGAAGAAGCACATGAGCCACGCGGAAAGGGGATCCGGGCCCGCTCGTCCTAAGGTACCTTGAAACCATCGCGCGCGGCTCCCCGTCCTCGGGGGCCGGCTCGATGATGGACCAGCGAACGGGGCTCATCGCAGCAGTGCAACGGGAGCCCTCACCAGGAGGTGGGCATGATGAAGCGGGTGACCGAGACCGATTCCGATGCCGAGCGGCTGAACCATGCGGAGATGCGCCATCGTGAGCTCGACGAGCGCCTCGCCGAGCTCGGGCGACACGCGTACCTGACGCCCTCCGAGCAGCTCGAGATGGCCGAGCTGAAGAAGCAAAAACTCAAGGCGAAGGACGAGATTCACGCCCTCCGCCAGAGAACGTCCTGACCTGAGGGCGACCGGACACGAGAGAAACGTCCGGAACGAGCCTCGGCCCCCATCACGAGAGAGGGCCCTTCGAACGAACGAGAGCGCCGATCGGCGAGGCCGATGCGGCGCTCTCTGCGTTTCGGGCCTCGGCGAGCTCTACTTCGGCGCCGGCGTCGGGGCCGGGGCCGCGGGAGCTGCGCTGGGATCTTCCTTCTTCTCGGCCGCGTCTTCGGGCTTCTTCGTGCCTTCGGCCTTGTCGTCGACGCTCTCGACGCCGCCGTACACGTCCTTGTTGAGATCGGACATCGCGTCTTCGAGCCGCTTCTTTTCGTCGCCGGTGAGTCCGCCTGGCGTGTTCTTCTCGATGGCGGCGGCGACGGCGAGCCAGTGGCGCGCGTTGTCGCGGTAGCCGCGTTTCGGATCGGCCACGCCGCCCGGCACGTTCGCGGCGAGCGAGAGCCCCGCGAGCCGGTAGTCGGTCATGCCGCGGAGGTATGCGTACTTCGCCTGCTCGGCGTCGGAGAGCGAGTCGATGTCGGGCTCGAGCACGCGGAAGAGCGCGAGCGCCTTCTCGTACTGGTTCTCCTCGTAGTGCTTCTGCGCCCGCTCCAGATCCTGACGGTACGTGGCGCAGCCGAGCAGCACGCTGCCGAGGAGAGCCAACGCGGACGCGGTCGAGACGAGCGAGGAAAACCTACGCATGGCGGGACGATATCCCCGGGCTCGGCCGGTGATCAAGTATCTCCCGCGGACGAAACGCGGCGCCTGGCCCCGAGGGCCCCGAGCGCGGCGAGGGCGACGAGCGCCGCGGCCCCGCCCGCATTCCCGGTCGTGCTCCCCGGGACGGCGCAGGCGCAAGCGGTGCTCGCTTGGGTCGTCGCGGGCGTGGCGGCGGTGGCGGGCTTCTTCTCGTCGGACTTGCAGGACCAGCTCTCCGTCCCCCGGTAGCTGCACTGCTCGATCACGCTCCCGCTCGCGCGGCGGGCGAGGACTTGGACCTCGGGGCCGTCGACCGCGAATTCGAGGAAGTGATGCACCGACTCGAAGTACTGCATCCCCGGCGCGCGACTGCGTTGCTGGTAGAGCGGCGCGCCCGCGCCGCCCGACACGATGTACTTGAGCCCCTGCCCTTCGCCGCGCTCGTAGACGTGGTCGTGCCCCGCGATCACGAGCTCGACCTTGTTGTCCCGCAGCATCGGGATGATCCCTTGCGACGCGAGGCGCGCGTTGCCGCCGTGGTAGCCGCTCGAGAACGGCCCGTGGTGCAGCACCGCGATCCGATGCACGAGCCCCGGCTCGTCGAGCGCGCTCGCGAGCTCCGCGCGCAGCCACTCCTTCTCGTCGCCGGTCCACGTATCCATCGCGTTCAGCAGGAAGAACCGCGTGTTCGACCAGCGGAACGAGCCGTAGAGGTGCGGGCGCTCCCGGCCGTCCGTCTCGGTCGCCGCGAAGTACCGGAGGAAGTTCACCTGCCCCGTGGGATCGGGCGCCGTGAGCTCGTGGTTGCCGACGGCGACGAAGATGCACCGGTTCGCGAGCAGCTTGCCCTCGATGCCGAAGAACTCCTGCCACTGCGCCTCGTTGTTGCCGTCCTGGACCATGTCGCCCGTGTGCACGAAGAAGTCGCCGGGCGCGGCTTCGATGGCCCGTGCGACGGCCGCGTGCGCTGCGGCGTCCGAACGACTGTCGCCGTAGGCGACGAACTTGAAGGGGCGGTCATCCGCGGGCGCCGTGGTGAAATCCACGGGCTTGCTCTCCACGTCGCCGATCTTCACGCGATACGCGTATGTCGTCGCGGGCGAGAGCCCCTCGACCCGGATCGCGTGGAAGCGCTTCTCCGACGCCGACGCCTTCGACGTGGTGAACCCTGCCGGCCCGGTCACGAGGACCGTCGCCGGCTCCGGCGTCGAGAGTTCCAGCTTGATCGTGACGGCCGCCTGGCCGAGCGCTTGCAGGTACGGACCCTTCCGGATCGAGGCCGCATCGGCGGAGGTCGAGGCCCCGAGCAGCGCCGCCGTGATGGAAAGCGCGAGGGTGATGCGAGGCAGAGCGCGCAGGGGTGAATGCGGCGGGGTCACGATGCTGCCTAGCATGGATCTTGCGCTCATTTCTAGCCGGAGGGCGTGCCGCCGGGACGGAGGGCGCGACGGCGCGCGGGTGGAAGAATCCGTCGACACCACGAGCTACCATGTCATGATGCTGCGCCGTAACCTTACGGACAGACGGGATTACGGGATGGTGCAGCGCGCGGGCGGAGAGCCACAGGACGACGCGGGGATCAACCTGGCCTCGCTCCCTGAAGAGAACCTGCCGCGCCAGTTCGGCAAGTACACGCTTCTGCGTCGGCTGGCGGCCGGCGGGATGGCGGAGATCTTCCTCGCCTTGCACCGCTCGGTGGCGGGCTTCGAGAAGCTCATCGTCATCAAGCGGATCTTGCCCTCGATGAACAACGATCAGGCGTTCATCGAGATGCTCCTGCACGAGGCGCGCGTCGCCGCGACGATGTCGCACCCGAACATCGTGCAGACCTTCGACGTCGGGCAGGTCGACGGGACGTACTTCATCGCCATGGAGCACATCCACGGCGAGGACATCCGCTCCATCGTCCGCGCGATGCGCAAGAAGGGCCTCACCGAGTTCCCGCTCGAGCACGCCGTCGCGATCGGCCTCGGCACCTGCGCGGGCCTCGCCTACGCGCACGAGAAGCGCGACCTCGAGGGCAACCTCCTGCACATCGTGCATCGCGACATCTCGCCGCAGAACATCGTCTGCACGTTCTCGGGCGACGTGAAGATCGTCGACTTCGGCGTGGCCAAGTCGAGCTCGCAGGTCGGCGAGGACACGAAGGACGGCCAGCTCAAGGGCAAAGTCCCGTACATGTCGCCCGAGCAGGCGTCTGGCAGCGACGTCGATTGGCGCAGCGACATCTTCGCGGTCGGCGTGCTGCTCTTCGAGCTCACCACGGGCAAACGGCTCTTCAAGGGATCGAGCGAGTTCGAGACGCTGAAGCTCATCTGCGAGAAGGAGTATCCGCGCCCGAGCCAGGTCAAACCCGGCTACCCGCCCGCGCTCGAGCGCATCGTGATGAAGTCGCTCGAGAAGAAGCGCGAGGATCGCTACCAGAGCGCGCGCGAGATGCAGAGCGACCTCGAAGCGTTCGTCCGCGAGGAGCGCATCCCGGTCTCGCAGATCAGCCTCACGCAGTGGATGCAGTCCCTGTTCCAGGACAAACTGGAGCAGCAGAAGGAGGCGCTGCAGGACGTCAAGCAGCTCGCCGACATCATCGCCCTGCAGCACAGCCCCTCGATGTACGAGGGCATCGTGACGGCGGGCGGGGGCATGTCGGCGACGGGCGCGACGCCGCTGCCGAAGCGATCGAGCGTGGGTCTCTGGATCGCGCTCGCCGCCGTGGTGGCCGCCGGCGTGAGCGGCTTCTTCTACATGCGCAAGCAGGCCGCGGAACGCGAAGCGCAGATGCGCGCCGACGCCGAGAAGGCGCAGGCGGTGCGCGCAAAGGAGACGAAGGGCGCGCTCGACGTCAAGTGCGGCGCGGACGAGGGTTGCTCGATCTGGATCAACGGCGAGCTGCAGAAGCAGGTGACGCCCGCGAAGATCGAGGGGCTGCCGCTCGACAGCGAGATCAAGATCAAGCTGACGAAGGAAGGCTTCGAGGCGCACCGCGAGTCGATCACGTTGACGGAGCAGGCGCCCCTGCGCGCCATCCAGGCCGTGATGAAGACCGGATCGGTCACGGTGGTGCTGAAAATCGATCCCCCCGCGACGGTCTGGCTCGACAACAAGCAACTGAAGGGCGTGGTCGAGAAGCTCGAAGGGCTCTCCGCGGGCGAGGAGCACAAGCTCGTGCTCCAGCTCTCGGGCTACGTGCCGAAGACGATCACGTTCACCGCCGAGCAGGGCGAGACGAAGGTCATCCAGGAGCGGCTCGTGAAGGCCGATTCAAACAGCACCGCGGTCGCGAGCACGGGCAGCCCGAGCACTGCGGGCGGCGGAGGCGGCGGCGGCAGCGGCAAGGTGCGTGTCACGTCGAAAGGCGGCTTCTGCAACGTGACGATCAACGGCGTCGGCTACGGGTCCACGCCCGTCGAGGCCGTGGTCAACGCAGGCACCGCGCGCATCACGTGCAAGCCCGAAGGCGGCGGCGCCTCGCAGTCGCAGGCCGTGCCGGTGAAGGCCGGCGAGGTCGCGCGGGCGGCCTTCAAGCTGAATTAGTCAACGCGGACGACGGCGGTACCGCAAACGCGTCACGGGCAGCCCATCCGCGATGGCGTGGTGCTCGCGCGGGCTCCGCGCGTTGTACGGGTTCTCGGCCATCCGCGCCGAACCCGGCTCGTCTCCGCTCGGCTCGAACGCCTCGTGCGCGCCGATCTGCGCTTCGTACATCTCGGCCCGCTCCGCGACGTCCGTCTGCACGTAAAACTCGCCGCCGTCGCGCAAGAGCCGCGCGATCGAGTCGAGCAGACCGGGCCCCATGACGAGGCGTTTCGCGTGCTTCTTCTTCCACCAGGGATCGGGGAAATGCATGAAAAACGTGTCGATCGAGGCATCCGGGCCGAGCCGGGAGAGCGCCTCGCGCGCATCCGCGTTGAGCACACGCGCACGCGCGCCGAGGCCCTGCTTCTTGAGCCGTTCGTCCACGACCGACGACCATTTCAGCCGGATCTCGAGCCCGAGCAGCCGGCGATCCGGCGCGGCCGCCGCGCGTTCGAAGACGAAACCCCCGCGGCCCGGGCCGATCTCGATCTCGATGGGGCCTTCGCCCGGCAGGATCGAGCCGATGTCGACCGGGCCCTCGTCCGGAAAGCGAGCGGCGTGAGCGTACGGATGGTTGGGGCGCGGCCGGAATACCATGGCGGGCGCAAACAAGCACAACGTCGGCCGGATGGGTAGCGGGCCTTTGACGGGGTCGGTATGGTCGCGCCCGTGACGCCTCGGGACGTGGGCAAACGCCTGGCCCCTTACGCCTTTCCCCTCGTGGTGAGCTTCGCCCTCGGCGCCCTCGCCATCCGCGGGATCCTCAACCGCGCAGGACGCCCCGCGCTCCCGCTCGACGACGCCTTCATCCACCTGCAATACGCGCGTCGCCTCGCCGAGGGTCACTTCTTCTCGTACGTGCCCGGTGAGGGCTACACGACGGGCGCGACGAGCCTGCTCTGGCCGATCGCCCTCGCGCCGCTCTACCTCCTCGGCCTGCGCGGGCTCTCGTTCGTCTGGGCCACGTGGCTGCTCGGCACGCTCGCGCACGCCGCGCTCGCCGTCGAGACCGGCCGCCTCGCGCATCGCCTCGCCGGCCGCGCCGCGGGCGCCGGTGCGATGATCATGTGCCTCGGCTTCGGCGCGTTCGCCTGGTTCGCCTGGAGCGGCATGGAGACCATCCCCTTCGCGTGGATGCTCATGCGCACGGCGCGCGTCGCGGCCGCGTACTGCGAGCCTGATCCCGCGTCCCCCGCGCCGGGCCGTCGCCAGGCGATCGAGGTCGCCGCGCTCGGCTTGCTCACGCCCCTCGTTCGTCCCGAAGGCGCCGTCGCCTCGGCGCTCGCCGTCGCGGCGCTCGCCTTGCGCCCGAGCGGCGAGGGCAAACCACGGCGCCTCGTCGCGCTCGTCCCCGCGCTCGGCCCGCTGCTCGTTCCGCTGCTCCATCTCGTGATCGCGGGGCACGCGGCCTCGTCGACGACGATGGTCAAGTGGCTCCCGGCGAACCCCGCTTACGACCGCGCCGGCATGATCGCGTTCCTCCAATCGAACCTGCGTGTCCTCTGGCAGAGCGTGCTCGACGGCGGCGAGTGGTCCGCGGTCTTCGTCCCCGAGAACTTCCTCGTCCCGACGATCCTCGGCGTCTTCGCGCTCGTCACCCGCGCGCACCGTGCGGCGCTCCCGATCCACGGCACGTTCGTCCTCGCGATCGTCCTCGCGACGGCGCTGCCGTGCACGTACCTGAGCTTTCTCTGGAACCGCGTCCGCTACGTCTGGCCCTTCTACGCCGCGCACTTCGTCCTCCTCGCTTGCCTCGCTCGCGAGATCGGCGACGTCGCGCGTCGCTTCGTCCGCGCGCGCGCGCCCGTCACGCCGCTCGTCCTCGGCCTCTTCACCGGCGCGCTCGTCACGAAGCTCCCCTGGACGCTCTCCGACCTCGCCACGAGCGCGCGCGCGATCGATCACCAGCAGGTCACGCTCGGCTTCTGGGCGCGCGAGAAGCTGCCCGCGGACGCGCGCATCGGCGTGAACGACACGGGCGCGATCGCCTACGTCTCCGACCGGCGCACCTTCGACGTCGTCGGCCTGACGACCGAAGGCGAGTCGCGCTACTGGACGTTCGGCGCCGGCTCACGCTTCGAGCACTACGAAAAACTCCCCGCCGAGCGCCGGCCCTCGCACTTCATCGTGTACCCGCAGTGGATGGCCTGCCCGCCCGTGCTCGGCGAGGAGCTGCACCGCGAGACCGTGGTCGATCAATCGATCCTTGGAGGACCCACGATGATCGCCCACGAGGCTCGCTGGGATCTCCTCGGCACGGGGGCGCTGCCGCGCGTGGTGGCGCCGAAGGGCGCGCTCGCCGACGAGATCGACGTCTCCGACCTCGAGTCCGAGGACACGCACGGCTACGCGCGGCTCGGCGCGTCGGACCAGGACAACGTGGCGGTGATGGCCGAGTCGCCGCGGCGGGAAGATGCAGGCTCGGACGAGGACACGCCGGCCGCGGAGATTGCTGACGGCGGCCGCATGCGCCGGGCGGTCGATCGCTTCACCACGAACCTCGCCCAGGGCCGCGCTGCGTCGCTCGTCCTGCGCGCCTCGGCCGACACCGACGTCGAGCTCGTCGTACGCGCGGGCGGCATCGAGATCGGCTCGGCGCGGCTCCCCGCCGGCCCGTGGGTCGAGCGTGTCGTGGAAATCCCGCCCGATCGCGTCTGGGCCCGGACCGAGATCGAGATCACGCCGCGCGAGGCGGGCGCGTTCCATTCGTTTCACTACTGGCTTTACCAGTGACGCGCCTGCCTCCGCGTATCACGGGTGGGGGAAATCTTGCGTCGTGTTCACGCTCGCCACGCTCTCCGTCACCGTCGCGATCGCCCGCCGGATCGCGCCGTTCGCGAGCCGCTCGGGCCGCGCGGGCGCGATCGCCGCGCAGAGCGCGAGCGCCGTCACGTAGAGCGCGCCCATCACGGTGAGCAGGCGGCGCGTCTCGTTCGGGATCCGCATCCGCTCCTTGCCCGACGCCTCGATCGCCACGAGCCGCGCGCGGATCTGCACCGGCCCGAGCACGATCACCGCCCGATCGCCCTCCTCCACTTCGAGCGACACGGGCCCCATCACGAGACGGCCGAGCCCATCTTTTCCATGCGTTCGTCCCCTCGCGCGCGGAGGCACGTGGAGCATGAACTGCCCCTCCTTGACCTCGGCCACGATGGCCGGTTGGCCTCCGTATTCGACCATCGGGATCCGCGCGATCGACTCCGGGGCCTGCCCGATCCAGCACGCCCCGCCGTCGAGCACGTGGCGCACGCCGAGCACCTCGGTGCCACGCAGCGCGACGAGCTCGAGCGCTTTGTGTGCGCCCTCTGCCGCCTCCACATCCCGACCTCCGGAGGTCTTCTCGCCCTCCGTCCTCGACGCGAAAAACGGCTCCTTCGCCATGGTTCCCTCGTAAACCTCCCTGGTTCCGGGGCGGCTCGATCGGGAGCCCGGCGCAGGCGAGCCCTCGCGCCATGCACGATGGACGGACACCGCCGTACGTTGTAAATGCAGGCCCGTGCGAAAGCGGCCTCTCGGCAAAACCTCCCTCGAAGTCTCCGAGCTCGGGCTCGGCACGTGGGGGCTCTCCGGCGACGGCTACGGGCCCGTCGTCTTGCCCGAGGTCGATCGTGTCCTCGATCGTGCCGTCGCCTCCGGCGTGAACCTCTTCGACACCGCCGACGTCTACGGCCGCGGCGCCATGGAGAAGAAGCTCGGCGCGCGCTTGCCGAAGGACAAGACCTACGTCGTCACGAAGATCGGCACCGACCTCGAAGCCTCACCCGCGCAGAAGCGCTTCGACCCGAGCTACCTGCGCGTCGCCTTCGAGCGCTCGCGCGAGCGGCTCGATCGCAGCCCGCTCGACATCGTGCTCCTCCACAACCCGACCGAGCACGCGCTCGCACGCACGGAAACCGTCGCGTTCATGAAGGAGCTCGAAGAGCGTGGCCTCGTGCGCGCCTGGGGCGTGAGCGCAGGATCGATCGAGGTCGGGCGCGCCGCGATCCGCGCCGGCGCCAAGGTCCTCGAGCTCGCGTACAACGTTTTCATCGCCAAGGATCTCCACGCGCTCTCCGCGGACGTGAAGGAGCACGGCGTCGGCGTCCTCGCGCGGAGCGTCCTCGCCCACGGCCTGCTCACCGGCCACTGGAGCCCCGAGCGCGAGTTTTACTCGGGCGACCACCGCGCCGATCGTTGGAGCCAGAAGGAACTCGCCAAACGCATCCAGCAGCTCGACGCGCTCCGCCCCTTCTCCAAGGCCGAAGACGTCGGCACGCTCCGCTCCGTCGCGCTCCGGTTCGTCCTGGCGAACCAGCTCGTCTCCTCGGCGATCCTCGGCCCTCGCTCGGTCGCGCAGTTCGACCAGCTCGAGCGCGAGGCGGGCGAACCGCCGTACCTCAAGGACACGGTCATGGTCGAGCTCGCTGCGCGGCTCACGGCCGTGGGCGTCGAGATCTGACGGAGCTCGCGCGGAGGCACCATGGAAAACGCCAGCATGGACACGGAGCTTTTGACCGTCCTCGGCATCGCCCGCGAGGCGGCGGAGATCGTCCGCGCGGTCTACCGGACGACCTTCGCCGTCGAGATGAAGGGCCCGAACGATCCGGTCACACGCGCCGATCGCGAGGCGAACACGCTCATCTGCGCGCGCCTCGCCGAGACGTTCCCCGGCGTCCCGATCATCGCCGAGGAGACCCCGCCGGAGACCGCGGCCGAGGCGCGGAAGATGGTCCAGAACGACCGCGTCTTCTTCGTCGATCCCCTCGACGGCACGCGCGAGTTCGCCGATCGGAACCCCGAGTTCGCCGTGATGATCGGCCTCGCCGTGGGCGGCCGCGCGACGCTCGGGGTGGTCGTCATGCCCGAGTCGGGCGAGGCGCTCTGCGGCCGCGTCGGCGCCTCCTCCGTCGCCTTCGTCGAAGGCCCGGACGGCGTGCGCCGCCCGCTCCGCGTCTCGGATCAGCGTGATCCCTCGAAGGCCACGATGATGGTCTCGCGCTCGCACCGCCCGCGCCTGGTCGAGCCACTCGCCACGCGGCTCGGCGTTCGCCGTGTCGTCCCGTGCGGATCGGTCGGGGTGAAGGTCGCGCGTGTCAGCACTGGAGAAGCTGAGATTTACGTACACGGCGGCACGGGCGCGAAGCTCTGGGACACGTGCGGCCCCGAAGCGATCCTCGTCGCCGCGGGCGGCCGCTTCTCGGATCTCGACGGCGCGCCGATCGACTACGCCTACGGCGGGCTGAAGCTCGAAAACGGCCTCGTCGCGACGAACGCGGCGCTCTACGACACCGTGATCGAAGCCATCTCGGCTTTGAGCTAAGCTCCGCGTACCATGCGCGACCGAGCCAGCGTGGTGATCGTGGGGGGCGGGATCATGGGCCTGTCCGTCGCCTGGCACCTCGCGAAAAACCACGGCATCACGGACACGGTCGTCGTCGAGAAGGGCTACCTCTGCGGCGGCGCGAGCGGCCGCAACGGCGGCGGCGTGCGGGCCCAGTTCGGCAGCGAAGAGAACATCCGGCTCATGCAGGAGAGCATCCGCATGTGCCGCGACTTCGCGGCCGAGATGAAGATCAACGTCTGGTTCCGCCAGGGCGGCTACCTCTTCCTCGTCCGCAACGAGCGCGCGCAGAAGAACCTCGAAAAGAGCGTGCGCGTGCAGAACGAGTGTGGCCTCACGACACGCCTGCTCGAACCCAAAGAGGCCAAGCGCATCGTGCCCGAGCTCGACGTCGAGGGCGTCCTGCTCGCGAGCTACAACCCCGATGACGCCGTCGTCTTCCCGTGGCCGTTCGTCTGGGGCTACGCCGAGTGCGCGCAGAAGCTCGGCGTCGAGATCGAGACCTTCACCGAGGTCACGGGCTTCGAGACACGCGGCTCGCGCATCGAGGGCGTCGTCACGAACAAGGGCGTCATCCGGACGAACCGCGTCGTCAACGCCTGCGGCGCGTGGAGCCCGATCCTCGCGGCGATGCTCGACGTGAAGCTTCCGAACCGCCCGCACCGCCACGAGATCTGCTCGACCGAACCGCTCAAGCCCTGGCTCAAGCCGCTCGTCGCGGACCTCTCGAACGGCCTGTACTTCTCGCAGTCGATGCGCGGCGAGATCGTCGGAGGCATCTCCAACGAGGACGTCCCCGAGGGCCTCGACATGGGCTCGTCACACCGCTTCCTCGCGCTCTACGCGCGTGCCCTCACGGCGACGGTGCCTCTCCTCGGCCGGGTCAAGGTCCTGCGCCAGTGGGCAGGCTGTTACGACCTCACGCCCGACGCGAACCCCATCGTGGGCGAGGTCGATGCGATCGAAAACTTCTACCAGGCCTCGGGCTTCATGGGCCACGGCTTCATGATGGCGCCCGTGATGGGCAAGCTCCTCGCGCAGCACATCGCCGAAGGCACGAAGCTGCCGCTCTTCGACCGCTGGAACCTGCGCAGGTTCGCCGAGGGCAAGTTGCTCTCCGAATCGATGATCATCGGCTAGACTGCCGGGCCGTGAGCAAGCTTGTCCTGATCACGGGGACGTCGAGCGGCATTGGTTTGTCCGCGGCCATCGAGTGCGCGGCAGCGGGGCACAAGGTCGTGGCGACGATGCGCGATCTCGACCGGCGTGAGGCCCTCGAGAAGGCCGCCAAGGATCGCGGCGTCTCGGTCGACGTCGAGCAGCTCGACGTGATCTCGCCCGGCGCGGGCGACAAGATCCGCGAGCTCGTCCTGAAGTACGGGCCCTTCTTCGCGCTCGTCAACAACGCGGGGATCGCGATCGGCGGTCCCTTCGAGGAGCAATCCGAAGACGACGTGCGCCTCCAGCTCGAGACCAACGTGCTCGGGCTCATGGCGACCACGCGCGCGATCCTCCCCTCGATGCGCAGCGCCGGCCGCGGCCGCATCGTCAACGTGTCGAGCACCTCGGGCCGCGTGGCCATGCCGTGTCTCTCGATCTACGCGGCCACGAAGCACGCCGTGGAAGGCTTCAGCGAGGCGCTGCGCTGGGAGCTCGAGCCCTTCGGCATCGACGTGCTCGTCGTCGCGCCAGGCACCTTCCGCACGCCGATCTTCTTCGAGAACCTCAAGCGCGGCGCGCACGTCGCCGACGAGGGCCCTTACGGAGCGCTCATCCGCAGGATCGAGGATCTCGCCATCGGCGGCGCCCGGCGCGCACCGCCGCCCGACGAGGTGGGTCGCACCATCATGCGCCTCGTCGGCGAGCCCTTTCCCCCGTTCCGGACGATCGTGGGTCGTGATGGTTTCGCGATGACGACCCTACGCGGTGTGATGCCTGACCGTTTGTTCGCGCTGGGGCTGCGCCGAGCGCTCGCGCTTTCGCGGGTTCGTTGACACGTCGAGCGACCACGAATAGCGTGCGGCCCCGAGATCGCAGGCAAGCTGGGTCGCTTTCTTCAGTCATCCGGGGGACTTGGCCTTCCGGGGAACGCGGCCCGCTGGTCTTCGGCATCGCGCTGTCATTCGTTTCCGCTCGCTAGTGGCACCGTGGTCGTCGTGATGCGGGGGGCATCTGGGACCCATCCAGCGCACGCCCGCCGTGCCAAGGCCGCTTCTGAGGGAACGCCGGAGGAAGACATGTTCCGCAATGCACGCCGAATTTACCCCACCCTTCGCTCGCTCCTCTTGGGGGCCGTCGTCGCCTCGGGGGTGACCGTCGCCACGAGCGCCATCGTTGGCTGTGGGGGGGACGAGAACGACCCCCTGACGCACGTCAAGAAGCTGTCGGATCCGGCCACGCGCGTGCCTGCCGTGAGCCGCCTCGTCCAGTTCTTCGAAGATGCGATGACGAAGGACAGCAAGGACAGGAACGGTCCGAACGTCAAGCCGCTGCTCGACAAGATCGTCGAGCCGATGTCGCAGATCTGCGCGAACGGCGATCTCGACGAGAAGACGCAGTCGAAGGTCGTCAAGTTCCTCTCCGACGCGCGTGATCTCCGCGGCGCGCCGTGCCTCATCAAGACGCTCAAGGACTACAAGCCCGACAGCACGGAAGAAGACGTGCGCGCCGCGGCGCGTGGCGTCGGCCCGATGAAGGCGAAGGAGGCGGCGGGCCCGCTCTTCGAGGCGTTCTCGAAGCTGCGCCACTCGAAGCCCAAGGCCTCGCTCATCACGCGCGACGTGCACGACGCGCTGCTCGAGCTCGCCGAGCCCTCGTGGGAAGGCGACTGCGTCAAGAAGATCGAGGTCCCGATCGCCGACCGCAAGGACATCAACGTCCTCAAGGACCAGTTCTACTGGCAGATCACCTGCGCCGAAATCCTCGGCCAGCTGAAGAGCGCGAAGGCGGTGCAGCCGCTCGTCAAGATCGTCCTCTCGCCGACGAAGGCGGACGCGCAGGCCACGGCGATCTACGCGCTCATCAAGATCGGCAAGCCCTCGATCGAGCCGACGGTGAAGCTCCTCCAGGGCGGCGACGCGGACCTCGTGAAGTACGCGAAGGAAGAGTACCTCCTCGCGAACAAGGGCGAGGACGGCAAGGTGCCCGAGGCCGCGACGAAGCAGGCCGACACGGCGTACGTCGCGCCCGCCGCGCTCATCCTCGGCAGCATCGGCCGCGAGGAGGCCGTGCAGCCGATGATCGATGCGATCGCCAAGGCCGACGACACGGGCAAGGTCGTCATCGCCCGCGAGCTGCTCAAGCTGCCGACCTCGGAGCCGGCGCTCAAGGCGGTGCAGGGCGTCTACGAGAAGACCTCGATCACGATGACGATCCCGCCCGGCGTCGGCGCGCGTGATCAGCTCCTCGAGACGATGGGTTACCTCTTCGACGCGAACCTCGTGCCCTGGATGGTGAAGAACGCGCTCGACGCGAAGGGCGAGGACGCCGACCTCGAGCCGATGCGCGCCGCAACGCTGCTCACGGCGATGAAGCTCATGAAGGCCGACCAGATCCCCGAGGTCGACAAGCTCTTCAACTCGAAGATCAACGGCCCCGATGGCAAGCCTTCCACGCTCGGCAAGGGCTACGAGAAGGAATACAAGATGGCCACGGAGTTGCTGAAGGAGTGCGGCGACAAGCTCGACTGCTACTACGGCAAGCTCGCGGATCCGAACTCGCACGTCGGTGACAAGCAGTTCATCGGCATGAAGAGCGCGTACATGGTCGGCGTGCTTGGCGGCGACGCCGCGCGGCCGAAGCTCGTCGAGCTCCTGCCGAAGATCACGAACGCGGCCGGGAAGTTCATCTCGGTGCAGGTGATCGATCGCCGCTCGGCGAAGGGCGACGCGGCCATCGCGGGCCAGCTCCAGAAGATGGTCGACGAGGCCGAGGCGACGAAGGACAGCAACAAGATCGCCGCGGTCAACCCCTTCAAGACGGTCATCTACCGCTTGAACGCGCGCGGTCAGTAGGCCGAGCGCCCACACCCCCGAGCCCCCCTCTCCCGCCGGGAGAGGGGGGCTTTGTTTTTCGAAGCCCGTGGGGCTTTGTTTTTCGAAGGGTTTTGTTCTTGGGCCAGGCGAATCCAGGCGTAGTATCCGGCCGCTTTATGCTCGTGCTGGAGGTAACGCAGGGGATTGCTGCGGGTCGAACGTTCGAGGTCGGCGAGGAGGTCGTTCGCATCGGGCGCGCTCCGTCGAACGACGTCGTGCTCGAAGACCAGCACGTCTCCGGGGAGCACGCGCGCATCGTCGTCGGCGCCGATCGCGCCGCCCTGCACGACCTGCGCTCGACGAACGGCACGACCCTCGTGCGTCGCGAAGAACGCAAGCGCGTGACGCCCGAGAGCGGGCCCGTCGAGCTCGAGTCCGGCGACATCGTCGAGCTCGGCTCCGGCGACAACGTGGCCGCGCTGCGCGTCACTCTCTCCGACGACGGCGACAAAGCTCGCGTCGTGCAGCTCAAGCCCATCGAGGAGATCGTCCCCGCCGCGGCGGCGATCGAGCGCGACCCGGGCCTGCTCTCGAAGCTCTACGCCGCGCAGAAGCGCATCGGCGCGGGCAGCGATCTCGATCAGGTCCTCATCGAGGTCGCCGACGCCTCGCTCTTCCTCGTCCCGAGCGCGACGCATGCCACCGTCATCCTGCGCGACGACGAGGATGGCCGTGATCCCGGCGCCGCCGCCTACGTACCCGTCATGACCCGCGTGCGCCTCGCGAACGGCGCGGCTGGCCCGCCGCGTGGCCCCGTGCCCGTCGCGCGCAGCGTCTACCGCAAGGTCGTCAAGGAGCGCGCCGCTGTCCTCGCGGCTGACGCGCCCACCGACGTCGGCCGCACCGAGTCGATCATGGGCGCCTCCATCCGCAGCACCATCGGCGTCCCCCTCTTCCGCGGCGAGGACATCATCGGCGTCCTCCAGATCGACAACCGCAGCGCGCCCGGCATGCTCCACGCGCACGACGTCGAACTCCTCGGCGTCCTCGCGTACAACGCCTCGCTCGCCGTCGCCAACGCGCGCCTCATCAAGCGCCTCGTCTCCGCCGAGGAGCGCCTGCAGAAGGAAAACACCTTCCTGAAGGGCCGCGAGGAGAAGCGCCGCGGCGGCAAGGACGTCGTCATCATCGGCCAAAGCGAGCCGATGCAGCGCGTCCTCACGCAGATTCAGAAGGTCGTGAACACGCGCGTCACCGTCTTGCTCGAAGGCGAGACCGGCACGGGCAAGGAGGTCATGGCGGCGCGCATCCATTACGGCTCGAACCGCCGCGACAAGCTCTTCGTCGCGCAGAACTGCGCCGCGCTCGCCGAGACGCTCCTCGAGAGCGAGCTCTTCGGCCACAAGAAGGGCTCGTTCACGGGCGCGACCGAGGACAAGAAGGGCCTCTTCGAGATCGCCGACGGCGGCACCCTCTTCCTCGACGAGATCACCGAGACCCCGCTCTCCTTGCAATCGAAGCTCCTGCGCGCGTTGCAGGAAGGCGAGATCCGCCCCGTCGGCGCCACGAGCCCGAAGCACGTCAACGTGCGAATCGTGACCGCGACGAACAGGAACCTCGAAGAAGAGGTCAAGAAGGGCCGGTTCCGCGAGGATCTCTACTATCGCCTGAGCCAGTTCCCGCTCCGCCTGCCGCCGCTCCGCGAGCGCCGCGAGGACATCCCGCTGCTCGCCTCGCATTTCCTCCAGCGCTACGCCGAGGAGCTCGGCAAACACGTGGGCGGCTTCAGCCAGCAGGCGATGGAGCTCATGGTGGCCTATGACTGGCCAGGCAACGTGCGCGAGCTCCAGAACGAGGTCCAGCGCATCGTGATCCAGCTCGATCCCGGCGCCTTTGCCACGCCCGACCTCCTCTCGCCGCGAATCCGCCAGGTCGAGGGCCTCGTCAACCGCGCCGGCGTCGCGCGCGGCACGCTCAAGGACATGATGGACGTCGTGGAGAAATATCTCCTCCTCGAAGCCCTTCGCGAGCACAACAACAACAAGACGAACGCCGCCAAGACCCTCGGCATCACCCGCGAGGGCCTGCACAAGAAGCTGCGTCAATACGGCATCTGATCCAGCGTATTGCCCGGACAACCTCAAATCGCCCCGCGGGGATCCGTCCTGGGCCGAGCCTCGCGTCGCCCCGTCGCGCCGTTCGTCGGGGCCCGTCACGCGGCGCACGCCGGCCTTGAGGGGAAAGCGCAACTCGGTTACGCTACGTTGGAACGATGTACAGCATCGAGAGCCACGTCGGCAGGCTGATCGAGGTCCGGTTCTGGTCGCCGGTCGGTGATGGCGAGGCCAGTGGCTGGCGGCGTGACCACGACGCGATGCTCCAGTCGGTGGTGGGCAACTACATCGTCTTCGTCGATATGAGCGACGCGAACGTCTTCCCGCCCGACATGGTCGAGGCGTACGTCGCGACGATGCGTAACGAGCCACGCCTGCTCCGCGCGGCCCTCGTCCTCAGCGCAAGCCCCACGCTTTCGCTCCAGATCCAGCGAATCCTCCGCGACGCCTTCCACCCCCAGCGCCGCGCGTTCCGCGAGGTGCGCGAGGCCGAGAACTTTCTCGGTGACGTCGTGACCCTGCCCGAGCGGGCGCGCCTGCGCGAGGTCATCGAGCGTCGCGCCGAGCAGGCCGCCCCGATCAGCGCGCAACCGGTGAGCGTCGGGATCCCGCAGAGCGCGGGTACGCCGCCCAGCCTGCGAGGTCCGGTCAGCGCGCGCCAGCCGACGCCGGCCACGGTGCGCATCCCGATCACCCCGCGTTCGCCCTCGGGCGGGCACAGCGAGGGGTGACTTCGCCGCGCGCTCCCTTGCGGACGCTCCTCGCAGCGCTCTCCGCGGGGGCCTTCGCGGGGCTTGGCGCCACGCTCGCCGACGCGGCCTTGCTCGTCCTCCGCTCCCGCACGCCGCCCGCGCCATGGCGCGAGGTCGCGGGCGCCATCGCTGCCGCGGGCGCCGTCTATCTCGGTGCGGGCCTCGTCGGGGGCGTCACGTTCGCCCTCGCGGCCGTCGTCCAGCAAAAACTCGCGCCCGCGGGGCTCGATTCCGATTCCCCCGAATCGCATGGCCGCCGCGTCGATCGGCTCACTGCGCTCCTCCTCGTCGGCGGTTTGTCCCTCACGGTCATAACCCTGACGAACCACGCCACCACGCTGCCGGCCACGCTCAAGCGGCACGCATTCGTCGCGGCGGGGGTCCTTGCCGCCGCCGTGGCCTTTCTCCTCGCGTTTGGCCTCGCGCGGCGCGGCGTGGCCTTCGCCCTCGCCTTCCTCGCGCCCCGGCGCTGGGCCCTCCCCGCGCTCTGCGCCGTGGGTGAGCTCGCCGCGATCCTCGCCTTTTTGCGTTCACCCCACGCTCCGCAAACGTACGTCGCGCTCGTCGTTGCCTCGTTCGCGTCCGCCGGCCTCGCCTGCCTCTCGCACCTCCGCCGCATTCCGCGCCGCGTGCAGGCGACCTTTTCCATGGCCGCAATCGCCTGGGTCGCCACGATTTCCATCACCGGCACCTCGGCGCGCGCCTACCACCTGCTCCGCATGGGCCGCACCTTGCCCTCGGCCCTCCTGCGCGAGCTCCCGAGCCTACGCCCCGAGCCTTTCGCCGACGATATCGCGCACGCGGTCACGCTCGCCATGACCCCGCCGCCCACGACCGCGGCGTCCATGACAACCCCGACGCCTCCGTCGAGCCCGTCCGCGCCCCTCCGCGACGATATCGTCCTCGTCACCATCGACACCCTCCGCGCCGATCGCCTGGTTGGCCCGGCCGGGGTCATCGATACCCACATGCCCGCCTTGGCCGCGCTCGCGGCCGAAAGCGTCGTCTTCCGCCACGCCTACGCCTCTGCTCCGGCCACGATTGGCGCCGTCGCGCAGATCATGACGGGCAAACCCGAGCGCGACCTCGTCCACCTCGCCGTCCGCAGCAGCGTCGCCGCGCCGCTCTCCCCCGATACGAACACGATCGCGCGCCGCCTCGGCGCCCTCGGGTACGAGACCGTCGCTGTCGTCGGCGGCCGCCTCATCTCGTATTACCCCTCCCTCGCCCTCGGTTTTTCCCACGTCTACGAGGAGAACGCCCGCGCCCCGCTCCGTGCCCCGGACCTCGTCGACACGTTCACCCGCATTGCCTCACGCCCCAACCGCCGCGCGCCTCTCTTTGCTTGGATCCATTTCATGGAGCCGCACGATCACGCGCTGCTCCCGCGACCGATCCCCGCTGGATACGCCGAAACCGTCCGCCTCGTCGACACCGAGCTCGGCCGCCTCATCTCCGTTCTGCGCGCCTCACCGCGCTGGAATTCGACCACGGTCCTCGTGCTCGCGGATCACGGCGAAGGGCTCGGCGAGCGTGGCCTCGTCCACCACGGCCTCGCGCATCCCCTTCACATCCGCATTCCTTTCGTCGCGCGTCTCCCCGGAATCGAGCCAAAGGTCGAGGCGTCCGCCGTCGGTCACCTCGACGTGGCGCCCACGATCCTCGCCGCCGCGGGCGTCCTCGATACCGATCTCCCGGGTCGTGCCTTGCAGACCTCTCCCGGCGGCTCCGAGGCCGTATCTCGCCCGATACTTTTCGAGAACGTGGGATATGCCGAGACGGCGATTCCCATGGAAGTCGGCCTCGTCAGCTACCCGTGGTTTTATTCGTTCGACGTTCGCGCGCGGCGGAGCGTGCTCGTGGATCTCGAAGCCGATCCCGAGGGTTTCTTCAATCTCGCGGACGAGCGCGGCCCGGAGGCGGCGCGCCTCGCCGAGAGCCTCGCCGGATGGCTCCGCCCGCGCGAATGACGCCGCCTGCCTTCACGTCCCCGTCTTGCGCAGCGGCACCTCGGTCGCCTCCAGATCCCCTTCCGACACGACCTCGGCCACCTCGCGCCGCACCGTCGTGCTCACCGGCGCCTCCGTCTGCTCGGTCGCCCGCGTGACGACGATTTCCTCCGTCACCACGGGCCTCTTCTGGATATCGACCACCTCCTCGCGGATCGGTATGACGATGGATTCTTCCTGAAATGCCTTCCCCTGCGCGACGTCCCTGCGCGCGCCTTGCGCGGCGACGGGCACGCGCTCGACCGTCACCACCTCGCGCTTCACGGGCACCGTGATCTGCTGCTCCTCCGTCACCACGTCCTTGCGAATGCGCACCTCGCCCACCTGTTCGATGTGCGTCGTCGCCTGCACCTGTTCCTCGTGCAAGGACAAACGGGCCGCCTCCTCCGCCCGCTCGGCTTCTTCCAGCCGCAGCGCGGCCTGCAGCGGCGGCTCGTGATGCGTCAAGCCGAGCGATTCCAGGACGCCGCCGCCCTCGATGCCGAGCTCCTCCCGGCGCATCGAGAGCACGATCGAGCCTTCGCGGACGTCCTCGATGGCTTCGCAGGAAATCGTGTAATCTTTGGGGAAGAAGAACCCTTTCTCCACCACGAAGCTGTCCACCTGGACCGCCACCACCTTGCCGAGCTTGTGCCCGTCCACGGTGCGGACCTCCATGCCTTCCCGGACCAGATCGCCGAACGGGTTCGCCATGATGCGCGCCTCCTGCCGCAAAAGGTTGCGACCGCTCGGTCGCGCGCGAAGACCGTGGTCCGCGGCGACCGTTCCCGTTGGAAATTGCAATGCACGTGCCGCATTTCGACGCGGATGAGCACGTGTGGCGGCGGGGGCGCTCACGTCGACGAGGCGAGCGATCGCGCGGGCACGAGCGGCGCGCTCGGGACCCTTGGCGCCGCGGCCCTCCGGTGATAGAGGCCCGCCCTGCTTCGGAGGCACCCGGCCGCGGGCCGCCCCGACGCGCCGGAGGTGGTCTCACACATGATCGTTGGCGTGATCGGCTCGGGATCGATCGGCCCGGATCTGGCATACGGCTTCGTATCCGCCATCGCCAGAGAAGGTGGCCGCGTCTATTTGCACGACATCAAGCAAGAGGCGCTCGACGCGGGCATGGCTCGCATCGAGACCTACGTGACGAAGGCCCTCGCCCGCGGAAAGCTCTCCGAGAGCGCCGCGCGCGCCGTGAAAGAGGCCCTCGTCCCCACCCTCTCCCTCTCGGACCTCGCCGCGTGCGATTACGTGCTCGAAGCCGCGACCGAAGATCTGCCCATCAAGCGCAAGATCATCGCGGCGCTCGAAGCCACGGTCCGGCCCGACTGCCTGATCGGCTTCGCCACGAGCGGCATCCCGCGTGCCGAGATCGCGAAGGACGCGAAGCACCCCGCGCGTTGCTTCGTGAACCACCCCTTCTATCCCGCGTGGCGTAGCCTCCCGGTCGAGGTCGTCCTCTCGGGCGACGATGCGCTCGGCGAGCGCATGATCCGCACGCTGGAGAAGCTCGGCAAGGTCCCCATCACCACGGCCGACGTCGCGTGTTTCGCGGCCGACGACATTTTCTGCAATTACGTCTCCGAGGCCGCGCGTATCGTGGCCGAGGGCGTGGCCACGCCGGCGCAGGTCGACGCGATCGTGAACGACGCGATCGGCGGCGGCGGCCCGCTCAACGTGATGGACTTGACCCGGGGCAACCTGCTCACGGTCCATTGCCAGGAGCTCATGCGTGATGCGCCCACGGGCAGCCCCTGGTTCGAGCCGCCGGCCATTCTGCGCGAAGTGGGCAATCGCCCCTGGCACGACCCGAAGAACCGCGGCGACGGCCGGTACGACGAGGCGCTCGGCAAGAAGGTGCTCGATCGGATCCTCGCCGTGCTCTTCGCGCGCACCTATTTCGTGGCCGACGAGAACATCTGCGCCCCCTCGGACCTCGACTGGCTCACGCGCATGTCGCTCGGCTTCCGCAAGGGCCTGCTCTCGCTCGCCGAGGAGTACGGCATCGAGCGCGTGCACGCCGTGTGCACCGCCTACGCAGCCGAGCACCCGGGATTCCACGTCCCGAAGAGCATCACCGGGAAAAACCTCCCGCGCTTCCGCAAGAACGTCGTGGTCACGCGGGAAGGCGAGCTCGCGATCGTCGCGGTGCGCAGGCCCGAGGTGCGCAATGCGTTGAACCGCGAGACGCTCACCGAGATCGAGGCGTCGATGAAGGAGCTTTCCGGTGACGACGCGGTCAAGGGCGTGATTTTCACGAGCCAGGACGGCGCGCTCGCGGGCGCGGACATCGGCGAGCTCGCCTCGCTGAAGAGCCCGGCCGATTGCGAAAACATCTGCCATTTCGGCCACGCGGTGCTGGACACCATCGCCTCGATGAAGAAGCCCGTCGTGGCGGCCTTGAATGGCCCCGTCCTCGGCGGCGGCGCCGAGATCTCGATGGCTTGCCATGGCCGCGTCGTCGGCCCGGAGCTCGTGCTCGGCCAGCCCGAGGTGAACCTCGGCATCATCCCCGGGTATGGCGGCACGCAGCGATTGCCACGGCTCATCGGCTTCGAGCGCGCCATCGACCTCCTCCGCACGGGCCGCTCGGTCGGCGCGAAGGAAGCGCACGCCTGGGGCTGGGCGACCGTCGCGCCCGCGAAGGATTTCCTCGGCGAGGCCAAGGCCCTCGTGAAGAAGCACCTCGCCGGTGAGATCAAGCTCGCCCCCGTCGATCCGGCGCCGATCGCGGTCCCCGACAAACTCCCCGCCACGGATCTCGGCCATCATTCGCGTGCCATCGACGCGATCCTGGTCTCCGTCGTCCGCCGCGGCAATGCATTGCCGCTCGCCGAGGGCCTCGCGCTCGAGGCGAAGGGCTTCGGGCAGTGCAAGGAGACGGTCGACCTCGACATCGGCATGAAGAACTTCATCCAGAACGGCCCGCGTGTACCGGCGGCGTTCCTCCACGAATGAGATCGGAGCGTTCGATGAGCAAGGAGACCAGCATCGTCATCCTCGACGGCGGGCGTCGCACCCCGCGCGCCGATATCCTCGTGGACAACAAGGCCCCGGGCCTCTTTTCGCGTTTCTCCACGACCCAGCTCGGCGGCATGGCCATCAAGGCGACGCTCGGGCACACGAAGCTCGATCCCGGCCTCGTTGGCCACGTGGTGATGGGCATGGCCCAGCACAGCCACCGGGATTCGATTTACGGCGCGCAAGGCATGCGATGGCGCGGCGGCCTCGGCAAGGACGTCCCGGCCCTCACCGTGGCGCGCATCTGCGGCAGCGGCGCCGAGGCGATCTGTGTCGGCGCGGAGATCCTCCTCGCGGGGCTGCGCAATGACGAGGAGCGCCCGTTCACCGTGGTCGGCGGCGCCGAGAGCATGCAATACCCCTTCTGCCTCTACGATTACCGCGGCAAGAAGGTCGGCGCGGCGACGCAGAAATACGGCCCCATCGAGGCGAAGACGCTGCCCGCGGGCACGCACCTGCAGGACATGCTCCTCATGAGCCTCTACGACCCGAGCGCAAAGATGGCCATGGCGAACACGGCCGAGGAGCTCGGCCGTCGGTATGGCATCAAGCGCGAGGAGGCCGACGTCTTCGCCTACCGTTCGCACAAGAACGCGAAAGCCGCCCGTGACGCGGGCCATTTCGACGAGGAGATCGAGCCGGTCGCGCTCCCCGCAGACGACGGCGGCGCGCCCACGGTCCTCAAATACGACACGCACATCCTCGAAGACCCGAGCCCCGCAAAAATGGCGCGCCTCGCGCCCGCGTTCGAGCCCGGCGGCATCATCACGGCGGGCAATGCGAGCGCCGTCGTCGACGGCGCAGCAGCCATGCTCATCGGCAAGGAGTCGGACGCCGAGCGCCACGACGCGCGCCCACTCGCGCGCATCGCGGGCATGGGCGTGGCCGCCTGTGACCCGCAAATCATGGGCTGGGGCCCCGTCCCCGCCGTGAAAAAAGCGCTCGCGAAGGCCGGCATCACGGGCAAGGACGTCGACATCGTCGAGATCAACGAGGCCTTCGCACCCCAAGCGCTCGCCTGCGTCCGCGATTTCGAGAAAATGGGCATCGACCCGGAGCGCGTGAACCCGATGGGCAACGCAATCGCGCTCGGCCACCCGCTCGGCGCGACAGGCGCGATCCTGACGCTCACCTGCGCGTACGCGCTGCGCCGAACGAAGAAGCGTTACGGCATCGTCACGATGTGCATCGGCGGCGGGCAGGGCATCGCGCTCGTGCTCGAGTCGATGGGCTGACCCGCCGCGCCGGGGCGCTGCCCCGGACCCCGCGGGGGCTGTTCGCCCCTCGACCCGAACCAGGCACGGCCTGGACCGAGGGTGGAAGAACTGCGCTCCGCGCAGTTCTTCCAACGGGCCGGTGGCAAGACCAGGGACAACGTTGCCGGTCGAAATGGCAGCGCGGCTGTCTCGATTGGCGGGGGTCGTTCCTCGGCCTGTTCGATGAACTGCGCATCGCGCAGTTCATCGACGATCAGTCCAGCGCTTGCGCTGGTCCGGGTCGAGGGGCGGACAGCCCCCGCGGGGCCTGGGGCAGAGCCCCAGCGAGGCGGTGACCGCGCGAGCTCAGAACTCGTCTTTCCCGCCTGTCAGCATCGCTTCCAGCCGATCCGCCTGCTCGGCGATGGCCATCGCGATTGCCACGAATCGCGCCCGATCCAGCACGCGCAGCGGATACCGTGCCACGATCGTGTAATGCTCGGCCCGCTCGCAGAGCGCGCCCACGTCGAGCGAGCGGCTCCGGCGTAGCGCCTCCTCCGGCGTCAGACGATTCTTCGGACAAACGGGGCTCTCCAGCGTCACCCACGTCGCCTCGCCCCCGTTCTCTTCCTCGAAACGCGGCGTGTGCGCGTGCGCCAGCAGACCCTGCGTCCGGCCCACCGGCTTTTGCCAGGCGATCGTCACGCCAAACGCTGTCTCCCCGCGCCCGTCCAGCGAGAACAGGTGCCGCGCCCGCCGCGCGAGGTCGTCGAATGACGCTGGCTTGCTCCACGGATCGACGTCCACCTCGACGTCTTCCTCTTCCTCGGCGTCCTGACCTGCGGCGACTGCGGCGAGATCTCGCACGCTTGCAAGCATCGTCTCGGCGATCGTGAAGATCGCGGGCAACGCCGCGCTCGAATCGCGCGGGTCGATGACGAGCGACACCATCTGCCCGTCGAAGCGCACCGACAACGTCCCGGTGAGCGTCGCCTCGCCGGCGGATTCGGGCAGGAGCGAGGGACCGAGCTCGATATCGACATCGAGCCCTTGCGGGCTCTCCTGCTCCATGTCGACGACGGCTCGCGCGATGCGCGCGTCCGGAAAAACGGCCATGGCTTCCTCCAGGCTCGCGAGCGCGTGGGCTGGGGAGAACCGAGCGTAGGGCAGCGTGAAGCAAAACGGACGGGGCATGGTTTTCTCTCAGGAACGGGCGAGCTTGCCTTCTTCGATGGCCAGACCGAGGATGTCCGCCTGCTCGGCGAGCGCGAGCGTGATCTCCAGGAAGAGCGACGCGTCGAGCGCGCGCACGGGATAACTCGTCGTGAGGAGGTACGTCTCGCCGTCGAGCGACATCTGGAAATCGGCCGCCGTGTTGATCCCGACCGCCTCGGCCGGCGGGAGCGCGGACAGCGGGCAAACCTCGCATTCGAGCGCGACCCATGACGCGCCCTCGCCCTCGCCTGCGGCGAACGCGGGCTCGAAGGCGCGCACGCGGACGCCCTTCTTGCGCGGCGGCTCCTCCCAGGAGACCGTGAGCGAAAACGATGTTTCGTCTCCTTCGATGGCCCCGAACGTACGCGCGGCGACGACACGGAGCGCTTCGAAGGCCTCTCCGACCTCGTCCTCGGTTTCCTCTTCGTCCGCCTCGTCCTCGTCGACGTCCTCCTCGTCCTCGTCCTCGTCCTCGTCCTCGTCGACGTCTTCCTCGTCTTCGTCTTCGAGATCCTCGTCCTCGTCTTCGTCGAATTCCTCGTCCTCGTCTTCCTCGTCTTCGCTTTCGTCCTCGTCGATCACCTCGAGCCGACGAAGGACATCCTCGACGATCTTGACGAGCACCGGCATGACGTAGGCGTTTCGCTCGAGATCTACGGCGAGCGTCGTCTCTTCGCCTTCGGCGGAGAGCGTGATCTCGGCGCTGGGGGTGTCCTCGCCTTCCGGCAATTCGGGATCTTCGGGTGCGCGGTGTTGCTCGACGAGCGCGCGCGACAGCGAGATCTCGATGCCGCAGAGGGGTTCGTCGGGGTCGTCGGCTGCGTCGAGCTCGACGAACGTGATGCGGGCGCCGGGGAACGCGGCGAGCGACTGCTCCAGCGTCAGGAGGAATCGCGGCAGTTCCAGGCCCTCGAAGGGCAGGGTGAAGGTCGACCAGTTCGACATGAGCGGCGCGGAGGATACACCTTCGCGGCCCGACGTCACGCGCGAACGGCCCGCGCCGCGCGGCGAAGCGCGCCCGCGATGGTGAGGCGCGCATCCGAATCCCGAACCAGGTGGAGGAGCAAACCGACCTGGCCCCCGGGCCGCAATGTTATGTTCCCCTCGGGAACGTGCCACGCTCGCAAGAGCTCGCGCCCGAGCGTGGCCGGGAGAAACGGGTCCGAAAGGCCGAGCACGGCGTGAATGCGCTCCGGCGGAATGCCGGGCTCGCTCGGAGGATCGAACACGTCCCGCAGGCAGGCGAGGGCTTCGCGGGTCCAGCCGGCTTCCAGGATCGCCCGAGACAGACCCATTCGCTCGGCGAGCGGTGCGTCGAGGATCGCCTCGTCGAGCCGGAGGGCCGCGCCGGCGAGGAAGACGGCGTCCGGACGCATCCCCCGCGGAAAACTCCGCGCGCGCCCGCAGACCGCCTGCGCCACGAGCGCCCCGGTGCTCGTGCCCCCGATGCCCACCACGCACGAACCGAGCTCGCGGGCCCACGCAATGAGCACCGCCATTTCCTGCGCGCCGGCTGCGCAGAGACGAAAAAGCCCCTCCGGCCCTGCCGAGAGAATCGCCTCGCCGCTCGCCTTTCCGGCGGGCGCGCGCCTCCCGTGCCACGGCGGCGCGAGCAGGATCACGCGATGCCCCCGCGCGGCGAGCCCTCGCCCCATCGCCTCCTCTTCGGGCCAGTACACGACATCGTCGCAAACCGTGAAGAGGCCGCCGGCGTAAATGAACGTCGCCGCGACCTCCTCGCGTCGCTCGGGCTCGAAGACCCGGGCGTGGACGACGTCGCCGATGCGCGAGGGGGAACGAAATCGAATCAGGTATTCGGGGCCGACGGGCCCCGGGAGCGAGCGGGAGCACTCGATCGCGGGCAGCTCCGCGGGCAAACCGTACAGCAGCTCCGGGCGCGCGATCTCCCGCGCCCACCGCGCCGCGACCTCGCCGGGCGACGGGACGTGGAAGGCGATCGGATCAAAAGGGACCTCGGCCGCGAAAAACCCGAGCGTCCGCTGGGGGATGAGGCACCGCCGCGTGCGCACGCGCCGCTCGATTTCCAGCCGGATGAGCTCCTCGCGCCCGGGCGGCGGCCAGGGTTCGCCCCAGAATGCGCGCTCCCAGCGGCGCGTGATTTCCTCGCGCGCCGCGTGCGCCCGCGCGAAGTGCACGAGCCCTCGGGCGAGGCGGCGCCGCATCTTCATCGACACCTCGTTTTTCACGCCGAGGCGCGCGATCAATTCGTCTGCGTCGGACGAGCCGAGGGCCGAGGCCATCGCGCCGAGGCGCAGGAGACGCAGCTCGAACGGCATACGTTCGAGCTTGAATCGTTCGTACGTGGGCGTATCGAGCAGGGCCCCGAGCGGGGAGCTGATCAGCCGGTGCACGGTCGGAGTCGGGAGCCGCGCTCGCATGAGACAGGTCTCCCCACCATGCACGCGGCTTGCCGCCGCATGTTCCCCCGGAGAGCGCTCCGCTACCGGAAAAATGCGCCGCCGGCAAACCGATACCGCCCGCGAAGCACGCAATCGTTCCTTTTCTCGATGGAGGCGCGCGCCGTACCCGACGTAGAATCGGCGCCATGCAAAGTCGCTCCGTTTTCGTCACGGCTTCCCTCGCGCTCGTTTCGATTCTCGCGGTTGGCGCCTGCACCGGCGTCATCGGCGGAGCAGGCGGCCGTGGCGAAGGGCCTGCCGAAGGTGACGGCGGTTCGGCGGGCGTGGGAAACGGCCCTGCGAGCAGCGGCGAAGGCGGGACGGGCGGCGCGGGCGTGGGCGGCGCGGGCGGCGGAGCAGGCGCAGGCGGCGCGGGGCAAGGCGCCGGGGGCGGAGGGGCCTCGTCCACGGCAAGCTCGGGCGGCGGCGCCGGCTGCGGGGACAAGGTTTGCGACGGCGGCGAGAGCTGCGAGACGTGCCCGATGGATTGCGGCGCGTGTTGTGGCAATGGCGTTTGCAGCGGCGGCGAGACGTGTATGACCTGCGCCACCGATTGCGGCGCCTGCGAGGCGTGCCTGGGCGCCGGCCCGGCCACGACCGCCCTCGACGCCGAGGAGCAGGGCTTTCTGGGCATCCTGAACGATTACCGCGCGCAGAATGGCCTCCCGCCGCTCGCGGCGTGCACCTCGCTGAACCGCGCCGCGCAGGGGCACAGCGAGGACATGCGCGACCAGAATTACTTCTCGCACGACGGAAAGAATGGTTCGAGTTTCAGCGACCGCGCGTGCGACGCCTGCTACGACCACGCGTGTCCCTTGCAGACCGCGATGGCCGAAAACATCGCCGCCGGCAACGGCACCGCGGACGCGACGTTCACGCAATGGAAAAACTCGGCCGGGCACAACGCGAACATGCTCGGCAGCTCGTACAAGGTGATCGGCATCGGCCGCGCGACCGACGGCGGCGATTACGGCGTGTACTGGACGACGGTCTTCGGCGGCGACACGGAGGCGAGCTGCAACTGAACCGCGGCGCTCAGGTGACCACGCGGAGCCGATTCCGCGGCTGGAACGAGGCGTGGCTGCCCGTCTGCGGGGCGCGCATCTCGGGATTCTGGGCGCGCGGCGCGGGCGCGCTCCAGACCCCGTAATCGGCCGAAAGCGGCCCCGGGAGCATCGGCTGCACGGTCCGTTCGAGGAGCTGAAAATCGTTGTTCGCTTCGAGCTCGAGCGGCGTGCCCCGGAGCGGCCCCGCCTGATCGAGCCACGCCTTCACCTTCTGCACGTTGCGCACGAGCACCCAGTGCTGCGGATCCTTGCGCCAGGCCTCCGTGAAGAGGTCTTGCATGTTCTTCCACGCGGAGCGCCGGGCCGCGATCACCGCGAGCATGTTCAGGCAAAGCCCGGGCAAGGGATGCCCGAGCTCGAGCGCCCGCGACGCGTGCCGCTCGGCCGCATCCAGGTTGTTTTCCCGGTAATGGGCGCTCGCGCAGTCGAGATGCGCCGGCGCGTGATCGCGGAGCCGCCCGAGGATCGCCTCGCATTCGGCCGCGTTCTCCCGGTAATGCTCGCGCAGGCCGCTGTTGTCGCGGAACCAGTCGCTCATGAGCTTCGTGTCCTCCTCGGAGGCATCGAACGGCACCTTGAGCTCCTGGAAATCGCCGCTGAAATAGACCTCGGGATCGAGCCAGCCGGAGGCCGTCGCCTCCTCGTAATCGCGCGTGCCCGGGTAAATCGAGAGGCACGAAAAAATGTACTGATGGGGCCGCGCGCGGTCGAGGAACGCGAGGGTCTCGCGGAACGTCTCGGCCGTCTCGCCGCGGTTGCCGAGCATCATGTAATAGCGGACCTTGATGCCGTACTTCTTCGCGAGCTCGGTCGAATCGATGATCTTCTGGACCGTGATCTTCTTGTCGACCGCCTTCAAGATCCGCGGCGAGCCACTCTCCACGCCGAGCGAGAGCCGCTCGCAACCCGCGAGGCGCATCTCGTAGAGCAGCTCCTCGCCGAGCACGTCGACGCGCGTGTCGCAGCTCCACAGGAATCGAATGTTCCGCTCCCGGATGCCGCGGCAGAGGTCGAGGACGCGTTTTCGGTTCGTGGTGAAGGTGTCGTCCTTGACGAGGATCATCTTCACGGGCAAACGCGCCACCGTCTTTTCGAGCACGTCGAGCACGTACGGCACCGATTGCCCACGAAACCCGCGCCCCCAGGTGTTCTCCGCCCCGCAGAACGTGCACGCCCACGGGCAGCCGCGCGACGTCATCAGGATGTGCGTGTCGAAAAACGAATGCGGCGAGGCGAGCGTGTCGAGATCCTCGACCGAGGCGCGGCTCGGGCCCATCTCGACGCGGCCTTCGAATCGATACGCCGCGCCCGGAAGTCCCCGCAGGCTGCGGCCCGCCGAAAGGCGATCCACGACCTCGAGGAACGTGACTTCACTCTCGCCGACCGTGGCGACGTCGACCTCGGGCCAATGTTCGAGGATCTCCTTCGCGAACGGGCTCGCGTGCGGGCCGCCGACGACGATCGGCGCCTTCGGCCGGCGCGCGCGGATCGCCTTCGCGACGAGCGCGACGCCGCGGCGGTTCGCGGTCCAGCACGACATCGCGTAGAGATCGGCGTCGAGCGTGGCGAGCACCTCCTCGACCTTCGCCCACGTCATCGCCGAGAGGTTCAGGACCTTGACCTGATGACCGGCGCGAATGGCCTGCGCCGCGATCGAGAGCAGGCCGTACGGGATCTGGTAGAAATCCGCGTCGAGATCCCCCTCGCGGTACTCGGCGGGCGGCCCGTCGCCGCGCGCGTCGTACGGCTCGCCGCGAGCCGGGATCTTCCAGGGCGGGGGATACAGGAGCGCAATACGCATCGGTGCCTCTCGACGGACCGATTGTAACGGGTCCAAAGCGCCCGGCGCGTCAAAAATCGCCCGTCACCGCTCGGAACGCCCGGTGAGATCGCCCCCTGGAAGGCGCAAAAAAAACGCGCCACGCGGACCTCGGGGGGGACAGGTCGACGCGCGGCGCGCGAGGACGTTGATAGCAGCGGGGTCCGGGGCGTGCAAGGCGCAGAAACCGGATCTCCGCGATTTCATTCGATCTTCATGCCCGGCGGCAACTCCCCGCTCCATACGGGGATCCCGCGCGCCGAAAGCTCACGTGCGAGCTCCTCGGCGCGCGCCGCTTGCCACGCCGGATCGCGTGTCCGGGCAAACCGCGGATCGGAGAACTCCGCTTCTGCCCCGAACGCGCCGCGCAGCACGTCGATGCTGACCGAACGAACGACGGGCGCGAGCGCGTCCGCGAGCGCGGGGATCGATCCTTCGAGGATCGGCTGGACGACGGCGAACGTGCGCACGCCATGCCGGGAGAAGGTGGAGAGGATGTCGAGCCGCTCCATGATGCTCGCCCCGCGCGGCTCGAAGAATCGGCGGACCTCTTCGTCGACCGTGGGAATCGAGACCCCGAGCCACGCCTCGGGGAGCGCGGCGAACACCGCGAGATCCTGCTCGACGAGGCGGCAGCGCGTGAGCACGAGGACGGGGCGCGCCGAGCGAGCGGCCCCGATCGTCTGGAGGCACGCGCGCGTGAGGCCATAACGGCGCTCGATCGGATGGTACGGATCACTCACGATCGGGCAGAACTTGATCGGCCACGGCGGGAGCCGTTCGAGCTCGTCCGCGAGCACCTCGGGTGCATTGATGCGCACGTCCACGTACGAGCCCCACGGCACCTCGGGCAAACGAGCGAGGCGGCGCGACTCGACGACACGCGTCTGCGCATAACAAAAGCGGCACCCGACGAGGCAGCCGACGTACGGGCTCAGGGTATGGTGCCGCTCGCCCGGCGCGCCGGCCGCGGTGAGCAAGCTGCTGACGCGTACTTCGCGCACGCGCGCACCCGCCTCTTCGAGCTCGCGCGCTTCGAACGCCTCGCGTTCGATCGCGGCGAGCACGTCCCGCTCGCTCGCGGATGCGCGCGCGGCGAGGGCCTTGCAAAGCGCGAGGCCGAGCGCGGGATCGACGTCGCCGCGGCCCGCGCCGTCGCGGTAGCGGAAGAGCAGGCGCTCGGTCCGCGCGGCGAAACGGCCTCCGTCTTCGACGCGGGCGATCTCGAGGTGCACGTCGCGCCCGCCGATGTCGACGGTCACGCGTAGCCCGAGCTCGGTCGAGAGCGCGGTGATCCGCGCGCCGTTCGTGAGCTCGTCCCCGGGCGCGAGGGGCGCGAGCAGGGCGCGGAGGTGGCGATCGAGATCCATGCGCGGCGGCGAACGATAACGTACCGGCGAGGCGAACGAAATAAGCTTGCCGACCGCCGCTTCCGGAAGCGGCGCGTGTTCTGGTAACATCGGGAACCGATGGAATGCCCTCGTTGCAAGATCGAGATGACGAACGACCCCTACCGCGGCGCCGAACAGCGCCATCACCGGCGTGAGCGGCTCGAAGCCGTCGCCCACGAGGCCGGCGTGGAGATCGATCGCTGCAGCGGATGCGGCGGCGTGTTCCTCGACCACGGCGAGCTCGCCAAGATTCAAACGGCCGCGGCCCACGGCGACACGAAGCCGACCCACGCCCCGACGACGGCCGTTCAGCGCGTCTACGCGCGCGCCCGCGAGCGCAGCGCCGCAGGGGAGGCCGAAGCCGCCGCGCTCGATTGTCCGGCCTGCGGCGGCGAGATGGCCGCGCGCAACTGGGGTTTTGGTTCCGAGGTGATGGTCGACACGTGTATCGAGTGCCGCGGCGTGTGGCTCGATTCCGGCGAGCTCGAGGCGCTCGAAGACCTGTTCCGTTAAAACCCGAGCCCGGCGTGCAGGCCGAGCTCGACCCATTCGAGGGGCGTGTAGACCGAATAGATCCCGCGATCGGTCGTGCTCTGCACGGCCACGTACCCTGCGTGCACGCCGACCCGGACGATCGACGCGCTGAAATCGACCGCTCCGCCCAGGTCGTACGTGGGTCCGCGGACATCCTGCTGCACGAGCGCGAGCCCGTAATGGGCGAAGATCGAGGGTTGCACCACGCCGCGCAAGGAAAGGCGCGCCCCCGCGACGCCGCGCATCGGGGTCTCGACGGCATTCAAGCGCAGGTAGGATCCCCCGAGCTCCGGGGTGATCGCGAACGGCCCGAGGTTCGCACGATATCCGATCCGACCGCCGATACCGCTGCCGACATCGCCGAGGGGGCCTCCGCCGCTCGTCACGACGCCCACGTTCATGTCGGCGTTCACCGAAAGGCCAGCCCGGGCCGTGGAAGGGATGAACCCCACCACGCCAAAACCAGTGATCACGGAAATCAGGAAAAGGTTTCGGCGCATGTTTGCCTCCTGGGACGGTCTTCGGCAAACGTAAGCACGTCCGGCGCCGACCCAGGAGGCATACAGCCCGAGCTTTGAAATGCGTCCCCGGCGGCGGATCCGCGTTTCAGGCGGCCTCGGCCTTGGCCCAGTCCTCGACCTCGTAAAGGAAGCGCGTGCCGCCGATGAGCTTGCGGTTGTACGAGGTGCTCTGCACGAACACGACGTATTTCTCCAGGCTCGCGGGCTTGATGCGCACGGTCGCGCCGGGCGGCAATCCGAGCATCTCGCGGGCGCGCTCGCCGCTGTAGAGATCGCCGGTCTTGCGGTCCATGAGCACCACCTCCTTGTGCCCCTGGATCGTCTCGGTCTTCATGAACTCGTAGAAGCCGCGGCCCGCCTTGAAGGTGAGGCCGTTTTCCAGGACGAACTGCTTGATGGGCATGTCGCGGTCCACCTCGAGCGCCTGGAACCGGCCGGGCGGCACGGCGCGCAGGTCGGTGTCGCCGTATTCGGCGGACGCCTCGCGCTTCATCATCGTGCCGAACATCTTGTCGAGGCCGCGGTTCATGCGGCCCTGCTTCTTCACCTCGCGCTCGTAATCCTGGAGCCTCTCGTCGGACGATTGCTTGTAGCAAACCGCGAGGATCATGTCGGTCACGTAGGCGAACTGGTCGAGGCCGATGTGGAAGCCGCCGCTCTTTCGCGCGAGCTCGGCGTAAAACGGCGTCGCGTGACGGCGGCCCAGGCATTGCACGCCGTAGACCGGAATCCCGGCCGCGCCGAGCGCGTCGACCTCGCTGCGCCAATCGAGCTTCTTCGGGTTCTGGTTCGGGCCGTGTGGCACGTCGTCGCCGATGAGGACGAAGACCTTCGTGTAATCCTTGGTCCACGACATCGACCGCGCCTCGTGCAGGACGAGCTCGTAACACTCGGGCGCGTCGCCGCCGCCCGTGGGGCCGACCTTCTCCACGAAACGCACGATCGCGTCGCCGTCGTCGGTCAAATCGAGGGCCTTCGTCACGTACGTCGAACCGGCGTCGCAATAATCGCCGTGGGCGATGATGCCGATCCGGATCCCCGGGATCTCCTTCATCAATCGCCGCACCGTCTCGCCGACCTTGCGGCGAACCTGCGTCAAGCAGGGGTACATGCTGCCGGTGGTGTCGAAAGAAAAGACGACCTCGATCCTGTTGTCGATCATGCCCAAGCCCTCCGATTCGTCGCGACCGCGTCGCGATTGGTTCGTCCAATGTGCGGCCATTCGACGCGATTGTCCATTGACGATTCAGGTGGGTCGGACATTGTTCGACACAGCGTTCCGCAATGGCGAACCGTGTTCCGCGATTGCCGCGAAAATGCGACAGAATCACGATAGGACATTGTTCGTCATAGACAGGGGACGACCACGGCGCGCCTCCGCTTTACGAGCGGACGCCCCTCCGGTAGCGTCGCGCGCCCCGGGCGTTCCGCGCGCCTGCCCTTGCGGCCCTCGGCTTGCAGGGCGTATGAAGACGGCCCCCTCCGGCCTATCCGCGCACGATGAGCCTCTCCCCCGCGATCGAGGTCCGCGACCTCTCGAAGCGCTTCGGCGACGTCGAGGCCGTCCGCGGCGTGAGCTTCACCGTGCAGGAAGGCGAGATATTCGGGTTTCTCGGGCCGAACGGCGCCGGCAAGACCACGACGATCAAGATGCTCTGCACGCTGCTCGCGCCGACGAGCGGCGCCCTCCGCCTCGCCGGCTTCGACGTCACGAAACGCCCCGAGGACGTGCGGCGATCGATCGGCGTGATCTTTCAAGATCCGTCCCTCGACGATCGCCTCACCGCAGAGGAGAACCTCGAGCTGCACGCCGTCGTGTACGGCGTGCCCCGCGCCGAGCGTCGCGCGCGCCTCGACGAGGCCCTCGCGTTCGTGGAGCTCTCCGATCGAAGAAAAGATCTGGTGCGCACGTTCTCGGGCGGCATGAAGCGCAGGCTCGAGATCGCCCGCGGCCTCGTGCATCGCCCGCGCGTGCTCTTCCTCGATGAGCCGACGACCGGACTCGATCCGCAGACGCGGAAAGCCACCTGGGAGGTGCTGCGGGACTTGCGCGACCGGAACGGGATGACGCTGTTCCTGACGACCCATTACATGGACGAGGCCGAGAACTGCGATCGAATCGCGGTGATCGATCACGGGCGGATCGTGGCCGAGGACAGCCCCGAGGCGCTGAAGCGCGCCGTCGGAAAGGACGTGGTGTTCGTACGGACGAACGAGCCGGCGGCGCTCTGCGCGGTGCTCGCCGAGCGCTACGGCCTCACGCCGGATCGGACGGAGGAAGGGCTCTGCTTCCGCGTGGAGGACGGCGAGGCGTTCGTGGTGCGTCTCGTGTCCGAGGTGCGCGTCGCCGTCACGGGCATCGCCGTGCGCCGCCCGACGCTCGACGACGTGTTCCTCGCGCTCACGGGCCGTCAGATCCGGAACGGAAACGGCGAAGCCGGACGCGACACGATGCGCGCCATGGCGCGGCGGAGATGAGCATGCGCGCGGAGGTCGTCTACCACCTCGCCCGCCGCGACGTCGTGAAGTTCCTGCGCGACCGGCAGAACCTCGTCGCGACGCTCGTGCGGCCGCTGCTCTGGATCCTCGCCGTCGGCTTCGGGCTTCGGCGAGCGTTCGACACCGGCGCGATCGGCGTCGACTTCGTCTCCTTCCTCGTGCCCGGCGTGGCCACGATGGCCGTGCTGTTCTCCAGCATGTTCTCCGCGATCTCGATCGTGTGGGATCGCGAGTTCGGGTTCCTGAAGGAGCTGCTCGTCGCGCCCGTCCCACGCGCCACGCTGGTCTTCGCGAAGATGATCTCCGCGAGCGTGACCGCGCTCATCGAGGTCTCGGTGGTGCTCCTCGTCTCGCCGCTCTTTGGCGCGCGGATCGATCCGCTCGGCGCGCTCCTCGCGATCCCCGTGCTCGTCGCCTTCGGCATGTCCGTGAGCGCGCTCGGGATCACCGTGGCCTCGCGCATGAAGACGTTCGAGGGCTTCGGCGGGATCGTGAACTTCCTGATCCAGCCGGTGTTCTTCTTCTCCGGCGCGCTTTACCCACTCGAAGGCTTGCCGCCCGCGCTCGCGGCCGTGGTGCGGCTGAACCCGATGTCGTATGCGGTTGACGCGACGCGGGGCCTCTGCGTCGGGGTGCACCATTTCCCGATCCCGCTCGACGCGGGCGTCGTGCTCGGGACGCTCGCCCTGCTCGGTACCCTCGCGGTACGCTCGTTCTCACGGATGCAGGCGTGAATCCCCGCGCCCGCCGCGGCGCCGCCGCAAGTTCTTGACGCCCGCGCGCACGAATTCCATACGTCGAGGAGCGTCGTTCCGATCGAAATGCGAAGGCTCCACCGCCGCCCTGCCCTCCCTGCCTTGCTCCTCGCCGTGTCCCTCGCGCTCTCCGCGGCGGGCTGCGGACGCGCTTACAAGCGCGCGATGGAGCGCGGCGACACCTTCGCCCGCGCCGGCGACTGGGACGCGGCGGCAGCGGAGTACGAGCGCGCGACACGCATCGATCCGGACGAGGCCGAGGCGCAGCGCAGGCTCGCGAGCGCGCGGCGCAAGCAGTCGGAGGCGCGCACGGTCGAGAGCCGCGAGGCGCTCTCGCGCGGAGAGCTCGAAAAGGCGCTGTTCCTCGCGCGCGACGCGGCCCTGTTCGATCCGGTGAACCAGGAGGCGCGCCGCGCCTACGTCGAGGCGCGCGCCGCCGTCTTCAAGCGCGCCGAGGAGCTGCTCGCGAGCGGCCACGACGACGCGGCCCTCGCCCTCGCGCGCGCGGCGCGGAAATGCGACCCGAACGATCAGGCCGCCGCCGTCCTCGAAGGTCGCATCCTCGATCGGATGGCGACACGCGCCTACGACCGCGCCCTCAAGTATGCCGCCGAGGGCAAACGTGGCAACGCCGTGCTCGCGTTCCGTGACGTCGAGGCCGCCCGCCCAGGCTTCCGCGACGCGAAGCAACGCGCCGAGGAGATTCGCCGCGCGCTCGAAGACGAGCTCCGCTTCTACCTCGTGATCGAAAAACCCGCGGACACGAAGGCGAGCGGCGTCTCCGCGCTCGTCGCGTCCGAGCTCCTCCGGTGGAAGGGCGACTCGCGCGCGCGGCTCGTCGTCGCGACCGCTCAAGAGCCGCCGCCGAACGCCGCCGGCGTACGCATCCAGGCCGCCTTCGACACCATCAACCGCGGCCACGACGTCGCCACGCAAGCTCGCACCTGCGATTACGTGTGCGGCACCGATCGCCTCCCGAACCCCGCCTACGACGCCGCCTCGCGCGAGGTCGACGAAGCCGAACGGCGCGCGCGCACCGCGGAGAGCAACGCCCGCCGCGCGAAGAAGATCGTCGAGGACGCGCGCCGCGCCCTCTCGTTCGCGACGAACGCACACGACCGCGCCAAGGCCGACGAGAAGCGCCTCGACCGCGAGCTCGATCAGTGCCGCGCGACGCAAAAGCCGCCCGCCGACTGCAAGGTCGAGTCGGATCGGTACGACGAGGCGCGACGCGCGCGGAGAGACGCGGAGACCCGCGAGGACGAGGCGAAACGAGAGCTCGACCGCCGGGAGCAGGAGTTCACGGACGCGCAGCAGAAGGTCTCGAACGAGCGCGACACCTGGGACCGCGCCGTCGCAGAGCTCCGCAGGACGCCCACGACGGTCCTCGTCGATCGCATCTGCACGCACAACTACGGCGTCGAGCTGCACACGTGGAGCGCGGCCACTTCACTCGCGCTCCGCGCCCACGTCCTCGGCGACGCGAACGCCGTGACCTTGCCGCCGGATCCGATCACGACGCGCGCGACGGACGAGACCTTCCGCGCCGAGTCGGGTCGCTGCCGGGAGGTCGCCGCGGGGGACCCTCTGCGCGTCCCGTCCGACGCGGACATCGAGGCCGCGCTCGCCACGCGCGCGGTCGAGAAGATCCGCGGGCAGGTGTTCGTCTGGTACGCGGGGTACGTCCAGAGCTACGCGGACGATCACGCGCGGGAGAAAGCGGCGGGGCGAACCGAGGAGGCCAACGAGGCCTGGGTCCGCCACCTGCTCACGGGCCCGGGCCTTCCCCCGATCGGCCGCTGACGAGCGCGCTGCGCGCCGCGAGCACCCGCGCTGCGGCCTTCTCCGCGGTCTCTGCCATCGCCACGAGGTGCCCCATCTTCCGACCCGGGCGCGCCTCGGTTTTTCCGTACAGATGAATCTTCACGTCCGGGAACGCCGCGACCCGCTCCCATTGCGGCTCGCCGTGCGCCCAGAGGTCCCCGAGCAGATTCGCCATGGCCGCGGGCCGGAGCAGCGTGGGCTCGCCGAGGGGCAAACCGCAGACGGCCCGCAATTGTTGCTCGAACTGGCTCGTCACGCAGGCGTCGAACGTGTAATGCCCCGAGTTGTGCGGCCGCGGGGCGAGCTCGTTCACCACGATGTCGCCGTTTGGCAGGTAAAACATCTCCACGCCGAGCACACCCACGAGGTCGATCGCCTTCGCGATGTCCGAGGCGAGCTCCGTCGCGCGCGCCCGCGCCATCGCGGGCACGCCCGCGGGCGCGAGCGAGACATCCAGGATGTGCCGCGCATGCCGATTCTCGGCGACCTCGAAGGGGACGATGTCTCCCTCGCGCGAACGCGCGACGACCACGGAGAGCTCACACGCGAACGGGACGAACGCTTCGAGCACGCCGAGCTTTCCGGCGAGCGCCTCGAACGCGCGGCCCGCGGCCTCGGGCGTGTCGATCCGGACCTGGCCTTTGCCGTCGTATCCGAACTCCGCCGTCTTCAGGATCGCCGGTGTGCCGAGACGAACGAGTGCTTCGCGCAGATCGTCCTCCGTCCGGATCTCGGCGAAGCCCGCCACGGGAAAACCGCCTTTCGCGAGAAAACGCTTTTCGTGCAGCCGGTGGCGGCACGTATCGAGCACGGCCGGCGAAGGGTGCACGGGCCGGAGCTCGGCGACGGCGGCGAGCGTCTCGGAGGGGACGTTTTCGAACTCGAACGTCACGACGTCGACCGCCTCGGCGAAGCGCCGCGCCGCGTCCACGTCCTCGTACGGCGCGACGACCTCGACGTCCGCGACCTGGCCTGCGGGCCCGTCCTGCGAGGGGTCGAGCGCGTGCACGCGGTAGCCCATGCGCCGCGCCGCGATCGCGAACATGCGGCCGAGCTGTCCGCCGCCCAGAATGCCCACGGTGCGTCCGGGGAGAATGGGGCCGCCGGAGGTCACGTCGTCAAACCTCGCTTTCGAGCGCGGCCCGGGTCTGCTCCGCGCGGAAGGCCTTGATGCGCTCGCGCAGCGGGGCGTCGGTGAGCGCGAGGATGGAAGCGGCGAGGAGCGCGGCGTTCTTCGCGCCCGCGTCCCCGATCGCCAGGGTCCCGACCGGGATGCCGCCCGGCATCTGCACGATGGAAAGCAGCGAGTCGAGCCCGTGCAGGGCGTGCGAGAGGATCGGCACCCCGAGCACGGGCAGGACGGTCTTCGCGGCCACCATCCCGGGCAAGTGCGCGGCGCCGCCCGCGCCGGCGATGATCACCTGCAGGCCGCGCGCCTCGGCCTCCTCCGCGTAACGGAAGAGGAGGTCCGGCGTGCGGTGCGCGCTGACCACGCGCATCTCGTACGGCACCTCCAGGCGATCGAGCATCTCGGCCGCTTTTCGCAGGGTCGGCGCGTCGCTCGTGCTGCCCATGATGATCCCCACGCGGGGGGCGCGCTGCGTCATGGCGCGTGTTCTAGTCGGTTTCGGGGCGCACGTCACCGAACTCGGACGTCGAGTCCGACCGCCCGGTGAAACGAGCGGACGGACCCGGGCCCGTGCGCCTTCCCAGGGGTCCCCGAGCCCAGCACGAGCTCGGGGACCACGGGGGTCTTCGGGTTTGCCGAAGGCGAGGCGCCTTCGATCAGTCCCAGCCGGCGCCGCAGGGCCCGATGTCGTTGAACGCGAACTCGCGACCGGCGATGTAGAGCCTCATGCGGCGGAAATCGAGGCCGCCCGCGTAGGCGCCGGCGCCGTCGCAGAAATCGCCGTAGTAGTCATTGAGATCGAGCGCGCCCTGCCAGATGTTGCCCTGGAGCGGCGTGGCGTAGTAGCCGCCGACTTGGACGTCACTGAAGTACGCGTCTTTGTTGTACCACCCGCCGCCGGCGCCGCCGCAGGTCGCGCCGCCCGTGAGGAACGCGTACATCTCGATCTCGTCCTCCAGGCACTCGTCGACCGCGAAACGGCAGAAAATCTGCTGGCCGTCGAAGCAGACGTCGACGTCACCGAACACGAGATCGTCGACGGGGCCGGGGAGGCCGCAGTCGACGCCGGGGGCGCAGCCGCCGCCGTAAGGCCCATAGCCGCCGTAGCCGTAGCCGCCGCCCCAGTCGTAGATCCGGCCCTTGCCGCCGTAGTACCCGCCGCGGGGGCCGTACCCGCGGTATCCATATCCATACCCGCCGCGATAGCCAGGTCCGCCGTATCCATATCCGCCGTAATATCCAGGACCGAACCCGTCATCATCGACGCCCCAAGCACCCGTACCCGCAAGCGCCTGCCCGGAAGCGGCGAGGAGCATGGCAGAAGCGAATGCGGCGGAAAGGATCCCGAGCGACTTCTTCATGAAAACCCCCTTTTCGGTTCTCTGCCTCCTCTCGCGTCAAACATCGACGCGAGAAGGGCCGGCGTCTCATTACATCAAGCAGCGGCTCGCCGGCGGGCCGCGCGACCCGAAGCATTGCAAGGTCGCGGCCGCGCGGATGACGCGCCGTGGTCGTTCGGAAGCGTGCGATATGGGGTCGCACGCCGGCTACGCACCACGGCCGCGAACGTATTTCGGTCCGCGGACATACGCACGCCGTGCAATGAGAAACCATACCGCCCCGCCTGCGCCGCGCGCCCGGATCGAGGACGGAGCCGCGCGCCCCGCGCGAACGGGTGAAGGCGGCCCGGACGCCGCGGCGGCGTGGGGATCGTCGGGAACGTCCCCTCAGCCGAATCGCTCGAGCGCCTCTCCCACGGTGGAAAGGCGCCGCGCGCGGAGCAGGCCTCCTTCGAGGAGCTCGGCGCGGACCGGATCGACGAGGTGCGTGTCCGTCGGCCGGCCTTCGAGATCGGCGCAAAGCACGTCGAGCAGGACGCCGTCGGTCTCGGCGACGTGCCAGTGCACGTTGTCGCGCTCGTCGGAGATGCTCGTCGCCTCGCCCGGGCCGAGGACCCGATCGATCGTGGGCCGGAGGACGATACCGCCGGGCTCGTCGCGCACGCGATCGTAATGGCGGACGCGGAATCGACCCCGGAGCACGTAATGCATCGAGACCATGTTGTCGTGCGCGTGCGGCGGGTTCGCCCGGCCGGCGCGCAGGACGAAGAGCTTCGTCACGAGCCGCGGACCGTCGTCTCCGGGCAGCGTGGTCGAGAACGGTACGACCGCGGCGCCGCGACTCGCCGCGGGCGCGCGCGCGAGGAGCGATTCGATGTCGATGGCGCGGGCGATTTCTTCCGGCGTGACGCCGCGGAAGGCCTGCTCCACGAGCTCCTGCCACGTCGCGGACGAAAATCGCCCCTCGGCGAGGGCACGGGAGGCCTCACGGGCGGCAAGAAAGACATTCTCTGCGGCACGACGCTCGGCGGATGCGGCCGCGCCCGAGAAGAGGGTGTACCGGGCCAGGGCGCCGAGGGCCGCGGTGAGGCACGCGCCCATTGCGACGCGTCGCCCGATGCGACGATCGGCGCGCAGAGCCCCCATGGCCGAGGGCCTACCCGGGAGCACGAACGTGCGCGTTTCGCTGGGCATGGATATGCCCGCATTACGAGACGCAGGGCCGAAAGTCAAGAAAACAGCGCGATCGAGGCGCCGCGTTCGTATCCATTCCCCGCGTTCGCCCTTCGCCGCCGCTCATTCCGGGAAATATCCAGCCTGGAGATACCCCACGTGTGTCGCGTACGGATCTCGCGTAGATGACGTCGCCAAGCCGATGACGGTGAATCGGCCCACGTTTCGAGCGTCATGACATTGCCGGTGCCGAAAAACCGTGGCAAGAGCGTCTCTACGTGGCAAGAGCGCCCTTCATTTTCAGCGATTATCGTGGCCTCGTTCAGCTCAAGCTGGAGACGGCCGAGGACCTCGCGCAGATCCACGCGCTCCCGGCGGCCCGTTGGTCCTCGACGAGCGTCCCCATCGACCAGCTCCTCTGCGACGAGGCGCTGCTCCGGTACGTCGACATCGACGGGAACGGGCGCATTCGCGTGCAGGAGCTGCTCGCCGCGCACGATTGGCTGCGCGCCCGCCTCCGGAACACGAGCCGCATCGCCGAGCGGACCGATACCGTTCACCTCGACGACCTCGACCCCTCGCAGCCCGACGCGGCGCGCCTCCGCGCCCTCGCGAAAAAACGCATCAAGGCGAGCGGCCAGGCCGCCCGGCCCGGGGCGACGCTCTCGCTCGCCGACATTCGCGCGTTTCGCGACGGATATGCGCGAAAATCCCCGAACGGGGATGGTATCGTGGCGCCCACGCAAATCGAGGACGCGGCCCTCGCGCGCCTCGCGGCGCTGATCATCGAGGCGACGGGCGGCGTGATGGATCTCTCGGGCGAGGTGGGCGTGAGCGTGGCGAAGCTCGACGCGTTCCTCGCGCTCGGCCACGCGGCGCTTGCGTGGGAGGCGGCGGGCGCGCTCCGCACGGGCGCGGAGACGAGCCTCGTCTTGCCATTCGGCGAAGCCACCGCGGCGGCGTTCGAGGTCGTGGACGGGCTCGCGGGCAAGCTCGACCAATTCTTCGCGCAATGTGATCTGCTGGGACAAGGCCCGGTCGCGGAGGATCGGCTCGCCGTCAAGCCGGAGCGGCTCGCGGCGCTCGACGTGAACGATCCCGCGGCCATCCGGGGCTATTTGCGCGAGGCCGCGCTCGGGCCGCCGGACCGCTCGGGCGTGCTCGACCTCGAATCCGGGGTGAATTCGCTCTTCGCGGACGAGGCGCGGCGGCTCTCGGTCGAGGTCTTGCCGCGCGCGCTCGGCGAGCCGGGGCCCGTGCAGAAGCTCGATCGCAAGGGCTGGGAGCGGGTCCGCGCGCTCTTCGAGCCGTATCGAGCGTGGCAGTCGAAAAAACCCGCGTCCTTGCCGGGCGGACTCGCGGGCGCGGAGCTCCGCGCCTTGCTCGAAGGGCCCTTGCCCGCGGCGCTGCGCGCGCTCGTGAACGAGGACGAGAAGGCCTCGGCCGAGCTCGTGGGGCTCTCCGATCTGGAAAAGCTCGCGCTTCTGCAGCGGTGGATCCTGGATCTCGCGAACAACATGGTGAGCTTTCCGGCGCTCTTTTCGGCAGGGGGGCGGTGCCTGTTCGAGGTCGGCACGCTCGTGCTCGATGGCCGCGAGATCAACCTCTGCGTGCGCGTCCTCGACAAGGCCGAGCACCGGCCGATCGCGGAGACGAGCAACATCTTCGTCGCGTACGTCGAGCTTTCGCGCAAAGAGGGCGACGAACGGAAGACGATGCACGTCGCCGCCGGCGTGACCTCGGGCTCGCGCCGCGGCATCGCCGTGGGCAAGCGCGGTGTGTTTTACGATCGCGACGGCAAGGAATGGGACGCGAAGGTCACGGACGTGATCGTCAAGCCCATTTCCATTCAAGAAGCCGCGCTCGCGCCCTTCGTGAAGCTGCGCGACTTCGTCGGCGACAAGATGACGAAGCTCTTCGGCACGAAGCTCGAGGCCATGGAGAAAAGCGTCTCCGATCGGGTCGACGCGCAGCTCACGCCGCCGAAGAGCCCGCCCGCCGCGCCGCCCCCGCCGCCGGTCGCGCCCGTCGCGCCGCCCCTCGTGGCACCGGGGGCGCAAGGATCGATCGTGGGCGGCGGCATCGCATTCGCGGCCGTCGGCTCGGCCGCGGCGTTCGCGTTGCAGACGCTTTCGAATACGAACCCGCTGAATGCCCTGCTCGCCGTGGCGGGCGTCGCGCTCGGGGTGATGACGGTCTCGGGTTTTCTCGGCTGGCTCAAGCTCCGCAAACGTGACGTCTCGGCGCTGCTCGAAGCATCGGGCTGGGCGTTCAACGTCCGCATTTACCTCCGGCGTAATCTGAGCCTCCGTTTCACGCGCGTGCCGCCATTGCCGCGGGGCAGCGTACGCGAGCTCCGCGTCCTGCCCGTCTTCGTCTCCGGCGAGGACCGGCCGCCCGTGGGCCGCATCGTGCTCGTGCTTGCCGCCGTCGCGCTCGGCGTATCGCTCGCGTGGCATTACCACGGGATGATCGTGGCATGGCTCCGCCATTTCTTCCCGATCTGACTTCTTCGTCTTCGCGGCCCTGCCCGGGCTCGGCATGCGCCGAGCCCCTTTTTCATATCAGCTCTTCGCGGCGGCGATCACAGTCGAGGCGTGCTCTTTCGGATCCACCTCGAGCCACACGTGCTTGATCTTCCCATCTTTCCCGATCAAGAACGATTGCCGTGCGGCGAACGAGAGCCGCGTCGGCACGCGGAACGCCTTGGTCACGGCGCCGTCCGTGTCCACGACGAGCGGGAACGGCAGCTTGTATTTCTCGATGAACGCCTTGTGGCTCTCGGCGTCCTGCGTCGAGACGCCATACACCTCGAGCCCGGCCGCCTGGATATCGGCCCAGCCGTCGCGCAGGCCCTGCGCCTCGATGGTGCACCCCGGCGTGTCGTCCTTCGGATAGAAATACACGAGGACCTGCTTGCCCTGAAGGCTCGACAGCTTGACCTCTTTGCCGTCCGTGAGCTTCAGCGTGATGTCGGGCGCGGCATCCCCCACCTCGAGGGGCTTGGACTCGTCGGCGGCGTGAGGGTTCGCCGCGGCGGCCGGATCGGCCTTCGTTGACGCGGGCTTGTCGTCCTTGCAAGCCGCGAGGCCGAGCGCGGCGATCACGAGAAACGGGAGGAGGCGGGGCGATCCGTTCATGGGCGGCAGGATGGCAAAGTCGTGAAGGCGCCGCAAGGGCGCCGTTCCGGCCGTCGGATCAAGGCTTCTTGCCGGGCTTCGGCTTCGGGGGCGGCAGCGTCGTGAGCGGGCGCGTCGTCGGCATGTAGCCGCCGAACTGCTTGTCGAAGCGCCACAGGATCTCGATCGCCCGTGGCGTCTCCTCGTCCGCATACTCGCGGGGCACGCCTCGCATGCCGAACCAATCGAATTTGTCCGAATGAATCTCGTAGACCTTCTCCCAGCGACCGACCCCCGTCTCCGCGTTGAACGGATACGAAATCGAGCCGTCCTCGGCCACGGCGACGACCGACCATCCTGCCTGAAAGCCCGCGGCGTCGAGCTCGTTCGTCTGCGAATAGCTGAAGACGTGAATCTGCTTGTTTCGTTCGACGATGCCCATCGGCTCCTCCCCGATGTCCGCGACGTCGATGACATCCACGAACGCGCCCCCCTTGAAGACGGCGACGGAGGGCAAAACGGCGGACGTATATCCGATCTCGACATCGCCGAGCGTCCGCTGGGGCACGTAAAGAGGGGACTCCGAGGTCACGACGGAGGAGGTGTCCTTGCCTGGATGACGGACCGTCTCGATATGGCCCGGGTCCGCGGGGGAATACGACAAGCCGAGCGGCTTTCTCTCGGCGAGATTCTGCCGGTAGACAGCGGCCCGTAGCTCGGCGTGCGGCTCGAACGCCACGGGTTCGGGCGCGGTGACGTCGATCCATTTTGCTCCGTCGATCTTCGGGGGCGTGGAGGTCGTCGCGGCGATCACCTGGACCCGCGCCCCGGGGATCGGCGCCGCCGACGCGCGGGGATACGCCGCGACGGGGATCCGTGCCTCGATGGTCATTGCGCGCGGCGTGAATGCCATGGTCGTGACGGAGTGCGGGACCGGGACGAGCGCGCCGCTCTCGCTCACCTGAAAAAGGCCACTCTTGTCGAGCCGGAACATCCGCACGAATCGCGCCTCGTGCGCCTCGACGCCGGACGAAGAAGCGGGCGTCGAGGGAGGAAACCCAAAGGCGAGCCAGATCCCGTCTTTCGAGAGCTCGGCGAGCTCCGCCGCGACGAATGCGCCGTCCTTCGTGAGCGCGAACGCGAGGTGCGAGGGTGCGCCGGCCGGAGGCTGATTCCCCTCGGGCGGCGGCAGGAGCGAACCCCACTCGGCGAGGTTGCCGTCGATCAAAACGTTCGCGGGGAGTTTGTCCGGGGCCCTCACGCTGACGAGTGGCGAGGGCTCGCGGGGCGCGGGTGCGGACGCGACCGCGGACGGCTCGGGCGACGGCACGGGTTTGCCGTTGTTCTGTGCGGTCGGCGCAGAGGCGCACGACGCCGACAGCGCGGCAAGCGAGGTGGCGAGCACAACGCACCGGGTCATGGCTCCAGCGTCTACCATACCCCTTGACGTCTTCGCCATCGTGGTCTCCCCTCCGCGGCAGGAACCGGAGGATCGACGGTGAAGATCACGTGCATCGGCGGCGGACCCAGCGGCCTCTACCTCGCCATCCTGGCCAAGAAGCGCGACCCTTCGCGCGAGGTCGTGGTCCTCGAACGCAACCGGCCGGACGACACGTTCGGCTTTGGCGTGGTCTTCTCCGACGCGACGCTCGACAACCTGGAGGGCGTCGACAGGCCCGTCTACGACGCGATCCGGAGGAGCCTCGCGCACTGGGACGACATCCACACGTTCTACCGCGGCGAGCGGCTCGTCTCGACCGGGCACGGCTTCAGCGGTCTGTCACGCCAGCGCCTGCTCGCCATCCTGCAGGCTCGCGCCGAGGAGCTCGGCGTCGTGCTCCGGTTCGAGCACGAGGCCACGGACTTCGAGGCGATCCGGCGCGCGAGTGATCTCGTGGTCGCGGCGGACGGCGTGAACAGCGCGGTGCGGAGCCTGTACAAGCCGCAGTTCGGCACGCGCATCGACGGGCGGCCGAACCGCTTCGTCTGGCTCGGCACGACGTTCCCGTTCGACGCGTTCACGTTCTACTTCGACGAAAACGAGCACGGCCTCTTCCGGGTGCACGCCTATCGTTACGAGCCCGAACGATCGACGTTCATCGTGGAGTGCCGCGAGGAGACGTGGCGCCGCGCCGGGCTCGATCGGGCGACCGAGGACGAGACGCTCGCATACTGCGAGAAGCTCTTCGCGCCGCGCCTCAAGGGGCACCGGCTGCTCAAGAACAAGAGCGTCTGGCGGAGTTTTCCCACGATCTACAACGAGCGGTTTTCCTGGGAAAACGTGGTCCTCGTGGGGGACGCCGTGCATACGGCGCATTTCTCCATCGGTTCCGGGACGAAGCTCGCGCTGGAGGATGCGATAAGCCTCGCGGACGCGCTCGATACGCACGCGCGCCTTCCCGACGCGCTCGCCGCGTACGAGGCGGATCGGCGGCCGAAGGTGGAGACGCTCCAGCGCGCGGCGCAGGTGAGCCTGGAGTGGTTCGAGAACACCGAGCGATACATGGATCTCGAGCCGCTGCAGTTCAATTTCAGCATGCTGACGCGTAGCCTGCGCGTGACGCACGAGAACCTGAAGGTGCGGGATCCGGCGCTCGTGCGCGAAGTCGACGCGTGGGTCGCGGCGAAGGCGGAAGCGCAATCGGGCGTGCGGATCGAGAGCAAGGAGCCGCCGCCGCCGATGTTCACGCCGTATCGACTGGGCAAGCTGCTCCTCGACAATCGCGTGGTCGTCTCGCCGATGTGCCAGTATTCGGCGGAGGACGGCGCGCCGAACGATTGGCATCTCGTGCACCTCGGCAGCCGCGCGGTCGGCGGCGCGGGGCTCGTGATCGCCGAGATGACCGACGTCAGCGCCGAAGGCCGGATCACGCCCGGATGCACGGGCCTCTACCGCCCGGGCCACGTGCCCGCGTGGCGGCGTGTCACCGATTTCGTGCATCAGTTCTCCACGGGGAAAATCGGCGTGCAGATCGCCCACGCGGGCCGCAAAGGATCGACGAAGCGGATGTGGGAGGGCATGGATCAGCCGCTCGAATCGGGCGGATGGCCGCTCCTCGCCGCGTCCGCGATTCCGTATCTGCCGCATAGCCCCGTGCCACGCGCGATGGATCGCGAGGACATGGACCGCGTGAAGGCCGATTTCGTGACGGCGACGAAACTGGCCGACGAGGCGGGCTTCGACCTCGTCGAGGTGCACATGGCCCACGGGTATCTGCTCGCGAGCTTCCTGTCGCCGATCACGAACCGGAGGACCGACGCATACGGCGGCTCGATCGAGAATCGCCTGCGGTTCCCGCTGGAGGTCTTCGACGCGGTGCGAGCGGCCTGGCCGAAGGACAAACCGACGAGCGTGCGTATCTCGGCGACGGACTGGGCGCCGGGCGGAATCACGCCGGAGGACGTGATCAAGCTCGCCGTGGCGCTGAAGGAGCACGGGGTCGACATCGTGGATGTATCGGCGGGGCAAACCGATCCGTCGGCGCGGCCGGTGTACGGGCGGCTCTTCCAGACGCCGTTCAGCGAGCTCGTGCGGCTCGAGGCGAAGGTGCCGACGATGACCGTCGGCAACATCCAGAGTTATGCCGACGTGAACAGCATCATTGCCGCGGGACGGGCCGATCTCTGCGTGCTGGCGCGAGCGCACCTGTTCGATCCCTACTGGACGCGGCACGCGGCGGCGGAGCAGGGATACGTGATGCGGTGGCCGAACCAGTACGGATCGGTGGAGCGGTACGTGCCTCGAATGAAGTAGGCGTCATCCCCGGCGGCGCACGAGCGCGAAATAACTCGGAAGCGCCTCGATTTCATCGGGCGTTCGCAGCGGTAGCGTGTACATGACCGTGGGGCCGCTCTCCAGGATTTCCCATGCGGCGCCGGGGAAGTATTGGCGCACCTCGGCGTCGCCGAAGCGCGACGGCGGCCTTACGCCGGCGGCGACGACCCTGCGCACCGGCTCGGGCATGTACGTCGGGGTCGCGCCCTGCAGCACCATGTGATCGAGCGGATCGCCGTCGATGCTGCTCTCCGATAGATAAAGCACGCCCCGCGCGCCGAGCACGTCGCGCATGTTTTCGATCGCGACGGCGCGGCGCTTCGGATCGAGGACGTGGAGGACGCCGCGCATGAAGGCATTGGCCTCTCCGAGCTCGTCCACGAGCCATCGGAGCGCGTACGGGACGCTGACGTCGGCGACGTGGAAAGAGAGATTCTCGATCCCGGCAGACTCCTCGCGCGCCATCTCGATAGCGTGGCTCGATACGTCGAGGCCGACGACCTTGGGATACTGCGCGGCGAGGAGCCGCGAAAACCTGCCATTGCCGCAGCCGATGTCGATGACGGGGAGGTCGACCGCGAAATGCGTGGTGACTCTTTTCAGGATCTCCTCGATTTCACGAGGATCCTCCGTGTCCCAAAGCACCTCCCCGTGGTTCCCCGTGCGCCGGATGCCGCTCCAGAAGCGGTCCCACGCCTTCGCCGGATCGCGGGGCGCGCGTGCGGCGTACGAGAGGAGCTGCGGGAGGAGAAGGTACTTTTTCCAGGGCATGGCGAGAAAACGATAGGGCGAGCGGGAAGCGTAGACTATTCGTCGCTCGCGCTACGGAACCGCTGGACCACGTAATCCACGAACGCGCGCACCTTCGTCGGCATGTGCCTCTGGTACGGGTGCACCACGAAGACGTTCGTCTCGCCAAGCGCGTGCTCCGGCAAGACACGGCGCAGCCTGCCCGCCTCGATGTCGGCCGCGACATACGACAAGGGCAGCCGCGCGACGCCGATGCCGTCGAGCGCCGCCTGGCGCAAAACGGCGATGTTGTCGGTGATGAGGGTCCCAGTGACGGGCACGACTTGCGTGCGGCGGCCGGGGCATCGAAAGGACCACTCGCGCCGGACCGGCGAGAGGCGCAGGCAATTGTGGTGCACGAGATCCCGCGGGGAGACCGGCCTCCCGCGACGATCGAGGTAATCGGGCGACGCGCAAACGATCATCCGCACGGAGCCGATGCGGCGCGCCACGAGCGCCGAGTCTTCGAGGGTGTCGGCGACACGAATGGCCACATCGTACCCCTCCGCGACGATGTCCACACGGTGCTCCGAGAGCGAGAGCTCGATCACGAGGCGCGGATATCGCTCGTGCAGCTCGCGCAGGATGCTCGGAAACTGCAGGATTCCCGTACCCACCGGTACGGTGACGCGCACGAGGCCCTCGGGCTCCGCCGACGCGCTCTCCAGCACGCCCTGCGCCTCGTCCGCCGCGGAGACGAGCCGCGCGCAGGTCTCGTAGAGCCGCGCGCCCTCCTCCGTGAGCGAGAGGCGCCGCGTGGTGCGATGCAAAAGCCTGACGCCGAGACGCTCTTCGAGCCCCGAGATCCGCGCGCTCACGACCGACTTGGAGAGGCCGAGGAGCGCCGCCGCGCCCGTGAACGAGCGCGCCTCCACGACCCGCGCGAAGACCGCCATGGAGACCACATCGTCGAGCGCCGCCGTCATCGATTGTTCGCCCTGGCGAACAGTGTTACCCGAGCCGCCCCCCTAATCAAGCGTCCGTTCGGGGCGCATGGTACAGCCTCGATACAACCCCGAAGGGACGATCCGACCATGCGCACGATTCGATTTGTCGTTCTCGCCGCCGCCGTGCCCGCTCTGCTCTCGCTCGCGGCTTGCGAGGACCCGGCCAAGGACAAGCCCAAGGCAACCGTCGCTCCGGCCTCGTCGGCGCAGGCGGAGGCGAAGCCCGCGAACGCCGCGGCGGTCCAGGAGACGCTCGACGTCGACGCCACGGCCTCGTCGGTCGGGTTCATCGGCTCGAAGGTGACGGGCAAGCACGAGGGCAAGTTCGAGAAGCTCGCCGGCAAGATCACGCTCGCGGACGGCAAGGCCGAGGGCGGCAAGATCTCGTTCGAGGTGGAGACGGCGTCGGTCAAGACGGACGCGGCCGACCTCGACAAGCACCTGAAGAACGCCGATTTCTTCGATGTCGAGAAGTTCCCCAAGTCGACGTTCACGTCGACGGAGATCAAGGCCGGCGGCACGAACGGCGCGACGCACACGGTCACGGGCGATCTCGATCTGCACGGCGTGAAGAAGTCGATCACGTTCCCCGTGACGATCACGATCGCGCCGGACGCCGCCACGGGCACCGCGGAGTTCTCCATCAACCGCAAGGACTTCAACATCACGATTGCGGGCAAGCCGGACGACCTCATCCGCGACGACGTGCTGCTCAAGCTCACGCTGAAGGCGCCGCGCAAGAAGGGCTGAAAGGCCCGCTTCCCCTCACCCGCCCGACAATCGCTGATTTCCGCGGTGTTTTGCCGTTGTTCCGCGGGAGCTCCCCCCTGCCGCACCGTTGTTCTGGCCGGCGTCGACGGCGTGAATCGTTGTTCGACGGGTCGACGTCGGCTGACGTCGTTGAAAGCCTCCATCAAGCCCCCGAGGCGTCGTGAAGGAGCGGGATGGCGTACGCGGCGCGCGCGTACGCTGCGAGGGGGTCCGGGAGGCGTGGGACGACGATGCCGGGCGGGGCCCGCGGCCGGCATTACAGCAGGTGCCGGGCCTTGATCTCGAGGTAACGATTGATGAGCGCGGGCGTGAGGTCGCCGGGCGCGACGTCGAGGACGAGGGCGCCGTGTTGTTTCAAGCGGCGCACGAGTTTATCGCGAAACGAGAGGATCTCGGCGGCCGCGCCGCGCAGGTAGGGGCCGACGCCGGAGAGCGCCGCTGCCTCGCCCGCATGGCCGAGCGCGAGGGCGTCGACATCGACGTCGCGCAGGAGCACGAGGAGCGGCAAATGGCGGGGCATGAGCCCACGCATGAGCTTTTCGAGCTCGGCGGCGGCAACCTCGTCGACGACCTGCGTGAAAAGGACGACGAGCGTCCGTTTTTTCACGCGAACCGCGAGCGCCTCGAAAGCGGCCCGGTAATTCGTGGGGGCGAGGTCGGGCTCGATGTCGTAGCCGGCTTGCATGATCTTGCGCGTCGCGCGGGCGCCGCCCGTGAGCGGGGCATACGCGAGGATCTCTTCGGCGAAGGCCATCATGGAGACCTTGTCGCCGCCGCGGGAGGCGACGTGCGAGAGCATGAGCGTCGCGTTCAGGGCGTGATCAAAAAGCGAGAGATTCGCGAACTCGGCCGTCATGAGGCGGCCGGCGTCGATCAGGAAGACGACGTTCTGGTCGCTCTCGAGCTGGTATTCGCGGGCAATGAGCTTTTTGCGGCGCGCCGTGGCCCGCCAGTCGATGCTGCGATACTCGTCCTCGCGGCGATACTCGCGGAGGCGCGCGAACTCGCTCTCGCCGCCGAGGCGGCGTGAGGCACGCACGCCGGCAGGATCGCGGTCCTGCCGCGCGAGGAGCTCGTATCCGCGGACGGCTTCGAGGTCGGGGTACACCTTGACGGGCGAGCGCGCGGAAATGGGGTACTGGCGAATCCAGAGGCCGAGGGGCGAAGGATAACGGACGTAATGGTCGCCGAGGACGTGGGCGCCGCGGCGGGAGGGCGTGACGCGGTACTTGAGGGTCGTGTGTCCACGCGGCGGGAGGTCTGCTTCGAGGGGGAGCTCGTCGCTCTCGGACGAAGGAAAAAGCTCCTCCTGCACGTGGACGTGGAGCTTGCGCCGGGCGAGGGAGCGGACGTCGAGGGAAATGACGTTTGGCCGGCCAATTGAGAGCACGGCCGGGGCGCGGCGGACGACGGAGACCAAACGGCGCCGCGCGAGCAAGGCGTCGAGCAGCGCGAGCAGGACGATCGCTCCGTCTGTGAGGAGCATGGGGAGGATCAATCCCCGGTCGAGGAGCGTGAAAAAAGAGAGGACGAGCGGCCCCGCGAACAGGAGGACGAGCGCGCGCGAGGGGACCATGTCGAAATCAGGCCGCCGTGCGCGGGACCTTCGCCTCGCGCAGGATGTCTTCGACGCAATCGTCGGCGCTCGTGCCTTCGATCTCGGCGTCGGGGTGGAGGATCAAGCGGTGGCGAAGGACGGCCGGGGCGAGCGCCTTGACGTCGTCCGGGGTGACGAAATCGCGTCCCTCGCTGGCGGCACGCGCGCGCGCCGAGCCAAGGAGGCCAATCGATCCGCGCGGGGAGGAGCCGAGGTAGACGGCGCGGTGGGCGCGGGTGCGGGCGACGATGTCGGTGATGTATTCGAGGATGCCGTCGTCGACGCGCACGGCGCCGAGGGCCGCGCGCATGGCGAGGATCTCGTCGGCGGAGGCGATGCGCTCGATACCCGCGCGATCGAGCTTGGCGGCGGAGAAGCCGTCGACGTGATGGCGGAGGATCTGCTTTTCGACGGCGGGTCCGGGGTAACGGACGTGCAATTTGACGAGGAACCGATCGAGCTGGGCCTCGGGCAAGGGATAGGTGCCCTGCGATTCGACGGGGTTTTGCGTGGCGATGACGAGAAAAGGCTCGGGCAGAGGGCGCGTGACGCCGTCGGTGGTGACGGCGAGGTCCTGCATGGCTTCGAGCAAGGCGCTTTGCGTCTTCGCGGGGGCGCGGTTGATTTCGTCGGCGAGCAGGAGCTGTGTGAAGACCGGGCCCTCGTGGAAGACGAAGCGGTCCTCTTTCTGGTCGAAGACGTTACCGCCGGTGACGTCGCTCGGCATGAGGTCGGGCGTGAATTGAATGCGGCGGAAGCTCGCGCCGAAGACATGGGCGAGGGTGCGGACGAGCAGCGTTTTCCCGAGGCCGGGGACGCCCTCGATGAGGACGTGGCCGCCGGCCAGGATCGCGAGGAGCGTGGTGTCGATGATCTCGTCCTGGCCGAGGAGGACCTTGCCCGCCTCGCGGCGGATGCGATCGAAGGTGTCGCGGAAGAGGGACAGGTTCATGCTTTTCGGGTCTTCTTGCGGGAGCGCTCGCGGGAGGTCTGGGCGAGGAAATGGTCGAGGTGGCGCATGACGGCGAAATCGGACGCGGCCTGGGCGCGGTCCTTGCCCCGCGAGCGGCCGCGGGGCGATACGTCGCCGGAGCGGAGGGACGCGGGGGCCGCCTCTTTTTGTGCCTCGGTGGCCTCGACGAGGACGTGCATGACTTCGCCCGTGGATTTGCCGACGCGGACGCCGATGGCCTCGGCGAGCCCGGATAGCCCCTGCCGGCCCTCGCGCGGGACACGCTCGCGGAGGCGCTCGACGGCCCACGCGGCATAAAGGCCGAGGGCGTGGCGCGAGACGCCGGCGCGGGCATACGCGAGGCCGAGGGCGCGGACGTGATCGGCGAAGGCGCGGCGACGATTCGCGGGCGGGTCGCGCAGGACGCCGAAGGCGCGGCCCTGCCAGAGGAAAAAGAGGCCGAGGAGCAAAAGAAGCTGGAGGAGAATGGGCAGGAGGCGCGCACGGCTCAGGGTTTCGAGCGGCGTGTCGGCGCCGAGGGAGGTCCAGGCGTCGCAGAGCTCGACTTCGCGGTGGAGCGGGCGGAAGAGGGAGATCAAAAAAGCCGCGTTGTCGCCGGCCGTCAAGGCGACGTTCGTGAAGAGTTTGTCGTCGGCGAGGACAATGACGCGGCCGTCGCCGAGCTGCTTGAAGGACGCATAGGCGCCAACGCCACGGCCTACCATGCGATCGGCATCCGTGAGCGTGAGCGCTGGCCCGCGGGGAACGGCGAGGAAGATTTCGCCGAATTGGGATTCGTAGGTCGAGGCGGGAACGACCGCGCTGTCGACGAGTTGATCCGGTTCGAGGGACGCGCCGGTCCAGCCGGGGAGGCCTTGCACGCCCGCGAGGACGAGATCACCACCCGCCTCGACCCACGCTTGCAAGCGGCGGAAATCGGAGGCCGAGATGTCGAGGTCGGGCAGAAGGACGAGCGTCGCTTCGTCCTCGTCGGGCAGTTTGTCGAGAGGATCGCGGCGATGGCGGAACTCGATGCCATAGGCCGAGAGCATGGCGCCGATCGCGTGCGTGCCCGAGGGCGAGGTGTCGCCGCGGAAGACGCCGTCGGATTCGTCGAGCGCGGCGACGCGGCCGCAAGAGACGGTCGCGGAGAGGCCGAGGATCACCACGAGAATGCCGAGGGCGCGCGAAACGATGGGGACGACGCGGTCGTGAATGCGGGCAAAGGCCTCGGCCGAAGGCGCGCGGGAGCCGAACTGGACGCTCTCGACGTCGGCGACGATGTTCCGTACGTCCGCGGCGATCTCGGGCCGCTCGCGGCGCAGGGTGCGCACGTAATCGCCGTTCGTGCGGGAGGCGTGGATCTCGATGATGCCGTCGCCGTCGAGGCGCCGGAGGAGCGCGGCATAGACGTCATCGATCGCAGGGCCAAACGCGCCGCGCTGGGCCGCCGCGCGGGCGCGGGCGAGGAGACGGGCGACGTCGGTCTCGACGGGGCCGCGGGGCACCTGTCGTCGCTCGCCCGGGGCATTCTCGGGGCGGTCCTCGGGCGGAGGCTCGTCCTCGGGCGCGTCGCGCTCGGAGAGGACGTTTTTCAGGACCATCCACGCGATGAAGGCGAGGAAGCCGCCGAGCAGGACGAAAAAGAGGAGGCGCGCGAAGCCGCTGGCGGCACTGCTGACGGCCGGATCCATGGGCTCGGGCGGCGGCGGGGGATTCGCGGGTCTTGGTTCAGCCTGCCCCTTCCCTTCCCCGCCGCCGGGATTCTGGCCGGGCGCGTCGCCGGGTTTGCCCGGGCCGGCCTCTCCGCCGGGTTTGCCGGAGCCGTCCTTTCCGCCGGGATTGCCCGGACCGGACGCATCCCCACTGCCATGTTTGCCTTGTTCGCCGCCGGGCTTGTCTTGACCCGCTGGGCCCGAGCTTGCGCCATCTCCGCCGCCGCCGGGCCCGCCGGGTTTGCCCGGCTCGCCCGCGCCTTCCCTCCCGTCGCCGGAGGCGCTGCCGGAGGATCCCTCGAATCGGCGGACAGCCGTGCGATCGTCGCGGCCCGAGGAGCGTCCGGCCAAACAGCGGGAGCCCGCCTTGCAGCTCGGGGAGATGCCGGCCGGAGGGCCGCCTTTTTCGATCGGCGCGGGCGGCTTGCGGCAGGCCGCGGGCAAAGAGGGGCAAGCCTCGCTGGTCTCGCCGACGAGGGGGCAGAAGGCGCGCTCGCCCTCGCCGAGGGGATAATCGTCCTCGTGGCAAAACCGGTACCGCTCCGATTCGAGGACCTCGCGGACCCGATCGTCGGCGTTGTATACCGGGCTCGCGCCGAGCGCCGAGAGGAGGAGGACGAACTTGATCACGCGGCCCTCCTGCGCTCCTGTTCGGCCCGAGCGCGGATCGCCGTGAAACGAAGCTGGATGTCCCAGCCGTCCTCCCGCGTGCGGGTGTCGATGTAATAAAGGAACCGCGCCGTGGCGACGAACGGTACGGCCAAGAAAAACCCGGCGAGGGCGGCCGGCGAGCCGCCGTCGTCGAAGAGCCAGCCGAATGGACGGCCGAACTGGAGGAGGTCGTTCACGAGCCCGTCGAAAAGGAGCTCTGCCGTGAGGACACCGCCGAATCGCGCGCCGAGGAGCATGAGGAGGACGAGGAACGCGTCGCCGGTGCGCATCGAGACGAGCCGCTGGGCGCGCTCATGCGCGCGCGAGCCGGAGAGGCCTTCGAGGAGGCAGGCCTCGTCGAGGAGCAGGAGGCGAATGCCGACGAACGGCAGGAGGAGAAAGAGCGCGAGGGAGCCGATCAAGAGGCCCAGGATACGAATGAAGAACGAGCCGAGCAGCGCGCCGAATCGCTTGCGAAAAAGAGCGAAGACGGCGCGCGGGGTGATGGTGGGCGAAAAGATGATCTGGCTGACGGCGACCGTGAAGAGGGCCTCGACGAAAGGCACGGTGAGGAAGGCCGCGAGCCAGACGAGACTCCAGGGGGCGTCGAGCGCATACCGCAGCGCGAGGCATCCGGCGAGGAGCGGGACGATGGCGAAAAGGGTGAGGCGCGCGTACAGGGAAAATGCGAGGGAAAAGCAGAGGCGAAACGCGAGGTCCATGACCTCGGTGAGGTTGCGGGGGCGCAGGACGATCGCGGAGTCGCCGAGGTTCAACGGGCCCTCCCGCGTTCATGGCCGGCGAAGAGGAAATAAGCCGTGACGAGCAAAGAAAAGAGGGCGGCGACGGCCCATTTGACGGGCGGCGGCGCGCCCGAGGGGGACCAGAATCCCTCGATGCCCGCGGCGATGAGCAACATGACGGCCGCGCCCACGACGAGGCGGACGATGTCGGGCGCGCTCTCGCGGAGCGAGCCGAGGCGCGTGCGGCCGCGGGTGATGACGAGGGAATACCCCATGCGGAGCCCCGCCGCGCCCGCGACGACGATGGCCGTGAGCTCGAAGGGCCCGTGGCCGCACATGAACGTGCCGATGTTCCGGCCAAACCCGGCTGCGGTGACCCAGCCGGTCACCATGCCGATGTTGAGGCCGTTGTAGATGAGGTAAAAAACGCTGCCGAGGCCGAAGAAGATGCCGGTCGCGAAACAACGGAACGCAATGCCGACGTTGTTGCGGACGTAAAACCCGGCCATCGCGGAGTCGGCCCCTTCGCTGCGGCCCTCGTCGAAGCCCTTCGAATACATGTCGGCCATGCCGTCGAGCATGCTGCGCGGGAGGATCTGCGAGGCGGCGTCGGGGACGAAGAGGGCGAGGATGATGCCAATGGCGCAGGGGATCAAAAAAAGCGCGGAGGAGAGGGCGAAAAACGAGGCGTTCTTGCGGAGCGTGCGCGGGAAGTCGCGGGTGAGGAGGGACCAGAAGGCCGGGATGCGGAAAGGCTCGGCGCCATAAAGAGCGCTGTGCGCGCGGCCGGCGAGGTTGTCGAGGTACGCGACGAGGTCGGGCGTGCAGCGGGCGCGGCAAAGGACGAGGTCACCCGAGAGGGCCCGATACAGCGCGGCGGCGCGGGAAATGGAGGGGCCGTCGAGGTGGTGGAGGGCCTCGGCGCGCGAGACGAGGCTTTCGAGCTCGCGCCAATCGGCATGACGTGCCGCGACGATCTCGTCCTGGCTCCTCACAGAGGCCTCCTGCGCTCGCTGGCGCGCGCGTGAAGCAAAGCGAGGAGGCGCGCGGAGTCCTTGTTCCGGATCCCCATGCGGTTCGCGAAGATGGGCGCGACCATGGCCGCGAGCTCTTCCTCACGCGCAGGGCCGAGGCCTGCTTTGCGGCGGAGAAAGAGCTCGATGGCCTCGAGCTCGTCGCCGGAGAGCGGGAGGCGTTGCGGGAGGCTCGAAAGCTCCTTCGGGGTGGGCGGAGGGTCGATGCGGAGCGTGGTGGCAACGGCGCGGCGCTCCTCGACGATGACCATGGTGCCCGCGACCATGTCGCCGAGGCGCCGAAAACGGCTGTCGCGGGCCATCGCGACGAGGCCGATGGCATAACCGAAGGGGAGGAAATCGGCGGCGCGGAGGAGGTTGCGGAGGAAGCTGTCGCCAATACGCAAGGGATGGCCGTGGACGGAGACGACCCGCAGATCGAGCGCACGTTTGCCCGGGGTGCGGCCATTCCAGGCGATCTCCCAGAGCGTGTAATACGTCCACTCGAGGAGAAAATAGATGACGAGGAGGAGCCCGACGGAGAGGCCTGCGACGGCATCACCGACAGCAAGGCCGCCCAGGAGCGCGAAGATGGCGAAGACGACGAGGACGGCGCCACGAATGAGCCAGTCGAGCGCCCAGGCGACGACGCGGCGAGCAGGGCCGGCGACGGGGTAATGGAACCGCACGTGCTCGGGCGTCTCGATCTCCGCGGTGGTGTCGATCGGCTGGAGGCGTCGGGCAGGCTCCGCCATGGGGCGGATGACATCACATCACGAGAGAGGCGTGGGGGTCAAACGACGTCGTCGTCGCCTTCGGTTGCGGCTTCGCGCGCCGCTTGTTCCTCGGGTTCTTCGCCGACGATCCACGCGACCTCGGCCCACAAGGCATCGAGGTCGAGCTCGAGTCCTTCACATCCAGGGAGCCTCAGCTTTCCCTCGGAGACGGAGGCATCGAGGACGTAACGACCATCCGCGCCGAGCTCGTAGAGCTCGAGCACTCGCGCTTCCGGGTCGACGAGCAGGTAGAGCTTGACACCGAAGCGGGCGTACTCCGAGCGCTTGTCCAGTCGATCACGCCGGACGTCGCGGGGGCGCGGGGAGAGGACCTCGACGACGAGCAAAGGCGCGGTGCGGGAGAGAGAGCCGCGTCCGAGACGCGTCCCGGGGGCATACATGGACACGTCGGGCTTGCGGCCGCGTGTCTTCGAAACGCCGAGCTTGTGCTCGGAGCCAAGAACGGGCGCGCGACGCTCGGCTCCCCAGAGGCCGAGGATGCGGATGAGCCAGGCCACGACGGCCTCGTGCGGGTTGCTGGGCACTTCTTCCTCTTCCAGATGGCCATCGACGAGCTCGCCCGGCTCGTCCTCGTCCATGTCGGCCCATTCCTCGAGGGTCATGGGTTCCGGAGGGAGGATCTCAGCGGTCGCGAGAGAGCGCATGAGTGCAGTGTACCACGCAGAGAAAGCAGGGCACCACCGCCCTCCCGAAAAAAGGGCGGTCTGGATGTTCCCGGTCAAACCCCCGCAGCGTGGAGCGCAAGCACGATCGCCACGACGAGCAGCAACGCGCCAACGACATACAGCAGAATGGTCCGCGACCTCGCCGGCGCCACGCTCGGAAGGGCCATCGCCGCGGCCGTCGGCGCGGCGGCGGGCGCGGCCACGGGCGCCGCGCGTGTGTGCGGCGGGAGGGGAATGCCGCGCTTCTTGAGCCAGTCGCCGAGCGCTTCGTACATCTCGGCGGCGGTCTGGAAACGGGCGTCGGGATCACGCGACATGGCGCGGCGAATGATCGCCGAGAGCTCGGGATCGAGCGAAGGCAGGTGCGTCTCGGGCGGCGGCGGATCCTGCGAGACGACGCGGAACGCGAGCTCGACCGCGTTTTTCACGTCAAACGGGACCTTGCCCGTGACGCTTTCGTAGAGGATGACGCCCGCGGCATAGACGTCGCTACGCGGGTCGACCTTGTCGGAGCTGCGGATCTGCTCCGGCGACATGTACATCGGCGTGCCGACCATGGCCCCGGTACGCGTCAACGCCTGTCCCGCATTCGTGAGCTTCGAGGCGCCGAAATCGAGGATCTTGAGGAATCCGCGGCCCTCGGGGCCCGGCACGAGGAAGAGGTTCGCCGGCTTCAAGTCGCGGTGCACGATGCCGAGCTCGTGCGCCTTCGAGAGGCCGGCGAGGAGCTGGAGGACGAGGGAGACGGCCTCCTCCGACGGGAGCGGGCGGCGCTTGCGCAAAAGGTCGGCGAGCGTGCCGCCGTCGAGGTATTCGAGAACGATGAATCGTCCCTCGGGCGTAGCGCCCGCGCCATACACGTGGACGATGTGATCGGAGCCGATGCGGCTCGCGGCCTCGGCCTCGCGCTCGAATCGCTGGACGATCTCGGCGTTCTGGGAGAGCTCGCGATGCAGGATCTTCACCGCGACGCGATGGCCACGCACGTCGTCGATGGCCTCGTACACGGCGCTGACCGCGCCCTCGCCGAGGAATCGCACGACACGAAAGCGCCCCGCGACGAGATGACCAGGCTCGAGCTCCATGATGATCCCGTCAGGTCTCCAGGACGACGGCGCTCTTGGGATTCCAACCCACGACGACCGAGGTGCCATGCTCGATATGGCCGTGCGTGGCCGGCGGCTCGGTCGCGACGACACGCTCGCCGCCCGCGAGACGCACGACGGTCTTCCAGACGGAACCGACGAAAACGGTCTCCTCGACGGTCCCGGGGAGCGCGACGCCCTGAATTTCGCCGTCGTCCGCTTTGCGTACGGAGACCATTTCGGGGCGTACGCTCAAAGAGATGCGGTGGCCGGCTTCGAGGACGGCGTCGGGCTCGATCGGGATGCGCGCGCCGCCGAGGGAAAACGCGTGCGCGGAGCCATCACGGAAGACCTCGCCCGCGAGGAGGTTCGTCTCGCCGATGAAATCGGCGACGAAGCGGGTCTTCGGGCGGTTGTAAATGGCGACGGGCGCGTCGATCTGCTCGATCCGGCCGCCGTTCATGACCGCGACGCGGTCGCTCATGGTGAGCGCCTCCTCCTGGTCGTGCGTGACGTAAACGAACGTCATGCCGAGCTTGCGCTGGAGGCTCTTCAGCTCGAATTGCATCTCCTTGCGGAGCTTCAAGTCGAGGGCGCCGAGGGGCTCGTCGAGCAGGAGCACGGAGGGGCCATTGACGATCGCGCGCGCGACCGCAACGCGCTGCTGCTGGCCGCCGGAGAGCTCGCGCGGCTTGCGCGCGGCGAACGCGTCCATGCGCACCATGGCGAGGACCTCGGCCACTTTGCGCTCGATCTCGGCCTTGGGGAGGCGCTTCTGTTCGAGGCCATAAGCGACGTTCTGGCGCACGCTCATGTGCGGGAAGAGGGCGTAGCTCTGGAAGACCGTGTTGACGTCGCGCTTGTAAGGCGGGAGCGCGGAGACCTCGCGGCCGTCGAGGTAGATTTCGCCCGAAGTGGCCATCTCGAAGCCGCCGATCATGCGGAGTGTCGTGGTCTTGCCGCAGCCGCTCGGGCCGAGGAAGGTGAGGAATTCGCCCTTCTCGATGGATAGATCGAGCGATTTGACGACCTCGACGTCGCCGAAGCGCTTGACGACCTTGCGTAGCTCCACGATGCCCAAAACGATTACTCCTTGTCGCGGCCGCCGAGCGCGGTGCCGAGCAGGATGAGGCCGATCGATCCGGCGAAGACGAGGGTCGAGATCGCGTTGACCTCGGGAGAAATGCCCCGGCGCATCATGGCCCAGATCTGAATGGGGAGGGTGTTGTCGCCCGCGATGAGGAAAAACGTGACCGGAATCTCGTCGAGCGAGAGCGTGAACGAGAGGAGCGCCGAGCCGATGATGGCCGTCTTGATGTTCGGCAGGATGACCCGGAAGAACGTGGTGAGCGGCGGCGCGCCGAGATCCGCCGAGGCCTCTTCGAGCGATGGATCGAGGCGCCGGAGGCGGGCATAGACCTGCGTGAGCGTGATCGCGATGAGGAACGTGCCGTGGCCGATGAGGACGGCGAGGAGCGAGACAGGGACGCCAATGAGCGGAAAGAAGCTCAACATGGCGACGCCCGTGACGATGCCCGGCAAGGTGAGCGGCAAAAGGACGATCCGTTCGAGGAGCCGTTTGCCCGGGAACTCGTGGCGCGCGAGCGCAATGGCCCCGGGGACCCCGAGGAGGAGGCCGATCGAGGTGCCGCCGAGCGCGACGAGGAGGCTGATGCGGAGCGCCGACACGAGCTGCTCGTCCTCGAGCAGCATGCGATACCAGCGGAGGGAGAAGCCGCGCATCGGGAAGACGTTCACCGCGTCGGGGTTGAACGAATACACGACGACGACGACCATCGGCAGGTAGATGAACGCGAGGACGAACGCCGCCGCAGCGCCCACGAGGAGCGTCGGCAGATCGATGCGGGGGTTTGGGGGCAGAGCTCGGCTTGTCCGAGCGGAGCCCCCATGCGTAGACTGACGCGTCATCGCGCGCCTCCGAGGCGGCCGCGGCCCGATTCGAGGCTGGCGAACGATTTTTCGACGCGGGACGTCGTCTCCAGGAGCAGCACGACGACGACGAGCAGGACGATTCCGACGACGGAGCCGAGGGGACGATCGTTCGAGGTGCCGAAGAGGTTCTGCACGACGTTCGAGATCATGAGGTTGTCGGTGCCGCCGAGCAGGACGGGCGCGAGGAAATCGCCGAGCGTCAGGACGAACGCGAACGTGCCGCCCGCGATGACGCCGGGCAGCGAGAGCGGGAAGACGACGCGGAAGAACGTGGTCAGGCGACCGGCGCCGAGGTCCTTCGACGCCTCGACGAGCGAGCGGGGGATCTGCTCGAACGCCGTGTACACCGGCATGAGGACGAACGGCGTGTAGATGTGGACGAGGCCGATGATGATCGCCCATTCACTGTAGAGAAAGGCCTCGACGGGCGCATCCGTGATCTTCGCCCATTGCAGGAAGGAATTCAGGATTCCTTCGCGGCCGAGGATGATCTTCCACGCATACGCGCGGACGATGTAGCTCACCCAGAGCGGGACGATGATGAGGCTGTAGAGCAGCTCCTTCCCGCGGCGCACCTTGAACGCGATGAAGTACGCAAGCGGCACGCTGAAGAGCACGGAGAGGCTCGTGACGGTCAGCGCGATCTTGAAGGTGTAGAGCAGCGTGCTCCGGTAGAGGGTCTTCGTGAAAAAGGCCTTCCACGGGTCGAGCGTGGGCTCGAGGACGACGTTTCCGAGATCGTCGGATCCGAGGAAGCTCTGGAAAAACAGACCCAGGTACGGCAGGACGAGGAAGCAGAGCAGCCAGAGCGCAGGGGGCAGGACGAGGAACAGGAGCGCCCGCCTCTTCGGCGGGGTTTGCGTGTGTACCGTGGCCTTCGCGGCGGGCGCCGTATCCATGCTCGTTCGCCTACTTCGCGCTCTTCACCTCGTTCCAGAGCTCGTTGTACTTCTTGCGCTCCTTCACGTATTGCCAGAAGTTGAGGCGCTTGAAGTACGTCTCGCCCTCGGTGACACACGGGCTCTTCTTGAGGTCCTCGGACATGTGCTCCTTGGCCTTGGCATTCGCCACGCAATACCCGCCCGTCGCCTCGAAGACGAGCGCCTGGGCCTTCGGCGTCGTGACGTAATCGAGGTACGCGAGCGCGAGCTCCTTGTTCTTCGACGACGAGGTGATCATGAGCCGATCGATCCAGCCCGTCGCGCCCTCCTCCGGAATCACGCCCTTGAGGTTCAAGCCCTCCTTGTTGAGCGTGCCGACCGTGAGCGGCCAGCCGACGGCCAGGACGACCTCCTTGTTCTTGAAGAGATCGTTGAGCTCACCCGCGGTCGCCCAGTACTTGCGCACCTGGGGCTTGAGCTCGACGAGCTTCTTCTTCGCCTCGGCAAGCTGCTCGTCCGTCATGTTGTAGAGCGCCGCCGGGTTCGACTTGTCGAGCCCCATGATCTGGCCGACGAGATAGATGTTCGAGATGTCGTCCCAGAGGGTGACCTTGCCCTTGTATTGCGCGTCGTAGAAGACCTTCCAGCTCTTCGGCTCCTCCTTCACGACATTCGCGTCGTAAATGAGGTAATCAGGGCCCCAGGTGAACGGGACGCCGTAGAGCTTGCCGTCCTTCTTGACGTCGTCGAGGTTCTTCAGCGCGTCCGCGAGGTCGCCCCAGCTCGAGATCTTCGAGGTGTCGATGGGATCGACGAGGCCGCCCTGCATGAGCGTGTACGCGACGTCCGAGGACGGCGAGACGATATCGTAGACGCCGGGGCTCGACTTGAGCTTCGCCACGAGCTCGTCGCTCGAACCGAAATACGTGCCCTTGACGGTGACGCCGTATTTCTCCTCGAACCCCTTCGTGAACTTGGCATCGGCATACCCCTCCCACGCGAGGATGTTCAAGGTCTGACCCTTGAACTTCTGGGCAGGGTCGGCCGGCTTCTGCGCCGCGGGCGCCGCGCTGCCCGTCGGCGCCGCGCCCTCCGGCTTCTGTTCACCCGGGCGGCCACAGCCGAGCGCCGCGATCCCGAGCACGGCGAGGCCCGCCGCCGATACCCACGAAGACAAACGAATCATCGCGAATCCTCCAATCCCCACGGACGGGTCTATCCCCGGTACGAAATGACGGTCTTGCGCTCGCTGTACTCTTCCATCGCGTAACGGACGCCCTCGCGGCCGAGGCCAGACTCCTTCACGCCGCCATAAGGCATGTGATCGGCGCGATAGGTGGGGACCTCGTTGATCATGACGCCGCCGACCTCGAGATCCTCGGCCGCACGACGCGCGACACGCAAGCTGTCGGTGAAAACGCCCGCCTGGAGGCCGTACTTGGAACGATTGACCGCCTCGATGGCCTCGCCGACGTCGCGATAGGTGAGCAGGTTGAGCACCGGGCCGAAGACCTCCTCGCGCACGATCGCGAGCGCCTCGCCCGGACGATCGATGACCGTCGGCTGGACGAGGTTGCCCTCGCGTTTGCCGCCGCAAAGGACGTTCGCGCCCGACTTCTGCGCTTCGTCGATCCACGTCGTGATGCGCTCGGCCGCCTTGCCGTCGATGACCGGGCCGACGAGCACGCCCTCGGCGCGCGGATCGCCGGTCTTGATGCGAGCGACCTCCTCGATCAAGAAGCCGCGGAACGCCTCCTCGACGCTCTCCTCGACCCAGACGTTTTGCACGGAAATGCAGACCTGGCCGGCATACGCGAATGCGCCGTACGCGACGCGGGAAGCGGCGCGGACGAGGTCGGCCCCGCTGTGGACGATGACCGCAGCATTGCCGCCGAGCTCGAGCACGGTGCGCTTGCCGCGCGCCATGCTCTGGATGCTCCAGCCGACGGAGGCGCTGCCCGTGAAGCTGACGACGCCGACACGCGGGTCACGAATCGCGCGCCCCGTGACCTCGTTCGGCGCGGTGATCGTCTGGAGCGCGGCGAGCGGGATGGTCTCGCGGCTCTCGGAGACCTCGTTCGCCGCCGCCTCGAAGACCTCGGCGAGGAGGCGGACCGCGCCCGGGGTCTGCGGCGCCGGCTTGACGAGCACGGGCGCGCCGATCGCGAGCGCAGGTACGACCTTGTGCGCGACGAGGTTCAGCGGGAAGTTGAACGGCGTGATCGCGAGGACGGGCCCACGCGGGACGAAGAGGCTCGTGCCCGGCTCGTACGCGCGGCCCGCCGCGTCGATGTCGACGGGGAAGACCTCGCCGCCGTAACGCTTGGCCTCCTCGGCGCCGACGATGAAGGTGGTGATCGCGCGGGACACCTCGGCGTCCGCGAGCGCCGCGGGTTTGCCAGCCTCGTCGACGATCGACGCGACGAACTTCGCCCGCTCCTCGTCGATCCGTCGCGCCATCGCGGCGAGGAGGCGGCTGCGCAGGTACCGGCTCGTCTTGCGGAAACGTGTCTGCGCGGCCTTCGCAGCGCAAAGCGCGCGCTCCATGAGCGCGTCATCCGCCTCCTCCGCGACCGCGACGATGCGGCCGCTGTAGGGGGACTTGATGGTGTGCGTGCGGGACGACTCCCGCCACGCGCCGTCAATGAAGAGCAAGTGCCGGCTCATGCGCTCCTCCCGAGTTCTGCGAGCCCCGCTTCAAGGACCACGAGCCCTTCGTCGAGCTCAGTGTCTTCGAGGGTGAGCGGCGGGGCGAGGCGAATGACGTTGCCGTACGTGCCAGCGCCGAGGACGACGACGCCGTGCTGATAACAGTACTTCGCGAGCGCTTGCGCCGAGGCCTTGTCCGGCTCCCGCGTGTGGGGATCTTTCACCAGCTCGATGGCCCGCATGGGGCCGATGCCGCGGACGTCGCCGATGATCGGGAAACGCTCTTTCCACGCGAGGAGGCGCGCGCCGATGGTCTCGCCGACGGCGTGGATGCGCTTCAAGAGCGCGCCGCCGTCGGCCTCGAAGCGATCGATCACGGCGAGCGCGGCCGCGCAGGCGACGGGGTTTCCGCCGAACGTGCCGCCAATCGCGCCCTCGATGGGCGCATCCATGATCTCGGCGCGGCCGACGACCGCGGAGATCGGCAGGCCCGAGCCGAGGCCCTTCGCGAGCGTGACGAGGTCGGGCTCGATGCCGTAGTGCTCGCACGCGAAGAGCTTGCCGGTGCGGCCGAACCCGGTCTGGATCTCGTCGACGATGAGGACGATGCCGTGCTGCTTGCAGAAGCTCGCGAGCTCTTTGACGAAAGCCACGGGCGCGTCGATGAAGCCGCCCTCGCCGAGGACGAGCTCGATGACGACCGCGGCGACGTTGTTCGCGCCGACGTGGTGCAGGACGAGCTCGGAGAGCTCGCGCATGGCCCACGCGGAGGCGTCGGGCTCGGGCGAGCGGTAGGCGTAGGGGAACGGCGTACGGTAGACCTCGGGGACGAACGGCGCGAAGCCCTGCCGATAACCGACCTTGCTGGTCATCGTCATCGCGAGGAACGTGCGGCCGTGGAAGGCGTGGTCGAAGACGACGACGCCCTGCCGCTTCGTGTGGGCGCGGGCGATCTTGACGGCGTTCTCCACGGCCTCGGCGCCGCTGTTCGCGAGGAAGGCTTTCTTCGCGAAGGCGCCGGGCGTGATGCGGTTCAGGCGCTCGCAGAGCGCGACGTAGCCCTCGTACGGGACGACGTTGAAGCTCGTGTGCAAGAACCGTTCAGCCTGCGTCTGCACGGCCCGCACGACGTCCTCCGGCGTGTGGCCGAGGTTCGCCACGGCGATACCGGAGGCGAAATCGAGCAGTCGATTGCCGTCGACGTCCTCGATCACCGCGCCGTGCGCCTTCGCCACGAAGATGGGCGTCCCATGGAACGGCCCCCGGGCGACCGCCGCGCGGCGCTGTTCCATGAGCGCCCGGCTCCGAGGCCCCGGGATCTCGGTCTTCAATTCGATCCGCATGCGGTCTCTCCCAAAAAAACGTCGGCTAGTACCAGCCGAGCGGGGCCTCGTCCAGATTGATGTTGACCTGCTTGGTCTCGAGATACGCCTCGATGCCGTAGAGCCCGAGCTCACGCCCGGTGCCGCTCTGCTTGTAGCCGCCCCAGGGCATCTCGTTGAACGTCGGATGATACGTGTTCACCCACGTGATGCCGGCGCGAAGCTCGCGGATCACGCGGTGCGCGCGCGTGAGGTTCTTCGTCCAGACCGCCGCCGCGAGGCCGTACTCGGTGTCGTTCGCGAGCGCGATGGCCTCCTCCTCGGTGTCGAAGGGAAGCACGGCGAGAACCGGCCCGAAGATCTCCTCGCGCGCGATGCGCATCGAGGGCTTGACGTCGACGAAGATGGTGGGCTCGAGGAAGTGCCCGCTCGCGAGCGCAGGATCCGACGGACGCTTGCCGCCGCAGACGAGCCGCGCGCCCTCCTCGAGGCCGATGCGAACGTACGACTCGACCTTGTCGCGATGCGCGCCCGAGACGAGAGGTCCCATCTTCGTCGCGGGATCGAGGCCATGTCCGACCTTCACGCGCGGGATCTTCTCGACCATCGCGGCGACGAGGCGATCATGGATCGAGCGCTCGACGAGGAGGCGTGATCCCGCGGAGCAAACCTCGCCCTGGTTCGCGAAGGCGCCGAAGAGCGCGCCGTCGACGGCGGCCTCGAAATCGGCGTCGGCGAAGACGATGTTCGGGTTCTTGCCGCCGAGCTCGAGCGTGACCTTCTTCAAGTTGGTCGCGGAAGCCTGGAGGATCTTGCGGCCCGTGACGGTGCCGCCGGTGAAAGCGACCTTGTCGACGCGCGGGCTCTCGGCGAGCTCTTCGCCCGCGCCGGCGCCGGGGCCCGTGAGGATGTTGACGACGCCGGGCGGGAAACCGACCTCGGTGACGATGCGGCCGAGCTCCAGGGCCGTGAGGGGCGTGAGCTCCGACGGTTTGAGCACACAGGTGTTGCCGGCCGCGAGGGCGGGCGCGAGCTTCCAGGCCGCCATGAGGAGCGGGTAGTTCCAGGGGATGATCTGGCCGCAGACGCCGACGGGCTCGCGGACGACGAAGCTCACGCTGTTCGCCGGGACGTTCATGGTCTCGCCGGCGATCTTGGTGGCGAGGCCGCCGTAGAACTCGAAGCAGTTGGCGGCGTCGGCGACGTCGAACTGGGCCTCGGCGAGGGGCTTGCCACAGCTCTGGACCTCGAGGCGCGCGAGGGCGTCGGCCTCCTTGGTGATGGCCTCGGCGAGCTTGAAGAGGAGCTTCGCGCGGTCGAGCGCGGAGGTTTTGCGCCAGGGGCCGTTGTCGAATGCCGCACGCGCCGCGTCGATGGCGGCCCGCGCGTCCTCCCGGGAGGCTTCGGGGACCGTGGCGACGATCTCGCCATTGGCCGGGTCGCGAAGCTCGCGCGTCTGACCGGAGACGCTGTCCACCCAATTCCCACCGATGAGCATCTGATAGCGTTTCATTGCGCGGCCCTCTCCTCCCCTCGGAAGGCGGGCAGTCTACCCGGGATGAGGACCACGGCGGGAGAAAAAAGGGCGCGAGGGCGGACGAGGAACCGACGCGGACGGACCCGGCAGGCGTGAGCGCGGGGGCAGGCGCGGGGGCGGGGGCAAACGAGGGGGCGGGGTGCGCTCGCGAGGGCCTGCACGGCTGGCCGCGAGGAGCAAGCGCGCAGCCGGATTGGCGGGGCTCGTTCGAGCGTCGCAATGGTACGCTCGCCATTTCAATCATACGTCGGATCGATTCATCCCGCCGCCGTCTCGTCCCCCTCCTCGCTCGCCGCCCCCGCCCGGCTCACCTTCCGGAAAAACTGACCCGCCCAGTCGCGCGGCAAACCTCGCTCCCGCGCGCGGGCCGACAATGCCTCGTGCAATCCGTCCCGCTCGCGCGTGAGCCCCTCGGCGAGCTCTTCCCGGCCGATGCGCGCCTCGCCGCGCACCGTGGCGACCGCCGTGGTCCTCTTGAGCGCCGCGTCTGCCGCCTTCGCCCAGGGTTCGAGTCCCGCGCGGTGCTTATCGAGGATCGGATCCTTCGAATCGAGCCATCCGATCACGCGCGCGACTTGCTTGGGTAACGCCTGGCGGATGAATTTGCTGACGGGGACCGAGAAAAACTGCGACCACCGCGCCGCCCCGCGTTCCTTGCCCACGGCGAGGAAAAGCTCGTCCCCGAATCGCTGGCAAGCACGATCGAGCCGCGTATTGGCGATGGTACGCGCGGCGTCCGCGTCCGCCTGCGCCTCGCGAGCCGAGCGCTCCTTTGTACGAACGACCTCGATCATCGCGAGCCAGCCGTCCGTGAGGAAAAGGAGATCGTGCGCATCGGGGTCGGCCTTCAGTCCGGAGCGCGTGAAAAAGACCTCGGCCTCGGCTTCGTCGAGCAGCAGCGTGGGCGGGATCTTGCGGGGATGGGACATGGGAACCTCCAGAAAGGGGTCACGTGTGAAACGTCGTGAGGCAGACGCTCCGGCCGAGGCGACGATGCAAGGGGAGCACACTATCGACGGAAAACTCCCCGGTGAGCGTCACGAGACCCGCGTGCAGCCGTTGCAAGGCGCAGTGTGCGCGTACGAATGCCGCTTGCACGCGTTGCAAGCGGCATTCGGACACTCCGAGAGGCGTTTGCAACGCTTGCAAGCGGCGTTCGGACACTCCGAGAGGCGTTTGCAACGCTTGCAGACGGGTCTCGGAGCGGTGCAAATGCCGTTTGCAACCGTTGCACGCGGCATTCGGACGTCACCGACGGCGTTTGCAACCCTTGCAAGCGGCGTTCGGACGTGACGGTTACGCGTTTTCCGCGAGAACCTCGGCCATCGAGCCGACCGTAGCCGCCCGGACGAGCCAGCGCTGGAGCGTTTCGAGCTCGACGCAGGACCGGACGCGCTCGCGGTCGTCGTCCGAGCACGGGATCCCCCGGGCCGCGACGATGGCGAGTAGGCTGTTTTGCAGGCTCGTGAGGGCTTGCTCTGCCTTCGCCTGGGCTTGCTCCGCTTGCGCCTCGGCCTGCTCTGCCTTCGCCTGGGCTTGCTCCACTTGCGCCTCGGCCTGCTCGGCCTTCGCCTCCAAGCTCTGCATCATGCCCTGGAGGCGCCCGATGAGGTCCTCCGTCCCGAAAATCGCGGCCATTCCGTAGAAAAACTCGAGCTTGCCCTTCTCGATGGCCAGGTCGAGGCCCAGCACGCCCGAGGCGTATCGCCCCGCCTGCGGCACGATGCGCTGATATCGACGCGCCTCCGGGGCCGGGAGGCGGAAGCCGTGGAGTTGCTGCTTCTTGCGGTCGTAGACGAAATATTCGGGGATCCCGAGGCGCGCGTACCGCTCCACGTTGTCGACGAGGTCCTTCTTGCGGCGACCTTCGTAGAGGACCTCGATGACCAGGTCGAGCCCTCGCCCCTCGTCGGCCACGACCCACGCCATCCGCTCGTCGTCCTCGGGCTCGGGGACGTCGACGACGGCGAGGATGTCCGGGCAGAACGCGCGCTCGCCGGGGTAGAGGACGCTGAGTTCTCCCTCGGTGAGATAGATGCGTCGGCCAATCGCGTCGAAGTGCCTGCGGAGGCGGTCGGTCGCGCGGCGCTTGGCGAGATTATGGGGCTGACCGTTCCCGTCGTTCCATCGCGGATCCGAGAACGCTACGACGACCTCGTCAATGAACCGCTCGCGAGCCTGGGGTGTCATGGCGCGCCAAGCCCCCGCCGATGGGGTCACGGGCGGTTCAGGCAGGGCGTCCTCGCTCGTCTCGACCGGAGGTGCCATGACGAACGTATACCACGTCCCCCGATCCACGTACTCTCCCCCAATGTCCACCATCCCGCACCCCCTCCCCCTCTCCCTCGAAGCCGCGCAGGCGCTCTTCACCGGGGACGCGTCCTTTGCGGACGTGCGTGGAGTGCTTCTCTGCTTCGTGATGATTCCGGTCGAGGAGCGCATCGGTGAGTGGCGCTTCGCCGGCGTGGCAAGCCGAGCGGTGGAGATCGTGCAGGTCCTCGACCACTTCATCCACGCGATGTCGATGAGCCCGGGGATCAAGGATCCGGCGCTCGATATGCTGAGCTCGTCCGCGATGATGATCTGGGACGGAGTGGTCGATACGTGGTCGTACGGGCACCTACCGCTCGAAGAGATCGGCAAGCACGAGGTGGTCCTTCTGGCGGAAGGAGGCGCGCCCTACGACGACTTCGGCCTGTGTATCGTGGAGATCCCGTCGCTCGAAGGGTCTCCCTTCGAAAACCGCGCCCCTGAGACCACGCGGCCCGAGGCGTGGGAAGCGGCGATGCAGGCCATGGAGGACGAAGACGACGAGGAATGACCTCGCCGAACGAATTCAGCGTCTTCCGCCGCCGCCTCGACGACCCCCGCCACCCATGCGACCACGTCCGCCCCCCTTCCCCGCCGGCTTCTTTTGCGGCGGCGGCGCGGGCGGCGGCTCCTTCGTATACGCGATCAGCACGGCCCGCCCGCCCCTGAATTCGGGCGTGATCTGCGTGTATCCGTTGATCTTTCCGAACCCCTCCATGTCACCCTTGTGCTCGCCCATCCATTCGCTGAAGCGCTTCCAGAGGTCGCGCGCCGCCTCTTCAGGCAGCGCGACGCCGTCCACGAATGCGGCGAGGTTACCGGGCTCAGTCGTCATTGGATTCCGTACTCCTTGAGGCGCCTGTAAAACGTGCGGCGGGGCAAACCCACGAGGCGCGCGGCCTTCACGCGGTTCCAGTTCGAGGCCTGGAGCGCCGAGAGGATACGCTCGCGCTCGTCGGCCTTGTGGGCTTCGAGCGAGGAGAGCTTGCGCGAGGGCTCGGGCGAAACGCTGCGCGGGCCTTCACGGAGGCTCTCCGGCGGAGGGGGCGGGCGCGGGGCGAGGCGGGCCTCCGGGAGCTCGAAATCCTCGGGCTCGAGCTCCGCTTGATCGGAGAGGACCCACGCATTCAAGAGGACGTTCTCGAGCTGGCGCACATTGCCCGGCCAGCTATGCCCCATCAGCCGGCGAAGCGCAGCCCGCGAGACGCTCCGGCGCTCACGACCATAACGAGCCGCAAAGATGCCGAGGAAATGGTCGATCAAGATCGGGATGTCCTCGATGCGCTCGCGCAAAGGCGGGACGCGGACCTCGACGACGTGCAGGCGGTAAAGGAGGTCCTCGCGGAACGTGCCGGCCGCGGTCATCGCCACGAGATCCCGGTGCGTCGCGGCGACGACGCGCGTGTTGACCGGCTCCTCGCGCGCGCCGCCGACCGGGCGGACGACCTTTTCTTGCAAGACGCGGAGGAGGCCGGCCTGCATCTTCGGCGGCATTTCGCCGATCTCGTCGAGCAGGATCGTGCCGCCCTCGGCCTCGCGGAAGAGGCCGCGGCGATCCCGGTCGGCGCCGGTGAAGGCGCCTCGCATGTGGCCGAAGAGCTCGCTCTCGAGGAGGTGCTCGGGAATGGCGCCGACGTTGATGCCCACGAAAGGCTTCTTGGCGCGCGGGCCAGCATTGTGGATGGCCCGCGCGACGACTTCCTTGCCCGTGCCGCTTTCGCCGATGACGAGGACCGGGATGTCCGTGTCCTTCACGCGGTCGATGAGCGCGTAGACGCGGCGCATGGCCTCGCTGCGGCCGACGAGGCCCTCGTAGCCGAAATGCCCCTTGATGACCGCGCGCGCCGAGCGGAGGTCACGCTTCGTGGCCTTGAGCTCCTCGGTGCGCAGGCCGAGCAGCTCTTCGAGCTCGGCACGGGCAGCCTCGAGGTCGCGGTTCGCCCGTTCGAGCTCCTCGCTCTTCTTTTCGAGCTCGCGCGCGCGCCGCGCGTTCTCGCCGACGAGGCGCGCCGTCTCGATGGTGATCGCTACCTGATCGGCGAGCGCGACGAGCGTGGGGAGCTCGTCCGTGAAGCCCATCGCAGGGCGGAGGCGCGTCTCCAGGTAGAGCGCGCCGATCACCTCGCCACCCCGCGCGCGGATGGGCACGCACGCGATCGACTGGAGCATGAGCTGGTGGACCGAGACATACCCAGCCATGCGGTCATCCTCGCGCGCGCTCACCGTGACGATGGGCTCGCCGACATGGACGACACGCTCGGCGATCGACTGCGAGAACCGCGCGTGCGCGTCGTCGCCCTCACGGCCGCGGAAGGCATGGACCGAGAGCGCGAAGGGCAGCGGCGCCGAAGGATCGGCCTCGTCGCGCGGCTGCGTGCTCTTCAGGATGACGAAGCCACGCTCCGCGCCGAGCAGGGCGATCGCGTGATCGGTGACCTTCTCGAGCAGGCGCGCGAGATCGACCTCGCCCGCGATGGCGCGGTTGATCTCCAGGATGCGCGCGAGGCGCTCCTCCGTGGGAGCCTTGCGGATCGCCGCGAGCGTGCTCGAAGGCGAGGCGTTCGGCGACGCGGCCGTCGTGGCCTGCTGCGGCGTGTGCACGGAGGGCATGCAGAGCGCGCGCAGGGCGCGGCGGCGCGGGTCGTCCCAGAAGACCTCGCGCAGGTCGCGCGGCAAGACCGAGGCGATCTCCTCGAGGACGGCGAGCGCGGCCTCCCGATCACGGCGCGCGAGCATGGGCTTGCCGCCGTCCTCGTGCAGGGCCGCGCGCGCTTCGAGGGCGCGGGCGATGAAGTCCTTCTGGCCCGAGGCGCGCGCCGCTTCGAGCGCCTCCTCGCAATGCGCCGCGGCCTGTCGTTCGTCACCGCGAAGCGTGGCCACGCGGCCGCGCGCGAGCGAGAGGAGCGGGCGATGCGCCGAGCCGCCCCCGAGCGCCGCGGATGCACGCTCGATCTCGGCTTCGAGATCGTGCACGTCATCGCTGGGGGTCACAGGCGCGATAAGGACACGTTCGAGCCGCGCTTCGGCCGCGTCGACGCCCCGGCCGAGGCTCTCCCAGCTCTCGGCACACGCGCGGCAGAGGCGCTCGGCCGCGGCGGGATCTCCGGAGCGCGCGGCATGTTCGGCTTCGAGCGAGAGGAGCTGCGCGCGTTGGCTCAGGCCGAGCTCGCTGCGCTGGAGCGCGAGCTGGTCGATGGAGACGCGCGCCCGCGCGAGTCGGCCAAGGTAGAGCTCCAGGTTCGCGAGGTTGAGGAGCGCCTGGCGAAGCGTGGGGACACGGCCCGAGCGGTGGCCCATGTCGACCGCCGCTTCGAGGTGCATGAGCGCGGCCGCGAGGTCGCCCTGCCCCTTGGCGATGCCCGCGAGGTTCAAGCGTGTCGTGGCCACGCTGCCCGCGTCACCGGCTTGCTCCGCCGCGGTGAGGGCTTCTTCGTAAGCGGCCTTGGCGGGGTCGAGCTGATCGTCACGCTGGAGCGCGAAGGCGAGTGAGCCAAGCGCGACGGAGAGGATCCGCGGCTCGCCGACGGCGCGCGCGAGGCGGACGGCGCGCGCGAGCGTGCGCTTGGCGTCCTCGTGCCGCGCGGAAAAGCTCTGCGCGAGGCCCGAGACGGCGAGCGCGTCCGCGGCGATCGCAAGCATGGCGAGCGCGCGGCGGCCTTCCGCGCGTGGCAGCGGGGCGGCGTCGTCCGCGGCCGCCGAGAGGCCCGTGCGTTCGGACGCGGCGCCGGCCTGGGTCTCGGCGCCCGCGTAGTCGCCGGCGCGGAGGAGCGCGCGCGACGCGTGGAGGCAATACGAGGCTGCGATCTCGGCGTCGGCCGCGAGGGCTTCGTCGTGCACGCGTTCAAGCTCGGCGATCGCGCGCATGGCATCGCCGCGGCTCGTGAACAGGCGCGCGCGGGCGATCGCCACGGCCGGCGAGGGGTCGTCTTCGAGACGCGCGAGCACCTCGGCGGCCTCGTCGACGTGGCCCCGATCGAGCAGCTTCATCGCGCGCTCGCGATCGGTGCCGCGCTCGTCCTCCTCGGCGAGGAGACGATCGACGTCAGCAGGGCTCGCGACGGGGGCGCGCGCGATCGCCTCGACGATCGCGCGGATCTTCCCGGGCAAATGGCCCGCGCGCCGCGCCACGTGATCCGCGACGACGTCGCCGAGCGAAGGGATCGCCGAGCGCACGAGGTCACGCGCGCGCGACTCGTCGAGCGGCGGGACGGCGAAGAGCTCGAGCGTCGGGCCCGGCAGATTCGGCAGGCGCTCGGGGTCGAAGGTCACGACGACGCGGGCGCCGGCCTCGCGCAGCGACGCGAGGCGCGTCAGGTCGGATTTGGCGAGGCGATCGGCGTCATCCACGAGGACGATCGCACCTTGCGGCTCTCCCGCCCCCACGAGCTCGAGATCCATCGCGTGCCCCGGATCGGGCGCGACCGCGGCCTCGACCCAGGCCACGCCGCGTCCCTTCACGCCGAGCCACCACGCGACGCGTCGAAGAAGCGTGCTCTTGCCCGCGCCCGGCAGACCCGTGACCACGATGCCGCCGCCCGAGCGCAACGCCTCGATCTGCGCGTCGAGCGCGGCGGCATGCTCGTCGAGACCGACGATCGGCCAGACGAGCGCGTCACGCGAGGCGAACGATTCGGGCATCGGCAGGGAGGCGGCGCGGCGGATGGCGCTCGCGAGCTCGTCCGCGCTCGGGAAGCGGCTCGTCGGATCGGCCGCCGTGGCGCGACGCTCGACGTCTTCGAGCGCCGATACGACGGCCGGATCGAGCGCGGGCCCGACCGCCACGAGCGCCTCGCGCAGCGTGACGCCGAGCGCGTAGATCTCCACGCGCACGCCGAGCGGCGCGCCCGAGAGCAGCTCCGGGGCGGCGTACCGCGGCGTCATGCCCGACGGGAGCTCGCCGCCTTCGCGGAAGTTCGCCGCGAGCCCGAGGTCGACGAGCGTCGCCTTGCCGTCCGGCCCGACGATGATGTTCGCGGGCTTCAGATCGCCGTGCAGCAAGAGCGCACGGTGGAGCCGCGTGAGCTGATCGGCGGCCTGCGCGATCGCGTCGAGGATCTCGAGGGGCTCATCGGGTTCGGCGAACCGCGCGGCCAGGCTCTTGCCGACCACGAGCTCCCGCACGAGGTACGCGCGGCGGCTGTTCGGCAGACGTCCGAAGCCGAGGATGCGCGGCACGCCGAGGCCTTCGAGGCCGGAGAGCGCGACGGCTTCGCGGACGAGGGCGAGCATTTCCGCCTCGTTCGCGCCCTCGGCGAGGACCTTCACGGCGACGGTCACGCCGGTGATGCGGTCTTTCGCGGACCAGACCTCTCCACCGCCGCCCTTGCCAAGGGGTGCGATAGGCTCGTATCGGGGCGGGAGCTGCAACGTTCCCTGGGCTCCTCTTCCTTAGCTTAGAGGATGTAGTCGATGCTGGCGCCGAAGTACACGCCCGAGCTAATGGCGAAGCCCACGTCGGCGCGCGCCTGGAGCATCTTGATGGGTTTGTAGCGGAAGCTCACCTGCGGAAGGGCGATCCACGGGAAAATGAAGGGCTTCGAGCCGCCGTTCGCCCAGCTCGGCTCGGCGTAGTTGCCGAAGTGGCCGTTGTCGTTCGCGCAGTAGATGCCGTCCGGCTCGCCTTGGGCCGTGCAGTCGTTCCACTGCGACGGGACCCCGGGATCGTTCCCCGAGCCCGGGTAGACCTGCCGCCGATAGAGATCACCGATCACGCCGCCGATGCCCACGCCGCCGCCGAAGAGCAGGGAGAAGCGGCTCCGCTTGTCGAGCGGCACTTCGTAGAGGATCTCGACCTTGCCGAAAATCACGGCGAGATCACTCTGCACGCGCTCGTACGCCGTGTCCGGCTGGGCCTTGCCTTTGAAGAGCATCTCGGCGCTCGAGTAGTCGGCGTACGAGAGCGAGAAGATGTATTCGAGCCTGTCGCGGCGCGTGCCGAACTCGAGGCCCCCCATCGGCACGCCCACCGTCGCGCCGCCGTCGAGGAAGATGTTCAGGATCCCCTTCGGGATGATGGCGTGGCGGTAGCGGAGGCCGACGTAGCGGTACGCCTTCGTGGGATCCTCTGTCGTGTCCCAGATCCCGGTGTCGCCGCTCTCCGCCGTTTTCTTCTCCTTCTCGCCCGGCATCTTGTCGCCGGCCGCCGCCTCCTCCTTGTCGTTCGCCTTTCCGGCCAGCGTATCTTCGGCGTCCTTGTCGAACCCGTCCTCGGAGGCCTGCGCATACGCGGTGCCGGTCACGAAGAGGGACGCGCCAAGGGTCAGGAGGGCGAAGCGTGCAAGCAGGGCCTTCTGGAACATGGGACGCTCTTTCGTCGGTGTGTTCGAAGAAGAAGAAGGACGCCGAGACAGTACACGAGCCCGCCCGTCTTGAAAGCCCCCCCCGACGCACAACCCGCCAAGAGGCCCAAGGAGTGATCCATCCCACCTGAAGACGTGCACGTGCCATCCATTTCGGGATCTGCATCGCGCGGCTTCCCGGTTTTCCGGGAAAACGAAGGCGCGCGCAAGCCCCGAATGACCGGGAAGTGCTCGGCGCGTTGCATGCTCGGCACATTCTTGTAGGTAATCGGAGGGTACCGATGATCCTGCATCAACTCCGGGTCGAACAGGCGATCGATCGCGACGCGCGCGGGCGTTTCGTGAAGGAGCTGTGCATCGTACGGGGGGGCGCAGCCGATGACGGGATTCCGCTGGCGATGGTACGAAAGCGCTCAGCGGAGCTCGGCGGGACACGAGGGAGCGTGCTCCTCATTCACGGCTACGGGCAGAATCGGTACGCCTGGCATCTGCCCGCCCGGAGCCTCTCGAACTACCTGGCCCGCGAGGGCTTCGACGTCTTCAATCTGGACCTGCGTGGCCACGGCCGTTCCCGACATCTCGGCGCGCGGCGGCCGACGGACGTGAGCGAGTTCGTGAAGCAAGATGTGCCCTGGGCGCTCGAAGAGGTGCAGCGCCTCGCCGGTCCGCGGCCGGTGTTCCTCCTGGGGCACTCGCTCGGGGGGCTCGTCAGTTACGCGTCGGCGCCGCTCGCCCACGGCGCGGTGGCGGGCGTCGTGACCCTCGGCAGCCCGTACCATTTCACGCGCGGCTCGCTGCCGCTCACGCTGGCGGGGCACGTGCTCCTCGCCGTGGACCGGCGCATGTCGTTCGGGCATGGCGCGCTCGGGCTGCGCGCCTTCGGCGAGGTCGTCAGGCTCGCGCGCGTGCTCGTGGAGAGCCCCATTTTCCCCCTGCCGATCCGCGGCTTCCGGCCCGGATCGATGGAGCCCGTGGTGCTCTCGCAGCACATGTCGCTGGCGATGGATAGCGGCAGCATCACGGTGCTCCGGAACATGTTCCTCGCGGCGGCGGAGGCGCGGCAGAGCGGGCATCGGCTCGGCGGTTTGTCCGGATTCGTCGAGGGCTTCGAGGCGATGGACGTGCCGCTGCTCGTGGTCGCGGGCGAGAGCGACGACCTCGCGCCGCCGGCGTCGGTGGAGCCCGCGTATCGATCGAGCCGCTCGCGGGACAAGACGTACCGCATATTCCCGCAAGGGCACATCGATCTGATCATGGGCAGCCGCTCGACGCACACGGTATGGCCACTGCTCGCGCGGTGGCTCGGCGCGCGCGTCGCCCATTGAAGAAAGACCGATCGAGGAAAACGCGCGGGGGCTCGGCACGGCCTCGCGCGCCGCGCCCCCGCGCGCAAAGATTGCATTCACCAGTTGACGGTGATCGCCAGCGGATCGGTGGAGGACGGGGGCGCCGAATCCGGCGCGGGTTCCTCGGGCTGGCGGAGGACGACGCGGATCGGGCGCGGCGGCGGCGGCGTCGATTCTGCCTTGCGCCCGAGGGCCACGGCCACGGTGATGTCGGTGACGGGCATGATGACCTCGGCCCACGGGACGTAGCCCGGCGAAATGGCGCGCAGGACCCGCCAGCGCAGCTCGCACGGAATGCGCCCGCGATGCGGCCCGATCGAGATCAGCGTATCGTCGAGATAAATGCGCGCATCCGGGGGCGTGACATGGACGCAAAGCAGGACCGTGGAATCGGGCAACGCCTCGGCCGAGCGCTGGGTCCTGGGCTGGGTCGACGGCGGATCGTCGTCGGATTCAGGAACGCCCGGTACGCAGCGATTGGCGAGGCCGTTCGAGTGCATTCGCTCCCCTCCCGAGCACACGCGCGGGAAAAATCCGGCGCAAATGGCTCTGCAGGACTGTGACAAACGTAACCACAAACGCAAATCGAACCCACGCTTTTAGGGGAGGACGGGGGCCGGAGGCCGCCCTCGCTGAACCCCGGAGGTCGCGCGGGTCTGCTAGGCTCGGGCCATGTCCATCAAGGATCGAATCGTCTCCGAGGGGATGAAGCTCGCGGCGAGCCCGCAGGTCGCGAAGCTCATGCAGGACGAGCGCTTCATGAAGCTCGTGATGACGGCGATGAGCATGCCCGGGCGGGTGTCGACGTTCACGACGGAGCAAAAAGAAGCGTTCGCGAAGTCGATGGGCCTCGCGACCTCGGACGAGGTGCGCGATCTCCGGCGCGTCGTCTCGTCGCTGGAGCAGAGCGTGTCACGCCTGCGCGCGAAGCTCGAAAAGGACGCTTCGTAGCGGCAGCTAAGGCGCGGGCTCGATTTGTCGAACGGTGCGGAGGAGCGGCGCGTCCTGGGCAGGCTCCTCGCTCACGCTCTGCTCCTTGGCCTTCTCCTCGATGCCGGCGAGGCGCCCGCGCGCATCCTGGAGCTTTTGCTTCTCCTCGGGCCGCAAGGTCCCGGGGCGCTGCGCCTCGACCTGCTCGGTGAAGTCGAGCCAGCGCTCGGCGCCGTCGTGGTCCCCGAGCATGATCAGGGAAAGCCCCAGATACAGCCCGTAACTCACCTGCTTGCGCGGCGAGAGCTCGGCGACTTCGTCCTCGTGATCCCCGAGCTTCTCGGCCGCTTCGAGGTAACGGCCATCCTGGTATGCGCGCTGGGCGCTGCCGATGTATCCGCCGCAGCCCGCGGAAAACAACAGGAAGAGGGACGAACCAAGGAGCGCGCCGAGGCGTCGCATGAACGATCTATAACCTGGAAAAGACCAGGCCCCAATGGGGAGATCCGCGAAAATTGCCGCGAAATGGGTTTTGCGTAGCGCGAAGGCGGCTGCGCAGCGAGGGCCTTTCGCGAGGTTTCGCGTGTATTCGAGTGTGGCGCTGGGCTCACAGCGCACCGCGGCAAAATGAAAAAGGCTCCCCGCTCGGTGGGAGCGGGGAGCCTCGGGACGCGCTTCCGGAGACGGGGCTACTTGGTATCGCCGCGGGCGTAGATGCTCGCGACGTAGTCGAGGACGTCGCGCGCGGAGACTTCGTTGTAACCGAAGTATTTGATCATCCGCGTCTTGATGATGTCGATCTTCTCCTGGGTCTCCTTGTCGATGACGCTGGAGACGAGGGTCTGGAGCTTGATCGCGTCCTTCTGATCCTCGAACAGCTTGAGCTCGAGCGCGCGGCGCAGGCGGTCGTTCGTGTGCCACTCGAACTTCTTGCCGTCGACCGCGAGCGCGCCGATGTAATTCATGATCTCGCGGCGGAAGTCGTCCTTCCGGTTCTCGGGGATGTCGATCTTCTCCTCGATCGAGCGCATGAGCCGCTCGTCCGGCTCGACGTCCTCGCGGGTGAAGCGATCCTTGACCTTCTCCTTCAAGGTGTAGGCCTTGATCGAGTCGATGTAGTTCGCCGCGAGCTTCTGGATCGCGTCCTCGTCGGCGCTGATGGCGCGCTGGACCTCGTTCTTGACGATCTCCTCGTACTCGCGCTTCACCATGCCGATGCACTCGCCATAGCGCTTGCGCTGCTCGTCGCTCGAGATGAGCGAGTGGTGGCGCAGGCCCTTCTCGAGCTCGGAGAGCACCATGAACGGGTTGATCGTGCCCTCGCCGATGTCGTTCACGAGCGCGTTCGAGATCTTGTCCTGCACGTAGCGCGGGCTGATGCCCTCCATGCCCTCGCGCGGCGCCTCCTTGCGCAGCTCCTTCACGGTGTCCTGCGTGTAGCCCGGCAGGACCTTGCCGTCGTAGAGCTTCATCTTCTGCACGAGCGAGAGGTTGTGCTTCTTCGGATCCTCGAGCCGCGTGAGCACGGCCCACATCGCCGCCACCTCAAGGGTGTGCGGGGCGATGTGCTTGCCGCGGATCTTGTCGCGGTTGAAGTCCTTCTCGTAGATTCGGATCTCCTCCGACACCTTCGTGATGTACGGGATGTCGATCTTGATCGTGCGATCGCGCAGGGCCTCCATGAACTCGTTGGAGAGGAGCTTCTTGTACTCGGCCTCGTTCGTGTGGCCGAGGATGACCTCGTCGATGTCCGTCTGCGCGAACTTCTTCGGCTTGATCTTGTGCTCCTGCGACGCGCCGAGCAGGTCGTAGAGGAACGCGACGTCGAGCTTGAGCACCTCGATGAACTCGACGACGCCGCGGTTCGAGATGTTGAACTCGCCGTCGAAGTTGAACGCGCGCGGATCCGAGTCCGAGCCGTACTCGGCGATCTTGCGGTAGTTGATGTCGCCCGTGAGCTCGGTTGAGTCCTGGTTCTTCTCGTCCTTCGGCTGGAAGGTGCCGATGCCGATGCGGTCCTTCTCGCTGAGCACGAGGCGACGCACGCGGATGTGCTGCATGACCTTGCCCCAGTCGCCGCCGTACCGCTCCATCAGCTTGTTGAAGATGAAGCGGCAGGCCGGATCGAGATCACCGTCGACGCGCACGTTGAACGTGGGGTTACTGAGCTCGAGCTCTTTGATCGCGCGATCGCGCCACGAGGGCGGGATGAGGCGCAAGGGCTCCTCGTGCATCGGGCACTTGAAGCGACCGCTCTCGGGGCCCGCCATGCCGACGCCGTCGAGGTTCACCCAGTCGAACGTGTAGAGCGCTCCGTCCGGGGACATCGAGTAGTGCTCGATGCCCTTCTTCATGAGCCGCGCGATCGTCGACTTCGAAGAACCGACAGGGCCGTGGAGCAGGATGACGCGCTTCTCGGGGCCGTAGCCTTCCGCCGCCGCCTTGAGCACGTGCACGAGGCGCATGAGCGGGATGTCGAGGCCGTAGATGGCGTCCTGTCCGCCGTTCAGTTCGTCCTTGAAGAAGTTGTACCGGACGAGCTTCTTCTTGTTGTCGGTGTACTCCTCGGTCCCGTACCGAATGATCATGTCGTACGCACGCTGGAACGCGTTGCGCGTGACTTGCGGCTGCTTGCGAATGAGCGCCAGGTACTCCTCGAAGCTCCCTTCCCAAGACAGGTCCCGATACAGGGCGTAGTCCTGCATCGCAGCGATCTTGCCCACCAGACTTTGCGCGTCGCCCATGTGGATACCTTACAACACGGATCACGGTGACGCGAACGCGGCCGCACCGTTCAGAAACGCCTTCCAGGAGGCCTTTTCCTGACCCTGCTCGGTGAAGAGCCCGAGCGAGCATGCATAAGCTGCGTAGGGTCCGTCTGCAGGCTCGCCCAAGACGGCCACGCGCTCTCCGCACCGGACGGGACCAAGGTCGTGCAGCGCTTCGATGTTCACGAACACGAAGCGATCCCGCCTGGGCGCAAGCGCGCCGAAGAACGTCTCGAGGAAGAGCGCCTGCTTGTCCTCCGATCCCCCGACGACGGACGAGCTCGGAGACCCCACGGATTCGAGCACCACGGCCTTGTCCGCAGCATGCGCGAGGATCGTGTCGGCATGCGCGGAGATGTCGCTCGCACGCCCCGCCTCCGCGGCGCCAAGGCCAGGGAGGTACGAAGCGACCGCGACGTCGCTCGCGTCGAGCAGCGGCAAGAACGAGGGATCCGGAGCGGACACGCCCTCGAACGAAAAGCCCACGCCCGCGCGGATGTCCGGCGCGGCGAGCGGATGTGCGCGGACGTAGTCGAGGACGTCGCTCGCGAAGAGCTCGAAGGCCGCGCGCTCGTCGGGGTGAGCCGCGAGGCGAACGTCGACGTCGCGGCCGAGCACGAAGAAACGCGCCGAGGGGCCGAGCGCCGAGAGCGCCGCGTCAATCGAGGCGTGCGCGAAGGAGAGGACCTCGGGCGCGGTCCAAGGCATGTCCGCGAGCTCGGGCGGGAGGTGCAGGGCAGCGCGATCGACGATGACGAGCGAGAAGCCGAGGACGACGCCGCGGCTGTTGAAGAAGGCAGCCTCCTCGGCGAGCGCTTGGACGCCCTGTTCCGTGGCGAGCTCCATCGGCGTGCGTCGCACCATCGTGGCCCGCGCGCCGAGCGCGAGCGCGCCGAGCCGCGCCGTGATCACGTCGCCAGGCTTCGGCGGTCCATCACCCATGGGCGTCGGCGTGAGGCCAATCCAGACGGGCGCGGAGGGGACATCCGGTGCGTCGGGATCGCCGGCGTCGCCGTCCGGGAAGGCGTCGGCCGAGCCGCCGTCGGAGGAGGGACCGGCGTCGCCGGGATCACCCGGAAGGCCGATGATCACGGGGTAGCCGCTGTCGTCACACGCGAGCGGCGCGAGGGCGACGCCGAGGGGCACGCCGAAAAACAAGAACCAGCGAAGCAAAGCGCGCACGAAGAGGAGCGTAACGAATTCTTCGCGTGGTGGCTCGCGCGCGCGGACGCGCGAGGCGCGCGCTACGGAGGCCCGCCGTACCGCGGCGGCGCAGGCATGCTTGCCCCGGACGGGAGCCGTCCGGACCACTCCACGACACCCGGCGTGGCGTGCGCAGGCGCCCAGGCCATGCCGCCCTTCTCGAGCACGCCCGGCCACGAGTCGACGTACTGCGGAGGCTCGGAGGGGCCGGACGCGTCGATCCAGAGCGCGTGTCCCGTGCCGGGCCTGCGCACGTCGACGTGGACGAACTTGCTGTTCGGATAGAAGCCGCAGCCGACGTCGTCGAGGGTGCGGCAGAGCTGGAAGACCGTGGCGTTCGGGATGCCGTGGACCTGGATGTCCGCGGCGCGCGCGGCCGCGTGCATGCTCTGGTGGCTCGTGCCCGCGACCTTCGCGCCGGGGCGATAGCCGCTGTAGATGTAGATCGGCCGCCACGGGAACGAGTCGGCGATGCGCTGCAGCGCCCAGAGCAGGCGCGGGTGCACGAGGCGCACGTCGGAGATCCACTCGCCTTTGCGCACGGCCTCGGGATCGGGCTCGTCGGGAAGGAGGTCCGCGGGGCGCGCGACGTCGGCCGGGCGCATCATGAGCGAGAGGCGATCGAGGGCCTCGGGGGCGACGGATCCGTCACAACGCACGAGCGGGAAGACGTCACGCTCGCCGGGTCCGCGGACGAAGGTCACGGGGCGACGACGGCATCGCCAGTCGCGGACGGGCTTCGGCGGCGGGGCCCAGAGCGAGTCGAAGCCGTTCGAAGCGAAGCTCGGTCCAGTGGACGCAAGGAACGCAGGTGCACGCGCGGGATCGAGGCCGTTCCACGACCAGGACGGCAGGACGTCGGGCTCGATGCGAAGGAGCTCCGCGCCCTCGGAGGCCGCGCGGAAAAACGGGAGCGCCGCGCCGGCCGCGGGCTCGACGTCGAGGAGACGAACGCGGCTCGATGCGAACGCGTGGAGGTCGTCGTGCTCGTCGTGGGGTTCGTCCGCGGCGTCGTCCGCGGCCTGCGCGGGGCGCCACGCGAGTTGCCACCACGGCTCGTTCCGCCACTGACCGAAGGGCCCCCAGATGTAGCGGCGCAGCGGGCCGGGGCTCTCGACCTCGGCGTTGAGGTACGACCGCAGGAGGCCGAGGCGCGGCGCGGACGGGTCGTCGAGCTTGAAGGTGTAGAGCTTGGGCGGCTGATCGAGGAGCGGCCCCGCGTGGGCCTGCGTCGCGGCTGCGAGCACGATCGCCGCGATGCACGTCATCGCGAGACGCGGTGCCTTTTGATCCGAACGAACCACGAGCTTCGTCATCCCAAGAGCCGACTCCCTCGTTTTGCCACAACCCACGAGGAGGCGTCAGCAATTCCCGCGCTCAAGCCGAAGAGGCGCGGCGCAGGCGATCGTGGACGGCAGCCCACGCAGAGCCCGCCGGAGGTGCTTCGACCACGACACTTTCGCAGCCAGCATCGTCGAGTCGATGGAGCGCCGCATAAAGCGCGGCCGCGTAACCTTCGGGGTCCGCGGGCAAGATCTCGACGGGAGGATCGAGCGCGGTGCCGGGCGCACGGAGCGCGGCGCCCGTGACGAGGCCCGCCGCGCGGCGCTTCGCGATCTCGGCGCGCGCTTCGTCGGCAGGCACGATGACGAGCGTGGCACGAGGCGCGTAGTGCCGCGCGGAGGTGCCCGGCGCGGGCGCGCGTTCGTCGAGCGAGACGGTGATCGCACCGGGATCGACGACGTCGACGTGACGACGCAGTTCGTCGAGGGAGATGGCGCCCGGGCGTAAAAGAACCGCAGGGCTGCGCGAGACGTCGACGATCGTGGACTCGATGCCGTGACGGCAAGGGCCGCCGTCGAGCACGAGCGGGATGCGTCCGCCGAGCGATTTGAGGACGTGCTCGGCCGTCGTTGGCGAGAGCGAGGTCGTGCGGTTCGCGCTCGGCGCCGCGATGGGCAAACGGCACGCTTCGAGGAGAGCGCGCGCGACGGGAGCCGCAGGCACGCGGAGCGCAACGGTGGGTCCGCCGGCCGCGACCTCGTCGGCGACGGCGCCCGGCCTGCGCGTGACGACGAGCGTGAGCGGGCCCGGCCAGAAGAGCTCAGCGAGGCGCTCGGCGACGGGCGGAAAGTCGAGCGCGAGCGCGCGTGCCTCGGCGACGTCGGCGACATGCACGATGAGCGGGTTCGTCGCGGGACGACCCTTCGCTTCGAAGATGCAACGCACGGCGGAAGGTTCGTCGGCGCGCGCGCCGAGGCCGTAGACGGTCTCGGTCGGGAAGGCGACGAGACGCTTGCCGCGGAGGAGCGCGGCCGCGCGCGCGATGGCCGGTGGGTCGAAGGGCAGGAGCTCGGTGCGGATCACGGGCGCGGCGATCATGGAGCAAGGCGAGCCGCTTCGCACGCGGCGCGCGAGTTCTTCAACGCGCGGCGCGTAGGTAACGCGGCTCGAACGGCGCGAGCGCCGCGAGGGTCACGAGCGTGACCTGCTCGGCCACGACACTCGTGCCCGCCTGGCAGTCGGGCGGGATCGTCACGACGAACCCACGCTCGAGCGCATCCTTCGCGGTGGCGAACATGCCGATCTCGGTCGAGCAACCCGTGAGGATGATCTGATCGGCGTGGAGCTCGTCGAGCAGCGGCCCGAAGGAGCTGCCCGTGAACGCGCTGTACGTCCGCTTGTGCACGACGTGATCGCCGGGCGAGGGCGCGATCTCGGGCCACACCTCGGCGCCCGTGGTGCCGGCGACGGCGTGGCGCGGCCAGTCGCGGAAGTCCTCGTCGTCGGGCTCGTGTGCGTCGCACACGTAAATCACGGGAACGTTTTTCTCGTGCGCCCACGTGATGCGCTTCTTCACCGCCGGCACCACGTCACGCGCGCGCGGGACTTCGAGCGGGCGGCCAGGCGTGAGGTAGTCGTTGATCATGTCGAGCACGACGAGCACGGGCCGCCTCGGGCCGCGTGGTCGCGGACGCGTCGCGAGGAGGCGCTCGCGCAAGCGCTTCGGCGGCTCGACGGGCGGCGCGGCGTGCGCGACGAGCGCGAGGTCTTCATGCAGCGCGGCGAGGTCGGACGTGTCCTCGGGCGACGCCGCGGCGAGCGACGCGAGGGCCCTTTGGGGCGTGCCCGCGAGCGTGAGTTCGAGGAGCCGTTCTCTGCCGAGCCGATCCACCATGGAACGCGCTTTTTTTTCGTAGCACGTCCGTGCGGACGAACCCACGGCGGAGGCGCGCGCGGGCACAGTTCCTTGGGTCGGGCGGGGAGCCGCCGCGGTCAGGGCGCGGGCGTACCACCCTCGGGGGTGCCCTGCGCAGGCACGGGCGCAGGTTCTGCGCCCACGACGATCGTCGCCTGCGTCACCTCGCCCGACTTGACCTCGATCGGGACGCGGGCGAGCGCGCGCAGGCCTTTTCCGCGGAGATCGAGCTCGTACGCGCCGGGAGGCGCCTCGGCGGCGACGCCGGCTTCCGCAACGGAAGGACCGATCCGAAGGAAGGGGACGAGCGTATCCCGCGGGGACAGGAGCTCGACGCGCGCATCCGCGGGCGGAGGAAACGGCTTGCCTGCTTCGTCGACGAAACGAAGCTCGATCGCGCCCGGGACGCGCTCCTCGCGGACGAGGGCGAGCTCGGTGAGCACGCCGAGCGTGTCGCCACGCGGGGCCACCACGAAGAGACGCTCGTAGCGCGCCGAGCCGCCGGGCGGCAGCGTGACGTTGCGGCCAAAGCGAAGGCTCGTCGTCCCCGCGGCGCCTTCGATCTCGAGCGTGGGTCGATCGCCGGCGGGCGCGATCGCGTACGCGACGGAGCTCGCGAGCGCAGCCGCGAACGGGGCTTCGGCCACGGCGTTCGCGGGGGGTGATGGCTCTTTGCCGACCGAGGGCACAGGCTCGGCCGCGCCCCAGTGGACGGCGTCTCCGAGGCTCGGGATGACAACGGGCTCGTCGGCCTTCGAGGCGATCAGGGTCGACACGAGGATCACGCGCGCGCCCGGGACGAGCATGTACCGCGTAGCGATCGTCACGCGCGGATCCCCCTCGGCGTGGCCACGCGCGAGGATCTGCGCCGATCCGTCACGCCCTTGCGAGAAGCTCATCGTCACGCCGGTCAAGCAGCCGAGCGGCGCGCCGAGGCACGTCGCGACACGCCCGAACGCGTCCTCGCGGACCTCGGCGTCGGCCGCGTCCACGAGCGCGCCGTCCGAGGCGCTGATCACCGCCGCGATCGCGCCGTTGTCGACGAGGACATCCCCCGCCTTCGCCTCCACGAGCGCGCCCGCGAACGGCTTCTTGTCGCCTCCGATCCGCGCGAGGTTGACCGCGGCGGGCGCTTCCGGCTCCGGCGCGCAGAACCCGGCTTTGCCCTCGGCGCCGCGGCGAAAGCGGCACATCGCGGCGACACGTTCGCTCTCGCCGCCGTACATGACGACGCCGCCGTTCTGGATCGGCTCGACGCAGGCGGCGAGGCCCGTCAGGCCAAGACAGAGAGTTCCGATCGCGAGGCGTTTGCGGGGGAAGCCGGGCGGCATGATGAGCCTCCGACGCGCGAACGCGCCGGATCTTGGGACGTCACTCGTCGTCGACCATCTCGGGGTAGTCGCCGGGCGCGAGGTTGTCGAAGCGCGTGTACGAGGACGCGAACCGCACGAGCACCTTGCCCGTGGGACCGTTCCTCTGCTTCGCGATGATGATCTCGGCGATGCCCTTCGCGTTCGTGGTCTCCGGGTTGTAGTACTCGTCGCGGTAGATGAACATGATCGTGTCCGCGTCCTGCTCGATGGCGCCGGACTCGCGGAGATCGCTGAGCTGAGGGCGCTTGCCGTTGTCCTTGTTCGTGCGGGTCTCGACGGAGCGGTTGAGCTGCGAGAGCGCGATCACGGGGACACGAACCTCCTTGGCGAGCTGCTTCAACCCTCGGGAGATCTCGCTGATCTCCTGCTCGCGGCTGGTCACGCCGTCGCGGCCCTTCATGAGCTGGAGGTAGTCGATGATGACGAGCCCCACGCGCCTGTCGGGCTGGCCCGGCCCCGCCGAGCGGTTGTATTCGGCCTGGATGCGGCGGACCTTGGCGCGGAGCTCGAGGAGCGAGATCGCGGGCGTGTCGTCGACCCAGATCGGGAGCGTCGACAGATAAGACGCGCTCTCGGTGAGCCTGCGCCAGTCGTCCGGCTGCAAGAAGCCCTGGCGCAGCTTGCCGAGATCGACGCGGCCCTCGGTGCAGACCATACGACTCGCGAGCTGCTCACGCGGCATTTCGAGCGAGAACACGCAGACGCCGTAGCCGGGCTCCTGCCGCTCGTAGCCATGGTCCGGCTCGCCGGGGCCGGCGGCCACCGTGCGCGGCGAGGCGACGTTCACGGCGATGTTGAGAACGAACGACGTCTTGCCCATGCCGGGGCGCGCCGCGACGATCATCAGATCACCGTCGTGGAGGCCCGCGGTCTTCGAATCGAGCCGCTCGTACCCCGTGGAGATGCCCGTGATGCGATCGCCACGCTCGGCCGCGGCCGTGATCTGCTCGAACGCGGCCTTCAGGACCTGCGCGATCGGCTGCACGCTCGTCGACTGCGCGGTGCGCGCGAGCGCGTAGATCGATTGCTCGGCGTTGTCGATGAACTCCTGCACCGTGCCGACGTCGCCGTAGCCCTCGGCCGCGACGCGCTGGCAGGTGGCGATGAGCTGCCGCAGCCGCCACTTTTCGGAGACGACCTTGGCGTGCGCTGCGACGTGCGCCACGGCGGGCGTCGCATCGGCGAGCTGTGCGAGATAACTGGGGCCGCCGATCTGAGCGAGCCACTCGCGATCGCGTAGCCAGGAGGCTATGGAGACGATGTCGATCGGCGTGCCGGAGAGAGCGAGCGCGGTCGCCGCCTCGAAGATGCGCTTGTTCGCGTCACTGTAAAAGTGTTCCGGCTTCAGGATCTCGAGGACTCGATCGAGCGCATCACGCTCGAGGAGCACAGCCGAGAGCACCGCGGCCTCGGCGTCGAGGTCATGCGGAGGAACACGACCCGCGACAGGGGCCGGTTCCATCGGTTGGTTCGAACGTCCACGACGCTGCTGAGCGATCTGCATGGCACTTCTTCACCAGATGGCCCCAATCAATCCCGAAGATCTCCACATGGTGAGGCCCCAAATGGGAGACGCCCCGAAGGGCGGGCCCTCCGAGGCGTCGGGATCGACGAGCGATCTACCAGGAAACACCCGCGCGCGGTACCCGGATCGGCAAGACGATCGCGAGGAAACGACGACATCCGCCGACGTGGTGTGTGTGGGTGAGGCACTCTGGGACCTCTCCACATCACCGGGTACGTCCCTCGACGATGCCACACAACTCTCCCTCACGCCGGGCGGTGGCGCGGTGAACGTGGCGCTCACGCTGGCACAGCTCGGCCTGCGTGCAGGGCTCGTGGCCTCGGTGGGGGACGATCCGGTGGGCCACGCGCTCGTGGCACATCTGTCGCGGCGCGGGGTCGACGTGTCCCGCGTGCGCGCCGTGAAGTCGACCCGCACGGGGCTCGTGTTCCTGACGCACGCGCCGCCGCGCGCCGTGGCGTATCGCGCCGTGCTGGAAGAGGCGCTCGCGCTGCGTGACGCCTTGCCGCACGCCTTCGGCGCGAGTGTCGTCCACTTCTCCGGGCTCCTGCCCTCGCGTGCGTGCTTGCTCGCGCTCGAACGAGCGGCACGGCAGGCGCAACGCGAGGGAGCGCTCGTCACGATCGACGCGAACCTCCGGCCTCGGCTCTGGGCCGGCGATGCGCTCGGGCGCGCGGATCCGCGGAGGCTCTTCGCGGCGGCCTCCGTGCTCAAGGTGAGCGAGGACGATCTACGGCTGCTCGGCGTATCCGATCCGCGGGATCTCGCGCCCCTGCTCCGGCCCGAGGCGATCGTGGTCGCGACGTTCGGCGCGGCGGAGACGCGAGCGCTCGGGCCCTTCGGCGAGGTACGCGCGGGCGGCCCGGCGCTCGCGGTGGCGAGCACGTTCGGCGCGGGAGACGCGTTCGTCGCGGGGCTCCTCTCGGTGCTCGCGCGCGAGGGGCGGACAGCGCTCCAGGATCGCGCGGCGATCGAACGCGCGATCCAGCGTGGCAACGAGGTCGCGCGGACGTCTCTCCTGGAGAAATCGTCGGGGGTCAAATGAACGAAGGCCCGGACCGATCGGCTCTTCGCCTTTCGACCCGGGCCAACGCCTGACGCTTACGAGATCAGGACTTCGCGGCCACCGTGACGTCGATCGTCGCGGTGACGTTCGTCGCGAGGCGGATCGGAACCTGGTAGGTGCCGAGCGCCTTGATCGTGTCGAGCTCGATGCGACGACGATCCACCGTGTAGCCCTGCGCCGCGAGCGCCTCTTCGATGTCGCGCGACGTCACCGAACCGTAGAGCCGATCACCCTCGCCGACGGGCTTCGTGATCGTGATCTTCACGTTCGTGAGCTTCTGCGCGAGCTCCTCGGCCGCCTTCTTGGTCTTCGCCGCGCGCGCCTCGGCGACCTTCTTCTCGTGCTCGATGCGGGCGACGTTCTCCGCCGTCGCGCCGACCGCGAGGCCGCGGGGAACGAGGAAGTTGCGGGCGTAGCCCGGACGAACCCGGACGAGCTCGCCGCTCTTGCCGACGTTGGGGAGGTCCTCGGTCAGGACCACGTGAATGTAGTTGGCCATGACGTCCTCCTCGTTACGCCGTCACGGTGAACGGCAAGAGCGCGATGTTGCGCGCCCGCTTGATGGCGAGCGTGACCTTGCGCTGATGCCGCGCGCAGTTGCCGCTGATGCGGCGCGGGACGACCTTGCCGCGCTCCGAGATGAAGTACTTGAGCGCTTGCGGGTCCTTGTAGTCGATGAAGAGCGCCTTGTCGGCGCAGTAACGGCAGACGCGCTTGCGACCGGTGCGGCGGCGTCCGGGGGCGTCGGCGTTCAGATCCGGCGTCCGCCCGAAATCGCGGTCGTCCATGTCCATGTTGCGGCTGCCCGAATCCATTCCTCGTTGATTCATGGCTCAGCCTCCCTCTTCTTCGGTGCCGGCGATGTCCGCCTCGCCCTCGAGGTCGTCGAACTCGCCCGAGGCCGGCGCCTCGCTGGTCCGCTCCTGACGACGCTCCGGCTCGATCAGGCCGAGCTGACGCTCCCTCGACTCGTCGCGCTCCTCCTCGATCGGCGGCAGCTCGACGCGCTCGAACTTCACGTCCTCCTCGGCGATCGCGATCCCCGCGACCTCCACGTCGTTGCGGACGAGGACGGTCTGGTACTTGATCACGCCGTCCATCAGGCGCAGGTTGCGCTCGATCTCGGAGACCACGCGGCCCGTACCGAGGTACTTGAGGTAGATGTACACGCCGCGGCGGTGCTTGCGGATGTCGTAGGCGAGCCGGCGGCGGCCCCAGTTCTCGACCTTGGTCAGCCGGCCTTGCTCACGGCCGATCACGTCGGACAGGCGCGAGCCGACGCGCTCGGCGGTGTCCGCGTCGACGTCGGGCTTCAGGATGTAGATCGTTTCGTATTCTCTGGCGCGGTTCGGCGCCGTCACGAGTCGACTCATGCTTCTCCTCTTGGACAATGGCCCCGGAGACGTCGTGCCCCGGAGCGAGGACGGCGCGTCCGCCGGCCATCCACAGGGACAAACCGACGTTCGCGCCTCACGAAGGTGCGGAAAGCGTCCGGGTTACTCTCCCTCGCGCTTTTCGCCAGGCGAAACCGACGGTTTGTCCACCGCCGCCTTCGCGTTCGCGGGCTCGGGCGACGTAGGCGCCTCGCTCCGCTCCTTCGCTTGCTTCTTGCCGGCTTTCGGCCGGCTGTTTCGAACGTTCATCGCGGCGTCGAAGCCGCGGGTCGCGACTTCTAGCACAGAATCCGTCACGAGCTTCAAGATGTCGGGCAGGCGCGAGCGTTCGACCGCGTCGAACGGCGACAGCACGTAGTCCGCCACCTCCCCGCGATACCCCGGCGGGGGTCGCCCGACGCCCACGCGGACGCGCGCGAAGTCGCCCGTGCCGACGTGGGACATGATCGACCGCAGCCCGTTGTGCCCGGCGTGTCCGCCGCCAAACTTGAGGCGAACGTCCCCGAACGGAAGGTCGAGCTCGTCGTGGATCACGACGAGCTCCTTCGGGGCGATCTTGAAGAACGCGAGCGCGGGCTGAACGCTCCGGCCCGACTCGTTCATGTACGTCATCGGCTGCAGGAGCACGCCCGGCTCGTCTCCGAGCGTCGCGCGCGCCCACACGCCGGAAAACTTCTCGCGGAAGGCATCGGCGCGAGCGCGCGCCGCGAGCGCTTCGACGGCCATGAAGCCGACGTTGTGCCGGTGCGACGCGTATTTCTCGCCCGGATTGCCCAGGCCAACGACGAGCAGCATGACGAGGAAGTCGAGGCCCGAAGACGAGCGTGCCCCGCGGAGCTGCCTCGCAAGAGGCGCGCGCCACGGGGCGGATCACTCGGACCGTTGGTGCTGAAACTACTTCTTCTTGGCGTCCTTGGCGGGGGCCGCAGCCTTCGCCGCGGGCGCCGCGCCCTTCGCGCCGGCCGCAGGAGCCGCAGCCTTCGCCGCGGGCGCCGCGCCCTTCGCGCCGGCCGCAGGAGCCGCCGCCGCAGCGCCCGGAGCGCCCGGAGCCGCAGCCGCGCCTTCCTCACCCTTCTCGGGCACGGCCACGACGACGACCGTCTGATCCTCGGGCAGACGCGTCTTCACGCCCTCGGGGAGCGGAACCGCGCCGGCCTTCACCGTGTCGCCGAGGTCGAGCTCGGAGATGTCGATCTCGACGACGGCCGGGATCTTCTCGGGCAGGCAGCGGATGGGCAGCGTGCGGAAGATCTGCTGGAGGATGCCGCCGCCCGCGACGCCCTTCGACTTGCCGACGCAACGGACGGGGATGTCCACGTCGATCGGCTGGTCGAGCTTGACCTGGAGGAAGTCGGCGTGGACGAGCTCGCGCGAGATCGGGTGGTAGCCGTAGTCGCGCACCATGACGGTGAGCTTGTCGCCGCCCTCGACGGCCAGCTCGATGACCGAGTTCTTCCCGTGCGCCGACTTCAGCACCTCGAGGAGGGCCTTCGGAGAGACGGCAACCGCGAACGCTTCGAGGCCCTTGCCGTAGCAGATGGCAGGGATGTTCCCCGTGCGGCGGAGCCTGTTCGACGGGCCCTTTCCGCTTTCCTGACGACGGGTGGCGCTGAGCTGGATGATTTCCATCATGGGACGACTCTCCGGTTCCGATCCGAGACGCGGCGCTATAGCAGAGATCGATCGGGTTGTGCGCCTCTTCCGACGATCCTCCGAGGCGAAGCCAGAAGCCTGAGAGGAAACTGCACGGTTGTCCAGGCGCTTAGGGGGATACGAAACGACGAACGGGGGGCGAGGACGCTAGACGAAGAGGGAGCTCACCGAGTCCGAGTGGTGGATCCGGCGGATGGCCTCCGCGAGCAGGCGCGCCACGCTGACGACCTTGAACTTCCCGCACGCCTTGGCTTCCTCGGAGAGCGGGATCGAGTTGGAGACGATGACCTCGGCGAGCGGCGACTCCATGATCCGCGACAGCGCCGGGCCCGAGAGCACGGCGTGCGTGGCGCAGGCCGCGACGCTCTTCGCGCCCGCCTTCATGAGCGCGTTCGCGGCGTTCACCAGCGTGCCCGCCGTGTCGATGATGTCGTCGAGGATGAGGCAACGCTTGCCCTCGACCTCGCCGATGATGTTCATCACCTCGCTCTCGTTCGCGCGCTCGCGGCGCTTGTCGATGATGGCGAGCGTGCCATCGAGGCGCTTCGCATAGGCGCGCGCGCGCTCGACGCCGCCCGCGTCCGGCGAGACGATCACACAGTCGCGGCTGTAGTGCTCACGAAGGTGCTGATCGAGGAACGCCGGCATCGCGTGCAGGTGATCGAAGGGGATGTTGAAGAACCCCTGGATCTGGCCCGCGTGCAGATCGAGCGCGACGATGCGGTGCACGCCCGCGGCGACGAGGAGGTCGGCCACGAGCTTCGCCGTGATCGGCGTGCGCGGCGCGGCCTTGCGGTCCTGCCGGGCATAGCCGTAGTACGGGATGACCGCGGTGATGGAGCCCGCGGAGGCGCGCCGGAGCGCGTCCACCATGATGAGAAGCTCCATCACGCTGTCGTTTACCGGCGAACACGTCGGCTGCACGACGTACGTGTCCACGCCACGAACGTTCTCCTGGATCACGCAGAACGTCTCCCCGTCGGAGAACCGCGAAACGCGGCATTTGCCGAGCGGGAACTCGAGGCACTGGCAAATCTCTTGCGTGAGCGTGGGGTTCGAGTTCCCCGAGAAGATGCTCACTCTCTTGAACATCGGCCAGCCTCCCTGCCTGCCGAGGGTCGACGCTCAGCCAGTCCGAGCGACCACGACAACCCCGAACGCCGAAGGGTCAACGGCGGCGCGGCTCTACCAGCCACCACTATCTCCGTCAAGGATCTTCTGGTCAATGCATGATGGAACGACCTCGGCTTTGCGCGGGGCCTCGGGTTTGACTAGGTAGCGCGATCGTGGATCGGCAGAGCGGCTCCCAGCGCGGCGAGACGAGCGGACGTACCGGCACGGTCGTCGTGATCGGCAACTTCGACGGTCTCCACCGAGGCCACCGCGCCGTCCTGGAAGAAGCCGCTCGGATGGCCCGCGATCGCGGGCTCGATCCCGTGGTGCTGACGTTCGATCCGCACCCGGCCGAAGTCCTCGGCCGCAAAGCGCCGCCGCTGCTCACCCCGCTCGCGCGCAAGATCGCCCTCTGCGAACGCGCCGTGCCGGGCCTCCGGGTCTCCGTGGCGCACTTCGATCGCGCGTTCGCCGCGCAGAGCCCGCGCGTGTTCGCCGAACGCGTGCTCGGCGATCTCGGCGCGCGTGTGGTGATGGTCGGGCAGAACTTCCGCTTCGGCGCGCAGCGGGCCGGCGATTTCGCCGAGCTCGAGCGGCTCGGCAAGGAGCTCGGCTTCGAGACGCGCTCCCACGCGCTCGTCGGTGACGCGACCGGGCCCTGGTCGAGCACGCGCGCGCGAGAGGCGATCGCGCGCGGCGATCTCGACGAGGCGCGGCGCATCCTCGGTCGATGGCACGCGCTCTCGGGGACCGTCGTGGCCGGGGACCAACGCGGGCGGACGATCGGGTTCCCCACGGCGAACATCCTCGACGCGCCCGAGGCGTTCCCCCCGTTCGGCGTGTACGCGGTCTTGATCGATCGTTTGCCTGCGGAGGGCGAGCGCGGCGCGAAAGTGCTGGGCGTAGGCGTCGCGAATCTCGGCGTGCGGCCCACGGTGGATCCCACGGCGGCGCGCCCGCGGCTCGAGGTACATGTCTTCGATCGGAACGAGGATCTGTACGGCGCGCGGCTGCGTGTGCACCTCGCGCGCCACATCCGCCCGGAGCAACGTTTCGCGGGGCTCGACGCGCTGAAGGCGCAGATCGCGCGGGACGCCGAGGAGGCGCGCCGCGCGCTCGAAGGCATCACGCCGGATCCCGAGGCGGGTTCGGCCTGGGCTTGAAGCGCGCGCGTCATCGCACGCAACGCACGCGCGCCTTCACGGCTACCGACTGGTGATCGATGCGGCCCGTGAGGCCGTCGAGGAGCCACGCTTCGGACGGCGCGGCGGCGACGGGCGTCGACGACCAGAAGCGGCCTTCCTCGTCGAGAAACGACGTCGCCGCGGACGTGGGATCTTCGCCCTCGCCGTGGCCGAGGCTCACGAGCTCCTTGATGCTCGGCAGTCGGAAGCCGCTCGCACCGCCGAGCATGAGCGACGCGCAGAACGCGAGCGCGCCTTGCCACGAGCTCACCTCCGGCGTGCTCACCCGTTGCCACACGAGGCCCGTGCGCTCGTCGATCAGCGTCTCGCCGTCCGCGCCTTCCTCGAAGCACAACGCGCGCGGAGGACCGATGACGCAGCGGGTGCGCGCCGTGAGCGTGCGATCGAGGGACGTCATCGATCCATCGACGAACCCGACTACCCACACGCCATCCATCGCCGTCGTCGCCGTCCAGTAGAGATCCGTGGACGACGTGGGCACGGAGATCATCGAGGGGTTGATCGCGGGCCCGTCGCGCCCGTAGTCCACGAGCGAGACGAGCTCCACGCGGGAAGGCAGCCGTGCGCCGCCGCCGAGTTTTTCACAACGCGCGCGCGCTTCCTCCCACGAGACGGGTGCCGGTGCCGCATCGCTCTCCCACACGAGATCGAGGATCTCGTCGCGCACGCCGCCGTCCTCGACTTCGCCGAACGAAGCCTCCGTGTAGCTCGGCAAGACACCGAGCACGTGACCATCCTGCCCCGCCCCCAGGCTCGTGTCGTCACAGGACACCGCGAAGGCGCCATCGGAGCAGAACCGCGTCGCCGAGTCGGGAAAGCCCGCGCCCGTGATCTCGGTGCACACGCTCTCGGGCGCGGCCGCCGGCGCGAGCCTGCGTGGCTCGATCCCCGCCACGATCTCGCAGCCGAGGGGGCTCGCGAGGAGGAGCTGCCACGCGACATACCGGGCGAACGGAGGGACCACCGTTCGTTTTGTGCTCAAAATGTTCCTCCCAGGAGCAACGTCGCGCCCGATCCCGCGGACGGCGCGATTGCGATCGACGCGCGTGGCTCCGACGGACTCTTCGAGCGCGACACCCAGTAGAGGGTCGCGGACGTGACCAGGCAGATCGCGCCCGCGCCGAGCGTCACGTTGGCGATCCGCGCGGCCGTCCGCCCCTCCTCGGCCACGCCGAACGACGCCGCGTCGGGGCAAACCGAGCCCTGACACTGCGCCCGTGCCTCGTTCTCTTTCACCAGCGCGCGGATCCCGAAAAACGCCCCCGCGCCGAGCGCGACCGCCGAGAGCCCCGCGGTCACGTGCGCCGCGATGCGCGCGCCCGAAGGCCCCCGTGACGGCGCGAGCGCGGGCACCACCACCGTGATCCGCGCGCCCGGCGCAACCCGCACCGTCGTGCGAAACGGCTCCTTTCCGTCGGCCGTCGCGACGACCACGTGTTCGCCCGGATCGACCGGTGCGGGATCGCCGAGCGACGCCTCCGCGATCGGCGCCCCGTCACGCTCGATCACCATCCCTGCGGCGCGCGCGCCGGGCCCGAGCACCACCACGAGCCGCGCGAGCTTGTCTTCGAGCGCCTCGAGCCGCTCGTGAGCGATCTCCGCGCGATCGGGCCTCGCGTCCGTGCGCGCCCACGCGAGGGCCTCGCCGAGCTCGCGGTAGGCCGTCGCCGTCTTGCCTTCCGCCTCGTGGCAGCGGGCGAGGTTCAGGATCGTCCCGCCGCCCGGATCGAGCCGATGGCTCTCCGCGAACTTCGAGCAAGCCTCGGCATACCGCTTCTCCGCCATGAGCTGCTTGCCCTCGCGGAAGAGGGCCTCTGCCTCCTCCGCTGCGGAATCGTCCGCGCGGGCGGTCCCTCCGGCGGTGATGACGAGCATCACGAGTCCGGGGAGAAGAAGTCGGTTGTCTAGACGAACGTATCTCCTATTTGCGACTGCCCAGCGGATCAAGGAAGCTCCCTCCTTTGCGGCGCCCCGCAGGGGCCCCAGAGGTTCGATAAGACGAAGTCGTGGAAGTCTTTGGCTCCTTGGCCCCCTGGCTCGGCGCGGGGGCCGCGGTCTCCTCGGAGCTTTCGGCGGCCGGGGCGCGCTGCTCGGCCGGCGCGACCTCGGCCGAGGGCTCGTTTCGCCGCTCGGGGGCCCCGTGGGCCTGCCCCGGCGCGGGCGCGATTTCCTCGGGCGTGTCTCCGCTCGACGCGACGAGCGCCCCCACCACGAGCAGCGTCACACCGAGCAAGCCGAGCCCGGCGCGGATGCGCGCCGAGCGCCGCAGCGCTGCAGGCAAAAGGGCCGTCGAGAGCGCGCCGGGCGGGCTGTCGGCCTCGCGGCTCCCGGTCCATCCTGCATACGTGGACAATTTCTCCGGCGTTATGCCGAGCACGCGGATCGCCCGTCGCACGCTGGTCTCGCTGCGCTCGGGCGCGAAGGGCCGGAGCGACGCCGCGAGCTCGGCCACGTCGGGCGTGCGCTTGCTCGGATCTTTTTGCAGGCACTGGAGAATCGCCTTTTCGAGCCCCTCGGGTACGTCGGGACGAACATCCCGGACCCGCGCGGGCGGGTCCGCGGCGATGCGGAAATAAAGCGACGAAATGGTCTTCGCCTCGAAGGGGCTCTGGCCGGTCAGGAGCTCGTGCAAAACGATGCCGAGCGACCAGATGTCGGTGCGGGGATCGACATGCGTCGGATCCCGCAGCCGCTCGGGCGAGGTGTACCGCGGCGAACCCACCACGAATCCGTGGCCCGTGAGCGTCACCATGTCCTCCGGCTGCGCCGCGCCGCTCGGGCGCAGGACCTTGGCGATGCCGAAATCGAGGACCTTGATGAGCGGCGAGCCGTCGGCACGGCTCGTGAGAAACAGGTTCGAGGGCTTGATGTCGCGATGGACGATGCCCAGGGAATGCGCCTCGGCGAGCGCCTCGCAGGCCTGGAGGATGTAATCGACCGCATCCTCGACGGGCAGTGGGCCGCGGCGGCCGAGCACGCCCCGGAGGTCGATTCCGGTGAGATATTCCATCACGACGAACGGCGAGCCCCACGACAAGGTGCCCATGTCGAGGACGCGCGCCACGTGCTCGCTCTTGATCGCGCTCGCGGCCCGCGCCTCGCGGAGCAGCCGCGTCACGGAGACGTCGCTCGCTGCCACCTTTGGGTGCAGGAACTTGAGCGCGACGCGCTGCCGGAGGCTCGTGTGCTCCGCCTCGACCACGACGCCCATCCCCCCGGCGCCGAGGGCCCGCAGGACCCGATATTTCCCCGCGACCACGTCACCCGGGCGCGGCAGCGAGGCCTCGCCGAGATCGACGTCGACGTCGATCGCATATTCCGCGCTCTTCATACCCCCCATGATCCCCGTGTTTTACGATAGCGCGCGGGGGCGGAAACACAATCGATGGCGGGCGATCCCGGCGCATCCGCGAGCCGCGCCGTTCCGGCTGAAACCCGTGGAAGGAGGACGATCCATCAATGGTTTGTCGACAGCGAACAATGAAAAAGATGCCCCGGACGGGGCGTCCCGCTCCCCTGCCCTGCCGCGCACGGACCGAGCCGCCCCGGGCAGCCGCCCCGGAGGCGGCTTCCGTGCGTCCCACCTGCCGCGCGCGACAGGCATCCCCTCGGCCCTCGGCTTCTGCTAGAGCCTGCCCGTGACCGACCTCGTCGTCTTTCCATCTGAACGCCCTCTGACGGGCAGCGTCCCGGTCCCCGGCGACAAGAGCATCGCCCACCGGGCCATCCTGCTGTCTGGTCTCGCCGAAGGGCAGAGCCGCATCGAAGGCGGCGCGCTCGGTGCAGACAACATGTCCACGCTCGGCGCGCTCCGTGCGATGGGCATCACCACCGAGCAGCAGAACGAGACGCTGCTCGTCGACGGCAAGGGCCTCTACGGCCTGCGCGCGCCGAGCGAGCCCATCGACTGCGGCAACTCGGGCACGACGATGCGCCTGCTCGCCGGCGTGCTCGTCGCGCAGCGCTTTGCCACCGTGCTCATCGGCGACGAGTCGCTCTCGCGCCGGCCGATGGAGCGCATCGCGAAGCCGCTGCGCCTGCGCGGCGGTCGCATCGAGGGCAAGCTCGATCCGAAGCGCGTCGGAGAGATCACGGCGCCGCTCCAGATCGGCCCGCTGCCCGAGCCCAACGTGCTCGGGCCGCTCGAGTACGAGATGCCCGTCGCGAGCGCGCAGGTGAAGAGCGCGATCCTGCTCTCGGGCCTCTACGCCGACGGAAAGACGTACGTGCGCGAGCCGCTCGTGTCGCGGGATCACACCGAACGGCTCTTGCTCGCGCTCGGCGTTCCGCTGCGCACGGTCGGCGCGATCATCGAGCTCGACGGCCCCGCGTTCTCGGGCAAGCTCCCGGCGTTCTCGATCACGGTGCCGGGCGATCCCTCGTCCGCGTCGTTCCTCGTCGCGGCCGCGCAGCTCGTCCCGGGCAGCCGCGTGACCGTGCGTCGCGTGGGCCTGAACCCGACGCGCACCGGGCTCTTCGAGGTGCTGCGCGACATGGGCGGCTCGCTCGTGCTCGAGCCGAAGGGCGAGGAGATGGGCGAGCCGATCGGCGACCTGCACGCCGGCGCGTCGGATCTGCATCAGGGTCGGCTTGGCGGCGAGCTCGTGGCGCGCACGATCGACGAGGTGCCGATCCTGTGCGCACTCGCAGCACGCGCGAATGGCACGACGCTCATCGAGGACGCGGCCGAGCTCCGCGTGAAGGAGAGTGATCGCATCGCCATGATGGCGCGCGTGCTGCGAGCGTTCGGCGTGACGTGCGAGGAGCGGCCGGACGGGCTCGCCGTCGAGGGGAAGCCGGAAGGCAAGCTCAAGGCGGCGGACATCGAGAGCGGCGGCGATCACCGCATCGCCATGGCATCGTGCGTGCTCGGGCTCCTCGCGGACGGACCCACGCGCGTGCGCGACGCCGACAACATCGCAACGAGCTTCCCGCGCTTCGTCGGTACGATGCGCGCGCTCGGAGCACGGATCGAGGTGGAGTCGGGCGGAGGAACTCCATGAGCAGCGGACGGAGGAGGGCAGTACGCGTCGCGATCGACGGGCCGGCGGGCGCGGGCAAGAGCACGGTCGCGCGAAGGCTCGCGGAGCGGCTCGGCTACCTGCTCCTCGACACGGGCGCGCTCTACCGCACGGTCGCGCTCGCGGCCGTGCGCGCGCCCATCCGCTGGGACGATCGCGAGGCGCTCGGCGCGCTCGCCGAGGATCTCGTGGCCCGCAAGCGCATGGTCATCGAGCGCGCCGAGGGCGCGACGGGCGGCGGCAGCGGCATGCGTGTCCTGCTCGACGGCGAGGACGTCTCGACCGCCATCCGCTCGCCGGACGTGAGCCTCGGCGCGAGCCGAGTCTCTGCCGTGCCCGCGGTGCGCGCCGCGTTGCTCGACATGCAGCGCGGGCAAGGCGCCGAGGGCGGCGTGGTGCTCGAAGGTCGCGACATCGGCACGGTCGTCTTCCCGGACGCCGAGGTGAAGTTTTTCCTGACCGCATCACCCGAGGTCCGCGCGCGAAGGCGTTACGAGGAACTCGTCGCGCAGGGCAAGGACGCGACCTACGAGGCGACGTTCGCGGACGTCGAGCGCCGCGACAAGGCCGACACGGAACGACCCGTGGCGCCACTCCGGCAGGCCGACGACGCGATCGTCGTCGACTCGAGCCACAGGGACGTCGCCGAGCTCGTCGAGGAGATGGCGCTTGTCGTCGAACAGCGCGAGCGCGCCGGCTGAGGTTTTTCGACGCGCGTTCGTGCTCGGCCTCGGCGCGCTCGTGTTCGCCGCGGCGTGCGGCGGCGAGGTGCCAGCCCCGAAGACCGCGTCCCGGGGCAAACACGACCTCCTCGATCCGGCCGAGCTCTTCCCTGCCGATCTCGATCTCGTGCTGCGCGTCGATCTCGGCCGCATGCGCGCGCAGCTCGGCCCTCTGGCGGATGCGCTCTCCGCGCGCGTCGAGGAGGAGAGCGGCGGCGAGGAGGCGCTCGTTTCGCAGGCGATTGCGCGCGCCAAGGTCGTGTGGATCGGCCTGCGCGCTGCGGACGCCGAGGTCGGTGATCGTGTGCTCGTCGTCGAGGGCGAGGTGGAGGACGTGCGGCCCGATCCAAGGCTCTTCCGTCTCGTCGATCCTCCGATCGCGGACGATGTTCGAACGTGGGAGCGCCAAGGGCCCCTCGGCCGCGCCACGACCGCGCGCATCCACGCCTTCGCCGGCCGCATGATCGTGTTCGTCACGCCGGTCGAGGTCGACAGCGTCGAGCGCGTGCTCCTCAAGGGCCCGGACGACCGCCGGCGTGATCCCGCAGCCGAAGGCCTCGTCAGCGCGGATCTCCGCGCACGGCGCTTGCCACCCTCGCTCGAACGGCGCTTCCCCTCCATCGCGTCGATCATCGGCGGCCTCGAGCGCGCCCGTGCGAGCGCGGTCATGGTCGGCGACGCGCTCCGTGTCGACGCCGAGATCACGGCCGGTACGGGGCAAGCCGCGGGCAAAGCCGAGAACCTGCTCCGCGCGCTGCGCGAGGGTGGGCAGGGCAGCCGGTACGCGGCGCTCTTCGAGGACATCCGGATCGAGCGTGTCGATCGCGCCGTGCGTGTGCGCTGGGATCTCTCCTCGGAGGTCCTGCGCGCATTGCTCGAAGGCAAGCTCGCGGCACCGGAGAGGATGCAAGGCGAGCGCTGAACGCTTACGCTCGGGGCGATGGCCGACACGCTCGTGGATCCGATCGAGCCCGTCCCGCCCACGCAGCGCGATCCCGACGCGCTCGGAGCGGCGCCCGCACCTGCGCCGGAAGCGCCCGCGGTCGCTCCACCCGAACCGCCGCCGGAGTCGCCGCCCGAGCCGCCGCCCGAGCCTCGCGCCGAAGCGCCGCGTCCGAAGCCGCGCACGTCGCGCATCGTGCTCGTGGCCGTGGCCGCCGTTTTCGTGGTCGCGGCGATCGCGGCGCTCGTGTTCTGGAACTTCGTCCTGCGATATCGGCCCACGGCGCGTGCGCACGTGCCTGCGGGGACGAACGTCGCGATCCGGATCGAAGCGGCGGACCTCGTGCTCTTCGGCCCCGTGCGCGAGCACCTCTTGAAGCTCGCGCTCGATGAAGGCAGCACGCCCGAGGCCTCTGCGCCGTCGCGCCCCTCGCGCGCCTCGCGCATCCACGATCACACGGGCGTGCGTTTGCCCGCGGACCTGCGCGAGGTCGTCGTCGCGTCGATGGACGGCAAGAGCTGGGTCGCGCTGCTCGGCGGTCGCATCGAGCATGGGAGGTTCGTCAAAGGACTCGCGGAGGTCGCGCGCGAGGAGGGCTGGACCGGATTCCGCCGGGAAGGCGAGCTCTTCGTGGGACCTTCGATCGTGATCGGACAGGCGGACGACGGGACGATCCTCGTCGGCACGGATCGATCGATCGTGGAGGCGGCGCTCCCGGCGACGGAGGAAGGACAGAAGCTCGGTTTGCCCGAGAAGGGCGCGGTCACGTTCGCGATCGCGCGGCAGGCGTTCGAGGCGCTCTCCGGAACGAGCGCGATCACGCCGCGCGCGTCTGCTCTCGGCACGGTCGAGCGAGCCACGGGCACGCTCGCGCTCGGCAGTTCGCCGGAGCTCGTCGTTCGTCTCGAACCGACGAAAGCCGCGGACGCGCCGAAGCTCGAAGAAGCCACGCGCGCGCTCCTTTCTGATCTCGGGCTCGCGCTTTTGCTCGTGCCGGACGTCGCGGGGGAGAAGGAGGCGCTCCGCGCGACCACCGTGAAGCGCGAGGGAGATGTCGTCGTGCTCCGCGCGGCCTGGCCGTACGCCGGACTGGATCGGGCGGCGGAGACGCTCGCGGGCAAGCTCCGAGGGGCGGAAATCCCCGATAAAAAGCCTTGATTTGGGTCGCCCCGGCCGAACGGCGTGCTCTCGGGTCGGGCGGACAAAACGGACGCGCGCGGGGCACCGCATTGACAAGGCGCTGGCACCGGACTAGAGGGACCGCTCTCCCGGATCCGGCTCGATGCCCGACGTGTGCCCGAGGCCGGCTCAATTCGAGCCGCACGCTCGCGCGGCGCATCGCATCCGAGCTCCGGGAAATCCTAGGGAAGGACGGTTTCAAAAGACCAGATGGCTAGTAACGCGAACGTGGAGATGACGGGATCCGACATGGGATCCAGCATGGAGAGCTTCGCCGCGCTCTTCGAGCAGCGGGTCGAGTCCGATTTCGCGCGCGAGGGCGAGATCATCGCAGGCACGGTCGTTCAGGTCGGCCGTGACTCGGTGGTGGTCGACATCGGTGGCAAGAGCGAGGGCGTAATCCCCCTCCGAGAGTTCGCGGACGCCACAGGTCAGGTCGGCGTCAAGCCCGGCGACAAGGTGGACGTCTACATCGAGAGCCGCGAGAACGACGACGGCCTCGTCACCTTGTCGAAGGAAAAAGCCGACAAGATGAAGGTCTGGGATGAGATCTCGAACGCCTGCGAGGCGGACGAGCTCATCGAGGGCACCATCAGCCAGCGCGTGAAGGGCGGCCTCTCGGTCACCATCCGCGGCGGCGTGAAGGCGTTCCTCCCGGGGTCGCAGGTCGACCTCCGCCCGATCCGCAACTTGGACAAACTGATCGGCCAGACCTACAAGTTCAAGGTCATCAAGTTCAACAAGAAGCGGGGCAACATCGTCCTCTCCCGCCGCGTCCTGCTCGAGCGCGAGCGCGACGAGATGAAGCAGAAGACGCTCGAGACCCTCACCGAGGGCATGACCGTCAAGGGCACGATCAAGAACATCACCGAGTACGGTGCGTTCGTGGACCTCGGCGGCATCGACGGCCTGCTCCACATCACGGACATGAGCTGGGGCCGCGTGAATCACCCGAACGAGGTGTTCAACGTCGGCGACGAGGTCACCGTCAAGGTCCTCAAGTACAACCCCGAGACCGAGCGCGTCTCCCTGGGCCTCAAGCAGACCCAGGAGGATCCGTGGAACCACGCCGAGGAGGCCTACCCGGCCGGCAAGAAGGTCCGCGGCAAGGTCATGTCGATCACGGACTACGGCGCCTTCGTGGAGCTGGAGCCGGGCGTCGAGGGCCTGATCCACGTGAGCGAGATGAGCTGGACCAAGAAGGTCAAGCACCCGTCGAAGCTCCTCGAGGTCGGTCAGGAGATCGAGTGCCAGGTCCTCGAGGTCGACGCGCGCGCCAAGCGCATCAGCCTCGGTCTCAAGCAACTCGAGCCCGATCCGTGGATGCTCTTCACGGACAAGTACCACCCCGGCGACAAGATCGCGGGCAAGGTCCGTTCGCTCACCGATTACGGCGTGTTCGTCGGGATCGAGGAGGGCGTCGACGGCATGGTCCACAAGAGCGACCTCTCGTGGACGGTGCGCGTCAACAACCCGAGCGACCTGCACCACAAGGGCGATGACGTCGAGGCGATCATTCTCTCGATCAACCACGACGAGAAGAAGGTCTCGCTCGGCATCAAGCAGCTCTGGGACGACCCGTGGCCGACGATGCTCAGCGAGTTCGCGCCCGGCCGCGTGATCGACGAGTCCCAGGTGATCAGCATCGTCGAGTACGGCATCTTCGTGCGCCTGCGCGAGGGCGTCGAGGCGCTCGTCTCGACGGGCGACATCCTCGAGCCCGAGGGTACGAAGATCAAGGTCGGCGACCTCGTGAAGGTCGAGATCTCGAGCGTCGACACGATCGAGCGCCGCCTCTTCGCGACGATGAAGAACATCGGCGTGGAGAAGCCGCAGCCTGCCGAGCGCCCGAAGCGCGCGAAGGGAGCGGGCGGCGGTGGCAGCACGGCGGCCGACGAGGAGAAGAACGTGCCGGGGACGATCGGCGATCTCATCAAAGAGAAGCTCGGCGGCAAGCTCGACCTCAAGAACAAGGCGAAGGATCAGGAGTAATCCTGCCCCTTCTCGGGTGACCGTTCGCGGCGCCTTCCCCCTCGCGAGAGGGAGAGGCGCCGCGCGCGTTTTGTCCCTACGATCGGCGCATGAAACGCCTCGTCGCGCCCGTCGTCCTCGCTGCACTCGTCACCGCGCTCCCGGCGCGCGCGGATCCACCGAGCGATCCCGATCCTTTTTTTGGTCGCGACAAGGCGCTGCACTTCGGCTTCTCGGCCGCGCTCGCCGGCGGCGCGTATGGCGCCACCGCCCTGTACGGGCTCGACGGGCGGGCGAACCGCGTCGCGGTCGGCATGGCCGTCGCGCTTGGTGCTGGGTACACCAAGGAAATCCTCGACGCCGCGGGGTTCGGCACGCCGTCGTGGAAGGATTTCGCCTGGGATCTCCTGGGGACGGCGGTGGGGCTCGGCGTCTCGGTCGCCATCGATTACGCCCTTTCGCCTTCCCCGAGCGAGAAATCCGGTAGGCCGGCGCCCGCGCGTTGATCGCCACCGGCCGGTGCCGGTGCTAGCGTGCCGCGATCGATGGGCAATCCGCTCTGGGCGCCGTGGCGCATGGAGTACATCCTTTCGAAAAAGGGTGGATCCTGCGTGTTTTGCGGCATTGAGGCTGCTCCGCCGGAGGAGCTCCGCGCGCGGCTCGTGGTGTGTGACACGCCGCGCGCGTTTGTCGTGCTCAACCGCTATCCGTTCGCCGCGGCGCACCTCTTGGTCGTGCCGCACGCGCACGTCGACGCGCTCGAGAAGCTTTCGCACGAGGATCATCACGCGCTCTTCGATCTCGTGCGCGAGGCGACGGTGCGGCTGCGCGCGGCGGTGAAGCCCGAGGGGCTCAACGTCGGCTTGAACCTCGGCGCGGCTGCGGGCGCTGGCATCGCCGAGCACCTGCACGCGCACATCGTCCCGCGCTGGAGCGGAGACACGAACTTCATGCCGGTGCTCGCCGACGTACGCGTCGTGCCGCAGGCCCTCGAAAAGACGCGCGACTACCTCGTGCCGTTCTTCGCGGATCTGCCGGGCGTGCGTTTGCCCGCGGCGAGCGAGGGAGCCGGAAACCCGTGAGCGAAGCGTCGCCGCCCGTCACCCCCCTGCCCCCGGAGCGCAAGACCGCGCGCCGCATCTTCCTCGCCACGAGCGCGGTGCTCGTCGTCTCGCTGTGCATCGTCGCGCACGAGGTGATGCTGCCGTTCGTGCTGGCGCTCGTCGTCGCGTACGTGCTGACGCCCGCGGTGCTGCGCGTCGAGCGCATGCGCGTGCCGCGCTGGGCCGCGATCCTGCTCGTCTATGCGATGACGCTCGGCGCGATCGGCGGGTTCATCGGGATGATCGTCCCGCGCCTCGTCACGGAGGGGCAGGCGCTCGCGAGCGAGTGGCCGAACCTCACGCGCAAGATGCGGAACGAGTGGCTGCCGGCGATCGACTCGCGGCTCGTGCGCTGGTCGGGGCAACGCCCCGCGGAGGAAGCCACGCCGGCTCCCACGCCGAACCCGAGCCCGGAGATCGGCGCGGGCGAGCCGAGCAAGCCCGAGGCACGTGCAGACGAGCGTCCGCCGCTGCGGATCGTGAAGCGCGACGACGGCTCGTACGATGTCTTCGTGAGTGAAGATCTGCGCCTGCACGAGGTGCAGCACGGCACGTGGGAGGTCTTGAACCAGGAGCCGAAGCGCCTGTCGAGCGCGGGCCTCTTGCGCGAAGGGTTCGATAAGGGGCTGCTCTACCTGCGCCAGAACGCGACCGTCGTGCTGCAGATCGGCCAGCGGATCGCGGGCGCGATCTCGCGCGGGATCTTCAACCTCTTCATGACGTTGATGCTCGCGGGTTACATCATCCTGACCCACGAGAAGATCCTCGCCTTCTTCCGCGATCTCTGGGACCCGACCTCGCACCACACGTTCGAGCGGTTCATGCGGAGGCTCGATCGAGGCCTGTCCGGCGTCGTGCGCGGACAGCTCCTCATCTGCCTCGTGAACGGCGTGCTCTCGGCGATCGGCTTCTGGCTCTTCCACCTGAAGTACTGGCCGATCCTCTCGATCCTCGCGGCCGTGATGTCGCTCATCCCGATCTTCGGCTCGATCCTGAGCTCGGTGCCGGCCGTGCTCATCGGCCTGACGCAGTCGCCCATGACGGCGGTCGGCGTGCTCGCGTGGATCGTCGGCATCCACCAGCTCGAAGCGAATTTCCTGAACCCGAAGATCATCGGCGACGCGGCGAAGATCCACCCCGTCCTCGTCGTCTTCTCGCTTCTCGTGGGCGAACACTTCTTCCAGATCACGGGCGCGCTCTTCGCGGTGCCGTGCATGTCCATCGCCCAGACCATCTTCCTGCACTTCCGCGAGTCCACGATGGGCCTCACCGATCCCATGTCGACGCACCCGCCCTCCGCGAAGGTGCGTCCGGACGTGAAGGCGACGCCGCCCGAGCCCCAAGCAGGCGCCGCGGGCTGACGAAGTCGGGAGGGCCCGCGCTACTGTTTCCCGTGGCACGTGGTATGAAGCGCTCGCCTTGAAGACGTCCGACAAGCCGAAGAGCAACACCCAGGAGAAACCGAAGACCGCGGACAAGCCGAAGGCCGCGGCGAAGCCGGCGAGCGCGAAGGACGCACGCGAAGCGCTCATCGCGTCCGCGCGCGACAAGCAGGCCGCGCAGCCGGATCCGCTCCAGATGCTCGAGCCGAAGAAACTCGCGGTCCGGATCGGCATCCCGCTCGCGATCGTCTGGATCATCGCGCTCTTCATCTCGGGCTGGATCTCGAAGGTCGTGGCGCTCGTCGTGACGATCGCGGTCGCGGGGCTCGTCGTCTGGGTGGTCCGGTACGCGAAGCGCTCGCGCGCCGTGGCGAACCTCGTGCGCGGCGCGGACACGCCCGAGGCGCGCAAAGAAGCGATCGAGAAACTCGAGAGCGAGTTCGGCAAGGACGACCCCGCGGCCGTGTTCGCGCGCGCGCAGCTCGAGTTGCAGGAGGATCCCAAGAAGGCGCTCGCCACGCTGGAGAGCATCAAGCTCGACCGCGTGATGCCGCCCGTCGCGGACGAGGCGCGGGCGCAGCGCGCGATGATCCACCTCGTGCTCGGTGAGACCGAGGCGGCCAAGGGCCTCGTCGACAAGATCGATCTCAGCCGGCACAAGGACGCGAAGAGCCGGGCGACGATCGCGGCGATCGTGGGTGAGGCGTGGGCGCGCGGCGGTCAGGCGAAGAAGGCCGTGGAGCTGCTCGACACGCTCGATCCGAACGACGCGACGTTCGCCGACATCAAGCCGCAGCTCCTGCGCTCGCGCGCGTTCGCCTACGCGTGGACGAACGATACGAAGCGGATGAAGCAGATCCTGCGGCAGCTCTCGGCGATCAACCCGCAGTACCTCGCGTCGTTCATCACGAAGAAGAAGATCCCCGGCGGCGTGTCGCCGAAGGGCGTGCACCCGCTCCTCGAGAAAGAGGCCTTCGAGATGATCTCGAAGAGCGGCATGATCCCGCGCAAGATGGAGTACCGCAGGTCGTAGCGAGAGCTACGGCTTCAGGTAGCGCGCGACCGTGCTGAGAAGCGTCTCGATGCCGACGGGCTTGCGCAGGTAACCGTTCGCCGCGATCTTCGTGGCCTGCTGCCGCAGGTTCCCGTCGGCCGAGATCACGATGACGGGGATGTCGGCGATCCTCGGATCGCTGCGCTGCTCGGCCCGGAAGCCCCAGCCATCCAGGATGGGCATCATCAGGTCGAGCAGGATGAGTTGTGGGCGCGCTCCCTCGCGAAGCAGGTCGAGAGCCTGCTTGCCATTGCTCGCGCCGCGCACCTCGTACCCCTCTTCCTCGAGGATCTGCGCGATGGTCTCACGGATGTCCGGATCGTCCTCGACGATGAGGACGCCGCGGCTCCCCTGCTCGATCGTGCCCATGGTCCCCGCCGGCAAAGGCGTGCCACTCTACTGACCTGCCCACGGCATCGCCAGCCCCCGCCCCGCCGCGCTGGACGAATCTTCGTGCGTAGGCGAACGAGCTCACCAACCTGTAACGCGAGTCTCCGCCATGGCCCAGGCATGCACCTTTTGTCGTATTGCGATCGGTGAGCTTCCTGCCCACGTCGTGCTCGACGAACCCGAGGTCTTCGCGTTCCTCGATCGCAGCCCTCTGTTCGTGGGCCACTGCCTCGTCGTGCCGCGTGCTCACGTGCCGACGCTGCTCGATCTGCCCGAGCCCTCGATCGTGCCGCTCTTCGGCGCCGCGCAGCGCATCGCCCGCGCGATCGAGCCGGCGCTCTCGGCGGAGGGTTCTTTCGTCGCGATGAACAACAAGATCAGCCAGAGCGTGCCGCACCTGCACGTGCACGTGGTGCCGCGGCGCAAGAAGGATGGATTGCGGGGGTTCTTCTGGCCTCGCGCGAAGTACGAGAGCGACGACGAGATGGCGCGTGTCGCGGAGGCGCTACGTACGGCGCTGCGATCTCCCGCATAATGCGCCCATGAGTGACACACCTCCCTCGTCCCGCCCACGCTCGCCCGTGCGCGAGGTGGCGAGGCTCTGGTTCGGCCTCGAAGCGCCTGTTGGCAGGCGCGCTTACCTGATCACGGGCGTCACGTTGATGGCGCTGAAGTACGGCATCGACGCGCTGCTCGTGTACCTCGCGTCGGGCGTGGTCTTCTCGCCGCTCGCCTACCTGAACCCGATCTTCACGTTCCGTACGAAGAGCATCCCGGTCACACATCCGTGGCTCTTCGTGGCGATGGGTATCGCGACGCTGCCGTTCCTGTGGATCGGCGTTTCGATGAGCATCCGCCGCGCGGCGAACGCGGGCCTGTCGCCGTGGGGAGGGCTGACGTTCCTCGTGCCGGGGCTGAACTACCTCGCGATGATTGTCCTCGCTGCGATCCCCGAGCGCGGGGACGCGTGGAAGCCGGACCCGACGTCGCCGTATCGCGCGGGCGGGCCGCAGGAGAAGATCCAGCCGAAGATCGAGGGCACGCTGCGGAGCGCGCTGCTCGGCGTCGCGACTGCGGTCGCGGTGGGGCTCGGGATGGCGGGGCTCAGCGCGTGCACGATGGAGCTCTACGGTTGGTCGCTCTTCTTCGTGACGCCGTTCGTGATGGGCGCTGTGAGCGCGTTCCTCCTGAACCGCGACGCGCCGCAGCCGCTCCGCCGCGCGGTCACGGTCGCGTGTTTGTCCGTGGCCCTCACGGGCGCGGCGATGCTCCTGTTCGCGCTGGAGGGGCTCGTGTGCCTCTTGATGGCCACGCCGATCGCAGGTGTGGTGGCGGTGATCGGCGCGATCCTGGGACGCGCGATCGCGCTGCAGGCGAAGACGCCGCGATCCCACGCGGCAGCGGCGGTGCTGATGCTGCCGGGGATCGTGAGCGCGGAAGCGGCGGTCGCGAAGCCGGAGCTGCGCGAGGTGAAGACGGTGATCGAGGTGGACGCGCCGCCGGATCGCGTCTGGGAGAACGTGATCGGCTTCGGCGAGCTCGCGCCGCCCTCGGAGTGGTTCTTCCACACGGGGATCGCGTATCCGGTACGCGCGCGTCTCGAAGGCGAGGGCGTGGGCGCCGTGCGGTACTGCGAGTTCTCGACGGGTCCGTTCGTCGAGCCGATCACGGTCTGGGACAAACCGAACCGGCTCGCGTTCGACGTGTCGAAGCAGCCGCACGCGATGAAGGAGTGGAGCCCGTTCCAGTACGTGCACGCGCCGCACCTCGACGGTAGTTTGAGGTCCAAGCATGGACAGTTCCTGCTGACGGAGCTGCCTGGCGGGCGAACGCGGCTCGAAGGGACGACGTGGTACGAGCTCGAGATGTCACCGAACGTGTACTGGGCGTTCTGGTCGGACAGCGCGATCCACGCGATCCACACGCGCGTGCTCGAGCACGTGAAGAAGCTCAGCGAGAAGAAGTGACGCCGCGGGGGCGGGCTATGCCTCGACGCCCACCTGCCCCGCCCCTCCATCCACGGTGATCATCTGCCCCGTCGTGATGCGCGCCGTCGCGCCGGCGACGCCGACCACGGCCGGGATCCCGTACTCACGCGCGACCACCGCGCCGTGCGACATGCTCCCGCCCATCTCCATCACGAGCCCGCCCGCCGTCAGGAAGAGCGGCGTCCAGCCAGGATCCGTCGACGGCGCGACCAGGATCTCGCCGGGCTCGATCTTCGCGCCCACGGGATCCAGGACCACGCGCGCCTTGCCTGTGACACGCCCCGCCGAGGCAGGCGTACCTGACAAACCTCCCTCGCTCGACGCGGCGGCGGCGATCGTCTCGGGCTCCGTGCCGTCCGAGAGCAGGATACGCGGCACGTGTTTGCGGCCGAGCTCCTGCGTGTTCAGGCGGCGACGTTCGGCCACGAGCGCGCGGAAATCCGTGCCTCCGGTGACGGCGCGTAGCTCGCGCAGGTCGAGGAAAAACACGTCGTCCTCGGCGGCGAGTTTGCCCTCCTGGGTGAGCAATCGACCGGCCTGGAGCAAGAGCGAGCGCGCGTGCGCGATGATGCGCACGATGCCGAACTTCGGTGCCTCGCGAACCCCCATGAGCCTGCGCACACGGCTCGCCGCGAACCGCACGACCTCACCACGCAGGACGCCCTTCGCGCGCGCACGCGACACGAGCTCCTCCGCCTTCCGCTCCGCCTCGCGCGCGCCGCGCTCGAAGGCCACGTCCGGCGGGGCCGCGTCCTCGCCGAGCGAGAGGTAATTCGCGACGCTGCCGAGGATGTGCGTCGGATCGTCGCGCCACCGCGGCACGCCGATGTCGATCTCCGCCACCCCGCGCGCGCCCCAGCGCGCGAGGAACGCTTGGAGCTCACGTTGAAGCACGGCCGGCAGCGAGCGATCGGCGTAGCGCTTCGCCAGCGCAAGAGGCGCCTCCTCGCGCAGCGCGCTCCGGGACGCGGGATCAGCGCCCACGCGGCGCGAGAGCGCCCAGAGCTCGAGATCCATCTCCGTCGTTGGGTTGTTCGGGAGCGACCGCAGGAGCGTGTGGACCTCGGCCTCGTCCAGGTCGTCTCCCAGCAAGCCGCGGAGGACACGCAACGCGACGAAGCCAACCGCAACGCTCGGCATGTTCAGGAAGATGAAGAAGGGAGCGCGGAGCATGCGCTCGACCGCGTCGAGATAGGCCGACGGAGGCGACCCCTCGGCAACCTCGCCGAGCGCGATCGTGGCATCGGCATCAGCCGCGATCTTCGCCGAGACGGCGTCGGGCTTCACGAGCCCCCGCAAGACCATCCGCGGGGCACCGATCGACACGAGAGCACGAGCGACGCTCCGCGCAGTCTTCCAGGAAGGCGTGTGCACGAGGCCGAGGCGCTCGTCTTCCAGGAGCGTGCGCACCACGGCGCCCGTACGTGCCTCCATCCGTGTCGAGGCGAAGAGGAAGACGCGGCGGCCGAGCGGATTACGAAGGACGCCCGTGATGTCGAGGAACAACCGGTTCGCGCCGATGGCCCAGAAGGGCGCGCCGTCCAGAGGATCGCCGTCCCAGAGGCCCGTCGCTCTCGCGGCATTGCCCGAGAACGCGCGCCAGAACTGAAGGCCCATCGGCGAGAACGGGCGAAACACCCCCTGCGCCACGTTGAAGCTGAAGTAGACGCGCGGGCCTTCCTTGGAGGACCAAGGACCTTCGGGGATCGGGAACAACGTGGTGATCGGGCGCGACTGCACGAGGAGGATCTTTCCTTCGGGATCGATCGCCCACTCGATGTCCTGCGGCGCGCCGAAATGCGCCTCGACGCGCGCGCCCATGGCCGCGAGCGCACGCGCCTCCGTGTCGGAGATGCAGGCCTCTGCCGAGCCATCGGCGCGCTGTTCGTGACGCGTTCCTCCGCCGGGCAGCGCCTCGATCACGACACGTTTGTCCCCGAGGCGACGCGTGACGATCTCGCCCGTATCGACGCGCACCTCCAGGTGATCGGGGTTCGTCGCGCCGCTCACGACGGCCTCACCGAGCCCCGGCGCCGCATCGATCACCGCCTCGTGGCGCCGACCCGTCACAGGGTTCGCCGTGAAGAGCACGCCCGCGGCGCGTGCATGCACGAGGCGCTGCACGACGACCGCGAGCGAGACCTCGCGCGGATCGATGGACCGATCCGCGCGGTACACGACGGCACGCTCGGTGAAGAGCGACGCCCAGCAACGACGAACGGCATCGAGCAAGGCATCCTTGCCGAGCACCCCGAGGTACGTGTCCTGCTGCCCGGCGAAGCTCGCATCCGGCAGATCCTCGGCCGTGGCCGACGAGCGCACGGCCACGGCCGCGCCCCCGAGCTCGACGTCGTACGCGCGGACGCACGCCTCGGCGATCGCATCGGGCACGGTCACGGACGAAAGCGCGGCGCGGATCTCGGCCGCGAGCTCTGCGAGGCGGTCGCGATCGCTCGGATCCGCCGACGCGAGCGCTTCGAGCTTCGGGCCGATGTTCGCCGCTTCTGCTGCGGCGCGGAACGCGGAGGTCGTCAGGACGAACCCCGGCGGGACCGGCACCCCGGCGCGGAGCATCTCGCCGAGGTTCGCCGCTTTTCCGCCGGCGATGGGGAGCGAGGATCGATCGAGCGCCGAGAGCGGGAGCACCGTGCCTTCTGTCGTCATCGTCGGACCTCCTTCGTCGTCTTCCTCTTCGCGGCCTCGCCCAGGAGGGTGAAGGCCCGCAGTACGAGCGCGCGCTCTTCGTCCGAGAGCGCCTCCATCACGTGGATCTGCGCATCCGTGCGTCGATCCAAGAGCTCCGCGACGAGGCGCGCCGCGCGCGGGCTCCTCGTCACGCGCCGCGCGCGCCGATCCTCGGGATCCTCCTCGCGCAGGAGCAGCTTGCGCCGCACGAGCTGATCGACGAGGCGGCTCGTCGCCGAGGGAGAACGGCCGATGAGCTCCGCGAGCTCTTTCAACGTGCGCGGCACGCCGTCGTCGAGCAGGAGGAGCACGCCGAGCTGGAGGAGCGTCAGCTCGACCTCGTCGAGCGAGGCGATCGCCCCGATCAGGAAGTCGCGCGCCGTCGCGATCCGCGTGACGCGGATGCTCTCTCGCAGCGCTCGGCGGTCCTCGGCGTTCATGTGCACGGATCGAATGATTGCATCCATGCACCTAATTTTCCAGAAAAAAGGAGCCCGGATGCGCCGGGCTCCTTCGTCGTGGCCTCAGAACTCGCAGTGGCCGGGCGTGCGCGGGAACGGGATGACGTCCCGGATGTTGCCCATGCCCGTGCAGAGCAGGACGAGGCGCTCGAAGCCGAGACCGAAGCCCGCGTGCGGGGCCGTGCCGTATTTGCGGAGGTCGAGGTAGAACTCGTAGTCCTCGGGCTTGAGGCCGGCCTCCTGCATGCGCTCGAGCAGCACGTCCAAGCGCTCCTCGCGCTGGCTGCCGCCGATGATCTCGCCGATCTGCGGCACGAGCACGTCCATGTTGCGCACGGTCTTCTTGTCGTCGTTCAGGCGCATGTAGAAGGCCGTGAAGTCCTTCGGATAGTCCGTGAGGATCACGGGCTTCTTCAGGTGCACCTCGGTCAGGTACCGCTCGTGCTCCGTCTGCAGGCTCGATCCCCACTTCGCCGGGTACTCGAACTTCTGGCCGGACTTCTCGAGGACCTCGATCGCCTCGGTGTACGTCATGCGCGCGAACGGGCCCGCGACGATGTTCTGGAGGCTCTCCTTGAGGCCCTTCTGCACGAAGCTGTCGAGGAGGTTCAGGTCCTCCTGGTTCTGCTCGAGCACGGCGCGGATGACGTGCTTCAAGAACTCCTCGGCGATGTACGCGTTGTGATCGAGGTCCGCGAACGCCATCTCGGGCTCGATCATCCAGAACTCGGCGAGGTGGCGCGTGGTGTTCGAGTTCTCGGCGCGGAACGTGGGGCCGAACGTGTAGATGTTGCCGAGGGCCATCGCGTAGGTCTCGCCCTCGAGCTGGCCGCTCACCGTGAGGCTCGTGCGGCGACCGAAGAAGTCCCTCGTGTAGTCGATCTTGCCCTCGGGCGTGCGCGGGAGTTTGTCGAGGTCGAGCGTCGTGACCTGGAACATCTCGCCCGCGCCCTCGGCGTCGTTGGCCGTGATGATCGGGGTCTGGACGTAGAAGAAGCCGCGCGAGTGGAAGAAGTCGTGCACGGCCATCGACAGGGTGTGGCGGATGCGCGTGACCGCGCCGAAGGTGTTCGTGCGCGGCCGGAGGTGGCCGATCGTGCGCAGGTAGTCGAAGCCGTGGCGCTTCTTCTGCAGCGGGAAGTCCTCGGACGCGAAGCCGTAGACGTGCACGCGCTCGGCCTTGATCTCGATCGCCTGCTCCTTGCCCTGGCTCGCGACGACGATCCCTTCGACACGCAAGCTCGAACCCGTGCCGAGCTTCTTCACCTCGGTCTCGTAGTTCTCGAGCGTGCCGTCCGCGATGACCTGCAGGTTCTTCAAGCAGGAGCCGTCGTTGATCTCCAGGAAGGAGAAGTTGTTCTTCGCGTCGCGGCGCGTGCGGACCCAACCACACACGCTCACGCGCTGGCCAACGGGCGACTGCTTGAAAAGCTCCTGTACGCGATGGATCTGCATGGTGCCCTTCCCCAAAGCACCAGACTCCGAGGGGCGCAAGGGGCTTCCCCGATCGAGGCTCAGCCGGTCTCGATCGAGAGGGATGCGTCCCGTGCCCAGTCGCTCCAGGACCCCTCGTACAGAGCGACGTCCTCGCGGCCGAGGATCGCGAGGGCGAGGAGATCGTGGCAGGCGGTGACGCCGGAGCCGCAGTAACAAACGACGTTCTTCGCATCGAGCGCGCCGAGCGTCCGGTAGCGCGCGTCGAGCGCATCGCGCGAAAGGAAGGCGCCGCCAGGCGAGACGAGGTTCTCCACGAAAGGCGCATTCCGGGCGCCGGGGACGTGCCCGGCACGCGCGTCGATCGGCTCGGAGCGGCCCTCGTACCGCTCGCGAGCCCGCGCATCGAGGACGAGGGCCGCCGGCAAGCCGAGCGCGGCGAGGCGAGCGACGTCGGCTTTGTCCACGACGGGAGCACCGCCGGGCCGAAGCGCGAGGGGCGGCGTGGGCGTGATGTGGGGCGGGTCGGTGCTGAGCGCGCGGCCGGACGCGATCCAGCCACCGAGGCCGCCGTCGAGGACACGACCGCCGGAATGCCCGAAGTAGCGAAGTAGCCACCACATGCGCGCTGCGATCGCGCCGCCGGCGTCGTCGTAGGCCACGACGATCGAATCCTCGGTGACGCCGAGGCGCGCGAGCAGCGAGGCGAATTTGTCAGGTTCGGGCAGCGGATGACGACCCGGGCCTCGCGCAGGATCCCCCGCGAGCTCCGCGTCGAGATCGACGAACGACGCGCCGGGGATGTGGCCCGCTGCATACGCATCGACGCCACGCTTGCCCGAGAGATACCAGCGCACGTCGACCACGCGGACACGCGGATCGGTTGCATGCGCCGCGAGCCAATCCACCGTGACGAGCGGGCCTTCGGACATCGGCGCTTCTCCTAGAACGTACCCGACAAACCCACGCTCCCCGGCCCGATGTACGGCACGACCACGGGCGCGAGATGCGCGTCCTTCTTCGCCGCTTTCTTCCCACCGCCCGAGGGCAAGAGCCAGAACGTGAGCGCGAGCGCGCCCATCACGCCGCCGCCGATCGCGAGGCCGAGGCCCACCGTCTGGAACGTCCGCCGCTCGTCGTCCCGCGCCTTGATCTCGGCATAGTCCGTCGCGGGCAAGCTCGTGCCCGGCTCGCGCAGCGCCGCGAGGTCCTCGATCTCGCTCGTGCGTGAAGCCGCCGTGTAGAGAAACACGCCCGAGGCGGCGCCGAGCCCGACGGTCAAACCTGTCGCGATCCAGGCGAACGTGCGCCCTCCGCCCTTCGTCGGCGAGAGCGCCACGCGCGCCACGCTTCCGCGCTGCACGGTGACGGTCGTGCTCGACGTCGCGCCGTCCACCTGCATCTCGACCTCGTGTTTGCCCGGCTCGACAGCGACGCGGCCGTCGTCGTCCGGATCGACGGGCTTGTCATCGACGAGCACCACGGCCGAGCCCGGCACGTCGCCGAGCGCGACGATCGCTTCCTGGGCAGGCACCATGAGCGACTTCGTGAGCGCGGTCGTCGCGAGATCACCGAACTTGTCCTGCGCGACGATCGTGATGTCGAGCTTGGCCTTCGGCCGGATGAACGAAGGATCGAGCGTGCCGCGCAGAGGCCCGTCGGGCGAAGGCGCGAGCGGCAGATCGAACGATCCCTCGATCGCGCTCGATCGAACCCGCGCGATCACGCGCAGCCACGGAGGCGCGACGCTCGCCGTCGCAGAGATCCGCACCGGCGCCCACGCCACCTCGGGCGCTTCGATCTCGAGGTCCGAAAGTTTCACGCCCGCACGTTCGATCCGCTCTTTGCGCGCGCTCTCCGCGGCCGTGCGACAAGCCGCGCGCACCTTCGGCGATTGATCACGCGCGACCTCGGGATCGTAGCCCGCCGCCACGACCGCCTTCGTGCACGCCTGCGCGCCCGCGGCCTCGCCGCGCGTGACCAGCGCGGCCTGCGTCTCCAGCAGGCCCGCCTCCACCGCGAGCGTCGGCGGGAGCTCCGACTTCGGCAGCGTATTCAGCGTGCGGAGCGCATCCGCGAACGCGCCGCTTTCGACCTGCTCGCGCGCCCTCGCCACGACGCTCGCGAGGTCCTCCCCTCGCGCCTCCGTCCCGGCGGCGCCGAGGGCCACACCCACCGAAAGAGCCAACGCGACTCGCCCGAGCCGAGCGCCCATGCTCCGCTTCCCGTTCTTCATGGCAAACCTTACTCCGCCCTGCGCAGATCCACCCGGACCGACGACGGTTTGCCCGGCTTGATCGTGACCGACAGGCTACGCGACGCGCCGAGCTCGCTGTTGCGCAAGACCACCGAGTGCGGGCCCGGCGCGAGCGAGATCGGCGCGAGCGGTGTGGTCCCGACCGAACGACCATCCACGGTCACGTCGGCCCAAGGCGAGACGGACACGACGAGCGTGCCCGGCTCGTTCGAATTCGCTTCCTCGGCCGCCGCAGACGCGGTCGACGCGGCCGTCGATCCTTGCGCCGTTCGTTTGGGATCGAAACGCCCGCCGGTCCCCTGCGCGACCGTCGCCGTCGGCGTGGCCGAGGGCGCGCCCGTCGACGTGGTCGTGGGCTGCGCGTCAGGCGCCGTCGTGCTCGGCGCCGCGGCGATCGTTTCGGTCGGCGCAGGCGTGATCGCGGACGGCGACGCCGACGTGACGGCTTGATCCGTACGCGGCCCCGACGCGCTCCGCGAGAGCACGAAAAACGCCGTCACGCCGCCGAGGATCGTGAAGCCCGCGAGCGCGAGCACGGGCAGGACCATCGAGCGTCGCCCCTTCGCCTGCAAGCTCGACGGCGCGCCCGCATCCGCGAAGGTCCCGACGTTCGTCACGCCAAGGCCGCCGCTCATCGGGTTCGATCCAGGCGCCGATCCTGGCGCGCCCACCATCGACGGGTGATATCCGGGCGCCGAGATCCGCCCCGCGCCCGTCCCCGGCTGCGCCATGCCCCCGTGCGTGCCGTACGAGGGTTGCACCGGCGCGTCGGACGAACGCGTGATCTCCGTCGGAAATCCGCTCGGCCGCTGCGCGCCCGTGCCGAGCTGCATGCTCCACTCCTGCGGCCGCTTCGCTTGCCCCGTGCCCGGCGCGCTCGATCCACCGGCAGGCGCGCCCGCCACCTGCTCGACACGCGCGCGAAGCTCGGCCTGCGCTTCCTTCACGGCGCTCGGCCCGAGCGCGCGCAGGGCCTCGTCCATGAGATACGCGAGCTCGCCGCCGTCCGCGATGCGCCGGCGTGGATCGAGCTCTGTCGCGCGATCGATGGCATGCGCGAGCGCATCCGGGACGCCCGGCAAGAGCTCGTGCACGCGCGCGACCGGCTCGCTCGCGATCATCATGAGGAGCTGCGTCTGCGTCTCGGCCTTGCGCAACCTGCGCCCGAGCAGCCCTTCGAAGAGCGTGATGCCGAGCGCGAACACGTCGGCGCGACCGTCGAAGGGCTCGCCGCGCGCCTGCTCGGGCGGCATGTACGGGAGTTTGCCCTTGAACACGCCGGTCTCGGTCTTCTCGCCGCCGAGGCCCGAGATCCGCGCCACGCCGAAGTCCGAGAGCCGCACGCGGCCGTCGCGCGCGACGAGGATGTTCGATGGCGTGACGTCGCGATGCACGACGCCGACGTTGTTGCCGTTCTCGTCGCACATGCCATGCACGGCCTCGAGCGCGCGCGCGACCTCGCGACCGATGTACGCGACCGTCGCGGGCGCGAGCGTGCCCGTGCGCTTGAAGATGCGATCGAGCGCGGCGCCGTCGACGAACTCGAGCACGAGGTAGAGGCCGCCCTCGGCGTTGCCGAGCTCGATCAGGCGCACGACGTTCGGGTGATCGAGGCGCGCGATCACCTGCGCTTCGGCGACGAACGAATCGGTCGCGACGTCGCCGATGTCGCCCGCGGTGAGCAGGCGCTTCACCGCGACGCGGCGGCGGAAGTTGCGCGGCCCTTCCTCCTCGGCGAGCCACACCTCGCCCATCGCGCCCTTGCCGAGCATGCGGAGGAGGCGGTACTTGCCTGCGAACAGAGGCTGGGAGCCAACGGAGCCGATGCTCATACGCGCCTCAAGGTGCCGCCGGGGGCTCGGGCTCGGGTAGGACGGCCATGCGGATCGTGGCCGACGTTTCGTCCGTCTCGAGCCAGCCGACGAAGAGCTTGCCCGAGGTGAGGACCGCATGGAGCGCGCCGATGCTGCGCGTGGAGAGGCGCGGAATCGAAGCCACGCGCGACGCCTCCGCGCTCGCCGGATCGACGAGGTAGACCGCGATCTCCGGCGCATCGACGGCTTCTCCGGGCGTGACGAGGATCGGCTTCGCGCCATCACGTCCGATCCACGCGGGGCGCGGCGTGTCGCGCAGGCCCGGCAGCGCGCCGATCGAAGTCTCGACGGGCGGCGTGGGATCACCCATCACGGGCGCCGCGACCGTGCGCAGCCCGGCCGGGCCCGACACGGGATCCGTCGGCTGCTTGTCCCCCTGACGCGCCGAGGGCTCGATGTACGTGAGCGAAGCGTCATCCGCGGCGACGGGGATCGCGAGGCGACCGAGCTTCACTTCGGCGGCGCCGCCGTCGTCGGGCAAGAGCAGTGCGCTCGGCCGCTCGTTGTCGAGGATCCACCACGCGCCCGTGCTCACGCGGAACGCGCCGAGGACACCCACGGCGACGGGCAACTTCGCGCGCGCCGAGTGATACGTGGGCTCCGGCGCGAAGAGCGTGCCGTCTTCCTGCATCGAGAAGACCGTGAGCTCAGCGACCGTCTCCAGGTTGTTGTCGATGGTCGCCGTCCGCGAACGCACGTAGCCGAGCTCGACACGATCGCCGTGGTGAAGGAGCTTCGGAAAGCTCACTGCGCCGTACCCCACGGTCGCGAGTCGTTCCTCCTTGGGCCACGCGGATTCGAACGCGGCCGGTTGATCCTCGCGCCCCTGGGGAGGCAGATCGACGCGGTACGTGACGAGGCGCGGCTCGACCGTGGGATCGTCGGGGAGCGAAGGCGCGCTGATCGCCACGAGCACGCGATCACCGCCCACGGGCAGGACATCGAAGTAGGGCTCGAGCGAGTCGGCATCCGCGACGTAGCGACCCACGATGTCCATGCGCGGGCTCACGGCGCCGTCAGGCGCGACGCGCGCGCCCACGAAGCGCTGCCCTTCGTCGGAGTACGCGTACGTCTCCCACACGACGAGCACGCCCGAGGCTTGCGGCACCATGCGCACGTCCGGGCCACGCAGATACGGGACGACGCCGACGGTGATGGGCACGGGCGTACCCGGCAGCGCGCAGACGCCGTGGATGCAGTCGTATCCCTCGGGGCAAGCGCCGCCCTCCGCGCAGAGCGCCGGCATCTCCCCGAACGAAGGTTCCCCGCAGCCCGCCCCGAACATCCCGAGCGCGGCCACCACTGCGCCCGAAAAAACCCGTCCCCTCGATCCCCTCAAGGTGCCCCCTGTCCTTGCGCCGCCTCGATCCGCGGCCCTTCGCTCGGCCGCGCGAACCCGCGCGCGCGCGCCGATCGACCGAGGAGCGTCCCCACGCCCTCGCGACGCAGATCCGACACGCCGATCCAGAGGTCCATGTTCGACTCGTAAAATTCGGTCCACGCGACGTACGCCTTGTTGCCGAGGCCAAAGGCGCGCGCCGTGAAGATCGATCCGGTGCTCGTCCGCGGCACGCTCGCCACGATCCGCAGAGGCTCCGTCGGCGAGCGCCACGCGACGTCGATCGTGGGCAACTCCGGATCACGCGAGACCGGCGCCACGAGCGCGCCTCCCTCGAACGGCGTGCCCACGAACGGCGTGGCCGTCTCCGGCATCGTGAAGCCCTTGTCCTCGGTGGGCATGCCCGTCGCGGGGGTGAAGACGTAGCTCACCGCGTACGTCGCCTTCGCGGAATCGTAGTCGCCGACCCGCAACGCGAAGACGCCGTCTTTCCAGCCGAAGAGCGGCTCGTCGGTGGTCGGCGCAAACTCGGTCATCGAGCCCATGCCGCCCATCGCGGTCGCGGGATCCACCGTCGAGAGCGCGTAGCTCTCGAAGCCCACGCGCACCGTGAGCAGGCCGCTTTCGTCGCGGAAGATCTGACAGTCGCCGGAGAGCGGCGGCACGTCCGGCGGCAGGTTCGCCGACGCCTTCCACGTGGGGCTCCAGAGCGAGCCTTCCCGTTCGAGGTGCAGCACCTCCACGCGACCGCCACCCGAGGGCACGGTCCACGCGATGTTCAGCGTGGTCCCGTCGATCACGGCGCCCACGTACGGAGGCTCGGCGCCGCCGAGGAACGGCGTCGTCGTGGAGAAGAGTTTTTCCACCGCAGGCGTCGAGCCACTCGTCGACGTGCGCTCGATTCCGAGGAGCTCGAGCGTCATCTCGTCGGATTCGACGTTCGGGAACCGCACGAGCACCACGCCGTATCGGCCGTCGGGCAGCGGCACCACGGACGAGGAGATCGTCCCGCCGGCGTACGTGAAGAGCGCGCGCGGCTCGGACACCTTGCCGTCGGGCGCGACGCGGATCTCGTAGATCCCGCGCGCGCCCGGGGTGAAACCGTCGTTCACGAGGAGCGTCGCGCCCTCGCCCTCGGACGACAGCCAGAACATCTCCGGCGGATTGATCCAGGCAACGCGCTTCGGCCTGCGACTCGTGGGGTTCGCGCCGTCGCGCACGCAGACCGTGGCCTGGCACGCGTACCCTTCGGGGCAGACGCCGCCGGTTTCGCACGCGAACGGCACGTCGCCGAGCTCGGGCGTGCAGCCCGTGCCGAGGAGCGCCGAAAGGACCCAAACGTAGCGGGCCATCCGCCCGAGCATGCCGAGCAGTCTACCCCCGGATCCGGCCGCTTTGCGTGGGAAATGCGCGGCGGCCGGCTCAGCCTTCGTGCGCGCCGCCGGGCGTGAGGGCCACGGGCGCGGGCTGCTTCGGCCCGCCCGCCTCGCGGGGGTGCCCTTCGAGGTGGGGAAACCACTCGAAAAACTGGTGCAAGTGAGCGTGCCTCTCCGGCTCGATGTACTCGAAGACGACCCCCCGATCGTTGATCTCCCAGAACTCGTTGGTGGTCACGGAGAGCATCTCGTTCTTGATCGAGCGCAGCCGATCAGGCCGCTCGTCGCGCATGTCGCGGTGGATCCGCCGCGCGAGATCGATCTCGCCCTTCTGCAGATAGTACGTCGCGAGCTTGACCTGGGCCTTGCGCACGCCGCGCAGCGACAGCTCCTGCTGCGCCACCTCGGCCTCCTTGTCGACCTCGAGGAAGATCTGCAAGAGCTCGTCCCGCACGCCCGCGCCGAGATCGTAGGCGAGCTCGTTCAGCGCGCAGAGATCGAAGGCCACGGTCTCCGTGACGAACGCGAGCTTCATCGCGTGGGCCGTCTGCGCGTAGTACTTGAAGTGCCCCGCGATCCGGAGCGCCTCGTCGCCCCAGCCCTGCGAGAGGATCTTCTCGCCGAGGTAGCGGTACTGGTTCAGGCAGTTGTAGGCCGCGGGCACGTCCCGCGCGTTGAGCGCGCGGCGCATGTACGTGTTGAAGAACTTGATCACCGTCGCGAGCGCGGCCCGATCCTCCGCCGCGAGCGCCGCGAGCCCGATGTACCGCGTGTCGATCGCGATGCGATTGACGATGTCGGGCATCTCCGTGAGCGCCTCGCGGTAGACCATCAAGAACTGCCGCAGCGCCTTGTATTCGAGCCACGTGCGATCGCTCTGGAGCTTGCCGAGCGCCATCTCGTTCATGCTCACGAAGTCGGCGTCCTTGAGCAGCCGCCCGCGGATCGAGAACCATCGATCGTCGAGCTCGCGCTTGTGCGGCATGTACGCGACCACGAGGTCGCAGATCGCGTCGACCGTGTTCGAGGCGATCCCCTTGTCCTTCTGCTCGATCGCGTTGAGCCCGATGTCGGCGAGATGCTCGAGCGCCGAGAGCGCCGTCATGCGCCGACCGTCGACCTCCTCCTCCGACTCGTCGCTCGATTTGCGCAGCGCCTGCGCCACGCCGCCTCGGCGGATGCGCTCGACGATCTTGTCGGGCTCGAGGAAATCGAAGACGTAATTGAAGTACGGCGCCATCACGAGAAGGCTCAGCGTGAGCAGCACGATCGAGCCCATGACGCCGAAGCGCGGGACGAAGGACTGCGCAGCGTCGGGCGCCTGCCGGATCGCGTAGTTCACCCAGAGCGAGAAGACCGCCGAGACCACGAAGAACGCGATCACCGCGCGATTCGTACGGTCCCGGAAGAACATGTCCGTGATGCGCGGCGTGTACCTCGTCGCCGCGAGCTGCACGATGATCGACGCGACCGTGATGACGATGCCGAGGATCGCGGCGATCACCTCGCCCGTGCCGCCCATGATCCGGCTCGCGTCGTCGGGCGACATCTCGCCGAAGAGCCCAGTCACGCCGCCGGGCTGCGTATGCGAGAGATCGAGGAGCCGGAACGCGACGAACGCCGTCACGCTGACGATCGCGAGGATCGACAGCGGGTAGAGCCACAAGCTGTTCGAGAACGCGAGGCGAGCTTTACGCACGAGCCTCCTCGAGAGGACGAGAGCGCGGCTACGGGCTCTCGCCGCCCTCGAGGTCCTCGGCCAAGTAGCTCAGGATGACCTCGTCGAGCGATTTCTCGCTGATGAGATCCTCTCCGAAGATCGAGGTTCCCTGCGCGGGACGCGCGGTCGCGAAGATGGCCGGGGGACGGGTCTGCGCGTAACGACCCGCGGAAGACGGCGACGACGCGGGCTCCGGCGTGCCGAGCGCGCGGTAGACGCCCGCCGTGAAGAGCGCGCCGCCCTTCTTGACCGACGTGGGCGGCGGCGGGAGGTCCTGCGTTTGCTGCACGAACGCCGGCGTCTCGGGCGCCTTCGTCTGCTCCTCGAGCCCGGCCAGCGAGGCATCGATGTCCGCAGGCGATACCGACGCCAGCGGCGGCCGCGGCGAAGGCGGATTGCCCCGAAGCGCGGCCTGCAGATCCGACGCGTTCATCAGCACGGAGGGGCGCTGCGGCAGATCCGGCTTGAAGCTCGGCGGAGGCGCCGCGGGCTCGGGCGCCGGAGGAGGCGCCGCGGGCGCCGCGGCGGCAGGCGCGGGCGCCGGAGCGGGTGCCGACGCCTCGGTCTTCTCCTCGAAAATGTGATCGAATTGTCCGTCTCGCAAAGCGACGAACATCGCCTTGTGCTGATCCTTCATCAGCTGACGGACGATCTCCTGCACGTTCGCCTCGTTGAGGTGCTCCGCGTAGGAGGTCTTCAGGGTCTTCAGGATGCGCCCGCCGTCCGCAAAAAGATGCGTAATTACATGCGGGTGACGGTGCCCCGAGTCTTCCGTTTGAATATGGAAGACACGTCCCTTGTGTTTGACGTTGTTGTTGAAGCCGAGAAGCGGTGAGATGACTTTCACGGCGATCGATAAGGCTCCTGAAGGCCCGAAGAGACCCTACCATAGGGTCCGCCGAAGCGACCAGGAAACGACGCGCAGATCGACACGACCGCTGAAATCTTGCGCCCTGGGAGGCGACGCTCTCCCGGGTTGTCGTCCTTCCTCACGGCAGACATCGCTCGAACTCGTCGGCGTTGTTCGCGCGCAGCGCACACTCGGCCTCGTCCACCGTGAGGTAGGTCGGGCAGCGGGCAAACTTGGGATCCGTCGACGCAAGCGTGCGCGCTTGGGCCTTGCGCGAGGCGAGCTCGGAGGCCGGCGGCTTATCGTTGATCGCGTGGACGATGTGCTCCACGTAACGATCGAGCAGGGCCGCGCACGTGTCTCGAGAAGGATGCGCTGATAAAGAGCGTCGGAGCGGCTTCGACAGGACGAACCCGAGGGCGGCGAGCACGATCAGGAGCGTCGCGACCACCTCCGCGCGGGTCGCGGGCGAGCTCAATCGAGGCACAGATCGACCTGCTCGGCCGTCGTGGCCTTGCGCACGCACTCCATCGCGCGCTGCGTGATCCGTCGGCCGACGCACTTGCTGACGAGCTCCTCCCCCCGCGCGGCGCGGACGGCGGCCGTCCTCTTCTGCACCTCGGCCGGGTCGGTGACGTTCTGCGCGGCGAGCTCGATCGCGGCGCTCTTGTCGAGGATCTCCTCGCACTCGGCGCGCGTCGCCGGGCGACCACACCCGACCCCGAAGAACCCGAGCGCGAGCATCAGGGAGGCCCCGGCGAGGCCCCTCCTCGCCTTCGAACCACCCTGCTCCGTTACCCGCTGGCCCATGGCGTCGAGACCTTGGCGTGCCTCCGCCCGAGGCGCAACCTCGCCGCGCGAGGGGCCACGACCTCGCACGAAGGGCCCCGTCGAATTCTGGACGCTTGTATAGGCCTTGCTAATCTCGATCCGTGAGCAAGGCGAAGGACAACCCAACTTCCTTCGCCCCCGCAGGAGCGGGGAAGACGGCCAAGCCAAAGGCGCCGCGGCGCGCGTCGCGTGAACCCGAGCGCGAGCGCGAGGCAGACGTCGCCGTTGCAACCACGAAGAAAACTTCCGCGCGCCGCGAACGCGCGAAGGCGCCGACGAAGAAGCGGCCCGCGCGTCCGAAGTCCGTGCTCGCCGAGGACATGCTCCGCCGCGCGCTCGAAGCGACGACGCCACGCTCGCGCGCGCTCTGGGCGAGGCGTGGCCTCGCCACACGCGCGCAGCTCGATCGCACGACACAGGCGATGCTGCTCCGTCAGCTCTACCTCGCCTACTACGAGGAGTGCCGCTTCGCGCAGGCCGCCGCGATCGCCGAGCAAGCGCTCACGCTCGACGTGTTGCCCGACGTCGCGCATCAAGACGCCGCGCGCGCGAAGCAGGCGCTCGGCGATGTCGAGGGCGCGGCCGCGCATCTGCGGCTCGCCGCGCGCATCGGCCCCGCGAGCCGCAAGGCGTTCCACTACTGGACCCTCGGCAGCCTCTTCTACCTGCACCACCGCTACGCCGAAGCGATCGCCGCGATGTCACGCGCCGCGCGCTGGGGTACGACGGACAAGCCGCTCTATCACGGGCACCTCGCGCTCGCCCGCATCGCGCTCGGGCAAACCGTGGAAGGCATCGGCGACCTCATCGACAGGCTGCTCGTCGCGCCCGCAGGCAACGGATACGGCCGCTTCGTGCTCGGCTTCCTGGCCCTGCATGCCGGCCGACCGGACGACGCCCGCCGTTGGCTCGAAGCCTTCGTCGACCGCACCATGTCCGGCCGAAGGGCCGCCGCCGTCGCGCTCCGCGGGGAGGTCGAGGTTGCCCGCCAGGCGCTCGCTCGCCTCCCAGCCGACTGAATCGAAGATCGTGTCGCTCGCGGATCGGGCCGAACGTCCGACCCTTTGGTAACATACGCGCCGTGCGACCCGCCTTCCGACGTGCTCAGTCTCTCTTCGGGCCTCGATCGCTCGCGCCGCTTTGCCTCGCCGCGCTCGCGCTCGGGGTGCTCTTGCTCTCGCCCTCCGCGGCTTTCGCGGCGGAGGACAGCCGCGACCTCTTCACACGCCTGCGCGAGGACTACGGCCTCGTCGGCGGCGCGGTGGGTGCGTTCGCCGGCGGCCTCCTCACGTGCCTCACACCCTGCGTCTACCCGATGATCGCGATCACGGTCAGCGTCTTCGGGGCCAAGCAGGCGTCGAGCCGGAAGCAGGCCGTTCTGCTCTCGCTCTCGTTCGTCATGGGCATCGCGGTCCTCTTCACCACGCTGCTCGTCGGCGCGGCGCTCACGGGCGGCCTGTTCGGCGCGGCGCTCCAGAAGTGGTGGGTCAACGTCGGGATCGCGCTCGTGATGGGCGCGATGGCCGCGTCGATGTTCGGCGCCTTCGAGCTCACGCTCCCCGACAGCTTGATGCAGCGGCTCTCCAGCGTCGGCGGTGTCGGTTACGGCGGCGCGTTCGCGCTCGGCCTCGTGAGCAGCTTGATCGCCGCGCCGTGCACGGGCCCCGTGCTCACCGGCGTGCTGCTCTGGATCGGCAAGACGCAGAACGTGGTGCTCGGCGCGCTCGTGGGCTTCTGCTACGCGCTCGGCCTCGGCCTGCCCTTCTTCCTCGTCGGCGCGTTCGCCGTCGGCCTGCCGAAGAGCGGCAAGTGGATGGTCTCGGTGAAGTCGTTCTTCGGCACCGTCCTGCTCGTCTGCGCGCTCTACTTCCTGCGTTACGCGATCCCGGCGATGACCAAGGTGGCACGCCATGACACGATGTTCATGGTCGCGGGCGGCGCGGCGATCCTGTTCGGGATCCTGCTCGGCGCGGTGCACCTCGACTGGCACGACGGCGGCCTCGGCGTGAAGATCCGCAAGGCGCTCGGCATCACGGCGGCGACGGCCGGCGGCTTCATCCTCTGGGTCAGCATCGAGCTGCCGCCCGAGATGCCGCACGTCGTGGCGACGGCGGAGGCCGCGGCCGGCAAGAAGCTCCTCGCGTGGGAGCACTCGGAGAAGGACGCGACGGAGAGGGCGCAACGCGAGAAGCGGCCGCTGATGGTCGACTTCACGGCGGACTGGTGCGGCGCTTGCAAAGAGTTCACGAAGCACACCTTCTCCGATCCACGCGTCATGGAAAAGGCGGGCAACTTCGTCGCGGTCAAGTTCGACGCGACCGATGACGAGGATCCGCAGGTCGAGCAGGTGAAGAAGAAGTACGGGGTGGTTGGGCTTCCGACGGTGGTCATCTTCGACTCGAACGGCAAGGAGCGGCAGCGGTTCACCGAGTTCGTCCCTGCCGACAGGTTCCTCAAGGCCATCGAGGGCATCGACTGACGGACGCGCCCACGCCACCTCGCATCCCCTGCATCGCGAGGTCCGTCATGGGTAACGTCATCCGGCTTCTCCCCCTCCTATTCACGCTCCTCCTCGTCCTTCCTAGCTGCTCCGGCAGTGCGCCCACACGGGGCGGCCTCGTCGTCGGCGTCACGAGTGATCTGCGCGTCGGCGTCGACGTCCTGCGCCTGCACGTGATCCGCAAGGTCAACGGCGCAGTCATCAGCGACGAGGAGCTCTTCTCGGACGGTGCGTCTCCCTTCCAGATCCCACTCGAGATCGGCTTCGCGGATCTCGAAGACGGCGATGACGTCGACGTCGAGATCGAGGCCTTCGGCAGCACGAGCACGCCGCTCGTCATCCGCACCGCGGGCAGCACCATCCAGGCAGGCCGCACGCTCCTCTTGCGGGCCGACCTCGCCTCCGCGTGTGCCGGCTCGTCGGCGCCGACCTGCGACGCGCCGCAGACGTGCACAGGCGGCGTCTGCGGAACTTCGTACGTGAGCCCCGCGATGCTGGAGGAGTACAGCTCCGGCTGGTCCAAAGGAAAGACGGACATCTGCAAGCCGAACGACGGCCCGCCGACGCTCTTCGTGGGCAAGGGCCAGGCCGATTACCTGCCGACGAGCGATTACGATCTCGCGCAGATCGAGGCAGGTCCGCAGGGCGGGCATCACATCTGGATCGCGCTGCGCATGAAGAACCTGCGGCAGTCGGGGAGCATCACGACGCTCACAGGCCACGTCGAGGAGCTCGACCTCGACATCAACCCATTCACCGTGATCTTCACGTTCGATCCCGACGAAGGCGGGTTCTGCAAGCTCTACGGTCTGCGGTTCCAGATCGACGGCGCAACGGACATCGAGTCGCTGCTCGGCAAGACGCTCCTCGTGAAGGCCAGCGTGAAAGACAAGGACGGCGATGTCGGCACGGCAGAGCGCTGGGTGAAGTTGTCGTCGGATATTCTCTGAGGGCCGTTTCGCCGGGGTTTCACCCCGGGCCCGACCAGGGGCTCTTCGCCCCTGGACCCGAACCAGGGCGCAGCCCTGGACCTCGGGTGCAAAGGCCGCGATGCGGTCGATGCAACGGATCAACGTGTTGCTGTCGCGTCCTCGCCGAGACGCGTCGTCTTCCATCGCGACCAGAAGCCCCCCGTCAGCACGTCGAGCGTGCCGTCCGCCTCCATCACCGTGAGCACCGCGCGTGTGCGTGCCTCGGGTTCGCGCGTCTCGTCGTCGCGCTCCACGCACGCGCGTTGCCACGTGAAGAGCGCTTCGAGCACGCGTGCTTCGAGCTTGTGCCTCGCGGCAGCGCGCTCCTCGCGGAGCCGTTCGAGCGCGACTTCCTCGTCAGCAAAGACCAGCCGATCGAAGCGAAACGTCGCGCGCGCTTCGAGCCACAAGCTCGATCCACCGGCAGCCGTGACGCGATCCGGATCGTACTCCGTCGGCGAGAGCGCACGCGACTCGTCGAGCAGGCGCGTCACGCGCAGCCGAAGCTCGGGCAGGAGCGCGGACGCACGTGCGCGGGAGGCCACGCGATCGATCCGCGTGACGTGCTCCTCGAGGCGCGCATGTTCGATCGCCGCCGACACGACGGCACGCGCGACGGACGGCGAGATCAAGATTCGCGGCGGAGCAGGCGGAAGCTCCGGTGTCGTCTCGGCAGCGGTGGAAGGCGCGGGCTCCGGCGAAGGCGCGAGCGGATCGGCGTTCGTGGCCTTGGCGATGCGCCCACGCGCGCGCCGCGTCCCTGCAGGCTCGGCGATCCGTTCGATCGGAACCCCGACGAGCACCATCGCGCCGAGATCGTTTTTCCCCTCATCGCGACGCACGAACGACACCTGGAGGGAGACCCACAACGATCCCTGCGAAGCGCCGTCACTCCAGAGCTCGTGCGCCTCCGCGTCATCGAGATCCGCGACCGCGTGAAACGCCCAGTCGTCGTCCAGCAACGTCGCCGCAGCGCGCGCCGGCGTCACGTGGAGCAGCGCGGCGAGCGCAGCGGCGAGGGCCAAGAGAAGAGGAGAACGTACTTCGAGGCAAACTCGTTGGACCATGCACGTACATCGACGCGGCCCGCGACGAGTTGCGCACGATCCAACGATTGTCGTCGCGCTCTACCGTTCGCGTGATCCGGGACGAACCTGCTCGCTCGCGCCGCCACGCGGAAGCTCGCTCGCGCCTCCACGCGTAGGCGCGCTCGGCCTCGATGCCTCGACGGGCAGGCCGCGGTCGCCAAAGTCGAGCGTGGGCCAGCGATCACCGCTCGCCTCGATCCGCCCGCCGCCACCCGTATGCACAGGAGCCGCCGTGCCCGAGAGGATCGGCGCGAGCATCGACTCGATCTCGGCAGGCGCGGGCGCACCGCCAGAGGCGCGCACCGGCGCAGCGGCCGCGACGCCGGCTTGTACAGGCGCGCCTCGCTCAGGCGTCCATCGCGCGACGCGGATCGACACCGCCGAGGTAGGCTCGCTCCGCGACGTCACGACCTCAGCACCGATGGCGAACGGCTCGAACATGCCGTGCGCGAGCCAGCCGATGCTCACGCGTACGTTGGATCCCGGCTGCAAGTTGCGGAGGTACGCGTCGCCGAAAAGCGCGTCGATGCGGAGATCCCGCTGCTCGACGATCGGACCATCCCAGCTCGGCGTGACCTGGATCATGCGCACGACGAGCGCGCCGTCGGTGTGCCGACCCCGCGCCCGCGCAAGGCTCACGGGACGAACTTCCCAGTAGAGGTAGAGCGTCGTGGGATCGACGGCGATGGCCACGATCTCGTCGACGTCGTAGCGCTCGGGCAGCGGCAGCTCCTCGATGGCATCCGCCTCGGGCGCCGACCAAGCCGGCTCTTCGGGCTCCGCTTCCGCTTCCGCAGCCGCTTCCGCAACCGGTGCCGCTTCCGCTTCCGCGACCGCTTCCGCAACCGGCGCCGCTTCCGCTTCCGCGACCGCTTCCGCAACCGCTTCCGCCTCCGTCTCCTCGACCGCCTTCGCCTCTATCGCGGCCTCGACCTCCGCGGCTTCCTCCGTGCTCTCTTCCTCGACCGGCTCGGGCTCGCTGTCACTCTCGCTCGGCGTGGTCACGACTTCCTCCCGCTTCTCTTCCCCGACCGCGGGCGCCGCGCCTCCTGCGACGAGCCGCTGCCTCAGCACGCGCGCTTCCGTGTGCTCCGGCTCCCGCGCGAGCACCTCGTCCAGCACGCCGATCGCTTTGTCCACGAACCCCTGCGCCGCGTAGATCTCCGCGAGCGTCACCGTCGCGAGGGGCGGCGGCGCCGTCGGCCAGCCTTTCGCCGGTGGCGGCGCGCTCCGCACGGCGTTCGCCACGTCGGGCAGGTGCAGACCTCGCTCGATCACCCCGGCGAGCAGATCCCTCGCTCGCCCCATCCATCCACGCGACCGCGCGCGGTCCCGCTCGCTCCGCGCCGTGCGCGTCACGATCTCGTCCATGAGCTCCGGAATCGTGAGCGCGCGCGGACGGGCGATGCCGAGCTCTTCCGAAAGCGCGATCAGCTCTTCCCGCGTCAAACCCTCGAGCTCGTGCCGCTCCATTTCGCGCGCAACCTAGCACGAAGCGCGGCGTGGCGAGAGCGTCCGAGGCGGGGCAATTTCATTGCGTCCGTTCGTCCGGAGCATCCCTGCAGAATGCCATCGGAAAACCGCCGAGCGACGGCTCCCGCGCACTAGAATTCGAACATGCCGCCGCCGCACGTGCTCGCCTTCCGCGGCCAGGACCGCGCCGAACGAAGGCCAAGCACGCGCGCGGCCGGCTGGACGCATTTCGCCTTCACGAGCCTCGCCTCGCTCGCCGCCGTCGTCTTCGCCGCCTCCCGCGTCGAGCGTGTCCGCCTCCTCGAAGCGCTCGTCGTACCGGGCACCTTCCTGTTCGCGAACCTCGTCGAGTACCTCGTGCACCGCGGCCCGATGCACCGCCGCAAGAAGCTCCTGCCGATCCTCTACGAGCGCCACACCTTGCGGCACCACCGTTTCTTCACGCGCGAGGCGATGGCCTGCGAGTCCGCGGCCGACTTCCCCATCGTCCTCTTTCCCCCCGTGATGATCCTCGTGGTCCTCGGCGGCGTGGCCCTGCCGGTCGCGCTCCTCCTCTTCGCCGTCGCCACCCCGAACACCGGCTGGCTCTTCGTGGCCACCGCCATGGCGTACTTCCTCACGTACGAGTGGCTCCACTTCGCCTACCACCTGCCAGAGCGCTCCTTCCTCGCGCAAAGCCGCCTCGTCCGCGCCCTGCGCCGGCGGCACGCGCTCCATCACGACCTCGGCCGGATGGCACACGAGAACTTCAACATCACGTTCCCGATCTGTGACTGGCTCTTCGGGACGCTCGGTCAGCAGAGAAACGACGACCGAGACGGTTGACGCGCGAAAACCCACGCGGACCACGGTGACCAGCGGCCCTCGACGGCGCGTCGACACCCGCTGGCAACGATGACCAAGGGCCCTCGACACGCGTCGACCCCCGCTGGCAACGACGACCAAGGGCCCTCGACGGCGCGTCGACACCCGCTGGCAACGACGACCAGCCACCCTCGACGCGCATCAACCCACGCGGATCACGATGACCAAGGGCCCTCGACGGCGCGTCGACACCCGCTGGCAACGACGCCCCGTCATCCTCGACGCGAGGATCAGGGCACGAGAGACGATTTTCGGGGGGATTCGGGGATCGAGGGGCTGCTCAGCCCACCGACTTCATCATCGCGACGGGCGCCGCCGCGTTCGCGCGGTAGCTGCCCGCCGAGAGCGTCTCCACCGGCGTCTTCCGGCGCGCCGGCTGGTTCAGCTTCGCGCCGTCGAGCACCGCCTCGCAGAGCTCGCCGAAATCGTACCCCTTCGCAGCGGCCGCCCGGGCGAGCAGGCCGTCCGGCGACAGCGCCGGCAGCGTGTTCACCTCGAGCACGTACTCGTTCTCGCCCGCCGTCACGAGCAGGTCGACCCGCACCGCGCCCGTGCATCCGAGCGCCCGCGCGGCACGCTCCGCCAGGTTCTGCACCCCGCGCTCCCGCTGCGGCGACAGCTCCACCTTCACGAGCTCCGCGCCGGGATCCTCCAGCATCGCCTTCGGCGTCGCCACTTCCACCGAGCCGAGCACCTGCCCGTCCAGGATCGCGACGTTGATCTCCACGCCCGTCACGAACCGCTCCACGAGCGCGATGTCGTCGAACTCGAACGCCTGCTCCAGCGCCGCCCGCAGCTCCGCGAGGTTCGTCACCCGCGACACGCCCTGGCTCGACCCCTCCCCGCGCGGCTTCACGATCGCCGGGTACCCGAACGAGCCGTGCATCCCCTCGAGGTCCGTGAGGTCCGCGTCCTCCGACACCGTGTAGTACGGCGGCGTCGGCACGTTGTGCAGGCGGAACATCTCCTTCGCCTTCAGCTTGTCCATCGCGAGCGCGCTCGCGAGCACGGACGACCCCGTGTACGGAATCCGCAGGAGCTCCAGGAGCCCCTGCACGCAACCGTCCTCGCCCATGCGGCCCGACAGGGCCAGGAACGCCACGTCGATCCGGGCTTTCTGGATCACGGACGCGAGGTCGGGACCGTAACTCTCGCCGAGCGACAGCCGGACCACCTCATGGCCCCGCGCCGAAAGCGCCTCCGCGACGGCATGTCCGGCGGACAGCTCCGACGACGAGCCACCCATGATCACGCCGACCCGCCTCCGCATCGATCGCCTCTTCATCGAATCCACCTCCGTCGGCCTGAACGCTCGGACCACGTCACGACCTTCTAGCCGGCGGGTATCAGACAATCGACGAAGGGGTCAACAAAACGGACAACTTCGGATCTACGCGGGACCGTTCGGGATCTAGAACATCGGAACGATGTTCTAGGGAGATCGCAACGCGAGCTCCCTCGGGGGGTGAATCGGCCGGGCTTCGCCTGGCCGAGTGGGGGACGCGAGGCGTCCCCCTCGGGACTAGACGACCTCGACAAGAACGGCGGTGATGTTGTCTTTACCGCCTCGCCCGTTCGCGAGGTCGATGAACTGCGTCACCGCGTCGGCTGCCCCGAGCGCCGCGATCTCCGGGATCTCCTCGGTCCTGAGGTAGCCGTGCAGCCCATCCGAGCAGAGCAGGTACCGATCCCCCGCCCGCACCGCGAGCACCGCCGTGTCCACTTCCACGTAGTCGCGGTTGCCCACCGCGCGCGTGATCACGTTCTTGTGCGTCGCCTTCGCCGCCTCCGCGGGCGTCAGCAGGCCTTGCTTGATCTGCCAGGCGAGCAGCGTGTGATCCTCGGTGAGCTGCACCGCGGCGCCTTCGCGGATCTGGTAGATGCGGCTATCACCCACCTGCCCCGTCACCAGCGATCGGCCGAGGAACAGCGCCGCGCTGATCGTCGTGCCCATCCCGAGCTTGTCGCGCTCGAGCTCCGCCATCGCGTAAATGAGGTACGTCGCCGCCTGGATCGCCCCCTCCATGATCCGACACGCCGCGTGCGCCTGGGCCCCGTCGAGCTCCCCGTCGAGGGCCCCGATCTCGCTGAGCCCGCGCTTCACCATCCCGTGGATCGTGTCCACCGCCTGATGGCTCGCGACCTCGCCCGCAGCGTGCCCGCCCATCCCGTCCGCGACGATGTAGAGCGCGAGCTCGTCGTCGTGGAAAAATGCATCCTCGTTGCTCTTGCGATGCTTCCCGATGTCGGTTCGCGCCGCAGAGCGGACGGGCCATCGCCCTCGGAGCGTCGCAACCTCGTTCTGACGCAGGGCGTTATTCCGGTCGTGCGGTGTGCTCATCGTGGAGCTCGTACTTCGGCCGACGATAATCCGCCCCGGCCCCCCCTGTCGAGAGGGCCGTCCGCTCGGGTAGACTCCCTCGCCACCCATGTCAGCGCGGAGCTTCTGCACCAGCGTGACCTCCCCCGACGGGCTCTCCCGCGTCCTCCGGGAGATACGTGGAGCGGTCACCTCCCCGACAGGTGGGCTCGTCTTCGTGACGGGCCCGCTCGTGCCGCATCTCCACACGCTCGCGACCCGCGTGGCCGCCGCGTGGAAAGGCGTGCCGACCGTACTCGTCCCAGGCTCCGGCGTGCTGCACGAGCGCGCCGAGCTCGAAGGGGTCCCCGCCGCGAGCGGCATCCTCTGGAGCGGCGGGAAAGTCACGCCGTTCGCGCTCGGCGACGCGGAGGATTCACCACGCGCGCTCGGCGAGTCGATCGGCCAAGCCCTCGGCGCGCGTCCCTCGACGGCGCTGCTCTTCCACCGAACCGAAGGCTTCGACACGAGCTTGCTCGAAGGCCTCGCGACCGCGGCGCCCTCGGCCTGCGTGTTCGGCGCGGGCACGGTCGGCGCGGGGGGCGTGGTGATCACGGCCGACGGCGAAGAGCGCTTGGCGCGCGCGGTAGGAATGTCGATCAAGGGGCTCGCGTCGCCGATCGTCGCGGCCTCGCCCGCGTGTCGCCTCGTCTCCGAGCTCGTGCCGATCGAGGAGGCCAGCGGGGGCCTCGTGCTGCGCCTCGGCGGCCGCGGCGCGCTCGACGAGCTCTCGCAATGCGCGCCCGGCTCGTCGAACCCGGGCGCTTCCTCCCCACTCGTGTTCGCCGCGCTCGCCGAGTCCGACGACGTCACGGAGGATGGGCGCCCGCGCTTCGTGGTCCGGCCCGTGCGAGGGATCGATCCTTCCCGGCGGGGCGTGATGATCGGCGCGGACGCGCGCCCGGGGATGCTCATGGCGTTCGCGGTGCGAGACGCGCAGACGGCGAAGGCCGACCTCGAAACGATGGCGCGTGTCGTCTCCAAGAACGCGCTCGGCGCAGCGCCGCGCTTCGCGCTCTACCTGAGCTGCGCGGGCCGCGGCCAGGGCTTGTACGGCGCGCCCGACACCGAGGTGCGTATCCTCCGCCAGCGCTTTGGCGATCTCCCGATCGCCGGCATGCACGCGGCGTTCGAGATCAGCCCGCGTGAAGGCCGTCCATCACGGCTCGACCTTTACACCAGCGTGCTCGCGCTCTTCCGCTCGCCGAGCTGAGGCGCCGCGCCGGGGCTCTGCCCCGGGCCCCGCGGGGGCTGTTCGCCCCTCGACCCGAACCAGGGCAAGCCCTGGACTCGGGGTGGAAGAACTGCGCAACGCGCAGTTCTTCCAACGGGCCCGTTGGACCGCGTCGCCAGTCGAAAGGGCAGCGCGGCAGTCTTGGTTGGCAGGGTGCTTGGCAGTCTTGACTCGGCCTGTTCGATGAACTGCGCATCGCGCAGTTCATCGACCCCGGGTCCAGCGCTTGCGCTGGTCCGGGTCCAGGGGCGGATAGCCCCGGTGGGGCCTGGGGCAACGCCCCAGCACAGCGGCCCCAGGAAGAGACCATGCTCGACCGCAACGCGGCGAAAGGATCTACCCCGCCCGCAGCGCTTCCAGCATCCGCGACACACGCTCGTCGACGAGCACGCGCGCCGCGAGGAACTCCGGCGTCGCGCGGATCGGCTCGACCAGCGGGCAGCGATCCATCCACAGGAGATCGATGAGCCCGCTCTGCGCGCAGGGCACGATGGATCCGGCGGCGCGCGCCACGTCGCCCACGTACACCGCGAGCTCGATCTCGACCTGCCGGAAATAGGCGCTCCGCCTCCAGCCGCCATCGCGGTTCGCCATCGCTTGCTGGAAGACCGGCGAATCGAACGGCGAGATCTTGTCGAGCAGCGCGTCGCGGATCGCCATCTGGATCGGCGCGTCGGTCTTCACGTCGCGGAGCCGCTCGGCGACGTCCTTCGTGAGCGCCTCGTCGCGGAACCACATCGCGTACCGCGTCAGGCCGGCGAAATACGCGAACTCGCCTTCGATCGTTCGCACCTGCTCGAGGAGCTTCAGCGCGCCGTCCCAGTCGCCGCGCAGCACGAAGACACGCGCGAGGTTGCGGCCCACCGAGGGCGCCGCCGGATCGAGCGACCGCGCCGTCTCCAGCACCCGCGCCGCTTCGTCGAGCGGCCCCGACTCCGAGAGGATCATCCCGATGAGGCCATACGCTTCAGCGAGCGCGGGCGCGCGCAGGATGGCCTGACGCGCGCGTTGCACCGCGCCGGCCACGTCGCCGAACTGAAACAGCCCGTGCGCCATGGCGAGGTGTGCCTCCGCGAGGTGCGGCGCCACGGCGAGCGCGCGCTCGGCCGCTTGTTTGGCGAGGATCGCGTTGTCCCCATTGAAGAACGACATCCGCGCGAGCGCGCTCGCATACCCGGACAGGATCGTCGGATCCTGCGGCGCGCGCGCGAGGGCCTGCTCGAGCAGCTTCACGGCTTCGCGCACGTGCTGCACCCAGAACTTCCGGTACTCGACGCGCGCCTTCAGGTAGAGCTCGACGGCCACGGGATCCGTCGGCGACTCGCGCGCGGGCTGGGCCATGTCGACCGTGAGCGCGTCGGCGATCGCCTTCGCGACCTCGTCGTTCACCACGAAGAGATCTTTCTCCGGCCGATCGAATCGCTTCGCCCAGAGCTGAAACCCATCGGCCACGCTGAGCACACGCGCGCTGATCCGCACGCCCGCCGGCGTCCTGCGCACGCTGCCCTCGACGACGACCTGCACCGCGAGCTCACGCCCGATCTCGCGTGGATCCTGATCCACGCCCTTCCAGCGCATCACCACGCCGCGCGGCCTGAGCTTCAGGCCTCGCGTCATCGACAGCATATCGATCAGATCGTCGGTGAGACCTTCGGCGAGGTACTCGTCGTCCGGCGGCCCGCTGTTCCGGAACGGCAGCACCGCGACCGCCTTCTCGGCCGACAACCCCTGCGCGGCCGGCGGCGGCGTGCCTCCGCCGGGCGCGGACGCGGCGGGCGTCACGAGCGTCGTCACGGGCAGCTTGTTCATGGCCGGCATCGTCAGGCTCGTAAGGTCCTCGGCCACCTCCTGCGCCGTGCGATATCGATCCTCGCGCTCCCGCGCCATGCACTTGAGGACGAGCGTCCCGCACGCCGTCGGCAAATCGGGCCGCTTCGCGCGTGGATCCGGCGGCGGCTGCACCAGCCGCGCCGCGGCGACGCTCACGATCGACTCCCCGCGCCACGCCTTTTCGCCCGTGAAAAGCTCGTACAGCATCGCGCCGAGCGCATAGATGTCCGCGCGCGTATCAATGTCGGCGAGCCCCTGCACCTGCTCGGGCGCCATGTAGGCCGGTGTTCCGATCACCGCGCCGACCTGCGTGCGCGAGCCCTCCGGCTCGTGCATCCGGGCGATCCCGAAATCGGTGATCACCACACGCCCGTCCTTCGCCATGAGCACGTTTTCGGGCTTCAGATCCCGGTGCACCACGCCGGCCGCGTGCGCGGCGGCGAGCCCTGCGCAGATGGCCGTCGCGATCTCCACGACGCGGGCGACCGGCAACGCGCCTTGCCGCGCCAGGACCACGTTGAGGGGCTCTCCCTCGACGTATTCCATGGTCAGGTACTTGTCGGCGCCGTGCTCGCCGATGTCGAAGACGCGGGCCACGTTCTTGTGGGTGACGCGGCGCGCGAGCTTCACTTCGCGGCGGAACCGTTCGAGCATCCCGGGCTCGTTCACGAGGTCTTGCCGCAGCACCTTGAGGGCCACGATCTCTTCGAGCTCCTCGTCGCGGGCGCGGTAGACGCTGCCCATGCCGCCGACGCCGAGCAGGCCGAGCAGCGAGTATCGCCCGGCGACGCGCTCGCCTGGCGCGCTCGAAAGGAGCAAGCCCGTCGGCGCCTCGCTGAGGGGGTCTGCGGACGTGGGGGTCGCCTTGAAGTCGGTCATGTACGGCTGCGACGGAGGCTAACCGATCTGGGCCTCGTTCGGTGCTACCCTCCGCCGCCCATGGAAGCCGCCGTCGCGGTCCGCGCACTCACGAAGGTCTATCGGGTCCACGAACGCCCGGCAGGACTCGCGGCTGCGCTGCGCAGCGTTTTCCGCCGAACGTACAAGGAAGTCCGCGCGGTCGAAGACCTCTCCTTCACGATCGAACCCGGCGAACGTGTCGGCTTCCTTGGCCCGAATGGCGCCGGAAAAACGACCACTTTGAAGATCCTGTCGGGCCTCTTGCACCCGACGAGCGGCGAGGTGCGCGTCTCGGGCCACGTCCCGCGGCAACGCGAGGCCAGCTTTTTGCGGGCGATCACGCTCGTCATGGGCCAGAAGCAGCAGCTCCTCTGGGACTTGCCGCCGGCCGAGACGTTCGACCTGAACCGCGCCATTTACGGCGTCCCCGACCAGGCCTTCGCCGAGACCCTGCGCGAGCTCGAAACCCTGCTCGACATCGGCGCGCTCACGAAAAAGCCCACGCGCCAGCTCTCGCTCGGCGAGCGCATGAAATGCGAGCTCGCGGCGGCGCTCCTGCATCGCCCCGGCATCCTCTTCCTCGACGAGCCCACGATTGGCCTCGACGTCTCCATGCAGCTCGTCGTGCGTGAATTCATCCGCAAGTACAACGAGAAGCGCGGGGCCACCGTCCTGCTCACGTCCCATTACATGGACGACGTTGCCTCGCTTTGCCCGCGCGTCATCGTCATCGACCGGGGCAAACTCCGCTACGACGGCGACCTCGCCACCCTCGTGAAGACGATCCGCCCGGACAAACGAATCGTCCTCGTCTTCGCGACGCCGCCGGATCGCGCGGCGCTCGAGCGGGTCGGGACGATCGTCGAGCTCGAAGGCACGCGGGCCGTGTTGCGTGTCCCGCAATCGGAGGTGCGCGAGGCCGTGGGCCACCTCGTCGCGAGCGCGCCCACGAGTGACCTCACGATCGAGGATCCGCCGCTCGAAGAGGTCATGCGGGATCTCTTCGCGCGCCCCGCCGAGGAGCCGAGCGAGGCCACCCCATGAACGCGCTCCGGGCCTATCCGACGCTCCTCCGGGTGGGCTTCTCGGCGGCGCTCGCCTATCGCGCCGAGCTCGTGATCTGGATGCTGACGACCACGATGCCGCTCGTCAGCCTCTCGATCTGGACCGCCGTCGCGCGGGAAGCGCCCGTCGGTCGTTATGGTCCTGGCGAATTCGTGGGGTATTTCCTGGCCGCGCTCGTCGTCCGCCAGGTCACGGGCTCCTGGCTCGTCTGGGAGATGAACCAGGAGATCCGCCAGGGCACGCTCTCGCAGCGCCTCTTGAAGCCGATCCACCCGCTCTGGATCTACAGCGCGGAGAACCTCGCCGCCTTGCCACTCCGGGCCGCGTTATGCCTCCCGGTCGTCGTCGTGGCCGTGGTCTATGCCGACCTCACCCGAAGCGGCCCCCTGCTCGCGATCTTTTTCGCCTCCCTCCTCGGCGCGTGGCTCATCAATTTCTTCACGATGGCCATCATTGGCTCGCTCGCGTTTTTCCTGGAGAGCTCCACGAGCGTCTTCGAGCTCTGGCTCATCACGTTCATGTTGCTTTCGGGCTACGTCGTTCCGCTCGAGCTCTTCCCCGGCTGGGTGCGCGGGGTCGCGGAAGCATTACCGTTCCGCTACACGCTCGGATTTCCCGTCGAGGTCGTGATTGGCCTCATGGACACGAAGAGCGCGCTCCGCGGCCTCGCCGTGCAATATACGTATGCCGCGGCCGCGGCCGCCACCGCCATCCTCGTCTTCCGCGCGGGCGTGCGGCGGTTCGGGGCATTCGGCGGGTAGCGTTCAGGCGCCTTTCATCCATCCGACGGCCGCGCCCGTCGGATCTCGAACGATGGCGACGCGCCCGACGTTCGGCACGTCCATCGGGGGCCGCACCACGGTGGCGCCGCGGGCCACGGCCTTCGCGACACACGCGTCCACGTCGTCCACCCCGATGAGCGAGAACCAGTACGATTCCGTGGCCTCGGGAATGGCGCCTGCCTCCATCCCACCGAGCCCTGCCACGATCTGATCCCCCGACTTCGCGACCCAGTATTTGCCGTCCGGGATGGCGAACTCTTCGAACGTCCAGCCCAGCGTCTCGGCGTAAAACGCCTTCGCGGCTTCCACGTCCTTCGTCGTCAGCTCGTTCCAAACGAATGTGCCGTGCATGGTTTGTCCTTTCGCCCGCGCGCGTGGCGCATGCCAGCACGGCCCGGCCCCTCCTGGCAAGCCCCTCGTTACCCGAGAAACCCGCCCGCCGCCGCCCGCGAAAACCCTGCGTGCTGGCTCGCGCGCATCGCCGATTGCGAGAACATCCGGAACGCCCGCCGGATCTCCCCCACGTCGCTCCGCGGCGTCAGGATCCACCGGTCCTCGATTCCCATGGCCCGGAAGACGTCCCGGAACGGCGTATGCCCATCATCGATCCCCATCGCCGCCACGATGTGCTGCTCGCTCGCCAGCATGTCCCGCACGAGCGCCCGCACGTCGCTCGCCTTGGCTTTGCACGACCCCTCGTCGGCTCCGTCCGTCAGGATCAGCGTCACGCTCCGCACGGGCACGCCGCTTTGCGCGAACTCCTGCGCCTTCGCGATCACGGTCCCGAGTAGCACCACCGTCTGATCGTAGAGCGGCGTCCCCAGCGCGGGATCGTAGTTCTTCGGCGTCATCCGCTCGGCGAGTGCGACGGGCCGGTACGGATACAACACGAACCCGTTCAGGTACCGCGTATGCGCCAGGATCGAATCCTTCTGCTTCGACGACGCGAGCGCCTCGACCACCGTGTTGTGCCCTTCCCGCACGGCATCGGCGTTCCCGGAAAAACGGATCGACCCCGAATCATCTGGCATGATCGTCACGAACACGGCCTCGGACGCCTGCACGTCGTCCACGCCCACGCCGAGCCCGGCCTGGATCTGCGCTCCGATATCGATTGCCGCGAGCGCCGCGAGCGCCTCCGGCGACAACGTCCCTTCCTCCTCCGCCGCCTCGAACAACCGCCGGATCTCGTTCCCTTTCCCATTCCCGTTCGTCATGACGTCCTCCTCTCCTATTTCAAAAAGCTCCCGATCGCGTCCGTGCTCTTCACGAGCTTCATCCCGGCCGCCGCGAACTTCGCGAGCGCCTTGTCGGCCTCGGGCGTGAAATCCGCCGCGAACCCGCCCTTGCCGTCCGGCACCGTCACGGCCGACATGCAATCCGTGAGCAGGTAAATCTTCCTCGCCAGCGCCGCATCGACCGAGGCGATCTCGCCCAGGATGTCGTCGATCGAGCTCTTCACGCAATGGCTCGCCGCCTGCCCGGCGATGATCACCGCGTCCGCCGCGAGCAACGTCTTCAAAAACAGCGTGTTCTTCTGCCCGAGCGGCTGCCCGTCGAAGCGCGTGAGCACCTCCGGCGACAGCACCGAATAGTTCTCCGTCAGCGGATTGCCCCCCTTCACCTCCACCCACGACTGCGCCCCGCGCACGTACGAGTGGAACAGCCGCGCCTCGTGAATCGCCCCCACGAGCGCGTGCCCATCGCTCCCGAGCAGGCAGTGCGGCGGCCACAGATAAAGCGTGTACTTCCCAGCCTTCTCCAGCTCCTCGCAATAATGCCGCACCTGCTTCACGAGCCACGTGTAGTTCCCGCCGCAGAGCCATTTCGCCATGGCCGGGTTCGGCCGCACCTCGCCCGCGTCGATGTCGCGCGTCGTGATCACGCGGTGCGCCGAAAGCGGTTTGCCCTCGCGGTCCACCCAGAACGACGGGAAGAAGATCTGGTGCGAGAAATGCGTATCCATCGTCGTCGTGATCGCCGTGAGCACGTCGAGGTTCTTGTAGATGAACTCGGCGATCCGTCGGCTATCGTCGATCGCACCCCGCCCGCTCTTTCCGGCCACGAAGAGCGCGCCCTCGGGATGGCAAAAATCCTTCTGCACGTCGATGAGCAGGAGGTGCACGTTCGTCTTGTCCGCGCCGGCCGGCCGGATCTCGAGCGCCTTGCGCCAGTCCTCGGCGGCCACGAAAAGCAGCTCCTCCTTGGGACGATGGCCCCATTTCTCGGCGCTCCTGTGATCGTAAAATACCGGCAACGGAAGTTCCTTGTGGTTCATGATGTCCCTCTCGTTCCTTTCAACGAATCAACCCATGGCGAGCGTCGTGATCTCACGCGCCCCCACGACCCAGAGCCCCGCGGCTCCGGCGAGAATCCGCGCGCCTTCCTGCACGAACGGTTCGGTATCCAGAAACCGCCGCGCCTCGGCCGGACCACCCGGGCCGAGCTCGACCCGCACGAGCCCGCTGTCCGTGGCCGCGAGCAACGCGCCTCCGATCGCCTTTTTCCCTGCGATCGACCCGAGCCACGACCCGTCGCCCGCCTCGGCCTCGGCCACGCCGAGCAGCGCGCCATCCTCGGCCACCACGGCGCACCGGTTCATCGTTCGACCGGCACGCACGTACGTCACGAAAAACCAAACCCGGTCGTTGTCGATCGCGGCGTCCGCGGCCACGATCTGCCCGCTCGGCCAGGGCAGCTTCACCGTATCGCGAATCCCGCGTCGCTCCGTATCCCACGTGAACGCGACCGAAACCGCGCCTGCCCGGTAAAACCCGAAGCCGAGCCGCTCACCGACCCAGATCCGCGTCTGCCCGGCGAGCACCTCGCCCCAGGGCTCCGCCGCGCCTTCCGCGAGCCCTGCGAGAGGCGACCCGGAAGGCCGCGCGGCGCGCCGGAACAGGCGCCCTCCCTGGACGAACCATCGATATCGATCATTCACCACGAAAGCAGGTTCCTGCCCGAGAACATCCACCAGAATCGCCTGCTCCGCCTGCCCCGCCTCGAAGGCCACGACCCGCCCGCGCCGCCCGATGAACGTGGTTTTCCCCTGGATCCAGAACCTCAGCGCTCCGTCGAGTGGCCCCCGCGAAAGCACCGCCCCGTCCTCCCGCTTGTAAACCCCCTCCTCGTGCACCACGTACGCCGGCGCGTCGCCCACGAGCGAAGCCGCGACAATCGTGCCCGACGTGGCGGCTCTGCGGGACGCCTTCACGTGCCCCCGCACGACCACCACTTCGCGTGGAGCGCCGTGATCGCAGACCGGACAACGCACCCGCGCATGCTCGGCCCCGCACGACACGCACGCCGTGAAACGCAGATTCTCGAGGAGCGCGAGCGGAAACGGCGCCCGCGCGTCACGCTCGAAGATCGACGAGAACAAGTGCAAGAGGTCGTCCGGTAAAACCTGGTACGGAATCGCCGGCTTCGGATACCGCACCTCGGGATCGAACACCGTGATCCGCCGCAAGGGCCTCGCCGCCTCGGGCACACGTTTCGCCGGATCCCGTGGCCGATACACGCCTCCATAGGGCCCCACGCAGAGCAGCGTGCCCATCACCATCACGGCGAACGCATACCAGTCCGATTCCGCGGAGAACGGCCGTACGGGCCGCGGACGTGGCTCGCTCGCGTCGCAAAGCAGCGGATCGACGAACCGCTCGGTGTACACGGGGCACGGAAACCGGCCGAACTGAAAACTGTCGGCGTCCACGAGGTGCGCCTCGCCGTCCCGCACGAGCACGTTCAGATCGTTGAAATCGCCGATCACCGCGCCCGCGTGATGAAGGGCCGCCACGGTCGCCCGAAGATCCCGGAGGACCCGCGCCGCCGCCTCTCCCCCGAGCGCCCTGCGCCGCGCCGGCTCGCCGAGGCTCATGAGCGGCTCGGCGCCTGCAATCAAGCGCATCGTGTACCCGAGGATCGTGCGCCCCTTTCGATCCTTCGCGAGCGCGATCGGCGAGGCGACCCGCGCCGGCAATCCCGCCGGAAAATGCGGCATCTTCTCCTGCACGAGCGCGAGCCTGTCCTCCGCCGCACGCGCCTCGACCGAAATGCCGGCCACGTCCGGATGCTCCGGCCCCTTCCACAGCTTCAGCGCAAAGCCGCCGCCGAGGTCGAAGACGTCCGCCTCACCGCCCTTGCCGATCGAGGCCTGCGGGCTCACGCGAATGCGTTTGTCGTCGATGTACACATCCATGGCACACGTCTCCCGTCCTCGCCTCGCGGCGAGCCCGAACGGCCACTTCATCGGAAAACTTCTCCTACGCGGCTGCGCTGATCTTTTTGCGACGCACGACGAGCAGCGTCGTATCGTCTTCGAGCAGCCCTGGCTCCTTGTGGATCCGCCGCTCGTCCCAGATCGGCCGCGTCACCTCACGATTGACGAGCGAAAGCGACCGGCGCACCGCATCGACATTGCGGAAATACCGATCCTCCGACCAGAACGTCCGCAGCGGCGGCACACGCTCCCCGCGCGCCCCAGGGATCACTGCTCCTGCGAGCGCGTCGTAATCGGCCATGCCGTCCGTGCCGACGAGCACCGAGGTGATCGCCGATGCGGGCAGCACGCGGTGAATCGAGAACTGCGGCCCTGCCCCCGAAAGCCCATACCCAAGGTACGGCGGCGCATTGCCGGGAAACGGCCCGAGCCGCACGACCTCGTCCCCCACGACAAACATCCCGTCCCCGACGCCGAACACGACGGCCCGCTCGGCCGAGATCGCCACCCCGAGCACGGTGAACAGAAAAAACTCGGCCACTCCGCGTGCATGCCCAACGCCCATGTCCTGTGCGACCGAGGCAAGCGAAACGAGCAGCCGCTCCCGCACGCGCTCGAACGTCGCCTCCTCGACGATCGACGCGCCCGCCTCCATCTCGCGGAGCACCTGCGAAGCGACGACCCGCGCCCCCATCGCCGCGCCGATCTCGCTATGCGCGCCGCTCCCGCACCCGTCACAAACCACGCCGACGATCCCGCATTCGCCCGACCGAAACGCGAATGCATCCTGATTCGGCTTCCCGGCGAGGACGTGCGATCGCCCCGTCACGCTGCCGGCGGCCACCTCGAATCGCCCGTCCTCGCGCATGACATCCTCCTCGCCTCAAATCTCGAACAAGAAGCCCTCTTTTTCGAGCTTGCGATATGCCTTCTCGTCGAACGTGTAGAGCCGCGCCGCCCGATGCGCGACGTCCTGCTCGACCTCGTCGAGCTCGATCAAAAGCCCCGTCGCGGCCACCTTCTTGCGGAAGTTCCGCTTGTCGAGCTCATGACCGAGAACTTTTTCGTACACGCGCTGGAGCTGCGTGAGCGTGAATTTCTTCGGCAAAAGCTCGAACCCGATCGGCGCATATCGCACCTTGCCGCGCAGCCGCGTGATCGCCTTGTCGACGATCGCCTCGTGATCGAACGCGAGCCGCGGCAGGTCGTCGATGGTAAACCACGCAGCCTCGCGCGCATCCGTGGCCGCGCGAACCGCATGCTCGGAGAGCTTCACGAGCGCGTAATAGGTGACGGAAACGACGCGCTCGCGTGGATCCCGGTCGACGGCCCCGAACGTATAAAGCTGTTCGAGATACACCTTTTCGATGCCGGCCTCCTCGCGGAGCTCACGCCGCGCGGCCTCGTCGAGCGTCTCCTCGAGGCGCACGAACCCGCCGGGCAACGCCCAGCGCCCGGCGAACGGCTCGACGCCGCGCCGGATGAGCAGGACCTTGAGATCCTCCTCGTCGAGGCCAAAAACGACGCAATCCACCGCGAGCGCCGGGCGCGGATGCTTGTAGGTCACGCTCATGATCGGGTCCGTGTAGGATGTACACGAACCTTAGTGTCGAACCGACACCACGTCAAGAGCGCGTGGGATCACGCCTGGAAGATCGGCCGAACGTGGAGGATCCGTCAGGCGCCGCCCCGCTCCACCCGTCCATCCGCATGCCGCGCGAACCGCCCCTCGTGCCCATGCACCGGATCGTCGCTCGACCACGGCCACCCGCCGAACCGCGTCCGCTGGTAATCCATCATCGCGCGCTGGATCTGCTCGCGGCTGTTCATCACGAACGGACCGTACTGCACCACCGGCTGCCCGATAGGACGCCCCTGCAAAAGCAGGATCTCCGTCTCGGCGTCACCGGCCTCGAGCCGCACGTCCACGTCACTCCGGACCCGCGCCGCCGCATGCCCCGAAAGCGCATGCTCCCCGATGCGCAACGACGCGCCCTTGAAGAAATACAATGTCCGCACCGATTGCGGGTGTGCCGCCTTCGGCAGCGTCCACGTGGCGCCTGGGGCCATTCGAATGCTCCAGATCGCCACGTCCGTATCCGGCCGCGACGCCCACGAGCGCGGCGGCGGCGACGGCGCGCGTTTCCCGTCGAGCGACCCCGCGACGACCGTCACCTCCGTCGATCGCCCTGCCTCGTCGAGGAACACGCACCGCGGGATCGTATCACTCCACAGCATCGAGAAATGCGGCGGCACGAGCTTGTCCTCCGCCGGCAGATTCAGCCAGATCTGAAACATCTCCACCGGGTTCGGGTTCGTCCGGTCGAGCAGCGGGAACATCTCGGAATGGCTGATCCCCTCGCCCGCCGTGAGCCATTGCACGTCGCCCGCGCCGAAACGCGCCGCGGCGCCGAGTGAATCCGCGTGGTCGATGAGCCCGCGCCGCACGATCGTCACCGTCTCGAAGCCCCGGTGCGGGTGCTGCGGGAAGCCGGGCACGACCTGGCCGTGGTACATGCGCCAGCCATCCTTGCCGGCAAAGTCCTGGCCGATGTTGCGCCCCGCGAGCGACGCCGCCGGCCCCATGTGCTCGTTGCCCGCGGGGTACGCGTCGTCGTGGTGCACGCAGAAGAGGAATGGATCGGCCGTCTCCCAGGGAAAACCAAGGGGCCGCGTTTCGAGCACGATATCGCTTCTGGAGCTCATCCTAATACCCGATTCCCACGGCGGCCTGGACGTACTTCATCGCCATCATCTCGGCCACCATGAACTCGGCCAGGTCCGCGCGACTCACCTCGTACGACTTGCCGGCGGGCCCGTCCTTCACGATCTTGTAATCACCCCTTTTCGGTCCGTCGAGGAGGCGCGGCGGGCGCACGATGGTCCAGTCCGAGTCACTCGCGTGCAGCCGCTCCTCTGCCCTTCGTTGATCGGCATACACGTGCCGCGCCATCCATCGGCCCACGGTCCGGTACCAGAGCGGCTCGTTCGGGTCCTCGATCGTCCCGGCCGACGTCACGCACACGAACCTGCGCACGCGGGCCTCGGCCATCGCCCACAGGATGGCCGCGAACCCGTCCGAATAGAGGTTCGTCTCGCCGAAGTCCCTTCCTGTCCCGAGCGCCGAGATCACCGCGTCCACGCCGCGCATCGCGGGCCCCACCTGGCCCCACTCGAGCACGTCTCCTTGCACGAGCTCGAGCCGCGGCGACCAGGCGCCGACGGCCGCGGGCCTGCGCGCGAACGCCCGCACCTCGTACCCCGCGTCGAGCGCCTGCGCGACGACCTCGCGACCCGTGGGCCCCGAAGCCCCGAAGACCAAGACCTTCATGTGGCGATCATCGTACGTCACGCGCGACGTCGCAACGCGGATCGCTTACAATCGCCGCATGCGCAGGCTGCCTCCGCCGCCCCCGAGCTCCGAGATCACGCCCGAAGCGCGGTACCTGCGCCGCCGCGAGATCCTGAAGAGCGCGGGCCTGTTCGTGGGGACGGCCGCTGCGATGGGCGCGGGCCTCGTCGCGCTCACGGGCCGCGGCCGCCGCGCGACCATCACGGCCGAGCCCTTGCCCGCGGACCTCGTCGTGCCGCCGCCCACGCCCGCCGCGCCGTCGAGCTCGGCCGCCGCGCGGAATCCCTTCACGACGGACGAGCCTCGCACGCCGTACGAGGACGTGACGACGTACAACAATTATTACGAGCTCGGCCTCGACAAGGAAGATCCGGCGCGCAACGCGAAAACCCTGAAGCCACGGCCCTGGACCGTCGTCTTCGAGGGCGAGATCAAAAAGCCGCAGCGCGTCGACCTCGACACGCTCTTGAAATGGTTTCCCCTGGAGGAGCGCGTCTACCGCATGCGCTGCGTGGAGACGTGGTCGATGGTGATCCCGTGGCTCGGCTTTCCCCTGGGAAAACTCCTCGAACGGCTCGAACCGACGTCGCGGGCGAAATACGTGGCATTCAATACGCTGATGGATCCGGAGCAGCTCCCGTTCCAGCTCACGGACGTGCTCGAATGGCCCTACCGCGAGGGATTACGCCTCGACGAGGCCATGCACCCGCTCACGATCCTCGCGGCCGGGCTCTACGGAAAATCGCTCCCCGGGCAAAACGGCGCCCCGCTGCGGCTCGTCGTGCCGTGGAAGTATGGGTTCAAAGGGATCAAGTCGATCGTGCGGATCGCGCTCGTCGAGAAGGAGCCGCAGACGTCGTGGAACATGGCGGCCCCGCGTGAATACGGGTTTTACGCGAACGTGAACCCAGTCGTCGCGCACCCACGCTGGAGCCAGGCGATGGAGCGGCGCATCGGGGACGTCGAAAAACGCCCGACGCTCCCGTTCAACGGCTACGCCGACGAGGTCGCGCACCTCTACGCGGGCATGGACCTCCGGATGCATTACTGATGGCGACGAGCACAATCACCACCCCGGACAAACCCGCGGCGCCTCGCGCGGGCGCGGGCAAGCTCGGCTGGCTCGTCCCCGCGATCGTCACGGGAGGCCTCGTTCCGGCCGTCGTGCTCGCGGCGCGCGCGGCGAAAGGCGACCTCGGGGCGAACCCGATCGCCGAGGCGATGAACCAGCTCGGGCTGCTCGCGCTGGTCCTCCTCGTCCTCTCGCTCGCCGCGACGCCGCTCCAGATCGTGACGGGCTGGAAATGGCCGATCCGCATCCGCAAATCGCTCGGCCTGCTCGGCTTCTTTTACGTCTGCGCGCATTTCCTGGTGTACGCGCTCGTGGACAAATCGCTCGCCCTGCGCGCGATCGCCGAAGACATCACGAAACGACCGTTCATCCTCGTCGGGTTCGCCGGCTTCGTCCTGCTCCTTCCGCTGGCCGCGACGTCGACGGCCAAAGCCCTCAAGCGGATGGGGTTTGCCCGCTGGAAACGATTGCACCGGCTCGCGTACGTGGTCGCGATCCTCGGCGTCATCCATTTCGTGATGCGGGTGAAGAAGGACGTCACCGAGCCGGCCATCTACGGGGCCGTGCTCGCGGGGCTCTTCCTGATCCGGATCATGGATTGGGTGCGGGAACGCGGAAACAAGCGTCGCTAGGCTGAGAAACGCCGCGAGCGCCCTCGAGCCCGTGAACACGGACGCCGACGCGTGACACGACCTGACCGATGCGCAGTGGAAGCAGGCGGCCTCCATCGTCTCGACGTCTCGACGTCGTGATGGTCGAGGGTGGTGGGGTCTTCATGGCGCACCACTTCCGCCCGCGCCGCCGGCCCCGCTGCTTTGCTGCCCGCCACTGGCCCCGCCGCTTCCGCCCGCGCCGCCGGCCCCGCCGCTTCCGCCCGCGCCACCGGCTCCGCCGCTTCCGCCCGCGCCGCCGGCCCCGCCGCTTCCGCCCGCGCCGCCGGCTCCGCCGCTTCCGCCCGCGCCGCCGGCCCCGCCGCTTCCGCCCGCGCCGCCGGCCCCACCGCTTCCGCCCGCGCCGCCGGCTCCGCCGCTTCCGCCCGCGCCGCCCGCGCCGCCGGCCCCCGCGTCGAGCGAACAGACGGGGACGCCGGGGAGGCACTCGACGCTCGACGTCGCGAAATACACCCCGATCGGCTTGTACACGATGCCGGAGCCGTAGGTAATTCCGTGGCGTCCGCATACCATGTTCCACACAATCGGCTGATAGAGGGGATACGCCTCCAGCCGGGCATACCCGAAAGCCGGGACGAGGATGGTAGAGTTCGCCTCGAGCGTGAACTCCTGGCTCACGTTGAACCCGACCGCCTTGGAGATCTCCGAGTCCGCTGGCGTCTTGGTGGTCGTCACCGATACCTCCGCCGAGACGCTCGACGCGAAGGACAGGGAGAGGGTTCGGGGCCCCACTCCTTCCGACGCGCTGATCAGGTGCGCGGGATCCTCCCAATGAACCGTATCCGGAAGGAAGGTGACGTCCTCGATGAGGATCCGACCGCGGCAAACCTCGCCTTTGGCCTCGGCGACCTCTCCATCGCCTTCGGCCTCATCCAGGTCCGCCGATGGGCCGCCCACACATCCGAAAGCGTGGAACGCCATCACCATTGGAATCGAATTTCGCATTATGTTGAATGCCGGCATCGTATGCGCTCCGTAGAACGCGAGGACAAGCGTTCCACATGCGACACCTAAGGCCCGTCACCCCGTGACGGGAGACCTGGCGTGATGCTCGAAATTGCACTACGCAGCGAGCGCGAAGGCGCGTCTCACGCGTGCGCGGCGCACTCGTTTCGCCGCTTCCATGGGCTTCCTTCCGTAGGAGACGGCGCGGAGACGAGCGCTCGTGAAGGAGGAGTCATGAAATCGTCGGCGGCATCGATGATAGTCCTGGGCGCGATGATGGCGTTCGGCGAGGTGACCCCAGACGGCGGCGATGACGGGTGGAAGATCGTCATGGCGGCCGATTTCAATTTCGACGGGATGGCAGACGTGCTTTGGAACGACACGCACGACAACCTCTTCTCCGTCTGGTTGATGGAGGGCACGGTGCCGCGAGCGCCCGGGCCGGTCATCGCCGGACCGCCGGGTGATGGATGGTCGGTGAAGGCCGCGGGGGATTTCAATCAAGACGGCATGGCGGACGTGCTCTGGATCAATACGAATAGAAATCGATTCGCCATATGGCTCATGAACGGAGCATCCGTGCTCGCACCCGGTCCCGAAATTCTGGGGCCCGCCGGGGACGACTGGACACTCGCGAGCGTGTCCGACTTCAACTTCGACGGCCGGGCCGACGTGGTCTTCCACCAAGCGAAGACGAACCTGTTTTCCGTGTGGCTCATGAACGGCGCGACCGTGCTCGCGCGGGGACCGGCGCTGCACGGGCCGATCGGAGACGAATGGAGCGTGTCCATGACGGCGGATTTCAATGGCGACCGCCTGGATGACATCGTCTGGATCGATGTGACGAACCAGCGGATGGCGATTTGGCTGATGAACGGCACGACGCTCCTCGCACGGGGGCCTTCGGTATCGGGGCTCCTCGGCAGCGGTTGGAGCTTGGTCAGGAGCGCGGGCGACGTCAATTTCGATGGGATGGCCGATCTTCTCTGGACCAAGGACCAGCCAAGCCTGTTCACGGTTTGGCGGATGGGCGGGACGTCGCTTCTCGGACAGGGACCGCTCGTCGCGGGGCCGGAAGACGATGGTTGGAGCATCGCGACCATCGGGGACTTGAATGGCGACGGAACGGTGGATTTGGTATGGCAGGCCCAAAACCCGCCTCGCATGGCCGCGTGGGTGATGCGCGGGACGAGCGTCGCCATGGCTGGACCCGTGATCCAGGGGCCGAATGCGCCGTGACGGCCTGGCATTGAAATGACCGAGCACGACTTGCAGGCGCCTACCACACCTCCTTCCAGATGGGCTCGACATCGCCCGGAGGAAGCTCCGTACCCGAGACGGGGCCTGCGCCGACCAGCGTGTCATTCACGTCGATGTTGTCCAGCACGACGAGGCCGAAGTTGTCAGGACCGGTGTCTTGCCCCTCGTCGAAGACAATCGAGAGTGTCTCGACTTTTATCGCGGGGATCATCCACCTGAGCCTGAGCCAGCCATCGCCAGAAGCCTCGACGACCGGGGGCGGCGAGCTGCAGCCGATGGACGTGGCCGCGCCGCCCCCGAAAGGGGTGATGTCGAACCGCGGCGCCCCATTGCTACAGTGGGATCCGGCCGGCTCGCCCAGCGAATCCGGCTTCCAGATGTCGTAGCCGACCTCCGTCACGATCTCCCCTCTCGCGCCCTTGATCTCCACGCTCGCGGCCGCGAAATTGGCGGTCGGTCCCGTCTTGACGAGCAGCAGCCCCTCATTGCGACGATCTCTCGGGTCTCCCGTCTCGCAAGCCGGATCGGAGAACGACCCCGTCGTGATGCTGCCGTCGTGCGAGATACTTGCGTTCGTGGGGCAACCAATACCGGCGAGCCATTCCGCCTGGACGAGGAACGTGTTCGCGGGATCGAACTCGAACGGATACGCCTGGAGCCTATCGATCCATGCATATGCTGCGCCCGTGCCAAGAACGAGAATCGCCACCGACGCAAGGTGAGCGCGAAGCTTCATGGAACCCCCTTGTAGGACCGCGCCGGACGGTCCCCCGACGTCATCGCGGCCCGCAACACGTAATACACATCACAAGCAGATTGTCAAAGAAAGGAGCACGGCGAGCAAACCGCTTTTGAGCGATGCGACCACGGCATCACGCGGCCCCCTCCACTGCTCTTGCCTCCTTCAGGCCCCGTCGGGAGCCGGCGCACGTGCCGGAAGGGAACACGTGTGCGCGGCGAGGAGCAGGGTCCGTCTCGCACGGGCCAGCCTTGCGATCGAATACAAGCGTATTCCGAGGACGACGACCAACGATGCAGTGCGCACAGCAAGTTTATCGGCAGCCTGCTAGGCCGGTCCTCCCGCCAATCGGCCGACACCGAACCGCGCTGCCACGGCGAGCAGGGTGCCCACGTTCTGCACGTCCTCGGTCGGGAGCAAGATCCGCTTGCCCGAGGTGAGCCGCACTTCGAGCCAGCGAAACGAGAGCTGCATGGCGTCGACGTCGTACTCCCGCGCGTTGCGATTCCCGTAATGAATGCCGGACGCGTCGACCCTGAGCGGGCCAAACCAGAGCCGTTCTCCCTCGTCGAGCGCGGCGAGCGTATCGGCGAGCACCCGCACGGCCGTCTCGTTTTGCACCCGCGTGGCCAGGTCCCGCGCGTTCTCGATCTCCGCCGGGAGCCGGATCACGACGCCGTCGCGCGAGCCGAGGCGCACGATGAACTCGGGCGAACGTACGGGCTCGTAGAATCGCGCCCAGACCCCGGTCACGTCCTCCCAGAGGAACGTGCGTCTCCCCGTATGCGTGGTGACCACGAGCCCCTCCTCGTGCACCGTCACACGCGCGCGCGTGTCGCGCAGGAAGATACGCAGCGAAACGGCCGCGACGGTGCCGAACATGCCCACGGTGAGGAACGCGACGACCCAGAGGCCGGGATCGGAGCCGCCCGCGAGCGACGAGAGCAACGAAGCGAGCGCGGCGAGGCCCGTGGACGCGCCGACGAACAACGAGGATGCGCGACGCAGCTTGCTCGGGCGATACGTCGCGAGGGGCGGGCCGAACCTGAGCGGAGCCGCGCGGTAAGGGCTGATCGCGCGGGCACGCGTGTCGTTCGGGGTTTCGAGGCGCGGGGGCACGGGCGGGCGCGAGTATAACCACGTTCTCTCCGCGGCGTGCTACCCTCCGCGCGAACGCGAGATGCGGTATCTCTCCCTGCTCGGCCTCCAGCTCCGCAAGTCCGTGACCCTCGCGATGCAGTATCGCTGGGATTTCGTGGTCAGCGGGGCCCTCGCCCTGCTCTGGACGGCCGCGGGCCTGGTGCCGTTCCACGTGGCGTTCCACGACCGGCCGCCCGTCGGGGGCTGGACGTACGAGAACGCGCTCGTCGTCGTGGGCTTTTTCACGCTGCTCCGGGGCGTGCTCGACGGCGCGGTGAACCCCTCGCTCCTCTCGGTCGTGCAGCAGATCCGCGAGGGCACGCTCGATTTCGTGCTGCTCAAGCCCGCCGACGCGCAGTTCCTCGTCTCGACCACGAAGTTCGAAGTCTTCCGCATGTTCGACGCGATCGCCGGGCTCTCGCTCGTCACCTTCGCTTTCGTGCGCCTCGGCCGCGCCCCGACCCCGGGCGGCGTCCTCACGGCCCTCGCGATGCTCGCCGCGGCCACGGTGGTCCTTTATTCGATCTGGATCCTCGTCATCGCCGCGGCCTTCTGGGTGGTTCGTGTCGACAACCTCGCTTATCTCTTCGACTCGCTCTTCGATTTCGCTCGCTGGCCCGTGTCCGTGTTCCAGGGGGTGTGGAAGATCGTCTTCACGTTCATCATCCCGCTCGGCGTGATGACGACCTATCCGGCCGAAGCGCTGCTTGGCTCGCTCGCCACGCAGACCGCCGTGGCCTCGATCTGCGGCGCGGCGATGCTCGCCGTGATCGCGCGGTTCGTCTGGACACGCGCGATCGGCCATTATACCTCCGCTTCGAGCTGACCCCCCGATGCCCTCCGATCTCGCCCTCGACACCGCCGTCACGCCCGTCCCCGGCTCGCCCGGCCATTACACGACGAATCTGCCCGACGCCTGGAGCTGGAACCTGCCTTCGGGCGGCGTGCTGATGACCGTGGCGCTCCGCGCGATCGAACACACGATCGCCGATGCGACCTTTCGCCCGGTCTCGGCGACGACGCTTTTTTGCAATCCCGTCCCGGCCGGTCCGCTCGACGTCCGCGTCGAGATCCTCCGGCGCGGCAATGCGGCCGTGCAGGCGCGCGCCGCGCTCCGCGCGCAGGCGTCCCCGGGCACGGACCTCGAAGTGAGCGCGACGTTCGCGCGCGAGCGGCCGGGATTCGAGCTCATCGACACGGCGATGCCGCGCGTGCCGGATCCCGAAGATGCGCCGCCCATCGTGGAGCCGCGCCGCTCGGTCGCGGGACGGAACCATTATCCATTCCTCGACAATTTCGACTCGCGCCTGGCGCTCGGGCGCGTCTGGTGGAAGCCGGACTGGCCCGCGGGCGCGGCTCGTTATGGGCGGTGGATGCGTTACAAGATCCCGCAACGCCTCGCGGACGGCACGCTCGATCCGTTCGCGATCCCGCCGATCGCGGACCTCATGCCGCCGGCCCTGCGCCAGAAGCTCGGCCCGGAGGGCCCGCATTTCCACGCGCCGAGCCTCGATCTCACGGTGCATTTCCTCGACCCCACGGCGAGCGAATGGCAACTCGTGAGCGTGTGGGCGCGGCGAGCGCGTGCAGGTTATGCGACGGCGGAGGCGGAGGTGTGGGGCGCCGACGGAAAACTCACGGCGTACGCGACGCAGACGATGTTTCTGCGGAAACCGACGCGGTAGCCGGCAAGAACGGCGCGAGGAGCAGCCCGAGGTAACTTTTCGGCGCGGCGAACAGGACGCCGAGATCGTACGTCTCTTCGTCTTTGGGGCAATGGTGCGTCCCGAAGATCACGTCGAGCAGCGGCGCGACGTTCGCGAAGTTGTGCGATGTGCGTTCGAGGCGCGCGTGGTGCCAGTGGTGGAGCTCGGGCGCGCCGAGGAGCCATTTCAGCGGGCCGAGGGGCAGGCGCACGTTGGAATGGATGAAGATGGCCCACGCGCCCCGGAAGACGATGAACCCCGCGAGCGCCCGCGGCGAGAAGCCGAGCAAGAGCGCCGGCAAGTTCGTCGCGAGCTGCGTGAGGACGCCGTCGACCGGGTGCTCGCGATGCGCCGCGACCCAGTCGAGGTGCTCGCTCGTGTGATGCACGGCGTGGAAGCGCCAGAGAAAATCGAAACCGTGGCAAGCGCGGTGGTACCAGTAGACGCAGACGTCGCCGAGCAGGACAACGAGGACGGCCTGGAGCCAGAAGGGTTGCGCCACGAAAAACCCTCGGAGGCCTTCGGGGAGGTAGCCGCCGATCCAGGTGGAGGCCGTGCGCGCGATGAAAATCGCGAGGGCGTTCCAGACGAGGTATTGCCCGAAAAAGAAGCAGAGGTCGAGCCCCACGGCAGGACGGAAGATCCGCTGGTGTCTGGCCGGAAAAACCCGTTCCAGCGGGACGAACATCACCACGAGCACCGCGAGGCTCGCGAGCGCGGCCCAGAGCGCGTCGAGCGCTTGCAAGAGCTCAGCGCGGGGCATGGGCCTTCGAGGGGGCCGCGTTGTTCGAAGGCGGCACGTTTTGAAGAATGCCTGACTCACCCTTCAGGGCCGCGGAGGCCTGGGAACTGGGCCGGAACATCTTCCCCGATTTCGTCGTGCCGAACATCTCGTCGCCCACGTCGAGCGAGCCCGTGAACTCCGGCGCGACGGCGGACGCGGCAGGCGCGGCGGAGGGCGCGGGCGGCGGGACCGCGGCGCGGGGCTCGGGGACGGCCGAGGCCGCCGGGGGCTCGCTGCGAGAGCAGCCCGTCGAGAGCGAGGCTTGCGTGACGAGGACACCGAGGACGCCGAGGGAGAGCGTCACCGTGGCCATGCGAAGGAGGAGCGAGGCGCGAGGCGATGCAGCCATGGCCGCTTCGACGTACGAGGCCTCCGCGCGCGTTGACGAATTCTTCGAGGACCCGCACGATGCCTCGCGATGGAACGAACGAAGGTGCGATCGGCGGCTCTCCTCGCGCTCGTCGCAGCGCTCGCCCTGCCCTCGCGCGCGCTCGCGGACGCCCTCCCGCCCGCGCCGACCTCCTGTCCCTCCGGCACGCATGGCATCACGGGGCACGCCGGGACGGGCTGCGCGCCCGACCACTGCCCCGTCACCGGGTCGGAAGGCGGCGTCTGCGCCGGCGGTCGGCCTTGCTGCTTGATGGAGGTGTGCAACGCCCGCGACCGAAACCCCTGCGGGCCGGGACAGGAGTGCGTCGAGGTGCGCGCGTGCGTCGCACCGGGCGTCATCCGCACGCCGGGATCGGGGCGCAGCTTTCGCGAGGCCGTGAGCCACGTGAACGAGGACAAAGGCTGCCTCACCCCGGGCACGACGCAGGAAATTGTGGGCACGTGCATGACGAAGACGACCTCCGGCGTGAGCGCCCCGGGCCGCCGCCGCGGCGGCATCTGCTCGGTTGACCTCGACGCTGCGAGCGATTCCCCCGCGCTGCCACTCGCCGCGGCCGCGATGGTTTGTCTCGGCGCATGGGCGCGGAGGCGCAAGTCCCGATGCTGAAATGGTTGCTCATCGGGCTCGTGGTGTTCCTGATCTACCGGCTCGCGCAGAAGCGGCCGCGCTACGATCGGCTGTTCTCCCCGGACCACCTGATGGAGCTCTCGCGCGGGCTCGGCCGCGCGAAGCAGGCCGCGCTCGCGGGCGTGGGGAAAGGGCCGCCCGCGGATCCGTTCGCCGAGGGCAATGCGTTCGTCACGTCCGCCGATATCGCCGTCGCGTACACGGTCGCGAAGGCAGACGAGAAGGACGGCCACGAGCATCACGTCTCGCTCTCCTACCGCGGCGGCGCGTTCGCCCGCGCGGCCGCGGGATTTCTGGCCGCGGCGATCCTCCGCTTGCTCGACGTGCAGGAAAAACCCTGCGTGCTCGCGGTTTCGAATAGCGGCGTCTACCACCTGATTTTCAAGATCCCGGCCGCGGAAGAATCACGCTTCGCGGCGAAGACCGTCCCGGCGCTCGACGAGGAGGCCGCGCGGGCGCTGCTCGGCACGGCGATGGACGACCGGGGAGCGCTGCTCGCGCGTCTCGGCAAGCTCGACGTGAAGCTGCCGAAAGGGGGCGCGTGAAGCCGACGCACATCGCCGATCGAAGAGCGCGCGACGAGCTCGCGCGCCTGCTCGAACGATTCGCCCGGCAGTCCCGCCCGATCCGGGTCGTCAAAAAATCCGAATACTGGCACCAGCGGGCCGCCGGCACGGCGCTCTGGGCCGTGACATTCGGCGGGCAGAACAAGTACCTCACCCATTACGTGACCACGCTCGGCCACACGATCTACGTGCCCGACGATTTCGACGACTGGGAGCCCACCCGCGCGCTCGAAATCCTCCGCCACGAGGCCGTGCACGTCGCGCAATTCGAGCGGTACGGCTGGGTGATCATGGTCCTCTTCTACGGCATCCTGCCCGTGCCGATGGGCCTCTCCTGGTTCCGCGCCCGCCTCGAGTGGGAGGCCTACGAGGAGACGCTGCGCGCCGTCGCCGAGATCGAGGGCCTCGCCGCGGCCCGCGGCCCCGCGCTGCGGGCGGAGATCGTGCGGCGCTTCACGGGGCCGGATTATGGCTGGATGTGGCCTTTCCCGCGCACCGTGGAGCGCTGGATCGACGAGGCGCTCGTGAGGATCGAGGGCGAGCTCGCGCGAAAGGCACCCTCGACACCGTCTCCCGAGAAGCGGTAGCCTGGCCCGAGCCCCGGAGGTAGCCCGCCCGTGTGGATCATCCTGGCCGTCTTCGCCGTCCTCGTCGTCGCCGTCGCGATCTACGACGTGACGCAAAAGAAACACGCGATCCTGCGTAATTTCCCGATCATCGGGCATTTCCGCTACATGCTCGAAGCGGTGGGGCCGGAGCTCCGGCAATACATCGTCACGAACAACGACGAGGAGCGCCCCTTCAGCCGCGACCAGCGCCGCTGGATCTACTCGTCGGCGAAAAAAGAGAACAACTACTTCGGGTTCGGCACGGACAACGACCTCGAGCAGAGCCCGAACTACCTCATCGTCAAGCACGCGGCTTTCCCGCTGCCGGAGCTGCACGCGGGCGAGCCCGGCTACGACCCGGGCTACCGCGTGCCCTGCGCGAAGGTGCTCGGCGGCAAGCGGAACCGGAAAAAGGCATTCCGCGCGAATTCGGTGATCAACTCGTCAGCGATGAGCTACGGCTCGCTCTCGGGCGCGGCCGTGGAGGCGATCAACCGCGGCGCGAAGATCGCGGGCTGCATGCAGAACACCGGCGAAGGCGGCGTATCGCCGCACCACCGGCACGGCGGGGACCTCGTCTGGCAAATCGGCACGGGGTATTTCGGCTGCCGCGACGAGAAAGGACGCTTCAGCATGGAGCGATTCCTGGAGACGGTCGCGTCGGCGCAGATCCGCATGATCGAGATCAAGCTGAGCCAGGGCGCGAAGCCCGGCCTCGGCGGCGTGTTGCCCGGCGCGAAGGTGACATCCGAGATCGCGAAGATCCGCGGCATTCCGATCGGAGAAACCTGCATCAGCCCCGCCGCGCACACGGCGTTCTCCTCGGCCGACGAGCTGCTCGATTTCGCGGAGAAACTCGCCGAGGCGTCGGGCCTGCCCGTGGGGATCAAATCGGCCGTCGGCCAGGAGAAATTCTGGCACGAGCTCGCGAAGCTCATGGGCCGCGGCGATCGGGGCGTCGATTTCATCACGATCGACGGCGGCGAGGGCGGCACGGGCGCGGCTCCGCTCGTGTTCAGCGACCACGTGGCGTTGCCCTTCAAGATCGGGATGAGCCGCATTTATCGCATCTTCGCCGAGGCCGGAATCGCCGAGGACGTGGTCTTCATCGGCTCGGGCAAGCTCGGCTTCCCGCACGCCTCGCTGCTCGCGTTCGCGCTCGGCTGCGACATGGTGAACGTCGCGCGCGAGGCGATGCTCTCGATCGGCTGCATCCAGGCGCAGGAGTGCCACACGGGCCATTGCCCCACGGGCGTCGCCACGCAAAACCGCTGGCTCGTGCGTGGGCTCGACCCGACGGACAAGGCGGCTCGATTCGCGAATTACGTGACCGCCCTGCGCAAGGAGCTGCTCCAGCTCGCGCGGGCCTGCGGCGTGCCGCATCCGGCGCTGGTGACCCTCGACGAGCTGGACATCCTCGACGATCGGCTCCACGCACGCCCGGCGTCCGCGGTCTTCGAGTATCAGCCTGGCTGGGGCCGTCCCTCGGCCGCGGACATGGAGGCGATTCGCGCCATCATGGCCGGCAAACCGGCGCCCGCGCTCCCGAGCGGCGAGGGGCTCGTCATCGCGCCGGCCTGAGCCGCGTTTTTCCCCGCGCTTCGAAAACGAAAGCGCCGCCCGAGGGGGGCGGCGCTTTTTCATTTCACGCGTGCTCCGGAGAGCACCGCGGAAACCTCACTTCGCGTCGACGGGAATCGAGACCGTCTCGGTGAACGGCTCGCACGTCGTGTCCGTGCAGACCGCGCCCTTGAGCTCGGCCTCGATGGTCTTCTTCCCCGGCGCGGCGGCCGTCGCGACCACCGTGAAGCTCAGTTCTTCCTTCGAAACCTTCGCGTCGGCGGCGACGAGCTTCGCCTTCTCGACCGTCACGCCGTCCGGCGCCTTGAGAACGAGCTTGTGCGGGTACTCGAGGTTGACGTGATACGCGCCCTTCGCCTTGACGGTCACGACCGCCGTCGCCTTGCTGCCGGACTTGGCAGACGCGGGCGAAACCTTGAGGTCGTACTTGTCGCCCGCAAATGCGGCGCCAGCAAAAGCAAGGATAGCAACAGCAGCGAGCGAAAGGGCTTTCTTCATGACGACCGTCCTCCTACGTGATTCCGTTTCAGCACGTCCCGTGCCAGACGTCAACGCCCGCCGCACATCCGGAACGGTCGCGAGAAATTACCGTATCCTCGCGATTTTTCGCCGTTACGGGCCGGGACGTCAGGAGACGCAACATACGGGGATGGATCAAGAACGGACCGGGTGGGTAAATATTCATCCACCCAGGGGGACGATCCGCTGTTCGGCACGATAAAACTCGAACCGCTGATCCGTGCCGTGCCAGTACGCCACGCGGACACGGGAAGGAATGGTGAGGCCGCCCTCGCTGCACTCCTCGTCGACCTCGACCCCGAACGGGATCCACGTGAAGCGCTTGTCCTTGGTCTGGTTCGACCAGCGCAGAAGGCTCGCCGAACGCACCCGGCCCGCGTCGTCGATCAAGATCGCCACGGTGTACGGCTCGCCCGCGATGCGGAGCGTGGCGCGGATCGCGTCAGGGCCCTCGACCTCCCAGCGCACGCCACGCGAAGGGAGCAGCGCCGCCGGCGAGAGGATCGATTCGAGCGCAAGCCGGCCCGCCGCCGAACGGCGCACGTCGAGCCCCCGCGCATGCGCCACGGGGACCGCGCCGATCGCATAAAACTCGGTGCCCGCGTCCTCGCCCTCGAGCCAGTCGTACCCCACGAAGCGGCCACGCCCGGCGCCCACCGTGGCCTTCCAGACGAACCCGCGCGGCGGCGCGAGGAGCGCCTCGGCCTCCATCGGTCGCCACGCGTCCGTCGGCGACAGGCGCATCTCGCCCTGAATCGCGAGGCGCACGGCCGGATCGAGAGGCGCCCCCTCGGCGAGCGCATGCCGGAAGTAACGGGCCACAGGCTCGGGGAAGTCGTCGAGCTCGCGAGGATCGAAGCGTCCCTCGGTCGGCCGAGGCAAAAGCGCACGCCAACGCCGATGGATCACGCGGTCGCCATACAGCCGCCGGCCCGCGAGAATGACCGCGCCTCCGAACAACGTGCCCGTGACCCCGTAGACGATGCGGGGGATCAACCTGCCGCCGCCACGAGAAGCCATCCGCTCCTTCGCCTTCCTTTCAGGGCGTCGCGCCGGCGTCCATCTTCGCACGCGAGAGCAGGATGGCCACCTCCATCGGCGTCGGTGTGCCGCAGAGCTCGCTCATCGCAGGCTGAAGCGTCTCGGCGTGTGGCTCGAAACCATCGGCCGTGACGACGACGTTCACCGGGCCACTCGTCCAGAGCTCGCATGCAAGCGAGGCAAGGTCGGTGGGCGGCGGCTTGTCGCGATCGAGGTTGCAGACGAAATTGGCACCGTCGTCGAGCGTCTTCCACGTGGTCGCGTCGGACAGGACGAACGGCGGTTCGTCCCCGGCGCTCCACTCGACGACGATACGAAGATCCGGCGGGAGGGGCTCGCCGTCCGCGCGGATGTCGAGGACGAAGAGCGGCTCGGGGGGTCGTACGGGACAACCCCCCTCGCCGCCATGTCCGCCATCCACATCGGGCGGCGGAGGTTTGGGACGCTCACACGCCACGAGCCCTGCAAGGACGACCCCCAGAAGCCCTATGCTCAAGACGAACGCTCTGCGTGAAGACACAGTGCGTCGGAGAATAACTGATTTTCCCGACGATCACTTGGGCGGGGGCGGGGGCGGGGCGATGGTCGCGAGGTTCAGGCCACCCGGATACTGGTAACTCGTCTGCGCGCCGTACCCCATCACCTGAATGCCCACAGCCTCCGTCGCGGTGAGCACGTGCGCGCCGTTGTTTCCAGACCCGAGCGGGAGGCGCACGATGCCGTATCCCGAGCTGATCGGCTGCGGCGTCTGCGCCACCGGCTGGCCATCGAGCACGAGCTTCGCCCCGACCGGCTGGACGACATCGACGTAACTCTCGTCGTAATCGTTCGGCGCGAGGAAGACGTACTTCAAGCGGAACTGCTCCACCGCCGTCGAGAGGCTCGCGTCCGGATCGCCCTTCGGCTCGGCGCTGAACGGGTCGATGATCGAGGAGCCGAGCTGGAACGTGCCGACGGCAAACTCGTGATCGCCCGTGATCTCGAAGTTGACGTTCACCTGGCCGAGGTCGAAGACCTGGCCCGCGTTGATGCTGAGCGGCGCGCCCGGCGGGATTTCGCCCGCATACGTGAGCTTCGTGCCGTCGACGTTGCCGTAGATGCGGACGACGTGGCCGACGGGCCCGCCGCCCGGCGAGGTCGGGACCGTCACGATGTACCGCTTGCCGAGCGTCTCGGCCGGGAAGACGGACTCCTCGATGTGATCGCAGTACCCGCTCTCCAGCGGGACGTTGATGCACGGGACGCCCGCGATGACCTGCACGGGCTTGGTCGCGAAGATTTGCGAGCCGGAGGGGTCGGCGTCCGGCGCGAAGACCACCTCGACGACCTCGCCTCGGTTCACCGTGAACGACGCGAGGCCGTTCGGACCCGTGCTCGGGATGCCGCCACCCGCGACGATCTCACCCGCCCCGGAGAGCTTGACCTGCACGTTCGTGCCGTCTTGCGTGCCCGTGACCGCGAAGTACGAGCCCATGTTCGCCGCCGGCCAGCCGCCGATGCCCGTGACGCGGTAGTTGCCGGTCATGGCCGTGCTCGGCAGGAGGAGCGAGGCGTCGTTGCTATAGGAAAAACAGTCGTTGAGGCACTGCGCGCCGGGGCACGCGCTCCAGTCCTTGCCCGGCGGGCCGCCCTGCGGGCCGTACTCGAGCGCGTTGAACTGGTAGACCGTGACGGGGCGCGTGGTGACGAGGTGGTAGGCGCCGTTCTGCACGCGCACTGTGTTCGAGAGCGGCGTGGCGCTGCCGCACGCGTCGGCGTCCGGGCCCTTCAGCTCGGGGACCCACGGGAGGTAAATCTTCGCGAGGTCGTTCGCCCCCACGGTCGCGGTGGCGACGGTCGTGGCGCCACGCGTGACCGTGACGTCAGCAGGTTCGTCCCCCGTGTTCGCCACGACGACCGCGTAGTCGAAGATCGACCAGACGTTGTTCGCGACGACCGTGGGCCAGAAGTCACAGCCGATGTACGTGCGCGCCGCCGCAGCTTCCTCGCACGTCTTGGGATCGACGCCGGGATCACCACCGCCGCCCCCGCCGGAGCCGCCGGGGCCGACGAAGACGTCGCCACCCGAGCCGCCGCTGCCGGGCCCACCCGGGCCGCTCGCTCCTTCGCCTCCGGCGCCTCCGTCGCCGAACTCGTTTCGGCCCGATGTCGCAGAGCAGGACACCGCGAGGATCCCCGGAACGAGGAGAAACGCGAATGCAACGAAAGCTGTGTGCTTGAGCCCGGCTGAAGTCATGCGCCCGATTATCCGCCCCGCGCCACGTCAGGCACAAGAGCGATCGGGCGCGCGATGCGCTTCAGTGGGCGGCGCGGTTCCGCTCGTGGATGCTCTCCAGGATGATGACGGCCGTCTCCTCGATCGCTCGGCCCGTGACATCGACGACGGGCCACTCGGGATGCGCGCGGAAGATGTTGTGCGCGAAGTCGAGCTCCGTGCGGACATGCTCCCGCATCGCGTAATTCGTCTCGGGGGGCATGCCGAGCTGGCGCAGGCGCGCCTGGCGGATCTCGCAGAGCTGATCGAGGCCGATCGTGAGGCCGACGATGCGATCGCTCGGCGCCTCCTCGATCTCGTGCGGGAGCGGAACACCGAGCACGAGCGGGAGGTTCGCGACCTTGAGGCCGCGCTGCGCGAGCAGCGTCGACAGCGGCGTCTTCGAGGTGCGCGAGACGCCGACGAGGATGATGTCGGCCTTGCGGAAGTTGCGCGGCTCCTTGCCGTCGTCGCTCTTCACGGCGAACTCGACGGCCTCGATGCGACGGAAGTACTCGTCGCTGAGCGGCAGCATCGCGCTCGGCAGGTTGATCGGCTCGCGATCGAGGAACGTGCCGAGCTTGCCGATGAGCGAGCCGATCACGTCGATCGCCTCGATGCGTAGCTCCGCCGTCGCCGAGTGGATGAACTCGCGCAGCTCGGGGCTCACGACGGTGAACACGAGCAGCGCGCCCTCCTTCGCGGCGCGCTCGAGCACCGGACGCGCGACTTCCTTCGTACGCACACGCGTGTGCAGGCGAATCTGTACGCCCGCCTGCGGGAACTGGAGAAGCGCTGCGCGGACGACCTTCTCCGCAGTCTCCCCCGTGGAGTCGCTCAGCACGTCGATGAACTTGGACATGGGCTTGCTCATTCTCGTCTTCGTCTCGGTCGGATCGAGGAGCGCTGGCGTGGTCGTTTGGGCCACGCCGCTCGAACGACAAGCCTACCCAAAAAGGTTCTTCAACTTGTCCATGAAAGTCTCACGCTCGGGCTCTTGCGGCGCCTCGCCCAGGGTCGACGCGAACTGGGTGATGAGCTCCTTCTGCTCGTCCGTGAGCCGTGTCGGCACTTCGACCCCGATTTCCACGAGCTGATCGCCCCGGCCGCCCATGACGCGGCGCACGATGCCCTTGCCTTTGACGCGGAGCACCGAGCCCGGCTGCGTGCCCGCGGGAATGCGCAGCTTGCCCTTGCCTTCGAGCGTGGGGACCTCGACCTCGCCGCCGAGCGCGGCGACCGGGAAGGAGATCGGGAGCGAGCAGACGACATCGTCGCCGACACGGCGGAAAAACTCATGCGGAGCGACGCGGATCGTGAGCTCGAGGTCGCCCGGCGCGCGATCGGGGCGCGTGCAGTTGCCGCCGCGCTCGACGAGGCGCGTGGCGCCGTTCTCGATGCCCGCGGGGATCGTGACCTCGATCGTGCGTGACTTCGCGATGACGCCCGCGCCGCGGCAGTTCTTGCACGGATCGAGCACGATGCGGCCCGTGCCGCGGCAGCGCGTGCACGGGCGCTCGATCGCGATCGGGAAGACGCCCTGCTGCATGCGGACGCGGCCGCGGCCGAGGCAGAGGCTGCAGCGCTCGGTCTGCGTGCCCTTCGCCGCGCCGACACCGCCGCAGTCGCCGCAGGGCTCGACGCGCTCGTACGTGATCTCCTTCGTGCAGCCGAACGCGGCTTCCTCGAAGCTGATGCGGATCTCTTTCTGGAGGTTGCCGCGGTCGCCGACCTTGATGCCGAGCGCACCGAGCAGATCGCCGAAGAGACCGTCGATGTTGAGGTCGTTCAGATCGACGTAGCCCGCGCCGCCGAAGGGGCTGCCCGGCTGCGCGGCGCCGCCGACGCCCATCGGGCCGAAGCGATCGAACGCGGCGCGCTTCTGCGGATCACTGAGGATCTGGTAGGCCGCGTTGATCTCCTTGAAGCGCTGATGCGCCCCATCGTCACCCGGGTTCTTGTCCGGATGGTGCTGCGCGGCGAGCTTGCGGAAGGCGCTCTTGATCTCGTCCTGCGTCGCCGAGCGGTCGACGCCGAGCACATCGTAGGGATCGCGCACGGGGGCCGGAATAGCACCGATCCGGACGAGGGCCCAGGGGGTTCGGGCTGGGCCGAGCGCGCGTTCAGGGGAGAACTTTGCGCGTCGGGCACTCGCCGTCGCCCTGGTAGTCGCCGAGCGTGCGCGCTTGGGCGAGCACGTAGTCGTATGCGGTCTCGATCGGGACGCCGGCGAGGCTGTACTTGTCGGGCGGGAAAACGTCGGCGGCTTTCGTCTGTTTCAGCTCGTCGAGCGTGGTCTCGCCGTCGTTGTTCGCGTCCGCGTCGGCGATGTACTGCGCGTAGCGCGCCGTGACCTCGGCGCCGGCCGTGATGTTGTTGAAGAACCAATGATCGCCGTGGATCGTGGGTTTGACCGGCACGGTGCCGCCGGCCGGGACCGCGAAGCCGGGGATCTCGTCCTCCGTGGCGCAGTCATCGTACGAAGTGCCGGCGGCGAGGCCCCAGCGGAAGGTCTTCTGCGTGGTGCCGTTGTCGAGCGTGCCCTCGATGTAGAGGGAATAGCCGTTGTCGACGAGCAGCGTGACGTCGGCCTCGGCCGTGTCCCCGAGGCCCTTGGCGCCGGGTTTGGCGTTCGGCAGGTCGAAGCCGAAGCGGTCCCAGCGGGTCGCGCTCACGTCCTCGAACGTCGCCACGACGTATCCGCCCGCGGGCACCTTCTTCAGGTCGAGGACGTAGACGTCGGGCGCGGTGAGCGTCTCGGTCGCGTCGGAGCGGGAGGTGCGGATGTTGCCGATCGTGATGAGGAAGCGCTCGTAGTCGACGCTCCAGCCGTCCTGGATGTCCTCTTCGCCCATGCCGGCGGCGAGGCCGTTCGGGATGGTGTCTTCGGCCTCGACGAAGATCTGGGCCGAGCCTTTCTCGGCCGTCGCGCCGTCCTCGCCGCCGCAGCCGACGACGAAGAGGGCCGCGCTCGAGAGGGCGACGAGCTGCGCACGGATCCCGCACATTCGCATCACTTGAATCACCTCCGCAAAAGCAACGCGAAACAAGTAGCAAACGAGTTGCAGTAGCGCAAGGGCGAACGGGAGCGCTCGCGCGGCGCATCGGCGCGCGCGTGGGAGCGCCCGGGGCGGCTTGAATCACTTGGTGAGGGTGTACGTGTCGATGATCGGGTCGGTCTCGTCGGGCCGGATCTCGTGCGACTCGATGGTCAGCGAGGTCTTGTTGGCCTTGAGGAACGAGTAGAAGCCGAAGACGGTCTTGCTGTCGTAGGCCGCGCTCTTGTCGGTCCACACGCTGGTTCCGGCGCCATACGCATCGGCGCCCGCGCCGGCGCAAACCATGTAGACGGTGCCCTTCGCGGGCGGCGCCTGAACGACGGGCTCGAGCGTGCCCTCGGCGAGCGGGCCGGTGAGCGGCTTCGTGCGCTCGTAGTTGTGGTCGTGGCCGAGGACCATGAGGTCGACCTGGTACTGGTCCCAAATCGGCACGAAGAACTGCCGCCCGAGCAGCACGTCCGAATCGGTGCCGTGCGACGAGGAGGAGAACTCGGCGTGATGGTGCATGCCGACGATCCACGGCACGTTCGCGCGATTCGCGTGCGCCGCCTCGAGGTCCTTCTCGAGCCACGCCTTCAGCATCGGCGCGTATTCGGGTTTTCCGGTCGGAGACGTGATCCAGAAGTCGTCGACGACCACGACGTGGACCGGGCCGATGTCGACCGAATAAAAGAGCTCGGTGTAATCGGGGAATTTCGTGGTGTCCTGGGGGAGGACCACGCTGCTGTAGAAATGGGTCGTGTGGTTCTCGTGGTTGCCGTGCGTCGAGAGGGTGAGGATCTGGCCGAGCGTGAGGAGGCTGTCGTCGGCGTCCTTCGCCGCGAGATCGAGCCACTTGTGCCATTCGCCCTGGTCGGTGGCGAAATTGATCATGTCGCCCGAGAAAAGCTGGGCCGTGACGCCGGCCTTCATCATGCGGCGCTGGATGAGGCGCCAGGCCTGGTTGTCCTGGCCGCGCGCGTCGCCCGAGACGCCGAGGACGACCTCGACATTGGGATCCTTCGGCGTGGTCGTGAAGGAATGGACCTCGCTCCAGACCTCCTTGCCCGCAGGGCCGCCGCCGACACGATAATAATAGGTCGTCGCCGGGCTCAGGCCGCAGAGGTAGGCCTCGTGCATGCGATCGTCGCCTTGCGGGGCGAAGAGGCCTTCCGGGGTCACCCACGTGACGCCATTCTTGCGATTCGCGGCGGGCCAGGTCGACGGGTCGGGCGTGGTGCCCCACTGGATCTCGCTGGCGAGGGTCTCCGGGTCGGTCTGCCAGCCGAAGCCCGCGGAGGTCGCGGGGTCGGCGCGGCCCGGGGCATCGAGCTCGACGTTGCCGCCGAGGCCGAGGCGGACGCGGCGGATGTCGGGCGCGGCCGACACCTTGGCGCTGCCGCGCTGGAAATTGAGATATTCGGGGCGGGTCGCGATCTCGAAATCGCAGCCCTCGGGCTGGAAGCGCTCGATGTTGGGCTCGGGCGGCGGCGGGTTCTGGTTCGGCTCGTCCGCGCAGGCAGGCGCGAGGAGCGCGAGGCCGGCGAGGCTCGCGAGGCCGGCGAGGCCGAATGCATACGAAGCGATCGTTTTCTTCATGAAGCCATCTCCCTCGTCAGAAGCCTGCCGTTGCCTGGAGCATCACGCGTGCGCCTTCGAAACCCACATCGTAGAAGAGCTGCGCCTTGAGCCGGTGCCCGCGATCGAAAAAGCCGTTCACCCCGCCGCCGATGGCGTACCCCGCGCCAAGCAGGTCGATGTCACGATATTGCGCCCGCGCGACGAGCTCGACGTGCTCGCGGAGGAGCCCGAACGGCAAAAAATACCCGAGTTGCGCGGAGGTCACGAGCCAGCGAATGTCGTCAGGCTCCGATCCCTGCGCCCCGGGCGGTGGGTTCCCGTCTTGGACCCGATAAAGGATCTCCCCATAAAACGAGGCGCCGGCGTACCAGAAGCCAACGTCGGCGCCTGCCGCGAGTCCCTCGGAGTCGCCCGCGAGGGTCGTCGAGCCCCCTCCCTGCGGCGGCTCCTGGTATCGATACGATACCTTCGTGCGGAGCCCGCTCGCGCCGATCGACAAGACCGGCTTGCGCCTCTGGGAGGTCGGCCGAAGGTCTCCCTCGAACGACGGCGCCGGGCCGAGCGGCTGGAGCTCGATTCGCCCCGCGTAAAGGAGCCACGGTTTGTCGACCTCGAACGTAAGATTGAACGGGGCCCCGAGCGGAAACGAAGTGCCCCACCCGCCATTGTAGACGCCCGCGAGCAGGCGAATCTTTCGTTCGAGAAAGTCGACGCCGAGCATGCCGCCGAGCTGCCGGCCGGGGATCATCGCCGAGATGGCCCCCGCGAGCTCGGGCGTCTGCAGGCCGATGGGCTGGATCAAGTTCTGCCGGCTGATCGGCACGCGAAACCGGCCGAGCGTGACGTCGATGCCGAAGAAGCGGCTGCGATGCGGGGTGACGACGGCGTACGCGTCGAGCAGCCACGGAGGCGCCGGGACGGCACCGGCCACCGGCGCGAGGTCGATCTCCGTATGCATCGTGGCCCAGCGCCCGAGCGTCGCGACGGCGCCAAACCGCGCCTGCGGTACGGAGAACTGGACGTCGACGTCTGGGTCCCCGAACGGAGTCACCGGCGCGATCGTCACGCGCGGCGAGACCCACCCATAAAGATCGAGCGCGACCGCCGGTTTTTCGAACGTCGCGACCCGGACCTGGGCCTCCGCCACGCGCGCCGAGGCACTCGCGGCAACCACGATCGCGGTGAAGGCAAGGGCGCGGCGCATGAAACCCCGCGGCGAGCTTAGGCCGAAGCGCCGCGGCGGGGAACCCCTGTCGGGTTTGGGACGGCGCGTCAGGAGCCGGGAGCGAGGCGATAATCGCCCGACGAAGTCCGCAGGACGCGCCCCTCGCGCACGAGCTTGACGAGGTGCGCTTCGAGGCTCATCCGCGCAAGGGGCCAGAGGAAAGGCGGCGTGTCGGCGTACGCAACGGGCAGGAGCGCATCGAGGCTCGCGCCCTCGGGAGGCATCGAGGCGAACGCCGCGACGACCTTGGCCTCACGCGCAAGGCGATGCGTGATGTAACGGCGGAAGAGCGTGGTCGGCTCGTCGATGGGCTCGCCGTGCGCGGGCAGCGCGACCGAAGCGGACAAACCCGCGAGGCGATCGAGCTGCGCGAGGTACTCGATCATGTCGCCGTCCACGGGCTCGATGAGGATCGTACCCTCGCTCGCGACCATGTCGCCGACGATCACGGCCCCCGTGTCCTCGTCGAGGAGGCAGACGTGGCCCGGCGCGTGGCCCGGGGTGTGGAGCACACGGAGCGGCATGGTGCGTGGGCCGGCGAGGACGATCCGCTCGCCATCCTCGATGTAGCGATCGATCCGGACCTCCCCGGCGAGGCGCGCGGCCGTCTCGCGGTGCGCGAGCAGCGGCAGGCGGAGCTCGTCCGCGAAAAACGAGGCGCCGCCCACATGATCCGCGTGGTGATGGGTGAGGACGATGCCGATGGGGTGGCGGCCGTGGCTCGAAAGGGAGCGCGCCCACGCGAGCCATTCACGCCGCTCGTCATCGAACGGCGTTGCCGGCTCGACGAGCAAAACCTCCCGCTCGCCCAGCGCGTAGCTGTTCGTGTGGGTGGCGGGAGGCAAGGTGGGCGTGAGCGCGGGAAAACGCTCGACGCCCAGCGTGACACGCCACGGCCGCCCCATGTCTCTACCGCTCGAGGACGACGGCGAGCGCCTCGCCACCGCCGATGCACAACGTCGCCAGGCCGCGTTTGTCGCCGCGATCCTTCATCGCGTGGATCATCGTGGTGAGCATGCGCGCGCCCGTCGCGCCGATCGGGTGGCCGAGCGCGACGGCGCCGCCGCGCACGTTGACGCGGGCGTTGTCGATGCCGACGAGCTTGTTCACGGCCAGCGTGACCACGGCGAAGGCCTCGTTGATCTCCCAGACGTCGATCTGCTCCTTCGTGAGCTTGGTCCGGGCGAGCGTGTTCTCGATGGCGGCCGCGGGCGCCGTCGTGAACCACTCGGGCTCCTGGGCGGCGCCGCCGTAGCCGGCGATCCGCGCGAGCGGCTCGAGGCCGAGCTCCTTCACGGCCTTCTCGCTGGCGAGCACGAGCGCCGAGGCGCCGTCGTTGATCGAGGAGGCGTTCGCCGCGGTGATGGTGCCGTCCTTCTGGAACGCGGGCTTGAGCGTGCCGATCTTGTCGGGCTTGCCGGCGGGCGGGCCCTCGTCGAGCTTCACGACCACGGCGTCGCCCTTCTTCTGCGGGACGTTGACGGGCACGATCTCCGCGTCGAACAGGCCTTCCTTCTGCGCGGCGAGGGCGCGACGGAAGCTCTCCTTGGCGAACTCGTCCTGGGCCTCGCGAGAGAACTCGTACTTCTTGGCACACAGCTCACCGGCGTTGCCCATGTGGAAGTTGCCGTAGGGATCCCACAGGCCGTCGTGGATCATGCCGTCGACGATCTTGTTGTCCCCCATGCGGTAGCCGTTACGCGCCTGCGTGAGGTAGTACGGCACGTTCGACATCGACTCCATGCCGCCGGCGACCACGATCTCGGCGTCGCCGAGCGCGATGCTCTTGGCGCCGAGGATCACGGCCTGCATGCCCGAGCCGCAGACCTTGCCGACGGTCGTCGCCGGGACGTTCTTCGGGATGTTCGCGTAGATGGCGGCCTGGCGCGCGGGGGCCTGGCCGACGCCGGCGCCGAGGACGTTGCCCATGAAGACCTCGCCGACGCGATCGGCCGGGACCTTCGCGCGGCTGAGCGCGGCCTCGATGGCAGCGGCGCCGAGGCGCGGGGCGGGCAGGGCCGAGAGGGCGCCGAGGAAGGCGCCGATGGGCGTGCGAGCGGCGCCGACGATGTACACGGGAACGGGCAAGGTCATCGCATCCTCCGGGAGGCTCGGGCGCAACGTAGCGCGCGCCCCGGAGAAGCGAACTACTCCAACATGTTGCACTGCACAAGCGACGCGTCCCGATCCGCCTCGAGGGCCTTGGCGAGCGAGCGCCTGCCGCGGTGGAGGCGGCTCATGACGGTGCCCACGGGCACACCGAGCTTCTCGGCGGCGTCCTTGTAGGACATCTCCTGGAGGTCCACGAGGATGAGGGCCTCGCGATAGACCGGCTGGATGGCCTCGAGCGCGCGGAGCGTGGGCGGCGAGAGAGCGGTCATCTCGGAGACCGCGGGCGCGGCCGTCCACGCGTTCGGGTCGGAATAGAGGACGTCGAGGGCACGGCGCTCGCGGCGGTTGCGGCGACACTTCGTGATGAAGACGCTGAAGAGGATCTGATGGACCCACGCCTTCAGGTTCGTGCCGGGGCGATACTGGTTCTCGAAGCGGAGGGCGCGCTCGACGGTGTCCTGCACGAGGTCCTCGGCGAGGGCGCTGGAGCGCGACATACGAAGCGCGCGGCCGAAGAGCTCGGGGGCCATCGCGGCGACGCCTCGGCGGAGCTCCTCGATCGAGTTGGCCTGGAGAGACTTCGAGGGGGCGGGCGTGGTGGCGAGGACCTGGGCGAGCATGGGATGTGACCTCCTGGTGACCACCGCCTTTCGCAAGGCAGGTGCCCAGGGGTGGCCAGCCCTAAGTGCTCGGAATGATTAGGGGGGGAAGGGACGAGTGTCCGCCGGACGTGTCAAATCGACACCGGGGCGTGTCCAGGCGCCAACCTGTCGTGGGAAGGCGGGGGATCGTTCGGGCGTACGGCCGCCCTTCAGGTCGCGAGAGGGTCTCCGCCGCGGGCGAGGGCCGCGAGGATCTGCGGGACGAGGTCGGGGATCTCGCCGGCGAACAGGCCTCGGTCGCAGCCGGTGCGGGCGCGCCAGAGGTCGCCGGCGAGGGCGTGGACGAGGACACCCGCGCAGGCGGCTTCGTCCGCGGACATGCTGCACGCGAAGGCGGCGATGAGGCCGGTGAGCACGTCGCCGGAGCCAGCCGTGGCGAGGGCGGGGTTGCCCGCCATGCAGATGAAGAGGCGGCCCTCGGGCGTGGCGATGATCGTGCGGGCGCCCTTCAAGATGACCGTGGCGTTCGTGCGCTGAACGGCCTCGCGGACGGCGCCGAAGCGGTCCTGCTCGATCGCGGTGGCGCTGCGGCCGAGGAGGCGGCCGAGCTCGCCCGGATGCGGCGTGAGGACGAGGCGGCCTTTCGCTTGCGCGAGCGACTCGGGCCGGCCCGCGAAGTGGGTGATGGCGTCGGCGTCGACGACCTTGAAGCCGTCCCAGCCGAGGACGACGTGATCCACGGCCGCGCGCGCCTCCGGTCCGAGGCCGAAGCCAGGGCCGATCGCGACGGTGCGGCGGCCGGCGAGCGCGGCGTCGAGCGAGGGGCCGATGCGGTTCGGGTCGATCCGCGTGGTCATGACCTCGACGACGCGGGACTCGAGTGACGTCGCGGCCTCGGGCCAGGTGCCGATCGTGACGAGGCCGGCTCCAGCGCGCATGGCGGCCCGCGCCGTGAGGAGCGAGGCGCCGAGCTTGCCGGGCGAGCCCGCGACGACGAGGACGTCGCCGGCCTTGTGTTTGTGGACGCTCGCCTCGCGGGGCGCGAAGTACGAGCCGACGGTCTCGCGGCGGATGACCTCGGCGACGAACCCGACGTGGGCGAGGATCGGCGGGTCGGGGACGCCGAGGTCGACGACGTGCACGTTGCCCGAGAGGCGCGCGCCCTCGGGCGTGAGCATGCCGATCTTGAGGTGGCCGAAGGTGACGGTGTCGTCGGCGCGCACGGCGATGCCGAGCGGCGAGCCGCTGTCGGCGTCGAGGCCCGAGGGGATGTCGAGCGCGACGCAGCGGGCGGCCGCGTCGTTGAGGACGGCGATCACGTCGGCGAGATGGCCGGCGATGGGCCTGTCGAGGCCGGTGCCGAAGAGGGCGTCGATGACGAAGTCGGCGCGCGAGAGGGCCGTGTGCAGCGGGCCGAGGCTCGCTCCCTCGGGCAGCTCGAAGAAGCGGCCGCCGAGGTCGATGTAGGCGTCGTGGTTGATGCGCGCGTCGCCCGTGACCTTCTCGCTCTTGCCGGCGAGATACACCTCGACCTCGGCGCCGCGCGCGTAGAGGTGGCGCGCCACGACGAACCCATCGCCGCCGTTGTTGCCGGTGCCGCAGACGACGACGACGCGCGCTTCGAGCGGGTACGTGGCGGGCTGGCCGGGGCTCTGGACGTGGCGGACCGGGAAGGAGCGGGCGCGGGCGGAGATCGCGTCGGCCTCGCGGCTCGGCGCGTCCGGGCGGCGGCGCGCCTCGATCATCGCGGAGAGGACGTCCGCGGCGCCGCGGCCGGCGTTCTCCATGAGCACGACGCCGGGCACGTGGCACGTCTCGATCGCGTACTTGTCGAACGCGCGCATCTGCGCGCGCGTGAGGACAGGGATCATCGGGAACGGCCTCGTACGCCGCGATCGATAGACCTTCGAAGATCTCGCACGGCGCGGTCGAGCCCGAAGAAGACGGCGTCGGCGATGACCGAGTGGCCGATGTTGACCTCGACGAGGTCGGGGATGGCCACGACGGGCCCGACGTTGTGCCGGGTCAATCCATGACCCGCGGCGATCTCGAGGCCGAGCGCCGCGCCGCGGGCGGCGGCGCGCTTCAGCCGATCGAGCTCGTGCTCGGCTTGCTCTCCGGAGGCGTGGCAGTACTCGCCCGTGTGCAGCTCGATCTGCGCGACGCCGAGCGCCGCGGAGGCCTCGACCATGGCCTCGTCCGCGCCGATGAACAGGCTCACCTTGATCCCGCGCTCCTTGGCCATCTTCACGGCGGCCTCGATGCCTGCGCGCTGACCGATCACGTCGAGCCCGCCTTCGGTCGTGCGCTCCTCGCGCCGCTCGGGGACGAGCGTGATCACGTCGGGACGAACTCGCGACGCGATGCCGATCATCTCCTCGGTGACGGCCATCTCCAGGTTGAGAAGCGTGTTCACCGAGGCGCGCAGGCGCGTGACGTCGTCGTCGGTGATGTGACGCCGATCCTCGCGCAGATGCGCGGTGATGCCGTCGGCGCCGGCCGCTTCGCAGAGGCCGGCGGCGAAGACCGGATCGGGGTAACGCGTGCCCCGCGCGTTTCGCACGGTGGCGACGTGATCGATGTTGATGTGCAGCCGAACCGCCATGGTCGGCACTCTACGACGAACCAGGCATCAGGACGAAGCGCTCGCACGAACGGAGCGCGAGAAAAACTAGCGCGCGACGGCCGCGTTCGTCGCTTGCACGAGCAAGTCCTGGATGTGCTGCACGAGCTTGGCCGGGTCGACCACCACGCCCTCGGCGAGAAGCGCCTGCTCGTAGAGCAGCTCGGACCAGAGCTTGATGGGCTCCGCGCTCGGATCCTTCTCGGCGAGCGCGCTCAGGTTCTTCACGATGGGACTCTCGGGGTTCAGCTCCAGGATCCGCTTCGCCTGGGGCGCGTCCTCGCCCATCATGCGCATGATCCGCTCCATGTTGACGCCGAGATCCCCCTCGGCGGCGACGAGGCAGCTCGCGCTGTCGGTGAGGCGACGCGAGGCGCGCACGTCCTTCACCCGATCGCCGAGCGTGGCCTTCACGGCGGAGACCGCGCTCTTGATCTGCTCGCCGGCCTTCTCGTCGGCCTTCTCGTCCTTGTCGCCGAGATCGATGTCGCCGTGCGAGATGCTGCGCAGGCGGCGCTTGTCGTACTCGTTCAAGCCTTGCACGACCCACTCGTCGACGGGCTCCGTCATGAAGAGGACGTCGTAGCCGTGCTTCTTGAAGGCCTCGATGTGCGGGCTCTTCTCCAGCGAGCGGCGGCTCGTGCCCGTCAGGTAGTAGATCTCCTTCTGCGACTCGGGCATCGCCGCGACGTACTGCTTGAGCGAGATGAGCTCTGCTTCCGGCGTGTTCATCGAGCCGAACCGGCAGAGGTCCGCGATCGCGTCCTTGTTCTTCCAGTCGACCGACACGCCCTCCTTGAGGACCTTGCCGAACTCCTTCCAGAGCGTCGCATACCGCTCGGGCTCGCTCTCCGAGAGCTCCTTCAAGCCCTTCAAGACCTGCTTCGTGATCTGCGTCTCGATCTGCTTCAGGGCCTTGTCCTCCTGGAGCATCTCGCGCGAGACGTTGAGCGAAAGATCCTCGGAGTCGACCACGCCGCGCAGGAAGCGCAGGTAGCTCGGCGCGACCTTGTCGCAATCTTCGACGATGAGCACGCGCTTCGCGTAGAGGCGGATGGCGCGGCGATCCCGCTGGAAGAGGTCCGGCGGCGCCTTCTCGGGCACGTAGAGGAGCGCCTGGAACTGCACCGGCGCGTCGATCGAGACGTGCAGGTGCCAGAGCGGCTTTTCGCCCTCGTAGCCGCCCGTCACGTGCCGGAAGAACTCGGCGTGTTGCTCCTCCGTCACCTGCGACTTCGGCAAGGACCAGAGCGCCGCCTTGCGGTTCGCGACCTCGCCGTTCACCGAGATCGGGAAGTGGACGAAGTCCGAGTACTTGCGGATGATCTCCTTGATCCGCCAGGCCTTCGTGTACTCGCGCGTGTCCTCCTTGAGGTGCAGCGTGATCTTCGTGCCGGGGTGCTCGCGCTCGCCCGTCGCGACCGTGAACGTGCCCGATCCACCCGAGCGCCAGAGCACGGGCTCCGCGCCGGGGAGCATGGAGCGCGTCTCCACGTCGACCCGCGAGGCGACCATGAACGCGGCGTAGAAACCCACGCCGAACTGACCGATGAGCTTGACCGCAGAGTCCTTGTCCTGGCTCGCGCGGAGAGACTCGGCGTGCGCCTTCAAGAACTCGAGCGAGCCGCTCTTCGCGATGGTGCCGAGGTTCTGGACGACCTCGTCGCGCGTCATGCCGATGCCGTTGTCCTCGATGACGATGGTGCGGGCCTCGTCGTCGAGCTTGATCGTGATCGCGGGCTCACCTTCCTGCTCGGTCACGTCCTTGCGCGTGAGGGCGAGGAAGCGGGCCTTGTCGAGCGCGTCGGAGGCGTTCGAGACGAGCTCGCGCAGGAAGACCTCCTGGTTCGCGTAGAGCGAGTTGATGACGAGCGAGAGGACCTGCTGCACCTCCGCCTGGAACGGCATCTCCACGGCGGCAGGCGACGCGGCGGGGGGAGCTTCGGGAGTCGGGGGGGCTTCTTGGCTCATGGCGACGACGAAATGGATCCGCTTTTTGGAAATGCAATCCCCCTCCCCGCACGAAAAAAAGGCGCCACTCCCGAGGAGGACGCCTCGCGTCCGGGCAGAGCCCGGACGATTCACCCCCCGAGGCGAGATCGCTGTGCGCTCTCGCAGAGCATCGAGCGTGTCGATGCTCTACAGTGGCCCCTCGTGTTCCCCACCGAACGACCCCGCAGGCTCCGCCGCTCGTCGGCCATCCGGAGCCTCGTCCGCGAAACCTCCCTCGCCCCCTCGGACTTCGTCCTGCCGCTCTTCTTCAACGAGGTGCTCGACGAGGCCCGGCCCGTCTCGACGATGCCGGGCGTCTCGCAGCTCCCGGTCGCCGCGGCCGCCGACCAGGCACGGCTGGCACGCTCGCTCGGGCTCGGCGGCATCATCCTGTTCGGCCTGCCCCGGACAAAGGACGCGAGCGGGTCCTCCGCGTACGATCCCAACGGCCCGGTGCCGCGCGCGGTCGCGGCCATGAAAGACGCGGTGCCGGATCTGCTGGTGATCACGGACGTCTGCGTCGACGAGTACACCGACCACGGGCACTGCGGGATCCTGAGGCCGGGTCCGCGCGGCCATCTCGAGGTCGACAACGACGCGACGCTGGAGGTCTTGGCGAAGACGGCGGTCGTGCACGCGGCGGCGGGCGCGGACATCGTGGCGCCGAGCGACATGATGGACGGGCGCGTGGACGCGCTCCGGCGCGCGCTCGACGGCACGGGCCACGAGAGCACGGCGATCCTTTCGTACGCGGTGAAGTACGCGTCGAGCTTCTACGGTCCGTTCCGCGAGGCCGCGGACTGCGCGCCGAAGTTCGGCGATCGCGCGGGCTACCAGATGGATCCGGCGAACACGCGCGAGGCGCTGCGCGAGGCGCGGCTCGACGAGGAGGAAGGCGCGGACCTGCTCATGGTGAAGCCGGCGCTGCCCTACCTCGACGTGATCGCGAAGGTGCGCGCGGCGTCGCCGTTGCCGCTCGGCGCGTACAACGTGAGCGGCGAGTACGCGATGATCAAAGCCGCGTCGGCCGCGGGGATGATCGACGAGAAGCGCGCGGTGCTGGAGCTTTTGACGTCGATCCGGCGCGCGGGAGCCGACTTCATCCTGACGTACCACGCCGTGGACGCGGCACGCTGGCTCGGCTGATGGGTCGCGCATCACGCTGGGGGATCCTCGCGGCCACGCTCGCGCTCGTGGGTTCGAGCGGCTGCAACGCGATCAACTCGATCGGCCCGAACTGCGACCGCTCCGCCGAGACGAACACACCGGTCCGGTACACGGAGGGCACGGTGAAGAGCGGCGTCTACATGAGCGCGCCGTGGGACGGGGAGCTGCTCTGGTTCCCCGCCGGGATGCGGTACGAGCTCGAGCACGGGCTCGGCGAGGTGCCGCGGTTCGTGAACATCTGGCTGTCGTTCGACAAGTGCGGGACGAACGAGAGCACCGTCGCGCAGGCGTCAGGCAACCAGGCGGAGCTACGCGAGGTCGACGAGAAGAAGCTCGTGATCGTGAACGGGAGCTGCGTGGATTACTGGCTGCTCGTGGTGGCAGGGACCGGGGATGGAGAGCCGGATGCGCCGGAGGAGCCGGGGGCGATGCCGCACGGGAGCTGCCCAGTCGACGCGGGGATGTGAGGGAAGACACCCGCCCTTGCGGAACGACACCCCGCCCTTGCGGAACGACACCCCGCCCTCGCGGAACGACACCCCGCCCTTGCGGAACGACACCCCGCCCTCGCGGAACAACACCCCGCCCTCGCGGAACGACATCCCGCCCTCGCGGAACGACATCCCGCCCTTGCGGAACGACACCCCGCCCTCGCGGAACGACACCCCGCCCTTGCGGAACGGCATCCCGCCCTTGCGGAACAGCATCCCGCCCTTGCGGAACAGCATCCCGCCCTTGCGGAACAGCATCCCGCCCTCGCGGAACGCCTACTCCGCCGCGTGCGCCTCGCCCCGGCTGAACTGGAGCTGGTAGAGGCGCGCGTACGCCCCGCCCTGCGCTAGCAGCGTCTCGTGGCTGCCCTGCTCGACGACGCGTCCCTTGTGGAAGACGACGATGCGATCGACGGCGCGGATCGTCGAGAGCCGGTGCGCGATGATGAGCGCGGTGCGGCCCTGCATCGCGGCCCAGACGGCCTTTTGCAGGCGCGCCTCGGTGTCGCTGTCGATGTTCGCCGTGGCCTCGTCGAGCACGAGGATCGGCGGGTCGCGGTAGAGCGCGCGCGCGAACGCGATGAGCTGGCGCTCGCCCGCCGAGAAGTTCGACCCGCGCTCCTCGACCTTGGCGTCGAGCCCGCCCTCGCGACGCTCGAAGAGATCGAGCGCGCCGATCCGCTCGAGCGCGCGGACGACACGCGCCCTGTCGACCTCGACGTCGCCGGCCGCGATGTTGCTGGCGATCGTTCCGGGGAAGAGGAAGACCTCCTGCGGCACGACGGCGAAGCTTTTCCGAAGCTCGTCGCGCGGCGCGTTCCGCACATCGCGGCCGAAGACACGCACCGCCCCCTGCTTGGCTTCGTAGAGGCGCAGGAGCAGCGACGCGACCGTCGTCTTGCCCGCGCCCGTCGCGCCGACGAGCGCGATCTTCTCGCCCTTCGCCGCCTGGATCGAGACGTCGCGGAGGATGGGCACGCCGGGCTTATACTCGAAGTCGACGTGATCGAGCTCGAACGCGTTGTTCGACGTTCGGGGCTGCGGATCGCCTCCGGCGTCCTTCGCCCCGACCCCCGGATCGTCCTTCTTCACGGCCTGCCCCTCGGCGTCCGCGGGGACCGGCGCGTCCTCCTCCTTGTTTTCGAGGAGCTGGAAGATGCGCTCCGCGCCGGCCAACGCCGACTGGAGCTGCGTCATGCGCGCCGAGAGGTCGCGGATCGGGACGAAGAACATCTCGATGTACGCGACGAACGTGACGAGCGTGCCGAACGAGACGCGATCCGAGAGCGAACGGACGCCCGCGTACCAGAGCACGGCCGCGATGCAGAGGCTCTGCACGAGCTCGATCGCCGCATCGAGCGCCGCGTCGAAGACGATCGAGCGGTTGTTCGCCTGCCGGTAGGCCTCGTTGATCTCGTCGAACTCGGCGGCGCTCTGCTCCTCGCGCGCGTACGCCTGCACGACGGCCATGCCCGAGACCTGCTCGTTCAGGTAGGCGTTCATGCGCGCCGTCTTGACGCGGATCTCACGGAACGCGTCGCGGATCCGGCGCCGCGTCCACATGACGCCGAGCGCGACCGGCGGGACCGCGACGAACGTGATCAGCGCGAGCTGCCAGTCGCGGCGCAGCATGACCACGACGATGAGGACGAGACGAACGAGGTCGCCGAGGGCGTTCAGCGTGCCCGAGGCGAACATCTCGTTGATGGAGTCGACGTCGTTCGTGACGCGCGTGACGAGCCGGCCGACGGGCGTGCGATCGAAGAAACCGAGCCTGCGCGTGTGCAGGAAGCGGAAGACGTGCACGCGCAGATCGCCCGCCGCGCGCGCGCCCGCGAGCTGCATGAGGTAGACCTGCGGGAACGCGATCGACTGCTCGAAGAGCTTCAGGACGAGGATGAGCGCGCCCATCTGCATGAGCGTGCGCGCCGCGTCGGGATGCCCGAACGCGTCGAACGTGAGCCCCATGAGCCACGGCTGGAGCACGGCGAGGCCGGAGCCGAGGAGCAAGAGCACGAGCGAGATGACGAGCCACTTCGCGTGCGGCCGCATGAACGGCCAGAGCCCCGCGAGAATGTTCGCGTCGAGGCCCTCGGCGAGCCGGTCCTCTTCGTGAAACCGCGCGAGCGCCTTCTCGGCCCGGGTCTTCCCCGGCGCCGCCGCCTTCTCGCCGTTCGCCTTCGAATCCACGGACATGCTCGTCATGCGGGCACGACCTCCGGCGAGGGCATCGAGGAGGGCAGGTCCTCGGCGCCGAACGCAGCGAGCTTCGCCTCGATCTCCTGCTCCTCCGCGAACGACGCGTAGAGGCCCCCGGCCGCGGCGAGCTCCTCGTGCGTGCCCTCCTCCACGACGCGCCCGCGCTCGAGCACGATGATGCGATCACAGCGCTTCGCCGCAGCGACGCGGTGAGTGATCAGGACGAGCGTGCGGCGCGCGGCCTGGCGCTCGATCGCGCCGAGAATCGCGGCCTCCGTCTTCGCATCGACCGCGGACATCGGGTCGTCGAGGACGAGGATCTTCGGCTCGCGCAAGAGCGCGCGGGCGAGGGCGACGCGTTGCCGCTGGCCACCCGAGAGCTGCACGCCACGCTCGCCGACGACCGTGTCGAAGCCGTCCGGCAAGGACTCGATCTCCTGGAGCACGCCGGCCTCGGCCGCGGCGGCGCGGATCTTCTGCATCGCCTCGGGCGAGTCCTGCTCTTCGAGCGAGTAGCCGATGTTCTGCGCGACGGTCGTCGAGAAGAGGAATGCGTCCTGCTGCGCGTAGCCGATGCTCTCGCGCACGACCTCGAGCGGCAGATCGCAGATGTCCTTGCCGTCGAGGAAGACCGTGCCGCGCGGCGTGGGCAAGAGGCGCGGCAAGAGCGTGGCGAGCGTGCTCTTGCCCGATCCCGTGCGTCCCACGATCGCGAGCGAGCCGCCCGCGGGGATGTCGAACCGCACGTCTTCGAGGACCCTCCGCTCGCCGTGAGCGAACGCGAGACCCTCGACGCGCAGCGCGCCGGAGACGGCCTCGGGCGCGGGCAGCGCGCCGCTCACGACCTCGGGCACCGCGTCGAAGATCGCCTTGAGCCGCACGTAACTCGCCCGGCCGCGCGCCACGATCGCGGTGACGAAGCCGAGCGCGAGCATCGGCCAGATGAGGCGACCGAGCGCGGCCCAGAACGAGATGAACGCGCCCTTCGAGATCTCGCCATGGAGCACGAGCGAGCCGCCGTACCAGAAGATGATGATCGTCCCCGCGGCCAGGATCGCGCCCATGATCGGCTGCATCGAGCCGCGGACGCGCGCGAGCGAGAGGTTCTTCTCGACGTAGTCCTGGTTCGCCCGCTCGAACGTCGCGAGCTCCGCCTCCTCGAGCGCGAAGCTGCGCACGACGCGGACGCCCGCGAGGCTCGCGAGGACGCGATCACTCATCTTGCCGAGCGCCTCCTGGTTCTCGCGCATGCGCGAGAACATCCTCCCCGAGAAGGTGCGCGTGACCAGCATGAGCACGGGGAACGTCGCGAGCGCCGCGAGCGTCAGCTTTCCACTCACGCGCACCATGACGTAGAGGGCGCTCGCGAATGCGAGCAGCGAGTTCACCACGTTGAGGATGCCAAAGCCGAGGAGGAGGCGGACCTGCTGCAGGTCGCTCGTCGAGCGGCTCATGATCTCGCCCGTGGGCATGCGCCGGAAGAACGCGGGGCCGAGCTTGTGCAGGCGCGCGAGCAGGACCGCGCGGAGCTCGTACTCGACGTTCCTGCCGCCGGTGAACATCGTCCAGCGCGAGAGGACACGCACGACCGCAGCCGTGATGACCACGCCCAGCATGAGCAGCGCATCCTGCGCGGCGTCGCTCGCGCGGAACTGCTCGGCAGCGTCGACGGCGTCCCTCACGAGGAAGTCACGCTTCACCATGAGGATCTGCTGCGTCGCGAGGAGGAGCGCTCCGCTCAGATAGAGCCAGATGTTGCGCCGGAACTGAGCGCCGAGCCCGGTGGGGAACTCGGCTGGATCGACCTTTCGCATTAGCGCGCTTTGCGGGGCATCGGGGCCGTGGGCCGCCGGTGGGAGCTCTGGATCGCGGGCCGCTCGCGCCCCTCGGGCACGAGGGCGAGATCCGTCACGTCGATGCGCGTCGAGAGCAGGCCGAGCAGCACGCGCGCGCCGCCGCGACCGTCGAGCTCGCCGAGCACGCCGATCTTGTCCGCGAACGCGCCGCTCAAGACACGCACGCGCGCGCCCTTCTCCATCGTGGTCGGCGCCGCCGGGCTCGCGCTGCTCGAAGCCGCAGGCGCGGGCGCAGCCGCCGCGGGCGCGGGCGAAGGAGCGACGCGAGGCGGCGCGGGCGTGTGCTCACGTTCGCGCTCGCGCGGCGCGGCCGGAGCTTGCGGGGCCTTCGCTTCTTGCGGCCTGCCGCCGCGCCGATCGCGATCGCCCTCGGCCTTGCTGCCCGGCTTGAACAACGTGTCGAGCGAAGGCCTGCGCGGCGCGCCGTGCCCCGGACGTGCGCCATGACCGAACGGAAGCGCCGAAGCACGTGGCCCCTCGGCCTCGCCGCGCGCCTTCGCCTCGGCGAGTGATCGCTCGCGCGCGGCGGCCTGCTCGGCTTGCCACTTCTCCGTCTGGGCCGAGACCTCCGCGTGCGTCCGGGCGCGCTCGCGCTCGATGCCTTCGAGGCGCCGATCGAGCGCGATGTGATCGTTCTGCCGCGACCACGCGACGAGCGTGTAGATCGGCGCGAGCGCGAGCAGCGCGTCTTCGAGCTGTTCGTCGAGGATCTCCGCGTGCTCCAGCGCGACCTCGCGCGGCACGGCCCAGCCGATCCAGAGCGGCACTTGCCCCTCGGCCGCGCGCTCCAGCATCGCCTCGATCGCCTCGGGCGTCGCCGCGCTCGCCGCCACGCGATCGGCGCCGACGCCCACCGCGAACTGCTCGGGGAGCGCGCGAAGCGCGGCCGTGAGCTCGGCGGCGAGCCCGGTCGGGCCATTCGACGCTTGGGGCTTCGGATCGCCTGCGGCGTCCTGCACCCCAAACCCCGCCCCTTCCGCGGCGTCCTTCGCTGCGAGCCGCGCCCGCAGGTTGTCGATGTCGACCTTCGCCTCGGGATGCACGGCGAAGCAAACCTCGACGCCGTGCGAGTCGATCCGGAGCGCGAGGAACGCGTGCCGACCGTACGGGCTCGGATCATCGATCGCGGCCGAGATCGATCGTCCCGCGTCGAGCAGCCTTTCGAGCTCCTCGCGCGCTGCCGCGTCGCGCCAGAAGAAGACCCACTGGCAGTCGACGCGTTTCTTGTTGCGCAGCGTCGGATGCTCGTCCGAGCCGTGCATGTCGACCGTGATCCCGAGCTCCGCGAGGCGCGCGAACACGCCGCGCGCCCAGGCGAGCGCGCGTTGCTTCACTTCGAGGCGCGGGCGCGAGTAGGCGTTCGACGTCGCCTTCTCCGGCGCGTAGGCGTCGAAATCGCTGTCCGTCAGATGCAAGGGGGCGTGGGTCATCGCTCTGGCTCGAGGTGCGCTCTTCGCGACCACGACGCGCGAACGAGCGTCGCGTGCGGCGTGCGTAGCGAAGGCGGATGGCGTTGTGGCTCCCCTTGTAGCACTGGCCAAAACGCGGTGATATCCCCTCGCGTCTTCGCGCGTCGCGCACAGACGAGGCGGACCGCGGACGGCCGTGGAGACGAGGAACGAGCGCCTTGACCCCGAGGGGCTGCATGTCACCTTGATCTCCACGATCTCCGAACGCTCGCCCCCCAAGGGGCGGGCGTTTTTGCCGTGAAATCAGGGGCGTGCCGAGCGCACCATGCGGGCACACGGGTCCCAGCACCCGCGCCCTTTGCGAAGAGTTTCCGGAGTGTCCATGGAGCAGCATCGAGACGAGCAGATCAACTGCGCGAGCTGCGGCTCGTCGTTCCTTTTTTCCGCCACCGACGCGGCCGCGCGCGCCGAGCGAGGGCATTCGTCCCCGCCGACACTGTGCAAGCCCTGCTGGCGCGAGAAGCGATCGAAGAGCGCGGGCCGTAGCGAAGGCCCGAGCCGCGGCGCTCCGCGCGGACGCGAAGGTCGAAGGCACGAGCCTGCCGCGCGCCCCGGCCGCTACACGGGCGACGTGAACGAATACCGAAGCCCGATGCCCGATCCGCACTTCGCCATGTACCCGTCGTACGGCCGACCCGCCGCGCCGGGGCATCGCGGTGGCGGCTTCCCGCAGCGAGGTCAGGGTCCGCGCGAAGGCGGCCAAGATCGCGCGCAAGGCCCGCGCGCCTCGTCCGGTCCGCGTGGCCCGCGCGGCCGCGGTTTTCCGATCACGTGCGCGGCGTGCGGCGTCGCGGCGACCGTCCCGTTCAAGCCGGCCGAGGGCCAGAAGGTCTACTGCCGGGCTTGCTTCCAGGCTGAAAAGCCGTCCTGAAGTCTCCCACCTGACACCGGGGGGTTTGGGGGGCAAAGCGCGGCGAAGCCGCGCGGCCCCCCATCGTCAAGCAATCTCGCAGGTGAGCTCGGGCGTGAACCCGACCTCGCCGGCGGTGATCGCCACACGCACGTCGAAGCTCGCGGCGCGGCGCGCCGTCTCCTCGACCATCCCCACGACCCACAGGCGCAGCGCGAGCGACGCCGGCTCGAACTCCGCGATCTGCAGGACCACCTTGCCGCTCTGGCTCGCGCCGACCTTCCACGCGCCGAAGCTGAAGAGCCGCGACCAGATCGAGATCCCGCGTCGGATCGCGATCTGCAGATCCGGCGCGGGCCGGAGCACGCTGCGCACCGTGTTGTGGAGCTCGCCGCCAATCGCGAGGCGGCCGAGCGCGCGCCATCGTGAAGGCTCGTGCAGCGAGATCGCGGTCGCGATCTCCATGTACGCGTCGAGCGCTTCGAGATCGTACGCGACGAGCGCGTTGATCGAGTCGTTCAGGAAGTCCTCGGCGTAGCGCTGCGGCAGCTGCGCCACGACCTGCTCGCGCACGCGCGGCCCCGCGTCCTCGGTGAGGGCCTTGTCGACAGCACGCAGCACCGCGCCGCGCACCTGGTACATCCCGGGGAACCGCGACGCCGCGCGCGGCTGGACGTACCGCGACGGCGGACCCGCGCTGGAAGAACTCGCCGACGCGCTCGCCGCCGACGCCGCGCTCCGCGCCACGCCGAGCGGCTTGGGCATCGCCGGAGGCACGAGCGGCTCGACGCTACGCGGCGGAGCGATGTAGTCGCCGCGCGGCGGAGGCCCGGGATCACTCGTGCGACTCGGGCTCCCCATGCTCGGCACGACACGCGTCGGCGCGTACGGAATCGACGACGCGCCCGAATCGCTGAAGCTCGTCCGCACGCTCGGCCGGATCGGCGGCGGCGCGGTAGGCGGCTCGCGGAGCGGCGTCGAGATGCGATCGGGCTCGGGCAGGATCGTGGCCGGCGGCGGCGGAGGCGCGCCTTGGGATTGCGACACGCTCGCCTGCGCGACGCGCCGGGGCAGGTTGATGATCCGGCCGAGCGCCATCGAGCGCTTCATCGGATCCGACGAGAAGCGGTCGAGCTCGCGCGCCACCTCGCCCGCGGTGGCGTAACGCTTCATCGGATCCTTCTGCAGGAGCTTCGCGACCACGGCTTCGAGCCGCGGATCGACGTGCACGCCCGCCGCGGCGAGCGTGGGCGCCTCGGCGTGCACGACGCGGAACGCCGTCGCCACGGCCGTCGGCGCGCGGAACGGCCGCGTGCCCGTGAGCAGCTCGTAGAGCAGCACGCCGACGGCGAAGAGATCACTTCGTCCGTCGATCGGCGCATCCCCCGTGGCCTGCTCGGGCGAGAGATAGTCGGGCGTCCCGAACACCACACCGGTGCGCGTGCGCGGCGAGGGCCCGCTCGAGTCGAGCACTTTCGCGATGCCGAAATCCAGAAGCCTTACGACCGCTTGGCCTCGCCCCGCATCGAACGCGACGAAGACGTTCTCGGGCTTCAGATCACGATGGATGATCCCCACGCGGTGGGCGGCGTCGAGCGCCTCGAGGACGGGGATGCACGTCGCGACGGAGGCGTCGACGTCGAAGCGCCCGAGACGCTGCAGCGCGGAGCCCACGCCCTCGCCTTCGAGGTGCTCCATCACGATGTAGGGGCCCATCTCGCCCACGCCCGCGTCGATCACGTCGACGATGTTCGGGTGGCGGATGCGGTTGACCGCCTGGGCCTCCTGGAAGAAGCGCTGCGCGAGCTCGGTGTTCTCCGACAGCTCGGGATGGAGGAACTTGATCGCGACCGCGCGGCCGGCGAGCACGTTCTCCGCACGAAAGACGTGGCCCATCCCGCCACCGCCGATGCGCTCTGCAAGGCGGTACTTGTTGTCGACGATCGCGCCGGGGGCGGGGGTTCGAGAAGCCATTCAGCCGGTGGACATGCTCGGATCCAGACAGACTCGCCTCGGGGTTCGGCCCAAGGCCCCGCCTCGAGGCAGAGCCGCTACGATACCCGTCTCCCAGGGCAAAGAGCCACTTCGGATGGTGCCAAGATAGCGAATCTCGGAGAGAGTGGGGGCCTCTTCGTTCCGCGTCCTCGTCCCTGTGCGCCGTTGCTGGTCCATCCCACGTTCCATCCCCCCGGATCGCGTGACAAACTTCACATTGATGCGTCAACGTCCCGCGTTCAACCGGGATGAACGCGGAGATCCACGAGGGTTGTCGCGAGCTCGGCGAACCCCCGTCCCATGGCAGCCTGGGTCACATACTTCGGCGGAACGGGGAGCGTCTGCAAGTAGGCGCGCACGTTCGCCACGCCGATCGTGGTCGTGAACGCCGCGAAGGCCGCCGCGTCATTGCCGCTGTCGCCCACGAACGCGTGGGTCACCCGCGCACGCGACGGGTCTTCCCCGAAGGCCGCTTCGAGGAGGCGGAGCGTACCCGTGGCCTTGTCGGCCGGATCAAAGGAGAGGTGCAGGTGCACGCTCGACGCGAGCGTGTGAACGCCGCGCCTCGAGGCCTCCGCGCGCATGGCCGCGACGTCCTCGGCCGGCACGCGGCAGTGCTCGCCGATGTCGAGGGTCACGTCCGTGAAGCGCGCGCGGTTGTCGTCCGCGAGCGCCACGGTCGGAAAACGACGGCAGAGCTCCTCCGCGAAGGCCCGGAGCTCCGCGCGCCTCGATCCCGCCGCCGCGAGATCCGTCGGGAACACGAAGCGCAAGCGAGCCGCAGAGCCGGGGCGCCGCTCCTTGACGAGGGCCACCGCGCCGTTCTCGGCGATCGCCGCGTCGAGCGGCCACTGCCGGACGAGCACCTCGGCCCATCCGCCAGGCCGCCCCGTGCACGCGACGAGCCGCATCCCCGCTTCCCACAGCCGGAAGAGCGACGCATACGCGACCTCCGTGAGCTCGCCGTGATCGAGCAGCGTGTCGTCCAGATCGAAGACGAGCCCGGCGAGCCCGCGCGCCTCCTCCGCTGGCATCGCGGCGAGCGCGAGCGGTGCGGCCGAGATCGACGCGGCCGTCACAACACCTCGAGCCGCGCGATCACGCTCTTCAGGTAGAGCCCCTCCGGGAACGCCGCGCTCACCGGGTGGTCCGCGCCCTGGAAGTGCCGATCAAAGATGACCGCGTGCATGCGCGCCTCGCGCGCCCCGAGGGCGAGCGCGCGCGTGAGGTCGTCGATCGAGACCGCGCTCGAGCACGAGCTGAGCACGAGGATCCCGCCCGCCTTCGTGGCCCGACAGCCCGCGGAGGCGAGCGCCTTGTACACGCCGAGCGCGCCTTCCTTCGCGCCACGCGTGGGCGAGAGTTTCGGCGGATCGCAGAGCACGATGTCGAAGCCGCCCTCGGCCGAGGCCCGCGACAGCGCCTGACGCGCGTCGTCGCGCTGGAAGTGGATCCGCCCAAGCAGCCCATTCTTCCGCGCGCACTCCGCGCCGACCTCGATCGCAAGCGCGCTCTCGTCGACCGCGACGACCTCTTTCGCGCCTCCACGCGCCGCCGCCATCGCGAACGTCCCCACGAAGGAGAACGCGTCGAGCACGCGCCGCCCGTGCGCGAGCTGCTCGACCCGCGCCCGAAGCGTGCGTTGATCCAGGTAAAAGCCCGTCTTTTGCCCGAGCGCGAGCGGGATCTCGTACGAAAGCCCGCGCTCCAGGAACGAGAACCTGTCGACGCTCGCATCCCCGCGGACCACGCCCGCGGACGCCTCGAAGCCCTCCTTCTTCGCGAGCTCGGCCGAGGTGCGGTCGACGATCGCGCGCGGCGAGAGCAGCTCGGAAAGCGCGTCGAACACGATCCCCTCGCGCCGCTTCACGCCGATCGTGCCAATCTGCACCACGGCCACGTCCCCGAGGAGGTCGACGACGAGCCCCGGCAGCCCGTCCCCCTCGGCGTGGATCAGCCGATAGGCCGTGGTCTCGTGCCCCGCGATGTGGTTCGGCAGGCCGAGATCACGCCGGTGCTGGATCGCGCGTTCGATACGGCGGCGGAAGAGCGCGCCGTCGATGGGCGAGTCGTCGCGGGTGTAGATGCGGACCGGGATCGCCGACCGGGGGGTGTAGAGGCCGTGGCCCAGGGTCGCGCCGTGGGGGTCTATGACCTTGACCTCGTCGCCGGGGAGGGCGCCGCCCTCGATGCGGGCGATGGCCTGCGCGAAGACCCAGGGGTGTCCGGTCCAGACGGGCCTCACATGGCCCGGCTTGAGGGTGACGATGGGGATGGGGGACCCTGACCTACGCCCCTCGGGGCGGGGAGGACTCGGGTCGGGGGCATGGGCGGATCTCGCGCGCGCGTTCATGAGCGTCCGGTCAGAAGAACGAGGGTCGCCCCCCTCGGAATGCGTACCGATGGGCGGCTGGCTGGGGTATTGTTCTCTTTAGGCAGTCGCTTGGCCACCGTGTGAACCTTTCATCACAGCCCGCCGTGGCAGACGATGCACGCGAGTGCACTGAGATCTCGCGTAAACCGTCTCTCTCAGCGTGCTGGCCGATGGCACTCCGGTTGCTAGGCTGCAAGCACAAACGAGGAGTCGTCCCATGCGCCGCTTGACCCCTGCTTTCATCGTGGCTGCCGCTGCACTGAGCCAACCCGCCGTGGCGTTGGCGGATTGCCCGCCGGGTGCGTGGTTCTGCGAGGACGAGGCTCCCGCGCAACCCGCGCCCCCGCCCGAGGCCGACACGCTCCCGCCTCCGCCGCCCGCGGTCGAGGTGATCGAAGAAGAAGAGGCGCTGCCGCCGCCGCCCGCGCGGCCCGCGCCCCAGGTTCGTCGCTCCCAACCGCCGGTCGTCATTTATCAACCCGCGCCGCAGCAGCCGCAGGTCGTGCAGCAGCAGCCGGCGCAGACGCAGATCATCATCGTCGCGCCGGGTGCCCGGACGCACGTGGTTCGTCGGCACCATCCGGCGGTTCGCGTCGCGCCGCCTCCGGCACCTCCGCCGCCGGCCCGCGTGATGGCCGCGCCCGCGCGTCTGCGCACGCCGATCGTGGCGCCTGCGAAGCGCCGCTGGCAGCCCGAGTGGGGCCTCAACCTGCGCCTGCAGGGCGTCGCGATGGGCAGCGATAACGACCGTCACGACAACGGAGAACAAGGCGCGCATCCCGACGCCGGGATGGGCGGCTTCGGGCTCGGCCTGCGATATCGCCCCGTGCCCGCGTTTGCCGTCGAGGGCTCGTTCGACATCATCGGCGGGACCGACTACAACGGCTTCGATCGCGTCGAGACCCCGTTCACGTTGAGCGGCCTTCTCTACGTGAACCCGCGCAGCCGCGCGCAGTTTTACCTGACCGGCGGCGTGCACTGGTCGAGCGCGACGGTGCAGTCGGAGGACGCGGACCCGCGTTTGTCGCCGAACCCCGAGGGCACCAACTTCTCCACGGAGTACAGCTACTTCGGCGGGCAAGGTGGCATCGGCCTCGAGTTCCGCGTCTCGCGCAGGCTCGCGCTCAACATCGACGCGATCGCGTTCATCCGCAAGCGGACGGACGACAACGCCGCGTCGGGCCCGGCCGAGTTCATCGATCCGAACACGGGTCGCACGACGAACACCTCCGGCGGCGGCCTCTTCCGCGGCGGCCTGACCTTCTGGTGGTGACAGCGCGCGCCGGCCTCCCGGCGCGCGGCCCCCGCCGCTGCTAGATCCTCTCCACGCGGCCCGGCTCTCTCCTCCTCGCCGGGCCGATTCCCCACCATGCAACGACTGCGGCGCCACAAGGCCCTCCTCCTGGCCATCGCCGGGGGAATCCTCTTCGCCCTCACCTCCCCTCCGACCGACCTCTATCCCGCGGTGTTCCTCGGCCTCGCGCTGCTCGCGTGGTCGCTCGAGGACGCGCCGACGGCGTGGCGCGCGTTCGGCCGCGGAGCCGCGTGGGCGACGGCCGCGGGCATCGTGGGCCTGCGCTTCGTGCCGAGCGTGGTCCAGCGCTTCACGCCGCTCGGCTCGGCGGCTTCGTACCTCGCACTCGTCCTGCTCGCCGCGGGGCAATCCCTCATCTGGGCGATCGGCGCGGGCGCGACGCACCTCGTCCATCGCCGCGCGCGCGCGCCGTTCATCCTCGCGTTTGCTATCGGCGTGTTCGTCGCGGTCTCGCTCCCTTCGGTCTTCGCGTGGACGCCGGCCGGCCTCGTGAGCCCGTGGCCTGCGCTCGTACAGCTCGCGGACATCGTCGGTGAACGCGGCGTGTCCGTGATCTTCGCCGTCTCCGCGGCCTTCCTCGCGCGTGCGCTCCAGGCGCTCTTCGCGGAGGACGCGACGTCGATGAAGGCGCGCTTCGACAGGAAGACCACGGTGCCGCTCGCGATCGCCGCCGCGATCCCCGCGCTGCTCCTGCTCCACGGCGCGCTCCGCATTCGCTTTCTCTCCACGCAGCCCTCGGTGGTGCGCTCGATCCGCGTCGCGCTCCTCAACCAGGCCGTCGGCCCGACGGAGCGCTGGGATCCGAAAAATCACGTGGGGATCCTGCGCGATTTGCGGCGCCTTACGAAGGACGCCGAGGCGGGCGGCGTCGACCTCACGGTCTGGCCCGAGGCGGCCTATCCCTACCCGCTCATGCACGGCACGACGCAGGCGCCGCGCGGACCACGCGGGATTCACGGCGACGGCGCGCGTGGGCCGATCTTGTTCGGCCTCATCATGCTGGAGAAGCCGACGGCCACGAGCCCCGGCATCGTCGAGACGAACAGCCGCAACTCCGCGACCCTCGTCCTGCCGGACGGCTCGCTCCAGCCCTCGTACGACAAGCTCGAGCTCCTCTGGTTCGGCGAGACCGTCCCTCTCGGCGCCTACATCCCGTGGCTGCGCCGCATCTTCCAGGCGAGCGGCGGCCTCGTGCCCGGCACCGAGCCAACGGCGCTCGTGCTTCCCCACGCGAACGGCCCCGTGCGCATGGGCGTGCTCAACTGTTACGAGGACACGCTCCCGGGCGTCGGCCTGCGAATCACACGCGCGCTCCAGCCGAACCTGCTCGTGAACGTCACGAACGACGCGTGGTTCGTGGGCACCGCGGAGCCCGAGCTCCACGCGCGGCTCGCGGCCATGCGCGCGATCGAGCATCGCCTGGATCTCGTGCGCGCCGTGAACCTCGGCGTGCTCTCGTGGATCGACGCGCGTGGCATCGTCGTCGCGCGCGACGACTCCACGTCGCCCTCCACGCTCGTCGCGACGCCCACGCTCCGTGACGGATCCCTCACGATCTACGGTCGCTTCGGGGACAAACCGCTCTGCTTCGGATTCGTGGCCGCGATCGCCGCGTTCGTTTGGCGATCACGCCGCAAGGTGGGTTCGAAAAACGAAACCGGCGCGAGCGATGAGGCCCGCGCCGGTTCCGGTAAAGCGGAGACGTAGACCGAAGATTCGGTTACGCGCCCACCTGATCCTTGAGGCCCTTGACCGGCGTCGCGCGGACCTTGCGGCTCGCGGGCTTGCCCTTGATGGTCATGGGCTCCTTCGTGAACGGATTGACACCCTGCCGATCGGCGGTGGCGGGCGTCGCCTTCGCCTTGAGCTTGACGAGCCCCGGGATCGTGATTTCGCCCGGACCATCCGATCCGAGTTGCTTGGCCACGAGCGCCGAGAGCGCGTCGAGGACGCCACCCACGGCCTTCTTGTCGAGGCCGGTGCTCTCGGCGAGAGCGGCCGTGATCTGGGCTTTCGTCAGCTTGCTAAGAGGCATCCTGCCCTCCTCTTGGATCGCCGCCCGATACCGGTGACGACCGCATGAAATGGCTCGGTCCGAGCACGTCCTGGACGCGAGCGGGCGACCGTTTAACAGGCGAAGACTGGCCTCGCAAGGCAAAATCTCGCGAACTTCACCGGGGGCCGTCTGCTACCCGCGCGCTCGCCGCCGCCTCGAGCTCCCGCGTCCGCGCTGTCATCTCGCGGTCCTCGGCATCCGTCCGGTGGTCGTACCCGACGAGGTGCAAAAGGCCGTGCGCGAGCAGCATCGTGAGCTCGGCGAGCAGCGGACGGCTTTGCTCCGCGGCCTGTCGCCGCGCCGTGTCAATCGACAGGATCACGTCCCCGAGGGGCCCTACATGCGGCCATCCCGCGCCGATCTCCGCGCCCTTCGCCCCCTTCGGCTTCCACCCGCGCGGTCGCTCGTGCAGCGGAAAAGAAAGGACGTCCGTGGGTTTGTCCTTGTGCCGGTACGAACGATTCAGCTCGTGGATCGTCGCGTCGTCGACGAGCGCGATGCTGAGCTCGACCCCCGAGAGCCCCAGGTGATCGAGCATCTTGCCGGCGCGGCGGCGGATCACGGCGGGCGAGGCGCCTTCGAACGGCCCCCCCCGCGTCGCGACCTCCACCACGTTTGGCGCGGGCGCGGGCGGGGCGGGTTTGCCCTTCTTTTTGGTCGCCACGGCTACGACTGCGGGATCTTCTTCGCGTCCGCGAGGAACTGCGCAAGCCCGATGTCGGTGAGCGGGTGCTTGAGGAGCTGCTTGATCACCTTGAGCGGCAGCGTCGCTACATGCGCGCCGATCAGCGCCGCCTGCACGAAATGCACGGGGTGGCGCACACTCGCGGTGAGGACTTCCGTCTTGAACTCGTAGTTCCGGTAGATCTGCACGATCTGCTGGATGAGGTCCATGCCCTCCCCGGAGATGTCGTCGATCCGACCGACGAACGGCGAGATGTACGTCGCGCCCGCCTTCGCGGCGAGCAGTGCCTGCGACGCGGAGAAGCAGAGCGTCACGTTCGTCTTGATGCCCTCGGCCGCGAAGACCCGGACCGCCTTCAGGCCCTCGTCGATGAGCGGCACCTTCACGACCACGTTCTTGTGGATCTTCGCGAGCTCCCGGCCCTCACGCAGGATCTCCTGCGCCTCGATGCCGATGACCTCGGCCGAGATGGGGCCGTCGACCACCTCGCAGATCTCCGCGATCGCCACCTTCGTAGGCTTGCCCCCCTTCGAGAGGAGCGAGGGGTTGGTCGTCACGCCGTCGATGACGCCCATCGCCTGCGCCTCTTTGATCTCCGCGATGTCACCCGAGTCGATGAAGATCTTCATGCACGCTCTCCGGCGAGGTGCTTAGCGCGCGCGGCGCGGCGCGTCGATAGCGGAGCGATGGTGACCGAGCCGCCCACGACGGCTGCATCGTTTGGGCGTGACGAACGCGTGACACCGTTCGTCAGGACGCGCGGACGTGCGGCCGGAAGGCTTTTTTTCGCGTAAGATGTATGCATGAGACCGCCGCACCCCGCCCGTCCCTCAATCTTGCTTTGCACATTGGCCCTGACGCTCCCGCTCGCCACGATGGCGGCCGGGTGCAGCGACGAGAACCCCAGTACGAACACGACGAGCACCAGCAACACGGGCGGCGCAGGGGGGCAAGGCGGCGTCGGCGGACAAGGGGGCGAGGGCGGCGCAGGGGGACAGGGCGGCGTCGGCGGGCAGGGCGGCACGGGCGGGCAAGGGGGACAAGGCGGCGGGGGCGGCGGCGGAGGCGCGCCGAGCGGCGTCGTGATCGAGTGTCCAGGCGAGCCGCTCACGCCGCCGGCCGAGGGCACGTGTACCGTCGTGAAGCAGGGGACCACGGGCACGATCCTCCGCGGCACCGTGCTCGCGCCCGATCAGACGTTCCACCGCGGCGAGCTCGCGCTCGACAAGACGGGCAGCGTCGCCTGCGTCGATTGCGATTGCAGCGCCTCGCCCGCGGCGGCCGATCCGACGATCATCGAGTGCGCGGACGGCGTCATCTCGCCCGGGCTCATCAACGCGCACGATCACATCGGCTTCGCGAACAACCCGCCGAAGGCGCACGACGGCATCCGCTACACGCACCGCCATCAATGGCGAAAGGGCGCGCCGGGGCTGCCGAAGATCTCGGTGGCGGGCGGCGCGAGCGGCGACGTGGTGCGCTTCGCGGAGCTTCGCTTCCTGATGAGCGGCGCGACCTCGACGCTCGGCGCAGGCGGTCAGGCGGGCCTGCTCCGCAACCTCGACGTGCAGGGCCGGAGTGAAGGCCTCCCGATCCCGCCCGCGGACTCCGACACGTTCCCGCTCGGCGACAGCGGCGGCCTCATGCTCGAGTCGGGCTGCAATTACCCCTCCCCCACGCTCGCCACGGCGATCGCCGACATCGAGGCGTACGTGCCGCACGTCAGCGAGGGCATCGACCAGGCCGCGCACAACGAGATCACCTGCCAGATCTCGGGCGCGAACGACATCGTCCAGCCGCAGACGGCCATCGTGCACGCGATCGGCTTCAACGCCGACGACTTCGGCGAGATGCGCAAGGACTTCAGCACCGTCGTCTGGTCGCCGCGTTCGAACGTCGACCTCTACGGCAACACCGCGAGCGTCACCCTGCTCGACACGCTCGGCGTGCCGATCGCGCTCGGCACCGACTGGGTGGCCTCGGGCTCGATGAACCTGCTGCGCGAGCTGCGCTGCGCGGACGAGCTCAACACGCTCCACTACGACGGCCATTTCTCCGACCAGGAGCTCTGGCGCATGGTCACGACGAACGCCGCGCTCGCCGCGGGCGCGGGCGACATCGTGGGCATGCTCAAGCCGGGCTACGTCGCGGATGTCACGATCTTCGACGGCAAAGATCGCAAGGATCACCGCGCCGTGATCGGCGCCGGGGTCGAGGACGTCGTGCTCGTCATGCGCGGCGGCAAGGTGCTCTACGGCGACGACGCGCTCGTGGCCGATCCGGGCGTCGGAGGCGGGGACTGCGAGACCTTGCCCGTCTGCGGGAGGGCCAAGCGCGCGTGCGTCGCGAAGGACCTGAACGGCATCACGCTGAACCAGATCCGCACGGCCGGCGAGGCGTTCTACCCGCTCTTCTTCTGCAACGACCAGACGCCGAGCCTCGAGCCGAGCTGCGTCCCCTGGCGCACGGAATACGCGAACGGCATCACGGCCGAGGACGACGACGGCGACGGCATTGCGAACGACGCCGACAACTGCCCCAAGATCTTCAACCCGATCCGACCGCTCGATCAGGGCGCGCAGGCGGACATCGACGGCGACAAGATCGGCGACGTCTGCGACGCGTGCCCCTTCGACGCGAACGACATCTGCACCGCGCTCGACGCGAACGACATCGACGCCGACGGCGTGCCGAACGGCGGCGACAACTGCCCCGAGGCCGCGAACACCGATCAGGCCGATGCAGACGCGGACGGTCACGGCGACGTCTGCGATCCGTGCGCCGAGCCGAACTTCGGCACGCCGGTCTGCCCGCCCAAGCCCACGCTCATCGAGGTGATCAGGAACCCTGCGCATCCCGAGCACCCGGCCGCGGGCTCGACCGTCGCGATCAAGGACGTGTACGTCACGGCCATCCGCCCGAACACGGGCAACAGCCGCGGCTTCTACGTGCAGGATACGTCGCTCAAGCCCTTCAGCGGCATCTTCGTCTTCACGGGCAGCACGGCGCCGCAGGTCCAGCTCGGCAACCGCGTCAGCGTCACGGGCAAGTACGAGGAGTACTTCGGCCTCGGCGAGATCACGAACGCGATCACGACCGTCGACGACCCGGGCACGACGCTTCCGTTCGGCCCGATCGACGTCGCCGAGCCCGCAACCATCGCGACGAACGGCATGTTCGCCGAGGGCTACGAGTCGATGCTCGTGCGCGTGGTGAACGTGGCGATCACGGTCGTGAACTCGGACGCGCCGGGCGACTACGACGAGTTCACGGTCACCGGCAACCTCCGCGTCGACGACCAGATCACCGACGCGGCGTTGAACATGGGCCTCAACAACACGTGCGCGGTGGGATCGCAGTTCACCTCGATCACCGGGGTCCACGGCTACTCGTTCAACAACTTCAAGCTCATGCCGCGGAGCAAGGCCGACGTCGTGTTCGTCGGCTGCGATCCGTTCGTCCCCTGAACGGTCGGCCCTCGAAAGGGGGATGCGCCCTGCATCCCCCTCCCCTCCTCCACGCTTTCAGCTCAAAGGTTCGTCGCGATCGCCGCGCCGACGAGGTTCGTCCCGCCGACGAGCACGGGCGTGGTGAACGCGCCGTTCTGCAGGCGCGCGTGCAGCGCCTTGCCGGTCGTGTCGACGTAGACGAGCTCGGCCTCCGCGTCGCCCGCGCCGAGCGCGAGCGCGGGCTTGCCGAGGGCCTTGGCTCCGAGATTCTCCACGGTAGAGAAGGTCGCGCCGTCGAAGCGTGACCACCGAAGGTTCCCCGTCGCCACCTCGCGGAACACGAGCAGCGCGTCTCCCGAAGGCAACGCGAGCAGCGCGGGATCCGTCGACTTCGCGTCGGTGATGTCGACCGGCGTCGTGCTCCACGTCCCGCCCTTGCGCGTGAGGAACGCGAGCTGCTTGTCCGCGGAGCGCGAGAAGACGAGCACGAGCTCCGGGCCCTGCGCCGACGTGAGCGCCGCGATCGCGGGCGTGCTGTTGTCGACGCCCACATCGTGCGGCGTCGCCGCTTCCCACGTGCCTGCCGCGCGACGCTGCGTGTACAGGTTCGAATCGTTCCACCCGTCGTTCGCGATCACCGGATCCATGCCGAGCACCGTGATCGCCGCGGCCGCATCTCCCAGGCTGTACGTGTCGGCTCCGACTTTGACCTCTTCGTTCGTCGGGGAGAACCCGCTGCCCGGCGTGTACGCGGCGTACCCGTAGCGGTTGTTGCTCACGTCCTGGTAGACGATGTGCGCCGCTGCGCTCGACGCCGCGATCCCGGGCGTGGCGCGCGTCATCACGTTCGCCCCCACGTCCATCACGAGGCCGAAGCCGCCTACTTCGGTCCAGGTCGAGGCGCGAATCCGATCCTTCGTCGCGCCTTCGCTGCTGCGCAGGAGCGCGATGCCCGCCTTCTGGCCGGGCAGGATCACGAACGCCGGCGCATCGGCGCTCTTCTCGGTCAGGGCCGTCTCCATCGTCCAGCCGTCCTTCGACTGGAACCGCTTCGTGATGCCGCCCTGGGTCCCGATCCCGAACATCACGAGCACCGGGCACGCGGGGCAACCGGGCGTGTCGCAGCTCCCGGGCAAGCCGGGTTCCACGGGACACGCGCCGCCCATGCCGCCGCTGCCGCCCGCGCCGCCGACGCCGCCAACGCCGCCCGCGCCGCCGTTTCCGCCGTTTCCGCCGATGCCGCCTTCGCCGCCGCTGCCCGAGCTCGACGACGACGACGTCATGCCGCCGCTGCCGCTGCTCGACGAGCTCGTCTCGCCGACCTGCGCGTCGTCGATCGGGCAGCCGTAGAGCGCCACGCCGAGCAGCGCGAGCGTGATCCCTTGATAGTGCCCTTTCGCCATCGTCAGAACGCTCCCTGGAGCACGAGCCCGCCGCTCCCGCGCCCGACGTACGGCACGACGTGCATGCTCTGCGCCTGCGGTTTCTTCTGCGAGAGCCCGCGCGCGATGCCGAACACCGCCGCCCCGATCCCCACCGCGCCGGCCGCCGTCAGGCCCACGAACAGGTAAAAACTCCGGTCCTTGCGCGCGTTGTCCTCGTCGGGCCGGTACTCTTTCGTTGGATCACAAACGGGTGGCGTGCCCGGACAGTTCGTCTGGATCCGCTCCTCGGCCGCGATCTGATCGAAGCGGAAGTACACGCCGGCGCCGACCGCCGCGAGCCCGAGCCCGCCCGCGACGTACGCCCAGGCCGGCACGCCGCCCGACGCCGGCTTGGGTTTGTCCGGGGGCGACGGCGCCTTCTTCGGGGTCGTTGTTGCGGGCACGAGCGCGAGCTCCACCGTCGCCTTCTGGCCCTCCGCGAGCTCCACCGGCTTCTCGATCTTCTCGTAGCCCGGCGCGCTCGCCTCGAACATGTGTTTGCCCGGGTCGAGCGGGATCGTCTCGCCGAGCGCCGCGAGCGGCAGGCGGATCCCGTCGCGCACGACCTCGAGCCCCTCGGGCCGCGTGTTCACCACGAGCTCCACGCGCGCGAGGCGCGGCTCGAGCGCCTCGATCCCCTCTTTCGCCACCTGCTCGAGCTGCTTCTTGCGCTCCTCGCCGAGCGTGTCCTGGTTGAGCTGCAGCGCGCGGCGGTAGTCGACGACCGCCTGCGCCAGCTTGCCCTCGTGCTCGCGACACTTCGCGATGTTGATGAGCGTGCTCGCCGCGGGGTTCAGCTCCATGCTCGCCTGGAACTTCGCGCAGCCCTCGTCCCAGTTGCCGTCGTTCACGAGCTTGCGGCCGCTCATGTAAAGCGCCTCGGCCGCCGCGGGATCCCGCGGTTGGTCCTGACCGAGTGCGCGCCCGGGACACGCCGAGACGATGAGCAACGCGGAGACGGCAAACGCTCGTTTTCGCGTCGCCGAGATCGGACGTTCAATATTCATCGAGCGGATTTTTCCCCTTGGATGGGGTCTTCGACGTGCCGGTGCCCGCGGGCTTGCCGCGGTTCCACCCGCTGGTCGAGGGGAGCGGAGAGACGGGTTTGTCCGAGGACGTGGGCGCAGCCGACGCGGCAGGCGTGGCCGCCGAAGACGAGGGCGCAGGCTCCGGCGCGGGCACGGTCGACGCGGACGGCGCAGGCTCCGGGTGCGTCATCGGCTCGGCGGTCGCGAGCGCGGCCGGGAGGACGGCCGCGGGCGCGGGGGACGAGGCCGTCAGCGCGGGCGTCGGCGTCGGCACCGCGGTGGGAAGCGTCGCAAAGGGTGCGCCTTTGGGCCAGATCGCGAGCGCGGCGCCGACCGCCCCCACGCCCACGACGAGCAAGAGCAGCGCGAAGATGGGCGACACCGACGATCGCCGCCTGCTCCTTGGCTCGGGCGGCGAGCTCAACGGCTCGCCGCTCGATCGCGTCAGCGCGGGCGCCGAAGGATCCGCGCCGGGCGAGGTCGACTCGCTTGGTGGCTCCAGCGATGAAGGCAGCGGGGACGCTCCGCTCGCCTCGATGGCCGCGACGTGCGGGGGGATGGGCGGCGCGGTCGCGGTGATCGCAGCGTCGGCGGGCGGCGGCTGCGAGAGGGGCAGTTCGCGCGCCGGTTCGAGCACGATCGAAGGCAGGATCGCGCGCGTCCCGGGCGGCGGGGCCGAGGCCGCGGGGGGTTTGACGTCGAACGCCTCGCCGAGCGCCGCGATCATGGTCACCGAGCCGTCGAAGCGCACGCTCGTGTCGAGCGCGGTGGCCCGCGAGAACCAGGCGTCGAACGCCTCGGGCAGGCTCACGCCGAGCTCCTTCGCGCGCTCGCTCGCAGACACCTGCGCGCCGCGCGCGACCAGCATCAGGTACGGATAGAGCCCCTGGGCGCTCTTGCGCTCGCGCGCCCAGTACGGTTTGCCCACGAGCATCGTGAACGCGATGTGGGCGAGCGAGTACCTGTCGACGTGCGGCCCGATCGGGTCGCCGGCGATCTGCTCGGGGGCCATGTAGAGCGGCGAACCGACGCTTTTTGTCGTGTTCGAGCTCGCCGTTCCGTCGGCCACGATTTTCGCGACGCCGAAATCCAGGATCTTGAGACGCGGCGAACCATCGTCCCTTCGCGTGAGGAACAGGTTTTCCGGCTTGAGATCGCGGTGGACGATGCCGGCGGCGTGCGTGCGATCGAGCGCGAGCGCGGCCTGGTGCAGGAGGGTGACGACTTCCTCGGGCGGCAGGCGCTTGCGCACCTTCAAGAGGGCGCCGATCTCCTCGCCCTTGAGGAGTTCCATCACGATGAACGGCATGCCGGTCGCTTCGTCCACGCCGGCATCGAGCGTCTCGACGATGTGCTCGCTCTCGATCCCGGCTGCGACCTTGGCTTCGAGCTCGAAGCGGGCCCGCATCTCGGGGTCGCTCACGAGGCTCGGCAGCATCACCTTCAACGCGCGGCGTCGCTCGGTGGTGTTCTGCAAGACCTCGTACACGGCGCCCATGCCGCCGGCCTTGATGCAGCGCACGACCTCGTAGGCGCCATGAAAGATGGCGCCCGTCGCGAGGACGGCGATGTCCGCGTCTCGGTTCCCGGCCATGGCCCCCCGAGGGTAGCAAAACCTCCCTCCGTTGGGCTCCTTTCCGACGGCGGGAGCAAGATCCAACCCGATTGCTGCATCGCGACAAATTTCTCGCAAACCCCAAGATCGTGATGCCAAACACCTCATCACGAAGTGGAACGCGCGTTTTCCGGGGGCGTGACCGAGGTTATCGTCGTGGGCGTCGCGGGCGCGGGCTCGCGAAAGGAGAAATATGTCGCGCGTGCGGCCCTTTGTGGACCTGCGGACGATGATCGAGCTCGGGCGATGGCTCGGCCCCTGGACGGACGGGCAGGCAACGCCGCGTGACGTGAGCCGCGAGGAACTTTCGCTCGAAGGTCGCCGCGCCGGGGATCGATCGTTTTCGGCCTTCGTCTACCGATCGCGCCGTCATGCGAAGGCGGGCTCGCTGCTGCTCGTGCCAGGGCTGCATTACCTCGGCCCGCTCGACCCGCGGATGGATCGTTTTGCGCGGATCCTCGCGGCCGCGGGCCTCACGGTGCTCGCCCCGCGGCTGCCCGATTTCACGTCGCTCGTGCTCGGCGAACGCGTGTTCGACGACCTCTCGCGCGCCTTTTCGGCCCTGCTCGCGCTCCCGGATCGGCCGCCAGGCAGGCCGGGCGTCTTCAGCATTTCCTTCGGATCGCTTCCATCGCTCTGGCTCGCGGCGCGGCCTCACCTCGGCTCCGAAATCGGCTCCTTGATCGTATTCGGCGGATATGCCGATTTCGGGGACACCCTGCGATTTTGTATCCACGGTCGCCCGGGCGCGGCGCACGACCCGCTGAACCGGCCCGTCGTGTTCATGAATCTCTTGCCATGGCTCGACGACAAACCCGACGATCCCGCGCCGCTCGTCGCCGCGCTGCGAAGGTACGTGGAGGCGACGTGGGGACGGCCCGAAATGAAGGTCGACGGGAAATGGCAAGCCATTGCGCGAGGCGTGGCGGATGAGCTCGCGCCCGAGCATCGGCCGCTGTTTTTCGCCGCGACGGGTGTCGAGGGTGACACGAAGGCGCTCGTCGACGCGGCGCTCGGTCGATCGGGCGACGCGTTCGCGTGGCTCGATCCGGGCCCGTTTCTACGGGACATCCGCTGCCCGGTCCATTTCATCCACGGCGCGGACGACGACGTGATCCCGTACGAACAGGCGTTCGCCCTGGCCAAACGTTTGCCCGAGGGGGTTTGTCGGGGCATTCACGTAACGGGGCTCTACGGGCACACGCACAAGGCGGACGCCGGGACGACGAACGTGCCAGCGCTCGTACGGGAAGGGGCTACGCTTTTGCGGATGTTGTCCGCGGTGGCGCGGTGCGGAGGTGGGTGAGGAATCGAATCAGCGGGCCCGCCGCGGGGCCGCCTTCCAGCGCCGATGCATACGCGCCGCCCGCGCCCGGGAGAGGATCCGGTCACCCGGCAGCCACAACGAGCGCGGCCGCTCCTCCTGCCCGCGCGAGAGCATTTGCGTCGAGATACCCAGATCCGCCGCGATCTCGTCCGCGGCGATCGCGCCCGAAAGCGCGCCGCCCTCCATGTACCCTTGCGCGTCGAGGCTCGTGTGTTCCCCGGCGAAATGGAGGTTCTTGACCCGCTCCGACTCGGACCCGGTGATCGTCGTGTATTGCCCGACCTTGTAGGCCGAATAGCTCCCCTTCGTGAACGGATGCGTCGGCCAGTGGAATCGCACGACCTTGTCGTTGTGGGCCGCTTTTGTTCCGGGGAAAACCTGCTCGAATTGATCAAGGAACTCGGCCGCGCGCTCCTCGGGGGTGCCCATGCCGATCGCCACGCCGCGATCGCCGCCCGTGAAGTTCGTGAGGATGCCGCTCGCGCCCGGCTGTAGTCGGCTCGTCTCCCACGTCGATTGATACGGCAGATCCGAGAACGTCTCGCCATTCGAACCAGCGTCGCGCCACGGCTTCGAGGAAAAACCCACCATGAGCTTCGCGTTCGTGCCGTAGCCGAGCTCGGCGATGGCGCGCTTCTTCACGTCCGGCAACGCGACCTCGATCGAGACCTCGCGCAGCTTCGTGAACGGGAGCGCGAGCACCACGTGATCCGCCGTGACCTCGAAGTTGCCGCTTTCACGCGAGAACGTGAGCACGTACCGCCCGTCCGCCGCCTCCTTGAGCGAGACGAGCGCCGCGTCGAGCTCGATCTGCGCGGGATCGAGAGCCTCGGCGAGGCGCGTGGGGAACGTGTCGTTGCCGTCCTTCGCGTGGAAGAGCTCGTCGCTGTCGCCGAAGACCTCGAAGGACGAGGTGTCCGTCGAGATCAGGAACATCATGTTGAGCACGTTCGTCACGTCGGGCTCGAGGCCGTACTCGATGTTGTACGCGACCTCGAGCAGCGTCCGCACCGGCCCGCTCGCGCCGATCTGATCGAGCCACGCCGAGAGCGAGAGTTTGTCCAGCGCCTCGCCGCCGTTCGGTTTGTTGTAATAAACGAACAGGTCCTCCTGATCCGTGAGCGTCGCGAGGGCCTCGTCGATCTTCGTCGCGATGGGCTCGAATCCCATCAAGATCTCCGCCTCCGTGAGCTTCGCGCCCCCGATGTGGGCGACGAGATGCTCGAGGCTCTGATCGTCGTTCTTGTAATCGAGCAGGTCGATGCCGAGCTCGGCCGCGAGGTCGTGCATCGTTTGGTGCCCGGTGTCGATGAGCTCGCCGCCGAGCTCGCAGTGCTGGCCGTCGGGGAACGTCATCCGATCGGTGAACATGCGGCCGCCGATGCGCTTCGAGGCCTCGTACACGGTCGCGGAGACGCCGAGCTTTTTCAGTCGATACGCGCAGTGCAAGCCCGCGATGCCGCCGCCCACGATCGCGATCGTGGGCTCACCTTCGACCGGAGGGTTCGCAGGGTCGTCGCCACACGCGCTCGCCGCGATCGGCAACGTGAGCGCCGCGGCGCTCATCTCGAGAAAGCGACGGCGCGGCAAGCTCGCGCGCTCGCGTTGCATCTCGAGGAGCTCGGCGGCAGGGACGCCGGTCTGGCGTGCGGCCCGGCTGATCTGGAAGAGACGAGACAAGGATCGAAGCAGCGGTGTTCTCGCCATGAGTTCTCCCGGGTAAAAACGCAGCGGCGAAAAGGCCGCGGCGCGAAGAAAGCCCGCCGCAGGATACCTCGGACTTGCCCTCGAACCCAAGGCGCGCATAGTCACCCGCCTCATGTCCGACACGATCTCCCAGGCCCTCTTCGAGCGCGCCCGCGCTGTCATCCCCGGCGGCGTCAACAGCCCTGTCCGCGCCTTCCGCGCCGTCGGCGGAAACCCCGTGTTCATCGCCCGCGCCAAGGGCGCGCGCGTCTACGGCGAAGACGGCTCGGAGTACGTCGATTACGTGGGCTCCTGGGGCCCGGCGCTCCTCGGTCACGCGCACCCCGACGTCATCCGCGCCGTGCAGGAGGCCGCGGAGGGCGGGCTCTCGTTCGGCGCGCCGACGTCGCGCGAGGTGCGCTTCGCCGAGGCCGTGCACGCGATGTATCCGGGGATCGAAAAACTCCGCTGTGTCTCCTCCGGCACCGAGGCGACGATGAGCGCGATCCGCGTGGCCCGCGGCTTCACGCGCCGCGACGTCATCGTGAAGTTCGAGGGCTGCTACCACGGTCACGCCGATCACTTGCTGGTCAAAGCAGGCAGCGGCCTCGCGACGTTCGGCGTCCCCGACTCGGCCGGCGTGCCCGAGGGCACCGCGAAGACGACGCTGACGCTCGCGTTCAACGACATCCCCGCGCTCGAAGCGCTGTTTTCAGCCCGCGGCAGCGAGATCGCGGCCGTCATCGTGGAGCCCGTCGTCGGCAACATGGGCTGCGTGCCGCCCGAGCCTGGGTTCCTCGAAGCGATCATCGCCCTCTGCCGCAAGCACGGCGCGCTCTCGATCTTCGACGAGGTGATGACGGGCTGCCGCCTCGCGCGCGGCGGCGCGCAGGAGCGTTACGGCCTGCGCGCGGATCTCACCACGCTCGGCAAGATCATCGGCGGCGGCATGCCGCTCGCGGCCTACGGCGGCCGGGAAGACGTGATGAACGTGGTCGCGCCGCTCGGGCCCGTGTACCAGGCAGGCACGCTGAGCGGAAACCCGGTGGCGGTCGCGGCCGGGCTCGCGACGATCGAGCGGCTCGTGCCCGAGGTGTACGAGAAGCTCGAACGGCTCGGCGCCGCGCTCGAAGCGGGCCTGAAAGACGCGGCCGCGCAGGCGGGCGTGCCGGCCACGGTGCAGCGTGTGGGCTCGATGATCACGCTGTTCTTCAACGACAAACCCGTGCGGTCGTGGGCCGAAGCGTCGCAGAGCGACACGAAGCGCTTCGCGACCTGGCACGCGGGGATGCTCTCGCGGGGCATTTACTGGCCGCCGTCGCAATACGAGGCGGCGTTCCTCTCGGCGGCGCACACCGACGAGGACATCACGCGCACGGCCTTAGCCGCGCGCGCGTCGCTCGGCTGACGACCGCCTCTTCGATCACCGCCGCGTCTTCTTGCGCGCCACGCGGGCCACGAGGCCGGCGAGGACGAGCGCGAGCGCGGCGGGAGATCCGGGCGCCGAAGGCGAAGCGCTGCAAACCCCGGACGTCGGGCTCTCCTGGAACGGCGCGGGGCCGGGGCCGACGTCGCCCGGGATCGAGCCGCCCATCCCGCCGCCGCCACCGCCTTCGCCGCCCGCGCCGCCTGCGCCGGACGAGCTCGACGAGGACGCCGCGGTCGAGCTCGACGCGCTGCTGCTCGCGTTCGGGTCCGTGATGTTGACCGCGGCGCACGAGTAGTAATAGGGCTTCGAGGCGCCTTCCATGAACTGGCGGAGCTGGATCACGCAGTTCTGGCAAGGCGTATCGGGCACGGTGATGGTCGCGCTCACGAGCCCGCCCGACTGCGCGTTCGCGTCGTTCGCCTCGTAAAACACGGCGGCGTCGAGATCAGCGCGCTTGACCGTGTCGATCGACTTCGTCGAGAGCGCCACGCGGAACTTGCCGTTGTGGTTGACCGTCTCCTTCCACGTGACCTGGAGCGGCTGACCGACGACGAGGTCCGTGACCTTGTAGCCCGAGGCCGGGCACGCCGTGGCGGAGCCGTCTTCGGCGGGATCCTCCGGCGCCGCGCCGAAATAACAGCCGCAAGGGCCGCTCTTCGCGTTGTCGTCGTTCGTGAGGGGTTGCGGGTTCATCAACACGGCGTGCGCAAACGCGCTCGAACCCGCGAGGAGAACCGCGGCGAAGGCAAAAAAGGCAGGAGATCGTGAATGCATGGCTACCTCGGACGAGCCGAGGGTACCCGAGACCCGCGGGGGACGGGAGAAAAGCCGTTGGACGGGAAAAACCCAGCCAGGCGAGAATGCGAAGGGCTCAGAACGAGCCGGGCGGCATGCTCGGCGGGACGGCCTTGACCTTGTAACGCATGCGGAAGGCCGCGATCGTGGCGCCGAGCTCGGCGCGCGAGACGAGCCGGCCGCGGCCGCGGATGCATTCGAGCAGCTCTTGATAAAGCTCGTAGAGGAGCATCTCGTCGACGAGCGTGTTCGTCGTCGCGGGGAAGAGCTGGTTGCGCACGGCGATCTTCGAGCTCGCCACCGCCTCGTCCGTCACGCGGACGAACCCGACGGCGTGGAAGTTGCCGGCCGCGTCGACGCCGATCACGGACGACGCGACGGGGCTCTTGCATTTGCCCGACTCGTAGATGCGGCGGATGTTCCTGCGCACGTCGCCGAGCGCGCCCGTGGTGGGATCGAATTCCCCCGAGGAAGAAACGGAGCTGGCCGAGAGCGCCGCCGTCGAGCCGGGTCCCGCGGTGCCGAAGAGATCGATCTCGCCGCTGCGGAACGAGCGTGACTTCTCCCCGCCACTCGGCAGGCCCTTCGAGGCGAACCAGCTCTCCAGCATGAGCGTCATGATCTCGATGCTGTGGTGCTTCTTCGAGAGGTGGAAGGCGTGCACCCGCACGAGCGGCAGGAGCAGCTTGCGGCAGATCTCGTTCTCCTGCTGCTGCTTGACGCTCGCCACGTCGGTCGGGTGCGAGGTGCCGTCGAACTGGACGACGAAGAGCGGCGTGCGCTCCGTATCGACCGCGACGTAGTCGAACGTGGCGCGGGCGACGAACTGCAGGAGATCGTCCGAGAGCCCGTTGCCCTCCGTTCGGAAGACGTCTTGCGCCTTGACGCGCATCAGCACGCCTGCGCCGAGCCGCTTGCAGACGGTCGAAAGCCCGAAGCTGACTGCCTCTTCGGTGTGGTGAACGAGCTTCTTCAGATTTCCGTTCATCGCGCGACCGCTTGCCTACGGTAGGCTGATAGCGCGGGTGACCGCAACCGGAGACGACAGCGATCCAAGGTGATTCTCTTTACAGGACCTGACGAAGGCCCAGGTTGCCCGCGAGTTCGCCCGAAAAAGCAGACGGGCGTCACGCCACACGCGGGAAGTCTTCGCGTTGCACTTGTGCTCTTCGCGCTCTTCGTTCTTGCTCCATGCCTCTCGCTCGGATGCCGGTCGGAGACGCCGCACGCGAGTACGTGCCCGGCAGGGTTTCGCGCCGACGCGAAGCGGGCCGAGGGGCTCCTCGCCAAGCTCGGTGAGGTGCCCGCGGGGGCGCGGGCGCGAGACCACGCGCTCGCGAAGGGCGGGGTGTCGTTCTGCTTCGGTCGCATCGCCGTGTCGGCGGTGACGACGTCGGGCGCGGTGCTGATCGACGAGGCGCTCGGCACAGAGGAAGCCGCGGCGCGGGTCGGGCACCTGCTCACGCACGTGGCCGAAGGGCTCCGCGTAGAGCCGGGCGGCGGAGACGATGACTGCGAGGTGATCACGGCGCGTGCGCTCGCGGCAGAGGCGTCGGCGCTTTCGCTGGAGCTCGGGCTGCGCCGGGCGTTCGGGGTCGGTGCATCGGCGCGCATACGGTACGAGTTCGAAGGAAATTTCTGGGCGGCGCCTGCGGAAGCGCGCGAGGGGCTCGTGCTCGACTATCTGCGCGCGCATCCCGACGGCGCGCCGGGCATCGACGCGCTCGCCTCGGGTTATGCGCGGCGCTGTCGCGAAGCGCGGGACGCGGCATCCACGCGCTGACGGCGGCGCGCGAAGGCCGCGGCGCCGAGCCCGAGCGCGAGCGCGCCGAGCGAGGCTTCGAACGACCCGGATGATGCGAGCCGACACCCGCATCCGCTGTCGTTGCCGTCCGAGGAGGACGCCGCGGAGACACACACCTTCTGCGTCTTGCAGGTCGCGCCCTGCATGCACTCGTTGCCGTTCGGGCAGAGGGCTTCGATCTTCGGGGTCTCGAAGTCCATGGGGCTCGCGTCGGGCGGCAGGAGGCCGACGCAGGAGATCGTGGAGACACAAAGCGGCTGATCCTTGCATGTCTCGCCGTTGCCGCATTCCGCGTCGGAGGTGCACTCGATGGGTCTGCAGTAGGGCCCGCCGTGGCAGCTACCGCCCTCGGTGCCCTCGGGGCACTCGTCCGGCGGCGGCCCGACGACGTCCGCGCGCGCGGGCGTGACGAACGCGAGAGCCGAGAGCCCGAAGACCGCGATCCAGAAGGACGAACGCTTCATCGACGAACCTCCACGCATCCTGCCCTACGCGATCCCGCGCGCGCCGTCGACAGCGAACGAGCCGCGTCGCAGCCTCGCGCGCCGCGCGCTACGTTCGGGGCAAGCGTCATGGACTCTCTTCGTGCCCGCATCGCGCGACGCCTCGAGCGTGGGATCGAGCCTTCCCTGCCGGGTCGCGCGCTCGCAAGCGCATGGTCCGCGATCGCCGCTGCGCTCATCGCGCGTCCCGTGACGCTGCCCGAAGGCGCGCGGATCCTCGGCGTGGGCGGCGCGGTCCTTGGAGGCGCGGGCAAGACGCCCGTCGCGATCGAGCTCGCGCATGCGCTCGCGCTCGAAGGTCACGACGTCGCGTTGATCGGACACGGCTACCGTGCGCACGCCGCTTCCGCACGTCGCGTCCTCCCCGCGGATCCCGTCGATCTCGTCGGCGACGACGCCCTCTGCGCGGCGCGCGCGCTCGCCGCCACGGTCGCGCCCGTCTTCGTGGCGAAGCGACGTGCAGACGCGCTCGCGCTCGCGGTTCGGTCCGGAAAAACCCTCCTCGTCGTCGACGGTCTCCTCCAGGCATCGCCGCGCTGCCTCGACGACGCCATCCTCGTGCTCGATGGCGCGTCTCCCTTCGGCGCCGGCCTTTGCCCTCCGCTCGGCGATCTGCGCGCCCCCGCATCCGCGCTCGTCGAAGCGGCCGATCACGTCGTCGCGCTCGGCGGCGCGCGCTCGCCGGCTCTGCCTGCGTCCGCGGTGCCACTCGCCTCCTCGATCGACGGCGCCCTCGACGCGTCCGGCCGCCGCCACGATCTCGCTTCCCTCGTGTCGCGACGCGTCGGCCTCCTCGTGGCCATCGCGCGCCCCGATCGCTTGCTCACCGCGCTCGATCGTGAGGGCATCCACCCTCGCGCGGCCCTTTGCCTGGCCGACCACGCTCGCTTCGACCCTGGGACCCTCGAGCGTGCCCGGGCCCTCCACCTCGACGCCTGGCTCACCACGGCTCGGTGCGCTACCAAGCTCCCGCCCTGGCTCGGCGGTGCTCCGGTCCTCGCCCTCGATCATCGGATCGACGTGGGCCCGCTCCTCGCTCGGCTCTCGTTTCGAGGCTCGCGCGAGGGCGCACCTGCCTGTGCTAGGCTCCCGGCCCCATGAAATGGATGCGTTCGCTCAGGTTGGTCGTGACGGCGATGGCGCTCGTGAGCGCTCCTCTTTCGCTTTCGATTTCGACGGTCGGCTGCTCGGGCGGCTCGGGCGGCGCGAAGGCCCCGGATCTCAACCCCGGTGACATGCCGGCCGGCGCGAGCTGGACCGGCGTCTACTTCAGCGAGCTCTACGGCTACCTGCACCTCGTCCAGGACGGCAACGCGGTCGAGGGCAAGTGGATCCGCCCGCACAAGGACAAGTGGGGCAAGCTGAAGGGCGAAGCCACCGGCGACGTCATCAAGTTCGAGTGGACCGAGTACACCACGGGCCTCGTCGGCCCCAACGCGTCGAAGAGCGGACGCGGCTACTTCAAGTACAAGCGCCCCGCGGGTGACAACGTCGACGACACGTTCGCCGGCGAGGTCGGCTTCGACAAGGACGAGGTCGGCGAGCCGTGGGACGCGGTCAAGCAGCGCAACGTGAACCCGGACCTCGCGTCGATCGGCGGCACGGGAGCCTCCGACCTCGGCGGCGGCGACTGGGATTCGGAGAACAAGGAACAGGGCGCGCCCGAGGAGCCGGCGAACCCCTGAAACAAGGCTCGGGGACGTTCCCTCGCCCGAGCGAGATTGCGACCATGGCACGACCTCAACCGCAAGGAATCAAGTTCCGCGAGCCCCCCATTTTCGAGCGTGGGACCGTGGGGCGCTCGGGCGCCTCGCTCTCCCCGCTCGACGTGCCGGACATCGATCCGGCCGCGCACTTCGGCGCCCTCGCGCGCAAGGAGGCCGCGGGTTTGCCCGAGGTCAGCGAGCCCGAGGCGTTCCGGCATTTCGTGCGCCTCTCGCAGTGGAACTTCTGCATCGACTCGCAGCTGTATCCGCTCGGGTCGTGCACGATGAAGTACAACCCGAAGATCAACGAGTGGGCCGCGCGCATCCCGGGCTTTTTGAAGATGCACCCGGAGACGCCGGACGAGCTCGTGCAGGGCTCGCTCGAGGTCATGTGGCACGTACAGCAGATGCTCAGCGCGGTGAGCGGCATGGACGCCTGCTCGCTGCAGCCCTCGGCGGGCGCGCAGGGCGAGCTCGCCGGCCTCATGATGATGCGCGCCTACCACGAGTCGAAGGGACGCAGCCCGAAGAAGGTCTTCATCCCGGAGAGCGCGCACGGCACGAACCCGGCCTCGTGCGCGCTGAACGGGCTCGTCGCGGTGAAGATCGAGAAGAACCCCGGTGGTGTCGTGACGCCGCAGGAGGTTCTCGCCGCGATCGAGCGTGAGGGCAGCGACGACGTCTGCGGCCTCATGATCACGAACCCGAACACGCTCGGCGTCTACGAGAAGCACCTGCCCGAGATCATCGAGATCGTGCACGGCAAGGGCGGCCTCGTGTACGGCGACGGCGCGAACACGAACGCGATCATGGGCCACGCGCGCCCTGGCGACATCGGCGTCGACGTCATCCACATCAACCTGCACAAGACCTTCACCACGCCGCACGGCGGCGGCGGCCCCGGCTCGGGCCCGGTCTGCTTCAAGAAGCACCTCGAGCCCTTCCAGCCCGGCCCCGTGCTCGTGCGCAAGGACGACGGCACGTTCGCCTTCGATCGCGATCGCCCGCAGTCGATCGGCCGCCTGCGCGCCTTCTACGGCAACTTCGGCATGTTCATCCGCGCGTACACGTACCTGCGCGAGATGGGCGGCGAGGGCCTGAAGATGGCGAGCGCGCTCGCGGTCCTGAACGCTCGTTACCTCTGGGCGATGCTGAAGGACACGTACGCCGCGCCGGTGCCGGAGGCGTGCATGCACGAGGTCGTGCTGAGCGACGTCGACCTGGAGAAGGCGACGGGCGTCAAGACGCTCGACGTCGCCAAGCGCCTGCTCGACTACGGCTTCCACGCGCCGACGATCTACTTCCCGCTCGTCGTCCCCGGCGCGCTCATGATCGAGCCGACCGAGACCGAGACGAAGGAGACGCTCGACGAGTTCATCGACGCGATGAAGGCCATCGCTCGCGAGGCCCAGGAAGACCCGGCCCTCGTCAAGAGTGCGCCCCACAACACCGTCGTCGGAAGGCTCGACGAAGCACGCGCGGCGCGGCAGCCGCGGCTGCGGTGGCGGCCCGAGGCGCGCTGAACATGGGCTCCGGTTCGCCCCAAATTCGCGAACCGGAGTTGTCCGTGCGTACAATGTCGCCCGTCGGTCGCTCGCTCCCTCCCGGGAGCGGGCGATGTCAGAGCGTAAAGGCCTGAACGAGCAACGGCGTGTCCCGGACCATCACCGACAACGTCGGAGAAATCGAGACGATCTGCAAGACCGACCCTGCGCGTGTGGGGGATCTGGTCAAGCTCGTTTTCCGCTCGGACGATGACGCGGATCCGCCGTTCAACGTTCGGATCAAATCGCCCTCGGGCAAGGTGATCATCGAGCGGGTCCTGCGCGATCTGCCCACGGGCAAGCCCCAGAGCGCGCCGCCGATCGAGTTCACGGCCTCGGCCCCGGGCGCGTACAAGATCGAGATCTGGCAGCTCTACGGCAAGATTCGCGGAAACGCGGTGCTCAACGTGATCCCGGCGATGTAGCGAGCGCCGCGCGCCGCTTTCAGGAATAAACGCGCCGCCGCGCCTGTCCAGGCGCCGCGAGCCTTGCTATGTGCACGCCGCACGTCGGTCCCACGCGAGGCGCGGGATCGAGCCACGACGGCTTTGCGGCAACGCCCGCCCAGACAACCCCCCGGTTCATGCCATGCACGACGTCCGCGCCCTGAACGAGCTCGTCGCGAAAGAGAGTGCCTTCGTCGACAACCTGATCGCCGAGGTCGGCAAGGTGATCGTCGGGCAAACCTACATGCTCGAACGGATCCTGATCGGCCTGCTCACAGGCGGTCACGTCCTGCTCGAAGGCGTGCCGGGGCTCGCCAAGACGCTCACGGTCCGCACGCTCTGCGACGCGATCCACGCGAAGTTCTCGCGCATCCAGTTCACGCCCGATCTCCTGCCGGCCGACGTGATCGGCACGGTGATCTACAACCACCAGAAGGGCGAGTTCTCCTCGAAGCTCGGTCCGATCTTCGCGAACCTCGTGCTCGCCGACGAGATCAACCGCGCGCCGGCGAAGGTGCAGAGCGCGCTGCTCGAGGCGATGCAGGAGAAGCAGGTCACGATCGGCGACACGACCTACAAGCTTCCCGATCCCTTCGTGGTCATGGCGACGCAGAACCCGATCGAGCAGGAGGGCACGTACCGTTTGCCCGAGGCGCAGGTCGATCGCTTCATGCTGATGGTGAAGGTCGGGTATCCGACGCGCGCGGAGGAGCGGCAGATCATCGACCGCACGACGGGGCTCGTCGAGGCGAGCGCGAACCGGATCATCGAGCCCGAGACGCTGGTCAGCGCGCGGAAGGTCGTGCGCGACGTCTACATGGATGACCGCGTGAAGGACTACATCGTCGACGTGGTCTTCGCGACGCGCGAGCCGAGCCAGAAGGGCATGAAGGAGCTCGCGAGCATGATCGAGTACGGCGCGAGCCCGCGCGCCTCGATCGCGCTGGCGCTGGCGGCGCGGGCGCACGCGTTCCTGCGGCACCGCGGGTACGTGACACCTGAGGACGTGAAGGCCGTGGGGCCGGACGTGCTGCGGCATCGCATGGTGCTCACGTACGAGGCCGAGGCCGAAGAGGTGACGACCGAGCAGGTCGTGCGGCGCGTGTTCGAGGTGGTCGAGGTGCCGTGAAGGCCGCCGGCCGCACGAAGAAAGGGGCGACGAAGAGCCCGAGCTTCGGGGAGCGCCTGCGTGCGTTCTTCGGGCTCGGCGACGAGCCCCCGCCGGACGAAGCGCCGAACAAGAAGGAAGGCGCGAAGGCCGGCGCCGCGGAGCTCCTCAAGCGGCTGCGCGTCATCGAGATCAAGACGAGCCACCTCGCGAACGAGCAGCTCTCGGGGGCGTACTCGTCGGTGTTCCGCGGCCAGGGCCTCTCGTTCCGCGAGGTGCGCGCATACCACCCCGGCGACGACGTGCGCTGGATCGACTGGAACGTGTCGGCGCGCATGAACGAGGCCTTCGTGAAGGTCTTCACCGAAGAGCGCGAGATGACCGTGATGCTCGTGGTCGACGCGTCGGAGAGCGAGCTCTTCGGGACGCGGCGGGCCTCGAAGGCCGCGGTCGCCGCGGAGATCTGCGCGCTCTGCGCGTTCAGCGCGATCCGCAACAACGACCGGGTCGGGCTCGTGCTGGCCACGGATCGCGTGGAGAAGATCGTCCCGCCGAAGAAGGGCGACAAGCACGTGATGCGCGTCATCCGCGAGATCCTCGGGCACGAGCCGGAGAGCGCGGGGACGAGCCTCCGGGTCGCACTGGAGACGCTGTCGAAGGTGCAAAAACGAAGGAGCGTCGCGTTCGTCGTGAGCGACTTCTTCGACCACGGCTACGAGCGGGCTCTCGCGCTCGCGGCGAGCAAGCACGACGTGATCCCGGTGGTGATCGAGGATCCGCGCGACGCGGAGCTGCCGGACGTGGGTTTGGCGACGTTCGAGGATCTGGAGACGGGCGAGCAGGTGCTCGTCGACACGTCGGACCGGAAGGTGCGGGAGCGGTACGCGGCCGAGATGCGGAAGATGCGGCGCGAGCGGGACAAGCTGTTCAAGAAGCTCGCGGTCGATACGGTCACGATTCGCACGGACCAGAGCTACGTGGAGCCGCTGCGCCAGCTCTTCGCGAAGCGCGCGAGGAGGGCCCGGCGATGACGAGGACGTGCCTCCCGCTCGTGTTCGCCGTGGCCCTGGTCGCCGTCGCCGCGTCGCGCACGGCGTCGGCCGAGGAGACGGACGCGGACGCGGGCGCGCGGGTGTGGGCGTCATGCGTGGAGCGCGTTCCCGACGGCGCGAGCCGGCCGAAGCTCACGGAGACGTTCCCCGAGCGCGGGACGAGCGGCTGGGCCGCGCCGCTCGAAATCACGGTCGTGCACGGCAAGGGGGAGACCGTGATGCCCGGCGGTATCCGGGTCGAGCGCGGCAGCGATCAATACAAGGCGCTCGAAGAGGCAGGGTTCGTCCTGCCCGACCCGGATGGAGGCGCAGGCCCTGTCGCGGTCACGGAGGCGGGCGAGACGTCCTCCACGACGAAGGTGACGATCTCGTTCGTGGCCCTGCCGAAGAACCCCGGCAGAAACGTGATGATGCTGCCGCCCGTGCCGATCACGCTGGCCCGCGCGAGCGGGGATCTCGTGACGGTCTGCACGGCACCGCATCCGATCCTGATCGAGGATCCGATCGCGAACGAGCTCGATCCGAAAGTCCGACCGAACCCCGAGGGCAGGCCACAACGCGAGGAGTGGGTCCTCGCCAAGCAGCTCGCGGTGGGCGCGCTCGTGGGGGCGATCCTCACGGCGATCGGCGCGTGGCTCTTCGTGCGATGGTCGCGACGCCCGAAGCCCGTGCCGTACGTCGCGCCCAAGCTGCCGTGGATCGCGGCGCTCGAAGAGCTCGAAGCGATCCGCGCGTCGAACCTCATCACCGAGGGCAAGAACGACGAGTACTTCGACCGCGTGAGCGACTGCGTGCGCAAGTACCTCGGCGCGCGTTACGGGTTCGATGGCCTCGAGAGCACGACCGACGAGATGCAGCGGACGCTCGCGCGCGTGCGGCCACCTGTGCGCGGGCTCGACACGATCACGCGTTTCCTCGAAGAGGCTGATCTCGTGAAGTTCGCGCGCGTCTTGCCGAGCGAAAACGACTGCCTCGCCGCGCTCGAACGCGGCATCACGATCGTGCGCAACACGACGCCGCCCCAGGCGGGATCCAGCGAGACCGCGGCGCGCAAGGAAGCGGCGGGAGGGCCGACATGAAGCGGTTTGCCCTCGTCCTTTTGCAGACCCTGGTGGTGCTCGCGCTCGCGCTCGCGTGGCCCATCTTCGCGCGGCGCGACGCCTGGGAGAGCGCGAGCTTCGAGCTGCCGTGGCTGCTCCTCGGCCTCGCCATCGTGCCGGTCCTGCTCTGGTGGGGCACGGCGGGTCAGGACCGGCGCACGCCACGGTTGCGCGTCGGTACGATCTTCCCCTTCACCACCGGCCCGCGTGGCGTGCGCGCGAAGCTCCGGGATCTGCCGGGCGTCCTCCGCGCCGTCTCGGTCGCGCTCCTCATCACCGCGATCGCGCGCCCGATCTCGATCCTGCGTGACGAACGCAGCGACGACAAAGGCATCGACATCGTGGTCGCGCTCGACCTCTCGGGCTCGATGCGCGCGATCCTCGACGCCAAACCGGGCGATCTCCCGGGCCGGATCACGCTGCCGCGCGGCAAGCGCCTCACGCGGCTCGATACGGCGAAGATCGTGCTGCAGGACTTCATCTCGCGCCGGAAGACCGACCGCATCGGCGTCGTCGTCTTCGGCAAGAGCGCGTATGTCCTCTCGCCGCCCACGCTCGACTATCACCTCCTGAGCGAGCTCGTCGGCAAGATGACGCTCGACGTGATCGACGGATCGAGCACGGCGATCGGCGACGGCCTCGCCACGGCCGTCGCGCGCCTGCGCAAGAGCGACGCGCAGTCGAAGGTGATCGTGCTGCTCACGGATGGCGACAACAAGGAAGGCCTGGTCTCGCCGCAGTACGCGACGCACCTCGCGACGAGTGTGGGCGCCCAGGTCAACACGATCCAGATCGGCAACGACGACGAGGTCGACGTCGAGGACGGCTTCGATCCGCTCGGCCAGCCGCGCTACGTGCGCCGTCGTTACCCGGTGAACCCCGAGCTGCTCAAGTGGATCGCCAAGACCACGAAGGGCGAGGCATACATCGCGACCGACGCGAAGGCGCTCGCCGAGAGCATGCACGCGGTGCTCGACAAGCTGGAGAAGACGCGCTTCGAGGCGAGCCGCGGATCGTTCGAGGATCTGTTCCCCTTCCTGCTCGTGCCCGGCGTCGTGCTGGTGGGCCTCGACGCGCTCCTCCGCGCGTGGCTGCTCCGGAGGTTCCCGTGATCTTCGGCGCGCCCATCTTCCTCTTCTGCACGGCCCTCGCGGCGCTCGTCGCGCTCCTGCTCGCGCTCGGCGCGATCTATCGGCGGCGCGCGGCGCAGGCCTTCGGTGATCTCGAGCGCGTCGAGGCGCTGCGGACGAGTGACCCTTCCGTGCGACGCGCGTGGAAGGCCGTCCTCCTCGTGATGGCCACGGCGCTCGCGTTCTTCGCGGCGGCGCGCCCGCAGTACGGCAAGGGGACGCGCCTCGTGCCGGCGACGAACGTCGACGTGGTCCTCGTGCTCGACTACTCGAAGAGCATGTACGCGCGGGACGTCGAGCCCTCGCGGATCTTCCGGGCGAAGGTCGAGGTCGCGCGGCTCGTGAAAGAGCTCGAAGGCGCGCGCTTCGCCGCCGTCGCCTTCGCTGGCGAGCCGATGGGTTTTCCCCTCACCGCCGACGGCGCCGCGGTCGCGCAGTTCCTCCGCCAGCTCGACCCGAACGACATGCCCATTGGCGGCACCGCGATCGCCCGTGCCCTGACGCTCGCGCGTGATCTCTTGAAGCGGGATCCCAAATCGTCGGAGCACAAACGGATCATCCTGCTCGTCACGGACGGCGAGGATCTGGAGGGTGATCCGGTGGGCGTCGCGCGTCAGCTCGGGGCCGAGGGGACGACGGTGCACGTCGTGCAGATCGGCGGCCGCACGCCCGAGCGGATCCCCGAGGTCGGCGAGGACGGCCGCGTGGTCGGCTTCCGGACGGACCGGAACGGAAAACCCCTCACGACGGCGCTCACCGTGCATGGTGAGAAGCAGCTCGCGTCGATCGCCACATCGACGCCCGGGGGCGAGATCATCGTGGCGGAGAAGGGCACGACCGGGATCGATCGCATCGCCGCGGATCTGCGCAAGCAGATGAAGAGCGAGCTCGCCGAGAAGATCGAGACGGTTTACGCCGACGTCTACTACTACCCGCTCGGGCTCGCGATCCTCTTGCTCGTGGCCGAGGCGCTGATCACGGACGCGCCGCTCCGGATCCTCCGCCGCAGGGCCGCGCCGAAGCCGATCGCGCCCGCCGGCGAGCGCAAACGAAAGGAGGCGCGTCGTGTCCCGGCCTGATCGCAAAGCACGCGTCGCCCGCACGGATCGTGCATCGACCACGATGCGCGAGCGCGCCAAGACCGCGGCGATCGCCCTCTTCGCGCTCGCCTGCGTCGCCGGCGGCGCGACCTGGCTCGCCTCCGGCTGCAGCGGATGGGACCCGAGCTCGCCGTTCGAACGCAACGCGCCCGCGGTGGATCAGGCCCTCGCCGATCTCGACGCGGGCCGCTTCGAATCGGCCGAGCAGGCGCTCGAAACGTACCTCGGCACCGGCCCGTGCACGGACGCGGGCCTCGGCCTGCCGGATGCGGTCCGCCAGAAGTACAACGGCTCGTTCGATCTCGGCCTCGTGCTGTTCTCGGTCGCGGAGAAGTACGGCCGGCGCTTTGGCGAGGAGGAGCAAAGCGACGGTGGCCCCGAGGAGGAGCAGCTCGCCGCGATGCGCTCGCTCGAGATCGACTGCGCGCTCATCGTCGTGCGGGCGATCGCCGAGGATCCGAAGGTCCCGATCGATCTCCGTGCCCGCGCGCACTACCTCGCGGGCAACCTCGAGTTCTTGCGGAAGAAGTACGAGGAAGCCGTGCGCCACTACGACGACGCGCTCGCGCTGATCCCGGGTTTGCCCGAGGATGCGGCCGCCGACGGGATCGGGCGTGACGCCGCGTGGAACCGCGCCATCGCGCTCCGGCGCATCGAGGACCAGAAGGACGCGGGCCAGGACGCCGATCAAGACGCGAACCAGGACGCGGGCCAGGACGGCGGCGACGACGCGAGTGATGGATCCGACGGCGACGATGGATCCGACGGCTCGGACGGGTCCGACGGCGGCGAAGACGCGGGCCAGGACGGCGGCGACGACGGCGGGAAAGATGCCGGCGACGACGGCGGAGGCGACGGCGGCGACGGGGACGCGGGCCAGGATGCGGGCGGCCAGGACGGCGGACAATCACCGCCCCCGCCGCCGCAACCCGCCTCGCCCGAGCCCCAGCCGGGCCAGGAAGATCGCATCCTCGATCGCTTCGAGGAGGCGCCGACCTACCAGGAGCAGGAGGCCAAGATGAAGGCCGGCACGCGGCGCGGTCGCGTGATGGAGGACAAGTGAGGGCCGGGGCGCTCGCGTGGATCCTCGGCGCGCAGGCCGCGATCGTTTCGGTAGCAACGATCGCGCACGCTGAGCCGCAGGTCACGACCCACGTCAGAGCGCGCAAGGTCGAGGTCGGCGAGCCCTTCTCGGTTCAGCTCTCCGCGCTCGTCACGAACGGCGAGCCCATGCCGAGTGATCCGCGCCTCGCGCCGCCCGCGGGCGCCACGATCCAAGGTGGCCCGGCCATCGGCACGTCGGTGGTCGCGATCAACGGCAACATGCGCGTCGGCATCGACGTGAGCTGGCAGCTCGTCTCGAACGCGCCCGGCCGCGTGAAGATCCCCGCGCCGAGCGTGCTCTGGTCGGGGAAACGTTTCTCCGGACAAGCCGTCGAGGTCGAGGTCGTCCCCGCGAGCGGCCGCCGCAGGCCGCAGAGCCCGTTCCTCTTGCCGGGCGGCCCGGGGTTCCTCGGGCAGTTCGGGCTCGGCGGCTTCGATCACTTCACCGACGACGATGACGAGCCGCAAGCCGCGCTCGACGAGAAGCTCGAGCTCAAGACAGCGCCCGATCCGTACGTCTTCGTCCACGCGCACGCCGACAAGAAAGAGGCCGTGATCGGCGAGCAGGTGACCGTCTCGTTCTACCTGTACCGGGCGTCCGCCGTGGGCATGGACGATCGCCGCGACCCTACGGCCGCGGACTTCCTCCGCTGGTCGATGCTGCCGAACCCCGGCACCGAGCCCCTGTTTCGCGCACGCGCGGGGAGCCGCACGTACATGGTGCAACTCGCCGAGCGCCTCGCTCTTTTCCCGACGCGCACGGGCGATCTCCACGTCGGCCCCTTGCGGTTTTGGTTCACGGGCCGGCAGGTCGGACGCCACGCGCTCCGCGAGAGCGAGGACCTCGTCATCCGCGTGACCGAGCCGCCGCGCGCGGGTCGCCCGCCGGGTTACGCCCTCGGCGACGTCGGTCGGTTCTCGCTCTCGGCCACGGTCGAGCCGCGCCGCCTCACGCAGGGCGGATCGATCGCGGTCACCGTGCAGGTGAAGGGCAGCGGCAACTTCCCGCAGACGCTCGCGGTGCCGGCGCGCACCGGCATCGACTGGCTCGATCCCGAGAAGCGCGAGTCGATCGGCCCGCAAGGCGCGATCATCTCGGGGTATCGATCGTTCGGGTACGTCGTCCGCATCCAGGAGGCGGGCCAGGTCGATCTCGGCAAGATCGATCTGCCGTACTGGGATCCCTCGTCGAAGCGGTACGAGGTCGCGAGCGTCGAGCTCGGTAAGGTCGACGTCGCGCCCTCCGCCGCGCCCGATCCGGCCGCGTCTGCGAGCGCCTCTCCGAGCGCCACGCCCGGCGCCGATCCCGCCGCTCCGAAAGGCGAGGTCGATCCTTTCGCGACCCTCCCTGCCCCGCGCGCCACGCTCGGCGCGTTCATCGCGCCCTCGGCGCCTCTCTTCGACGGCGCGAGCCTCTACCTCGTGATCGCCGCGCCGCCCCTCGCGTACGGCCTGCTGGCCACCGCGGCGACGGGCGCGCGGCGCCTCCGATCCCGCAGGGCCGCGGGCGCTTCCTCGCCAACGCGCCTCGCGAACGTCGCGCTCGACGAGGCCGATCAAGCGCGCGAGCGCGGCGACACGAAGGCCCTCTCGGCGGCCGTCGAGCGCGCGATCCACCACGCGATCAAGGCAGCGACCGATCTCGAATCACGCGGCATCTTGCTCGACGATCTCGCGAAGGAGCTCGAAGACGCTGGCGTCGCCGAGGATCTCGCGGCGCGCACACGCGGCCTGCTCGACGAGGCCTCGGCGCTGCGCTTCGATCCGGGGGCGAGCCCGGCGAGCCTCGAAGAGCTTTCGAAGCGCGGGCGAGCCGTCGTGCGTGATCTCGTCGCCGTCTCCGGGAGGGCGCGGGGATGAGGCGCGGGCAGGCCGTCGCGATCTCGTTCGTGCTCGCGTCCGTGTTCGCGTTCGCGAGCGTCGCGCGCGCGGCGACGCCCGAAGAGCTCCATCGCGAAGGCACCGAGGCCCTCGGGCGCGGCGCCTACGGCACGGCGATCGAACGCTTCGAAGCCCTCGCCGACATGGGCTTCGTGCACCCCGACGCGAGCTTCGGCCGCGGCCTCGCCTACCTCGCGCGTGTGCGTGCCGGTGCCGATCGTCCTGGCGATCTCGGTCGCGCCGCGGCCGCCTTCGAGGAGACGCTTCGCCTTCGACCTTCCGACATCGAGGCCGATCACGCCCTCGACCTCGTCCGCGCCGAGGTCGTGCGAAGGCGCGCGCGGCGCGGCAAGGACGCGACCACGGTGCGGCCCACGCTCGATCGCGCCGTCATCGGCCTCGCGTCCGAGCGCACCTGGAGCCTGCTCGCGCTCGCGTCCTCGATCCTCCTCTCGATCGGCCTCTTCCTCCGGCGGAGCCGCGCCTCTTCGTTCTCCGTTGCCGGCCGCATCATGGCGCCCACTGCGCTCGTGCTCCTCTGCGTCTTCTTGCCGCTCACGATCGCTGCGCGAAGACTCCGGCTCACGACGCGCGCGGGCGTCGTCGTCGTGCCCGAGGTTCACCTCGTCGACGATCACGGCACGGCGCTCGGTGGTGAGCCGATCCCGGAGGCGCATGCCGTCGAGGTCGGCGAGGCTCGCGGCGGGCTCGTTCACGTGCGCTGGGGCGCGACAGAGGGATGGATTCCGAGCGGCAGCGTCCGCCTGCTCTCGCCGTGACGTCCGCCTGGTGGCTGTGGACGATGTCGCGAGAACGCGACGTCGCCGTGTGCTAGGTTTCCGCCGTGTGGGTCCGCCGCGCTGCCATCCGTCCGGTACCGTCCTTCGCGCAGGTCCCTCTGCGGGCCCTCTCGGAGGTCGAGGAGCAGCTCGCGGAGGATGACGAAGAGGCGCGGCAAAAGCTCGACGAAGCGTTCGCTCGTTTCGAGCAGACCCAGCCTGCGATGGCCGATCGCATCGCGCAGGTTCTCGGCGGCCCTCTCGATGAAACCGCGCTCGCGCTTGGATATTTCCTGACGCTCGCCGTCTGGCTCGCTTTCGACAACGTCTTCGGTGAAGACCTCGCGGAGGTCACGCCGCTCGCGCTCGCCGGCGTCGAGGAGTCGCTCAAGCTCGACGAACAGCTTCGCATGGCCGATCCTGCCGAGGCGGTCGATTCCGACGACGTCATCGCGATGGAGCAGCCCGATGTGCTCTCGTTCGTTCACGAGCACGTCGACGCGGCGCTCGAGGCGAACGCGAGCGAGGTGGACGTCGACGACGTACACGAGATTTATCGCATCGTGCTGATCGAGGTCCTCGCGCTGAGCTACGCGGTCCGTCCCCCGACGAACTGGGGGATTCAGATGACGACCGAGTTCACGGCCTGATCACTTCTGCATCCTCGGGTGACTGCGTTGACGCTTCCGCGGCGTCGGCTTACGCACGTCCCATGCAGAAATTCGGCGTTGTCTTGGGCATTGCAGGCCTCGTGTTCGCGTCGGCTTGCACGGGCGGGGGAGACACGGGTCTCTCGGGGACGATCACCACCGGGCCAACGGGGAGCGGCTCGGGTGCGTCGGGTCCGGGTGGCAGCGGCGGCGTGGGCGGGACCGGCGGCGACGGCGACGTGGGCGGCGCAGCTGGCGCGGGCGGCTCGGGGCAAGGCGGCGCGGGCGGCGGCGCGCCGATGGACGTGTTCGATCCGGACAAGGACGGGCCGTTCACGATCGCCGAGATCGACGACAACCAGTGGAAGGCCTCGACCGGCGACACCGTGCCCATGCACGCGGCCTATCCCACGGCGGGCCCTTCGAGCGGACCGTATCCGGTCGTCGTGGTGGCGCACGGCTTCCAGATCGCGGCGAGCCAGTATCACGGCTACTTGAAGCGGCTCGCGAGCTTCGGGTACGTCGCGGTCACGCCCGACTATCCGACCTCGCTCGCCGGCACCGACAACACGAAGGCCACGCAGAACATCATCAGCGGCCTCGATTGGGTCGAGTCGAAGCCCGAGCTCAAAGGCGACACGAAGCTCGCGGGCGCCACGGGGCACTCGCTCGGCGGCAAGCTCGCGGTCTACGCGGCCAAGCTCGACGAGCGCTTCAAGGCCACGATCGTGCTCGATCCCGTCGACGGCGCTCCCTCGAACCCGCTCCAACCGAACCCGACGTGCAACGCGCCTGCGTGCATCGACGTGAGCGCGGAGCTCCCGATCGAAAAACCCACGGGCTTCCTCGGCGAGACGCTCGACAGCATGACCGGCGGCTTCCAGCCCGCGTGCGCGCCCGCGGCGGAGAACTTCATCACGTTCTACGCGAAGGCCATCGCGCCGAGCATTGCCGTCACGATCAACGGCGCGAACCACGTCGGCTTCGTCGACAACACGCAGACCTGCGGCTTTGCCTGCAGCGCGTGCAAGATGCCCACGCTCGACAACGCCACGGTGAACGCGCTTTCCCGCGCCTACGTCACCGCGTTCTACGAGCGCTATCTGCGCGGCAACATCGCCTACAACGCCTACCTCACCGGCGCCGAGGCCCAGGCCCGCTACGTCGACACGGGCATCGCTTCGATCCAGTCGAAGACCTTCGCGCCCTAGAGCATCGATCGGGCCCCGCGTGCGGCGCAGCCCTTGCGCCGCGCCGCACGCCTTGCATCACGACGTGAGCTTCTCGCCGTGCCGGACGACCAGCACCGAGCGATCCGCGTGGTTCACGACCTTCGCGGCCGTCGTCCCGATCAGCCGATCGAGCCCCTGATAGCCGTGCGACCCGATCACGATGAGGTCCACGTTCTCGTCCTTCGCCGCCTGGCAGATCGCCTGCCACGGCGTCCCGACGGCCACCTTCACCGGCCCGCGCAGCTCCTCGGGCACGCGCTCGAGCTCCTTCCCGACGTACCGCAGCGCCTCTTGTTCGAGCAGCCCTTCGAGTGACGACGGCGGCAATGCGTAGGCTTCCGGCGGTAGCTCGACCGGGATCCCGATCGCCCGCATCAGGATGAGCTTGCTGTTCGTTCGCCGTGCCAGGTCGATCGCCGCGTCGAGCACGTCCTTCGCCCGCGGCGAAGCATCGAGGCCAACCAGAATTCGGTGCATACAGTCGCTCTCCTTTTGCGCGGCACGGGCCTAACACGACCCGTGCCATGCGCGAAGCACCCTCGTCTTCCAGGCAACCAGGGTCCACGTTGCTCGTCGCCGAGACCGAGGCCGCGGCAAACAAAGCGGGGCGGGATCGCGCGGCCGTCGCACCGTCTTCTCCGCCGCGGACGTCACCCATCGGCGAGGGGGCTCCGGGCTGATTCTGCGCTACCCTGGGGCTCGAAAGGACAAGCGTTTGAGCCGAGGCGATAGTCTGCCGCTCTCTCCGAGCGTCGACGCCATCCCGTCCATCGACGCCGTGCCGCCGCTGCCCACGACGCTCCTTCGCACGCCGGCCTTCTGCGACATGGTCGTGGGATACCACCGGCTGCGCCTCCTCCACGACGGCGCGCAGACCTTCCCCGCGATGCTCGAAGCCATCGCGCGCGCTAGCTCCACGATCTGCCTCGAGACGTACATCCTGCGCGACGACCACGTCGGCCAGGCCTTCGCGTGCGCCCTCGCGGAGCGCGCGCGCGCGGGCGTCGAGGTCAACCTGCTCTACGACGCCTGGGGTTCGTCGGTCTCGGGGGCCTACGTGGCGAACTTGCAGGACGCGGGCGTGCGGGTCGTCGAGTTCCGCCCCGTACTCCTCGCGCTCCAGAATCGCAAGCTCCTCCGCCACGTGGTCCGGCGAAACCACCGCAAATCGCTCATCGTCGACTCGCGCATCGCGTTCACCGGCGGCATCAACATCTGCGGCGATTACGCGCCGAAGGACATCGGTAGCCCCCCGCCCTGGCGCGACACGCACCTCGAGCTCGAAGGCCCCGCCGCGATCGAGCTCCAATACTTCTTTTTGCGCACCTGGCGCAAAGCGAAGGGCCCGGCGCTCGACGAGCCGCGCTACAGCCACACCGGTCGAAGGCCCGATCCGCGCGTCCGCGTGATCACGAGCGACATGCACCGCGGCCGCGCGGGCATCCGCGACGCCTACCGCGCGGCCATCAAGAACGCTTCCCGACGCATCTGGATCACGAACGCCTATTTCCTCCCCTCGCTCAGCCTCCTCCACGCGCTCTCGGAGGCGGCGAAGCGCGGCGTCGACGTGCGGCTCATGGTCGCGGGCACGACGGACGTCCCGGCCGTCCTCCACGCCTCGCGCTCGATCTACGGGCGCCTCCTCGAATCGGGCGCGCGCCTCTACGAATGGAACGGCCGCGTGCTCCACGCGAAGACGGCCGTCATCGACGGGCATTGGTCGACCGTGGGGTCGAGCAACCTCGACATGCAATCGCTGCGGCAGAACCTGGAGGCGAACGCGCTCATCGAGGACGAGCGGTTTGCGCTGGCGATGGAGGCCATGTTCCTCGGGGATTTGCCTCATTGCGAGGAAGTGACCGCCACGAGCTGGGGGAAACGGCCGCCGTGGGAGCGGGCGGCATCCTGGGCGGCGTATCTGTTCCGGGATTGGCTGTAACGACGAAACGTCGTTCGCGCGAGCGCGTGCAAAGGCCCGCCGGTTGCATGACGGCGGCGACCGTCATGCCGAACCGCAAACCTACGCCTCGTCCCACGCTCCCTGAGGTCCCTCGTCTCCCGATCCGCGTCCTCGGCCCCGGCAAAGGAATGCTCGTCGAATGCCCTCGCCGCGCCGCGGAGGTCCACATCGATCGATGCACCCTCTGCGCGGCGTGCACTGGCCTCTCCATCCGCGACCGATACCTCGTCTGCACCCTCGCTCCGGCCACGCGCGAGGCCGCGGGGAACGAGCCTCCAGGGGACGGGGACGCACCCCTTGCATCCGAGGCGCAGGCTTTGCGCCGCCGCGGCTGCCGGATCGCCTGGTTCGGTGCGGACCTCCCCTTGCTCGAGGGCAGGATCGAGGGCAACGTGGACGACCGTTCGGCGCCGAAGCCCCCGTGATCATGGTCCGACTGGCACCTCTCCGCGCAGAGACCGACGAAAGCCTGGTCCAGGAGCTCCTCCGGTACGTGCGCTTCAGCGACGAGGACGCGCGCCTGCTCCGCGCGCTGAGGCCCCTTGCCGCCCCGCATTTCGAGCGCATCGCCACCGCCTTTTACGACCGCATCCGCGAGCACGACGAGGCACACGACGTCTTCACGGGCGAGGCGCAAATCAAGCGGCTCCAGGGCTCCATGGTCCGCTGGATGGATCGGCTCTGCGCCGGCCCGCACGACGAGGCGTACTTCAAGAAGACCCTCGAAATCGGCCGGATCCACGTCCAGATCGGCCTCCCGCAGCGCTACATGTTCACCGCGATGGCGCTCATCCGCGTCGAGCTCCTCCGCGTCGTCGACGACACGATGGGCGAAGAGACCCGCGCCTGCCGCGAGGCGCTCGATCGCGCCCTCGACCTCGAGCTCGCGTTCATGCTCGAAGGCTACCGTGATCATTTCCTCGCCCGCACGCAGCAGCGCGAGCGCCTCGAACGCGCCGAGGTCGACCTCGCCTTGCGCCGCACCGAGCACCGCTACGTCAGCGCCGTGGAGCTCGCCCGTGTGCTCGTCGTTGGCCTCGATCGCGAAGGCAAGATCCGCCTCTTCAACCGCGAGGCCGAGCGTGTCACCGGCCTCGGCCGCGAAGAGGTCATCGGCGCGCCCTTCCACGAGGCGCTCCTGCCCGAGGCCCTCCGCGACGAACAGGCGGGGCTCCTCCACGCGCTCCTCGAAGGCCGCGAGAGCCGCGCCACCCTCGACGACGTCGAGAGCGCGGTCCGCACCCGCGCCGGCAAGATCCGCGACGTCCGCTGGCAATTCGCGTATGCGCCGGGCGACGACGACGACATCGTCCTCTTTGCCGTCGGCCGTGACACGACCGACGAGAACGCGCTCGCCGTGCGCCTCCGGCAAAACGAAAAACTCGCGGCCGTGGGAACGCTTGCCGCGGGCCTCGCGCACGAGATCCGAAACCCGCTGAACGGCGCCCAGCTCCACGTCACCTTCCTCGAACGAGGCCTGCGCAAGAGCGGCGCCGACGGCGATCAGCTCGAAGCCGTCCACATCGTGGGCGAGGAGATCAAGCGCCTCGGCAAGCTCGTCAGCGAGTTTCTGGATTTCGCGCGCCCCAAACCCCTCGAACTGCGTCCCACGTCGGTGCACGCCGTCTGCGAGCGCGCGAGCAAGCTCGTCGAGGCCCGCGCGATCCAGACGAACGTGACGCTCGCCCTCGAACTCCCCACGACCGAGCTCGTCCTCGACCTCGACACGCCCAAGATCCAGCAGGTCCTCCTGAACCTCCTGCAGAACGCGGTCGAGGCGCTCCAGCCGACGGGCGGCGGCACCGTCACGCTCAGGGCCCGGCGCAGGCCGCGCGACGTGTGGATCGAGGTCGAGGACGACGGACCTGGCCTTTCGAGCCCCGACGCCCCGATCTTCGACCCGTTTTTCTCGACGAAGCCCGAGGGCACGGGCCTCGGCCTCGCCATCGTCCACCGCATCGTCACCGACCACGGCGGCACGATCGACGTCGACAGCCACCCCGGCAGGACGGTATTCCGTGTCTCGCTCCCGGTGCGCCTCGGCGCCCACGATGCCGAGGCGAATGCGGGGAAGATTCTCGCTTGAGGCTCCCATGACGAATACGAAGATCGCGGGCAAACCCAAGGCGCGCGTGCTCGTCGTCGACGACGAGGCGAGCGCTCGCTCCGGCCTCGAAAAGCTGCTCCGACAGGAGGGCTACGCGGTCGACGTCGCCGCCGATGGTCCGAGCGCGCTGCAAATCGCCGCCGAGCGCCCGCCGGACGTGGTCGTGACCGACCTCAAGATGCCGCGCATGGACGGCCTCGAGCTCTTGCAGAAGCTCCGCGCCACGTATCCGAGCGTCCCCGTGATCATGGTGACCGCGTTCGGCGAGGTCTCGACCGCCGTCCAGGCGATGCGCAGCGGCGCCGACGATTTCATCACGAAGCCTGTCGATTTCGACGCGCTCACGCTCTCGATCGAGCGCGTGATCGAGCGGACGAACCTCAAGGCCGAGGCCGAAGAGCTTCGCCGCCAGCTTCGCGAACGCGAGGGCGAGGGGTTCGAGGGCCTCATCGGATCGAGCCCGGCGCTGCAGAAGGTCTACCGCGTCGCCAAGCAGGTCGCCCCGGCCCGCGCCACGGTCCTCATCACGGGCGAGAGCGGCACCGGCAAGGGAGAGCTCGCGCGGGCCATCCACAAGAAAAGCCCACGCGCGAGCGGCCCCTTCATCACGCTACATTGCGCGGCCCTTGCCGAGAGCCTCCTCGAGAGCGAGCTCTTCGGCCATGAACGAGGCGCCTTCACGGGCGCCGACAAACGCCGCGTGGGCCGCTTTGAGCAGGCGAACGGTGGCACCTTGTTCCTCGACGAGGTCGGCGAGATCCCGCCGGCGACCCAGGTCAAACTCCTCCGCGTCTTGCAGGAGCGCACGTTCGAGCGCGTCGGCGGCAACGAGCCCGTCGAGGTCGACGTACGCCTCGTCGCCGCGACGAACCGCGACCTCGCGAAGGACGTGCACGACGGCCGATTCCGCGAGGATCTCTACTACCGCCTGAACGTCGTGCACATCGAGATGCCGGCGCTCCGCCTGCGCGGCGGCGACGTCCTCTTGCTCGCCGAGCATTTCCTGAAGCGCTTCGCGCTCGAGAACAAGAAGCGCATCGAGGGCTTCCATGACCGCGCCCGCGCCAAGCTCCTCGCCCACCGCTGGCCGGGCAACGTGCGCGAGCTGGAGAATGCGATCGAGCGCGCCGTGGTGCTCTGCGAGGGCACGCAGATCGACGAGGATGACCTGCCGATCGACGTGGCCCCGCTGCCCAAGGGTGGCGTGCGCATTCCGGGCGCCACGATGGCCGAGATCGAGCGCTTCGCGATCCTCTCCACGCTCGACGCCACGAACGGCTCGACGGCGAAGGCCGCCGAGATGCTCGACATCAGCGTCCGCACCATCCAGTACCGCCTGCACGAGTACGGCGTCGCCGCGAAGGAAAAAGAGAAAAAGGGCTGATCCTCCGCGCGAAAGCGGCCGGGGTGGCACGGCGTTTGTAGGTGCCCCGCAGGTGGACGTGAAAACGAAGCCGCGGCGGCTGGTGCTCCTGGTGGACGACGACATCCGCTCGGCGCGAGTTTTCGTGCGGATGCTTCGCGAGGACGGCTTCGACGTCGAGGTGGCGCACGACGGCGCGCACGCCATCGGACGGCTCTCGCGCGCGCCCGCGCCCGACGTCCTGGTCACGGACCTTCAAATGCCGCACGCCGATGGCATCGCCGTCGCGAAGTACGCGCGCTCCTGCAACCCCACGCTGCCCATTTTCATGGTCACGGGCTATCCCGAGATCGTCGCGGCCCGCGCCAAGGCATTCGATCCCGAGCCACGAATCTTCACGAAGCCGCTCGATTATCCGACCTTCGCGAAGGAGCTCGATCGAACGGGCACGTGAACGCACGCCTTGCGCTCCGGCGCAAACCGCGCGCCCCGCGGCGGGTTTCTCCGTGCTAGGTTCCCGCCCATGACGGAGTTTCGTCGTTTCCGGGGCACGATTGGTTACCTGACGAACGAATCCCTCGAGGCTGCGGTGAACTGCGCCCTCGCGCTCGAACGCCCCTTGCTCGTGAAGGGCGAACCGGGCACGGGCAAGACCCTGCTCGCCGAGGCGATCGCCCAGACGCTCGAGACCGAGCTCATTCCCTGGCACGTCAAGAGCACCACCCGTGCGCAGGACGGGCTCTACGTCTACGACACGGTCCAGCGCCTCTACGACTCGCGCTTCGGCGACGGCGACGTACGCGACATCCGCCGCTACATCAAGCTCGGCCCCCTCGGCCGCGCACTCGCTTCGGACAAACGGGTCGTGCTGCTCATCGACGAGGTCGACAAGGCCGACCTCGAGTTCCCGAACGACCTGCTCCACGAGCTCGATCGCATGCGTTTCCGTGTGACCGAGACGGGCGACGAGTACGTCGCGAAGGAGCGGCCCGTGGTCGTCATCACGAGCAACAACGAAAAAGAGCTGCCGGACGCGTTCCTGCGCCGTTGCGTCTTTCACTTCATCGATTTTCCCGACCGCGAGTTCATGCGGCAGATCGTGAACGTGCACCATCCGGAGCTCGCGCGGGCGCTCGTCGATCAGGTCCTCGCGGTGTTCTACGAGATCCGCAACATGTCGCGGCTGCGCAAGCGCCCGTCGACGAGCGAGCTCATCGACTGGATCGCCGCGCTCCGCAAAGCCGGCATCGACGAGGTGAAGCTCGAACAGGCGCTCCCTTTCCTCGGCGCGCTGCTCAAAAAAGAGCAGGATCTCGTCGCTTACGCCGATCAGCTCTCGGGCGGACGTAAATACCGCTCCTGACGCGCCGCATCCTGGATCTTCTTTTCCCCACGGTGGGGCCTCGAAGATCCAGGCCTTTTGCCCCACCCTCCCCCCAAATCCACGCAATCACACGGTAGCCGTACGGCATGGCTGCGTCTTTTTGTCGTCTGCGGGGTGGCACGACGACTGCAATGGTATCTGGTCGGCGCCCCTCGAAAGCCCGGCACGAAGATGCTTGACGCCGGCGCGGAAACGGGGGAAAGCCGAAAGACCGAACGCGGGGGTTTTCGAATCTCCGGGTTCGGCTGGGAGACCGTCATCTGCCAGCGCGCAATGAGGCGTAGACTGAGTCCAGGGGACGGCGCGACCAACGGAAGAGGTTAGCACCATGGCTCTCAATGCGTATCTCCGTCTGAAGGGGCAGAAGCAGGGCGAGATCAAGGGCTCCGTGACCCAGAAGGGTCGCGAGAACAGCATCATGGTCATCGCGGTCTCGCACGAGATCATGAGCCCGCGCGATCCGGCGAGCGGCCTGCCGACCGGCAAGCGCATGCACAAGCCCTTCATCGTGACGAAGGAGCTCGATAAGGCGTCGCCGCTGCTCTACAGCGCGCTCGTGAACAACGAGAACATCTCGGAGTGGGAGCTCAAGCACTACACGCCGCAGGTGAAGGCGCAGCAGGGCGTGGGCACCGAGGTGAACCACTACACGGTGCGCCTGATCAACGCGAACATCGCGTCGGTCAACTTCCGCATGCCGAACAACCGGAACCCCGATCTCATGAAGTACGCCGAGTACGAGGAGATCGCGTTCACGTACCAGAAGATCATCTGGACGTGGACCGAGGGCGGCATCACGGCCGAGGACGACTGGGAGACGCCCGCCGTCTGATGTTGGGCTGACGCCCAGCAAAACCAAACGGGCGGCCAAACGGCCGCCCGTTTTCATTTTGTACTCAGCCCCCGGTGCCCGGCAGCGTGGCCGCCGAGAGCCACTGGAAGCCGTCCAGAATCGCGAGCGAGTCGTACGACGAGTCGCCCACGTCCCAGAGCGCGATGCGGATCTCCACGATTTGCCCGGGGATCACGTTGCCCGCGGTCGTCAGCCAGAACGTGCCGCCGCCGATCAGGCAATCACCGTCCGACTCGAATCCCGTGCCCATGAGCTGCGTCGAGCCGAGCGAGCACGAGGTCGCGCTGACGCTCGTGTCCCAGCAGAGCGGCGACGCGGCTTGCGAGTCGCAGACGGCGAAGAGGTCCGTGCCCTGCGCGATGTTGATGCCGATGGGCCATTTCTGGTTGCCCTTCGTGAACGTCATCAGGTTCTTGTCGACCGGGTTCGGCGTCGGAGAGGGCACGCCGCTCGGCGTGTCGACGAGCGCGATGAACTGATCGTTGTAGCTCGTGCAGACGAACTCCGGGTATTCGGCCGACAAGAAGTACGAGTTGAACGAGAATGCCCGCGCATTCGTGGGCGCCCGCAGCCGGAGCACGAGCATGACCGAGTCCTCGGCCTCCGGCGTGTTGCTCGCGTTGCAGCCCGGCGAGTCGGGCAGGCCGTTCGCGGGCTTGAGAGGCAGGTTTGGCGTGGCGAACCAATCCTTGACCGAGTATTGCCCGCCGCCCGAGATGAGCACGTTGCTCTCCGGGATGTGCGACGTCGACACGTTGAAGCCGCCCGGCGCGCCGCCGTTCGGTCCGGGGTTCGTCTGCGTCGCGTCCGAGGCAATCCCGCTCGAGAGCACGACGGCGCTCTTGCCCTCCAGCACGGCCGGCGTGATGCCGCCGAAGCTCTGCCGGATCGACGTCGCCTGCGGATCCCCGAGCGGCGAGCCGTCGGCACGCAAGAGCTCTGCGCTGATGAGGCCCCACGTCCTCTCGGCCTTCGGGGCGTTCTCCGTGGTCACGCGACAGATGCCGAGCGCCTTGGCGTAATCGGTCGCGGCCGACGAGTTCGAGGCCAGCGCGTCGTCGCAGGAGACCGTGTCTTCCAGGTCGAAGAGGTCGGTCTTCGTGTTGCAGTTGTCGTCGATGCCGTTGCCCACGACCTCGATCGCGCCCGGGTTCACCTTCTCGGGCTCGGCGCCGCAGAGGCCGGGTTTGTCGCAGCAATCGCCCTCGCTCGCGAGCCAGCCGTCGTTGTCGCAGTCCGTCGTCGTGCTGTCGCAGGCCTGGCAGGTCCCGTCCACGCACGACGCGCCGGCCGCGCACTTGTTGCCGCACGTCCCGCAGTTCGACGCGTCCGTCGTCGGCGAGACGCAGAGCTGCCCGCACAAGAGGAACGGCGCATTGCATTCGCCGATGCTCACGCACATGCCGCCCGCGCAGAGCTGCCCCGAGGGACAGGCATTCCCGCACGCCCCACAATGCGCCGGGTCCGTGTCGAGGTCCACGCAGCTCGATCCGCACAGGGCCGAGCCGCCGAGGCACGTCACCGAGCAGAGCCCCATCGAGCAGACCTGGCCCGCGGGGCACGCTGTCCCGCACGCGCCGCAATTCGCCGGATCCGTGTCGAGGTCCACGCAGGACCCATTGCAGGCCGTCGCGCCCACGCACGTCGTCCCGCATTGCCCCGCCGAACAGACCTGGCCCTGCGGGCACGAGGTGCCGCACGCGCCGCAGTTGTTCGGGTCGTTCTGGAGGTCCACGCACGTGTCATTGCATTGGGTCGTCCCGCCGAGACAGGTGATCCCGCACTGGCCCACCGAGCAGACCTCGCCGGCCGCGCAGGCATTTCCGCAGGCGCCGCAGTTCTTCGGGTCGAACGTGAGGACCGTGCAGGCGTCTCCGCAGAGCGTCGTGCCGGGCCCGCAGGCCGAGCCGCCGCCTTGCCCTGCGCCGCCCATTCCTGCGCCACCGTGCCCCGACCCGCCCTGCCCCGCGGTGCCGCCCTGCCCGCCGTCGCCGCTGCCCCCCTCGCCGCCGGGGGACATGTCCGAGCCGCTGCTGGTCGCACACCCGGCCCACGCGCCGGCCGATCCCGCGGCGAGCAGCGCCACGAGCGTCGCGTTCTTGAATACGAGGTTGGATTTGTTGGAATTTTTCGCCATACCAGGGTCCCCTGTTTGGAAGGGACGACCTCCTTACCAGAGTTTCCTTCCGGCGAGCGTCTCTTGTCGGCGCGGGGCACGTTTCCGCGTGCGGGTTGAAATCGTCGCTCTGTTTCGCTAAGGCGTCGCCTCGTGTTCTCTGGTGCGCGCATCGCCGTGGTGATCCCGGCTTTCCGGGAAGAAGATCGAATTGCCGATACGGTGCGGTCCGTGCCTTCGTTCGTGGACCATGTCGTGGTCGTGGACGACGCGAGCGACGACGCCACGTCGGCCGCGGCGCGCGCCGCGGGGGACGGGCGCCTCGTGCTCGTGCGACACCCGGAAAACCGCGGCGTCGGCGCGGCCATCCTGACCGGGTATCGCGAGGCGCGGGCGCTCGGGGCCGACGTCGCGGCCGTGATGGCGGGCGACGGGCAGATGGATCCGCTCGATCTGCCTGCTGTCGTCGGCCCGGTCGCGCGGGGCGAGGCCGATTACGTCAAAGGCGACCGCTTGCGCCACCCCTCGGTCTGGACAGACATGCCCCTCCACCGGCTCCTCGGCACCTCGGCGCTCGCGTGGATGACGCGACACGCGGCGGGGTTACCGTCGCTATCGGATAGCCAGTGTGGTTACACCGCGATCGGCGCGGCGGCGATGGATTGTTTGCTCCGCGAAGGGATGTGGGCGCGGTACGGATATCCGAACGACCTGCTCGGCACGCTCGTACGTCATGGGCATCGCGTTCACGAAGTCGCGGTGAAACCCGTGTACCGCGGCGAGGCGAGCGGGCTAAGGCCGTGGCACATTTTTACGATTGGTTACGTGGTGGGGCGCGTCGCATATCGAAATATCATGAGAGCCAGGCCGCGAGACGCCTAGCTTCCGGAGCTACCGTCCTGGTAAGGTAATTTGTCTGTTTCCGGGATGGAGGGCTTTACCATGAATCGCTGTATTGGCTTGCTGCTCGTCGCAGCGCCGCTCGTCCTCGCCGCTTGCGGTGACGCGGAAAATGGCGCGGTCTCCGATCCGGATGTCTTCCGGCTCGATCTGGGGACGTTCACCGCCCCCGCGGGGGAGTCGTTCCTCTGCTCCTACACCGATACCATCACGACGCGGGAGATCAGCGTCATCTCGGCCGAGGGCATCCAGGGCCCCGGGGGTCATCACCTGACCATGTATTACGTCGACAACAAACGGCCCGTCGGGAGCGTGCCGTGCTCGGGGACCACGGAGATGCTGGATTGGCACTTCGTCGTCGGCGCGGGCGGAGAGGGCATGGGAGAGGGTGGCCTCGTGGACCTTGCCGAGGGGCTGGCCATCAAAATCCCCGCTGGCAAGCAGCTCATGGTCCAGGCGCATTACATCAATGCCTCGGGAGCCGATCAAGAGGTCCACGACTGGATGGATATTCGCACCACGGATCCCTCGCGCGTGAAGGCCTACGCGGGTGATTTCGTCGTCCTCGACGATACGTTCGAGATCCCGGCGCACGCGAGCAAGGAGAGCACGAGCATCTGCGAGATCACGGAGGATACGCAGCTCAGCATGCTGCTCGGGCACATGCACGAGACCGGCACGCATTACAAGCTCGAGACGCTGGACGAGAACGGGAGCCCGCTGAAAACCCTCATCGACAACGCGTGGCAGCCGTCGTACGCATCCCACCCGCCCGTGTCGACCTTTACGATGGAGGAGCCGCTCGTGATCCCCGCGGGCACCCGGCTCCGACAAACCTGCTCCTGGGACAACACCTCCTCGACGCCGATGCTCTTCCCGACGGAGATGTGCATCGCGTTCGGCTACTATTTCCCCGGGGAATCGCGGCGCATGTGCGAACGCGTCGACGAGGCGGCTCCTTGAACCTCCGATCCCTCGCGGCGCCCTCCCTGATCGCGGTGCTACTCGCCGTCGCTTGCTCCTCGGAGACGAACGGAGGCAGCGCGGCGAGCTCGAGCAGCAGCGGCAGCGGCGGCCAAGGCGGCGATCCCACCCCCGACGACTCCTGCGTGAGGCCCGGGGACAAGGGCAATAGCAAAGGCGTGGGGGAGTATTGCACTCCCTTCGGAGGCCAGTGTACCGGACAACCGTACGCGGCCCTCTGCCTCGCCGACGTAGGCCAAGATCAGTGGATGTGCACGCGCATCGGCTGCGACGAGACGACCGACTGCGGCGAGGGCGCCGGCTGCTTGCTCGTCGAGAGCCAAGGCTCGGCATGCGTCCCCTGCCGCTGTGACGATCGGGGTGTCGGCTGCACGGACGCTGGCACGGGCGGAAGCGGCGGCACGGGCGGAAGCGGCGGCGCGGGCGGAAGCGGCGGCGCGGACGCCGGTCCTTGATCCGATTCTCCTGCCCAAACGCGGACAACCGGAACCTCCGGACAACCATCCAACCCCCCGAAGCCCGTCGCCGAGGCCAAAGGGGCGCCGTGTGCCCAACAATGGGCTGACGCACGGGCCCTTCCGCGGCTAGCGTGGCGGCGTGGCCAGGACGAAGTCGACCAGGAAAAAGGAGCAAGAGCCTTTGACCAAGGGCAGCGGACGCAAGCTCTTCGGGACCGATGGTATTCGTGGGACCGCAAACGAACCGCCCATGACGCCCGAGATGGCGTTGCGGCTCGGGCGCGCCATCGCGTTCGTCGCGCGGCGCGGCAAGGGTCGCAAGGTGCGTGTCGTCATCGGCAAGGACACGCGCCTCAGCGGCTACATGTTCGAGACCGCGCTCGCCTCGGGCATCTGCGCGATGGGCGGTCACGTCATGCTGAGCGGCCCGATCCCCACCCCGGCCGTCGCGCAGCTCACCCGCAGCATGCGCGCCGACGCCGGCGTCGTGATCAGCGCCAGCCACAACCCGTACGGCGACAACGGCATCAAGATCTTCGGCCCCGACGGCTTCAAGCTGCCCGATGCCGAGGAGGCCGCGATCGAGCGGCTCATGGAGGGCGGCGAGCTCGACGCGCTCCGCGTGACCGGCGCCGCGATCGGCGACGCCATGCGGCTCGAAGACGCGCGCGGCAGGTACGTCGTGTTCTGCAAGAACACCTTCCCCGCGCAGCTCTCGCTCGACGGCGTCAAGCTCGTCTGCGACGCCGCGCACGGCGCCGCGTACAAGGTCGCGCCGCTCGTCTTCAGCGAGCTCGGCGCGGACGTCGTCCCGCTCGGCGTGAAGCCGAACGGCCGCAACATCAACCGCGACTGCGGTGCCTTGCACCCCGACCACGTGGCTTCCGAGGTCGTGCGCAAGGGCGCGGCGCTCGGCATCGCGCTCGACGGCGACGCCGACCGCGTGATCATGGTCGACGAGAAGGGCCAGATCGTCGACGGCGACGCGATCATGGCGCTCGTCGCGCTGCGCCTGCTCCGCCAGGGCAAGCTGCCGGGCGGCACCGTCGTCAGCACGGTCATGTCGAACCTCGGCCTCGAGCGCGCGCTCGCGAGCGAGGGCGGCCGCGTCGAGCGCACCGCCGTCGGCGACCGGTACGTCGTCGAGGCCATGCGCGCCGGCGGCTACAGCTTTGGCGGCGAGCAGTCGGGGCACCTGATCTTCCTCGACCACGCGACCACGGGCGACGGCATCGTGGCCGCGCTGCAGGTCCTCGCGATCATGCTCGAGTCGGGCAAGCCCCTCTCGGAGCTCGCCTCGCAGGCGATGCAGCGCGTGCCGCAGGTGCTGGAAAACGCCACGTTCGTGCGGCGCATGCCGCTCGAGTCGATGCAAACGATGCGGCTCGTCGTCGACCGCGTGGAGAAGACGCTCGGCGGCAAGGGCCGCGTGCTCGTGCGCTGGAGCGGCACGGAGCCGAAACTCCGCGTGATGGTCGAGGGCGAGGACGAGGCGCTGATCGCCAGGTACGCGCAGGAGATCGTCGAGGCCGCGAAGAGTGACGTGTCGAGCGGCGCGGCGGGGTAAATTCCGCGCGTGCTCCTCCTGCTCGACGTGATGACGCGCGCCGCGCGCCTCTTCTTGCTCGCGCTCGCGCCGCCGCTCTTGTCGCCCGAGCCCTCCCCTCCCGGAAACCCGATCGTCGCGGCCATCCTGGCCGTGCTTCTGCTCGGAGCCGTTCTCTACGGCGCCGTACGACTTCGCGCGTGGGGCGCACGAGAGCGTGGGTTCGCGTGGAGCGCGTCGCTCGCGTGGGTCGCGGTCGCGGCCGCGCTCGGCGCCGCGCTCTACTTCCGCGAGGGCCGCGCACCGCTCGGCCAGGGCGTCGTGTTCGTCGCGGTCCCGGCCTGGGCCTCGATCACGCTCGCGGCGTCGACGCTCGCGGCAAAGATGTTCCCTCGCGCCCGCCATGCGCGGCGCTTCGCGGCGCTCGCCGTGCTCACGGCGTCTGCGCTCGTCTTCGCGTCCGCGTCGTCGTGGCTCGCCTCCCCCACGCAGATGTGGTGGGAAGCTCTGCGCCGCGACGGCGAGCACCCTCGCGCGATCGGTGAGCTCACGCGAAAGCCACTCGGATCACGGGATTTTCTCGCCGCGCGCGCCCTCGCGGACGAGTGCTTGCGGCTGCATCCCGGGAGCTGCCGCTGCCAGGGCGAACGCGCCGAGATCGCCATCCGCGCGCGCGACTTCGTGCAGGCCCTCGAGCTCGCGCGCGCCGCGCACGAAACGTGCCCCGGGGATGGCGCTCTGCGCGCGCTCCACGCCGAGGCGCTCGGCTTGAGCGGTCAGGCGATGCGGGCCGAGGAGGAGGCCCGTCGCGCGCTCGCCCTGGGCGGTTCCGAGGCGCGACTCAGGTACGCGCTCGCCCTCGCGCTCGCGGGCCAGGGCAAGGACACGGAGGCCATGCGTGAGGCCAAGCGGGCCGTCGAGCTCGGGGCCGGCCGGAGCGCCGCGCTCTTCGTCGGCTCCTCCGCGCTCGTGAAGGGCGATCTGGACGAGGCTGCCCGTGTGCTCGGCCCGCTCGTCGTGGCCGATCCGGGCGACGCCGAGGCGCAGTACGACCTCGGGCTCGTGGCCGATCGCCGCGGCGACTACAACGCCGCACGCTCGGCCTACCTCGCGGCTCTGCGAGCAGACCCCTCGTTCGCGGACGCGCGCTACAACCTCGCGCTCCTCACGTTCCGCCGCGGCGTCGTCGACGAGGCGAAGCACCACGCGCAGAAGCTCCGCGAGGCGCACCCGAACGACCCGCGCAGCGCCGAGCTCGCCCGGTCGTTGGGCCTCCAATAGTGGGAGCTCAAGGATTCTTGGCCAGGCGCGCGCGCACGGCCTCGGCCGTCTTCGTGTCACCGATGCCCTCGGCCATGCCGAGCATCTTCGTCCAGAGCGGCCGCGCCTCGGCGGGCCTGCCGGCCTGATCGAGCGCCGTCGCGAGCTGAAATGTCGCGCCGTAGTGATCTGGATGGTGCGCGAGCACGGCGCGGAAATGCGCTGCCGCGGCTTCGGGGTTTTTCCTGTTGTAGAGCGCGTCGAGTCCGAGCTGCATCGAGGCCGTCGGATCGGCGAGCGCCAAACCGTTCTGCCGCTCGTCGATCGCGGCCATCCGCGCGCGGGCGTGCTCGGCCGTCTGCGTGTCGCCGATCCCGTCGGCCATCGTCGCCATCTTCTCCCAGAGCGGCCGTGCCCCGCGCGGATCGCCGGCCTGTTCGAGCGCCGTTGCGAGCTGGTACGTCGCCCCGTAATGATCGGGATTTTCCGCGAGCACCTCGCGGAACCGCGCCGCCGCGAGGACGGGATCGCTTCGCGTGTAGAGCGCATCGAGCCCGAGCGTCATCGGATCCGCCGGCGCGTTGGGGCTCCGCGGGGGCGCGGCGCGCGGGTTCAGCGCCGCGCCCGGAAGGCCCACACCGCCCGGTTTTCCGGCCGGAATCGGGCTCGAAGCCTTCCAGGCGATGACGATCGAAAGGAAGGCGACCACGATGGCGCCGAGCCAGAAGGCCACGACGCCCGAGCCGCCGGCCGGTTTCAGCGCGCGCGCGGCAGGCTTTTCGGCGGTCTTCTCGGCGGCCTCTTCGTCCGTGGTTTCTTCGTTGGTTGGGGTTTCCGACACGGCGACTTTCCTCCGGATGACGAGCCCCACGAGCAGGACACCGAGCGCCGCGAAAAAGACGAACGGGAAAGCGCTCGAGCCCGCGCGCGCGGCGGGACCGGGCAGGGCGCCGAGCGCGCGGAGGACGTCGTACGTGGTGGGATCATAGGTGCGAAAGGTGATGAACGTCTCGTGGAACAGGGCGAGCTCGAACACGGCCGACGGGAGCAGCAAGGCCGCGGCGAACCCGGCCCCGCGCGCGCGCCCGGCCCAGGGGAACGAGACGATCGCCCACGCGGCGAGCAGGCGGAGGATCGGGTCGAGCACCACGAGAAACCGCAGGTTCTTGGGCAGGCCCACGAACGCGGCGAGGGAGACGAGCAGGAAGCACGCGAGCCAGAGCGCGCCGCGGTTTTCGCGCGGACGCTCGGCCAGACGCGCGAGCGCGACGATCCCGAGGATGCAAACGATCGGCGCGAGCACGAAGAGATCGAAGAGGGGCCGGTGCGGCGGGCCGCTCTGGTACTGGATGCCGTAGTCGTCGAGGAACGAGGCGCGCGCGAGGCGGACGAGCTCGAAGAAGGCCGAAGCGTCGCGGCCGAGGAGCAGGAAGCCCACGAAGAAGAGGGCCGGCGGGACCAGGAAGAGCAGTACGTCCGCGGGGCGCAGGCGCGAGCGGAGGGCGAGGACGGTCGCCGCCGCGAGAGCTGCATACGGAAAGACGAACGCTTCCTTCACGGCAAACGCGAGCGTCGCGAGGCCGGCAAACAAGGCCATCGGTCGCCATCGCGCGCGCAGCGATTCGCGTTTGTCCTGAGCGAGCCGAACGAGGGCCCACGACGCGGCCAGAAAGACCGCGCAGTACACCTCGTCCTGGAGCGCGCGCCGGGAAAGCGCGAGCTGGAGCGGCGACGTCACCGTGAGCGCAGCCGCGACGAGCCCGGCCCGCGGTCCCACGAGACGCGCGCCGAGCAGGTACGTGAAGACGATCGACACGATGCCCGCGATCGTCGAGAGCCACGCGAGCGTGCGGCCGTCGCACGGCGCGTCCACGGCGCACGCGAGCGTGGTTAGCACGAAGTAGCCCCACCGCAGTGGCGTGGGAGACGCCGCGAGATCCGCGCGTTCGAGGTGCGCCGCCACGAGCCGCGGGTACGCGGACAAACCCTCGCGCTCGAGGAACTGCGCCGCCGACACGTAGTACGCCTCGTCCGCGGGCGCATACGATGCGACGTCGTTCCACCCGATCCGGAGCGCCGCACCGAGCCCCACGATCCCGAAGAGGACCGCGTATGTCCGGACGAACTTCACGAGCGTCGCGCCCCGCGACAGCGCGGTCATCGTTTCGCCTTCGAAGGTTTCTCCTCGGCGGATGCGGCCTTCTCCTGCGCCGCCAAGAGCGCCTCGACGCGACCCTTCGCATCTCGCTGGAGGTCGGCGACGAGCTGCTTCTGCGGACCTTCGAGCGGAAGCGCGAGCAGCCGTCGAAACGCGGCGAGCGCCTGCGGGGTGCGCCCGAGATCCTGGTTCGCCATGCCCACGCCGAACAGCGCCGGCGGCGCGAACGGATCGGCCGCGAGCACCCCTTCGAGCACGTCGAGCGCTTCGAGCGACTTTTTCTGCCGCGAAAGCGTAAACCCGAGCGCGATCGACGTCCCCGCCTCCGGCCGGAGCTCCAAAGACGCCCGCAGCGCCCGCTCCGCCTCGTCGAGCTTCCCCGCGCCGAGCAGCGCTTGCCCGAGCAAACCCAGCGCCTCCGGGCTCCGTGGATCCATCTGCACCGCACGCGAAAGATCCGCCGCGGCCTCGACGTGTTTGCCCTGCTGCAGACGCGCATTCCCCAGCGCAAGCCGCGTCCCGAAGTCGTCCCCCGCCTTCAAAGCCGCGACGAACCGCTCGATCGCGCCGGGCACATCCCCTTCGGCGAGCTTGATCTTCCCGAGCCCCGCGAGCGGCCCCGGCGCGTCGGGCCGGAGCGCGAGCGCCCGCTCCAGCGCAGCCTTCGCCTCCGCGGCGGCCTCGGGCCTCCCGGCGAGCAGCGCCCCGAGCGCCGCGTGCGCCACGTACGCATTCGAATCGGCCTTCACGGCCTCGGCGAGCTTCAGCCGCGCGCCATCCCGGTCCCCGCGCCGCGCGAGCACGTTCCCGAGCGCGGTCAGGCACACCGCTTCGAGGCCCTTCTCCGTCCCGCGCAAAAACTCCGCCTCGTACGCCACGTCTTCCAGCGCATCCGCGGCGACCCGAGCGGGGCTCTCGGCCATGAGGGAGACCCGCGCCCGCATCTGCGCCCGTTGCACGCGCGGATCGTGCGGCGCGAGCTCGTGGGCGTGGGCGTACGCGGCGAGGGCCTCCCCGTACCGACCCTCCGCGAGCGCGCGATCGCCCCGGCCGAGGTGCGTCACGGCGAGGTCGGGGAGCGCGTCGCACCCCACGGCGAGCGCCACGACCAGCAAGAGGGGCCGCATGACGGCTTGGCAAGCCGCGGCGCGAGCGGCGGTTCGGCGATCCATCGGCATGCCGTTGTACTCCGCCGGCTCGCCCTCGCGGAAGCGTCGCGTCTGCCACGCAGCTTGACAGCCCACGCATGGTCAGGGTTTTCTGCGTATATGCGCCTCGATCGCCGCCTGGGGCGGACTCGGTCGATCCTGGCCGGGGCCGCCATCTTCCTGCTCGCGTGTCCCTCCCTCGCGCAGGAGACGAGCGCGACCGGCGCCCTCGAGCGCTTCCAGCCGTCCGTCGCGGGCGATGCCCTCTTCGGCGTCCCCTCCCCGGGCGTGTCCGGACACCTCGTCCCCCGCGCCAAGGCCGTCGTCGACTTCGGCTTCCGCCCGCTCTCGATCCAGGACGGCGACACCCGCTACGCCATCGTCTCGCAACAGACGTTCCTGCACATCAACGCCTCGCTCGCGCTCTGGGATCGGCTGCTCGTCTCGCTCGACATGCCCTTCGCGCTCACGCAAGGCGGCGACAGCCCCACGGTCCTCGGCGTGCCGTTCGCCTCGCCGCAATCGGCCGAGGTCGGTGATCTGCGCATCGGCGCGCGCGTGCGCCTCTTCGGCGCGGATCGCGGCGCCTTCCAGGTCGGCCTCGGCGGTTATCTCGTCGCGCCCACCGGCCCGAGCGGCTACGCGGCCGAGGGCGCGGTCCGCGGCGAGCCCCACGTCGTCCTGGGCGGCCGCGTCGATCGGTTCCTCTACAGCGTCTCGCTCGGCACGACCCTGCGCGCCTCGGCCCGCCCGCACACGTTCGACGCGCGCGCCGGCGCGGCTGTGGTCTTCGGCCAGGACTTCTTCCAGATCGGCCCCGAGCTCTCGCTCTCGACGCCGTTCGCGCGCGAAGTCCTCCTCGACACGCCGGACACGCGGATCTCCGTCGCGTCCCCGGTCTCGGCCGAGCTCCTCCTCGGCGCCAAACTCCGCCCGCTGCCCTTCCTGGTCGTCGGCGCCGCCGCGGGCCCGGGCCTCACGCAGGGCTATGGAACGCCCGTCTTCTCCGCGATCGGCAGCATCGGCTACGAGCCGCAAGCGGCCCCGGCCGACAAGGACACCGACGGCGACGACATCCCGGACAAACACGACGCCTGTCCCGATACGCCGGGTCCGTCGAACGAGGATCCCAAGAAAAACGGCTGCCCGCCCGACGCCGACGGCGATCGCATCCCGGACAAACAGGACGCCTGCCCGAGCGAGCCCGGCCCGAAGAACGACGATCCCAGGAAAAACGGCTGCCCGCCCGACACCGACAACGACTTCATCGTCGATCCGAAGGACGCCTGCCCGAGCGAGCCCGGCCCGAAGAGCGCGGATCCCAAGAAAAACGGCTGCCCGCCCGACACGGACGACGACAGCATTCGCGACGTCGTCGACGCCTGTCCCAAGGATCCCGGCGTGCCGAACGAGGACCCGAAGAAGAACGGCTGCCCGCCCGATCGCGACGCGGACACGGTCCCCGACAAGACGGACGCGTGCCCGGACGTGCCTGGAAAACCCGACGAGGAAGCCGCGCTGAACGGCTGCCCGAAGGTCGAGGTCACGCACAAAGAGATCGTCATCCGGCGCCAGATCCGCTTCCGGTTCGGGCAATCGAGCCAATACCAGACGGTGGATCCGATGAGCGACGACCTCCTCCACGAGGTCCGCGACGCGATCCTCCAGCACCCCGAGATCGAGCTCATCGAGGTCCAAGGCCACGCCGACGCAATGGGCGCCGACGAGTACAACCAGATCCTCTCGCAGAGCCGCGCCGACTCGGTGCGCGCCTGGCTCATCAAGCGCGGCATCCCACCCGAGAAGCTCGTGGCCAAAGGCTACGGCGCGTCGGTGCCCGTCGAATCGAACGAGTCGAAGGAAGGCCGCCAGCAGAATCGCCGCGCGAACTTCGTGATCATCAAGAAAAAGGAGCCTTGAACCTCGCCCGAGGCCGGCTCTAGAATCGACACATGGCTTCCCTCGCGCGTCTCTCGGTCGGATCCCTCGCGATCTTCGCGGTGATGGGCGTTCTCGGCTGCGACGCAGGTGGCCTGCTCGAGGTCGAGGACAAGGACAACCCCACGCCGCCCGTCGCGGCCAAGGGCCACCCCGGGACGGAGATCGTCGCTGCCGGCACGCAGGCGCGAAACGGCAAGTACAAGCTCATCTACACGATGGGCCAGCCGACGCCGCAAAGCGTCCAGAAGTTGCCGGAGGGCAAACGCCTGAACGGCGGCATGCCCGGCTCCACGCAAGCGCCCTGAGGGCCGCCACGCCGGGGCGCCGCCCCGGGCCCCGCGGGGGCTATCCGCCCCTCGACCCGGACCAGGGCAAGCCCTGGACCTTTCGGGGAAGAACTGCGCGATGCGCAGTTCTTCCCACAGGCCGGTGTTGCCGGCTGAAACGCCAGCGCTGCCGTCTTGGTTGGCAGGGCCTTCGCTGGTCTTGACTGCGGCTGTTCGATGAACTGCGCATCGCGCAGTTCATCGACCCCGAGTCCAGCGCTTGCGCTGGTCCGGGTGCAGGGGCGGACAGCCCCTGCTGGGGCCTGGGGCAAAGCCCCAGCGCAGCGGCTATCGCCCGTTGCGCATGAGTGGCAGGAGTGCTTGCAGCCACGTGTGCGACGGATCTGCGGGCGTGCTCGGGCCCAGCGTGCTTGGGACCGTGCTCGGCGCATCGACGCGCGCGGGGCTCGCGGCGAGCGGCTCCGGCGCGATTCCGAAGCGTAGATCCGCGTAATGGGAGAGGCGCCCGCTTGGCGTGATCTCGTCTGCGCGGTTGCAGACGACGTGCCACTGGAAGGGCATGTTGGACGTCCCGCCGCCGAGCTCCACCACGTCGAAGCCTGTCGCGCTCTTGTTCTTCACGACCACGCCGCGCGTTTGCTCGTTTTCTTCGAGCTGAATGAACACGCGGAGCGGGTGACGCTCGTCGATCTGGACATTGGCTGTGAAGATCGGGTCGAGCTCGACGTGGGTGAAGCCGTTTTCGAGCCGCGCCTCGCCGTAGTCCTCGAAGAGAACCTCCGGCGCCTCGGGCGCGTAGAGGGTCACGCGGCGCTGGCCTGCGGCGTCGGTCGGGTCGAGGACGGTGGTCGAGACGGTGCCGATGCCCTGGATCTTGAAGCTCGTGAAGCCGTCCCAGAAGTTGACGCGGACGATGTCGCCGAAGTTGTCGGTGTACTCGGCTTGCGCGACGCCCGAGGAGAGGTTCCTCGAATAGGTGCCCGTCGTCTGGCCGGTGAATGCGCCGCCGGAGCCGGCGACGAGGATGTAGCCGTCGATGTTCTGGCCCGCGCCGTGGATGGCGGTGCCGCTCGTGTTGTTGTTGTCGCCGTACACGGCCGCGAGGCTGCTCTGGCTCGTCACGCCGTACAGGCCGGCACCATTGCCGGTGCCGGCCGCCGCCGTGTTCATGCCGACGATCGCCGCGCCGGTGGTGGTCGTGTTCTCGGAGAGGATCGTGCGGACCGTGCTTGCCGAGGTGGCGTGGAATGGGGAGTTCGGGGCGGTGGTGCCGAGGCCGACGTTGGTGCCGTTGTCGAAAAGCCGCGAGTTGCCGCCTGTCGTGGCGCTCGTGAACTTGATGATGAAGTTCGTCGTGCCGTTGATGTTCGCCGAGCCCGCCGGGCCCTGCGGCCCCTGCAGGCCCTGGATTCCTTGCGGACCTTGCGGCCCCTGCGCGCCTGTCGCGCCCGCCGGACCGATCGGCCCCTGCAAGCCCTGAATACCTTGCGGACCTTGCGGCCCCACAGCGCCGGTCGGACCGAGCGGCCCCTGCGGACCCACGGCCCCGGTCGGACCGATCGGACCCTGCGGCCCCTGGATGCCTTGTGGCCCCTGCGGACCCACAGCGCCGGTCGGACCGATCGGACCCTGCGGACCCACCGCACCGGTCGCCCCCTGCGGCCCCATCGGCCCCACGGCTCCGGTCGGACCGATCGGCCCCTGCGGACCCACCGCTCCGGTCGCCCCCTGCGGCCCCATCGGCCCCGCGGCCCCGGTCGGACCGACATCACCTTGCGGACCCATCGCGCCGGTCGGACCCATCGGACCGACGTCGCCCTGCGGCCCCATTGCGCCGGTCGGACCGATCGGACCCATCGGCCCCTGCGGGCCCACCGCACCGGTCGCCCCCTGCGGCCCCATCGGCCCCGCGGCTCCGGTCGGGCCGACATCACCCTGCGGACCCATCGCGCCGGTCGGACCCATCGGACCCATCGGCCCCACAGCGCCAGTCGAACCGGTCGCGCCGGTCGGCCCCACCGGCCCCATCGGCCCGATTGGACCTGCCGGGCCGATCGCGCCGGTCGGACCCATCGCGCCCATCGGACCCGCCGGACCCACTGCTCCGGTCGCGCCGGTCGGACCCATCGGCCCGACCGGACCCAGGCCGCCCGTCGGACCCGCGGGGCCCATCGCGCCATCCGCGCCGACCGGACCTTGCGGCCCCGTCGCACCCGTCGGACCCACGAGCCCCGTCGGCGGACCGACCCACTCCCCGTTGTTGTTGATGACCTCGGTCCCGTTGATCGTGACGCTCGTCGGGTGGATGTCCCCGTTCACGTCGTTCGCGAGCAGCGCGTACGGCACGCTCTGGATGGGCGCGCGCGGCTGGAGCTCCGGATCGCTTTCGATCGTGATCCCCAGGTACCGCACCGAACCGTCGAAGAGTTTGTCGAACGGCACGATCGAGCCGAGCGAGACGGAGTAAAACCCCTCGTCGAAGTCGACCTTGTGCTCCTCGCTCCAGAGCGGCGTCTGCGCGTTCGCCGCGTCGTAGATCGCGAACGTCACCGTGAGCGAGCCGTTGATCGGCGCATCGTCCGCGTCGAAGAGCCGCCCCTGGTTGGTGATCGTCACGGGCACGGCCGCGTGCGCGTGCATCGCCGCCATCGACACGCTGCCTGCGAGGAGTGCAGCCGTGAGCCACCGCCGGATCGTGGGAGTCTTCATGTCAAGCGCTCCGCCGCGTCGAAAGAGCTAGAAGCCGATCCGCGAACGCGCGCTCGTGCGATCGGGCGCGCATGGATCTCCTCTCGATCGTAAACGCCTCGCGAGAAAGCAGTCAATCGCCGCGGTGGCTCCGCGGACGTGATCTTCCGAGCCAGCCGAAGACGATCACGCCGAGCAGGTTCGCCGCGAGATCGCCCAGGCTGAAGGTCCGCGTTGGCGAGAACGCCTGCGCGCACTCGTCGATCGTCGCCACGATCCCCACCACGACCGGCCCCGCCGGCAGCCCGATCCGCGGCACGCGCGCGTCGTCCGTGGCCCGCCGCGCGAGGAACGAGGCGCCGCCGAGCAGCACGAAGTGCAGCACCTTGTCGAGGTACGGCGTCGACAGCACCGACAGCGGCAGCCCCCGCGCGTAGGCGAGGCCCGAGATGACCCCGAGCAGCACCACGTAGCCTGCCAGGGCGAGCTGCCACGCGCGGACCGAGCGCATCGTGTCCCTCTTCGGATCCGACCCCTGAAACGACGAAGGGCGCCGCATCGTATCGATTGCGGCGCCCTCGTCGTCCTTCGTGCCGGTGGAGCTGAGGGGAATCGAACCCCTGACCTCCTGACTGCCAGTCAGGCGCTCTCCCAACTGAGCTACAGCCCCGTCGTGCTTGGGAGGCGCAGTATCTACAGCCTCCCAGCCCGTTTGTCTCCTCTTTTTTTAGCGATCCAACCTACACCAGAGCACTTTTCTGGTCGGAGGGTCGGTCCGGACGGTCAGAAGCCCATCAATTTGGCGATGTAGTACTTCATGGTCTCGGTCGTCCCGCCGCCGATGCGGAAGAGCCGCTGGTCGCGCCAGGCCCGGGCGATCGGGAAGTCCTCGATGTAGCCCCAGCCGCCGTGGAATTGCAGACACGTGTCCATGATGTCGCTCACCACGTCGCCCACGAGCACCTTCGACATCGAGATGTATTTCACCGTGTCGAAGCTGACCGGCCCCTTCTTGACGTATCGCTCGTCGTTGTAATGGTCGACGCACTTGTAAACGAAGGACTTCGCCGCCTCCGCCCGCGTGTAGAGGTCCACGAACTTGTGCTGCCAGACCTCACGCTTGAGGATCGGCTTGCCGAACGCCACCCGCTCGCGCCCGTACGCGACCGCCTGCTCCAGCGTGTAGAAGGCGCCGGCGAGCGCGCTGACCGAGCCGATGAGCCGCTCGCTCTGGAAGTTCTGCATCAGATACATGAAGCCCATGTTCTCCTCGCCGAGCAGGTAGCGCTTCGGCACCCGCACCTCGTCGAGGAAGAGCTCCGCCGTGTCCGAGGACTTGTTGCCGATCTTCTTCAGCTTCTTCGAGACGCTGAAGCCCGGCAGGTTCGTCGGGACCAGGAAAAACGAACAGCCGTGCGCTCCGCGGTCGGGGCTCGTCTTCGCCAGGAGCGTCACGAAATCGGCCCGCGTCCCGTTCGTGATGAACGTCTTTTGCCCGCTGATCACGTAGTCGTCGCCGTCCTTGCGCGCCGTCGTGAGGATGCCGGCCACGTCGCTGCCCGCCGCGGGCTCGCTCACGCCGAGCGAGATCACCTTGTCGCCCGCGAGCACGGGCTTCAAAAACTCCTCGATCTGCTCCTTCGTCCCGAGGTCGCTGATCACCGGGGTCGCCATGTCGGCCTGCACGAGCAGGCCCATGGTCACGCCGGCCAGGCGCGACCGCGGCAGCTCCTCGGCCTTCGCCGCGCTGAACCAGTAGTCGAGGCCTTGCCCGCCATGCTCCTCGGGGAAATGGGCGCCCAGGATGCCGAGCTCACCGGCGCGCTTGAACACCCAATTCGGGAAGCACTCCTCCGCCTCCCATTCCTCCGCGTGTGGCGCGAGCTCCTTCTCGGCGAACGCGCGGACGGTCTTCCGGAACTGCTCGTGCTCCTCGGTGAAGGGCTGCCACATGGCCACGGTCTCCTCGTTGTTGCCGGCCAGAGGGGCGCTCCTACCCCACGATTTCCCGGCGTTTCGAGAATGATTCGTACACGAAACATTCGCGAGCGCAAGAGGAAGAAATGTGAGGCTGTATCCAGGGCTGCGAAGCCGAGGGAACCGCGCGCCCCCGTCCCCAAGCTCTGCTAGCCTCGGTCCCCCCGGATGCGGTTCCTCCTCCTCTCGCGTAACGCCAATCTCTATTCGACCAGCCGGATCGTCCTGGCCGCCCGCGCGCGTGGCCACGAGGTCACGGTCATCGACCCGCTCGACCTGCAGATCGTCGTCTCCAAGGGCCGATCGAGCCTGCTCCACGAGGGCAACCCCGTGCCCCGGTTCGACCTCGTGATCCCCCGCATCGGCGCGAGCATCACGAACTACGGCCTCGCCGTGGTGCGCCAGTTCGACCTCATGGGCGTGCCCGTGCTGAACAGCGCCGTCTCCATCGCCCGGAGCCGCGACAAGCTGCGCGCGCTGCAGCTTTTGAACCGCAAGAACATCGACGTCCCCGCGACGATCTGCGCCAGAAGCCCCGCCGGCGTCGATTCGGCCCTCGCCCTCGTCGGCTGTCCCGCGATCGTCAAGCTCCAGCAGGGCACGCAGGGCATCGGCACCATGATCGCCGAGACCCCTCAGGCCGTGCACTCGCTCCTGGAGACGCTCTGGGCGATGGGCCAGGACATCGTGCTGCAGGAGTACGTCCGCGAATCGAAGGGCCGCGACATCCGCATCATCGTGGTCGGCGGCAAGGTCGTCGCCTCGATGCGCAGGGTCGCCAAGCCCGGCGAATTCCGCTCGAACCTGCACCGCGGCGGCAAGGGCGACAAGGTCAAGCTCCAGCCCGCCTACCGCAACGCGGCCATCCGCGCGGTCAAGGTGATGGGCCTCGAGGTCGCCGGCGTCGACATGCTCGAATCGAAGAAGAAGCCGAAGATCCTCGAGATCAACAGCTCCCCGGGGCTCGAAGGCATCGAGCGCGCGAGCGGCATCGACGTGGCCTCGGCCATCATCGAGCACGCCGAGAAGTACGCCCTGACGCACGGGCGCATCTCGCAACGCGAGGTCGATCTGCGCATCACGAACGTCATCCACGACGAGCGCATGCCGCCCCGGCGCATGCCGCCCATCCCCGCTCGCTTGAACGGCCGCGTGAACGGCCGCATGAACGGCCGCGTCCGCGGAGCGCCGTCTTGAGCCTGCGGATCGAGCCCACGGGCGACGCGCTCGTCCTCTCGCTCGACCGTCCGAAGACCAAGAACGCCCTCGACCGGGACCTCACGCGCCGCCTCGCCGAGGCGGTCCGCACGGCCGAGGCCGACCCTCGGGTCCGCGGCATCGTGCTCACGGCGACGGGCGAAGAGACGTTTGCCTCGGGCGGGGATCTCCACGAGATCGCCCGCGCCGTGCGGGAAGGCGCCGGCCCGTCCGGCGTGCTCGACATGTACGAGGACCTCGTGGTCCTGGAGACGTGCGAGCTGCCCGTCGTGGCCGCGGTGCAAGGCGACGTCTACGGCGGCGGCTGCGAGCTCCTGCTCCTCTGCGACATGGTGCTCGTCGAGGCCCACACCTCGCTCGCGTTCCGGCACGCCCGCATGGGCCTCTCGCCGGCCTGGGGCGGGCTCACGCGGCTCGTCGAGCGCGTGGGGCCGATCGAGGCGCCGCGGCTCTTGTTCTCGGCCGAGAAGATCGGCGCCGAAGAGGCCGCGCGGATCGGGCTCGTGAACGAGGTCGTGCCGAAAGGAACGTCGCGCGAGCGGGCGCTCGAGCGCATCGGGCGCATCGCCGGGGGCGCACGCGCCGTCATCGCAGCGCAAAAACGCGCGCTCCTGGCCGTCCGCGCGGCGATGCGCGGCGACGCGATCGAGCGCGAGCGGGCCATCTTCGCCGAGGTCTGGGGCGGCCCGGCGCATCAGGCTGCGATCGACGCGTTCTTCCGCCGCCGCGGCTGACCCCTCAAGGGACGTACACGAACCCGCTGCCCCCGCGCCCCACGCGCCAGCGCCTCGTCGCCGCGTCCCAATCGAACGACGTCACGGGTCCGCTGCCTCCGGCCGTGCCCACCTTCCGCGCGCCGCGTGGGCTCGCCGTGATCTCGTAGACCTCGCCCGCGGCGTCGACGTACCCGTGCGTCTTGCCGTCCCGCTTGGCGTAGTGGCCGCCGAGCGAGGCTTCGGCGGGCGTGTCGATCGGCGCCTCGAGCCCGCCGCCGGGCGCGAGGTACACGAGCCGGATCTTGTCCTCCTTCGTGGTCACGAGCGCGCGTGTGCCGTCGTCGAAGGGCAGGATCGACCGCGTGCCGCCCCCCGGAAGCTCCCCGAGAATCTTGGTCTCCACGTCCGGGGCCGGCGCGCCGTGCGTCGCGCGGTGCACCATGCACGTCCCCCCGTCGCAGAGCACGTACACCGTGTCCGCGTCGAGCACGCTCGCCCCGAGCGTCGACGGCGCGGCGTAGTCCGCCGAGCGCAGCGACTCGCCCGAGCGTGGATCCCAGCGGAACAGCGCACGTTGAGGCGCGATGATCACGTCGCCGGAGGGCAGGAGCGCGATGCGGATCTTGAACGAGCCCACGCTGCCCACGAGCGGCCCGAACTGCGGCCCGGCCCGCCCGTCGAGCGCCACGGCGCGCACCTGGAGGTCGTCCACGGCCACGTAGGCCGTGCGCTCCGCCGCGGTTTGTCCCGCGCAGCAGGCGATCTCCACGACGTTCCCGCCGAGCTCGATGGGCGCGCGGATCGACGGGCTGCCGCGCAGGTCGTCGACCCGCCAGAGCATGTTGTCGTCGCCGCCGCCGAGCAGCACCTTCGTGACGGGATCGAAGGCGACGGCCTGCTGATCACGCATCGTGAAGAAGGACCTGCTGCTGCGCCAGCCCTCGACGAGCGGCTCCGAGCTGAACACCTTTCGGCCCTTCGACACGTCGGCGATCGCGAACTCGTCGTCGTCCCCTGCGTACGCGATTTCGGAGGGCCGATCCGGCATGGGGAAGACGTCGTTCACGTCGTCGTCCGTGTCGAACTCGGTCGTCTTGCCCGTGGCGACGTCGAGCAGGGTCACGTCGTCGCTCTCCGAGCCGGACACGACGCGCTGGCCGTCTGCGGAGAACCGGATGCGCACGGGCACGTCGATCGTGGCCGCGGCGAGCTGCTTCAGGCTCGGGTACGCGACGACACGCACGGTGCCGTCGGGGCTCGAATACGCGAAACGTGTCCCGTCCGGCGGCGCGGTGACGTCGATCGCGCGCGTGGAGACGAGGCGCGAGCGTTTGGCGAGGGTCTTCGTGTCGTGCAGCCAGATCCCGGTCGCGCCGGCCACGACGAACGAGGAGCCATCCCCGACGGGCGCCGCGGCCTCGGCCGTGTGCGGCACGAAGACCGTCTTGCCCGCCTGCGCCTGGATCGCGCCGCGGATCGGGACCCGGGCGTCGAGCTGCAAGCTCGGCCGCTTCGCGTCTCCGTGGACGGGCGCTCGTTCGGCCTGCCCCGTCTCGGGCGCAAGCGGCGCGGTCGGCTCTGCCTCCTCGGCCTCGCCACCGCCGCCCACGCCGAGCGAGGGCCCCGTCGAGGGCGGCGACGACCCCGGCCCCGGCAGACTCTTCATCAGCGACGAGCACAGCCCCATCGGGCAGCCGCAGCACCCTGAAGCGCCGAGCACGAGAGGAAACAGGATCCCGGCCGTGACACGCGCGAGGAGGGTGAGAGCTTGCAAACGCACCCGGACATGAGAGCGAAAGGACGGCCGCGTGGGAAGGGGCCCCGCGAGCGAGGCGTGGAAAGCACGCCCTCACGGCCCCCTGCGGAAGCGGGGAGCCTGCTCCGGCGGACTGCCATTCTCATGACGGATCCATGGCATATTCCTCCGTCACCGAGGTGACATCCGAAGAATACACATTGCAACATTGCAATGTCGCGCGGGTTGGTGGTACCCACAGAGGATGGCGGGAGAGGTCATGCAGCAGTCGTTTCTCGACGCGTGCCCGGGGATCTATTTCGTGACCAGCGCCGCGGGTGTCATTACAATGGCGAACCGCGAGGCCACGCGCGCCTTCGGCGGCCATGGCGCCGAGGGCCGCTCGCTCCTCGAGAGCGTCCACCCCGAGGATCGTGGCTACGTCGAGGCGCTCTGGACGCGCCTGCCGGAGGACGGTGAGCCGCTCCGCGCCGTGAGCCGGCTCCGGGGGACGGACGGGCATTATCAGGCGTATTCCTTCAGCGCGCGCCGGGCGGCCGAGGGCCCCGAGATTCACGCCGTGCTCCTGCCCGCCGCGCCCGCGGACCCCGCCGCCGTGCCGCGCCCCGAGGCTCCGGAGCTGCTTCTGCGCCGTATCCTCGACAGCCTGGAGCTGGCGGCCTGGATCGCGTATCCGGACGGTCATTGCAGCTTCAATGACGGCAAGAGCCTCGATACGAGCGGCATCGGCCGGGGCTACCACGTCGGCAAGAACATGTTCGATATGTACGCGTCGGATCCCCTCATCCAGGACAACCTCCGGGCCGCGCTCCGAGGCGAGGAGCGCCACTACGTCGTCGAAGCGCTCGGCGCGCTCTGGGAGAACTGGGTCTGGCCCGTGAAGGATGCTCGCGGCGAGGTCGTGGGCCTCATCGGCGTGTCGCTCGACAAGAGCGAATCGAGGCGCGCGATGCAGGAAATGCAAAACAAGCTCGACCTCATCGAACGGCAGCAGGAGGTCATCCGGAACCTCGAAACGCCGATCATCGAGGTCTGGGACCACGTGGTCACGCTCCCCATGGTGGGCGTCGTCGACAGCGAGCGCGCGGCGCGCGTGATGGACGACCTGCTCGCGGCGGTCTCCCGGAAGGGCGCGCGCTACGCGATCCTCGACCTCACCGGCGTCGATATCGTGGACACGGCCACGGCGGCCCACCTCCTCGGCCTCGTGTCCGCCCTGCGCCTGCTTGGCGCCGAGGGCATCATCACGGGCATCCGGCCGAACGTCGCGCAGACCGTGGTGAGCCTGGGGCTCGACCTCTCGCGCATGATCACGTGCGCGAACCTGCGCGAGGGCCTAAGGCTCTGCATCCGGCGCATGCACGCGCTGGCGGGCGCGGAACCTCGCAATGCCGCCCACGGCGCAATCCATTCTCCGTCAACGGGGTGACGCCCCAGAAACCGAAACGCAACATTGCAATGACGCAATGTTTGGTGGTACGCACGAACGATGGCGGGAGAGGTCATGCTGGAGTCATTTCTCGACGCGTGCCCGGGCATCTATTTCGTGACGAACGCCGAGGGCGTCATTTCAATGGCGAACCAGGAGGCCGCGCTCGCGTTCGGCGAACATGCCGCCGAGGGGCGTTCGCTCCTGGAGAGCGTGCACCCCGAGGATCGGGGTAGCTTCCAGGCGCTCTGGACGCGCCTGCCGGACGACGGCAAGGCCCTCCGCGCCGTGAGCAGGCTCCGCGGGACCGACGGGCAATACCAGGCGTACTCCTTCAGCGCGCGCCGGGTGAAGGGGGGCCCCGAGATTCACGCCGTGCTCCTCCCCGCCGCGCCGAAACCCCCGCCCAGCGAAAAGGATCCGGAGAAGGTCCTGCGCGTGCTCCTCGACAACCTTGAGCTCGCGGTCACCGTCCTGGATCGAAACGGCGTTTGTACGTGGAATGAGGGCAGGAGCCTGATCACGAGTGGCCTCGGCCCGAACTTCCAGCTCGGCAAGAACCTGCCCGAGGCCTACGCGAACGATCCCGTGATCCGGGAGGGCAGCCTGGGCGCCCTTCGAGGCGAGGACAAGTACTACGTCGTCGAAGCGCACGGCGTCCTCTGGGAAAACTGGTTTGTCCCGGCCAAGGACGAGAACGGCGAGATCATCGGCGCCATCTGCTTGTCGCTCGACAAGAGCGAATCGAAGCGGGCCACGCAGGAGCTGCAAAACAGGATCGATGTGATCGAGCGGCAGCAGGAGGTCATTCGCAATCTGGAGACGCCGATCCTCGAGGTCTGGGACCGCGTGGTCACGCTGCCCATGGTGGGCGTCGTCGACAGCGCCCGCGCGGCGCGGGTGATGGACGACCTGCTCGCGTCGGTCTGCCGGCTCGGCGCGCGTTATGCGATCATCGACCTCACGGGTGTCGACATCGTGGACACGGCGACCGCGGCCCACCTCCTGAACCTCGTGTCCGCCCTTCGCCTGCTCGGCGCCGAGGGCATCATCACGGGCATCCGGCCGAACGTCGCGCAGACCGTGGTGAGCCTGGGGCTCGACCTGTCACGCATGATCACGTGCGCGAACCTGCGCGAGGGCCTGAGGCTTTGCATTCGGCGGATGCATGCACAGGCGCAGGCGGATGCGGCCGTGGGGGCGCTGGTCTGAATGTACTCAGGTGCGCGAGGCAGGAGGTGGGTGGGGGGCCGCTCCGCGTTTCGCGTCGGCACCCACCTCGGGGGTCTGTGACCTCTCCAGACTCGACCCGGAGGACCACCCCCAGGGTGGCTCTCCGCTATGGACTTACCTCGTTGAGCCTGGGAGGGGGTGCTCTCGCTCTGTCTGTCTTGCGAGAAGGACCTGCCTCAGGGTGGCGAGGCTTTATGCAGGGAGGGACGGGCGCCCTCCCCTGGGTGGCTCGGCTCTGTGCTCCCAGAGGCAGGAGCCACCCCCAGGGCCGTCATGCGCAGTGGATTGACAGAGGGCCAGCAGGCACGGGGTGGCTTCGGGGCGGAGGAGCCTGACGGAAACCCCCACGCGGGGCCTCGGCGTTGTGAGGGTCCGGGAGGGAGGACCCTGTCCGGGGTGGGTGGTGGCTTTCGGGAGAGGGGGAGGAGCCTCGAAGGGGATCGACCGGGCGTTGCCATCACACGCCGAGTTCGGACTCGGCCTCGTGCTTGAAGGATTGCTTCATGCGACCTCCCGACAAGGAAGGTACTTGCGGACATCCACCAGCCGTTCATGAGCGAAGACCACCTCGCTCAACCTCAGGTGCACCGAAAGCACCGCAAGGTCCTCGGGTAACGCGCGGGTCGTGATGGGACGAAGGGGGACAGCCATCGCCTCGTACGCATGGAGCATGTCACGCGACACGCGATGAACGTCGCTCCAGTCGTAAACGAAGAACCCACGCTCGGCCATGGCGATGAAGTCATCAGGGCGCTTCACGGTCACCAGGAGTCGACCGGATGAGGTGCTCGGGAGATCCCAAAGCCGCTCCTCGATGTCTTCAACGGCGAGAGCGGCTTGGTCGAGGGCATGCGTCGGGATCGGACCGACCCCCGCCGTGAAGAACGCGCCGATGTTGCCATTTCGATCGGAGGTGATCCACGCGCAGTCGAGGCCGCCCGGATATCGGTGATTCATTTTCCAATCTCCAGCGCGGCGCCTCCAGAACCTCAGCCTTCCGTCGTGCCAGGACCGGGCGCCGCGCCCGCGGGCGCCTCCTCGCTGCCCGCCTTGTCCTTGCTGGGCTTCGTGCTCTCCCATTCGCGGATGGGCCGGAGCATCCCAAAGGAAACCCGCCATCCGTGAAGCCGCATATGACACAGGCTATGCCCCAGCGATATCCCTCGGCAAGCGCCCCACCAAGATGGAGTCCAGCGCGCTATAGATATTGGCCCCAGCCAGTTGAATCCTGTCACCGAGAAGATAGACGCGGCCGACACCATCGATTGCGAGAAACACCTCACCATTGTATGCCTCGCCCAGTGGGAAGAGATCACTCCCCACCGGATCCTGGAAGGCGCCGAACCGGTCCTCTTCGCCGCTCGCAAGCTCCGGGTCCAAGTCGAAGCCCGCCCGGGCGCACTCGAGACCGGGCCCTTGGCAGTCCACACGAATACCGCCAAACTCCTCCAGAGCTTTTTCGGCCGCAACCGACATTCGAAACCCGTTTGGTTTTTCCAACTTTCGCCGCCACAGTGCAACACGCTGCGTATCACTGCGACCTTTGTGCCATCCGGCGGCCACCAGTTGTGCTTCGGTTTCTGCAGACCATTCCAGAGACTTGACCATATCGCCCTCTGTTCCCCCGACTTGATCCCGAACGCCTCCTGAAGCTTCGCACAGCTAGCACACGCCGAAATTGTGGTTCCGTGATTCGGATCCCCAGGCGCTCGCACACGAGCCGCCGTCATGATGGCCCCAGCGGGATTGACGCCAGCCTCGAGAGCCCTCGTGCTGCGTCCTCGTCACGCCCCCCGGGGAGACGCGCCCCTGACGGTTCTCAGGTCGACGGCTCGCCGCCCTTTCGTTGGGCTTCGAGCTTGTCCCGGAGCTCGCCCAGGATTCAGTCTTCTTCCGGGGTGCTGCGGCGCGCCTCGTCGATCCGACGCGTCCTCTTCCCCGGGATTTGTTCGCCCCTTCGTTGGGCCAGGAGCTCGTCACGGAGCTTCCGCAGAGATTCGAGGTGGTATTCGTAGAACTCCGTGGAGCTCTGCGTCGCCCTTGCTTCTTCGAGCCCTCGCTGAAGCTCGGCGATGAGCGGCAAAAGCACGGCGAGCCCCTCCTCGGGGTTCTCGTCGTACGCGCAGCAATTCGCATAATACCAGGTCATCCTGCATTCGAGGTCAATATCCGTGAAACCGAGGAGAACGCGAGCGTTCCAAGCATCCCGACAGGTCTGGAAGGGGGGGCGCTTCGATTCTGTCAGTCTGATGATATCTTCCGCGATGCGGCGCTTTATTTCGAGCACACCGAACTCACTGTCGCCCATGCGCGCCACGAACTCCGCCTCGAGCCGACAGTAGTCTTCAACGGCCTCGGCGAAGCTGCGAGTCCGCTTCAAAGATTTAACCAAGAGAGCGCCGCTCACTTTTGCGAACTCCTGGAAAATCTGCTCAATTCTTTCGTCTTCCGTCGTCATGTTCGTCCTACCGCGGCCATCCGGGCAACCAATACTCGCAGGATCCCTTGCCGCGCGTCAGCGGAATAGATTTGGGCCACTCTTTCTCCCCTCTACACTTGTCGAAGCACATCTTGCATCTCGTTTCTCCAATGACGCTACCCGGTCTGTCCGCCAGGGGCTTGTTCAGGCAGGCGTTCAGGTGCTCTTGACACGGGTCGTCGTCATCCGGATCGTCCCTCTTTCGAACCGTCTCCACAATATCCGCCTTGCTGACCTCCAGCGAAGCGGCACACACGATGATGACGGCGGGGCCCACTTCGATGATGAGGTCGGCGAGGGCGACCGCCACGACCACGAGCACCCCGGGGTGCCCGACGAGCCCACCCTCGGCCGGCGTCTGCCCGTTCGCAGGTGCGGGCGATGCGGGCAGGCGCAGCTTGCGCAGCCGGAGCAGATCCTCCGGGACCGTCATGGCGCGCAGCGCGATCCGCATGCATCCCGCGAGATCCGCGTGGGGCACGCCCTTCGACACCACATCGACCACGCGGCCCTCTTCGTCGACCCTCACCGCGACGTCGAACACGTAGTACCCCCGGGGAAGGTCGCCACCGAACTCATCGACGCACTCTCGCAGGCGCTCCGCGGTGGCGTCCGGCACGCGCGGGCCCTCGCTCGCTTCCGGGTATCTGATCTTGGCCCCGCAGCCGAGCGGCACGAGCGCTGTCGTCGCGCAGCCGAGGAGCCCAAGGGAGAGGAGGGTTCGCACACGCCGGGACGTCATTGCCGGAATGTGACCAAGAACCCCAGTTTCTGTCAATGCGTCGAGTATCCACCCCCACAGTGCGTGCGCCCCCGCAGCGAGCGAAGCTGAGGGTGCGCGTATGCGGGGAGGGTATGCGGGAGGGGGGAACTCGCCCAGCACAGGCACGAACGCGTATCAACGCGTAACGAGCCGGACGCGTGGCGCCTTCAGAAGCTCAGCCTTCGCCCGTGCCAGGCCCGGACGCCGCGCCTTCGGGCGCCTCCTCGCTGTCCGCCTTGTCCTTGCTGGGCTTCGTGCTCTCCCATTCGCGGATGGGCCGCAGCAATGCGTCGGCGCGCGCGGCCGTCTCGGGCTTGCCGCGCTTGACCGTGCCTGCCACCTGGATCACGTACGCGCGAATCGAATCGAGCAGCGTGTCCTTGCTCTCGCGTACCTCCGGCGCCTCCTCCGGGACGTCCGTCGTACCGATGACGGCTCCATATACGGCCTGCATCTGCTTGAGCAGCCCGAGGACCGGCGCCGCGCCAATGGCGTCGATCTGTGTTCCGAGCCCCTCGCGGTCAATGGTCGCAAGCTTGGTCTCGACCGCCGCCCACTCCTCTTTCACCTTCAGGTTCACGAACCTCCGGCCATCGGCGAAGACGCGATCCATGAGGACCTGCGCGTCCTCCCCCTGCGGCAAGAACTCCGCGAGCGAGGCCCACGCCGCGCAGATATCGTGGAAGGCGCCGCCGACCTTGTCCACGCGGCGATCCGCTTCCTTGACCGTGACGAGGCCGCCGGGGGTCTTCGCGACGGCCTGATGGACGACGATGCGATCCGCGACGATCTGAGCGACGGCCTCCGTCACGCTCGCAGGAAGGTCGTTGTACTTGGATGCGGCCGATTCGACGGCGCTCGCGAGAGCGATGGCGCCATTCGAATCAACACGGGGGAGCTGGACGAGATCAACGGGAGTGAATGTACGGGACATAGGTGCCGCAGCGTACGAGCCCCGGGCGGCCCATGTCCAGCCGTTTCAGACCGGCGGCTCCTCGTTGTTTGATGCCCGTCGGACGTGAGGGTAGACACGCGCCACGTTGACAGAATCCGACATGTCTGATCGCCTTTGGTGGTGACGCCTCCACGCCTGCGTAACCTGCTCTCGTTTGGGCTCCTCAGTTGCGCAACGGCGGCGCTCGTGCCGCTCGGCTGCGGGGCCACGGTCAGACCACTGGCGCAGCAGGACGACCGCCCGCGTGTGCCGGACGCCACCGCGGAGCGCCTGCGTGAATGCGTCGATGAGTTCGGTGGCGACCTTCGCGGGGGGGTACTACACGTTCGACGTCGCGGTGAAGGTCGATGAAGAGGGCCGCGTAGTCGATGTGGAGGCGAAGGGCGTGCCCCACGCGGATCTCGCAGGGTGCACGCGGATCGCGCTGCGAGGCATGACCGTCCCGGAGGACCTGCTCAGGCTGCGCAAGCTGCGCCTGTCCGCGTCGCCCGCTCCTGCGAACGGCCAGACGCCGGCCGAGCGTGGGCTCGCCGGGCACCCCGCGGTGCTCGTGGTCGTTGCGGTCGCCCTCGCCGACCTCGTCATCGAAGTGGGTCCCATCCTCATCGTGGTGGCCGCGTCGGTGGAGATCGGGAAGGGTGATATCGCGGAGGTGGCTCGGAAGAGGCCCAAGCCGAACTTGAACCGCTGCCTCGACGCTGCCGCGGGGGGCGGTGCGCTGTGGGACGAGTTCTGCCGAGCGATCCCCGACGACATCGATCGTGCGGTATGTTGGAGCGAAGTGAATGAGAGCGAGCAGCACAAGCGCGGCTGGTGCAGGAAGAAATTCGGAAAATGATAGTATCCAAGCCTGAAAATACCACCTCAAAAACCAAACGAACACGCTGGATGGCCGAGCGCCGCCTCGAGCGACGTGATGCCGTCGGAGGCATCGTCGTGGTCCGCGTCGGTTTTCCTGAATGGCCCCCTGGCGCCGAGGAGTGGAGATGCCCCTTCAGGATCTTGGGATTGGGTGATGACTCGATCCAGCTTGCTCGCAGCGTCGACTCGATAGCCGCCATCCAAAATGCCATACGGGGCATTTACCGGAAGCTCGTGCAGAGCGGTGTTCCGCTTCGACGGGAGGGGTTTGATGACGATGACGAAAATGATACTGGGTTTTCCCTGGAAGCGGACAGAGGTTGGGGCCTCGCGTTTACACAACGTATCGAACAGATGATCCTCGACGAAGAGGCGAAGCTCCCCGGGCCCACGCGCGAGCGCCAGAAGCGGAAGGCTCGCCGCAAGGCGCCGGCGAAGCCGCGAATGAGAACCATATCCGACGCCGAACGACCACGCTGGATAGCCGAGCGCAAACTTGTGCGATGTGATACCGTCGGTAGCATCATCATGGTCCGGCTCAGTTATCCTGAATCATACGCTGACGAGAATGTGTGGAAATGTGCATTTACATTCGAGGGACTGGACGACGATTTGATTTACTTTAGCCACGGCGACGATTCGATGGGGGCGCTCCAAAAGGCCTTGAGGGGCATTCGTTCCAAGCTCGTGCAGAGCGGAGTTCCGCTTCGATGGGCGTTGTCGGGGCTCGAGGAGAATGACATTGGATTTTCCATGGAAGCGGACAGAGGTCATGGCCTCGCGTTTACGCGCCGTATCGAGCAAATGATCCTCGACGAAGAAGAAAAGTACCTCCAGCGCTCCATGCGCGAGCGCCAGGAGCACCGCGAGGCCCGCCGCAAGGCGCGGGCGAAGCCGCAACCGAAATGACGCACGACGGAGCGCGACCTTTCAGACCGGCGGCTCCTCGTTGTTCTCCCGCGCCGCCCTGTCCCCGAGCTCCAGCAAGAACGACCCTGGCAACGTCGAATTGATCTCCCGCCCCCTCCACCGCTCCGCGCTATGGCCCGGCGGCGGCAAGAGGCGCGCAATCGCCGTGGAGATCACCCCGAACAGCCGCGGCGCCAGGCCGTGCAGCACCGGCAAGATCCGCCCCACGAGCCCGAGGTGCACCTCCCTTTGCCCTTCCCGCGCCGCGCGCACGATACGCTCGGCCGCGACCTTCCCATCGATCGAGAACAGCGGCAGCGACGACAGCACGCTGAACCAGGCGAACTCCTCCCTTTGCCGCCCGAGGAACTCCGCATTGTAGAACGAGCCCGTCCGCATCGGACCCGGCACCACCGTCGTCACCTTCGTCCCGCGCGCGCGGAGCTCGGCGGCGAGCGCCTCCGAAAAACCCACCATCGCGAATTTCGAGGCCGTGTAGCCGATCATGTGCGGCAGCGGCACGCGGCCGCCGACCGAGGTCACGTTCACGATCCGCGCGTCCGGCCCGAGGTGCGGGAGCGCCGCGAACGTCATGTGCGCCGCGCTCCAGAAATTCGAGCGCATCGCTTCATCGAGCTTCGCCGCGTCGATCATGTCGAGCGGGGCCACCTGGATCACGCCCGCGTTGTTCACGAGCACGTCGATCCGCCCGAACCGCGAAACCACGCTGTCGACGAACGCGGCCGCTTCGGCCGGATCCCCGAGGTCCCGCGCCTCGCCGAGCACGTCCGCTCCGTGCCGGCTGAGCAAAAGCTTCGTCGCGCGGTCCACGGCGTCCCCATCTCGCCCGCAAATGGCCACGCGCGCCCCCTGCCGGACGAGCTCCTCGGCCATGAGCAGCCCGAGCCCCCGCGACCCGCCGGTCACGACCGCGACCTTGCCTCGCAGGCTGATGGCGCGCGCCCGACGAGCGAGCCAGCCGAACGACAAACCCAGCACCGCCAATCCGGCCAGCGCGGTACCCCCCGACATGCGCCCGTGTAGAAATCGCGCCACGGCTCCCTCCCTGGCTTTCGAGGGGCAAACCGCGTACCATGACGAACAGGCGACCGGGCCCGACGTCCAGCAGAATGTTATAGTTGAAAAAACTGCCGGATCTTGGCAAGCAGCGCCGAGCTCTTCGCGTCGGCCTCGGCCCGCGAGCTCCTCGATGCGCGCGCGGAAAGGTTCTCTTCCAGGGCGATCTGGCGATCGACGAGGGCGCGCGTGATCTGCTCGAGGAGGCGGGGATCCGCGGCGAGCACCTCCTGGAAGGCGCCTTTGCTCACCTCGACGAGCTCGCAGTCCGTCGTCGCTTTCACCGTGGCGGCGCGCTTCTCGCCCGTCATGAGCGACATTTCCCCGAAGAATTGCCCGGGGCCGAGACGGGCCACCTCGGCGACGCTCCCGCCCTCGCCGCGGCCCACGATCACCGCGAGCTCGCCCTTCTGCACGATGAAGAGCTCGCTGCCCATCTCGCCCTGCCGGATGACCGCCTCGCCGGGCATGAAATGGCACGTGCGCGAGAGCGCCGCGAGCCGCTCCAGCGATGCCTCGGGCAGCGGCTCGAGGAAATGAACCGCCCCGAGCGCCGCCATTCGCCGCGTCGCGTCCTGCTTCGTCTCCTCCGCGCGCGACTCCGCCGTCACCGCGTGCGTGTGCACCGTCCGCATCGGGTACGGAATCGAGATGCCGGCGCGCTTGAACGCGTACCAGATCCGGTGCCGGACCATGGAGTCGATCCGATCGCGCAGCGCGAAATCCTCGATGAAGTAGTTGACCACGTACTGGATGCCGCTGTCGGCGAAGTCGCGCGTCTGCGCCGTGGGCGCCGGTTGCGTGAGGATGCCGGGGACTTCATGCACCGCTTCGAGCAAGGCCTCCTCGACGCGGCGCGGGGAAACCTCGTAAGGCGCCTGCACCGTCACCGTGCGTCGCGCGATGTTCGTCGGCTTCGTGAAATTGCGGATCGTCGTCTTCGCGAGCACGCCGTTCGGGATGACGAGCTCGACCTGCTCCAGCGTTAGCACCGTCGTCGCGCGCCAGTTGATCTCGACCACCCGGCCGATGAGCTTCGGATCGCCGTCGATCCCGATCCAATCGCCGACCTCGAACGGCGTCTGCGCCTGGATCGCGAGCCCGGCGAAGAGGTTGCCCAGGGTCTCCTGCAAGGACAAGCCGATCACGGCCGTGAGCAGGGCGGACGTCGTGAGCAAGGAGCCGGGCTCGACGCCCACTTCGCGGAGGACGATCGCGACCGCCCCGAGGAAGACGAGCCCCTGCACGATGTCGCGGATGATCCGCGGCAGCGGCTTCGACAGCCGCGCACTGACGACCACGTCGACGACCAGCACGAAGATCGCGCGGGCCAGCGACATGAGCAGGAAAAACAGGCCGAGGACCTCGAGCCCGCGGTTGATCTTTCCTTCCGGCAGAGGCAGCCGGACGAGCACGGTCAAGGCGTGCAGCCCGAGCAGGACGAGCGGCGTGCGCAGCGTGGCTTTTCGCTCGGCGCGCGGCAGGGCGAGCGCGCAGAGCAGGAGCACCGCCGCGCCGATGCCAATGCCGATCGCGCCCGCGCCGAGGGTTTGCAGGATATGCTGTGGGGGTTCGGTGCTCATGGCTTGCAAGAAAGTTCAGGTTGACGGCGCCCTCAGGGGCAGCCCTGGCCCGCGCCGTCGCAATCGTTGAAACAGGACTGGCAAACGAGGCAGCTCGCGGTCTCGTTGTAGAGCGCGATCCCGTCGGGGAACGTATCCAGGCACTTGTCGAAGCAGATCTGGTCCTGGCAGCTCGGGAGGCAATTCAGGAGACCCTCACACGACGGGGTCGCGAGGCACTTCGTCCAGAGCCCGTTGCAGATCGAGTTCGTCCCGCACTCGATACAGAACGGGCAATCGCCCTGGTTGTCACAGCTCATGGGGCCGGTCGCGGAGCTGCTCACGACGCTCGGGCCGGAGCCAGGACCAGGGCCCGGGCCGACGCTCGACACCATGGGGCCGGGACCCACGCTCGTAATGGGCCCCGGGCCGTCGGACGAGGACTGGCTCGTCCCGCCGGCACCGCCCGCTCCCTCGCCAGGCGTGTCCACGACGACCTTGGCGCCACAACCCGCGGCGAACGCGAGCCCGAGGGCGACCATCGAAAGAGCGACGGCTTGCTTCATCGCGCGCAGCATACATCCACTCCGCCGGGAGCCAGCAGGATCTTTCTTCCCCTGGGCCCCGGTTCGAGGCATGAATGGGGGCGATGGGCGAGGCCCTCTCCCGCGTCCTGGATCCTGCCGCGCTCGACGCCTGCGACAAGCCACGCGGGCGGCTCGTGATCGAGGTGCCCCGCGGCTGGGCGGGCGCCGTGATCGAGGTCGTGATCCCCGCGCGCGTCGCCTGCGCCCGCTGCGACGGCGGCGGCTGCGACGGGTGCGGCCGGCGTGGCGGCCATCGTGTCCCGGGAGATCCGACGACACGCCGCGTGCGCGTGCGCTTGCCGAGCGAGCTCGAGAGCGGCGTCGTGCTGCGGATCCTGCGGCCCTTCGGCGAAGACGGCGCGGGGATCGCGCAGCTCCACCTCGAAGCGCGCGCGGGCGCCGCCGCGAGCGAGGGCGTCACGTGGTGCGAGCCCGCCATGACGGACGCGCCGCGCATCGAGCCAGCCGCGCCGCGTGCCAGCGCTTCGCCGCTCGACACCTGGAGGGCCGCGACGTACGCGACGATCGCCGTCGCGCTCGCCGCGCTCGTCGCGTTCGCCGTCGGCCGCTGACATCCGCGCCGAGCGGCGTGTACGATGCCGCCATGTTGCTCGCCTTCGGCACGCGCGCGCGCGCGTTCGCCTCGTGGTCTTCGCTCGTCCTCGCGGCGGGGCTCGTCGTCGCTTGCGACAAACCCGCGGCCGGCCCGCCGTCCCCGGATGCTTCCGCGTCGGCCTCCGCGTCCGCGCCCGCGCCCATCGCCAAGCCCCGGGAGCCGCGGACGGGCGAGTACGACCAGCCGCGCCGCGTCCTCGCGCGCATGCAGGGCAACCTCGAACGCGTGGTCGACGGAAAAGAGCCCGTGAAACTGCCTGCCGGCGTGGAGGCGCACCCGTTCGAAGCGCTCGTCGGGGCGTACAAGGCCGTGCTCGACGGCGATGCGAGCGCGGCGGACAAACTCGCCGCGGTGGCGAAGGAGGCGCAATCGAAGCTCGACGCGCTCGTGGGCGGCTCGAACGACGCCAAACCCAAAGACGGCAGCAATGCCGATTATGTGCGCCGCGTCGGGGCGATCGCCGCGGCGAAAGCCGAGGGGCCCGAGGGGACGATGATCCGGCTCGTGGCCACGATGCGGCTCGTCGACGCCGCGCTCGTCCTCGCGAACGGGGAGGACTTCCAGAACGCCGATTACAACCTCTTCAAGCGGTACGAGGGGGTCGTCCTCCGGGAGACGGACCGGTTCCGCGACGGCGATTGGCTGCGCCTGCCCTGCCGCACGATCCTCGGCCGTCGCGCCCTCGTCGAGGCGGCCGCGAAGCGCCTCGAAAAGGCCGCGGGTCCGGTTCTCGGCTGCCCGACGCCCAAAGGCCGGGAGCTCGATTTCGACCTGATGGAGCGTTTTGCGAAGGACCCAGCGGGGACCGTGGCGGACGTGCTCCCCAAGAAACCCGAGCCGCCGAAGGAAACGCCCGCCGCCGCCGATCCGGCGGTGCCCGCCGAGCCCTGGGATCGCGGCGACGCGATCGTGTTCATGGGAGAAAAACCCGACGCGGCGGAGAAGCCGCTCGAAGCGGCGTCGAAGAAGGACGCCGTGGGCAAGCTCGATTACGCGCTCTTCTTGCACGCGTTTCGACCGCAATCGGCGGCGCGTGACGCGAAGATCAAAAAGCTGCTCGGCGAGGTCGAGAAAGCGAGCCGCGCCGCCGCGAAGAAAAACCAGGACGAGGTCGTCCTGGAAGACAGCTCCATCGACCTCCGCGCCTACGATGGCACGGACGAGAGCTTGCTCGGCATCCTCCGGGTCGCCTCCTCGACCGAGGCCGCGAATACGACGTCGGCGTTTTATGCCATCCCCTGCGCCGTGCTCCTCGCGCGGCCGAAGATCCTCGAAGCGACGACGCCGCTCTTCGGAGGCAACCGCGACAATTTCCTCCCGCGCTCGGGCTGCGCCTGGGGACGCGGCTTCGTGCGGGGCTTCCCCGACCGGGAGCTCGCAGCGTACACGGAGGCGACCGTCGAGGCCGACGGCAATTTCTACGTCAATCACGGGGGCACGATGCGCTTCGCGCTGGCAGCCGCGCTCAAGCAGAGAGAGGAGACGATGCGGGTCGCCCCGAAGGAATTCCTCGACAAACCCGAGCCGGCCATGGCGCCTTACGAGACCTGGTCGTACATGACGCCCGAGAGCCGCGTCATCTTCGGCCGGCTCTCCCACCTCGCCGAGGCCCTGGAGAAGAAGCTCGTCGCGCATTACCAGACCCGGGGGCTCGACGAGAAGCAGGCGAAACACGCCGCGCACGTGGGACTTTTCGAGGTCGTCTGGGGCGCCTCGTGCGGCGACGCGCCGCCGCCCCGCTCCTTGCGCAAGCTCGTCGCGGATGGCGCGCCGGCCGCGGAGATCCGCGCGTTCATCGAGAAGGGCGAGCACAAGGACGCGGCGCGCCTCGCGCCGTTCGACAAATGCGCGGCAAACACGGGCCGGGATCCGCTCCTCCACATGGCGGTGCTCGATCCGGCTGCACTGCCGGTCCTGTTGGAGATCTCGGCCGAACCCGGCAAGGAGAAAGAGCTCGATCTCGAGGTCGATCCGAACGAGCGGAATGATTTTGGAAAAACCCCGCTCATGGCGGCCGCGCAGCAGGACCGCGTGGAGTCCGCGCGTATCCTGCTCCAGCGCGGCGCGCTCGTGGACGATACGACGTTCAGGTGGGGTTCTTTCAGAATCGCACACGACGCGCGCACGGCGCTCATGTACGCGGCCGCGCGCGGGTCGCTGCCGATGATCCGGCTGTTGCTCGACGCGGGCGCCGACAAATACGCGGCCGATACGAAAGGGCTGCGCGCCGTGGATTACCTGGTCGGCCACGGGCCGGTGCCGGCGAACAGCGTCCTTTCGCCGGCGGAGCTTGCCGAGGCGGTGAAGCTGCTTTTCTGAGGGAACGATTCAGGGGGGATTTGACTGGATCTGTCCGGGGCTCAGAAGAGGCGCGCGCGCACCCCCAAGTTACCTGTCGTCGCCTGGCCCGTCAGATACCACGAGTCCGTGATACGATCGCAGTGAATTTTATCGGCTCCGCTATCCAAGCTTCCGATGATCCTGGTCAAGCCGCAAGAGTATCCCTTCGTCGACCCCACATACTGTGCAAGATCGTCGGTGCCCCAGGAAACTTCACCGCTGTACGAGGGGACGGATACGCACCGCGCGCCAGCTCGGAGGGCAGGTCCGCCGGTTTTGCCTGTCATGTACCAATCCCCGCCCGACACATAGAGGTGGACCCATTCGCTGCCGTTATTGAACCCTCCCTGAATGCGGGTGAGAAAGCACACGCGACCGGTCGCAGTGCCCATGTGTTTCGGGTAGTTGTCGACTGCCGAGTCCCAGGTGTATTCCCCCGTGTAGGTGCCAGCGGCAGCGTACGCGCAGCTCGCCCAGGCGCCCACCCCCGTCTGCGCCGAGTCCACATCCAAGTACCAGGAGCCGCCGCTCGTGTAGACTCGGACACGCTCCGTAAGCCCCGCAAAGTTGCCCTTTATACCCGTCAAAAAGCAGACGCGGTCCGACGTGGGGCCCAGGCCCACCACAGGTTGCCCCTGCGCCAACCCCACTTCTCCCGTGGATTGAAGTTCCTCGCTGGCCGTGCCCGTGTCTTCCGTCGTGTCCTCGTGCCCGACTGCCAGTTCGGCGGCGAGCTCATCATCCATAGCCTCCACCACGCATCCAGAAGTACCCAGGAGCAGCACACACGCGAGATGGTACGAAAGTTTCATCGTATTTCTTGGCCTTCGAGTTCGAGCTTGGTTCGTGCGACAGGTGCGCGAGTTTCCGCGATCCCAAGAGGGATCGCGGAGTTCATCGCTTCGCACGTGTTCCCAAGTAACACGTCACCTGGGAATCAAAAAATACGCATTTATGCGTAGAAGCCCCAACACGAGCCCCCTCGTCCGCAACGCTGGTTACACCGTTCAGCTCACCAAACCAACGCGGCACCTCATTGCGAAGGCAAAATCGGCGAGGGCTCCCCGGGCGACAGGATCCACACCCGCCGCATCGCACGCGTCACGGCCACGTGGAGCGCCCGTCGATGATCCGGGGCGTCGGGCCAAACCTTCGCGCTCGCATCCGGGACGATGACGTAATCGAATTCGAGGCCTTTCACCTCGGACACCTCCGTCACCTCGATCCCCGGCCCGAACGAAAAGTCCCCGTCCCGCACGAGTCGGCACGGCATGCCCCGGGCGACGGCCTCGTGCACGGCCCGCGCAGAAGGCTCGTCGCGCGCGATGATCGCCACCGACGCATACGGATCGTCGGCGCGCAATTGCCGGAGCGCCTCGCAAAGGACCGCCGCGGCGTGCCCCTCGCCGGGTACGATCGTCCGCAGCACATCCGCGCCCTCCCGCGGCGCGCGCGGCACCTCGGCAGGCGCCTCCGCGCCGAGGATCACGTGGGCAAACTCCACGACGGGCCGCGGCGAGCGGTACGACGTCTCCAAAAACGCCGGCTCGCTCCGCACGGAAAGCGCCTCCATCACGGCCTCCCACGAGCGGAAATGGCCCGACCGATCGATTCGTTGCGCCGCGTCCCCGGCCACGGTCACGCTGCCCTGCGGATCGAGCGCCCGCCCAATCACGCGGAGCTCGATCGGCGCGAGCTCCTGGGCCTCGTCGAGCACGATGTGCGCATACCGGGAGAGCGTGCCGGCCTTCGTCGCGCCCGCGCCCGTCCGGCGGTAGAGCAATTCGAAGAGGATCGCATAATCCTCCACGTCCACCGTGCCCGACGTCTCCTCGGGCGTGCCAGCATCGAGCGTCCGCCCATCGAGCGTGGCGAGCCGGTCCGCGTCCACGTGCGCATACGCCTCCTCGCTCGTCATCGCGAGCTGCTGCTTCGTGTGCGCCGCGACCTGCTCGACGATCCCCGCCGGCAGATCACCCTCCGACGCCTCGACGGCACGCGCGAGCAACGCCCGATCCCCCACGAGCCTCCGGTGATCGCCCCGCACCCGCGCGAGTTTGTCCTGCTCCTCGGCGAGCGCCTCGCAGAGGAGCCGCCCTTTCTCGCCGGGCGTTTCCCTCGCCAAACCCGCCTCGATCGCCTGCAGCCGTTCCCGCAGGATCGGCTCATTCCGCGCTTCGAGTTCCTTCCGCAGCGCACCGCGGAAGCCGAGCAGGCGGTCGAGCTTGCGCGCGAGGGCGCTCGTGTCCTCGTCGATCAGCCGATCGATCGCCGCAAAAAGCGCCGGGTGACGTTTCAAGCGGCACGCGGCGAACGGCGGATCCGGCGGCTCGTGGTGCGGGAGCCACGAGAACACGCGGCGCGCCTCGGCGCGAATCCAGTCCTCGAATGTGCGGACAAGCACGCCCTCCACCGCGAGTCCTTCGAGAATCCGCTCGGACAGACGACGGAGCCCTGGCTCGGGGACGAGCACGAGCATACGTTTGGCCGGAAAGACATCCGGAAACCGCCGACGCAACGCGGCCACGCGGTGGAGCGCCACCGTGGTTTTTCCCGAGCCGGCCGAGCCGAGCACGAGCAGCGGCGCGCATGGCTCCCGATCGACCAGGGCCTGCTGCTCGGCATCAAGCGTGATGAACGGATTGCGGGTCTCCGGCGTCCGTCGCGGGGACGTGGGGTCCACGAGCCGGGGAGCCCATGCGCGCGGCTCGAAGCGCCACGTGTCGCCCTCGCGCAGCAGCACGCCGCCCGGGACGGTGATGCTCGCGAGCGCGCCGCCCTCGAACGTGAGGAGCCGCCGCTCTTCAACCTTGCCCTCGATGATGCGGCCGTCCACCTCGATCTCGTAGTCCTCGCCCTCCTCGCACGAGAAAAACACCTCGGCGATCGGCGATTTCCGCCATTCCACGATGGTGACGCCGCGCTTGCCGTCGAGCAGCGGCGCCGCGCCGAGCATCACGTCGCGCGTCCGACCCGCCACGCGGACACGCAGATGCGCAAAATAAGGCGCCGCCGGATCCGGGAAACGATCCTCGCGCGCCCGCTCCAGCCGAGCCTGCTCCTCGTGCATTTGCGCGAGCAATGCGGGCCTGTCCTCCTCGCCGGCCGTGTTCCATGCGTCCCGGAGCGCGCGCAGGCCTTCCCCGTCCGGCCGTGCGCCGCGGCGAGGGCCTCGCGCCTCTGCGAGGGCCTCACGTGTCCTCGCGAGGAGCCTTAGCTCCTCGGCAACGACGGACCCGGGTTCGCTGGAAATGGGCCGTTCGCCCGTACCTTCCATGCTCCCTCCCGCCGGGTGACGAAAAGGTCACCGGCGAGGCGGAAACTACGGGTTAGGCCCGGTTCCAGCAAGACTTGAAAAGAAGAATGTTTTTGCTAGGATATATGTCGTCGGCGAGGGGGCACGCCGCGAGCCGCGGAAGCCGCGAGCGTCACGCGCCGACGTGCCCCCTGCCGAAGCCCACCTCGCGCCGAGCTACGGCTTCGGGGGGTAATCGGGGTAGTCAGGATATTCAGGGGGCTTGGGGGGGACCGGTTGCCCCGGGCATGCGCCCAGCGTGTCGCCGTGAGCCAGGTGCGCGGGCACGGCGTGGTCGTCGACGCACAGGGTAATGTCTTGGAACTGCGGCACGACGTGGCAGATGAGCACCTTATTGTTGCTGGGCGGCCCGCACGATTCGACCGGAGGAATCGGCTCCGGCTTGTCGGGCTTGTCCGGCAGCTCGGGCTTGGCTTCGACGCTCAACGGCTGCGAATCCGTGAATTCGAGCGACATGATGTCGTCGCGATCGGCCACGCAGCCGATCGCAAAAAGACAGCAAGCGACCGACACCATCCCGAGCTTCGCAAAACCCATGGCGTGACTCCTGTGTGGAACCTCGAGCACCCTTCGAGGCCCCCAAGTGACAATCCATTTCGCGGCGGAAGTTAGGCGCGATTAACGCCGCGAACCCTTCGAGGATCCCTTAGAATCGTTTGGAGTCAAGCGAATGAATAGAGATCCCCGAGGTCGGAACCATCCGGCAATGGCGGCCGTCGTCTGCTCGGGATGATCAGGGAGCCTGCGATCGCCGTAGCTCCCCGTAGGGCATCGCGCGTCCAGGTAGGGTCATTCGCTGACGTAGACCGTTCCGAGACACATTTCGTCGTTCGTCCCCTCGCCCCAATTTATGTCGTACATCTCGGTGTTGTCCCAGGTGCACTTCAGATGAAGTTGATCGCCCGGCTCGAAGCGAGTGGGCGCTTTCAACGCATACGACCCCTGCCAGTGGAAATTCCAGGATGGGATGTCAACCAGGCATTCCTCCGCATCACCCCGCACGACCCGGAGCGAGCCGCTCTTGCCGCGCGTGTGCATGTGCACGCCACCCGTGTAGATGTTGACGGGTGTGTTCGACGGCAGGGCGCCGCCCGTGGCGATATTCAAATACGGCGACGGATCGGCCATGACCTCGTGCATGACGTCGCTCGTGTGCGCGGGGATCGTCATGGTCTGCTGCGTGACCCAGGAGATCTTCGTGAACGGCATGATCGCGGCCTTCTTCTCCACGGTCTTGTCCGTTCGCACGAGGAGCTTCGTCTGATCCGGCACCGCCGCCGCCGCCGAGGTGTTGTAATGCATCTGCACGATGAGCTTCGATCCCGGGGGAATCTCGATCCCCGTGCCCGCCGGATAATCGGCGCCGGTGCTGCCGGGCACCCACGCGCCGACCCAGCCCGCCGACGAAGGACCGCCGCCGGGGCCGCCGTAGCAGGTCCAGCCGACGCCCGGCTCGGCGTCGTCGAGCGCCTGGAAATCCGCGAGGTTGTCGGGCTTCGCCACGAACGCGATCACGTGATGGACGATCGACCTCTCCCCCGGCTCGACGCCCATGCCCGTGATGTACGTCGTCTCCTCCGCGGGCCAGTCGACGAAGAAGCAATGGTAATCGTCGGGCGAGACCTTCGGGGTGTACGCCTCGGGGATGGGCAATTCGAGGTCGACGCGGGAGAGCGTCTGCGCGGTGTCCTCGACCGGCACGGGCGCGTCCGCCGGGTTGCCCTCGGGCGCCCCGTCCGCGATCCAGCGCGAGATCGTGTCGATTTGCTCGTCCGTGAGCGACCTGTTGCCGAGGTACTCGTTGCAATCGTTGTCCGCGGGCCAGGGCGGCATCGTTTTCGCCACGATGGCGGCCTCGACGGCGCCGCGCATCGCGTGCACCTCCTCGTACGTCGTGAGCGCGAACGGGCCGACGCCGCCCTCCGCGTGGCATTTGCCGCATTTCGTATCGACGAGCGGCTTGATGTCGCGATGGTACGTCAGGGCTCCCGCCGCGGGCGTACCCGGGCCGCCGCTACTCCCGCCATTCGTGCAGCCCGCCAAAGCACCGAGCGCCACGAGCACACACGCGATCCGAACACCGTCGAAAGCAAGCATGTTCTCCTCCTTCACCGCGCCTAATTCCGCGCCGCGCGCTCGAGCATTCCCTCGAGCTCGATCCGCACGGCGCAGGTCGCCTCGTCCACCGAGAGCTCCTGGTTCCTCCGAAGCTCCTCCCACATCGAAAAACTCGCCGCCGCCGCGAGCCCCGCGAGCAAGACCGCCCGCGTCTCCTCGGGCGCCGCCTCGATCTCGGCCTCGAACACCGCGCGAATGGCGGCCCGATGCATGCGCGCCGCCTCGCGGAGCTGCCCCGCGAGGAATGCCAGGTCGTGCGCGAAAAGCACGGCCGCGCGGCGCACGGGCGCGACGTGCTCGTGGAACCGACCCACCCCCTCGGCGACGGCCCGCGCCCGCTCCGCCGCCGTTCCGTCCCGCGGTAGCTTCGGCCAGAGCGGCATGACCGTCTCCATCCGCCGCCGCGCCGCGCACGCGAGCAGATCGTCGAGGTCGGTGAAATGGTTCCAGATCGCCCGCCGCGACACCCCCGCGCGCTCGGCGATTTGCTCGCCCGAAGGACGCAAGACGCCCTCCCCGAGCAGCGCGAGCAGTGCCTCCACGATCGCCTCCCGCGTGCGCTCGGCGCGCGCGTGGCGCCCATCGGCCGGCGTCTGCGTGGCGGGCTCCTTGGTGTGCATCGCGACGATGACTCTACCTATCTGCACTCCGAGTGCAAGTAGTTTTTTTGCACACCAAGTGCATGTTCTATCGTGTTAGAGGGCTCGCATGCCCGACGTCCACCTCGAACGCGACGGCGCCGTCGCCACGCTCGTCCTCGACGACGTTCGCCGAAAAAACGCCATGAGCCCCGAGCTCGGGGACGCGCTCGCCGCGCGCGTGCGCGAGATCGCGCGTGACGCGTCCGTCCGCGCCGTCGTGCTCGCGGGCGCGGGAGACGCATTCTCCGCGGGCGGCGACCTCGCCATGCTGGAGCGCCTGCGCGCCGCGAGCTTCGCGGAGGCGCGGGCCTTCATGCTCGGGTTTTACCACCGGTATCTGTCGATCACGGAGCTCGACGTGCCCGTGGTCGCGGCCGTGCGAGGGCCGGCGATCGGCGCGGGGCTCTGCGTCGCGCTCGCGGCCGACCTCGTGGTCGTCGACGAGGACAGCCGGCTCGCGGTGAATTTCGCGTCGCTCGGCCTGCACCCGGGCATGGGCGCGACGTACCTCGTGCCGCGCCGCGTGGGCGCCGAACGCGCCGCGGAGCTCCTGCTCACCGGCCGCCGCTTCACGGGCCGCGACGCCGCGGCCTGGGGCATGGCCCTCGAAGCGCTCCCCGGCGATCGCGTGCGCCCCCGCGCCGCGGAGCTCGCCGCCCAGATCGCGGAATCCGCCCCGCTCGTGGTGCGCGCGCTCAAGCGCTCCCTCGGCATCGACCGCGGCGCGCTCGCCCATGCCCTCGACCGCGAGGCTTACGAGCAGGCCGTGAGTTACGCGAGCGAGGATCTCGGCGAAGGTCTCCGCGCCGCCAGCGAAAAAAGAAAACCGGCATTCTCCGGTCGCTGATTCCGCGATTCTCGCGGTTCCCTCGAATCGATCCGAGCCGCACGGACGGCCGCCCTCTTGCATGGCCGGATGGACAATGCCACCGGACGGAACACGCACGTCCGTTCCATTCGACAAGGGGGAAACATCATGAAACGTACGCTGGGAGCGGCTCTCGCCGTGCTCTCGGGCGCCGCCGTCGCGCTCTGCGCCGGCCAGGCGGCAGCCATGAATCTCTCCATCGACGACGCGACGATCGACGAATTCGGCGACCTCTCGCTCGATATCTCCGAGATCTTCCTGCCTCAGCGCTCCGAGGTCGGCTACATCGGATCGGCCCGCGCGCTGGCCACGTTCGTGTGCGTCGATCACCGCGGCCAGCCCCTCGGCGGGCCGCGCGGCCAGCGCATCGCGAGCATTCCGGTCGACGACGCGCGGCTCGCCCGCGCCGATGTCCGCGGCAACGTGCGCACGACGCTCACGCTGCGCGTCCAGGATCACATGCCCGAAATCGATTGTCCGGGCCGCTCGTACGCGCAGCTCGCCCGCATCCAGTACACGAACATCCTCGTCCAGCGGCCGGGTGCATTCACCACGGGGCGCACCGTGTCGCGGGATTTCATTCCGACGGTGCGGGTGCGGATCGACCGCGGGCGTTGACGATCACCGCTTCGCGCCCACCGCCCGCGCCGGCACGCGCATGCTGGCGCGAAGCGCGGCGCGCAGGTCCGGCCACGTGCGCGCGCCGCCGAGGTCGGCCGAAAGCGAAACGAGCGCCTGCGCCACCTTCGGCTGCATGCCCGAGAGCGCGCCCTCCGCGCCGAGGAGCTGCACGGCTCGCAGGATCCGCACGATGTGCTCGGCCACGGCCCCGTCGACCTCCTCCACGGCCGTGAGATCGATGATCACGTGCTGGCTCTGCGTCCGCACCACGGTATCGAGCAATCCCTGCATGATCCGCTCGGCGCGCTGATCGTCGAGTTTGCCCACCACGGGGAGCGTGATCACGCCGTCCCAGACCTCGATGATCGGCAGCGAGAGGTGCTGGATCTGCTCCTTTTGCTCGGCGATCACGCGGAGCTTCGCCTCGAGCTCCTGCTTGGCCAGCATGCGCACGGTCACGTCCGTGATGAACCCTTCGAGCGCGAGGAACACGCCCGACGTATCGAACACGCCGCGCCCCTGCTCCTCCACCCACCGCGCCTCGCCCGATTTCGTGCGGATCCGGTACTTGAGATGGTAGGGCGCGCGCGCGTCGATCGCGGCCTGCACATCTCTCCAGACGCCGCCCCGGTCCTCCGGGTGGATCAGGTCGCCCCAGGAGACCTTCGCATTCTCGAGCATCTCGTCGACGCCGTACCCGCAGACGGCCTCGCATCCCGCGCTCACGAACTCCATGCTCCAATGCGAATCGTTGCGACACCGGTAGGCCATCCCCGGGAGGTTGCCGAGGAGCGTGCCGAGAAACCGCTCTCGCTCCCGCGCCTCCGCCTCCGCGCGCCAGAGCGCGGTCACGTCGTGCGCGACAATGCGAAAAACCCGATGCTCGGGGAAGGTGACGCCGCGCCATTCGAGCCAGCGGAGCTCTCCCTCGGGCCGCACGAGCGGGAGATCAAACGTGACGACCTCCCGCGCCGCCCCGCGCGCGAGCGCCGCCGATACCTCCGCGCGGGCATCGGGCGCGAAGAGCGCGACGAGGCCCGCGGCCTGGAGTTCGTCCTCGCTCCGCCCGGCGACCTGACAAAACGCCGGGTTCGCGGCCCCGATCGCTCCGTCGAAATCGACCTCGAGGCAAGGAGCGGACTGGAACCGGAAAAAACGCTCGGCGCTGGGATCTCGATGCATCGTCGTGCAAAACGCAAGCGCGTCCGAGATCCATCAGAACCGTGGGGTCGGCCCGGGTCAAGACCAACCTGGGAGAAATCGTGCACGAAGAGGAAACGTCAACCGCGGAGTGCCGCCATTGCGACGGCCGGAATACGCCCCCATCCGGGCCGGGCATAATACCGGAGGAGCCGCTCCGCCGTGACGGCCATGTTGCGGTGATCGTAGAAGAAGGGAGGCCGCGGGAACGTCTTGAGCGGACCCCGGAGGACGGCCTTCTCGATACGCCCGAGCATGACCGTGTTGTGGACGAAGCCGATGCCGCTCTTCACGTCGGCGAGCGTCACGCTCGGATGACCGCCCCACGGGGCCGTGACGGTCCCGTACACGAGCCCGGGCCAGTGATTCACGGCGACGGCACCATAACGGAGCTCGTCGATGGCGCGCTCGAGCGCGGCGGAGGCGACGGGATCGTCCTCCAAAATGCTCGGACAAACGATCGACGCGGAGAGCGTGCCCCAGAGGGTGTCGTTGCAGAAACGCGTCGCGGCGGCGAGGAACTCGGCCGGGTCGTCGGAGCCGACCGAAACCTCGCTGACGATGCCGCAGAAGGGCTCGGTGGAAAAGAGGGGCTCGCGCGCATCCGCGGGGTCGAGGTCGGTGATCATCGTCCAGGGCAAGACACCGGGGCTCGCCTCGCCGATGAAACGCACGCGGTCGTGCCCCTTCACGAGCGAGGCGTGACGCTGCTCCGCGCCCGGGTAATACGCTTTCCGCGGGCGCACCTCGCCGAGGGCTTGCTGGAGCTTGTCGAGGAACAGATCCCGCTGCGCCCAGCCGCGGGCGAGGACGAGCATCTTCGCGGCGTTGCAGTTGAACGAGGCGTTGTTGACGATCTGCGTGGCGATGCTGCGCGCCTGGAACCAGAGCTCGTCCTCGGCGTAGAGGTAGGGCACGACGACGACGGGGCTCACGTTGCCGAGCTCCGAGGTGATCGGCTTCTTCAGGACGGGATCGTTCGCCGCCCGCCGCGCGTCCTGCTCCGGCCCGGGTTTGCCCCAGACGATGATGTCGTGCGTGTGCTGCGAGCCCGTGATGTGCACGTGCGAGACCAGGCGGTGCGACGCGAGGTAGCTGCCGACCTCCGGCCCGCCGTGCACGATCCGCACGAACCCGCGCGAGATCAGGGGCGCGAGCATGTCCTCGAGGATCGGGCCGAGGTAAGCGTTGACCGGGCTCGTCTTGAGGAGGACGACGCGGCCCTCGTTGAAGAGCGTGTGCAGCGTATCCATCGGCCCGATGCTCGCGACGTTGCCGGCCCCGAGCACGAGGGAGATGCCGCCCTCGGGATCGGCTTGCCGGTAAAACGTGGCCTGCTCGGCGCGGACATCGGCGCGGCGCACGCCTCGTTCGAGGTGCACGTCGCAGGTGAACCCGGAGAGCAACGCGCCGTCCGCGCCGCGCATCGGGAAGACGCGGACCTTCGTGCGGCCGTTCTCTTCACGGACCGCGCGGAAGGGCAAGCGGGGCGCGCCGCGCGTGGCGATCTGGTCGAGGGCGTCGGCGAGGGCGGCGACGTTGCTGGCGATGGTGCAGGGGCCGGCGAGCCACTCCTCGCCGGCGATGGGGGCGGCGGCGTCGATGCCTTTTTCGTGGCAGCTCGCCTGGACCATTCGCAGGGCGGAGGCCTCGACGCGGGGCAGGACCTCCTCGCGGAGGAGCCGGGCCTTGTCCCGCGGGGGCAAACGCGCGAAGGCGCGGGCGCTGTCGCCGAGCTCGGCGAGGGCGCGGTCGAGGTCTGCGTGGTTCGGCTCCACGCGGGACAGAGGGCGGTCTTCGGCGACGCTGACGGTCATGGGGGTGGCGAGGGTAGCCCAGACGGCGGAGGGATTCGACAGGGGGCTTGGGGGCGGAGCTCCGATCTCGGAGCGGAGCCCCCAAACGTCGACGACGCGCTGGAGCGTTGCTTGTGTCGTGGCGCGCGGGGCGCGGCTCCGGTACATTCGCAGACGATGGCACTTCGTTCTTCGCCCTGGATCTTGCTCGCGACGGTCACGACGGCGCTCAGCGTGACCGCGGCCGCGCCGGCGCAGCAGCCCGCCCCCACCGCGCCGGCCCCGACCGCGCTCCCGACGCCTCCGCCGCAGCAGGCCGCGCCGCCGCAGCAAGGCACGCCGCCCCAGCAGGGACAAGCGCCGCAGCAAGGACAAGCGCCGCAACAGGGCGCGCCTCCGCAAGGGCAACCGCCGCAGGGCACACCGCCGCAGCAGCCGGGCTACCCGCCGCAGCAGCCGGGGTATCCTCCGCAGCAACCGGGATATCCTCCGCAATATCCCCAAGGGTATCCGCAGCAACAGCCGGGCTACCCGCAGCAGCAACCGGGATATCCGCAACAATATCCGCAGGGGTATCCGCAGCAACAGCCGGGCTACCCGCAGCAGCAACCGGGATATCCGCAACAGCAACCCGGCTACCCGCAGCAGCAACCCGGCTACCCGCAGCAGCAACCCGGTTACCCGCAACAGCAACCGGGGTATCCCCAACAGCAACCGGGATATCCGCAGCAAGGGTATCCGCAGGGGTATCCGCAGGGGTATCCGCAAGGGTATCCGCAAGGGTATCCGCCGCCGCAAGGGTATCCGAACGCGGCGGGCGCGGGCACGGGCACGGGCCCGACGCCTCCGCCTCCGCCGCCGCCCCCGAAATGCTGTCGCTGGTCGGCCCGCGTGAATCCGTTCGATTTGCTCTTCCGGCGCCTGAGCTTCGAGGCGGAGGTGGCCGTCTGGGGCCCCATCGCGCTGCAAATCTCGCCGACGTGGATCTGGGGTTCGCCGACGGAAAACCTCGACGCGAGCGGCTGGGCCCTCGCCGGCGATGTCGGCGTGTATTTCGAGGGCAAGGCGCTGCGCGGCTTCTGGCTGAAGGGCCACGTCGGCTACGAGAGCTTCGACGCGACCGTGACGCACCCGCAGCTCACGAACGTGAGCGCGACGCAAAACGTGAGCTCGATGATTCTGGGCGGCATGATCGGCAACACCACGGTATTCACGCGCGACGGCGGATTCTCGCTGTCCGGCGGCATTGGCATCGGCGTGGCGCTGGCCGATCCGGTCACGGTGATTGCGGAGTCGAAGGATCCCCGCTTCCCGAGCGTGGGGGTGACGTTTTACGATAAAGAAGGGGCGATTCAGATTTTGGGGACGTTCGGGCTTGGCGTGACGTTCTGATCATTGCGGGGTGAAATCGGGCATGCCGGAGGCCTTGCTCGGTTCCACCCCGTAGCGCGGCGATGACGGGAGCGCGACGGCCACCTTGGCCGCACGGGGGCGGCGCCTTGCAATACTTGCAAGGCGAAAACCGCCCCTGATACGTTTCCCCCGTGACGAACCTTCCTCCCTGTCGCGTTCACCGATGGATGAACTGGATGCCTGCCCGGATCGTTCGGGCAGCGGTTCGGCGAGCATCCGTGATCACGGCCGGTGCCATGGCGGCGTCCGCCCTCGCGGGCTGCACGTTCGGGGACGTGCCGGAGGAAGCACAGCCCAGCTTGGGGCCCTGGTTCGATGACAACTGCGTCCCTGTGGAGTGCTTGGTCGAGTGTTGCCAGGGGTGGAACTACTCCGAGAAACCGCTCCTCCACGGGGGACAGGTGTATGGCCCTCCGTGCGACGAAGTCCGCCAAAAGAATGCCACCTACTCGGAGTATGTTTATCTGATGCAGCAGTTTCAAAATTATTGCAGTCGGGATTTCGTCTACTTCGAATCGGGGTATTGCCATGTCATCGATCCACCTGACGTGGTCAAAGAATTCAGCCCCGATGGCCAGATCGTGTACGCGGGGTTGAACTTCTTGGTCTGCCCAAAGCGGGGACAGTATGCGGCGCACCCCATGGACGATGTGGAGATCATCCTCCAAGAGTGAGGGGCGTGGGCTGATCATGCTCGTGCGCCTCCTCGCGATCTCCGGCATCGTTTCCACCTTCATCTGCCCCGCGGAGGTGTTCGCCCAGGAGGGCCCCTGCGCGCCCCCCGAGTCCTTTCAGGGGTACTGGGGCGCCGGGCAGGTGCAAGTTAGAGAGCGCGTGGCGGGGATTCCGGTCCTCGCCACGTCGCGTTTTTCATACAGGCAGATGCGGTACTCTCCCTGCGCCAGCGGGACGCCCGTGCTCCCTCCTGGGGTCGGCGAAGCGAGCATCAGTGTGGGTATCCCTCTCTTCGACAACCGGCGTGGCGGGTGGATCCTGCAAATGGCCGCCCGCGGGCAAGGCTCGCAGAGGCCGAGCGAGCCCGTGAGCGGCATCGTCACGGGCGCCCCTGCCACGGCCGGCCACCTCAATCTCTGGGAGACGCCGCTGCCGTTGATCCAGCTCACTGGGGCGGCGTCTGCAGCCATCCTGCCGTGGTCCCGGGACGTTCCCCTGTCGATTGCGTATCTCGGCGGTATACGGGTCTACGCCGTTTACCTGAAACACGCGCAGGCGAACCTGGGGTTCATGGTCGGCGGTACCAACGTCAGCGTCGACATCGTACCCTCGTTCGCGTTCCGGGGGAGCGATCTGACGATAAGGCGTTACAGGATGGCGATCGGCTTCGAGCTCCGCTCACCCATCACGTTCTCTTCTGGCCCGGTACCTCTTCAGTGGCGGCTCTGGGGTGCCTTGACCCTCGCGCTCGAAAAGCTCGACGAAGGCAGGACCGACCGTGTCCGCGGAGCACAGACGCAGCCGCCTTCCTCCGACCTGGTTCGTTCTCCCCCCGAAGCAGCCCCGCCCGCCCAGACGGCCTGGGAGATGACGTTGTGATCGCGTTCGCTCATTCCTTGGGCAGCGCCCAGATGCGACGGCACTCGCGGCGTGTCCATTGCATGCCTTCGACCAAGTTTTTCTTGCTCTGAGCGTCGTGCTCGATGAGGGATTCGTAAATTCTTGCCGATTCACTTCGCGTCAGCTCGTCTTCGTCCAGATGGGCAGGAAACTCATCGAACTCAGCGCACTTGTCGAGGCTGTTGAGAAGGTACTCTCCAATCCCCGGAGGGTCCGCGCACAACGTGCCGTGTGCCAGGACGTGATAGAAGTTGATGTGATCGCCGATGGTCCCGCAAACATAAGCATTCTGCAAAGTCTCTCGCACCCTGCATTCCTGGACCTCTCGCCGTAGAGCCTCGACCTTGGCCACCTCCTCCGGCGCGGCGTCTTGCGTCACAGCGACAGGCGGAGCGATCTGCTCCTTCGCGAGCCGTCGCAATTCCTTTCGACACGCCGCGATCTCTTTCTTCGCCTCCTTCGCGGAGACAGGCTCCGCGCTCTTCGATCGGGCCGGCGGCCTTCGCTCTCGGGTCGCCCAACCGACCAGCACGCCCCCGCCGAACACGAGGGCGACCACGGTCAGCCCGACGAGGAGACGCACGACGAGGCCGGCACGCTCGGGACGCTCGTTCACAGGGGAACCTCGTTGGGCTTCCGCTGCTTCGACCAATCCACCCCCGGAGGGTACTTCGGGGGCGTCTCGGTACACGTGAAGACGAACTCTTTCAGACGGCGGAGCAGCTCTTCCTCCGTGAGCGTCCGATGGATCCGGACCGCCTCCGCGACGAGGCTCGATTGCTCCTTCGTGAGCTCGTCGGCGCGAACGTCGGGGGGAACGTCTGCGAACGCGGCGCAACGCTCGAAGTTCTCCTCGACGAGATCCGCGGCCCGCGACTTGGGCCCGCACATCAAGCCATCCTTGGGCAAGGCCATCAACGCATGGAATTGACGGGCCGCGGCGACGCAGACCTCCGCGCTGGTCAAGAACGCGCGCCTCTTGCATTGCGAGAGCTCCCCTCCCAGCGCCTCGACGGTGGCGGGCTTCTCGGCCGCGTCTCGGTTCGCTGCCTCGGGAGGAGCCGCGGCGTCCGAGGGGGTCGCTCGTGCTTGCGAATGGGCCGCCAGTTTTTCTTGACACGTCGAAAGCTCTGCCTGCGTCGCGCGATCCGCAGGCCGTTCCGCTGGGTCCTTCGAGGAAGCCGATGGTTTTCGTTCCGGAAGCGACCTGCCGACGAAAATGCCAGCACCGAAGACACAAACGAACAGAACGGCCGCTGCTATGAAAGCAAGCCGGGGACGCGGTTTCTTGGCACGATCCATCATGTATTCGGTCTCTTGTCATCCTAGTCCTCGGCCAGCACCTGTCCAGAGGGCTGCCGTGGACCGCACGACGACGGCGCCTTCACGTGACGACAACACCACCCTTCCCCCTGCCCGCCATTTGTGTTAAGCGGGCTCACATGTCCCAATCTTCCCTCGATCCCGCCCTTTACGCTCGCGCCCCGATCATGACCCTCGAGGGCGGTATCACCTTGTGCCGCGTCCTCGCGGAAGCTTGCCCCGCGGGGATGCCTTCCTCCGTGGAAAAGGCCGCCAAACGGCTCGTCGAAACGGCCGAGGCCGCGCAGGTCGCGCATACGGCGCGCAAGAAGGCGCTCGGCAAGGGCACGGACGAGGATTCGCGGCCCATCGACCGTGCGGGCGACAATTCGTGGAGCGCGCTGCGCGGGCGGCTCCAGTCCTATACGTTGCTCCCCGAGGCCACGTATCCGGACGCGCGACGCTCGAATGAGATCCTCGCGAATCTGTTCGGCGAAGGCGGCCTCTCGTTCCTGACCGAGTCCTACCCGGAGCAATATGCCATCGCCGAGTCCGTGCTCCGGCGCATCGACGGCGAGGGATTCGCGACCGATATCGACCGGATCGCGGGCAAGGAGTTCCTCGACAACGTGCGCACGCAGCACGTCGCATATGGCAAGATGGTCGCGGGTCTCCTCCAGCGCGAAACGGCGCTGACCGAGGACCTCGGCGAGCACGTGCGCGCCATGGGGGAAGAGCTCGTCGATTACGCGACGAAGGTGCTCGCCACGGTGGAGCGAGACGAGCCGGCGACAATCACGCGGGCCCGGACGGCGCTGCGGCCGATCGACGCGTTCCGGGAGGCCACGCAGAAGCGGCCTTCGGGGGGAAACGCGGTCCAAGAGGCCGGAGGGTCTGCCGCGAACGGGTGAAGGCAACACGCGGCAGCCGATCGGCATGTCCGAAGCCCCCGCAAGGGGCGCGAGGAGGCCGATCGGGTGGGTGGCGCAGCTTCGATGGCGTTCCCGGGAGGCCGCGAGGTCCCCGGAACCGGGCTGAACGGGTTGCGGAGAGCCCGAACGGGCTGTTTGCGGCGGTTGCGGCCTACCCGGGTAGGCCATTTGGCTTGCCAGATCACAAAGTGGGGCGGTAGAACCTGCTTGTATCCTGGAGAAGCCTGGGGGTAGCCTTACAGCCCGAGGTGGGGCATGGGGAACATCGGGCAACGTGTGCGTGGCGGCGTCGCGGGGGTCGTGGCAGTTTTGGTCGTGCTCAGCTTCCTCCCTGGCGCCCATGCACTGGTTGAGAACGGACGAGCACCGGCTGCGTTGCAGGCCGACCCGCCGGTGGTCGCAGAGACCTGGGCTGAGCTTGTACAGCCGGACGTTCGGGTTGCCTGCGCCATGACGGACGGTTGTCAATCCGACCCGACCCCGGAACAATGCAAACGCGCGCACAGCGATTGCGCTTACGCATGCTACAAGCATGCCTGTATCAAAGAGGGGCGCGAGTGCGATCGTTGTCGAACCTGTTGCTCGACGCAACTCGACCGATGCCTCAACGAAAAGAAAGCTGACTTTGGGGGTTGCCAGTGATCGGTCACATCAACGCGCGACCAGCGAAGGATCTCCTTTGGCTGCGTCGTCTCTTCGTGGTCTTTGCGGTGCTGACGACCGGCTCGGCAGCTCGCTCGTATTGGGTGAATCGCGGGAATTTCGACCATTTCGATCTACTTTATAGCGCGACACTCCTTCCGCTGGCATGGGGCGCGTGCGTGGTCGCATGGCGTGGCCTCTGGTCGGCGTTCGTCCTGCTTGCGGTCGTATACAAGTCGATCAGTGCGTTCGGCGCGTTCGTGTACTTCCTCGACATGGCACTTCCCAGCTCGATGTTTCACTCGAGCAACCACCCCGAGTACCTTGCCTGGAACTTCGCGAGCCTGGCGCTCTCCGAAGCGATCCTCATCTACCTCTGTCGGAAGTATCCTCCCGACGTCCATGGGTTCGCCCCCCGAGAGTCCGTCGGCCCAGCGCTCAGGGTGCTGCAAGGGGGCTTCCTCCTCGTAGCCATCGCCATGACGCTCGACATCGCGCCCACGGTGGGTAGGCACATGACCCAGGAAGGCACCCACGACCACAACTGTGCCTGGGTGTTTGCGGATTTGTCGATGGTGGTCTTGCTGGGCTACGCCGGTATCGCAGGACTGCGGAACAACTGGCGAGCCTTCGTGTCGATGGGCCTCATCGGTCAGACCCTCACGGCATTCACGAATTTCACGCATCTGAAAAGCGACTACGAAGACGCTTACGGCACCGCCTACGCCCCCATCGACCTCTCCCGCAACCTCCCCGTCTTCGCCTTCGCGCTCTTCAGCGTCGTCTACCTCGCCCTGCGCTTCCCGCCCCGCCTCACCGCCCCCGCGACGCCCTCTGCCTCCGCTGCACCCTCTCCCGCAGCAGATTGAACCCGAACACCGAAATCGCCGCGAGCACCGCGCCCATCGCCAGCCGCTCGTCCCACGCGTGGAGCTTTCCCCACGCCGCCTCGACCGCTTGCCCGAACAGATACCCGAGCCCTGTGACGATCACGGCCCAGAGCGCCGCCGACATCACGTTCAGCACGAGAAAACGGGCCATCGAAATGCGGCTCAGGGCGATCGCGACCGGCGCCACGTTGCGGAGACCATAAAGGAAGCGGAACCCGAACATGAAGAGCACCGGGTGCCGCTCCAGGAGCGACGTCGCCCGCGCAATGTGCGGCCCGAGCTTCGGACGCCGATCCACGAAGGATCGCCCATAACGCCTGCCGAGGAAATACGCGGACTGGTCCCCCAGGACGGACCCGACGAACGCCGTCAGCACGACCAGCGAATACCGCAGATGCCCCTGGTGGGCCGCGAAGCCCCCGAGGATCGCCACCGTCTCCCCCTCGAAGAACGTGCCGATCAGCACGGCGACGTACCCGTACGTCTCGATCAGATGTTCCACGTCCCCCCCGTGGCGTCACCCGCTCAGAACACGATGCGCCCCATTTGAAGCCGCACGCCCGCCGATTTCGGCGTCGCTTGCACGAGCTTGATCTCCGTCTTGTTCAAAAGGACGAGCGTGATCCCCGTGGCCACCATCGCCGCGCCCACGCCGAGCGTGACGAAGCCGCCCGTCGTGAGGGATTTGTTTTCCCCCTGGGTCACCTTTCCCTCGTTGTTCAGCGTCGCGCCATCGGCGCTGTACCCAATGCCCAGCATGATCGCGCCGCCGAGGACGGCCGCGCCGCCGAAGCCGCCGAAAAGAAAGCCGAGCTGCCTCCCGAAGAAGCTCCCGCCGTTCACGTGCGCCACGACGTCGCCGCCCACGTTCGACAGGACGAATCCCCGCGACGGCACCATTCCGTCGGCGCCGAAGAAAAAGACCTGATCCTTGCGCCCATCCACGATGCGGTCGCAAGGCGCCTCGCATGCCGTGCGCACGAAGATCCCCTCGCCCGCCCGGTCCGAGACCACCCCCGAGATGCGCAAGAGCTTCACCCCCGGCCGATCCGCCTCGATGTGAATGCGCGGCGTGCCTTTTCCCGGCTCCTGCGCGGGCTCTTTGGCCGGCTCCGCCGCGGGCGGCGGCGCAGGAGGCGGCGGCTCTTCGGGTTTGGCAATGCCGGACGGCGGCGCCGTGGGCTCGGCGGCCTCGGGCACCTTCGGCGACGCCGGGTCCTGCCCCGGCGTGGGCGGGGCGCCGGGCGGCGCCGCGGGCGCATCGGGCGGGCCCGGGACGGCCTGGGCAAACGCGGGCGGCGCGAAGGCAAGGGCGACGAGGACGGAGGCAAGGCAGGCAGAGCGCATGAGGCTCTCCGATACTGGCGAAAGGCGCCTCCGGCAAGGGGAAATACGATCAGCGGCGCCACTTCCGGCCGAAGAGGAATCGAATCGCGCCGGGCGCCCGCCGCCGCCAGTGCTTTTCGTTGTGGGCGCCGCGCTTTGCTGCGACGAACTTGAGCGAATGTGGATCATACCCTCGCTGGGCGAACTTGTGCGCGAGGCGCTCGGCCGCCCGCAAGAGCCCGCCCCCCGCCTCGAGCGCGCCCGCGTCGAGGTAAATGCGCGAGACGCGCGGGCGCGGCTGCGAATCGATCCAGTCGAAGATCGCGCCGTGCCCGATCTGCAGCGACGGCGACATGCTCATCGCCAGGCCGAACCGATCGGGCGCGCGGAGGTGCACGTAAAGCGCGGCGAGGCCGCCCATCGAGGAGCCGCCGACGCCCGTGTCGGCCGGATCCGTGGATACGCCGAAATGATGTTCGATCTGGGGCCCGAGCCCGCCGCGCATCCAGTCGAGCAAGAGCTCGAGCCTTCCGGGACCACTTTTCGTGGGGAACGGCGAGAGCTCTTCGATGCGCTCGTGCCCGCCGTGGTCGATGCCCACGATGACGGGCACGCGCTCGCCGCGGGCCGCAAGCCGCGCGCCGACCTCGTGCAGATGCCAGCCGCCGACGAACGAGGGTTCGTCGTGAAAGAGGTTCTGCCCGTCGAAAAGGTAGAGCACGGGCGGCTTGCCCGGCGTGCGTCGCGGCGGGACGTACACGCGCACATGGCGCGCCGAAAGGCCGGGGACGTGAAACGGGCCGAGGAGATGAACGGTAGGTGCGGACATGAGGTAATCGAGATCGCGCGTACAGGACACACATGCGCCGCGCGAGGGCGCGGTGTTGTTCCACATTTTCGGCGGTCTTGCGAGGCCGCGCGCATGGATGGTAAGGGACGTATCGATAATGAGCCATGAAATCGAAGGCTTGATCCGCGAGGCCGGCCTGCTCGAAGGCCTCGGGCAGGAGGCGACGAGCGCCCTGCTCGAGCGGATCGTCGTCCAGCGGTACGAATCCGGCGCGCAGATCGTGCGGGAGGGTGAAATCGGGGACGCGGCCTTCGTCCTGGTCGAGGGCATTTGCCAGGTCTTCGGCGCACGGCCGGGCGGAGGCGTGATCCGCCTCGCGCGCCTCGAACCCGGCGCGCTCTTCGGCGAGCAAGCTCTGCTCGGCCGCGCGGGCGGGCGAAGGGCGGCCACCGTGCGCGCGACGGGCCCCGTTGCCGTGGCCCGTATCGCCGCCCAGGATTTCCGCAATGCCCTGCCACCCGACCACCCCCGCCGCGAGGCCCTCGTGCGCCTCGGCGAATCGCAGCTCCGCGACCGGCTCGTGCAGCAATCGAGCCTGTTTCGAGCGCTGCGTGAGCTTGGGGGGGCCGAGGATCTCGAACAAGACGGTCTCGGCGCCACGCTCGTCACGTACGAACGCGGCGAGGCGCTTTTTTATCAGGGCGAGCCTGCCGACGCCGTATACGTCGTCATCTCGGGGGCCGTGGGTGTTTATGCCGAGAAAGGCGGGCGCCCGCAGCTCCTCTCACGCGTCGAGGCCGGCCATTGCGTCGGCGAGCGGGGCCTTTTGCGGCGCGAGGCCCGCTCCGCCACGGCCCTCGCCGACGAACCGGTCACGGCGTTCCGCGTCCCCGGCGATCGATTCCTCGCGATCCTCGAACGATCCGCCGAGCTGCGGGAGTATTTCGACAGCCTGGAGAGCGTGTACGAACTGCCCCACCGCGGATTCGTCACCATTTTCGCGGGCCGGTTCCTGGGCAAACCCTGCATCACCTCGCTGTATCACCTGCCCCGCGGCCGCCACGCCGTCGCCTCCCACGTCCCGGGCGAGGAGCTGCACCATCTCGCCGTCAGCGAGCCGGGGCTCGAAGGCCCGCCCGACGAGCGCGGCAAATATCGGTTCATCGACGCGCGCCGCGGCCTCGAACGCGAAATCGTGGTCACGCCCGACGACGGCCGCATCCTCTCGTTCACCGCCCGCGGCGACTGGGTCGATCTGCCAAAACTCTTCGCGCTCGCCCTCGAAGGCGGCTCGCTTTCGCCGTGGCAATGCGCCGCGTTCACCGAGACGGGCTCCATCGACCTCGAATCGCCGCCCTCGCTCCGCCCCGACGACGAGATCGTCTGCACCTGCATGCGCGTGCGCCGGCGCGATCTCCGCCGCGCCATCCTCGCCGGCTGCAATACGCCCGAGGCCATCCGCGACCGCACGCGCGCCGGCAGCGCGTGCGGCGCGTGCCTGCCCCGCATTGCCGACATGCTCGGCAAGAGTGCCTGGACGTCGGCCGAGATCGTCTCCGCCATCGATGTTTGTCCGGGCGTGCGCGCCTTCCGCCTCGTCCCCCGCGACGGCGAGGTCCTCCCCGCCGAGCCGGGCCAGCACATCGTCATCCAGGCCGAGATCGACGGCCGCTTCATCGAGCGGCCCTACACGCTCTCGGCGCCCACGTCGAACGGCCATTACGAGATCACGGTCAAGCGGCTCCCGGGCGGCGTGTTTTCCACCTGGCTCTTCGAGCGCCGCCCCGAGGACGCGCTCATCCGCATCTCGGCGCCCGGCGGCCATTTCACGATGCCGCCGAACGATCGCCCGGTCGTGTATCTCGTCGCCGGCATCGGCGTGACGCCCGCAATCGCCGCGTGCCGCGCGATCCGCAAAACTGGAGGCTCCCGCCGCGTCCACGTCGATTACTCGGCGCACAGCCCCGCCTCGGCCCCTTATGCCGACGAGCTCCACGCGCTCGCCGCCGCGAGCCCGAACGTCACGGCGCGCATTCGATTCACCGAGGTCTGGGGCCGACTCGGCGCCGCCGAGGTCGCCTCGCTCGTCGACGCCCATCCCGACGCCGAATGGTTCCTCTGCGGCCCGATTCCTTATCTCCGCGCGATGAGCCAGCTCCTGCTCGAACAGGGCGTGCTCGATACGCACCTCCACATCGAGGAATTCATCGCGGGCAACGTCGTCGTCGCGCAGCCCGGCCGCAGGCCTTCCTTGCTCGCGCCCGCGACCATCGTGCCCCCCTCCGTGCACGTGCCGCCGCTGCATCTGCCGCCTTCCTTTCCCGCGAGCCTGCTCCCGAAACCCCCGCCGGCCGTCAATATCTCTTATGTGCCGGGCTCCTCCGCGCCCCCCGCCGCGCCACCTCCCGTGAGGCCGCCGAGCGTCCCCCCGCCGCCCTCGTCCGTGCCAGCTTCCTCCAAATCACGTACGGACGGCGTTTGTCCTTTCGCACACGGCACCCACCGCGAGGACGGGATCGGCGTCATTCCACCGGTCGTCGCGGGACAGGATACGGGCGTCGCCGAGGAGGCGCGGGCCTATCTCGCCCAGTTTTACCGGGAAAAGGGCGCGCCGCGGGCCTTCGAGGTGCGATGGGCTCAGGTCTCCGCCGAGCTCGAACGAACGGGTACCTACGTCCAGACCTACGACGAGCTCTCTTTCGGCGCGAAGCTCGCCTGGCGCAACTCCACCCGTTGCATCGGTCGCCTCTTCTGGAACGGGCTCGAAGTGCGCGACATGCGCCATCTCACGGACGAAGACGAGATCCTCTCGGCCCTCGTCGAGCACATCGAGCTCGCCACGCACGGCGGGAATCTGCGCGCCATGATGACCGTGCTCGCCCCCGCGAATCGCGCGGGCGAGGGTCCACGCATCTGGAACGGCCAGCTTCTGCGATATGCGGGCTACCCGAACCCGGATGGCACCATCACCGGCGATCCGGCGAACGTCGAGCTCACCACGAAGGCGCTCGAGCTCGGCTGGAAAGGCGGCCCGCGCACACGCTTCGACCTCTTGCCGCTGATCGTAAAGTTCCCCGGCCGCGAGCCGCGGTGGATGGAGATCCCGCGGCGCGTCGTGCGCGAGGTGCCGCTCGTGCACCCGGATCTCCCGTGGTTCGCCTCGCTGGGGCTCCGCTGGTACGCGCTTCCGGCCGTGTCCGAGCTGCTGCTCGACATCGGCGGCGTGAAGTACCCGGCCGCGCCTTTCAACGGCTGGTACATGGCGACCGAGATCGGCGCGCGTAACTTCAGCGACCCCTATCGCTACAACATGCTCCCCGCGATCGCCGAGCGGCTCGGCCTCGACACGCAGCGCGCCTCCTCGCTCTGGCGCGATCGCGCGCAGGTCGAGCTCGTGCGGGCCGTGGTTCACTCGTTCGAGCGCGCAGGCGTCAAGATCGTCGACCACCACACGGCCGCCGAGGACTTCGTGCAGTTTGCCCAGGCCGAGCAGGGCCAGGGCCGCTGCGTGCACATGCGCTGGAGCTGGATCGTCCCGCCCATCGGCGGCAGCGCGACGTCGGTGTTCCACATGGACGAAGACCACCACCCCGACGTCATGCTCAAGCCGAACCTCTTCTATCAGCCGAAGGCCTGGGCGCCGCCCAGTTGATCCTCCGCCATTACGGACGACGAATTTCTGACGGGGACATGCGTCATCGCACTGGCATGATGCCACAAATCAGCACTATTCCGGCGTAAGAGGGGGTTACCCTACGGAATTCTCAATGGAGTAGCGTAGTTTTCCTGCCTATTGTTTCGTAGACGTGTCGAGACAGACTATGCAACGGGCGAAAACCATGTAGGCTGCTTGCTGGGATACGATTCACCGGGAGGTCCGCTTCAATGGCTCCGCACGTCCTTCTCGTCGATGACAGCACCACGGTTCGCATGGTCATCGCGGCGGAGCTCCGCGAGGCGGGTTTCCGGGTCACACCCGTCCCCACGCTGGATGCCGCGCGCCGCGCGTTCGCGCAGTACCGCGAGCGTGACCCGTTCGACCTCGCCATCCTCGACGTGCTCCTGCCCGATGGCGACGGGATCGACCTTCTGCGCGAGATCCGTCGTGATCCGGCGCTCGAACGCCTGCCGGTCATGATCCTCTCGAGCGACGCGCGGTTCGGTTCGCGACTGCGTGGCCTTGGCGTGGGCGCCGACGATTTCGTGGGCAAACCCCATTCGAAATCGTTCCTCATCAGCCGCGCCCACATCCTCACGGGCAATCCGCAGGCGGAGGCGGCCCCGCGCGCCTGGCGTGTGCTCGTCGTCGACGCCGACGCCGGCTTGCGCGAGGCGCTCGAGAAGGTCCTGCGCATCGGCCACGGCTGCGACGTCGTCTCGCTGGAGAGCGTCGACCAGGCCGCGCAGTTCCTCGACCTCGAAGGCGCGGGCGTCGACGGCGCCGTGGTCGACCGGCGATGTTTCCTCCGCGTGCTCGGCCTCCTCCGCTCGAAGCAACCGAACGGCGTGCCCATGATCGTGCTCGACGATTCCCCCTCGGCCACCTGGCCGCCCGTGGCGGCGGCAAAGCGCAATTCGGCCGTCGCTGCCGCGCTGGTCATGCCTCGCACGATCGAGCCGAGCACCGTGGCCGAAGTCATGATGCACAGGCTGGTCGAGGATGCCCCGTCTTCCGTGTCGTCGAGCAGCAAAATTCCGATCACCACCATTGACGCCGTGCGTCGACTCGCGCGAGGCGCCTGAACCATTGGTGGGTTCACCCTCACCGAAATGACAGAAAGCTGAAACTCGTGGGCGAGGGTGGCGGGTAGCCTTCGTTTGCCTTGTCCAAGTCCACCGTCGATCCGACCGCGCTCGACATCGAGCTTCCTGCGGTGCCTTTTCCCTCGGTGCCTGCGCCGGCGCCCATGCCGCCCGCCCGGCCCGAAAACTGGACGCGCAGCCTCTTCCACGTCGCCTCAGCGTTGCTTGCGCTCGTCATGCTCCGCATCGTGCCGAGCCGCGGGTGGCTGATCGCTGCGAGCGTATCGCTGGCCGTGTGGGCCTGGTCCTGCGAGATCGCAAGGCGCCTGAGTCCGGCCGTCAACGAGCGGCTCATGCGGTTCTTCGCGCGCGTCGCGCACCCGATGGAGCGGCACCGGGTCAACTCGTCCACGTGGTACCTCACGGCCCTGGTCGGCCTGTCGATCTTCGCGCCCTTCCAGGCGGCCGAGCTCGGCGTCGTGGTCCTCGGCCTCGCCGATCCGGCAGCGGGCTTCATCGGTCGGCGCATCGGGCGCACGAAGATCCTTGCGAACCGCTCGCTCGAAGGCACGCTCGGCTTCTTCGCCGTCGGCACGCTCGCCGCGCTCGCAACGCTCACCGCCTTCCACGGTCTGCCGCTCCCCGCGATGTTGCTCATCGCCTCCGCGGGCGCGGCCGCAGGCGCAATCGCCGAGCTCGTCTCCTCACGCCTCGACGACAACTTCACGATCCCCGTCACGGTCGCGATCGCCGCCTCCATCGCGGGCGCGTTCGTCCCGGCGTCCTGATCTATCCTGGGCGCCCATGCGCCCGCTCCTCGGCTTGCTCGCCTTCCTCCCTTGCCTCGCCGCGTGCAGCGACGAGCCGCCCGGCGCCGACGCGCCGCCCGCGCCCGACGCGGGCACCGACGCAGGCCCGGCCTCCTTCCGCAGCGCTCTCTACCCCGAGGACTGGACGCCCTCCTTCACGGACGCCGAGGGCCACTTCCTCCACGACTTCTCCTACGCGGGCTACCACCACGCCGAAGCCCCGCCCGGCGCGCCCGCGGCCGCGCCGACCTTCGACGTCGTCACGCACGGCGCCGATCCCACCGGACAGACCGACGCGACCTTGGCCGTGCAAGCCGCCATCGACGAGGCCGCGGCCCAAGGCGGCGGGATCGTCACGTTCCCCGAGGGGCTCTATCGGATCGACGACAAGCTCGTCGTCGCCGCGTCGGGCGTCGTGCTGCGCGGCGCGGGCCCTGCGAAGTCGCGGCTCCACTTCACGCGATCGGCGGGCATGAGCTACGACGCGCACCTCGCCTTCGTGGGCAAGGCCGAGCCGAACCTCGAGCTCCCGCTCGCCGCCGACGCGATCTCGCGCGCCGACGTCGTCGAGGTCGAAAACGCCGAGGACCTCGCGCCCGGCGACGACGTCCTCCTCGGCTTTGTCATCACGCCCGCCTTCATCGAGGAGCACGGCATGACGGGCACGTGGACGGCCTTCAACGACACGTGGCAGCCCTTCTTCCGCCGCACCGTCGTCGCCGTCGACAAGGCCCAGACGCCGCACCGGATCACGCTCGACGCGCCGCTCCGATACCCGGCGAAGCTGCGCGACGGGGCGAGCCTGCGCCGCGTCACGGGCCTCATCCGCGAGTGCGGCGTCGAGTCGCTCGGCGTGTCGAACGCCGTCTCCTGGGCCGAGGCCTGGGCCGAGTCGCAGGTGCACGCGATCGACCTCCGGCGCGTCGTCGACTGCTGGATCAAGGACGTCGCCTCGTTCCCCTCGCCCACGGCGCCCGCCGAGGGCCCGGGCAGCGGCGCGCACCTCGCCTCGGGCGGCATCCTCCTCGAAGAGGCCACGCGCGTCACCGTCGACCACGTCTCGCTCGGCCTCGCCCAGAACCGCGGCGGCGGCGGCAATGGTTATCTCCTGGAGATCCGGCGCTCGAACGAGATCCTCGTCGCGGACAGCGAGGGCGACGGCGGCCGGCACAACTTCATCCAGAACTGGGGCTTCGGCACGACGGGCTGCGTCTTCTTGCGCGGAAAGAGCCGCAACGGGAAATCGCTCACCGACATGAACGACGCCTCGGGCTTCACGGGTTTGTCCGAGTTCCACCACTCGCTCGCCACCGCGAACCTCATCGACGCTTCGACCTTCGACGACGGCTTCTCCATCGTGAACCGCGGCGACGAGAGCACGGGCGCCGGGCACACGGGCACCGAGAACGTGCTCTGGAACAACCGCGGCAAGGGCGCGCTCCGCTCGCTCCAGTTCGGCACGGGGTATGTCATTGGGACCGAGGGCCTCTACGTCACCACCGCGTCGCCGCTGCCCATGGCCGAAGGCACGATGCCCGTCGACTGGGTCGAGGCCCTCGACGAGGGCGACACGCTCGACCCGCCCTCGCTCTACGAAGATCAGCTCCGCCGCCGCCGCGCCCGACTTCGCTAGGCCGGAGCTCGCGCCCACGTCCGCGAACCTGCGCGTGCTCGCCTCGACCGCCTTCGCGCCGTTTTCCGTGGCCATGACGGTCGCGTTCGTCGCGCCTCGCACCTGCTCGACCAGGTGCTTCTCGTCCGCGACCACGCCGAAGCGCCGCCCTGCGTCACCCGCGCCCGCGGCCTCGATCGTCGCGTTGATGGCGAGGTTGTTCGTCTGCTCGGCGAGCTCGCGGATGATGTCCACGATGCCCCCGATCTCCTGCGATCGCTGGTTCAAGCCGAGCATGTGCGTCACGACCAGATCGACCTGCTTGCGCGTCCCCTCGACGGTCTCGCGCTCTCGGCGATCTGACGCGACGTGACAGTGAGCTCGCGGATCGTCACCGACACCTGCTGCGAGGTCGCGACCTGCTCGTTCGTCGAGCTCGCTTGTTGGGTCGCTGCGGTCTCCTTATGATCATCTCGTCGATGTGCCGGCGGATGGTGTCCATCGTGCGCTTGCCGTTGCCGGTCGCGACCACCTTTGCCGCCGCCTCGAGCCCTTCGCGCCTGCGGAGATCGATGACGCTCGCGAGGTAGCTCTTCTGCCGCGCCACCAGCGGACGCAGGTCCACAAGGCGCTGGCGCTGATTATCGAGGGTCAGGCGCGCGACCTCGGCGATGTCGCCGTCGACGACCTGGCTCGCCATTTGGTACGGCTCGAGAAATCGCGGTCAGGACCTCACGGTACACGCTCGGTGTCGAAATGCGCCGTAAAAATGTTTCCGATTGGCAGGTCGGGGTGGGGCGAATCTCGCGTTGTGCGTCGGCGTGTACCGGGACACACCTTTTCGAGATCAGGAGTCGTCGTCTTCGTGGGTGACGCTCTTCAAGGCGAGCACCGGCGTGAGGCGGAAGTTGCAGGCGGAGACCTCCTCGATCGATTCCTCTGCGATGAAATCGACGACAATCGTGGTGCGCCCGCCGCGCGCGACCTCGATGGGCTCGGCGCTCTCCGCGATCTTCAAGGTCGCCTCGGTCACGCCGGAGGTATCGAGCGCGCAGGTCGTCCCGTCCTTCAGGATCACCTGGTTCTTCCCTGCGGCGTCGATTTCCAGGCGAATGCCCCGCACATCGCCTCCCACCTCGACCTCGCCGAGCGGCGCCGTCACGCCATCCCGCAACGACAGCAAATCAAACGTGCCGGCGTTTTCGTTCACCGTCGTCCACTTCCCTTCCCGCTCGCGGCCCGCGCGGGCGTCGTGTGCACCCCCGCCGTGGCAGGAATGGCCACTCTGCACATCGACTTTTCCGAACGATACCTCAATTTTTTCGATCGAGTTCAGGGTCACCGGAGCATCCGTGAGTTCGATCGCGACCGTGCTCCCGCCACCACAGGCCGCGAGCGCGACCGACGTCACCGCGAGGAGCCCCAAGGAACGAAACGAAACCATACGCGCCTCCTTTTGCAAACGAGCCTACGCAGGATTCATGACGGTCGTGTAAAGTTTCATGAAGAATCCGTGTTCGTCTCTTGCCGGCGGAACGCAACCGTTGCACGCATCACGCAAAGGTTGCACAAAGGGGCTCGACAAGCGGGACGTGGGCCCTGTATATGACTTGGCAAACGTCTTGCCAGGCGCCGCCACCATGACCACGCCCTTTCTCGTCTCGACGCTGATGAAATCCCCCGTGCTGTCGGTGACTCCCGACACGCTCGTGGATGAGGCTTACCTCTTGCTCGCGTCGCGACGCATCTCGTCGGCGCCCGTCGTCGATGGAACGGGCAAAGCGCTGGGCGTCGTCTCGCTAACGGATCTCCTGCGCATCGGCCGCCTGCAACCGGCCTCGCTCGCGGGCATCCAGCCGATCGACCTGCCCACCGAACCCGTCTCGGATCACATGCACAAGGGCGTCATCACGGTCTCGCCGAACGCGCCCGTGACGGCGGCGGCGCGTGTCATGGCCGACGAGCGCGTGCATCGCGTGTACGTCGAGCAGGAGGGCAAACTCGTCGGCGTCTTCAGCATCGAAGAGGTGCTCTCCTCCGTGCGCGCGCTCCGCCTCGAAGGGTCGATTGGCGAGGTGATGACGAAGCCCGTGATCTCGCTCCCCGTCACGGCCACGATTGCCGAGGCGACCTCGCGGCTCGATCGCGCGCACGTGACGGGCCTCGTGATCGTCGACGAATATCGTCACCCGGTCGGCGTCTTCACGCAGGTCGAGGCCCTCGCGGCGCGCAGCTTCGATCCCTCGACGAAGGTCGAGGACGTGATGAACTACGGCATCCTCACGCAGCACGTGAAGACGCCGCTCTACCGCGCGGCGGCGCACGCCTTCGAATCGCGCGCGCGCCGCGTGCTCGTGCTCGAGAACGGCGAGCTCGTCGGCGTGATCACGGGCCTCGATTTTGCCCGTGTCCTCGCCGCGACCTGATCAATACGGCTTCTGCCCGATGTAATTGCCGGGCGGATCGTAGTTGCAGACCCAGAACTCCCAATCTCCCCCGCCGAGCGGCGAGCCCTTGCTGCATTTCGCCATGCCGCAGCCGAGCTTCGTCGTCTTCGCCCAGACCACCTGGGTGTAATGGCCGCACACGGCCGAACACTCGTTCGACGAGTAAATGTAATCGGCCTTCTCGGCCACCCAGTTCGAGACGACCTGCTCCGCGGTCGAGCTGTTGGAGCTGGCGTAGAGATTCTCGCCGTAGTCGTTCGAGCTGTGCTCCCAGACGCAGTTCTCCGCGTACGCCTGCGCGACGGCGGCGAGCTCCGGCGACCAGACGAGAGGCGGCAGCGGCTCCGGGGCCGGCGGATCGACGGACGCGCGCGCCGCGTTGTGGGCCTCGGTGATCCCTTGCATCGAGGCCGGCTCGCCGCCATTCGTGTTGCCGCTACTGTCGCCGGATCCTTCGTCGTCGGAGCAGCCCGCGGCCGCCACGAGGAAAGAAACGAGGACGAGCCCATAGAAAGGTGAAAAGCGCTTCATGGGCCGATCGTTGCATGACGCGCCGCCGGGGCGCAAGCCACCTCGGGGCACGCGCGCCGGATCGGCGCGGGGGTCCTGGAAAGCGCTGCACGACGCAGGTCCTGCATCACCTCTCCGTTCCAGAGCGAAACGAGCGGCGAAGACGCGAGGGATCCGATCGCGGGCGCCTCGTACGCCACGGGATGCACGGTGCCGTCCGGGTCGATGCACGCCTGCTCCCATTCCATGCGACACGTCAGGAAGCGTGCGCGATTGGCGAAATCGTCGGCCGCGCGGAAAACACGCAACGCGGGGTCGTCGCCGGCGGCGCAGGGGCAATCGCCGCGGGGATCGAGGTGGTCCACGAGCACGACCCCCGCGGGCGCGAGGATCGAGCCGAGCGCACGGACGGCCCGCGAGATCCGCTCGCCCCGCGGATCGATCCATTCGACCTGCGCTCGCGGCGTGCACGGAAACACCTCCTCGACCTTCAACCAATCGACCCCGAGCGAAGCGGCGAGCCTTCCGAGCGCGGGCAATTCGTCCACGTTCGAAGCAGTCACGACCGCCGAGATCCCGATCCGCACGTCGACCCCGCGCGCAGCGCGACGCCGCAGCATTCCCTCGATGTTCTTCACGATCGTCGCGAACCGCCCGCCGATCCGGAGCCCGTCGCTCGTCGCCGCGGTCGCGCCGTCGAGCGAAATCGAGAGGCTCGTCAGGCCGAGATCACAGAGCGCGTCGAACCGCCCCTCGTCGAGCAACATTCCATTCGACAGCAAATGCACGTCCGTGCGGCCCGGACGACCTGCGCGCGCCCTCTGGATCGTCGCGAGCACCTCCGGAAACATGGGCGCCACGATCGCCTCGCCGCCGTGCACGAAGCCCACGTAATCGGCCGCGGCGAACGGCTCCCGCAGCGCGTCGAGAAGCCACGGCTGCATCGTCCGTGCGCTCCCGCTCCGCGTCTTCTCCGGCGCGTCCGTGATGCAATGGGCACAACGCAGGTTGCACCGCTCGGTCACGGTGACGTAAAGCCGTACCGGGAGCGGCGCGACCACGCGCCCCGCGCGAAACGCATCCCCGGACGCTTCCGGCCCCGCATTCCCCTCGATCGAAATGCCCGCCGCTCCCTCCCCACGCCCCGCGCCCTTCGGCGCCTCAGGCCGCGCAATCAAAAACCATTGCCCCGCCCCACCCGCGCGCCCGACGAGCCGCCCCGATTCCAATCGAAACACGTACGCCACGCGCCGCGCCGACGCCGGCAGCCGCGCCTCGAACACGACGTGCTCGTCCTCCTCCGCCGCAACCCGCATCGCCTCTTCGCGCGCCCCTGCGCCCTCGTCCCACCGCACGACGAGGCCCTCTCCGTGCCCACGACGCAGCGCCGAGCGAATGCAAAGCCGCCCGTCCTCCTCCACAGCCACGAACGGGCTCACCGGCGCGTGCAGGATCGGCTCCTCCGCGCCGCCCACGACGAGCACGTTGTTCCGCAGCCCGCCCCGCGACCGCGTCCGCGGATTCTCCGGATCGAGCTCCCAGCGCGCGCCCTCGACGTGCAGCTTGTACTCGTACACCCCGATCGCGGCCTCGATCGTCACCTCGAACGACCCGTCGCCGCGCCGCGCCATGGGCGTCGGGCGAAACGCCGACCATTCCCCGCAGAGCGAAACGAACGCCGCGGGCCGCTCGGGCCGGTAGAAGAACGTCACGGAAACGGAAACCACTTGGCCACCATACGCGAATCTGCGCCGCGCGGCAGGCCCCTCCGACCTCGCGGGACTTCTTCACCTGGAACGTCTCCGCGCCCCGGAAGCCTGGACAACGGCCCTCTCTTGTCTCTTCCCTGCCCGCCGGCTCCGCTGTACCCTTCGCCGAAGGCCATGGTCCAAAGACGTCCGCATCCTGGGCGATCCCGAGCGCGGTGGCTCGGGTTTTTCGCCCCAATCGCCGTCCTCGGCGCTTCGCTCACCGCATGCGTCGGCGTCATCGGCGACGCGGACGAGGATACGACCGAACAAGAGTCGCTCGTCCTCGCCGCGCCCGCGCTCCCCCGCCTCACGGCCGCGCAGTACCGCAATACGCTCGTCGAGCTGTTTGGCGCGAGCATGCCCCAGGCGCCGCTCGAGGACGACACGAAGCCGTTCCTCTTCTACAACATCGGCGCATCGAGCACGACGCTCTCCGAGTTCGGCGTCCAGCAGTACGAGGAGTCCGCCGACGCCATCACGCGTCATGCGTTCGCCGACCCGGCCCGGCGCGCGGCGTTCGTCGGCTGCGAGCCCGCCGCGCCCGGCGATGCCTGCGTCGAGGGCTTCCTGCGTCGTTTCGGCCGACGCGTCTTCCGGCGCCCGCTCACGAACGAGGAGGTCGCTCGCTGGGTCTCCGTCTCGCAGACGCTCGCGGATCCGAGCGCGTGGGAGGGCCTGCGCCTCGCGGTCTCAGGCCTGCTCCAGTCCCCGCATTTCGTTTATCGTGTCGAGGTCGGCGCCCCCGACGATGCTTCCCCCGGACGGCGCAAGCTCACGGGCTACGAAATGGCCACGCGCCTCTCGTTCCTCCTCTGGAACCAGGGCCCCGACGACGCGCTCCTCGACGCCGCCGAAAAGGGCGAGCTCGACAAACCCGAGGGCATCGCCGCGGCGGCCGAGCGCCTGCTCGACGATCCCCGCGCGCGCTCGGCCATGCAGGCGTTTTTCCGGCAATACCTCGACCTCGGCCGCCTCGACGGCATCCAGCGCGACCCGGCTGCGTATCCGTACTTCACGCCCACCATCAAGGACGCCATGCGCCGCGAGGTCGAAATGCTCGTCGAGGACGTCGTCTTCGAAAGCCGCGGCGACGCGCGCAGCATCTTCAGCACCCGCAAGACCTTCGTGAACGCGGACCTCGCGGCGCTGTACGGCATCGAGGCCCCCGGCGCGAGCGTGGACACGTTCGTCCCGGTGGAGCTGCCCGCGGATAGCCCGCGCGCGGGCATCCTCACGCTCGGCGCATTCCTCACCATGAATGCCCACGAAACCCGCACCTCGCCCACGGCGCGTGGCAAATACGTCCGCGAGCGTGTTTTTTGCCTCGAAGTCCCGGCGCCGCCTCCGGGCGTCGACACGACCCTCGATCCGCCGATGGGCGAACCCAAAACGGTCCGCGAGCAAATGGAGGCGCACCGCACGAACCCCGCCTGCGCCGCGTGCCACACCTTCATGGACCCGCCCGGCTTCCTCTTCGAGCATTTCGACTCGTCGGGGTATTACCGCACCGTCTTCGAGGGCGACTTGCCGATCGATTCCTCCGGCGACCTCGACGGCAAACCCCTCGCGAACGCGCGCGAGCTCGCGACGGTCCTCGAAACCGAGCCCCGCGTCGGCCGTTGCATGGTCCAGCAGCTTTATCGCCACGCGCAGGGCCGCATCGAGACGAAGGGCGAGCGCCTCGCGCTCGAAGACCTCGCCTCGCGCTTCGCCGGCGCATCCTTCGATTTCCGCACCCTTTTGATCGAGCTCGTCGCCCACGACGCGTTCCGTTACATCGGCGAAGAGGAGAGCCCGTGAAGACCACGCCCCTTTCCCGACGAACCTTTCTCCGGGGCGCCGTGGGCGGCACGGCCGTCGCACTCGCCTTGCCCACCCTCGAAGCGATGCTCGGCGCGCGCGGCGCTGAAGCCGCGTCCACGGGGCCGATCTTCGGCATCTTCTTCTGGGGCGGCGGTTTGCCCTGGCACGACGGCCACGGCGCGCCCCAGGCCGGCCATCCCGACATCTGGACGCCCTCCGCGACCGGCAAGGATTACGCGCCGAGCGAGCTCCTCGCGCCCCTCGCGCCATACCAGCCGAGCGTCGTCACGGGATTGACCCCGCACACGGCGGTGCCGGATACCCCGCCGGGCCAGAGCGACGGCCATATGCGTGGCTTCATGGTCTCGATGACCGGCGATCGCGTACGCCCCGAGGGATTCGATCACCCCTCGCACACGCTCACCGCGCTCCGCCCCACGCTCGACCAGTACGTCGCGAAACACCCGGCCTTTTACGGCCCGGAAAGCCCGCGCTTCCGCTCCCTCATCCTCGGCGCGAGCACCGCGCGCTTCCACGATTACGGCCACTGGAACGCGATCTCGTACAATGGCCCCGACGACCTGAACCCGCCGATCCTCGATCCCGGCCAGCTCTACGATCTCCTGTTCGGCGTGGCGGCGGATACGGCCGGCTTGAAGCGCCGGGCGCTCCTGCTCGACGCGGTCATGGAGGACGCGAAGCGCCTCTCGAACCGCGTCGGCGCGGCTGACAAGCAACGCATCGAGGCGCACCTCGAACACCTGAATGCCGTCAAGAACCGCCTCGACTTCTCGGGCGAGGCTTGCGCGCCCCCGGGCAAACCCGCGCCGAACGAAGACCTCATTGCGAAGACCGAAATCATGGGCTCGCTCCTCGCCTCGGCGCTCGCCTGCAACATGACGCGCGTCTTCTCGTTCATGCTGAGCTCCCCCGCGACGACCCACGTCTTCTCGAACCTCGGCGTGCCCAACGATTTTCACGCCACGGTCCACGAGGGCACCTGGGAGCACGCGCGCGCGGGCATCCAGTATCAAATGCAGGCCTTCGCGGCGTTCCTCGGCCGGCTCCAGGCCGTCGTCGAGCCGACGGGCGGCACACTGCTCGATCGCGCGCTCGTCTTTGGCCTCTCCGAATACGGCGAAGGCTATCAGCACAGCGTCGCCGAGATGCCCTGCGTCCTCGCGGGCGGCGCCAATGGTAAGATTCGCCGCAACGTCCACGTCCGCGATCCCGGCGGCAATTACAGCAAGGCCCACGTCACCATGCTGCGCGGCGTCGGCCTGGAGACGCCGAGCTTCGGCTGGAACGGCGGCGAAACCTCCGAAGCCTTCGGCGACATCCTCGTGTGAGGCGCGTGCCATTGCGTTCCCATCACCCCTTGTCTCTCCAAACCCTCGGCGCCGCGGCGTCGCTCCTCGCGTGCTCGCTCCTCGTCCCGCGGTTGGCGGTCGCCGCCCAGCCCACGGGATACCTCGACAACGCGGGATGCGATTCCATCGCGGGCTGGGCCCAGGATCCCGACGTCCCGAACCAGCCCATCGACGTCCACGTCTATTACGGCGTCCCCGCGGGCACGCCTGGCGCGCCTGCCATTGCCGTCCGCGCGAACGTCCACCGCGACGATCTCTGCGCTGCGATCGGCTCGTGCGAGCACGGCTTCTTCGCCCCCTCCCCGCTCGCGCTGCACGACGGCAATGCTCGCGACGTCTACGCCTATGGCATCGACACCGGCGGCGAGGGCAATCCGGTGCTCGGCAACAGCCCCCGCACGCTCCAGTGCCCGCCCGCCGCGCAATCCGGCGTGCGCCGCAAGGTCGTCGGCGCCCCCACGTACGACGCCTGGCGATTCTCTTCGTTCTGGGACCTCTTGCCCCTGCCCGCCGCGGACGCCGACCTCCTTCCGGAGGGCCCGGATATCCCTGACAAACCCGAGCTCATCCAGGCCGACGACGGCACTGGACAAACCTGGCTCGTCGACGGCGGCGTGCGCCGGCTCGTCTCGCCGGGCGTCGCGGCGACCTGGCGCTTCGACCTCGGCAAGGCTTCCGTGCGCCCCGCGGCCGAGGTGGTTGCCCTCGTCGAGGGAACGCCGCTGCGCCCGCGGCCCGTGCTTTTTCTTCGTGGCGCGCTTTATCTCGTGGACGACCCGCAACCCGTCGTCCCCGGCGGCGCGAGCTCCTCGTCGTCGGGCGCCGGCGGCGCGGGCGGCGGCTGGGGCGAGGGCGGCGAAGGCGGCGCGGGCGGCGAATCGACACCGGACAAACCTTCCAGCGGCGCATGCACGATGGGCGCGCCCGGCGGCGCCGATGCCTCCGGGTTTTTCCTGCCCGTCCTCGGCGCCCTCGCATTCGCCGCGCGGCGCAGACGGCGAACGTAACGCCTACTCTCCGGCCATCGGCGGCAACGGCCGCGGACCCGGCGGATCGAGCGACGGCTCCTCGCTCGGCTCCCCCACGAAACGAGGCGCGCCGCGATCGTCGATCGCAACCCGCAAGAATCGATGTCCGGTGATCCCCTTCCGGGTCACGTCGAGCTCCACGAGCGTCCCCGTACGGCTCCCCGGCCGCGTCATCCCCGAAAACACGAAATTCCCGATCCCGTGCGCGATGAGCCGCCCGCGATATCGCTCCGCCGGCTGCACCACGTGCGCGTGCGCTGCGATGACCGCGTCCGCGCCGGCGTCGATGAGCGCGCGGCTCGCCTCGCGCTGATACTTCGAGGGCGTGAGCGCGTATTCGATCCCCCAGTGCACGAATACAATCACCACGTCGGCGCGCTCCCGCGCCCGCTCCACGTCCTGCCGCGACCGGGGCGCACCTCGATCCACGTGACCGATCAGCGCGATTCGCACCCCGGCGACCTCACGCACCACGAATGCTTCGCGCGCGGGGCTCGCCTGCGTCGTCCCGAAATGGCCCAAACCCGCGGAATCGAGGCGCTCGAGCATCTCGAAATACCCCGCCTCCGACATGTCGAGCGTGTGGTTGTTCGCCACCGACACCATATCGAAGCCCGCATCCAGAAGCAGACGCGGCGCCGAAAGCGGCGCCACCAGCGGCTCGGGGATCGCGGCCTCCCCCTGCGACGTGACCACGCATTCGAGGTTCCCCACGAGAAGATCGTACGACCGCAGCCGCTCGGCCACGTGCGCGAAAGGAAACCCCGACTCCTCACCTTTCTTGATCACCGCCGCGACCCCACCCGCCATCGACACGTCGCCCACGAAAGCGACGGTCGCGCGCGGCATGTCCGCTGCGGGCGGCGTTTCGAGGGAAACGGGCGGCGGCGCGGGCCGCGGCATCGCGCTCGCGAGGGGAACGGGACGACCCGGCGCCCCCGACGCGCCGCTCGAAAACCACGCCGCCGCGAGCACGAGCCCGAGGAGCGTCAGAGCCGAGGCGCGGCGCGCTTGCATTCAGGGGAAAGCCTACACCATCCCCCCGGTCGCGCGAAACATTCTGGAGCGCTCACACCGCGAGGACGTCCCGCAGATCGAGCCCCGGGATCACCTCCGCGTGCTCGTGCACGAGCCGCCGAACGCCCTCGGCCAGCACCTCCTCGATCTTGCTGCGCACGAGCCCCGGGACGATCGAGGCCTCGGACGCCGGATCCTTGGCCGCGAGCGCGATCCCCGCGTCGAGCGCCACCTCGTACCCGGCGAAACGCACGACCCCCGCGACCACGCGCACCAGCGATTCGAGCCCCGCGACTTCCTCGAGCGTCCCGCGCAACCTGAGCCGCGACAGCGTCACGGCCCCGCCGCGATCGATACGAATGCACCCGAGCTCCACGAGGGGGCTCCCGCCTTGAACGACCGAGAGCGCCTCGCTCGTGATCGTGATCGATTGCAGGTTCGCGGCGCGGACGCGCTCCGCGTTCGAGCTCCCGGCGGCGATCCGCGCGAGGTTTCCGCTCCCCTTGATTTCCACGTGGATCGCCCCGCCGGCCGCGACCGAGAGCCCCGTCCCGTTCTGTTCGTGCACGAACGGCTCGCGCAGCGCGAGCGTCGCCTCGGCCGCGGGATCGCCGAGATCCGCGACCGATACGTCCGACGCGCCGCTCGAAGGCGTTTTGCGGAAATTGTCGGCGATCGCTTCGAGCGTCGCGAGCGCGGCCTCGTCCCGCATCGGATCGTAACCTGGACTCGCCATCTTCGTGCCGGAGAGGCCCGCGGCGATGATCTCCACGATCTGCTTTTTGGCCTCGCCCGTGAAATCCAGGAGCCCCTCGCCGGGGCCATCGATCGGCGAGACCCACGCCTCGATGCGCGCGTCCGTAAACCGCACGTCCGCGCCCCCGAACAGCATGTTCTTCGCGGGCCACAATGCGTCGACCACGACCGGCGGATCACAGCGCAAGGTCAGCCGATCCTGCGCGATCTTGAGCCGCACGCGGCTCGCGAGCTCGGTCCGGAGCTCGCGGATCCACGTCCGGCTGAGGTTCTTGCCGCGGGGCAGCGTGAAGGACAAACCAATGTCACGCAGCTCCACCACCGGGGGAAGCTGCCCGAGCAGTGCACTCGTCGGGTCCGACATGTCGCCCCTCCCCATGCCCACGTACGATGTCGCGAGACCGATGAACTTTTTACCGCGACCGGGCACCGATGGCAAGCACCGTCTCGGGCAACAATTCTTCACGTTCCGGGAGTTGACTTTGTGACCGCCGGTCACTAACACGGACAGCCATGAATCTTCGCAACTTCTTATTGAGGACCGCCATCTCGTCCCTCACCCTCGCCGTGCCGGCCCTCGTGGGCTGTGGCGGCTCGGAGCCCGCGGAGCCCGCGGAGCCCGGGCAGGAAGAGCTGCTCGCGCCCCCGGAAGCGGGCAAGGGCGTCCAGTTCAAGATGGTGACGAAGCTCGACCCCGGCACCGAGGGCGAGCATTGCATGTTCGTGAAGGCGCCCGCCGAGGGGCTCTACGTGAACCGTGACGAGGTGCGTTTCACGAAGGGCAGCCACCACTTCCTGCTCTACCAGACGACCTACGAAGACATTCCGACCAAGAAAGACGACGGCACGGTCGTCGACACGAGCGGCGTGTTCGACTGCTCCGACGGCGCCACGAATGGCTGGGCCGTGGAGAAGCTCATCGGGGGCTCGCAGAACGGCGAGGGCGAGGCCTTCTTGAAGTTCCCCGAGGGGGTGGCCATGAAGGTGCGCCCCGGCGCGGTGCTCCTCATGAACGCGCATTACATCAACGCCACGATGAACGTCATCGAGCCCGAGGTCCGGATCAACCTCTACTCGGTCCCCGAGGCGGAGGTGACGACGGAGGGCGACGTCCTCTTCCTCTACAACCCCTTCATCCACGTCGCTCCCATGGGCGAGGGTCGCGCGCGCATGCGCTGTCCGGTGCACAAGGACATCACGATCGTGAACATCCAGTCCCACATGCACGCGCGTGGCGTCGACTATTCCGCGTCGCTCGTGGGGCAGGCGGAGCCCTTCTACACGAACACCGAGTGGGAAAAGGTCCCGGTCAAGGATTTCGGCGCGGGGCTCGAGGTCAAGGCCGGCTCGTGGTTCGATTATCATTGCGACTACTCGAACGGCGAGATGCGCGACGTCTACCAGGGGCCGCGCTCGACCGACGAGATGTGCATGCTCATCGGCTCGTATTACCCGGCCGAAGCGGCGACCGCGAACTGCCTCGCCGAGCCCTCCGTCCCCGGCCAGCCGAACTACCTCGGCGCCGAGTGGGTGGGCAATGGCAAGGCGACGTGCGCCGAGTCGTTCTCGTGCGTGCAGCAGGCCATCGGCTCGGGCACGGGCGGCATCGAGGCCTGGATGCCGTGCGTGACGAACTCCGACGAAGCGGTCGCGAAAGAGCTCTCGGACGCCTTGCGTTGCTTCATCAGGCTCGGCCCGGGCCAGAATCCGGCGGAGGTCTGCAAGACCGAGTTCGAAACCTGCCTCGCGAAGTGACCCTCCCCTGCCGGATCACGCTCCCCCGGGCGTGATCCGGCTCCCTTCCCCTCAATCGAGCGACAAGAGCCCGCGCCGCACCGCGAGCAGAATCGCGCCCACGTGCACGCCGTGGATGATCTGCCCCCGCTCGATCGCGGGCACGATCTCCTTCGGCTCCATCAGCGCCACGTGAATGTTCTCCGAGGGATCCATCCGTTGCTCGGAGACCTGTCGCGCGCCCGCGGCGAAAAAGAAATGGGCGCGGTTCGTGTGCCGGCTCGGCTCCGTGTTCGTCGAAAGGAGCGGCAGCCACGTCTCGGCGACGAACCCCGTCTCCTCCTCGAGCTCGCGCCGCGCAGCCTGCTCGGCCGTCTCGCCTGCGTCGATCACGCCTGCGGGTAGCTCCCGGCTCACGCGCGCGGCGCCGTGCCGGTACTGATCGACGAACACCACCTGCCCTTCCTCCGTCACCGCGAGCACCGAGGCCCAGTCGGGCGACTCGATCACGTGAAACTCGTCGATCTCGCCGCCGTGCGGCAGGGCGATGCGTTGCTCGTGCACGGTGAGCCATCGACGCGCGACGATCGGACGGCTCTGCATCACGGACCAGGGCTTCATGCGCCCTTCCCTAGCCTCCCTCCGCGGCCCCTGCAAGCTCGCCCTCGCCCACGGCGGCTTCACCCGAGGACGAGCACGCTACATGCACGATTGCATTGCGAGTACGACGCCGCCCGTTCACGCAATGCCTCCGCTCTCCCCACGGGTTTGTCAAGACAGGCACCACGCACCGCCAAGCATCGCGGTGCACCGGACAACGATCTTGCTTCATTCTACGTGTTTTCACGGATCTACGCGATTGCGACGAACCATGGGGTACCCAATGGAATCTCGTTGGCGTCAGCACGCTGACCGATGGAATCGTGCGCTTGGATTGACGCACGAGCGCGCGTCCTGCTTCCTTGCGTCTTCCACATTCAATGCCCCGATGGCTCGACCCCGGGTGCGGGGGCCATGGAGGAATTACGATGAGCGCTGGTACGAAGAAGCTCGGCCTCGTGGGCCGATCCGTGGTTGCTTTCGTCCTCGTCTCCGGCGCGCTCGGCGCCGGGTGCGCGGGAGCGCCGGGCGGCGACGAAGCCGTGGCCGATACGTATGAGAGCTTCGAGGCTTTCGAGGCCGTTACGTATCGTGAGCCCGACACGGGCATCTACATCGTCGATGGCGACACGCCGGTCGACGACATCAAGAAGCTGGAGGAGTTTTACGAGACGTACGTCCAGAAGGGCGCGCTCATCGTCCACCGCGCGGGCGGCCAGGACGCGAAGTGGAACGACACCCAGAAGCTCGACCTCACCTACTGCGTGAGCACGACCTTCGGCAATCGGTACGACGCCGCGGTCCAGGCCATCAAGGACGCGACGACCGCCTGGGAGGCCGTGGCAAACGTGAAATACAAGCACGTGGCCGCCCAGGATGGGAGCTGCAACGCGCAGAACAGTAACGTCCTCTTCGACGTGCGTCCCACGAATTCGAACGGCCAGTACCTCGCGCGCGCGTTCTTCCCCGGCGACAGCCGCAGCAGCCGCAACGTCCTCATCGACAGCGGCGCGTTCGGCAACAACGGGCCGACGACGCTCACCGGGATCCTGCGGCACGAGCTCGGCCACACCCTCGGCTTCCGCCACGAGCACACCCGCCCCGAGGCCGGCACGTGCTTCGAGGACAACGAGTGGCGTGCGCTCACCCCCTACGACGCCAAGTCCGTCATGCATTACCCGCAATGCAATGGAAAGGGCGACCAGACGCTGTCGCTCACCGACATGGACAAGCAGGGCGTGGTTGCCCTGTATGGCGCGCCCGGCGGCGCGCCGGCCCCGGAGCCCGGCGATCCCAGCGACCCCGGCAATCCCCCGGCTCCGGGCGGCGGCACGCCGTCCACGAAGAGCTTCAACGGCACCGTGAACAAGGCGCAGGTCGTGCAGCTCGCCCCGGTCTCCGTGGTCGAAGGGACGACGTTCGACGTCACGATGACCGGCAAGGGCGACCCCGATCTTTACGTGCATTTCGGCGCGCAGCCCGCGCCCGGCCAATGGACTTGCCGCCCGTACAAGACCGGCCCGAACGAGTCCTGCAGCCTGACCGTTCCGCCCGGCGAAACCGAGGCGTTCATCGCGGTGCGTGGATACAACTGGGGCCAGTATCAGATCTCCGTGACCTACACGGCTCCCTGATCGACGAGCCTTTGCGGCTCCGCGCGGCGCCCCTCCCGCCGCGCGGAGCTGCCGCTTTTCCTGGCGCCTCTTCCGCGCCGGTCTCGCCTCGCGGAATTATGGACGAAGCGGTTGAACGGAAACCAACGTTTCCGTACCATCCCGCCCGCACGTCCCATCTCTCCCCGTTCGAGGCGAATTCATGAAACGCTCGGGATCATTCTGGACCCTTGCCGGGGTCCTTTTCCTCGTCACGTTCTCCGCCGGCTGCGGCGACGACAGCCCGCCGACCCCGCCCACCGTGGACGCCGGCACCGACGCAGGCGGCGAATGCCCGCCCGCGCAGCACCCCGATGGACTCGGCGGCTGCACCTCCGATCCATGCACGCCGAACCCGTGCACCGATCCTCTTCGCACGCAGTGCAAAGACGAGGGCGGCGTGGCCACGTGCCAGTGTGACCCGGGCCATCACGACGAAAGTGGCGCGTGTGTCCCGGATACGACCTGCACGCCCACCACCTGCGGCGGACACGGATCCTGCGACACGACGAGCGGCACGCCGGTCTGCACCTGCGATCCCGGCTTCGCGGGAGATCATTGCGAGGACTGCGACACGCAAGGCGGATACATCCCCGACGGCCAGGGCGGCTGCACGGATACCCCTTGCGAGCCAAACCCCTGCTCCTCGGACAAACCCGCGTGTTCCGTGGAAGGCGGCATGATCGTGTGCGGCTGCGGCGCCGGGACCCACGAGGAAAATGGGTTCTGCGTGCCCGACGCGACGTGCATGCCCACGACCTGCGGCGGACACGGCACCTGCATCGACACGGGGAGCGGCAACCTGAGCTGCACCTGTGATCCGGGCTGGGCTCCGCCGAACTGCGGGACGTGCGACGACGCGATGGGGTACCACCCCGACGGCGCGGGCGGCTGCACGCAGGATCCTTGCTTGCCGAACCCCTGCAAAGACCCGCACCAGACCGTCTGCAGCGCGCCGAACGGAATGCCGGTGTGCGGCTGCGACCCCGGATATCACGACGAGGGCGGCACCTGCGTCGTCGACGAGGTCTGTGCGCCCGCGAGCTGCAGCGGGCACGGCACCTGCTCGGATGCGGACGGCATCGTCGTTTGCACGTGTGATGCGGGCTATGTCGGCGACGCGTGCGCGGACTGCGACACGAATGCCGGATATCACCCCGACGGCATGGGCGGCTGCACGCAAGACCCCTGCTTGCCGAACCCGTGCGTCGAGCCTCACGAGACCGTGTGCACGCCGAACGGCTCGCTCGCGGTATGCTCCTGCGATCCCGGCTATCACGACGACGGCCAGGGCGGCTGCACCGACGATCCTTGCAAGCCGAACCCGTGCCTCGCGCTGAACCAGGCGTGCAAGAACAACGGCGGCGTCGCCGAATGCTACACGCCCCCCTGCGACGACGGAAACCCCTGCACCACCGACACCGTCGTCAATGGCGCGTGCACCCACACGACGCTGCCGAACGGCGCGGCTTGCTCCACCACGCTCTGCTTGACGGGACAAACCTGCCAGGCCGGCACCTGCACGGGCGGCACGACCGTGACGTGCAACGACGCGAACCCCTGCACCGTGGACACCTGCAACGCGCTCACGGGCTGTGCGAACACGGTCGACAACACGATCATCCCCGACGACGGCATTGTCTGCACCACCGACGTCTGCCAGAACGGCGCGCCCAAGCACACGGCGACGAACGCCCTCTGCAACGACAACCTCTATTGCACGGGCACCGAGAGCTGCGCGCCCTCGAACCCGAGCGCGGACGCGAACGGCTGCATCCATACGAACGTCCCCGTCGCGCCGCCCGCGCCCGGCCCCTGCGCCTCCTACGGCGCGTGCAATGAGGCCACGCAGAGCTTCCCGCTGATCCCGAAACCTGCGGGGAGCTCCTGCAACGACGGCATCGCCTGCACACAAGGTGACACCTGCGACGCCGCCGGCCTCTGCAAGGGCGCGACGACCGCGAGCTGCGCGGGGAACCTCGATTGCGCGACGACCACGCCGATGCCCGGCGGCATCGACGTCCCGGTCGGCACCGTCTCCGGCACGATCACGCTCGCGGGCCAGCCGCTCCCCGCGACGAGCTACTACGCCGGCGCCACGTTCTATCTCAAGGCCCGGGATACGGGCGCGCAGCATTCCGTGGCGTATTTCAACTACAGCGGCAGCGGCTACATGCTCAATGGTCCCACCTGGACCGCCAGCTTCCTGCCCGGCGTCTACGACCTCTGGTACCGGAAGAACTGGGACAGCCAGTACGATACGGTCTCGGCGACCAGCGACGGCGATCCCAACCCGAACGGCATGCGAATCCTCCAGACGAACCTCGTCCTCGGCGCAGGCGCGAACACGCTGAACATCGACGTCCCGAGGTCCACGGTCTCGGGCAACATCACGCTCGGCGGACAGCCGCTCCCGTCGACGAGTTATTACGCCGGCGCCACGTTCTACCTCAAAGCGAAGGACACCGGCGCGCTCCATTCCGTCGCCTACTTCAACTACAGCGGCAGCGGCTACATGCTGAACGGCCCTACCTGGACCGCGAGCCTGCTGCCCGGCGATTACGAGCTCTGGTACCGCAAGAACTGGGACAGCCAGTACGACACGGTCACCGCCACCTCCATCGGCGATCCCAATCCGAACGGCATGCGGATCCTGAACAAGAACGTCACCATGGCCCCCGGGGCAAACACGCTGAACATCGATGTCCCGACGGCCACGGTCTCGGGCAACATCACGCTCGGCGGACAGCCGCTCCCCGCGACGAGCTATTACGCCGGCGCCACGTTCTACCTCAAAGCGAAGGACACCGGCGCGCTCCATTCCGTCGCCTACTTCAACTACAGCGGCAGCGGCTACATGCTGAACGGCCCTACCTGGACCGCGAGCCTCCTGCCCGGTGAATACGAGCTCTGGTACCGGAAAAACTACGACAGCCAGTACAACACCGTCACCGCCACCAGCGTCGGTGATCCCAACCCGAACGGCATGCGCATCCTGAGCAAGAGCGTGACGATTGCTCCCGGCGCGAACACGCTGAACATCGATGTCCCGACGGCCACGGTCTCGGGTAACATCACGCTCGGCGGACAGCCGCTCCCCGCGACGAGCTACTACGCCGGCGCCACGTTCTACCTCAAAGCGAAGGACACCGGCGCCCTGCATTCCGTCGCCTACTTCAACTACAGCGGCAGCGGCTACATGCTCAATGGCCCCACCTGGACCGCGAGCCTCCTGCCCGGTGACTACGAGCTCTGGTACCGGAAAAACTACGACAGCCAGTACAACACCGTCACCGCTACCAGCATCGGTGATCCCAATCCGAACGGCATGCGTCGTTTGAACTCCAATGTCACGATCACGCCCGGGGCGAACACGCTGAACATCAACGTCCCGACGGCCACGGTCTCGGGCACGATCACCCTCGAGGGACAACCGCTCCCCGCGACGAGTTACTACGCCGGCGCAACGTTCTATCTCAAATCGAAAGACACGGGCGCCCTGCATTCCGTCGCGTACTTCAACTACAGCGGCAGCGGCTACGTGCTCAATGGTCCCACCTGGACCGCGAGCCTCCTGCCTGGCGATTACGAGCTCTGGTACCGGAAAAACTACGACAGCCAGTACAACACCGTCACCGCCACCAGCGTCGGTGATCCCAACCCGAACGGCATGCGGATCCTCGATCTCGACGTCACGATCACGCCCGGAAGCAACACGCTCGACATCGACGTGCCCATGACCACCGTCTCGGCCCCGATCACGCTCGCCGGCCAGCCGATCCCGCCGACGAGTTATTACGCCGGCGCCACGTTCTACTTCCGCGCCATCGATACGGGCGCCCTGCATTCCGTGGCGTACTTCAACTACAGCGGCAGCGGCTACATGCTCAATGGTCCCACCTGGACCGCGAGCCTCCTGCCCGGCGTCTACGATCTCCTTTATCGAAAGAACTGGGACATCACCTACGACACGGTCACCGCGACGAGCGTCGGTGATCCCAACCCGAACGGCTTCCGCAGGCTCGGCGCCTGCATCGCCGTGCCCTGAACCTCTCGCCGACGCCCGCCCGCTCCCGCGGTTGACCGCGCCTCGGGGCTAGGATATCCCCGCGCGATGCGAACGCGCTCGGGCCTCGTCCTCGCCCCCTTCTTCTTCCTCCTCGTCGCCTGTGGCGGCGGGGCCGCCCAAGATCCGAAGACGTCCGCCGACGCGAACAGCGGCGAAGACAAGGCCCGGCCGGCCGAGTGCGAGGCCGTCGGCAAGCACCTCGTCGCCCTCAAAGATCGGCCGAAAGGCCAGGGCCCTGCCGATGAAATGCGCTCGCTCACGGGCGCCTTCCTCCGCCTCGCCGACGATCTCAAAAAACAGCCCATCGAGACGCCCGACTTCAAGGAGGCCGTCGCCGAGCTCGCCGACGAGGCCGAGAGCTTTGGCAACCAGCTCAAGTCGATGGGCCCGATCGTCGACGAGATGGAGCAGATCAAGGGGCAGCTCAGCGCCTGGGAAAAGAAGGTCACGTCCACGGCGAACGCGTTCGACGCGACGTGTAACAACGGGCCACAAGCCGAGTGCGAGGCCCTCGGCGTCGAGCTCCAGAAGGTCCCCAACATCGAGGGCGAGAAGTTCGCCGAGCACGCCGCCGCGATCGAGAAGTTCATCGCGGCGATGGAGAAGCTCCAGGTCAAGGACGCGAAGGTGAAGTCGAGCCTCACGTCCATGCTCGGCGCGCTCAAGTCGGGCGTTCCGCTCATGCGTCGGTTCGCGGTGCTGCTCGCCGAGTCGAAGAAGGTCGACCCCGCGGGCGAGGAGTTCAAGGCGAAGGTGAACCGCGTCGCGGAGATGTGCGGCGTGAAGCCGGAGGAGTGAGCCTCCCAGAGCTCGCCATCGCCTCTCGATGTCCGCGCCTGCCCAAGCCCTCGGCGCGCCCGCGAAACCCTCCGGGCTCCGCGCCTTTTTCGCCCTCGATCTCCTCGACAACCGTTATCCCGCGCTCCACGGCCTGCGGGTCCTCGCGATCGTCAGCGTCGTCCAGTACCACGTCACGTGGATCTTCTGGGGCGAGCAGGGCATCCCGCTCGATCGCGGCTTCGTCGACCGATCCCTCTCGATCTTCTTCGGGATGGATCTCTTTTTCCTCCTGAGCGGCTTCCTCATCGGCTCGATCCTGCTCCGCTCCCTGCAGAAGAGCGGCACCCAGGACCTGCGCCGCTTCTACCTGCGCCGCGTCCTCCGCACGTTCCCCTCGTACTACGTGGTGCTCACGATCCTCGCGCTCGCGCTCCCGCTCACGGCGACGCAACGCGCGCACCTGCCCTACGAGTACACATACCTCACGAACTTCGTCTCCCTGCACCGGCCCGACATCATCATGTTCTGGGGCTGGTCGCTCTCTCTCGAGGAGCAGTTTTACCTGACGGTCCCGCTCCTCTTTTTCGTGCTCCACCGCCTTCGCAGCGAGCGAGCGCGCTTCGCCCTGCTCGGCGCGCTCTTCTTCGCGGCGCTCGTCGTGCGGCTCGTCATCTACTTCCGCTACCGCCCGTGGAACGATTTCATCCTCTACGGCGCGCTCTACTTCCGCACGCACACGCGCTTCGACACGCTCATCGCGGGGATCCTCCTCGCCTTCGTGCACCAGCGCCACGGCGAGGCTGTCGGCCGCTTTCTTTCGCGGCCGTTCCACCGCGCGCTCCTCGCGATCCCGGCGCTCACGTGCCTCTGGCTCCTCTTGAACCCTGCGATGTTCGGCGAGGAGCACGTCCAGCTCGTGCACGTCTTCTGCTGGGGCACCGTGACGAGCCTCATGTACCTCTGCGCCTTGCCACTCCTGCTCCACGGCGACGGCTTCATCCATCGCGGCCTCTCGGCGCCCTTCTTCCGCCGCGCCGCGACGCTCGGGTACGGCGTCTACCTCGTGCACATCCCGATCATCGACCACGTCGTCCTGCCCGCCGCGAAGTTCCTCCACGGAAAGCGCGTCTCGCTCCTCCTCGTCTGGCCCGCGTCCCTCGCGGCCACGATGCTCATCTCGTTCGTGATCGGCTACGCGATGCACGTGCTCATCGAAAAGCCGTCGCTCTGGCTGCGCGAGCGATTCGCGGCCTAGAACATCGATCGGTTTGACAACCGCTCGATGTTCTAGGCTTCTTTCGTCCCGAGGGGGACGCCTCGCGTCCCCCTCTCGTCCGGGCAAAGCCCGGACGATTCACCCCCCGAGGCGAGCTCGCTTCGCGATCTCGCAGAGCGCCGAACTGTTCGGCGCTCTAGGGATCGAAGGGTTTTCCGAACCCGCGCGGCGGCAGCTCCGCGAAGGAAAAACCCCCCCGGCCCTCGGTGATCCACGTGAGCGAGGACGAATCGAGATCACGATCGAGCTCGAAGCGCGCCGATCGCGGGCCACGCGGGCCGACGTCGAGCACCGTCACGCGGACGCCCGGCACCGTGAAGACCTCGCCCGGCGCGATCAGGGCATCGTAGCTGCGGAAGAGCGCGCCTGGGCCCATCGGAAAGAGGCTGTGCTCCGGGGGCACGCGGACGTCGAGCGTGCGCGCGTCGCGCCGGAGCACGAGCGCGTGACCCGTCTGCGCGAGGATCCGCCAGCGCGCGGGCAAACGGCCGCGATCGTCGAGCGCGAACGGCAAGAAAAACGCGCTCGCCATGCAGCGGATCACGACCACCTCGGCGTTCTCCGGCGCCTCGATCTGCCCGCGCAGCTCGGCCGAGTGCTTCGTGAAATCGTCGGCGGATCTCTGCTGCCTCCGCGCCATGAGCCACGCGGTCCCGGGGCCGTGCACGAGGTGCGCGAAGCCGAGCGCCACCGCGGCGAGCGCCGTGAGCTGCACGGCCACGTTCCTCGGACGGCGCGCGTCCTCGTCGCTCGCCGCGGAGAACCACGCGTATTCGAGGAGCATGCCGACCGCGGGCGTGATGCCGAGCAAGCTCGCGCCGAGCACACGCGGCGAGGGCACCACGGGCAGCACCGGCACGAGCGCGAGCACGGATCCGAGGAGGAGCCACGCGATCTTCGGGCGGCGCGCCTCGTCCTGCGCCGCGTACGCGCGCCGCAGCGGCACGTAGAGCAGCGCCGCGGTGCCGACCGCGAGGAGCACGGGCAGGACGATCGAGGTGTTGTTCGGCAGCAGCGTCTCGTCGTCGAGCGCGAGCCATCCATCCGCGAGGAGCGTGAAGAACCTGCGCGGCACGGCGCGCAAAAACGAGCCCGTCTCGCGGAACGGATCCGTGTAGAAGCCCGAGCCGAACGAGCCATATCCGCCCCGGTGCCGCGCGTAGAGGTACGCGGCCGTGGGCAAAACGAACGTCGAGACGAACCCGATGCGCCGGAGCAGGCTCTCGCGTTTGCCCACGATCTCCAGGGCGAGCACGTAGCCGCCGAAGCACACGGCGTACTCGCCGGAAAGCAGCGAAAGCGTGAAGAGCACCGTCGCGAGCGCCGCGTCTCCGAGCCTTCGTTCCTCGCGGAAACGCGCATGCGCGGCGAGGCCTGCGATACCGAACGTGAGCGAGAGCAGCGCCTCGCGGTTGGCGAGCCAGGCGAGGGGAATCGCGTGGGCGGGCGCGAGCGCGAACGCGACCGTCGCGATCGCCGCGGCCCGCGCCGAGAGCGCGCGCCGGAAGAGAGAGCGCGCGCCGAGCACCATCGCCGCCCACCAGGCGAACGAGTGCAGGTGCATGAGGAGCGGCACGCCGCGGAACGCTTGGTGCTCAAAATAACGGAGCGCGCTCGCGAGTGGCCGGAAGAAGCGGATCTGGAGATCGGGGTGTGCCCACCAGGGGAGCATGCCGCGCTCGACGAGGGCCCCGCGATCGGTGTCGTTGATGAAGTCGTAGAGGTCGAACGGACCCCGCTTTCCGGGGAACGTGCCCTCGATCATCGAGGCCTGGAGGTAATCGTCGAGCAGGAAGGGCGTTCGGATCGCCGGCAGGTAGACGATGACGCCGAGCAGCAAAATGAGCGCGAGGCCGATCCAGGGGCGGCGACCTTCTGATAGCGCTGCAATTGTCGCGCGGAGTTGCGGCGCGCGGGAGGAGCGAGGGGCCGCGTCGTTCGTCATTGTCGACAAGGAGGTGGTTGTGGAGAGCGCGGCATTCGGGTACTCTCAGACCACAAACTCGTGAAATACGCTAGCGTCACCTGGTTGGTCCTTGGTCTCTTCGCCGCGAGCTTCACCGCCTGCGCGACCTCCGAGCGGCCGGAGTTCGGCAACCAGCCTTCCGGCGGCGAAGGCGGTGAAGGCGGAGAAGGCGGAAACGGCGGCAGCGGCGGCATCGGCGGCGCTGGCGGCGCCGGGGGCACGGCGTCGAGCTCGAGCTCGAGCAGCACCACGGGCGGCGGTCCGGTCTGCGTCGAAGACTGCTTCGCGGACGCGGACTGCCAGAATAGCTGTCCCGCGGCCCCGCAAGGCGGCGCGAACTGCTGCGACGTCCCGACCAAGTCCTGCTACGTCGTCGGCTCGACCTCCTGCCCGACCGGGCAGGGCGGCACCGGCGGCACGCCCATGTATTGACGGTTCTTGCCCAACGTGGGGGGTGCCCCCCCACGCCCCCCGGCAACGCGGCTTCAGAATCTCCGATCGACCCGAACGGCAATCGTCGGCCCGAGGCCCCAGGCGGCCCCGCGGCAGGGGTCGATGTCGCCATACTGACAGGGAAATCGATCGACCACCCACGCGGCCCCCACGGACGCTCCGATCGCGAGCGAGCCCGGCTCGCCGCGCCCCGTGATCCATTGCCGCGCGCCCAGGGTCGCATACGCCCAGAGGTCGAGCCCATACCCGCCGTCCAGGGTGAGCGCCAATCGTCGCGTCACCGGGACGTCGAGGCCGCCCGTCACGTGCGACAGCGCGAACTGCGTCTGCCGCGTGTAATAGTTGCGGATCAGCGAATACCCCATCTCCGCCCGTAGATTCAAGCCGTCCAGGCTGCCGAGCCGCATCGCCGGCGCCACGGAGAGGCCACTCGGGCCGAAATACTGCATTCGCCCCCCGATTCCGAGGCCGACCTCGACGTAATCGGAGGAGAACGCTCCGCGCACGCGGGCATGCACGATCGTGCCCGGCCCCTCGGGGACGAGGACGAACGCGAAAGGAGAGAGCTCGAAGCCGAGCTTGAAGGGTCGCTGGAAGTAATATTCGACCGAGAGATCCCCGATCGCGCCCCCGCCCGGCCCGATCAGGTTGAAGAAGGGACGCACGGTGCCCTGCACGCGCACCATGTTCCGCGCGAGCGGCGGGAGCATCAGGGGCCGCTTGGCCTCGGGCGCGGCCGCTTCCTCGGCGGCCTCGGCCCGCGCCGCCCCCGCGACGAGGGCCATCACGAGCGCGGCAGCGTGGAGCAACGTGTGCCTCATTCGGAGACCCTCGCGACCTCGAACTCCTGTGCGTGACGCAGCAAAGAGCCGAGGCGCTCCTCGTGCGAGCGCGGGTCGATCCGATCGAGGGGAATGGCGCCCGCGCGGAGCGCCGCCTCGATACCCGGTTGGCTGGTAAAACGGAAGCTCACCTCCTCCACGCGCCTCCGATCGATGTCGATGCGGGGCAGCCTGCCCATGGGCCCCGGGGGCAAACCCACCTTCGCCGGGTCGATGCACGACGAGAGATCCGCGGCCGCATCCATGCGCGGCCCGAGGCTCTCGATGCCGAACCGCGTGGCCAGCGAGGCCGCGATCGAGACGTGCTCGAGCTGCGTGGAGACGACCTCGCCCGCGCGAACGGACGGGCCGATCACCAGCGAGGGGACACGAAAACCGAGCTGCCGGAACGCCGGGCGTGGATCCTCCGTGGTCGGCGGGGGCACGTGGTCGTAAAACCCGCCGTATTCGTCGAACGTGATGATGAGGAGCGAGCGCCCCCATTGCGGGCTCTCCTGCATCGAACGCACGATGCTGCCGACCAGGGCCTCGCCGAGGGCCAGGCTGTGCGGCGGGTGGAGGTCGGAGGACCAGAAATCAGGGTCGATGACGGAGAAATTCGGCAGGTTGCCGGTGCGCGCGTCGTGGAAAAACGTCTCGACCCGCGTGCAGACCATCGGATCGTTCCCCCCGAGCGTACGCCCCCGGAAGCCCGCGTGATACCAGTGCGCAGGCCCGGCGGCGTACGCTTTCGAGGACCAGCAGCCCTTCCCGAGCTTTTCCCAGATCGTCGCCGGCCCGTCCGTGATCGGATCATTCGTGGTGATGCCCTGGGACGTCGTGGCGTGCAGGAAAAACCGATTCGGCCAGGTCGGCCCGAGCACGGACGAGAACCATCGGTCACAGACCACGTATTGATCGGCCAGCGCATAAAACAGGGGGATCTGGCTCCGATCGTGGTACGTCATCGCGTCCCGCTGCCGCCACAGGACACCCTTGTTCGCCCGCAAAAACCCGTCGTTTCGACCTTCGGCGAACGCCGTGTGCGCCGCATCCCAGGTGTGCAGCGGACCGTGGTGATCACAAGCCACCTCGGCCCGATGCATGGCCATCGTGGTGCCGTCGTCGTCCTCGTTCGCCTCGCCGCCTTCGAGCCCGTCGACGGCGTCCCGCGCGGGGTAATCGGGATCAAACGCGAGCGCGCCGAAGAAGTGGTCGAAGGAGCGGTTCTCCATCATGACGACCACGAACGTGTCGATCCCAGCAAGCAATCGCCTCGGCGTCGGCGCGCCATGGGCATCGAAGTCGGGGCCCACGGCCGGCGCGGTGGGTCCGGCCTCGCAACGATCCGGCCCCGTCGCGCACCCGCTCCCGAGCGCCGCGGCGCCGATCCCGGCCCCGAGCCCTTTCAGCGCCGCGCGACGCGACACCTGTCCCGCAAGCCCTCGCAATGAATTTCGTCGTGCCATGCCTAAGCTCGGCACATCAGCACGACTTCGAGGACGAGCAAGCTCGATCGTCCCCGCAGGAGGCTTTCTGCCGCCGGGAATACGAGGATCTCACGTTATGGAGTGATATCGAGGCAGGGGGCGTCGAACGCCCGATCCGGTGGAGCCGCAGATTCCCGGAACGCCCGATATACCGTCGGGACCGCTCGCTCGAAGTTCCGTCAGGCCGCGGCCGCGAGGGTCGTCTGCTTGCGCGGCAGGCCGGTGAGCTTCGCGTAGAGCTTGAGCGCCTGCGCGACCACCTGATCCATGTTGTAATATCGGTACGTCGCGAGCCTGCCGATGAAATGAACGCCGGGCGTGGCCGCGGCGAGCGCCTCGTACTTCCGGTAGAGCACCACGTTCTCGGGCCGCGGGATCGGGTAGTAGGGCTCGCCCTCGGCGCGCGGGTATTCGTACACGAGGGTCGTCTTCGGGTGCTCCTGCCCCGTGAGGTACTTGCATTCGGTCACGCGCGTGTAGGGGTGCTCGTTCGGGTGGTTCACCACGGGCGCGGGCTGGAAGATCGGGGCGTTCTTCGTCTCGAACCGGAACTCGAGCGAGCGGTACGGGAGCGGGCCGTAACGATGATCGAAATAGGCGTCGATCGACCCGGTGTAGATGACCTGATCGTGCGGAATCGATCTCTCCACTTCGCGGAAGTCCACGCCGAGCATGACCTTGATGTTCGGGTGGTCGAGCATGCGCTCGAACATCCGCGTGTAGCCGCGGAGCGGCATCGCCTGGTACGTGTCCGTGAAATACCGGTCGTCGCGGCTCGTCCGGACCGGGATGTGCGTGGTCACCGAGGCGTCGAGCTCGGAGGGATCGAGCCCCCATTGCTTGCGGGCGTAGTTCCGGAAGAACTTCTCGTAGAGCTCGCGCCCGATCTTGCCGACGATGACGTCCTCGCTCGTCCGCGCGTGCGCGATCCTCTCGGCGCGCTCCGCGAAGAACGCCTCGAGCTCGAGTGACGTCAGGCGGAGGTTGTACAGGTAATTGATGGTGTCGAGGTTGATCGGAATCGGGACGAGCTGCCCGTCCACGGACGCGAGCACGCGGTGCTGGTACGGCCGCCACGCGGTGAACTGCGAGAGGTAATCGAAGACCTCCTTCGAGTTCGTGTGGAAGACGTGCGGCCCGTACGCGTGGACGAGGAGGCCCTCGTCGTCGTAATGGTCGTACGCGTTGCCTCCGATGTGGCGCCGCTTGTCGAGGAGGAGGACCCGCTTGCCGGATCCGCGCGCGAGCCGCTCTGCCAGTACGCTGCCAGCGAACCCAGCGCCCACGATCAGCCAGTCGAACATGGAACCCTCCTAGGGCTCGCTGCGCGAGCGGGAAGCCCCTTCGTCGAGCGAGGCGGCTCAGAGCCCGGTCGGGTACGTCTCCGGTGCCTCGCCTGCTTCCCAGCGCGCCGTCTTTTCGAGGGGCTCGACCGCGCGTGTCAGATCGAAATGAATGACCGCGTCGAACTGGGAGGCGAGGTCCGCGTAGAAGTAATGACTCGCCCGCTCGGTCGCCGGCATGTACACGACCCCGATCGCCCGCTCGAGCCGCTGCGTATGGAGCGACGAGAGCCTCGGATCATGCAAGAGGAGCGCGAATCTTTCGATGCCCGTGGCGTGCATGATCGCCTCGTAGCTGTCGGGACGCGCGGGACGCACGCGTTTTTGCTCGACCTCGGCGCCCCAGCCCGACGCGGCGGAGACCATCCCCGCATACGTGGTGAACCCGATCGAAAAAACGTCCGGGTGACGCTCCTTCACGAGCTGGCCGACGTTGAGCTCGCCCTCGCGGGCCATTTCGGTCGCCCGCGCGTCGCCGAGGTGCGAGTTGTGCGCCCACACGACGACCTTGGCGGGCGAGCCGCGCCGACGCTCGAGGTGCGCCCGCAGCGCATCGAGCGTTTCGGCCATGTGCTCGTCGCGCAGGTTCCAGGAGGCGGCCCCGCCGCGGAACATCGCGCGATAATAACGCTCCGCGTTCTTCACGAGGCGCGCGTTCTGCTCGGCGAAGAACGCCTCGTCCTCGCCCTCCTCGTCCGGGCCGCGGCGGGCATATTCGGGCGCGCGCCGCTGGATCTCCAGGAGCTGCCGGACCACTTCGTCCTCGCACGACTCCGCCATCCCGACGCTCGTCGCATACCCGTACGCCTGCGTATCGTGGCCGAAGACCTCGAAGCACCCGTATCGCTCCCTCGCTCGCTTGGCGCCCTCGGGATCGATCCGGTCGAGATACGCGAGCACGGCCTCGATCGACGTGTTCATGCTGTAGAGATCGAGCCCGTAGAACCCGGCGGCGCGGTGGGGGTGCGCGTCGTTGTGCTGCCGGAGCCATTTCACGAAATCGAGCACGTCCGTGTTTCGCCACATCCACGCGGGGAAGCGCTCGAATCCGCCGAGCGCTTCGAGCGGCCCGGGGTCCGGGCCCCTGCCTCGGACGAAACGATTGATGCGATAGGCGTCCGGCCAGTCGGCCTCGACGGCGACCGCGCAGAACCCCTTCTCCTTGATGAGCCGGCGCGTCAGGCGCGCGCGCTCGTCGTAGAACTCGTGCGTCCCGTGCGACGCCTCCCCGAGCAGGACGAGCGTCGAATCCCCGATGGCATGGAGCAATGCATCATGGTCGTGCCGGGCCCCCTCGAGCGGGAAGGCGCACGCCGCCACGGTGCGAGGCAGAGCGGCTTGGAGCGGCGCATGCGTAGCCATGTGCGCGTCATGGTACGTCATGGTCGGAATCACAAGCTGCCATTGATGTCTCGCGTGTGCGGAGTCCGCGCGGGCGTCGGGCGTTCCCGACACTGCTCGCGCGCCCGCCGGCGCGGTCCGCGCGCCCGCGATCCAGGCTTTGGATGCGGCGCATCTCCGCGTCAGAACAGTAGAATGTTCGCCTAAGTAAAACTTCTTGCGAATGACGAAATCATGTTTGGCTGGGCTCTTGGTTGTGGCATAGTCTCGAACATGCCTAGAAGAAAGACTGCTGCTCCCTTCACTTCCAAGATTGGTGCCCGTATCCGCGCGCTCCGCGTCGAGCGGAACATGTCCCTGGCCCAGCTCGCGGACGCGGGTGGTCTATCCAAAGGCCATCTTTCCAGCGTCGAGCACGGGCTCGCGGCGATCACGGTCGAGACGCTGGAGCGCATCGCGCTCGCGCTCGAAGCGCTCCCCATGGATCTCGTGACGTTCCCCGAAGAGGACGATCGAGGCCGGATCGCGGACATCGTGCGCAGGTTGCCGAAGAAGGAGCTGCCGAAGCTGCGTCGCGAGATGCAGGCGCGCGCTCCGGTCGAGGCGCAAGCGCCCACGCGTCGCCGCACGAGCGCCCGCGCTTAGACTCAGCGGTCTCCGGGCAGCTTGGGTATTTTTTCGTAATGTCTCGGATCCGAGGGCTGCGTCTCCGGGGGCGTCGGCGTATGCAGGGCGTTCGGGGGAATGTTGCCCTCGGCATCGGCCTCCGGCGCCCGAGGCGGGCCGCTCGGGGGCACCTCGGGCTCGCTTCGATCGTCAGGTCTCGATTTCTGCTTCACCTTCGTACTCCTGTATGCCGCGGACGCGCCCTCTCGCGCCCGGACGTGCCTCGGTATGCAGAGGCCATGCCGAAAACGCTCGCGTCCGTTCGCCTCGCCGCGGTGCGCCGTGATTGCCTGCTCGGCCATACACGAGCCGCCCCGTGATGCGTTACGACGCCATTCGCACTTTGGAATGAGCCCCGAGCCGCGGCCTCACGCCCCGCGTCACTTCGCTTTGCCGCGCAGCCCCGCGGCGAGCCGCTGGGCCTCGGCCACCGCCTGCTCGTCGTACCCCTGCATCGAGATCGATACCCGCCCGCCGGGAATGGGCGACTGGACCACGGGCAGGCTCATCGCTTTGCCATCCACGACGATGGCGATTCGCTCCTTCACGTGCTCACGCGTCGCCTCGTGGAACCGCTCGCCGCCCGCGGCGTCGAACGTGACCATCACGACCGGCTGCCGCATCGGCCCCTTTCCGTCGTCCACGAGCACGCTCGCGTCGATCACGTTCGCCTGCGTGACGATCGCCTCTCCCGTGAGCACGTACGTGCGAAGACCGATCGGCGAGAGCTCCCCTGTCTCGTTTTCCTCGACCACGTCGCCGACGATGAACCTGCGCCCGGCCGGGAGAGGTTGCGCCGAGAGCCACGGCGAGAAGCGCTCCTTCGCCTGGGCGTCGGTCTCGCCCGGTTTCTTGACGAGCATCGCGTAATGCTGTGTCACAAGCCCACGCGCCCTGATCGCTGTTTCGAGGCGTATCGATACGCCGTCGGGCAACGCGCCCACGGGCTCCGTGAATGGATCGAAGTCATCGTCGACCACGACGACCTCCATCGTCACGGGCCGCGTGCCCGAGCGGTCCACGGCGTCGTCCTTCTTCACGCAACCGGACGGCGACAGGGCGAGCGCGAGGATCAACATCATTCGAGCGCGAGCGGAGACCATGACCGTTTTTGTATCCCGGGAGCCCGGGCGTCGTCAACCGTGGTCCCCCGTCATCCCTGATTTGACCCCGGGACGAACGCCCCCAGGGATCTCGGATGAAACCGATACCAACGAAGCGCCTCGTCCTGCCGCCCGGCCCCGAGAATCCCGGGGGCGCGGGCTCCATCTTTTTCGTCGGCACGGCGACCGTGCTCTTGCGTTATGCCGGCTTCACGATCCTCACGGATCCGAACTTCTTGCACGCCGGCGATCACGTTCATCTGGGTTATGGCCTGACCTCGGAACGAAAAACCAATCCGGCGATCGACCTCGCCGACCTGCCGCCGGTGGACCTCGTCTTGCTCTCCCATTTGCACGAGGACCACTTCGACCGGCGCGTGGCGCGCGAGCTCGATCGGTCCTTGCCAATCGTCACCACCGAGCAGGCCGCGGCGTCCCTGCGCGGCATGGGGTTCGGGCGGGCCGAGGGACTCGATCGCTGGGGATCGATCGTGGTGGAGAAAGGCGCGTCGCGCGTCCGCATCACGGCCATGCCGGCGCGCCACGGTCCGCCCGTGGTATCGCGCTTCTTGCCCGACACGATGGGCTCGATGCTCGATTTCGAGTCCCCCGCGCTCCGGCTCTACATTTCCGGCGACACGCTCGTCCACGAGGACCTCCGCGCCATTCCGCGCAGGTATCCCGGCATCGACCTCGCGCTCGTCCACCTCGGCGGCACGAGGATCCTCGGCGTGCTCGTCACGATGGACGCGGCGCAGGGCGTCGAAGCGCTCCAGATCCTCGATCCGCGCAAGGCCATTCCCATTCATTACGACGACTACACGGTCTTCCGCTCGCCGCTCGAGGATTTCGTCAAGGCCGTACGCGAAGCCGGCCTCGAAGATCGCGTCGTGTATCTCGCGCGGGGCGAGACGTTCACCTTCGACGTGAAGGAACCCGGTCGCCGAGCGGCCTGAGCCCTCCCGCCATCGATCCCACCAAAAAGCCGTGATTCCCTGGGGCATGCTCGCTTGCCCCTGCGAACCGCTTCCTTCCGCTGACGAACCCCGTTTGCCAGAGAGCCGCCGACAAACGGAGCAGGCAAGTTCGTCCCGGAACGGGCACGTTGGTCGCGGAACGTGGTCTGCATGCAGAACCGCCGCTCCAGCATGGGTGATCAGGGTTTGCCCGCGGACTGGGTTCGTCCGTGCGAAACCGAGGCAGCCGAGGACTTCCCGCCGCGCGTCCCGGTGACGTCGACGAGCCTGCGCAGCGTCGGGTACAACCCCGAAGCGCACGAGCTCGACCTCGAATTCAAGGATGGCAGGCTCTACCGCTACAGCGGCGTGCCCCCCGAGGTGCACGACGAGCTGCTCCACGCACCTTCGCTGGGAAGGTATTTCCTGGCGAACGTGCGTGGACAGTACCCGTGCGAGCGGCTCTGCTGAAGCGGCAGCGCCGGAAGGGACGAGCTCAGCGCGCGTCGAGACGGAGCAGGGGCGCGCTCGCGATGGGATTCCAGGTGAAATCACCACCGAGCGAGTACACGAGCGCGACCGGGATCTCGTATCGCTCGAGGGTGTAGGTGATCGTCACCTCGAGGTCGTCGCTGCCCGTCACGAGCGCCTTGCAGGCCTCGCCCACGGCCTTTCCATTGGACGGGCTCTTCGTCCCGCGGTTCGTCGCGATCTTCACCTCGGGGCACGCGAAGGCCTTCGCGAGCTTCTCGCGCTCGCCCTTCATGCCGTTCTTGTATTTCGTCTCGGCGGCGCTCTTCGCGGCCTTCGCCTTCGCCTCGGCCCCCTTCGCCTCCGCCACCGCCGCGGCGTCCCCGCCGTCGACCTTCTGGAGGTCCGCGGCCGCCTTCTCGTATTCGCTCGACGCGATGTCGAACGGAACACGCAGGCGCCTATCGATGCCGTCGCCCTGCAGGTGCAGATTCCACGTCACGCTGAGCTTGCGTTGCCCTTTCGAAAGCGCCGAGTCGTCCACGTGATCGGTGAGCGTCGCGCTCTTCACGGAGCCGGAGAGCTCGTTCTTCGTGAACGTCACCGCCGGCATCGACCCCGGCACGTCCTCGCGGGTGACACCGAGCAGGCTGAGCTTTGCCTTCGCCATGTCCTGGTAGACGACCTTGTTTTCCTTGACGTACACGAGGACGTTGCCCGAGGCGTGCACCATTTCCCCGGACGGGAGTTTGACCATTTGCATGGTCATCGACTGCGGCGGCAGATCGAATTCGAGCGGCGAGCTCTCGAGGATGTCCGCCCGCGTGTACCGGATCGGATACCGCAGCTCGAGGTGCGAGAGCGGAACCGACGGGGCGTCCTTCGAGGCGTCCTTGGCCGCCGTCATCGTGAGGACGTTGTACCGCGCGCTCCGATTGCCCTCCGCCTCCTCGCGAACGGGCACGAAGGCGACGTGCCCGGACGCCTTGTCGCGAATGCGCACGGAATCTCCGACGAGCGCCAGATCGAACGCGCCCTCGTCGAACACGGACGCGTACGATTTCACGAACACCTTGTTCGCCTTGACCACGATGCGGCCTCGAATCTGCGAGGGCGGCATGTCCGCGAGCACGACCGATTCGCACTCGTTCTTGCGCGACACGAGCCGGATCTTCTCCCCCGGCCGCCAGACGCCCTCGTTCGTCGAGCTCGACTCGTTCCGCCACGCCGAGGGCTTCTCGCCGGTGAACGGATCGGCCTTCGCGTCGTCGGGGACGTTGTTGAAATGGAGCGTGTAGGTCGTGTTGTAGAGGTCGCCCACCGAATCGGGGCTGAACTTGCACTCGACCTCGCGATCGCCATTGACGAAGCGCAAGCTGCCCTCGAACCAGGCGTCGGAGAGGACCTCGCCTGTGTCGTTCGTCGCCTCGATGATGACGCCGAGGCCATACGCCGAGCTCTGGTCGCGCGTGCTGAAGCTGCCGTTGTCGCGCACGCTCGGCATCGCCCGCTCGGACGAGTACGGGTGGAAGAACTGCAGGTCCTTGATGCTGACCTGGATGCTCTTCGTCGAGGGAGGCGTGGTCGGCTGCACGGCCGCCCCCTCGCTTCCCCCCGCGGCAGCTGCCGCGCCCGTCGACGCCGGCGCGGCGGCCGACGGAGCGCCGGAAGCACCCGGCGCAGCGCCCCCCGAGGCGCCCTCCTTGTTCCCACACCCCCCCACGCCGGCCCCGAGAAGGGCGGCAAGGAGAACCCACCTTGTAAAATGATTGTCCGGACGCATTGCGGGCCACCGTCTGCGATGTGACCCGCCCTTGTCAAGGAATTTGCGCCGGGACACTACCCTATCATACCCAAGGGTCTACCTCGCCCGCCCGCGTCGTCGCCGCAGGGCAAACCCGAGGAGGACCGCCGCCGCTGCCGCCGGAAGACCGGGCTCCGTGGTTTCGCTCGTCGTGCAGCTGCAGCCGCCGCCGCTCACGCGCACGTTGCTCCCGCCCGCGCCGGTGCCCGCACCGCCGCTGCCGCCCGCGCCTTCGCTGCCGCTGCCTTCGCTTGCGCCTCCGCGGCCGCCTGCGCCTCCGCCGCCTCCGCCGCTACCGGCCGCGCCCCCGCTGCCGCCCGCGCCCTCGCTACCGCCCACGCTTCCGCCTCCGCCCGCGCCGTCCGGTTTGCACTCGCCGCCCTGGCACGCGCCGCCAGGACAGGAAACGCCGTCGGGTTTGGCCGGGTACGAGCACGCGCCGCTCGCAGGATTGCAGGCGCCCGGTTCGTGGCAATCGTCGGGCGGCGCGCACGTGATCGGGGTCGAGCCATGGCATGCGCCGGCCTGGCACGTGTCCATCTGCGTGCAGGCATTGCCGTCGTCGCAGGAGACGCCCTCCGGCATGACCTTCGCGGAGCATTGCCCGGTGACCGGGTTGCAGACGTTGACCTCATGGCAAGCATCGCTCGGCGGGCAGACGACCGGGTTCTTCCCGACACACGTGCCCGAGAGGCAGACGTCCGTCTGGCTGCAAGCATCGTCATCGTTGCACGAGGCGCCGTCGGGCTTCGCGGGGTTCGAGCAGCCGGCCACTGGATCACACACGCCGGCCTCGTGGCAATCGTCCGACGGGGCGCAGACGACGGGGCTCCCGCCCATACACGTCCCTGCTTGGCAAGCCTCTCCCGTGGTGCAGGCGTTCTGATCGCTGCAAGGCGTGCCGTCCGAGGCGATGGGATTCGAGCAGATGCCGGTCTGCGGATTGCAGGTGCCCTGCACGTGACAGACGTCGCTCGGTGGGACACAGACGACGGGGTCAATCCCGACGCACACGCCGTTCTGACAAACATCTTTCTGGCTGCAAGCATTGCCGTCATTGCACAGGGGGCCGGTGAACAGCGCGCAGGTGCCGTTCGTGGCGGCGCCGGCGGCGATGGAGCAGGCGTCGCAGGTGCCGGCATTACACGCCGTGTCGCAGCAGACGCCGTCGACGCAGTAGCCGCTCTGGCAATCGAGGGCGGCGGCGCAGGAAGCGCCGAGCAGCTTGCCTCCATTGAAGAGCTCGGCGGTGCCGATGTACACGAGGTTATGCTGCCCGCCCGTGACGAGGACCGCGCCATTGCCGAGAGGCGCCGCCCCGTGGCGATGACGCGAGCTGACGAGAGAGGCCGCCGGGGTCCAGGTGTTCGCCTCAACCTGGTAGATGTCCGCGGTGTCCGACGACGTATTGTCCGGGAGCAACCCGCCCACCACGAGCACCTGGTTGCCCGGGAGCAACGTGGCCGTGTGGAGGCGCCGCGCATTGCTCATCACGCCCGCCGACGTCCAGGTGTCCAGCGCCGGATCATAAAGCTCCGCGGAGGCGAGGGCCCCATTCGAGGTGCTCGTCCCGCCCGCGACGAGGACCTTGCCCGACGGCAGGAGTGTCGACGTGTGGTGCGCGCGCGCCACATCCATGGGCGCGACGGCGGTCCAGGCGTTCGTCGTCGGATCGTAGATCTCCACGGAAACATAGGTCGACGAACTCGTGGTCGGCGCGCCGCCGATGGCGAGCACCCTTCCATTCGGGAGCGCCTGAAGCGCATGATTGACGCGCGGCACGGTCATGGGGCCGGTCGGCGACCAGGTGTTCGTGTTCGGATCGTAGACCTCCGCCGACCCGAGCGCCACTTGGCTGTAGTTGAGGCCGCCCGAGGCCATCACCTTGCCATTGGCCATCAGCGCGAGCGAGACGATGCAACGCGCGACGCCGAGCGGAGCCACATTGGACCAGGTATTCGTCGTGGGCGTATAGATCTCGGTGACCTTGAGGCAATCCGAGCCGCCGTCCCAGCCTCCGGTGAGGAGCACCCGGCCGGTCGGGAGGACGACGGATTGATGCCCGGAACGGCCGTAGGTCACGGGCCCCGCGTACGTCCAGGTCCCGGCGGCGGGATCGTAAAGCTCGGTGGAGGTCAGGTAATTCATCCCATTGTGCCCCGAGGCCACGAGAACCTTGCCACTCGGGAGCAGGCTCGTCGTGTGATAGGCCCGAATCGCATTGAGGGCCGTGGCCGGCGTCCAGACCGGATCGACGAGCACCTCCTCACCGTTCGCGTCGACCCAAAGCTCGATCGTCTCGCCGCGCGCGACGAGCCGCGCCGCGACGGGCTTCCCCGAAGCCGCAAACGCTTCCGGCGCCGTCACGCGAATTCGCGTGATGCCGCGTCCATCGACGAGATTCACCGCGTCTCCCGCCTGCCGCACCTCGGCGCCCTCGATCGTCCACGCGACCGCCGCTCGCTCCGTCGTCGCGACGCCCCGTTCGAGCCACAACCATTCCTCGTATCCCGTCGCCGTCACCGTCCAGAACGAAGTCCCGTCCGCCCGCCCGTATGCGACCGCGTGCGCGGCGATCGATCCCTCGCCGCCCGCGCCGATCTCGCGCACGTGCACCGAAACATCGCCGGACAACACGAAGCGCACAGGATCCTCGGCGCGACGCGGCAGGTGCATGGAAAGCCCGCTCGGCAAAGGTCTGGGCTCCGCGTGCGTCCCCTCGATCGGGGCCTCGCCGGGCACGGCCGGCGAGCGTATCAGGCGCGCCTTTTGCGCGCCGCTCGGCGCCGGGGAAAAACCCTCCTCGCTGCCGACGAAGAGCGCGTCCGCGTCGAGGATCCGCGCCGCCTGTGCCGGGAAACGCTCGCGCAGCGCCGCGGCCTCGCGGAGGATCACGCCGGGCGTGAATTCGGCGCTCCCGGCCCTCCCCGACGCATCGATCGGCTCCTCGCCGCCGCACCCCGCGCCGCCCCAGGCAACGCCGAACGGGAGCAGGAGGAGCGGCACGGCGAGAGCGCGCCGGTAGGGGCGAATCGATTGCATGGCGGTGGATCTCCTGAAGCGAGGCGGAAAGCTTGCATCGAAGACCCGGGGACGCGCGGCGTCAAGCCCTTGCCGCGTCAATAGCGGGCGAGCAGCGCTTTCGTATCGCACGGAAACGACCTCGACGGAGCTTGACGATCCACGCGAAACTCCGTGAGATGAATGCCTTCCCCCGCCATGCCGGCGAGGGGCGCGCGCTGGAGATACTCATGCTTTCGAAGATCTCTCGTTCGACTTCATTCGCCGTGGCCCCCGTGCTCCTGGGGCTCCTCGGGGCGCTCGCGCTCACGCAGGGCTGCGGCACGGATCCCGGCCCGGGCGCGAGCGGATCGTCCTCCTCGGGGACCAACGTGGGCGGCGTCGGCGGCGCGGGCGGCAGCGGGGGCACGGGCGGCGTCGGCGGCGCCGGCGGGACCGGCGGCATGGATGCCGGTCCGCCCTGGGATCCGACCGTCGGATGGACCCACTTCGAGGAGAGCGCCGACACCCAAAAGATCTACGTATCGAGCTCGGACGGGGACGACAACAACGACGGCCTTTCGCCGGAGAAAGCTGTCAAGACGATCGCCAAGGGCAAGCAGCTCCTGCGCGATGGCTTCCCGGATTGGTTGCTCCTGAAGCGCGGCGACGCCTGGAACGAGGGGCTCGGCACGTGGACGCTGTCGGGCCGGGGTACGACGGAGCCGATGCTCGTCTCGACGTACGGCGACGCCGTGGCGCGTCCGCTGCTCGAGACGGGCGCGAAACGCGGGCTTTACGCGGATCCGGGCGTCACGCTCCAGCACCTCGCGTTCGTGGGCATCCATTTCCACGCGAACACCCGCGACCCCGCGAGCCCCGATTTCGTGGGCCCGGCAGGCGACGAGGGCGTCATGTGGCTTGCCAAGGGCGGCGACCTGCTCTTCGAGGATCTGATGATCCAGTCCTACACGGGCAACATCAGCATCCAGGGGATTCAAGGGAAAATCAACAATGTCCGGGTGCGCCGCTCGGTCATCGTCGACGCATACGACATCGAAGATCCGGATCCGAACGAGACCCTCGACGACTCCGAGGGCCTCTATGCGATGAACGTCGACGTGCTCGTGCTCGAAGGAAACGTCTTCGACCATAACGGCTGGAATGCGGACGTGCCCGGCGCGAACGCGACGCTCTACAACCACAATGTCTACATCCAGTCGTCGTGCTCGAAGGTGACGATCCGCGGCAACATCACGACGCGCGCGGCGAGCCACGGCATCCAGGCGCGCGCGGGCGGCGTCGTGGACAAGAACCTCGTCATCGACAATCCCATCGGCTTCTCGTACGGCCTGACAAACGGCTCGGCGACCCCGGTCCCGGGCGGCGTCACGGGCACGGTGACCGGCAACGTGGTGGGCGACGCGGGCGATATCACGGCGGCCGAGGCACGCGGGATCGGGATCCAGATCGGGAACATCAAGTCGGCGGTCGTCGAGAACAACATCCTCGCGCACGACAAGACTGCGGGCGGCAATCACATCGCGTTCGAGCTCACGCGCAAATACGACCCGATGCAGGTGCCGGACGAGGCGATCTCGGACCTCACGATCCGGAACAACGTCGTCTACGACTGGCGCGGCGGGATTCGCTTCTCCACGACGGCGCTCACGAACGTGAAGGTCGAGGCCAACGATGTTCAGTCGCCGCTCCGGGGCGAGGAGCTCGTGCGGTTCTTCAACCAGGACTTCAATGCGGGCGTGACGTTCGGCCAGAACCGTTGGTTCTCGAGCGTGCCCGACAAGAGCTGGTTCGAATTCGGGCCGGAGGCGACGGGCATCTCGTTCACCGAGTGGGTCTCGAAGTCCAAGGAGACGGAATCGACGAACACGGCGGTCTCGTACCCGGATCCGGAGCGCAAGCTCGGCACGTACCACGCGTCGCTCGGCAAGGAGGCCACGTTCGAGGCCTACATCGCCGAGGCGCGCAAGCAATCGCGCTACAACTATCGATACGAATACACGGCGGAAGGGCCCATCACGTACATCCGCGCGGGATTCGGCAAGGACTGACGCATGGACGGGGAGGAGCGCGCTCCGCCGCGGGCGCGCTCGCTCCTCCCCTGCCCCGGGACACGCTTGACATGCCGGGCAGAATTTGTCTTGCTGCCCGTATGCCGCGCTCGTTCTCTTCCCTCCTCCTCGCGCTCACGCTTTCGCTCGCGGGCTGCACGGGCGCCGTGCGCGGCACGCCGCTTTCGGAGGTACCAAAGCCCGCCGCGGTGACCGCCCGCGCCACGACCGCTGAGCCCGACGGCTTGCGCGTGCTCGTCACTGCCAGGCAAAAGCGAATCGCTGAGGAGGGCGTGTGGCTCGCGGCCGACGAGGACGAGCTGCGCTCGCTCTGGAATACCGTCGGCGCGGACGGGCCTCCTCCGCGCGTCGATTTCGATACCCACGTGGTACTCGGGTCTTCGTATTTGGGCGGCGCCTGCGAGCCGGAGATTGACACGGTCGAGGTCGACGCCGCGGGCACGTTGAGGCTCCGCACCCATCTTTTGAGCGACTGGTGTATTGCGCTCGCCGTGTACGTCGCGCAGGCCATCGCGGTGCCTCGACGGATCTTGCCCTCGCGTTTCGTGTTCGTCGCGCCGCACTCGCGCACGCCGTACGCCTTCGATTTGCCGGCGGCGGCACCGAAGGCATCGGCCGCCTCCCGTGTGGTGCCTCCGATTTCTTCTCTCGAACGCCCGTCCCTTTCCGCCCCGCTCGGCGTGGTCGCGCTCCCTCCGCATGGCCATATCGCGCTCCGCACGCTCGACGATGGGCGGGCCGTGTGGGTGGTGGCTCATCGATCGGGTGCCATCTCGGTCCTTTCCGCCGACGAACCCGCGTTCAGCGATTCTCCCTGGCTCCGCAAAAAGGTGGAATGGCTCTCCAGGATCGGTCGATTCGGGTCGGGGCACGATGCGGCCGGGCGCTCGGTTCACGGCGCCTCGCCGCTCGAAACACGCGTCTTCGCGCGGCAGGGCGACGGGCGTATCGCCATCGGTGAGCCCGCCCCGCTCGCGCCGGGCCCCATCGAGCCCCGCGCCGAGGCCCCGACGCTGAAAGGTTCGTCTGATCCATACACAGACCTGCCGCTCCTCCCGCTCGACGCAATGCCCGAAGGCCGCATGGCGCGGGTGGACAGTGCGCTCGTCTTCGGACTCTCCGGCCCCGCGCGCCTCTGCAACCTGCCGACCGTGGACAAGCTCTTGGATCACTTCCCGGGTTGTCCCGAACATGCGCCCGCGGTCCTGGGTTCGCCCTCGGAGCCACGCCGCGGGGTGACGTTCATGGTAGCGCCCGTGATCGTGCGGCGGCGCGGGGGCGCGGTGGATCTCGCCATCTTGGGATCCGACGGGACCGGAGGCCTCGCGTCAAGACCCCTTTTCCCACCCGCCCCGCGGGGCGATTCGCGCGCGCGGGGCGCGTTGACGATGGGCGCCCCCGTGCGCGGAACCACGAGCGGCGCGAAAGACGGCGTGTCCCCTGCCTGTGTGGCCGTGGGCGGCGCGCCGGACGAGACCTGGACATTCACGGCGCCGCGCGCCGGGCTTTATGCTCTTCAGCTCGACAGCGATTACGACGGCGCGCTCGCGGTTTACGACGCGGACGGGGCGCTCCTCGCTTGTAATGACGACCGGCACAGCTTGGTGAGCTCGTCGCTCGTGCACATTTCCCTCGCGCAAGGTGCGCGGGTAAAGGTCGTCGTCGATGGGTTCGGCGGTCATGCGGGGGCGTACACGCTCCGGGTCCAGGAGGAGGCGCCACTCGCGCATGGAGGTGTGCTCGTGCTCGGGCGCGAGGTCGCGGGGGATACGTCGAAATCCACCGACGACCACGCCGCGTACTGCGCGTCCTACGGCAACGACGACGAATGGCTCTTCGACGTCACGGAGGACACCACGTACGTTTTCCGCCTCGAGACGCCCGGCTGGACGACCGTGCTGTCCGTCCTCGCCGAGGGCGCATCGATGCCGCACCTCTGCACCCGGGAGCGCTCGCCGTCTTCTCCGCTGGTCACCGATGCGGCTCTCGCGCCGGGGAAATACAAGATCATCGTCGACGGGCCCAACGAAAAGGATGCGGGTCCCTATCGGCTGCGGGTGGAACGAAAAACCCCGTGAACGTTCTTCAAGGGCGCGGCGGCGCCTTGAAGCCCATCGCGGCGAGCAGGCGCTCGAAATCGTCGAACGGCATGCTCCCGCCCGTCGCGCCCGGGTGCCCGTGGCCCGAGTCTCCGGTGAGCGGCACGCCGAGGCCGTGCAGGTAACGTAACAGGTCCGGCTCGGCGCGGCTCCGCATCGCGAAGTTCACCCGGCCCGGCAAATAATCGTAATTGGCGGCGATCACGATACGATCGGAAAACCGCGCGGCCGCGCGCTGGGCCACGAGCGGGTGCACGCGCGCCCCCGAGCGAAAAGGCAGGAGCACGACGTTGCCCGCGAAATACGGCCTCGAACGCGCGCACCTTTGCACCTCCGCCGCGACCTCGGCGCGTACCTCGCGGAGTTTGTCCACGCCCGGCACGCGCCCCTTCGCCACGTCCGCCGGCTCCCGCGCCCGGAGCAGCACCTCCCACGCCGCCGCGATGTCGTGCGCGGCCGAGCGCCGCGGCGCATTCAAGAGCACGATCGCCTCCCGAAGGCTCGTGCGTGGAATGCCGCCCATCATTCCCTTCACCACGTCGGGCAAAGGCGCGGCCCCGAGGTCCGCCATCGCCCCAAGCAGCCCGAGCCAAGCAGAATCCCGCACATCCGCGACTTCACGAAACAGGTGCCACGCGAGCAGGCTCGTCGAGGCCACGGGCGGATGGCCGAACGCGCTCACGACCGTCGCGCCCGGAGGAAAACCGCTCGTGGGCGCGTGGTGATCCACGAGCAAGGTCGAAAGGCCCGGGAGGATCGGCTCGCCGCGGCTGCCCATGTCGAGCACCACGAGCGCGTCCGGCTTCGCGGCGACAATGCGCGCTCGCAGCGCGTCCATGTGCACGTGCTCCCCCTTGCCTGGCAGGACGGGCACCACCTCGGCCCCCAGCCGTTCGAGCGCTCGGAATGCGAGCGCCCCCGCGGACAAACCGTCGACGTCTCCATCGGGCACGAGCACGAAGCGCCCGCGCGCGTGGGCCCGGACGAGCTCCCTTCCGGCCTCCATCGCCGCGGGATCCGCGGGCCACGCCTCGGCTTGCTCGATCCGCTTCTCCGCCGCCGCTCCCATGAAAAACGTATCGGGCTCGAAATGGATGTACGGGAGGGCTCCCGGATTCGGGGGTCGGCCCTATTGGCTCGCTTCCATGGAAAAGCATCGCCTCGGCTACGTGGCCCAGTGTTTGTCCTTGAAGATCGGCGCGAGTCACACCTGCCGCGTCGCCAATGCCACGCCCGCCCGCCTTCTCGACCTCATCGCGCAAAACCTCGCGGAGCTCGAACAAATTCTTCTGTTCAACGAGAAGCACGGTATCCAAGTCTTCCGCATCGGCTCCGGGCTCGTCCCGCTCGCCTCGCACCCCGTGAACGAGCTCCACTGGTGGAAACACTTCGCGCGCGATTTCGACAAGATCGGCGCGATCGCCAGGCGCTCGGGGCAACGGCTGTCCATGCACCCCTCGCCCGCCGGCGCCTCGCTCGCCTCGGCGCGCCCCGAGGTCCGCCTGGCCGCCGAAAAGGAATTGCTTTATTCGACGCGCGTCCTCGACATGCTCGGCCAGGGCCCCGAGGCGCGCGTCGTACTCCACGTCGGCGGGGCCGCGCCCGATCGGATGACCGCAATGGCTGCCGCGCATCGGATGCTCGACGCCCTGCCCGACGACGCGCGCCGCCGCATCGCCGTCGAGCACGACGACCGCACCTGGAGCGCCCGCGAGGTCTTTCCGCTTGCCCGCGCGCACCGCCTGCCGTTCCTCGCCGATCCGCTGCACAACGCCGTCTTGCCCTCGGATCCCGTGGTCCCCATCGACGAGCTCTTCCGCATGGCGAACACGACCTGGCTTCCGCTCGGGTTGCGGCCCAAGCACCACCTCGCCAGCCAGAGGAAGGACGGCCCTCCCGGCGCGCACGCCGATTTCATCGATCCCAAGGATTACCGCGAGGCCGTGGCCGCGCTCGAGGTGCCGAGCGATTTCATGATCGAGGCCAAGCAGAAGGACCTCGCGCTCTTCAAGCTCCAGCGCACGCGCCTCGAACCGGCAAAGCCGAAGCGCGCCGCGGTCGTATCGCGCGCCTGAACGGGAAAACGCGGTAGACCTGGATGCGGCTTTGACGTGCCCGCCACGCGACCCGAGGTTCCCGGGCATGAGGCTGTCGCGCAGCGCGATTTCCCGTCTGGTCGTTTCGTCCCTCGTAACGCTCGCCGGATGCACCGCGGATTCCGCGCCCACCGAACGCAACGAGACCTCCCTCGTCGGCAGTGATATCGAGCCCTCGTGCCCCGCGCCCAGCGTTTACGCGGGCAGGCTCGATGACACCTTCGGCGTGAACGGAATGGCCCGCGTGGGCCTCTCGGGCGACGACGGTGGCTATTTCGGGCTGGATGTCGCGGGAGATCGAATCCTCGCCGCTGGCTGGGGCGAGGCGCTCGGGGCCCTTCGTTTCCACCTGGCCCGATTGACCATGTCCGGAAGGCTCGATCCCGCGTTCGGAGACGATGGCACGGCCACCGCGGGATTCGCGCCGTCGACCAACGACCAGGCCCGCGCCGTCGCCGTCGGGCACCAGCACGACGGCGGGATCGTCGCCATGGGATGGCGGGACGAGTTCCGTGACGAATCCGCGAATATCGCGCTCGTCCATTTCCTTCCGGACGGGTCGATCGGGGGCGCGGGCTTCGGCACCGAGGGGAAAAGCCTGATCGACCTCGGCGGCGACGAATTCGTCCTGGATGGCCTGGTTCTTCCGGACGACAAGATCCTCGTGGTCGGTCGGCGCGATGCGGAGCTTTTCGTCGCGCGCGCCACCTCGAATGGCGCGCTCGATCCGACGTTCGCTTCCCCCAAGGGATACTTCACCGTCGCCGTGGGCTCCTCCCTGGAGGCCCGCTCGGTCGCCCTCGACGCGAGCGGCCGCATCCTCGTGGCCGGCACCGCGGACGTGGGCCAGGAAAAACGCATGGTCGTGATCCGCGCGACGGCGGACGGCGTGCTCGATCCCTCGTTCGGCCGCGAAGGCGTGGTCGTCGGCGAGAACGGGAGAGACGAGCGCGCGGTGTCCGTCGCGCTCTCTCGCGACGGCGCCATCGTGGTCGCCGGCGACACCGGCGGGAGCCCGGAATTCGTGGTCCGCCGCTTCCTCGCGGATGGCAGCCCCGACCCCGCGTTCGGCAACCGAGGCCGCTCGGCATGGCTCCGCGGGGCGGGCGAGATGCGAGCCGAAGACATGGTCGTATTGCCTGGTGGAGGCATCCTCGTCGTCGGCAACGCGGTCGAAGGCGCCGCGCCCGTGCTCGTGCGGTACACGTGTGACGGCCAGGTCGACAGCGCGTTCGGCGTGCACGGCATCCTGCGGGTTTACCTGGGTGAGGCAGGCGTCCTGCATACGGTCCGGCTTCACACGGGAAACCGCATTCTCCTCGGCGGCGCCGACGTCGGGGGGAGCCCGGGGCCGGGAACCTATGGAGTGGTCGTTCGCATGTGGATGTGACGAAAGAACGGTTCCCACGCGCAGGGACACGTGTGTCATGGGAAAACGCGGTAGACCTGAATGCGGCTTTGACGTGCCCGCCAAGCGGCCCGAGGTTCCCGGGCATGAGGCTGTCGCGCAGCGCGATTTCCGGTCTGGTCGTTTCGTCCCTCGTAACGCTCGCCGGATGCGGAGCGAATTCCGCGCCCACCGAACGCAACGAGACCTCCCTCGTCGGGAATGATGTCGAGCCCTCGTGCCCCGCGCCCAGCGCTTACGCGGGCAGGCTCGACGACACCTTCGGCGTGAACGGAATGGCCCGGGTGAGCTTTGGCGCCGCCGACGACGGAGCGTTTTTTGGGCTCGATGTCGCGGGCGATCGAATCCTTGCGGCGGGCTGGGCCGCGGGAGGGCTCGGGGGCGTTCGTTTCCGCCTGGCGCGGCTCACCACGTCCGGGAGGCTCGATCCGACGTTTGGTGGCAGTGGCACGCTCGGCACAGGATTCTCGCCGGCGATCTCCGACACCTCCTTTGCCGTCGCCGTCGGTCACCAGAGCGACGGCGGAATCGTCGCGATGGGCCACCGTGACAAGTTCCACGGCGAATCCGCGAACATCGCGCTCATGCGTTTCGAGCCGGACGGGTCGATCGGGGGCTCCGGGTTCGGCACCGACGGGAAGAGCCTGATCGACCTCGGCGGCGAGGAGTCCGTCGCGGATGGCCTGGTTCTTCCGAACGACAAGATCCTCGTGGTCGGTGGGCGCGGCAGCCAGGAGATTCTCATTGCCCGCGCCACCCGGACCGGCGCGCTCGATACCACGTTCGCTGCACCGAAGGGATACGTGACCGTCCCCGTGGGCGTCTCCGCGCACGCCCGATCGGTCGCCCTCGACGCGAGCGGCCGCATTCTCGTGGCCGGCACCGCGGACCTCGACCAGGGAACCATCATGGTCGTGCTTCGCCTGACGGCGGACGGCGTGCTCGATCCCTCGTTCGGCGGCGATGGCGTGATCGAAGCCGGCCGTGACACGAACCGCGAGCGCGCGGAGTCCGTCGCGCCTTCTGCCGACGGCACCATTGTCGTGGCCGGCGACACCGGAGGGGACAACCCAGATTTCGTGGTCCGCCGCTTCCTCGCGGACGGCAGCCCCGACCTCTCGTTCGGCTCCGAGGGCCGCGCGGAAGGGCCACGCCACGCGGGCAACATGCGAGCCGAGGACATGGTGGTATTGCCCGGGGGGGGTATCCTCGTCGTCGGCAATTCACCAGAAAACGAAACAATCGTCTCGCCCGTCCTCGTGCGGTACACATGCGACGGCCGCGTCGACACCACGTTCGGCGTTCACGGCATCCTGCGCGTATACCTCGGGGAGAACGGGGTCCTGCATACGGTCCGGCTCCACCCGGGCAATCGGGTTCTCCTCGGCGGCGCCGATGTGGGGATGACCCCGGGGCCGGGGACGTATGGAGTGGTCGTTCGCATGTGGATGTGACGAAAAGAAACGGGCTCACGCGAAGAGACACATGTGATAAGGAACGGCATGCTCCCTCTGCCGACCGTGGATGCGGCGCTCCCCACGATCCACCGGCTCCTCGTCCGGTTCGACGAGGCGCTCACACGGCTCGGCGGTCGTCCGAGCGCGCTCGAGCTCGAGCGGCCGACGTTCCTGGTCCACGAGGCCCTGTCGGGGCAGTCCCGCGAATTCCACAGCCACGCGCACGTGCTCACGCTCACGGAGGGGATGGGCCCGATCGAGACGCTCGCGGGCATCTTCCACGACGTCGTGTACGTGCAGGTGGATCAGGGTTTTCCCCGGATGGTGAGCGACATCCTCCGCCCGCTGCTCGCGTCCGTGGACGGGACCGGTTACCGGATCGGCCTCGGCGTGCTGGAGGACCCGGCCACGGCCCTCGTGGCCCGCATCTTCGGCCGCGAGCCCGGCGACGAGCTCACGCCGCTGACCGGCCTGAACGAGCTCGCGAGCGCCTTCGTCGCCGTCAAATGCCTGTCGCCGTTCCTGCCGCATCGCCACCTCGCCGAGATCGCCGCGGGCATCGAGGCGACGATCCCGTTCCGCGAGACGGCCGCGTTCGATCGCCTGGTCGGGCGCCTGCGGGAGCTCGGGATCCCCGGGCTCGACGCGAATGCGTGCGAGGACGCGGTGCGCGCGTCGGTGCGGCTCGCGAACCGCGACGTCGAGAACTTCGCCGAGGCCGATCCGGCACGTTTCCTCGACAATACCTGGCGGCTGCTCCCCGAGACGAACCCCGCGCTCCACATGCCGAACGTCTATCGAAACGGCGAGTATCGGCTCGCGCTGCAGCGCATGGAGGCCTTTCTCTCGACCCTCGCCGCCGAGCGCGTCTTTCACGCGTTCCGCGGCGAACCCTCGCCCGAGGTGCATGCAAGGCGAATCGCCCAGGCCCGCCGCAACATCTCGCTCGCGGTGCGATATCTGCGGGCGAAGCTTTATACGATCGCGCTCGTCGAGGCCTTCGCCTGCGCGACGGGCGGCGACGCGCCCATCGAGCTCTTCCTCGGGGGCATTCCGGACGAGAACAACACGAACCCCGTGCGGGCCGAGCTCTTCCTCGAGCGGGCGCCCGATTCCTCGGCGGACCTCGATCCCGTCCTGCTCCGCCTGCTCGAACAGGGCCGTGCGAGCCCTTCGAGCTTCGATCTCGGCGCCTCGCCGTACACCGCGTTCCTTTACCGATCGTTCGGCGAGCGCACGCTGATGGAGCGGCTCGAATCGACGCGGCCATGGATCCGCGGACGGGTGCCGGCGCGCGATTGGCTGGCCACACAGGCTTGCCCGCCGGTCGCCGCGCTCGCCCGCGCCATCGCCCGCGTGACAATGACGAGGCGCGAGGCGCTCGAAAAGCTCGCGGACGGGATGAGCCCACGGGTGGGCTGAACGAGGACGCCAGGCCTCCGGCGGCTGACTGACGCGAGGCGTCGTTCTCAGCGGGGCGCGATGGCATTGACGTGACTCCCTGGACACGCGTAGCCTAAAAATGCCAAGCGGGATCTCGCGCGGGTTTTTCCCCGGCGGCGGCCCCCGCGAGGACGAGACGTCCCCATGAGGTTTCGCACGATTCGACGCCTGCTCGCGGCTACGGTTCTGGTGGGTGGCCTCTTTGCCATCTCCAGCGCGGACGCGGCCGTTCCCCTGACGATCACCAACCAGGGACGGCTCTTCGAAGCGGACGACACGCCGATCAGCGGCGAGCTCACCGTGACCTTCGCGATCTACGACGCGACGGACGCGCAAACGCCGCTCTGGAGCGAAGAGCACAAGGTCGCCTTCGACGAGGGGTTCTACTCGGTCTCGCTCGGCTCGATCGTTCCGTTTGGGGACAAAGTGTTCAACGGCTCGGTCCGGTACCTGGGGATCACGATCGACAGCGAGCCGGAGCTCCAGCCGCGCGCGCCCATCCAGAGCGTGCCGTATGCGCTGCTCGCGAACGACGTGAACGGGGACATCCACCCGACGAGCGTCACGATCAACGGGACCGAGGTCATCAACAACAACGGCGAGTGGGTCGGTCCGCCGACGGGGCTCATGGGGCCGACGGGTGCGACGGGTCCGCAAGGTCCGGTCGGCGCGGATGGCGCGATAGGCCCCGCGGGTCCGACGGGCGCCATGGGGCCGGTGGGTCCGGTAGGTTCGACGGGCGCGCAGGGTCCCGTGGGTCCGATTGGACCTATGGGACCGATGGGTCCGGCGGGCGCGATGGGTCCGGCCGGTCCGATAGGACCGATGGGCCCGGTAGGCCCGACGGGCGCGACCGGCGCGACCGGCGCGGTGGGTCCTGTGGGTCCGATGGGGCCGACCGGCGCGATGGGTCCGCAAGGGAATGTAGGTCCCACCGGCCCAGTTGGACCTATCGGTCCGCAGGGTGCGACTGGTCCTCAGGGTGACGTCGGACCCATGGGACCGACAGGCGTAATGGGTCCGCAGGGAGATGTGGGTCCCACCGGCCCAGTTGGACCTATCGGTCCGCAGGGTGCCACCGGTCCTCAGGGTGACGTCGGACCCATGGGACCGACAGGCGCAATGGGTCCGCAGGGAGACGTAGGTCCCACCGGCCCAGTTGGACCTATCGGTCCGCAGGGTGCCACCGGTCCTCAAGGTGACGTCGGACCCATGGGACCGACAGGTGCGATAGGTCCGCAGGGAGACGTAGGTCCCACCGGCCCAGTTGGACCTATCGGTCCACAGGGTGCGACCGGTCCTCAGGGTGACGTCGGACCCATGGGACCGACAGGCGCGATGGGTCCGCAGGGAGATGTAGGTCCCACCGGCCCAGTTGGACCTATCGGTCCGCAGGGTGCGACCGGTCCTCAAGGTGATATCGGACCCATGGGACCGACGGGTGCGATGGGTCCGCAGGGAAGCGTGGGTCCCACCGGCGCCACCGGCGCGATGGGCCCGCAAGGTCCCGCGGGTGCGACGGGCGCGACCGGTGCTGTAGGCCCGCAAGGTCCCATCGGTCCGACGGGCGCAACCGGCGCCGTCGGTCCTGTCGGCCCGCAAGGTCCCGCAGGTGCCACCGGCGCGACGGGAGCCATCGGTCCTCAAGGCCCCATCGGCCCCACCGGCGCCCAAGGCCCGCAAGGCCCCGTGGGCGCCACCGGCGCACAAGGCGCGCAAGGTCCGGCGGGCCCCGCCGGCGCCACCGGCGCCCAAGGCCCTCAGGGCATTCAGGGCCCGATCGGCCCGACCGGCGCGCAAGGCCCCGCAGGCCCGGCCGGCGCCACCGGCGCACAAGGGCCGCAAGGTCCGCAAGGCGCCCAGGGTCCGATCGGCCCGCAAGGTCCTGCCGGCTCCGCCAACATCAATGGCACGGTCAATACCGTCATCAAATTCACCGGCGCCACGACCGGCGGAAACTCGAGCATCACCGACGACGCCACCACGGTGACCACCACCGGCCGGTTCGACGTCACGGGCGGCGCGGGCACGGTCTACGACACGGCGTCCATCGAGGTCCGCACGACCGCGACGCCGCGCATCTCCTTCCACTGGCCTGGCGTCGTCGCCTCGCAGCTCGGCATGGGCAGCGACGGCATTATTCGCACCTACAATAACCCCGGCACGGGCTACGAGCAGTTCGCCGCGTCGAACATCCACGCGAACGGTTATCTGCGCATCGCCTCCAATGCCGACGGCGCTGGCAACATCCGGTTCACCGCGGCGAACCCGTACATCGTCGCGAGCTCGTACGTCATCGTCCCCGGCGGCGCCTATTTCAACTCCGGCACGGTCTACTTCACGGCACAGGCGCAGTTCCGCGGCGGCATCCACAACGACACGGCCCCGTATCTGCAGTACGACGGCGGCACGTCGGGCATCAACTACTTCCCCGGCACCCTCGGCATCGGCACGGCGGGCCCGGCCGAGCAGGTCCACGCGACCGGCAACATCCGGGCCGACGGAATCGTCTACTGGGGCAATGGCCTCACGCGGACGGAGACGAAGGACAACGCCGACGCGACGGGCTCGCGCAGCGGCTTTTTCGAGACCTCCGCGCCGTCGAACTACTATCCGAATGCGTCGGGCTGGCAGCACCTCATCGACGTGCGGCATTCGAATAACGGCAACAACTACGCCATGCAGATCGGCGGCAGCTTCTTCGACCAGGATCTCTGGTTCCGCAAGACGAACAACGCCGGCAACACCACGTGGTCGCAGCTCATCGGCGCGGGTCCGAGGCCGTGCACGGCGCCGTTCAACGCCTACGGTGTCACCACCAGCACGACCCTCGGAGGCATCGCGCGCTCGAACACGATCTGCGTGACGCCGTTCTTCTCCCCGCAGACCTTCAACAACGCGCAGAACGTCTGCGCCGCGCTCGGCGGGCACATCGCGACCTACAACGACACCTACAGGATCTTGCAGGTGTATGGCGCGGCGGGCCAGCTCTACAACGGCGATTGGCTCGGGAACCGCGCCGGCGACGACGACGCCTATTGCGTCAACAATACGAGCAACATCAGCAACTTCGAGGGCGAGTGCGACAAGAACGACAGCCGCTTTTTCCGTTGCGCCAACAGCTCCAACTACAATGAATGACAAGGCCGGGCGCGCGAGGATCGTCTCCATCGTCGCGCTCGCGGGCCTCCTCGTCGGGGCCGCTCTGTTCGTCCGTTCGCGCTTCGCCGAGGCGCCGGAGACGCGAGATCCGGCGGCGAGCCCCGTGGGCGTCGAGCAGGCGCCCGTCGCGTCGCCGGTGACGACGAGACCAACGGCGATGGGGGCGACGAACGTGACGATCCCGGAGCCCGCGAGCGCTTTGCCTGGAGAAACACGGAAGCCGCTCGAGCCGGACGATTACGTGCGAAACGGCTCCAAGGAGCCCCTCATGCCGCGCGAGCTCCGCGTCGATGTCGAGCTCTCCCCGCGCGGCCCGCTGACGGCGGAGCCACTCGTCCCGCACGTCCTCGAGGCGAACGCCGAGCTCTCTCCCCGCGGCGCCATGACCACGGAGCCGCTCCCACCTCGCGTCCTGGAAGTCCAAGCTGCGCCCGCCGAGCGCTGAAACAACCGTGTCGAGTGGTCTTTTCTCCCGACCGCCTCGGGCGTAGAACGGCCCTCCGATGATCCCGAGGCCCCTCGCCCGCGCCTTCCGGCTGCCTTCGCTCCTCCTTTGCACCGCGATGCTCTGGGCCTGCGATCGCACCCCCGAGCTCGCGCGGCAGCACCTCGCGCAAGGCGACGTCGCCCTCGAAGCCGGCCGTTACCCGCAGGCCCTCGCGGCGTACGGCCACGCGCGCGAGCTCGCGCCCACGGACCCGGACGTGCAACGCGCCCTCATGCGCGCGCGCGTCCACCTCATCGCCGAGAGCGCCGCGCGTATCGCCCCCGAGGCCATCGACGACGCTCGTTATGAGGCCCAACTCTTGCTCGACACGGACAAACCACGCGCGGCCGTGTATCTGACCGCGCTCGGTAACATCCTGGCTCGACAGGGCGACGCCGAGGGGGCCAAGGCGAAGTTTATCGAGGCGCTCGCGATCGATCCGGCCTCGCCGCTCGCGCATACCGCGCTCGGGCTCGTTTTGATGAGCCGCAAAGAAGACGCGGCGCGCGCGAAATCGGAATTTCAGCTCGCGCTGAAGGTGAAGCCTGCCGATGCCGGAGCGCTCGTGGGGCTCGGGCAGATCGAGCTTGCCGAGGGGGACATCGCGGGCGCGGCCGAGCACCTCGAAGCGGCGCTCCGAATCGCGGAGAGCTTCGACGCGCGTTTGGCCCTCGGGCGCGCGCGGGCGAAGCAGCAGAAGAACGTCGACGCGATCTTGCATTTCCAGCGCGCGGCGGAGCTCGATCCGAAAAGCGCCGACGCCATGGGTTCGCTCGGCCAGGCGCTGCTCGGCGCGGGCAAACTCGAGGACGCGGAGCGCGCGCTCCGGGCCGCGATGCAGATGCGCCCCGTTCCGGAGACGGGAAATGCGCTCGGCTTTGCGCTCGTGCGGCAAAAAAAGGCCGCGGCCGCGCTCGACGTCTTCCGCGGCGTGCTCGCGAGCGACGCGACCTCGGCGCCCGCGCTCCTCGGGGCCGGCATCGCGAGCGAGGATCTCGGGGAAAAGGAGCAAGCGCTCGGCTCTTACCAAAAACTGCTCGCGCTCACACCGAGCGGCCCCGACGGGCGTTTGGTCGCGGATCTGCAACGACAAGCGCAAAGCCGCGTCACGGCGCTCTCGGCGGCGCCGGCCGCGTCCGCGTCGGCCTCGGCGGGCCCGGCTCCTGCGCCGCGCCCGAACGAAAAGCGAAGCCCTTGACCGCCGACAAACGGTTGACGCGACAACCCGGAACGCGCCGAGGTTTGTCGTTTCGGATTCCTCCGCTCCGCGTGAGCTGCTAGCGTTCGTCGCTGCGCCGAACGGCGCGAGGGAGGTCTCCGTGATCAAGGGCGTTCACGCGATGTTTTACAGCAGCGAGGCCGAGGCGATGCGCGCGTTCCTTCGCGACAAGCTCGGCCTCCCGCATACCGACGTCGGCGAAGGCTGGCTCATCTTCGACCTCCCGGAGGCGGACATCGGCTGCCACCCGACCGAGGGCCGCCCGCCCACGGGCACGCACAACGTCTCGTTTTATTGCGACGACATCCACGCAACGGTGGCCGAGCTGCGCGGCCGCGGCGTGGAGTTCAAGGACGAAATCACGGATCGTGGGTATGGCTTCGTGATTCACTTCGTCATGCCGGGCGGCGTGGAGGTCGAGCTCTACCAGCCCCGGTACCAGAAGCGTTAGTTCGTGACCCTTCCAACCTCTTCGCGGACATGGTAAACGAAGAGGCCATGACGCGGACGAAGAAGGCTCTGGTCGCGGTGGCCGCGCTCCTCGTGGCGGGGGGCGCGGCATTCGTGGGGTGGATGGGCCCGCGCAACGTGATCGGCATGTTGCGGTACGATCAGCGGGAGGAAGGGCGGCTCAAGGTCGGCGACGCGGCGCCGGACGTGGAGCTCGTCGCGCTCGCGGAGGGGCGGCGGGAGAAGCTCGCGGCGTACATCGGGGAAAAGCCGCTCGTTTTGATCTTTGGCAGCTTCACATGACCGCCGTTCCGGCGCTCGGTCGAGCGTCTGAAGGCGATGTCCGGGCGTTATGGCAAGAGCGCCCGTTTCCTCACCATTTACATCAAGGAGGCCCACCCGACCGATGAATGGCAGATGGATGTGAACGAGCAGCACAACGTCTGCTACCCGCAGCCGCGGAGCACGGAGGCGCGCGTCGCCATCGCCGCCGATTTCGTGAAGCGATTCCAGTACGACATCCCGCTCCTCGTGGATCCGATCGAGAACCCCGCGAACGCGGCGTATGCGGCCTGGCCGGAGCGGCTTTACGTGATCGACGAGAAGGGGCAGGTCGTTTACAAGGGCGGCATGGGCCCGTTCGGGTTCCACCCGGAAGAGGTGGAGGCCTGGCTCGCGCAAAGGTTTCCGGGGGACGCACAGGGCTCGTCCGCTCCGGTCTTGCAGTAGCACCCCACCTTCGAGAGCAATGTGGAGAGGTCGACCGGCTTCTCCAAAAGGCAGGCGGCGCCGAGGGACTCCGCACTCCGGGCGCCCCTGCCAGCCCCCGTGACGATGATGACCGGAATGCCGGCGAGCCCGGGATCGCGCACCTGCTCGGCCCGGAACGCCCAGCCGTCCATCACCGGCATCATGAGATCGAGGAGGATCACGCACGGCGCTGCCTCGCAATGCAGGCGGCTCAACGCCTCGTTGCCGTTTGCGGCCGTCGAGACCTGATAACCGGCGCTCTCCAGGACGAAACGCGTCGTCTCGAGGATATCGGGGTCGTCGTCGACGACGAGGACGTTGCTGGTGCTCAAGGTAAGGGTCCTCCTACGTTGCAAGGGAGCTCCACGGTGAAGGTCGACCCGCTGCCGAGCAGGCTATCGGCCCGGACGGTGCCTCCCAGCGCCTCGACGATACTGCGGACGATGTAGAGCCCGAGCCCCAGCCCGCCGTATGCCTGCGCGGACACGGCGCGCTCGAAGCGCTCGAAAATGCGCGGGAGGCACTCGGGAGGAATCCCGATTCCGTGGTCGGTGACGACGATCCGGCCGGTCCCGATCGGCGCCTCCTCGACGGAGATCTCGATGGGCTTGCCCGCGCCGAACTTCAGCGCGTTGGAGAGGATGTTCGTCACGACCTGCTCGAGCTTGCTCCGATCCCAGAGGCCCATGACAGGCTGCTCCGAGTGAAACGACAGGGGGGAGCGGACGCGGGCAGATTCGACCTCGAAGCGCTGCACCACCTCACGGACCAAGGCCACGAGATCGAGCCGCTCGAACTGGAACGAGAGGCGCCCCGCCTGGATCCGCGAGACCTCGAGGAGCTCCTCGATGAGCCGGGTCAGCCTCGTGATCTGCCGCTCCGCCAGGCCGAAGGCGCGGAGCGTGGCCTCGGGCGTGGGCGACACGACGCCTCGGGTCAACGCCTGCACCATGAGCTGGAGCGAGGCAATGGGCGTGCGGAGCTCGTGCGATGCAATGGAGAGGAACTCGTCCCGCAGCCGGACGGCCTCTTGAAGTTGACGCTCGCTGGCCTGCAGCCCCTCGATTCTCGCGCGGGCTTCTCGGGCGAGCCGAGCGTCGAAGTCGCACAAGACCCGGAGGTCTGCCTCGACCACGTCACGGAACTGCAAGAGGAGGCGCTCGTAGAGCTCGCTGTAAGCGTTTTCCTTGGTATCCAGGACGCAGATCGTGCCGAAGACCTCCCCGCTCGGCCAGGTGATGGGAAAACCGAGATACGAGACCATTCCCAGCTTGATGTCGGGATTGCACTTCCATTTCTCGTCGACCAGGGCGTTGGGAACGAGCAGCCGCTCTTTTGTCGACATCACGGTCTCGCAGTAGAGCCCGGTGTCGAGCGCCGCCTTCTCGCCATGTTCGTAGGGATTTCCCTTGGATTCGCTGGCGACGAGGACGCCGATCTCCGGCGGCTCGACCTTCATGATCAGGGAGGCAGGGACCCGTACGATGTCGGCGACGAGATTGACGACCCCTTGCCACTTTTGAATGAGCTCGGACGGTATTCGGGTATCGCCGAAGCAGGCAGGCGAGCGCATGGGGTCATCGGGCGGCTCGATGGAACTTTTCACCAACCCTTCTCCTGAACCAGGTGGCTCATGTCTGCTTCGGAGAGGCGGTTGTCAACCCGCGCGAGCGCTCAGCGGACGCGCAGCGCCGGGTGCTCGTCGCCGACGGCGGGCACCGGCAAAATCCCGTTTTCGACCGCGCCATCGTCACTTTCGGGCTCGCAAAGATACACCGCGATGGCGCCGAGCGGCTGGTGCGTATCGACCCGCGACCATCCCGCGGGCACGGTTCGTCGATCCTCCTGCCACTCCACCGCGACCTCACCGACGGCCGCAGCCTCCAGGATCCCGCGCCCTCCCTCCGTGCCGAGCGAGGTGACACGCGCGACCTCGACGTCGTGCGCGCCCTCGGCCGCCTCGACGCGCAATCCGTGGCGGCGCAGGTGCTCGGCGAGCGCGGGCGGGACGAGGTAAGCGCGGGGTCGATCGACGACGACCGTGCCCACGAATCGCCCCAGATAAGGGATCTTCACGGAGACGGGCGCGCCGTCGAGCGTGCGAGGCGAACGCGTGAGGACCAAGGCCGGCGCTTCCATGCGATCGAGGCGATACCGCACGGCGACCTTCTCCGGCGGCGCGGCGCTCGAGGCAATGACCTGGCGAATGTCGTCAGCATGCTTGGCGGCCCAGGAGAGCGTCTCGATCTGCCACGCGGTCGCGGTACGGACACGCTCCTCGAACGGCAGGTAGCTATAACATTCGAGCAGCAGATCGAGCCGGTTCGTGAGGCCGCGGTAATTCGAGCCGAACCGCGGGTGGTGCGGGTACGTCATCCAGCCGAGGCCCACGGCCGATGCCGCGTCGACCTCACCGCCTGCGTCGAGCACGCGCTCGTCCTCGACGAAATTGCCATACCAGCCGCTCTCGAACCCGCGCGCGCGCACGGCGGCGATGACCTCCGGGACGAGCCGCTGGCGCATGAAATCGATCGGCTCGCGCCGGCCCGATTCGACGGTGTGGGGCACGTCGACGGTCATGTGGAAGCGGTGCACCGAGCCGTTCGTCGCGTGGTTGTCGATCGTGAGGTCGGGCGCCCACGGAATGCAGACGTTATTTTGCAAGGCCCGCATCTCGGACGCGGCCTGGCGCATGTAATCGCGGTTCAGGTTGATGCCCTGGCTCTGCGTGCGGGTCCCGACCACGGGGCCGAGTTGGCCGGTGAGCTTTTTCAGATCGAGCCGTCGATTGGCGGGATCGAGCGCGTCGTTGCCGTCCGGGTTGAAGAGCGGGACGACGAGCAGCGTGATTGTGTCGAGCCAATCGGGGTGGCGGCCGTCGAGCAGGTCGCGCACGAGCGCGAGGCTCGCCTCCTTGCCCTCGACCTCGCCGGGATGGATGCCGTCGAGCATGAGAACGACGGGGCGCTCGCTGCGCCGGGCCTCCTCGGGCGTGCGGACGTGGTCCTTCGAGAGGATCAAGAGGGGCATCTCGCGGCCGCCGGGCGAGGTGCCGAACGTCGTGACGTGGAGGCGCGGGTCGTTCCGCGCTTCGAGCGCGCGCACGAAGCGCATCACGTCGGCGTGGAGGGAGGTCTCGCGGAAGGAGGTGGACTCGGCGCGGGTGAGCAGCATGCGGCGTGAGGTAGCACAGAACGCCGGGCGCGTGGATGCGGCCCGTCGTTATGCCGCCGCGAGAAACTAGAGCTCGGCGAGCTTTTTTCCGCCCGAAGCCTGCTCCTCGATCGGCGGAGGTGGAGGCGGGGGCGGGGGCGGCATCCCGGGGAACATGGCCGAGCCGAGCAAAAGGCCAATTCGGCCCATCGAACGAAACGAATGGAGCAGGCGACGGACGAAGCGCCGCCAGGCTCTCCTTCGAGGGCGTTCAGCCAAAGGCGACATCGCTTTCTCCTTGCTGTGGAATTGAAGGCCGCGGAAAAGGCCGTCGAATTCAGCAAAGGAGAGCGCAATGAAGGAGCCAGCGATCCGCGGGGACGAACGGGACGCTCGGATCGGCCGGGAGAGGCGCCGTGGCCCGGACGAACGAGGCCGCCTTCGCGGGCCGGGTCTCGATCCCAGCGCGCGGCGCCTCGGCGTTTTCCGGCGCGACCTCGTGCGCCGCCGCGGCGACCTGCAGCGCGGTCGCGGCATACGCGACGAAGACCACCGTGTCCGGAACGACCTGCGCATGACGCGCCGGTGCGGCCGGCAGCATCAGCATGAGGCAGGCGAAAAGCACGCGGAGCGCGCGCACGATTCGCCAGGGGTGCCGATGCATGGGGGCATCGTAAGCCTCGATTCGCCCCCACGCAACACTTGCCGCGCACGACGGCTCGGCATGCCGCAAGAACCTCTCCGCCACGCCATGGACAGCCGGGTCTGGGAGGACTACGAGAATCGAACCATGCCCCGGCCCATCGCCCTGTCCGAGCGCCGCGACGCCTTCCAGCGCGACGGTTTCCTCGTCCTGTCCGGATTCGTCTCGGTCGAAGCGTGCCTCGCGCTGAAGCGCCGCGCCGAGGAGCTCGTCGCCGCCTTCGACCCGGAGGCGCACCGCTCGATCTTCACCACGCACGAGCAGACGCGCACCTCCGACGACTATTTCCTCGAATCAGGCGACAAGATCCGTTTCTTCCTCGAGGAGGGCGCGATCGGGCCGGATGGCCGCCTGCGCGTGCCCAAGGAGCGCGCGCTCAACAAGATCGGCCACGCGATGCACGACCTCGATCCGGTCTTCGATCGATTCTCGCGCACGCCCGAGCTCGCGGCGCTGGCGACCGAGCTCGGCCTGTCCCGACCGGTCTTGCTTCAATCGATGTACATCTTCAAGCAGCCCCACATCGGCGGTGAGGTCGTTTGCCACCAGGACGCCACGTTCCTCTACACGGAGCCCGTGACCGTGACGGGCCTGTGGTTCGCGCTGGAGGACGCCACGATCGAGAATGGTTGCTTGTGGGCGGTGCCCGGCGGCCATCGGCAGGGGCTCAAGAAGCGTTTTTTGCGGGACGGGCGCGGGGGCACGCGCTTCGAGGTGCTGGACGAGGCGCCCCTCGTCGAGGACGGCGCCATTCCCCTCGAGGTCCCGGCCGGGACGCTGGTCGTGCTGCATGGGCTCTTGCCGCATCGAAGCGCGGAAAACCGCTCGGATCGCTCGAGGCATGCCTATACGATGCACGTCGTCGAGGCGGACGCGTATTACCCCGCGGACAACTGGCTCCAGCGGCCGGACCTGCCTTTGCGCGGGTTTCAGCCCCCGAGCGCCTGATCGAGATCGGCGATGAGATCGTCCGGGTCTTCGAGGCCCACCGACAATCGAAAGACCCCCTCGCCCGCCGCGGCCCGATACGCGGCCTCCTGCGCCCCGGCGAGGCGAAACGACGTGCGAAGGATGTCGTCCGTCGGGATGTAGAAAAGCAGGCTCTTCGTTTTTCCGAGCGAAACGGCATACGAGATGACCCGCAGCCGTTCGGCGAACTGTTTCGCGAGCGCCGGGCTGCCGTCCTTCACCGTGAACGCGAGCAGACCCGACGCATTTTGCATCTGCCTCTCGGCGAGCGCGCGTTGCGGGTGGCTCGGCAAGCCCGGCCAGTGGACCGCGGCGACCCGTGGATGCGCGGTGAGCCAGGTCGCCACGCGCCGAGCGTTCTCCTCGTGGATCCGCATACGCGCGGGAAGCGTCTCCAGCCCGCGCAAGACGAGCCAGGCCGCGAACGGGTGCAGCGCGGCGCCGTAATGGATCAACGCCTCCTTGCGCAACGCTGCCATCCGCTCCGCGCTCCGCCCAACGACCGCGCCGGCGATCGTATCGCCGTGGCCGCAGATGTACTTCGTCAGCGAATGCACCACGTAATCGGCGCCCAGCGCGAGGGGCCGAGTCGCGATGGGGGTCGCGATCGTCGAATCGACCGACAGCTCGGCCCCGGCCGCATGCGCGACCTCCGCAATCGCTGCGATGTCCGAGAGCTTCAAAATGGGGTTCGCCGGCGTCTCGATGTGCACGAGGCGCGTCGCGCCGGGCCGGATCGCGGCTGCGACGCATTCGGGATCGGCCGTGTTCGTCGTCGTCACCTCGATCCCGAAGCGCGGGAGGGTCTCGTGCGCGAGTTCCGCGACGCCGGCATAACACACGTCGGACAGGACGAGATGCGCGCCCGCGCCAAGCCTTGCGAAGAAGAGCGCCGAGACCGCCCCCATTCCGCTCGCGAAGCAGACGGCTGCCGCGCCTTCTTCGAGCGCGGCGAGCCGCCCCTCTAGAAGCTCGATCGTGGGATTGCCCCAGCGCGTATAGAAATGCGGCGCAGCCTCCTGGAGATCGGCCGCGGAAAAACCGACGGCGTCCGGGGCCGTGTGGAAGCTCGTCGTGGTCGTGATGGGGGGCGAAATGGGAGCGCCCACGGCACGCGGGGCGCCCTCGGGCAAACCTGCATGGAGCGCGAGGGTGGCGGGACGATGCGGCGACGATTTCATGGTTCTCTCCTGGCATCCGTGACGAACGCGCTCTCGGGGAGCCCAGCCACCCCCGGCGGTGGCTTTACGGATCCGGCCACAACTTCAACTGCGGATCCGGCCAGCGGAAGGGGTTCTGCTCCGCGTTCGCGTTCGCGAAATCCGCCTGGCAGGGGGCGACCTGGCCGGGCTCGTTGAGCAAGGTCCAGAACGTGGCGCAGACGTTCTGCGAGATGAACGTCCTGCATTCCTCCATCGTATGTTCGCCCGGCGTCGGCTGGCTGTAATAGGCGCGCACGAAGTCCCAGGCGATCTTCTGCATGTCGGCCGCCGGCTCGGCATTGATCTCCGCGGGGACGGCCGCGCCGACCGGCGAGGCGCGGAAGATCGATGCGTACGTGACCAGTGCCAGGTAATACGCGCCGAGCGGCGTCATGTGGACGTTGTCGCTGAAGATCATGTCGAGCTTCTGCGACGTCGTGCCCGTGATGCCTTGTACCTCGTCGTTCAAGATGTGCTCCACGAGATCGACGAGCGCCGCGCCCGCGGGGAGCGCCTCCACCCGGTCGGTCCGCCCCTCGGCCGCGAGCGAAAGGTTCACCTTGCTCGCCACGCATTCCCACGCGTAAAGCGCGTTCTTCTCGTGGTCGATCCACGTCTTCGGGGCATTCTTGTCGACGTCGAGCCAGCTATGGTAAAATAGCGTATGCCCGGCCGGGTTTCCGTCGATCAATCGGTCGTGGTAATGGCGCAGGAAGCCGAACGTATCCTCCCACCAGATCGTGCCCAGGATGTCGTGCCGCTCCGTAATCACGAGCGTATCGTAGAGCTCGCCGGGCCCGAGCGTCTTCGGGGAGAGCAGCTCTTCGATCACGTTCATGTCGCTGCCTTCGCGGTTCTTCCCGGTGCTGTATCCAGGCCAGTCCGGCGCGTCGAAGCTCCCGCCTTTGGTCCTCACCCGGATCGGCGAGCCGATGCCGATCTGCTCGTTGAAATTGAAATCCTTCCCGAGGCTCTGCGCGATGGTCAGGACGTGGTCCGGCAATGGATTGTCGGTGAGGCTGTGCCCGGACAGGAACATACGCGCCGACGCGCGCTCCGCGAGCCCACCACCCGCGCCGCCGGTGCCGCCCGCGCCGCCCGCGCCGCCCGTGCCGCCGCCAGCGCCGCCATTCCCTCCCGCGCCGGTCCCGCCAGCGCCGCCCGTATTCGACGACGACGGGTCATCCGAGCATCCGGACGCCGCGACCACGGCAGCCACGCCTGCCAGAACGAGCGGAATCCACCGGCCCCGAAAACCACGATGATTCATGACTTCCTCCAGGAAAAGCAAGCGCCGTAGCGACCCATACGAGTCCTATCGCCCAATGCCATTCCCTGTCAAGGAGCGCCGGTGGTTCCGCGGCTACCGCTTCTTTTTCCGCTTCTCGCCGAGCACCGCGCGTTTCGTGGCGAGGTACGCCCCCGCATCCGGCTTCTCGCCGTGCGCCCAGTTCTTCATGAGCGGCACGACCTCGTCGTCCCAGGGATCCGCGAGGCGCATGCGCACGAAGTCCGCATAGAGCGCCGAGAGCGAGGTTTCGAGTTCCTCGAGCAGCATCATGCGCTCGTAAAACACCTCGTGTTTCTCGTCGTTCTTCTTGAGCTGCGTGGGCAATTTGAGGCCCGAGAGCCCCAGCGAATCGGCCTTGAGCGTCCAGGCATACTCGCGCTCCCCGCGCACGAGGCGCATCTTCGCCTCTTTCGGGAGCTTGCCCTGCCGGAGCGCCTCCTTCGCCTCCGGCGACGAGGCCGGAATCGCGCCCTTGAGCCGGCTCTCCTCTTTCTCCAGCACCAGCGTGATCTGCGCCTCCAGCCACATCGAGACCGGATCGCCGCCCGTCGGGTGCAGGTTCGTCTCCTGCATCTCGCTCTCGAACCAGAGCCAAACCACGAATTCGCGCCCCATGAAGCGACGCCCCTCGATGAGATCCAAGAGCTCCATCAGCGCGCCTCCTCTTCCAATCGGGCAAGCGTCATCGGCTCGAGCCCAGCGAAGGACCGCACTTCCGTGGCGTCGAGACCCAGGCGATCGGCGGCCGTGCCCGGGCTCTCAGGCACGAGGTCGACCTTGAACGTGCGCTTGAAGAGGTCATCGAGCAGGGCCGCGATGCGCTCGGATTGGCTGTACAGATGGAGCACGTTCGTTCGCAAATTCCACACCATGTCGTAACTCTTCATCGAAGGCACGAGCTGGCGCCGGAGCTTGCGTACGACCATCGTCTTCAAATCGGCCTTCGCCTGTCGGCCGAGGCGCTCGAGCCCCCTCTTGGCCAGGAGCGCCTGCTCGGCCTCGCGCAGATGGGCCTTGAGCAGCGGCCCGGGGATAACCCAGCGATCGAGGCGCAGGCCCAGACAAACGTACTCGTTGTAAAAGACTTTCTCGTGATCGAGGTCCGTGTCGAAGGGCTCCTCGATGTTGGCCCAGCCCGCGCCCTCGTTCTTCTCGTCGTCGGGCGAGAGAGGCTGGAAAGCGTTGGCACGGATGCGCTTCAGCGTCGTTCCGGGAACATCGTCGGGGATATCACCGGTAACGTAGAAGCGCGAGAACGTGAGGCTACCGCGGAGTGCACCCAAGGTCGCGCCCATCTACGAGCTTCGCGGCGCGGAGGCAAGAAAGTTCAGGCCCACCCCGCCGCATCGGCCACGCCGAGCCGCTTGCAAACCTCGACGAGCGCCACCTCCGCGCCGGCGGCGATGGACATGATGCCCCGCTCGTGGACGCGGGGCGTGGGGTCGATGTTGAAGACGGGCACGCGCCGCCGGAGCGCGAGTTTCGTCACGAGATCGGTCACGCCAACCGAAAAGGACGTGCCCGCGAAGATCACGAGCTGCGCCTGCACCTGCGCGGCGAAGCCCACCCGCCTCCAGTGGTAATCGTGGTGGCCGGCATACGTCTCGTCGAACCAGAGGACGTGCATCCGCAGAAAGGAGCCGCACGAAGGGCAACGAGGCACGTTCGCCTCCACAGGGTTTGCCCGGAACGCCGCGAGATCGACCTCACTCGCCGCGATCGATCCCGCCGGGGCGCCGAGCTCGCAGTCGACCCGCGAACACCGATACCGATCACTCGTCCCGTGGACCTTGATCATGCGCTGCGACCCGGCCTGCTCGTGCAGCGTGTCGATGTTCTGCGTGATGAGGAGGAACTCGCCGCCCCTTTCGATCTGGAATCGCTCGAGCGCCGCGATGGCGTGATGCCCCGGGTTCGGCTTTTTGCCTTCGAGGTTCTCGAATCGCGAAAGATACCATTGCCACGAGCCCGCCGGGTCCTCGCAGAAAAACGCGTGGGTGCCGAGCTCGGTGACGTCGCGCTTCCAGATGGCGTCGGGATCGCTGCCGCGGAACGTGGGGATCCCGCTGGCGTGGCTGACGCCAGCGCCCGTGACGATCAAGATCTGGTCGGCTTGCGTGGACCGCACGGCGTCCGTGAGCGCAGCGAGAGCGTCCTGCATGGACAGGATGGTAGCACGGAAGGCGTGGCGTGGAGAACGGAGCGACCCCCCCCCGGGGCGATCTCAGGCCTTGCCCGCGCCGCGCGCCGAGAGCTCACGCCGGAGCTTCGGCAGCTCTTATTTTCCGATCTTGGTGCGGATGATGTCGGCGATGCGACCGCGCTCGTCGTCCTCCGGGAACGTGAGCAGATCCATCGGCAATAGGTCGAGCCCTTGCGCGATGCGCACGAGCGTCTCGATGGTGATCGCCGCGAGGCCGTGCTCGATGCTGGAGAGATGCCCCTTCGACAGTTGTCCGACATCGGCAACGTGCTGGAGGGACAGACCTCGCTCGAGGCGAAGCGCGCGGATGCGCGCGCCGACCTTGGCGGCTGCGGGAGAAGGTATGGTTCGTCTGGGCATGATGTTACGATGCCACAACCTTGCTCCGGCGACAAACGAAAGTTTGGCGGCGGGTAGCGCGGACCACGCGCGGGGCAGGCCCGCACCGCCCGGTCCGCGCGTGCAGAGGTCAGCGCCGCGTCGTCCCTCGGACCGTCCGGCACAGGCGAAATCCAATCGTCGGATCACTCGCCTTGTTGGGGTCGAGGCCCATGCGGAAGGAGACACGCACCGCCCACGCGCAATCGGCCCACGAGCCTCCGCGGAGCACGCGCTGCTTCCGCCTCGCCGTCGCGGGTCCCGTGGGGCGCGCGCGCGGGCTCTCGGCGTAGTACGCGGCGTCGTATCCGTCGGCCGTCCATTCCCGCACGCCGCCGCTCATCCCGCGAAGGCCGTACCCGTTCGGCGGGAGGGCCTGGGGCGGACGGATCGAGAACGCGTCGAATCGACCGAAGTCGCAAAGCTCGGGCGTGGGCGGATCGTTGCCCCACGGATAACGACGGCCGACAAACCCGCCACGGGCGGCCTTCTCCCACTCGGCCTCGGTGGGCAAACGGTAGATCACGCGCTCGTTCGACAGGGCCGTTCCGAGCGCGTTCGCCTGCGCCCACGAGACCGCGACCATCGGCTTCTGGTCGTACGTCCAGGGGCGTGTCGCGTCGTTCCGCGGGACGTCGCCGAACAACTCTTTGGAGGTCGTCACGTGCTCGCCGTCGCGGCCGCTTCGCCACGCTTGCTCGGGGGCGTGTGCGTGCCAGTCGCGGGCCTGGATCGTCTCGCTCTCGCAATACTGGCGGCGAATCTTGTGGTCGTTGTGAAGGGAAAACAGCTCGTTGTCGTACTTCCCCGTCTTCGGGTCCCGCATCGGTTTGTGCTGGGGCAAGCCGGAAGGCGGCGGCGGCCAGCCGAGGAGGGCGTGATACGCGGACCACGTGATGGGGACTTCGGTGATCCAGAATGGGTCGAGCTCGACCGCGTGCACGGGCCGCTCGTCGGGGTCGCCGTCCTCCGCGCCCATGAGAAAGGGCCCCGCGGGCACGTATCGAAAGACGAGGCCGTGCTCCTCGAGGCGCAGCCGATCGAGCAGGAGCGCACGCGCGGAGGTGACGTCGGGATCGTCCGGGGCGACGTTGAATGCGGCGTCGCAGGCGGTCGCGGCCTTTTCGAGCTCTCCTTGCGCGGCGAGGTTCGCGGCGAGGTTCAAGAGCTCCGCGGCCGAGGGCAAAACGCGCTCGGCCGAGAGGAGCCATTCCGTGTCGAAAGGTTTCATGCGAGCCTCCGCTGCGCCCGAAGCACAGTGAGCGGATTGCGGCGGGCCGGTACGCGCTCATGCTCGGCGAGCCAGGGATCAGGGGCATTGACGTCTCCGGCAATGACGAGCGAGCGCGCGCGGCAACCGCCGCCGAACGTCGCTGTGCCCGTGCCGTCGCCGGGCAGCCCGCGGATTCTGCGAAATCGTTCGCCCTCGCTCCAGATGCGATCGAACGGGGTGCGACGGATGTTGCCTTCGACGAACGTGGGCCCGAGGAAGCTGCAGGGGTTCACGTCGCCGCCGACGGAGATGGAGCAGACCGTATTGCCCGCGCCGCACCCCCAGTTGTCGTGGACGACGGCCTGCGAATCGTGGCGGCTCTTCGGGGAGAACGGATCGATCGCGCGCACCGCGGCGGAGCGGCCCGCCTCGTCTCCGCCGAGGGTCCAGATCGAATCGAGCGCGCGCTCGTAGTCGGCGAACGACGGCCAGAGCTCCTCCCGCGCCTCGGCCGAACCCACGGGATAAAGCGGCCGGAACACGGCCGTGAATGCGCCCGTCTTCGCGGCGAGCTCGGCGAACGCGCGCGCCTCGTCGGCATTGTGCCGCATCACCGTGAACGCGAGCGAGAATCGCGCGTGCGCACGGAGCATCGCGAGCTTCTCGAGCACCCGATCGAACGTCCCCGCGCCGCGGACCGCGTCGTTCGTCGCGGCCGTCGCCCCATCGAGGCTGACGTTGAGCCAGACGAGCGACCGTTCGCCGAGCTTCTTCGCGGTCTCCTCGGTCAGCATGAGCGCGTTCGTCGTGAGGCACGGGTGCAGGCCGTGGCTCGTCGCGAGATCGAGGATGTCGAAGAGATCCTTGCGGAGCAGCGGTTCGCCGCCCGTGAGACCGAGGCGGAACGATCCCATTCGGGCCAGCGTGGCGAACAACGTATCGAGCTCGGCGAGCGTGAGCGGCGGCTCGCGGCGCGGCAGCTCACCGGCGAAGCAATGCGAGCAGGTGAGGTTGCACGCGGCAACGACCTCGAGGTGCACGGCGAGTGGCCCCGTGAGATGATCGGCCGGCGGCACGAGGTCGAGGGCCTCCCCGTCGAACCGCAAATCGTGGGTGAAAAAGTCCTTGCGATAGAACGCCTCGGCGAACGCGCCGAGCGCATCCTTTCGCTCGGGCGGGGCGGCGTCGATCATATCGCCGAGCGAGACCGAGCGAGCGCGGAGCAGGACGTCGGTCGCTTCGTGATCGAAGGGAAAATACCGCGAAGTTCGTCGATCGAAGACGGTCGATCCGAAGAACTGCGGCACGAGCACGAGGGGCGGGCGCGGGCTCACGGGGCACCTCCCAGGGCGATGTCGAAGGTGCAGCGCACCCAGAGCGGACCTGTCTGTCCTGGCAAACCGATGACACGCGCGCCCGTCTTCAGCACTTGCTCGAGGTGCCAGTTTTTCTCGGGATCCTTCGTCGCGGCCTTCATGCGGACGAGGGGCTGCCAACCGCTGTCGTCGAAACCAGGCTCGCGCCATCCCTCCCCTTTCGGCGGCGTCGTCGATCCGAGCATCACGGCACCCGCGCCCGAGAGGACCTCGACCTTGCGCCCGATCGACCGCGAACGATCGGGCTCGACGGTCCCCTCGGGGCCGTCGTCCGAGTACCTGAGCGCGAGCGCGAGCTGCGGCGGCAGGCCGTCCTTCGGGCGCACCGAGAGCGCGAGCACGTGGCGCCCCGCGCGCGCATCGACGCGGCTCGACGTGAAGGGCGCGCCGTCGAAGAAGAAGTCGGCCCCGCCCGTCGTCCAGCCCCACAGGTGCAGCGGCAGCGCTTCTTGCGGGTCGATCCATCGGAGGATCGCCCCGCCACACCCCGCCGGCACCTCGCAGCTCGAATATTCTTCGAGCACGAGGCGGCCCGACGACTTCTCGTAACGAGATACCGCGTTGACCTGAACCTCCCGCTTCTTCGCCATTCGCGGACGGTATCATGCGCCCGTTCGAGGAACGACACGGATTTGCAGGGCCCCCCTTCCGTCTGGGCCGGCGCATGCACCACCTCCCTCGGGGAGATCACCATGCGCGCTGCACGAAAGCTCGATCCGCGTGACCTCGGTCGATTGCACGCCCGCCCCACGCCCGGCCCCCGCGACGACGCCCAGCGCGGCGACAGGCCGCTCGGCCTCGGCGACAAACGCGACGGGATCCTCTTCATCCCCTCGAGCTACGATCCCGCCCGCCCGACCCCGCTGATGCTCTGCCTGCACGGCGCCGGCGGCGAGGCCCGCCATCGCATCGACGCCATTCGCCCGGAAGCCGAGCGCGACGGCGTCATCCTCGTCGCGCCCGATTCGTTTGGCTCGACGTGGGACCTGCTCCGCGGCGGATACGGCTCGGACGTCGCCCGCATCGATCGCGCGCTCACCGCCGCCTTTGATTGCCTCGCCGTGGACCCCACGCGGATAGCGATCGAGGGGTTTTCCGATGGGGCCTCGTATGCCCTCTCCCTCGGCCTCACGAATGGCGACCTCTTCCGATTCGTCTTCGCGTTTTCCCCCGGATTCATGCGGCCGCTCACGCAGGTGGGGGCGCCCGAGGTCTTCATCAGCCACGGCGTGAACGACCCCGTCCTCCCCGTTCGATGCAGCCGGAACATCGTCCCCTCTCTCGAAGCCGCGGGATATCACGTGACGTACCGCGAATTCGACGGGGACCATTACGTGCCCCAGGGCATGCTCCGGGAGGCGATGGATATCCTCCAGGGCGCGACGACGTGATCAGTGCCGCCTGCGGTTCGTCTCGAACCCGCCGACCATGATGGCGTGGTCGAGCGGCTCGGGACGGCCGAACGTCTCGTTGCGCGCCTTGTCCGCGCAAGGGCCGCAGAGCAGCACCTTGCCCACGTCGACCGCTTCGTACAGGCGAACCTCCCCGAGCACCGCGCAGGCATAACAAGCGCCCACGCCGCGGACCGCTCCGCTCCGCCGGGAGGCGAGCGTGGGGAGAGAATGGCGCTCGGCAGGCGCACGCCGCCTCACCATCTCCACGGGCGCACGCTCGGGCATCGGCGCGACGCGAGCTTTCCCGCTCGGACCGATCTTCACGAGTTTCCGCGCCTTGCCTTCTCCGGCGGCGCTCGTGGGTGCGTGCCGCTTCATCCGTTCCTCGAAACGGATATACAGAATCCTCCGGGGCCTGTCCAGACCGGACGCCCCGGAGGCTCCTTCACGCGCGCGGCGCGTGGGCTAGCGATTCGTAAAGGCTTGCGTCGACGCCTTTCGCTTCCGGGCCACGCGCCTCCGTCGCGCGAACGTCGCGGCGGCGAGCACGAGCGAGCCGAGGAGCAGCGGAGACGCGCTGCCACTGCCTCCGGCCGTGAGCGCACAGCCGCCGCCGTCGCTCCCGTCGCACTGCGACTCGCCCCATACGGCGTCCTTCTTCGCGAGGTAGTTCGAGCAGGCAGAACCCTCGCCGTCGCTGGTCGTCGCGAGCATTGCGTTGATCGCGTCCTGCTTCGAGATCTTGGGCACGTCGAACCCGCAGACGACCTCCGCGGTTCCATTCGCGTCGAGCCGCACCGCCAGGCCGGCGCCTTGCTCGTGGATCGGGACGAGCACCGGGGCACCGACGGTGTTGCCTGCATTCGAAACGTTGGTGAGCGTGTCGCCCACCATGGCGACGGAGGCATCGCCGTGAAGGACGTCAACCTTCACCGTGGCCGTTCCCCCCGACGTGACGGCAGTCACGGTCGCCTCGGCCACGGCGACGTTCCCCACGCCGGTATTGTTGCAGAAGCAGGCGTCGGCCTTGGACTCGAAGCAATACTCCGGCTGGATCCGAGCCGCCTCCGCCGCCGTGAGCCCCGCCCGATCGAGCCAGGCGCGGAGCGCGGCGTCTCCCTCGATCTCGCGAATGAACGCGTTGTTCGCCGTCCTTGCCACGCGCGCGACGAGATCGGTCTCGCCCGTCGACTCGATGAGGTACGCCATCGCGCAACGCGTCCCGAACGCGTCGACGAAATAGGGCATCCGGATCCCAGGGAAATCGAGGTTCCGCGGGAAACGCCCGGTGCGGGCATAACGCTGGAGCTCGGCGATCAAGCCCGCGCGCGCCGCGCGTTGCTCGGGCGAAAGGTGGCTCGTATCACGGGCGCGCAGCTCGGCGAGGACCGTGCGGAAATGGGCGACGAGGCGCGTTTTCTCCCTGGCGAGCGGGGAGCGCCCGTGGCGCAGAGTGGCACGCCGTCGGGCAGCAGGAGACGAGCGACGAGACTTGGACGTCAAAGCAAAGATCATTCTGGCTCCTTCGGGGCGCCCATCCGCGCCCCGGCAATCCCGATCCTAGCAGGAGTCATGCCGTCGCGAAGAGGGCGTTCAACGCAATGGCGAGCCAGCCGGCGAGCAGCATGAGGCCGCCGAGGGGCGTGACCGCGCCGAGCACGCGACGACCGGTCAGCGTCATGACGTAAAGACTGCCTGAAAATAGAAAAATCCCGCCGAGGAAGAACCAGGGCGCGAGGGCGCTGCCCTCCTTCGTCGGCGTGGGGTGCAATGCCGTCAGGCCTATCGCAAGGGCGTGGAGCAGGTGGTATTGGGATCCGGTCTGCCACCAGCCGAGGCGCTGCTCGGCGTCCGGGAACTGCGTGACCCATTTCTTGAGGCCGTGCGCCCCGAACGCGCCGAGCGCGACCCCGAGGAAGCCGACCACGCCGGCGAGCAGGAGGGAAAAACGTTCCATGCGTGGAGCGTGACGCGCGCACAGCGTTCGTGCACGAACCCGGAAGCACGAAAGTACCTGGGACGGAGCCCGGTTGTCGCGGTATGTTGCCTGCCCGATGAAATTCCGTGCCGCGGTCCCCTTCGCCCTCGCCCTCGCGCTCTCTGCCTGCTCGATGAGCGCTCCGCCGTGCCTCACCGGCGCGGTCCCCCAGGTTGGCCGTCCCGTCCCCGACGAGATGTTCGCCCTGATGCGGCGCGAGCGGGAACGAGCCGAGCGCGCCTCGCCGCTCGTCCGAGCCCATATCCTCGAAACGATCCCCCGGCTTTTCCCCGACGTCAGTGATCTCCTGCTCGCGCCGCCTTGCGACGAAGAGCTCGAAGCGGAGAGCGCGGCGGCGTTCGACGAAAAACCCCTCCACTTCACACGCTTGCTCGTCGCGCGCATCCGCACCGTGCACGACGCGGAGATCCTCATGGCGCTCGTCAAGCGGGACGAGGCGAGCATCACGGAGTACGAGCTCGGCCCGGACGAACCCGGGCCACGTCCGCCCAAATCCTTCGTCCGATATCTCGCGCTCGCCAGCATTCCCGCGTTCTGGGTGGTCAGCAATGTCCCCGAGGGCGGGCGGCTCCTTCTCGATCGGGTGCGCAAGAGCAAGGACGCGCGCGAGCAGCTCCTCTTGCACGACGCGACCTCCGCCATCTATGAGCATATGCTCTGGGGACATCCCGAGCGCGCGGTGGGCGACAAGGGGCCGGCGATCCTCCGCGGCTCGCTCCCCGAAATCAAGCGGAGGCTCGCAGGGCCCGCGGACGCGGCCTCGCTGGAGCTCGTGCTCCTGCAGATCAACGATCTGGGCACGTACGGCGTGCGTTTTGGCCTGGAGCGGGAGGCGCGGGCGCTCGTGAACGAGATCCTCGCGGCGAAAGGCGAGGTCCCGCTGACGCAGGGCACTCCGGGCGCGGCGCGGGACCTCGCGGAGGTGGCGCGCGGGGCGCTCTTCGATCTCGATACCCCGCAGAAATCGGTCAGCGGGGTGGAGCTCCCGCGGCCGCGACGAGATCGAATGTATGCCCAGGAGGAATTGCTTTACATGGAGCCTGGGAGCGGAAAGGTCCCGGAGGCCGCCGCGCTCGCCCGCGTGCGCGAGCTCGACCAGGAGCTCGAAACGCTGCGCTTCAATGCGCCCCGCTGCTACGTGCTCAACGAGCTCGGCCGATGGCTGCCGCCCGCCGAGGCGTCACGACGCTTCGACGCGTTCATCGCGCCGATCTTCGACGGAGAGCGCATCCGCCTCGACACCGAGTCCGTTTGCCGCATGGATGTCGCGCTGGGCCTCGACGGCGTGGACGAGGCGCGGCGCGTAAAGCTCCTTGAAAAGCTTCTCACGGCGAAGCCCGAGCAGGTCAGCCCGCGTGACCGGAGCCGCGACGAACATCATCCGGCGATTGCCTACCCTGCGGACGAGCAGCCCTTGTGGTCGGTCGTGGCGCGCGCCCTCCTGGTTCATCCGGGATGGATCGAGCGGCACGCCGGGGTGCGCGCCTGGCTCGAACAGCAGGCCCTCGCGCCGATTCCGATCGATTCTGCGACGGCGGAGGTGTGGAAGTACTTTCAGCCCTCGTTCGAGCGTGTGATCACGTTCCACGCCTCGGGCGCGCCCGGCGCGTCGATGGATACGGCGCGCGCGATTTTGCGCGGCTACATGCAGCCCGACCCGCCGGATCGGAAGAAGGTCGCGCACATCTACTTCCTCGAGGTGTCGAGAGCCCGAACGCGCGCGCTCGGCGAATACGGCAAGCTCGTCGGGCTCGTCCCGGAGATCACGGCGTACCTCGAAGAACGAAAAACGGAGCGCGCCGCGGCGATCGCGCTCCATATGCTGAACCTCTAGCGGTGGCCGGCGAACGACGGTAGCATCGCGCCCAGGGAGGAGCCCTCGCATGACCGACCGCGACAAGTACAACATCAACCTCGACGTGAAGTTCCAGCACCTCGAGCGCATCGACGTCCCCTCCGTCGTCGCCGCGTGCACCGAGAAATGGCAAAACCGGACGCTCACGCAGGTCAATGGCAGCGTGGTGCGGCTCGGGGTCGTGGAGGGCGATTTCCATTGGCACAAGCACGACGAGGACGACGAGTTCTTTTTCGTCCTCGAAGGCAAGCTGCTCATCGACCTGGAGGATCGGACGATCGAGCTCGGGCCGCAGCAGGGCGCGACGATCACGAAAGGGGTGATGCATCGGCCGAGGGCCCCGGGGAGGACCGTCATGCTCATGGTCGAGACGACGGCCATTCAGCCCACGGGAGATCCGTGAAGGATCCGCGGCGCGGGGCCGCGCGTACGTGGGGCGTGAGGCGACGTCTTTTGCTTCCTGCCCTCGTGCTCGTCCTCGGCTGCAGCGCCGCGCCCAAAGCGCCCCCCGCCGCCTCGCGCGGGCTCGTGCGCGAGGGGACGCCGGACGCGGTGAACCTCGCGCTCGCGCGGGCGAAGGAGAAGAAGCAGTTCTTCACGTGGCAATCGTTCTCGCCGGAGACCTTCGCGCGCGCCCGCGCCGAGCGGAAATTCATTCTCCTCGACGGCGCGGCCTCGTGGTGTCACTGGTGCCACGTGATGGACGAGACGACGTACCTCGACGAACGCGTGGGCCGCCTCCTTCACGAAAAATTCGTCGCCATTCGCGTGGACATCGACGAGCGCCCGGACATCGGCGAACGGTATGCCGACTGGGGCTGGCCGGCGACGATCCTGCTCTCGCCCGACGCCGAGGAGATCGGCAAATATCGCGGATACCTGCCGCCGGACGAGCTCTTGCCCATCCTCGAAGCGATCGCCCAGGCGGACGCGGAGAGCGGGGAGAAGTCGCCGGATCCGGCGCGAATCGTCCCCGCGCCCGAGGCGCTTCCGTGGATCGCCGCGCGGGTCTCGATCGACATGGACCGGTATTTCGACCGAGAACAGGGGAGCTGGGGTGATTTTCAGAAGTCGCCGCTCGGCGCGAACGTGCAGTTCGAGCTTCGGCGCGCGGCGCACGGGGACGCGCTCGCGCTTCGGCGCGCCGTGTTCACGCTGGAAAAACAGCGCGCGATCCTCGATCCGGTCTGGGGCGGCATCTACCAGTATTCCGCGGGATCGACCTGGACCGAGCCCCATTACGAGAAATTGATGCCCTACCAGGCGGCGAACCTCGAAGCGTACGCCGCCGCGCACAAGGCCGCGGGCCGCAAGGATCTGCTCGAGGACGCACGCGGGATCGCGCGGTACCTCTCGACCTTCCTGTCGAATGCCGAGGGCGGTTTCCTCGTGAGCCAGGACGCGGACGTGGGCGCGCACGAGGAGGGAAAACCGTTCATCGACGGGGACGTGTACTATCGTCTCGACGACGCCGGGCGGCGCAAGCTGGGGATTCCGCGGATCGACGAGCACGTGTATGCCTACGAGAATGGGCTCGCCATTGCGGCGATGTGCACCCTGTTCGAGGCGTCGGGCGACAAGGACGCCCTTGCACGGGCGGAGCGGGCCGCGGCCCTGGTGATGGCGAGCCACGTGGGGCAAGGCGGCGCGGTCGAGCACGACGCGAAGAACCGTTCGCCGGTTCATTATCTCGCGGACGCCGCGGGGTTTGGCCGGGCGCTTGTACGGCTCTTCGAGGTCACGCAAAACGCGACCTACCGTGACACCGCGCTCCGGATCGCAGAGACGATGGAGAAAACACTGCTCGACGAGGCGACGGGGGCATATTTCGCGCACACGAAGGATCCTTCGGCGGTCGGCGTGTTCGCGCGGCGCGAGCGGCCGTTCGTGAGCAACACGCAGGCCGCGCGGTTCCTCGCGGGGCTCGGACGGATCACGGGAGATCAAGCGTTTTTCACGCGCGCCAAGAGGACACTCGTGGCCATCGGGAGCCCGCGCGGTGTGGCGGAGCAGGGCCGGATGGTCGGGGAGTTCTTGCTCGCGCTCGACGAGGCGGGCGTTTTTCCTTGGCCGGGTGCGCGCTGAAGAAAACGCGGAGCTTCAAGGGCTTGCGGGAACGAGCAGGCTCGTGGAACACTACGTCGCCACTTCGTGCAGGAGGACGCGTGAAGCCCTCGATACGATCCATACCCCTCGTGCTGATGCTCGGCGCCCTTGGCTGCGCGAGCGCTCCCACGCCGCCGGTGGCCGCTTCCGTGCCGCCCGTGACCACGACGACGCAGGAACCCAAGGGCGCCGAGCCGCCCTCCGAACCGCCGCCTCCGCCGCCTGCATCCACGCCGAAGGTCTTCGGCTATCGGGATTTCCTCTCCATTGCAGGCGTGCGCGCCAGGGCCACGCTGGACGACGTCGAGGCGGCTTGGGGCAAGGGGGAACGGAAGAGCGACAAGATCCGGTACAAGGACGGGCCCACGGTGTCGGTCATGCCCTCCGGAGGGCTGATGATCGATATCCACGTGGGCGCGGCGGACTGGGTGAAGCAGCACGCGGACGGGCCGCTGTCCATCTGGGGAAAAACCTGCGAGGAGGCCGCCGCGGCGCTCGATTTCACAGATTCGGTGGGCGCGTACACGACCTGCAAGCATTACGAGAAGGACCTGTTCCTCGACGTGACCTTGATGTGCAGCTCGGGTCGCGTGAGCACGATCGCCGTCGTGTGGTATCCGTTTTCCCCGGCAGACGCGGTCCATCCGCTGCCGCCGGATCATTGTCGCTGATCCCTTGAACAAGAAAGGCGCACACGATCTCCTCGCCGATGGTTCGATCGCGGCGGACGAACGCCTCGCACGGGTGATCGGCGCGGGGGGTATTCCCGCATCCGTGCTGCTGCGGTTTGCCTGCGATTGTGCCGCCCGGGCCCTGGACGGGGAGCGAGAAGCGCGGCGCGAGCCCGAGGCGTCGAGCTGCGAGGCGATCCGGCGGGTGCAGCAATGGATCGAAGGGTCATGGCCCTGGAAGCCGGCCCCGGAAGAGGACAAACCTTCCCCCAACGGTTTCTTCGGCAGCATTGCATTGGCCGACGCCATGCTGAAGCGGAATCTGGCCCCGGCGCGCGTGCTCGCAGACGTGGGCGCGGAGGCGCGCAGGGCCGTCGAGGCATGGGATGCCCGCGCGCCAAGAGCCGCGGCCGAGGCGGCGGCCATCGTCGCGGAGGCGGCCGCCGAGATGGCCGCGGCCGAGGCCGACGCGGAGCACGAATGGAAGGCCGAGGAAATGTGGACCGACGTCGAGCTCGATGCCGCCATGCAAGCGGCCGCTTCACGGGGACCGGGCGCGTGGGCCGCGAAATCGGAGCTGGATGCCGGCGCGATTGCGACCCGGCTGGTTCAGCGACGACAAGCAGCGGCGAGCCGCGCCGCCATCGAGGTGTCTCGCCTCGCCGCGGTCCGCGCCGCCGAGGACGTGGCGGCCTCGATCCCCGAAGAAACGGCGCCCGGCGGCTTCACGTCGTGGCTTCGATCGCTGTGGACACCGCGGACTCCGCCCGCCGATTCCGCGGCAGCACGAACCCGCGCCGAGCAGGCGCACAGCGAGGAACATGCCTGGCAAATCGCGCACCTCAGCGCATTGCTCAGGCAGGACGATCCGGAATCGTGAAATTGGCTCAGGGAACGAGCAGAAGCTTGCCGACGACCTTGCCGGCGCGGGACCGTACGTGCGCCTCCTCGGCCTGCGCGAGCGGGAACTTCGCCTCGATGATGGCCTCGACCTCACCCTTCGCGAGTGCGGCGACGAGCGGCTCGAGGGCGGCGCGTGTGGGTTTGCCGAGGAGCGTCTTCGTCCGGCGCGAGAGCAAAAGCGAAGGGTAATCGGCGGGCCGAACGACCACGAGCCCGAGCAAGCCCGTCGCGGTCAAGAGCTTCCGGCACGCGGACGACGGATACACCGCCGAGCCCATGGCATTGAGCACGAGATCAAAGGGGCCGAGGCGAGCCGCGGCCTCGAACGGGTCGCCTGCATTGTAATCGATGGCCGTGGCGCCGAGCCGCGTGACGAGCGGTACGTTCCGCGCCGAGCACACGGCCGCCACGGTCGCGCCATACGAGCGGGCGAGCTGCAAAGCAAAAAGCCCGACGCCGCCCGAGCCTCCGAGCACGAGCACGCGCGCGCCGGGCTTCGCGGGGATATCGGCCTCCTCCAGCCAGCGCCAAGCCGTCACGCCGGCGACCGGAAGGCACGCGGCGTCGTCGAACGAGACCGACGTCGGCAGCTCGGCGCATTGATCGGGACGGATGATGACCTCGTCGGCATAACTGCCGCGCTGGTTGCGGGAGAAATCGGTGCCGCCGACGACGCGGTCGCCGAGCTTCGGCCCCTCGACAGCGCTCCCGACTTCGACGACCTCACCGGCGAAATCGATGCCGACGACGAGCGGCCCGGACGGGCCGATGATTCGCTGAGCCGTGCCGAGCGGGCCCCCTTCGCGCATTTTCCAATCGACGGGGTTGACGCCGATGGCCTGGACGCGGACGCGCAGCTCGTCCGGACGGAGCGGGCGTGAGGGCAGCTCGACGAGGCGTAGAGGTTCGCGGGACGAACGGGACGTCGCGACGATCATCGCCACGCGCCTCCGCGTCAATCCTTGCTCGTGCCGACGGACCCGCTCGCGCGCCCCGAAGCGTCGATCGAATAACAGAAGGTGCTTTTCGAGGAGGAGAACGGCAGGCGGGTGACGCTGCCGCTGCAGGTCGAGGCGCCCTTCTTCCCCTCGAAACTCCAGTCGAACAGCCCCGACGGCGAGACCTTGAGGTCGGTATACCCTTCCTCCGCGAGGGAGGCGCGAACGCTCGAAAAACCCATGCCCCAGTAGAGCGGGAGGATCAAGATCACGCCGCCGACGATGAGCAGCTTTTTCTTGCGCTGGTTCGCCGCGGCTTGCTCGAGCGCGGCGATGTCGGGATCGTTCTGGAGCGAGGAGTCCATGGCCTCGCGTACCACACCGCCCCCGCGTGCGTTAGTCAAGAGGATTTCAACGAATCATTTCACTCGGGCTCGGCGCTGCGGGTCGGGCGGGACAGCGCGGCGGCTCGGCGCACGGCGCTGCCGTCGTCGCTGAGCTTTCGAATCGCGAAGGCGAGGCCGTCGCGCAACGTCGCCAGCGTGCGTACGCGCGATAGGTCGAGGCCGAGGGAAACCATCGTCTGCGCGACGTTCGGGCGAATCCCGGTGATGATTCCTTCCGCTCCGAGGAGGCGGACCGCCGTGATGATGTTCAGCATATGGCCGGCCGTGGCCGTATCGACGACGTCGACGCCCGTCAAATCGAGGATCGCGAAGCGCGCCTGGGTGCGCGAGACCTCGGCGAGCAGGTCGTCCGTGACCCGCGCGGCGCGCCGGCTGTCGACGACGCCCACCATCGGGAGCGTGAGGACGTTGTCCCAGACCTGGATGATCGGGGTCTCCAGGTTGAAAATGACCTCCTGCTGCCGTTGAATGACGGCGAGTTTCGCTTCGAGCTCCGCTTTGGCCTGATGCGCCTCGGTGACGTTCAAGCTCAGGCCGAGAACACCCGAGACCTCCTTGTCGTCCTCGCCGAACGGGATGACCCAGTTGTCCCAGAAGGTACCGTTCGTCTGCGTGCGATCGTACGCCGCGCTGCCCAGGAGGGCGCGCTGCACGAGGCGATCGCCCGGGGAAATCTCGAAGATGTTTTTTCCTACGAGCGAGCCCCGTTCGAATCCAGCGGCCGGGCAGCCCTGACCGTCGTGGAACGTGAAGTCCCCTTTCTTGTCGGTCACCCAGACGACCACGTCGAGCTGGTCGAGGAGGCTCTGGAGGATCCGCGCCATACGGAGCCTCTCTTTTTCGGCGGTGAGCCGCTCCTCCTCGGCGCGCAGCCTTTGCTCGCGCTCGGCCTCGTAGCGCCTTCGCTCCCCGAGGTCGCGGCAGACGGCGACGGCGCCGCAGAGATCGCCGTCTGCGTCGCGGATTCCGCGCGCCGAGCATTCGATGTACCTGCCCGCCGGCAGTTGCTCGCTCCGCACGAAGAACTCGACGGCGTCGACGCTCTCGCCCTGCAAGGCCCGGACGAGCGGCATTTCGTGCGTCGGGAAGGGCGTCACGCCATCCAGATGGTAGATGCCATAACGCATCGACCACTCCGTGGGCATGACCTCGCTCCGCTCCCCGAAGATCGACGTCGCGACGGCGTTGAAATGAAGAAGGCGGCCCGCGCCGTCGCAGACCACCACACCGTCGGCCAGGCTGTGAATGGCCGCGCGGAGGAGCCGCGTCTCGCCGTCCTGGTCGGACGGACTCCCGTTCTTGTGGTGGCCATTCGTCTGGTGTCCATTCGTATAGTGGCCATTCGTCATGGCGGGCGCCTGCTCGGCGAGACGTGCTTCGAGCTCGGCGACCCGCGCGCGCAACTCCGCGCACTCCTGTTCAAAGGCAATAGACGACACGCTGTCCTCCCCCCTCGGTCCCACGTGAATGAGGGCGCGAGACCGATTGTCGTTCACGTTATCGGTGAACCCGTGGCGGTGTCAACGGACTGACGGCGTCGAAGACGTGCGCTCGAATTCGCGGCGCCGCCCGCAAGTCGGGATTTGCCTGATTGGAGGATACTCGTGAGGACGGGGGGATTCGTGCGTGGCGCGATTCAACCGGGCCGGGAGCTGCGGGCCTTTTGCGCTCCGGCCCCGAACCTGCCGCCGGCGGCCCCGTTGAGCTCTCGAATGACGAGGGACAGGCCGTCGCGCAACGTCGCCAGCGTGCGCACGCGTGACAGATCGAGGCCGAGGGAGATCATGGTCTGGGCGATGTTCGGGCGAATCCCCGTGATGATCCCTTCCGCCCCGAGGAGGCGAACGGCCGCGATGATATTGAGGATGTGGCCGGCCGTGGCCGTATCGACCACGTCGACGCCCGTCAAATCGAGGATCGCGAAGCGCGCTTGCGTGCGCGAGACCTCGGCGAGGACGTTGTCCGTGACCCGCGCGGCGCGCTGGCTGTCGACGACGCCCACCATCGGCAGCGTGAGGACGCGGTCCCAGACCTGGATGATCGGGGTCTCCAGATTGAAGATGACCTCCTGCTGCCGCTGAATGAGGGCGAGTTTCGCTTCGAGCTCCAGCTTGACGTGATAGGCCTCGGTGACGTTCAGGCTCAGGCCGATGACACCCGAGGGCTTCCCGTCGTCGTTCATCGGAATGGCCCAATGCTCCCAGGCGACCCCGTGGGCCTCGTTGCGGTCGTGCCCAGGGACACCCGCCGACAATGCGCGGTGGATGAGCATGTCGTCGGGGTAGACCTCGTGGGCACTCTTGCCGACGAGCCAGCCCCGCGCGAGGCCGGCCGACTCGGCGCCGCGACCATCGTGGAACGTGAAGACGCCTTTTTCGTCGGTCGCCCAGACGATGATGTCGAGGTGATCGAGCAGGCTCCTCAGGATCCGCGCCATGCGGAGCCGCTCGTTCTCGGCGGCGAGCCGCTCCTCCTCGGCGCGGAGCCGCCGCTCGCGCTCGGCCTCGTATCGCCTGCGCTCGCCGAGGTCGCGGCACACGACCACGGCGCCGCAGATAGCCCCGCTCGCGTCGCGAATGCAACGCGCAGAGCATTCGACGTACAGGCAGGCCGGCAGGCCCTCCCTTCGCACGACGAGCTCGATGCCGTCGACGCTCTCGCCCCGGAGTGCACGATGGGACGGCAGCTCGTCCGCCGGGATGTGGGTCACGCCATCCGGATAAAAGAGGCCGTATCGCGTCGACAGCGCCTCGGAGGTGACCTCTCTCGATAGCTCGCCGAAGATCTGCGTCGCAGCGGCGTTGAAGTGGATGGTGCGGCCCTCGCGGTTGCAGATCACCACGGCGTCGGCGAGGTTATGCAGCGCCGCCCGGAGGAGCCGCGTCTCGGCTTCGTGATCGGCGGGGATCGCCTCGCGATGGTGGCCATTCGTCGCGACGGGCGATCGAGCAGCGAGTCGCGCCTCCAGCTCGGCGACCCGCGCGCGGAGCGCCGCGTACTCGTTTTCCATCGGAAGATACACGCTGTCCTCCCCCTCGCGTCCGCGCAGATGGAGTCGAATCCAATCACCCTACGAACACGTCGCAACCTCGTCAACGGATTGACGCGTCGGAGACGTGCCTGCCAGCGCCGCGCAACGCTTGTGCATGTGCGATGGCTCTGCGCACGATTTCGACTCTGCATAAAGGATGGGTCCACATCGCGCCCTGGACGAACGGTCGACCCGGCTCGTCACGTGTTATCGCGGCGCGCACGCGCCCACGCTCGGGCAAGCGCCGCGGCTTCCCGGCCGCTCGGGATCCGCCGACCGACTTCGGCACGGCGACGTTTGCTGCCCCACGTTCTAACCCGACATCCGGGTGAGAATCGTCACGTTCGTCATCGATGGGCTTGGACGCGGGCGACGGTTTCAGGCATGAGCACGCCATGTCCGTACCGGTTCTGCCGAAACGCGCGCGTGTCGTCGTCGTCGGTGGCGGGGTCATTGGCTGCTCCGTCGCCTACCATCTGGCTCACATGGGCTGGAAGGACGTGGTCCTGCTCGAACGGGACCGCCTCACCTCCGGCACGACCTGGCATGCCGCCGGGCTCATCGTGACGTTCGGCTCGACGTCGGAGACGTCGACCGAGATGCGCAAGTACACGCGCGACCTTTACACGCGCCTCGAAGCGGAGACGGGCCTCGGCACCGGGTTCAAGCCGGTCGGGTTCATCGAGGTCGCGGCGGATCCGGACCGGCTCGAGGAGTACCGGCGCGTCTCGGCGTTCAACCGCCACTGCGGCGTCGACGTGCACGAGATCTCGCCCTCGCAGGTGAAGGAGCTCTTCCCGCTCGCGCGGACCGACGACATCCTGGCCGGCTTCTATGTGAAGGAGGACGGCCAGGCGAACCCGGTCGACATCACGATGGCGCTCGCGAAGGGCGCGAAGATGCAAGGCGCGACGATCCTCGAAAACGTGCCCTGCACCGGGGTGCTCACGAAGCGCGGCGCCGTCGCCGGCGTGCAGACGCCGTTCGGCGACATCGAGGCCGAGTGTGTGGTGAACTGCGCGGGCATGTGGGCGCGGCAGCTCGGCGCGAAATCGGGCGTCAACATCCCGCTGCAATCGGCCGAGCATTATTACCTGATCACGGCCAAGATCCCCGACCTGCCGAAATCGATGCCGGTGCTCGAGGATCCTGGCTCGTACGGGTATTACCGCGAGGAGGTCGGCGGCTTGATGGTGGGCCTCTTCGAGCCCGTCTGCGCGCCGTGGAAGATCGAGGGCGTGCCGGATGATTTTTCCTTCGGCGAGATCACCCCGGACTGGGATCGAATGGGCCCCTATGTCGAGAAGGCGATGCGGCGCGTGCCCGTCACGCTGGAGGTGGGCGTCCGCAAGTTCTTCTGCGGCCCCGAGAGCTTCACGCCCGACCTCGCGCCGGTCGTCGGCGAGGCGCCCGAGCTCAAGAATTACTTCGTCGCCGCGGGCTTGAACTCGATCGGCATTCTCACGGGCGGCGGCCTCGGGCGCGTGCTCGCGCACTGGATCATCAACGGCCGGCCCGACGTGGACGTCACGGGGATGAACATCGACCGGCTTCACACGTACCAGGCGAACCCCGAATACCGCCGCACGCGCACCGTCGAGTCGCTCGGGATGGTCTATCAATGCCATTACCCGACGCGTTCGATGCAAACGGCGCGCGGCGCGAAGACCTCCGCCATTCACGAGAGGCTCGCAGCCCAGGGCGCCTATTTCAAGGACGTGAGCGGCTGGGAAGGCGCGGACTGGTATGCGCCGCCCGGCGTCCCGCCGAAGGTGGAGCGCCTCTCGTGGGGCCGGCAAAACTGGTTTTCGTACTGGGAAGCCGAACACCGCGCCTGCCGCGAGGGCGTGATCCTCATGGACATGTCGTTCATGGCGAAATTCCTGGTGCAGGGCCGGGACGCGGGCAAGCTGCTCGATTACATCTCCGCGAACAGCGTCGACGGCGCGCCGGGCGTGATCACGTACACGCAATGGCTGAACGCGGGCGGCACGATCGAGGCGGATCTCACGGTCACGAAGCTCGACGACGAGCGATACTGGGTCGTCGCCTCGGACACGGCGCACCGCCACGTGCTCACGTGGATGCGACGGCATGCGTTGCCCGACATGCACGCATTCGTGACGGACGTGACCTCGGGTTATGCGCAGATCAACATTCAGGGCCCGCGGTCGCGCGAGCTCATGCAAATGGTCACGTCGCAGGACATGTCGAACGAGGCGTTCCCGTTCCGCGCCGCGCAGGAGATCGACATCGGGTTCGCCCGCGCGCTCTGCGTGCGTATCACGTACCTGGGCGAGCTCGGCTACGAGCTCTACATCCCCACGGAGCAGGCTACGCACGTCTATGATCGCCTCGTCGAGGCGGGCAAGCGCGTGGACCTCAAGCACGCCGGGCTCAAGGCGCTGGCGAGCCTCCGCATGGAGAAGGGCTACCGCGATTACGGGCACGACATCGACAACACCGATTCGGTGTTGGAAGCGGGGCTCGGCTTCGCGGTCGACCTGAAGAAGCCGGACTTCCTCGGCCGGGAAGCGGTGCTCGCGAAAAAAGCCGCGGGGCCGCTCAAGCGCCGAATCGTGCAGGTGCTCGTGAAGGATCCGGAGCCCTTGATGTTCCACGCGGAGGTCGTGCGTCGCAATGGAAAGCCCATCGGCTACGTGCGCGCGGCTTCGTACGGGCATACCGTGGGCGGCGCGGTCGGCCTCGTCATGGTGGAGGCCGGCGAGCCCATCGACACGAAGTACCTCGAGAACGCCACGTGGGAGGTCGACATCGCCGGCAAGCTCTATCCGGCCGTCGCCTCGCTCAAGCCGCTCTACGATCCCGAGGCGAAGCGCGTGAAGGCGTGAGCCCTCGCGGGCGATGCTTGACAGACCAGTCCAGAACGGTTAGAACTTCCGTGCGAGCATGGCACGCCCGAAGGAGTTCGACCGCGACGACGTGGTGAAGCGGGCCATGGCCGTCTTCTGGGAGAAGGGGTACGAGGCGACCTCGACGGAGGATCTCTTGCGCGCGATGGGCATCGGGCGCCAGAGCATGTACGACACCTTCGGCGACAAACGTCGCCTCTACCTCGAAGCGCTGCAGCGGTATCAAGCGGAGAGCGGCGCGCAGCTCATCGAGCGCCTCCAGGCCGGGGAATCACCGCTCCGGGCGATCGAAGAGGTCTTGATGGCCGTCGCCGCCGAGACGCCCGCCGAACGGGCGAGGGGCTGCATGTACGTGAGCTCCATCGTGGAGCTCGCGCAAAAAGATCCTGAAGTCGCGTCGCTCGCGAGGTCCGGGACGATCCTCTGCGAGACCGCGTTTGAACGGATCGTGCGGGAAGCCAAGCGCAAGGGCGAGGTCGATCGGTGCGTCGACGAGCGGAAAGTCGCGCGCTTCCTGCTCGCCACGGTGCAAGGCCTGCGGGTCATGGCGAAAGGGGGAGCCACGCCCGAGGCTCTCCGCGACATCGTCGCCGTCGCGCTCACCTCCCTGAAATCTCGTTAGTTCGTGCGCGGGCGCGAGGACGCCCGCGTTCGTTTGCTTGATTCTGGACTGATCCATCAACAACCAAGGAGTCCGCGATGTCTCTCGATCGATACTATCTGCTCGGCCGCTCGGGTCTTCGTGTCAGCCGCCTGGCCCTCGGGACCATGACGTTCGGCACCGACGGGGCCTGGGGCGCGTGGGGTTCGTCCGAAGAAACCGCCCGCGCCGTCTTCGACCGGTACCTCGACGCAGGCGGCAACTTCCTCGATACCGCGGACCTCTACACGCGAGGGACCAGCGAGACCATGCTCGGCAAGTTCATCGCCGAGCGCGGCGCGCGGGATCGCGTCGTTTTGACCACCAAGTACACCTACGGCCTCGACACGGGCAACCCCAACGCCGGCGGCAACGGCCGCAAGAACATGATCCGCGCGGTGGAGGCATCGCTCCGGCGGCTCGGGACCGATTACATCGATCTTTACCTCCTGCACACGTGGGATCGCCTCACGCCCGCCGAGGAGGTGGTCCGCACGTTCGACGATCTCGTACGCGCGGGAAAGATCCGTTACGCCGGTCTGTCCGACGTGCCCGCCTGGTATGCCGCGCGCGCGCAGACGTTCGCCGAGGCGCACGCGCTCGCGCCGCTCGTCAACCTGCAGCTCCAGTACTCACTCGTGGAGCGCCACATCGAGCACGAATTCGTGCCGCTCGCGCAGACGCTCGGCATGGGCATCACCGCGTGGAGCCCGCTCGGCGGTGGTCTGCTCTCGGGCAAATACCGGCCGAGCGAGGGCCGCGGCGAGGGCGAGGGGCGGCTCACGAAGAACGATGCCGGCACCCAGCTCGGGCTGTTCACGGAGCACAACTGGGGCGTCGTGGCGGCCGTGGAAACGGCATCGAAGGAGCTCGGCCGCAGCATGGCGCAGGTGGCGTTGAACTGGACGGCGACGCAGCCGGGCGTCGGCTCGGTGATCCTGGGCGCGACCAAGCTCGCGCAGCTCGAGGACAACCTCGCCGCGCTCGATTTCGAGATTCCGGCCGAGCTGCGCCGGGCGCTCGATCAGGCGAGCGCGCTCCCGCCGCCGTTTCCTTACAAAATGTTCGGCGATGCGTACCAGACGATGCTGCACGGCGGGGCTTCCGTGAGCGACAAACCGGTGGGGTATACGCGGCCGTGAGCGGATGAAAGGGGGCCGGCGGATCAGTCTTCTTGCGCCGGCGAGAACGGCGTGATGGGCGCGGATTCCTCGATTTCGCGCTTGGGCGGGTTCTTGACGTTGAGCGTGCTCTCGATGAGGACGGCTCGACGCGGGCGCGGCGCGCCGACCTGCGCTTTGCGGAGCTCGTCCACGATGCGCCCACGCAGCGCGTCGTTCATGTCCTTGTTCTCGCCGGGCGGCACGCGCGCGCTGACACGCAGGACGATCGAGCCCTCGTTCAGCTCCTCCACGCCAACCTCCACGCGCGCGGGAGCGCCCGTCCGCGCCTCGACCTCCTGTTCGGCGATGCTCGTGAGGAGCTCACGCACCCGCGGCAGATCCTCTTCGTAAGGCACGTGCACGTCGACCACTGCATTCACGAAGGAGCGCGAATGATTCGCGACCTTGCGGACCTCGCCATTGGGGATCGAGTGAAGCACGCCGAGATCGTCGCGGATCTTCGTGATACGAACGCCGATCTCCTCCACGCGGCCCTGGATGCCGCCGATCTCCACGAGATCCCCGACGAGCAGGAGGTTCTCGAAGAGAATGAAGAAGCCGGCCACGATATCCCCGACGAACGTCTGCGCGCCGAAGCCAATGGCGACGCCGATGACGCCGGCGCCCGCAAGAAGCGGCGTGGGATCGATGGAGGCCTCGCGGAGGCCCATCACGAGCGCCGAGAAATAGATCGCATACCGCACGAAACCCATGGCCACGGGGACCAGGGTTTTTCGTTGCTGGAGCGTCTGCGGGTTCGCCTCGGCCACCTTCCCGAGGAAGAGGTCGTTGATGAGTAGAACGCAGATCTCGACGAGGACCCGGCTCGCATAAAAGATCGCGATGATCCGGAGGCCGACGCGCCCCGCCTGCGAGAGCCACGTGTCGGGCGTGAGCGCGTCCGCGACCCACGTGGCCGCCGTGAGGTACACGCAATAATCGACGACCCGCTTCGTGATGCCGAGCAGGTGCGACAGGTTGCCGAGGTACCTGAGCGGGCTCTCGAGGTTGGCGAGCCTCGTCGCGTTGTCGAAGATGACGTCGAGGAGCAGGTATCCGATGCCCGTCGCGAGGCGGCTGACGTAGAAGGCGCCAAGCGTGTAGGTCGCGAGGACGATGGAGCGCTGGGTCCCAGGCGCGAGCGTGAGCTTGTCGGCGATGAGGACCGCCGCCGCGCCGAGGACGACCACGCGCAGCGCTTTGCGCAGGCGTATCGTGACCTCGGCGAGCGGCTCGCGCCGTTTGTCCAGCCACTCCGAGCGCGCGACGGCCTGGCCCAGCGCCTCCGCGAGCCCCCGGGCGAGGGCGTCGACGAAGAGCGCGCCGGCGGCAATGCCGAACGCCGTGAGCAATCGTGTCTTGACGAGCGCGGGATCGTCCCCGGCGAGCGCGACGAGCGCGCTCTTCGCCACGTCGAGGGCCCAGATTCCTCGATAGGTGGCGAAGCCCGCGGCGGCCATGAGCACCGCCACGAGGAGCGCGACCCAGACGATCGCGCGACGACGAACACGGCGACGGAATGCCTTGCGCTCGTCTGCCGTGACGTGCTCCAGCGTCGGCGAGCGCAAGAGGAAGGCATAGCCCCGATGAATTGTCCTGACCAAAAGCTCCGAGAGGAGCAAGAGCACCACGATCGTGATGCACAGGGCAACGAGGTTGTGGGCCAGGAGGTCGAGGTGCAGGGTCATCGGGGCCGCCGCGACTATCGCCCGATCTGGACGTTCTCCAGGATGCCGAGGGCGTCGGGGACGAGGACCGCGGCAGAGAAATACGTGCTCACGAGGTACGAGCTGATGGCCTTCTCGTCCGTGTCCATCTTGCGTGCCGAGACGCCGGGCTCGATTTCCTCGGGGAGGCCCGTGCGGTGGAGGCCGATGACGCCCTGATGATCCTGCCCCGTACGCATGACCAGGATGGAGCTCGTGTCATCCGGGTTGATCGGGATCTTGTCGCACGGCAGGAGCGGGACGCCGCGCCACGCGGAGACCCTCGTGCCGGAGATCTCGACGCTCGTCGCGTGAACCCCGCGGCGATTGCATTCCCGGTGGAAGGCGGCGATCGTGCGCGGGTGCGCCAGGAAAAACTGCGACTTGCGGCGTCGGGACAGGATCTCGTCCATGTCGTCGGGCGTCGGGGGGCCGCTGCGGGTATGGAGGCGCTGCTTGAGATCGGCGTTGTGCAAGAGGCCGAAATCGCGATTGTTGATGAGCTCGTATTCCTGCCGCTCGCGGAGGGCCTGGACCGTCAGGTGGAGCTGCTCCTCGAGCTGATTCATCGGATCGTTGAAGAGATCCGAGACGCGCGTGTGGAGCCGGAGGACCGTCTGCGCGACGCTGAGCTCGTATTCACGCGGCGCGGTCTCGTAATCGACGAACGTCCCCGGCAGCGTGGGCTCGCCCTTGTGACCGGCAGAGAGCGCGATCGCCGCCTGCCCCATCTTGTCCTGCGGCTTCTTCAGCCGCTCCTTGAACGATTCCACGTGCGCATGGAGCGCCGGGGAGCGCGCGATCAGCTCCTCGAACACGCGCTGCGGGAGCTCGAGCACGATGCACGGCGTGACGGTCCGGACCGAATAGGTCCAGAGATCGTTCGATTCGACGACGGCCTGATCACCGAAATGGTCCCCATCCGCGAGCGTGTCGAGGATCGTATCGTCGCCGTATTTGCCCACGCCGAGCTTCTGGGCTCTTCCGTGCGCGATCAGAAAAATGGACTCGGCCGGCTTTCCGCGCTCGGCGATGAGCGCGCCGGGCTTGTATTCGCGCTGGACGAACCGGCTCGCCAGGGTCTCGAGCAAGGCGTCGTCCGAGAAGCCGTGGAGGAGCGGCAATTCGCTGAGCTCCTGCGGAATCACCTGCACCTTCGCCCCGATGTTGCCGAAGCTCAGCCGCCCGTCGCCGACGGCATAACTCAGGCGGCGGTTCACGCGATACGTGCCGCCCTTGACCTCGACCCAGGGCAAGGCCCGCAAGAGCCACCGGGGCGTGATGCCCTGCATCTGCGGATGCGACTTGGTCGTCGTCGCGAGCTTCCGCGCCCCCAGCGTCCCGAGGCTCGAACGCTCCACCTCGTTCCCGATCCCAGGTTTTTCGGCGTTTGCCATGACGTACCTTTCCTTCTGCGAGCTTCGGAGAGCAGCGAGCGCTCCGCGTGTCCCCCGTATCTCCGGGGGACGCACGCGGAGCGCCTACCGCGCACGGCTCATTCGTGGGCGCGACCGATCTCGACGCTCTCCAGAACGCCGAGCGCGTCGGGGACCAGGACGGCCGCCGAGTAATAGAGGCTGACGAGGTACGAGATGACGGCCTTCTCGTTGATCCCCATGAAACGCACGTTGAGGCTCGGCTCGACCTCGTCGGGAATGCCGGCGTGGTGCAGGCCGATGACGCCCTGGTTCTTCTCGCCCGCGCGCATGAGCAGGATCGAGGTGGTCCGCGTGTCCGAGACCGGGATCTTGTTGCACGGGAAGATCGGCACGCCGCGCCACGCCGGGACGTGGTTGCCATTCACCTCGACGCTCTGCGGATAGATGCCGAGGCGGCTGCACTCCTGGCCGAACGCCGCAATGGCGCGCGGGTGCGCCAGGAAGAACGACGGCTCACGCCAGACCGTGGCGAGGAGCTCGTCCATGTCATCCGGCGTCGGGGGGCCGCTGCGGGTGTGAATGCGCTGCTTGAGGTCGGCATTGTGCAGGAGGCCGAACTCGCGGTTGTTGATGAGCTCGTTCTCCTGGGTCTCCTTCAGGGCCTCGATGGTCAGGCGGAGCTGCTGCTCGGTCTGGTTCATCGGCTCATTGAAGAGATCCGCGACGCGCGAGTGGATCTGGAGCACGGTCTGCGCCACGCTGAGCTCGTACTCGCGGGGCGCGGTCTCGTAATCGACGAACGTGCCGGGCAGGACGGGCTCGCCGGAGTGGCCCGCGGAGATCTCGATCGCGGCCTCGCCCGTGTTGTCCTGCTTCTTCGTGGCGAGCGCCTTGAAGTTCTCGAGGTGCTTCTTCAGCGACGGATACTGCGCGACCAGCTCCTCGAACACGTTCTGCTGGAGCGTCAGCACCGTGCAGGCCGTGACCGCCTTGGCCGTGAACGTCCAGTAATCCTGCGTCTCGAGGAGCGCCTGGTAGCTGTAATGGTCGCCGTCCGCGAGGACCGCGATCACCGTCTCGTCGCCGTACTTGCCCGTGCCGATCTTGTTGATCTTGCCGTGCGCGATGAGGGCGATGTGATCGGCCTCCTTGCCCCGCTCGGTGATGATCTCGCCGGGCTTGTATTCGCGCTGCACGAAGCGGCTGGCCAGCGCGGTGAGGACCTCGACGTCCTCGTAGCCGCGGAGGAGCGGCAGCTCGCAGAGCTCCTGCGGGATGACCTGGATCTTGGCGCCGGTGTTCGTGAACGTCACGCGACCGTCGCCGACGGCATAACTCAAGCGGCGGTTCACGCGGTACACGCCGTTCACGTGCACCCACGGCAGGAGCTTGAGCAGCCACCGCGACGAAATGCCCTGCATCTGCGGGACGGACTTCGTCGTCGTCGCGAGTTGCCTTGCGGCCGCCGTCGCGAGGCTCGTCTGCTGCTGATCGATTCCCGAACCCAACTTCCCTGAGATTGACATGAATCCCTCTTTCCTTGACGGCTACGACCGCCCGAGCTTCCACGGCACGGCCCGCGCCGTACCCATCGAAAGATCCGCCTTCGCGGCAGGAACCACGGCACCGGCCTTTCCGGTGCCAAAGAAACTGCTGATACGCGCGGCCGACGCGCCAAACCCACGCGCGCCCTCGATCGCCCGCTCGAGCGGGTGGCGCTCGAGCTCCGCGTCCACGTAACGGCTGGTCAGGACGTGCCAGTTGAGCACGCCGGCCATGTACAATCGCTGCTTCTCGACGTATCCGAGCACGGCATCGCGGGCCGCCTTCTCGAGCTTGAACTCGTCCAGAATGCGGGGCAGCTCGGTCGCGACGATGTGCTCGAACTCGACGATGCGCGCCGTGAGCATGTCATTGACGACCTCCTTGGCCCGCTGCGCGTCGCATTCGAGGAACCGCTCGACGACAAGCACGAAGTTACTGAGCTCGCCCTCGAACTCGATCTCCTTGCGATACGAATAGAGATCGTTGGTCCACCCGCCGACGTCGGCCGTGGTGTTGTCGAGGCTCCGCATCGTTCGGGTGCGGAAGACCTCGGCCGGGACGACGTCGCCGAGCGTGAGCTTGGACAGACCCATCGTGAGATCGGCGCCGAACGTCTTGCGGCGCATCTCGACGTAATCGACCGGATCCGGGATCCGGTTCTGGGTCTGGTTCAAAAGCTCCCAGAGCCAGCTCTCGCACATGGTCTCGATGCTGCGGCGGAGCGTCCGCCTTGCGTTCATCGACATGGGGGACGCCGTGCGAATCCAGAGATCGAGGAGGCTGCTCTCCACGGGGTTCTCGGGCACCGGGGCGCCGGCGCAGTCGAGGGGCATGAAGAGCGAGAGCCGTGCAACGAACCGCTTCGCGCCCGCCATGTCCCGCGTCGCGCCGAAGACGAGCGGGAAATAATCATCGCCGTACGTCCCCCAGGTCAGCCAGCCCGAGCTGATATCGAGCTCCTGCGGGGACGCGTCCGGATGGATGCCCGCAGCGCACACGGGGAAATCGAAGCCGATGAGCCTGCGCTCGTCCCAGAGCCCGGAGCCGAAGACGCCCGGCACCACGTCGAGCATCCCGAACTTGCGCGCCCACTCGACGGTGTTCCGGCGCGAGGCAGGCAGATGCGGGCTCAATCGGAGCTTGAACGGCATGTAGATCTTCGGGAGCGGCATCCGCCCCACGGGCCGGAACGGCGTGTGGGTGAGCGTCTTGATCCGCTGCAAACCGAGCGCGCCGGGTGTGAGCTTGATCCGGAGCGCCGAGGTGCCGAGCCCCGTCGGCCCACCGAGGAAATCGGGCACGGACGCGGATTTGTCCGCGTTTTCGTTCATGTAGCGGCTCGACCGCATGTGCCATTCGTGGCCGCCGGATTGCCAGTCCTGGAGCCCCTTCACGTACTTGGCGACATCGAGGGCTTGCGCCGGCGAAAGCCCGTACTCCGCGCAGAGCGCCGGCACCTCGACGAGCGCCGTGTTCTCGAATTGATGGAGGCGCGACGTCAGGATCTCGTTCGTCAGATCGGCCGCTTTTTGCGTGGGGACACCGAGGAATCGCTCGAGGACGAGCACGCAGTTGGCATTCTCCCCCTCCTCCTCGACCTCGCGCTGGTACGAGAACAGGTCATTGCGCAGGTGGACGCCGTCCGAGAACGTGTCGCGCAGGACCTCGAGGGGGCGCGTCGCCGCGACGGCGGCCGGGACCTCGGCGCCGACCGCGATCTCGACGAGGCCCGCGGACCAGGGCGCGCCGCCGACCTTGCGTCGCATCTCGACGTATTCGACCGGGTTCGCGACGCGGTTCTCCTGGATATTGGCGAGCTCCCACATGCACTCGAGCAGCAGGTTCTTCGTCGCTTCGAGGAAACGCTCGCGCCAGTTCACCGAGGTGAGCGGGACCGTGCGCGCCCAGAGGTCCGCGAGCGCGCGCTCGACGACGTTCGTCGGCTCCGGCGGCGTCCCCGTGGGCACCACGGGCATGAAGAGCGGCAGGCGATCGAGATACGCCTTCGCGCCGGACATGTCCTTGGTGCGCTTGTAGATTTCGAGGAAATGGTCGTCGAAGAAGAACACCCAGACATACCAATCCGTGATGAGATCGAGCTCGGCCGGGGGTGCGTCGGGGTGGGTGTACGCGCAGAGCAGCGCGTAGTCGTGCGCGTCGAGATCTTGCTCGGTCCAGATGGGTTTCCCCTGCGGGTTCTCCTCGAGGATTCCCATCTCATAGGACCAGGCCTTGGTATGCACGCGCGCCCCCTCGAGGTGGGGATTGATGCGCGCCGGATACGGCATGTAGAAGTCGGGCAGCGTGAAAGGTTGCATGTTCGCTGACTTCTCTCGCGCGTCGTTGACATTCACGACGCGAGCGACGGTGACCCGCTTGTTTTGGCGGTGTGTATCCCGGACACACCTCGGCCGATCCGCACGACGTGCGGCGACGCGCCTGTAAGGTTCGACCATACAGACCGTTCAGGATCTTCCGGACGAAAGCGGATCTAGATCAGTCGGTTCAAGCAAGTAAATTGAAATGTGACCGTCCGTGACGTTTTTTTGGCGCACTCCTCGGTCGAGCGCGGTGGGCAGCCAGATCTGCCTTGATCTTCGCAAGGTTTCGCGCCACGCCGTTTGTCCGCGGATGTTTGTCCATCGCCCGCGGCCACTCGTTTTTAGACGCCTGTGGCGCGTTTTTTTCGCACAGATCGCCTTCATGAGAACTTCCCTACCTTTCACCCGACTTTCCAGACAAATCATCGGGGTGTCTACATGGTGACACGCAGTGCAAAGTAATAATTCATACGTTAGGGCGGGCGTCGACGGGCCATCGGACTTCACTTCAGCGCCGCAGCGTCGGCTCGAAGGCCGGCGCTCGCCGCGCCTTCGTGCTTTGCTCGAATGCGAATGCCATACCAAGGAGCTCCCCCTCGGAATATGCGCGGCCCATGAATACGAAGCCGAGGGGCAAGCCGTGGCTATCGCCCATCGGCACCGTGATGCTCGGCGTGCCGGCGACGGCCGCGACCGCATAACTCTCGCCCACGAAATGATCCCCGAGGACGTGATCGGTGAGCCAAGCCGGGGCCATGCTCGGCGCGACGACGGCATCGAGCTTGCCGCCGTCGAGGATCGCGAGCAGGCCCTCCTTGCCCGCGAGGCGCCGCGCGGACTCGCGCGCTTCGAGATACTCCGCATCCGTGAGCGGCCCGAGCGCCGCCGCCTTCTCGAAGAGCTCCTGGCCAAAAAACGGCATCACGGTTTCGGCGTGGGCCTCGTTCCACGCAATGAGGGCCGAAAGCGATGCGTGCGGCGCGCCGCTGCGACGCAGATACGCATTCAGCCCATCCTTGAACTCGTACAACATGACCGTGAGCTCGGGGTTGTCCCAGCGGTGGTAGGTGGCCATCTCGACATCGACCACCTCGGCGCCCTGCGCCCGCAAGGTCGTGAGTGACGCTTCGGCCGCCCTGTCGACGTCGGGGTGGTATCCCATGGCCTGACGAAGCACACCGAGCCGCTTTCCTTTGAGCGCGCCCGGCTTCAGGAACGTCGTGTAATCGGTCGGAAGCCCGCCTTCCTTCGGCGCGGCCGGATCGGCCGGATCGACGGCCGCGAGGGCGCTGAGCAAAAGGGCCGCGTCGGTCACGGTCCGGGCCATCGGCCCTGCGGTGTCCTGCGAGATGGAGATGGGAATGATCCCGCTGCGGCTGACCAATCCCACCGTGGGCTTGAGCCCCACGAGGCCATTGACGGCCGAAGGGCAGATGATGCTGCCGTCGGTCTCGGTGCCGACCCCGATCGCGCCGAGGCTCGCGGCGATGGCCGTGCCGGCGCCGGAGCTCGAACCGCAGGGATTGCGGTCGAGCACGTACGGGTTTTTCGTCTGGCCCCCGCGCGAGCTCCAGCCGGATGTCGCACGGGTCGACCGAAAATTCGCCCACTCGCTGAGATTGGTTTTTCCCAGAATGACGGCGCCGGCCGCGCGAAGGCGGGCGACGAGAAAGGCGTCCTCTTTCGGCCGATGGTCGGCGAGCGCCAGCGATCCGGCCGAATTCACCATGCCGGCGACGTCGATGTTGTCCTTGATCAAGACGGGAATGCCGTGCAGGGCGCCGCGCACCTTCCCGGCCCTGCGCTCCGCGTCGAGGGCCTCGGCGTCCGCAAGCGCGCGGGGGGAGAGCTCGATGACCGCGTCGAGCCGGGGCCCGGCGTCGTCGATTTGGGCGATTCGATCGAGATAGGCCTGCGTGAGCTCCCGCGCGGTGAGCGTGCCTTTGACCATACGATCCCGCGCGTCCGCCGCGCTGAGCTCGACGACGTCGGTTCTTTCGCGGGCGACGGTCGACGCATCGGCCGGCCGGGCGCCGCTCTTCGCCGCTCCCCCGTCACATGCCCCGACGCATGCAACGCCGAGCAGCGCCGCGCGCACCATCCATTGCACGGTCTTCATTCCTCGGCTCCCGCCTGCACGAACATCCCTTGCGCCTCCTTCACCGCCGCGCCCCGTTCCCGCGCGAGCAGCGGATTCTCGCGGAGCGCGGATTCCAGCGAAGCCTTGGCCTCACGCGCGGCCTGCTGCTTTTCTTTTGCATCTCGCGCGGCGCTGACGCGCAAGAGGGAAAGGGCCCCCTTTGCCGCGAGCGCCGTCGCCATGTTCGGATGGATGGCAAGCGCCTTGTCGGCCATCACGCGCCCCATCGTCAGATCCTTTTCGGCGTTTTTCCTCCGCCCGAGGAGCCAGCCGGCGCGTAGCTCGTAGATCTCGGCCAGCGCCTCGTAGACCTGCGGATTGGCGCGCTCCTTGTCGAGGACGGGCAGGAGCGGCGCGAAGGCCGCGCCGAACATCGCGGCATCGGCGTTTCCCTTCGCGAGGGCCCAGCGAAGCGCAATCGTCTCCGTGCGCGCCTGCTCGACGCGGTAGTCCACGTCCCAGGGCGATCCCTCCGCGCTCTTGCGGAAAAACCCACGCGCCGCCTCGACCGCCATCGTCGGGTCCTTTCCTTGTCGCAACAGGTAAAGCGCCCGCGTCATGGCGACGAGCCCCCAGAGCTCGTCGTTCGCGGAGGAAGGCGCGAGCTGTTCCTTTTCACGGAGAAACGCCTCGGCGCGCTCCAGGGAGGCGCTCGGATCCTGGCCCGCATTGCATGCATGAGAAGCACGGTGCAAGAATGCCCAGGCCGAGACGTGCGCCGCGTCCAGCGGATTGTGTTCCTTCACGGCGGCGACGGCCTCGAGCGCGCTCGCCACCGGCGCCTCCGGCGAACGCCCATGTTCCACGAGGTGCAGAGCCTTCTGCAAATGTGCGTGCGCCTTGTAGAGCGCCGGGTACGTGAAGCTCGGGTTTTGCGCGAAGGCTTGATCGCAGCGGGACGTCGCGCGCTCGACCGAAGGGCTCGGATCGACGCCTCGCCAGTTCTCGCTCCTGGCGCGCTCCACGTACGACGCGCACACCTCGTTGTAGGGCCAGAGAAAGCCCGGATCGAGCCGGATGGCCTCCTCGTGCGCCGCGATGGCGCGGTCGCTCACGTCCCGCGCCTCGAGCCCTCGGTTCATGCGGTGCAAGAGCTCCATGCGGTACGCGGCGCCGACCAGGTAATGTGCCATCGGATCGCCCGCCCGGCGACGGGCCGCCTCCTCGGCGCGATCGATGGCGACCCGGATGATCGCCTCCGGATCCTTCTGCCCGGGCCCGTTCATGACCTGCCACGCGAAGGCGTTCTGCGCGAACGCCATCGTCAGGCGTGCCGAGCCGCGCTGCGGGTCCGCCGCGAGCGCCTTCCCGCAGGCGCTCACCGCTTTCTCGAAGCTCGGGCGCAAAAGCTCGGGCCGAGCGTCCGACGCGAAGACGACCTGGGTCCAGAGCTCGCACTCGGCTTCGTGCACGGCCGGATCACTCCGCGCAATCGAAGCGGCCTCCGCATAGGCCGCCGCCGCCGGCTCGAACGATCGCATCATCCTGTCGTAATCGAACGCGGCATCCCGACCGAAACGCTTGCCTTCCGCGAAATGCGCGTCACCTTCGAGCTTTTTTGCTTCGTGGAGCCAGGGTGATTGCGCGAACGCTTCGCGCGCCTTCGCGAACGCGACGTCGTTTTGCCCCTCGTGGAGCGCGATGAGCCCCTCCACATACGCCGGCGACGAGAGCCGCGCCCCGAGCGCCGCGCGCAGGTGGGCGAGGGCGGGCGATTTGTATTCGGCGTCGATCGCCGCGAACCTCGCCTTCTTGCGCGCTTCGTCCTGGATCCGCTTCGTCTCTTCGAGGGCCTTGCGATAGAGCTCCACGAGCACGAGGCCCATGGCATAACGGAGCTCCGGCGGCGTGTACCCGGCGGCCTCGGCGCGGCGCAGATGGGCGAGCGCCTCCTCGGGCTCCTGGAGCGCCAAAAATCCCCGCCCGAGCGCGTAATGCCCCGGCCCCTCCCCCGCCCGCCCGAGGGTCGCCATGCGTGCCTCGATGTCCCGCAACTGCTGCCGCACGATGCTCCGCTCCCGCTCGATATCGTGCAGCGGGAGGCTGTACGCACGTGACAGGAAGAGCTCCATCTCCTTCACGTCCTCGCCGAGCTCGCGCGAGAGGGCCGTCTGCTCGGCCAGAGCTTGCCGTTGCCGGATCCAGAAGACGCCGAACACCAGGAGCACCACGAACAGCGCCGCCCCGAGCGCGACGCGCACCTTGTGCCGCCGCGCGGCCTTGAGCAGGACGTACCCGAGCGACGCCCGGCGCGCCAGCACGGGCTTGCCGTCGAGGAACCGCTGCAGGTCCTCGCCGAGGGCCAGGGCCGACTCGTATCGCCGCCCTTGCTCCTTTTCGAGGCATTTCATGACGATGGCCTGGAGGTCCTCCGGGACGTCCGGGCGAATCTTCCCGAGCTGCGGGGGATCCTCGGTCAGGAGCTTTCGCATGACCGCGAGCGCATGGGAGCCCTCGAACGGGGGCCGCCCCGTGAGCAGGTCATACAGCGTCGCGCCGAGCCCATACACGTCGGTTCGCCGATCGAGCGTCTCGGCATCGCCGCTCGCTTGCTCCGGGGCCATGTACGCGGGTGTCCCGGCGAGCGAGGCCGTCACCTGGATCGATTTGCCCATTTCGCGGGCAATGCCGAAATCCATGATGTAGGGCTTGTAGGCTCCGTCCTCGCCTTGCTCGACCATGATGTTGCCGGGCTTGACGTCGCGATGGATGATTCCCAGCCGGTGCGCCTCGTGGAGCGCCATCGATACCTGCTGGACCGCGCGTACCTTTTGCTCGCGAGTCATCCGTTCGCTCGCGCAATCGAGCGATTTGCCCGCGATGTATTGCATCACGATATAGGGGCGATCGCCGTCCGTCCCCACCTCGTGGACCTTGCACGCGTGCTCGTGCTCGATTCGCGCCTGCGCGCGCGCCTCGCGCAGGAGCGTCCGGTTCGTCTCCAGGTCCGCCTGGTGAAGAAATTTGACGGCGACGTCGCGGCCGAGGTGCCGATCCTTGGCGCGGTACACGGAGCCCATCCCACCGGAGCCGAGGAACTCGAACTCCCCGAAACGCGTGAGGAGCCCCAGCGGAACGCTCGGCGGGCCCGGCGGCGCGCTCGACGGCGTGGCGTCCGGCTGCGTGGTCTCCGGAGCTGTAACAGGAGTCACAGAACGCACTTGAACAGCATGACCTATCGTCAAGGGGGCACACCATGGGACCAAGGTCCCATGGTGTAAGGGTTGCAAGAACCCTACCGTAACGTTCGGTTCTGGATGAGGCCCAGGCCACAGGCGCCGGCTGTATCGTAATTATATTTACGATTGGAAGCGCCGACCAGGGGACCCAGCGCCGAGCAGAAAGAGTAGGAGATCATGCTGTCATTTCGCTTGCTCGAGGGGGTTGTCCTTGGAACCGTGCTCACACTCATCGGCTGCGGCACCGCGGTGGATCCGGGTGATTTCGTGGAGTCCCAGGCGCTCGAGCCGCAAGGCGGTTCCACCAAAGGCACGGGGGGCATGAACGGCCTGAGCCCGGCCGACTACCACGCGAACGTCACCGCGCTCGTGAGTGCGTTGGGTGTCGCCGCTGCGGATCCACAGAACCCGTCGGCAGTCAACCCCGCGATCGAGGCGACGGGACTGCTCGCCACCGAAGGCGGGCGCGAGGTCTTCTCCTACGCCGCGCGATGCACGCTCCCGGCCGGGACGCAGCTCACGAACGGGAGCGGCGTCTACACGGGCGGCGGAATCCTCACCACCACCGGGTCATGGCCGAGCGCAGGCCTCACGACGTCCCAGAAGGAGGACGCGCTCACGTGCATGGTGACGCACCTGAACCCGTTCGGCGCCCACGTGCCGTTTTTCCTCTCGGGGCCCAGCATCGCCGGGACGGAGAGCTCGGACGCGCAAGGGTTCACCATCGAGGAGGCGATCTGGCAGGTGAAGCTCGAGGGCCCGAACCAGACCCCGATCTACTACGCCTGGCCCCGCGTGGACCTGCTCAACACCTGCGGGCTCGTGACATCGCTCACCTGGGTCACCCGCATCTGCGGCTCGGCCCTCAACACCTGCGGCGTGCAGGTGCGCTACGATCGCGCCACGGCTTGCACCGGCTCGGACGGGATCTTCACCTGCAACGGCAAGCCGGCCGTCCAGACCTCGCTCGAGGAGAGCGACCTGTGCATCCTGCACCTCAACGTACTCGGCATCGGCCTGCTGTAGCTTCGTTCGAGGCGCGGGCTGATGCCTGCATGTCTCGGCGTCCGAGGACTCCAGACCTCAAAGGAGCGTCAGGTGATCGAGGCCGGCCTCACGACGCCGCGCTCGATGTCCCGCCCGCACGCCACGTCCCATTGCGACGTCCGGCGCGTTTCCTCCTGAAAAGCCGATGCTCCGGACGGCGCGGGGACGATGGCCGTCCAGCCCTGCGCCCCCTTCCCTGCCCCTCTCCCTCGCTGTAGCCTCCCAGCTCCAAGGCCCAAATCGCCGTTTCATCGGCTGACGAGCCTACGTGGGCGCTCATGACGTCGTTCAAGTATCCCCGAGACATGCTCGCGCCGCTGAAGGCGCGCTGGTACGAGTGGGCCCGGCAGGAAAGCGAGCCTCCGGCCTTGCCGAGCGACGACAAGCTCGCGCTCTTGCTCGAAGTCGCATACCACGCGAGTTACACGGCGGACGAGCGCCGCGGGACCCAGTTCCGCGCCGTCGTTTGCAGCCCCGACCTGCGGGAATCGGAGATCGATCATCCGCTCCGGATCGACCCGCCGCGTGGCTTCACGCCCCACGAAATCATGCGCCTCGCGCCGGCCGCCGACGCCGCGAAGGTCATGCTCGCCGTCGATCCCGGCGGGGACGAGCCGCTCATCTGGGGGCTATGCAATGGCGCGGACATGCAGCTCACCGTCTCGGTGATGGCGCCCGGCAAGCTCTCCGTCGGGCGCAACATGCGCAGCCTCGTGGCCCTGGAAGACGGGCGCATTTTCGAGGAAGGGGAGCGGCTCGGCGTGTTTCAATCCGTGGTCGAGGCGCTCTCCGAGGCGACCGACGCGTTGTGGGACGGCGTCAACTGGCGCGGGGGATCGTGGTCTCCCCAGGTCAATTACCCGGCGCACCTGCACGACATCCTCTCGACGATCCGGAAGCTCGGGCACGGGGGCACGGTCCTCGTCGTCCCCGACCGCGAATGCAAGTCCCTCTCCTGGCGGCAGCTCCTCAAGATCAAATACCAGTGCCAGGACGATTCGGTCTGGCCGCTCTTGCGAAAATCGGTGTTCCAGTTCGACGAGGATTCCCCGGGGCGCGGCGCCATGGAATTTCAGTATGCAGAGGACAAGGCGCGCCGCTTGCTGGAGCGGCTCCCCGGTCTCACGGCGGTGGATGGGGCGCTCTTGATCACGGACCGATATCGGGTGCTTGGCTTCGGGGTCGAGGTGCTGGCGCAGACCGAGCTCGAAACGATCTTCCTGCCGGACGGGGCATCTCGGAGCGTCGAGGCGTACGGCACGCGGCATCGCTCCGCGTTCCGCTTCTGCGCGGCGTACCCGCGCGGGGTCGCCTTCGTTTGCTCGCAGGACGGCTCGATCAAATGCGTACGCAATCGCGACGGAAAGGTCACGCTGTACGAGTGATGCGGTGTATCCGCAGGGAGGTGCTTCATGCGAAAGGGTTTGCTGGTATCGCTGTTCGTGCTGATCGCTGGCTGCACGCAGGGCCCGGATGAGCCGGGCCCGAATGAGCCCGTGGAGCAAGACGAAGCGTTCCACCCCGGCCTTCAATACGCAGGGGCAATCGCGATCGGGAACGCGGGCCAGCCGAGCATCGAGCTCTCGGCCCCGCTTTTCCCCGATTCCGTCGTGTTCCAGCAGTTCCAGGACGCGAGCCTCTATCCCACGCTCTCCGATGCCGATCGCGACGCGCTCCTCGACGACATCCGCACCTTCGAGCAGCTCGTGCCGCTCTGCGCCGCCACGCATCCGGCCATCAAGCAGCAGAGCCCCGGCGGGCCGCCGCTCACGCCGGCCGAAATCGCGACCAATTACGACGAAGTGGCGCGCTGCGGGTACGAGGATTACGGCGCCAAACCTTACTGGGTCCCAGAGCACGTGAGCGACGTCGACATCTGCTCCGCGAAGCTCGGCGACGATTGGCGCCTGCCGACCGAGGCCGACGTCGCCACATTGCAGGAGAGCGACTTCGCGTTCTTCCAGTCGACGCTCGCGGCCCAGCCGGGCCAGGACGAGTTCCCGGTCCACTTCTACTATTCGCTCGACGTGTACGTACGCGGCAATGACGGGGCGCTCGCGCTCGGAAACCTCGCGCCGCAGACGGACCACGTCGTGCCCCTGCCCGTCTCGGGCGCCGCGATGAACGAGCTTTACATCGGGAATGGCAAACCGATTGGTCTACGCTGCCTCCGGCTCCCGAGCCCCGCGCCTTGAGGTCACGAATTCGGGACCTTGAGCTTATTTCGCACCCATATTCCCACGAGCACGCCGGGCGTCGCGAGCAGCGCGAGGAGCCTCGCCATGGATCCCGGGCGCGAGCCGTCCCAGTCTCCTTCCATGACGCTGAAAAGCCCGCCGATCAGAGCCGCGCTGTTCACGACAGCGACGAGGATGCCCGCCGCCATCGCTTTCGTATTGCGGATCGTATACTCGCGCCGCCGAGCGACCGCCCGCTTCCATTCTTCTTCCGGATCCAGGGCGACCTTCGCGGCGCCCCCCGCACGTTCGTCCGCCATGTCGCACGTCTAGCACGAACCCATGCGCGCGGGAACCGGTCCACGCGCTGACGAGCGAGCTCAGGGAGGCCATCCGCGGGGCGCGTGGGATGCACCTCGGGGTGCTATGCTCCGAGGGAGGGGGCGAAAAAATGGTCGCGCCGGACATCCTGCTCATCGGGCACGTCGCCCGGGATCTGCTGAGCGCCGATCCGAACGACGGCTACCGCCTCGGGGGCACGGTGAGTTTCGCCGCCGTCACGTGCGTGAAGCTCGGGCGGAGGCCGACGATCCTCACGTCGGCAGCGCCGGGGCTCGACGTCTCCGAGCTGCCGCGCGAGGTGGAGCTTTACGTCCTCCCCTCGGAGGTCACGACGACATTCGCCAACGTTTATACCGACGCGGGGCGTATCCAGCATTGCAGCGCGCGGGCGCGACCGATCACCGCCGCCGATATCGATCCCTCGTTGCGCCGGCCGCGGGCAGCGCTGCTCGGGCCGATCGCCGACGAGATCACCCCCGACGTGGCCCACGTTCTCGCCGAGGAAACGCTGGTCGTGGCCACGCCGCAGGGATGGATGCGGCGCTTCGACGAGGCCGGGCGCGTCCATGGCAAACCCTGGGAGAGCGCGAGCGCGATTCTCCCGCGCGTGGACGCCATCGTGCTCTCGCTCGAAGACATTGGCGCCGACGTCCGCCGCCTGGATCCCATGATCGAGCAGGTCCCTCTCGTGGTCCTCACTGAATACCGGGACGGGAGCACGCTTTACCGGCGCCGCGACGACGGAACGATCCTCGTGACGCGAATCCCGCCGCGCCCGGCTCGGGAGGTCGATCCTACCGGCGCCGGGGACGTCTTCGCGACGGCATTCATGATTCGTTTCCAGGAGACCCTCGATCCGGTCGAAGCAGCGCGCTTTGCCAACGTCACGGCGTCGTTCGGCGTCGAGGCGGTCGGCGTGACCGGAATTCCGAGCCGCGAGGCGGTCTTCGCATATATGCGGGAGAACCCATTCCGAGATGGCGCGCACGGCTGACGTATGGCAAGACAGGGTTCCGCCCCATGACTCGCCCCCGCCTCCTCGCGAAGCGCCCGATCCTCCTCGCTACCCTCGTCCTCGCGGCCGTCGCCCTCCTCGTGCTTTTTCTGCCCCCTTCGAGCCTCGCCACGCCCGCCTCCTGCAACAAGCCCGAGATCGTCATCCGCAAGAAGGACGCCGCGCTCGATCTGCACTGCGGTGGAAAGCTGTTCCGCACCTTCTCGGCCACGTTCGGGGCCCAGCCCGTCGGGCAGAAAGAACGCGAAGGGGACGAGCGCACGCCCGAGGGGGTTTATCGCATCGCGAGCAAATCGGAAAGCGAGCGGTTTTATCGATTCCTGGGGATCTCCTACCCCGGGCCCGAAGACCTCGCGCGGGCGAAGAAAAACGGAATCGACAAGCCGGGTGGCGGCATTGGCATCCACGGGACCAAGCCGAAGCTTGCGGCCCTGGCGCGGGCATGGATCCGGCTCTCGAGCGCGACCGGGCTCGGGCAGGTCTGGGGCCCGACGGACGGCTGCATCGGGCTCGCCAATGAAGACGTCGTCGTGATCTATGCCCTCGTGCCCGTCGGCACGAAGGTGACGATCAAGCCTTGAGCATGCGAGAAGGAGGGCGCCAAGGGCCCCCGAGGATCCCCGGGAAAACCTTCGAGCGCCCCCGGACGTGAGAGCGAGGCCCGATCAGTGCGCCGTGATCCAGCTCCGGATGGGCTCCCAGAAGAGCGCTTCCGCGTCGTAGCCCTGGAAGATGTCGGTGTGACCGATGTCGAGGAGGCGATACTCCTCGGGGTAATGCTGGACGACGTGGCTCGACACGTCCTGGCTGCCGAGCAGCGTGGTCGTGTAAATGCCGGCCGCGCCAAACCCGCCGCCGGCGCCGACGTAGAACGTCGGGACCGTGATGTCGGCGAGGTGATCGTCGAACGGCACGTCATCCTGCGGATCGTCGCAGGTGGCCGCGTCCGCGTCCGCAATCATGGCCCAGGGCTGCCAGGGTTTGGCGCGGGCGAGGACGTCGAACCAGACGGCCGGATCGGCATACGCGAGATCCTGCACGCCGGCCGCGTCCCAGAGGCCCCCCGTGAGGTGGTACGAGGGGACCGGCGGCTGCGGCATCAAGAGGAAGGTGGCCGCGCCGAGCGTCATGGCGGCGTGCTCGTTGTCGAGCCCCGGGAACGCGGGCGACGGGCCCATGGGATCGATTTGAGCGAGGTAGCCGAGCGGCCCGAGCTGCCCTCCGAGATTGTTTGCGTATTGCCCCGCGGCGACGAGGGCGCGCTGGTCGGCCCGACGCTGACAGGCGCCCGCGCGGAAATCCGGGTCGTCGGTTTCGAGATAGATGTCCACGGGAATCAGGCCGCCGACGTGGCGCAGACCTGAGGGCCGCTGGGTCTCGGCGCCCGCATACGCATACGCGAGCTGACCGCCGCGGCTCCAGCCGAGCAAATGCAGGCGGCCGTGCCCCTGGCCCGAGAGCGCGCGGACCACGCGGGCGACGCCGAGCGCCGTGCCGATGTCGCGCACGTCGCGCTGAAAACCCCAGTTTTGCATGAACGAGAGATTGGTCTCGCTCGCGGGGACGCGGGTCCAGCCGAGATCGACGCCCCAGACGTCGATGCCGTGCGAGGCGAGGTGCACCGGCAAGCTCGCCCCGTCCGGCGAAGGGCCCGCGGCAAGGAAGGCGGACTCGAAATCCCAGGCGTCGCCATGGACCATCATGACGGCCTTGCTGGTGGGTGCGGGGACGTTCGGCGCCGATTCGCGCACGACGCGGTGGAGGCCGATGACGTCGTAGGTGCCGGGGCCGACGCGGAGATCGACGCGGTATTCGACGACGTCGCCGACGAGGACGCGCCGCGAGACGGCGGCGGAAAGGCTTTTCTCCGGCGCATCGCAATCGGCTTCGTTCGACTCGCAAGCAATGGCGAGCGCGCGGGCCAGGCTCGGTCCGGCGGCGGCGGTCGAGGAAAGCAGAGCGATGGGCGCGACGGCGAGAATCGAAGAAATGATGTGTCGGATCAAGATGTTACCTCTCGGTAGGATGGCGCGGGCGCCCTTGGCAAGAACCGCGCCGAGGCCAGGGGAGGGCAGCACTCCAGGGTTCCAGGGTCTCGCGGTTGTGCAGGGTTTGCGCGAACTGTGCCAGATTGCGACAACGCGCCGGACATCGACGGCAGGATCGTTTTCTGCGAGGATCTTGTCATGCCGGTGGTTCAATACATCGTCATCAATCGCGAGATTCTCGCACTCGGACCGGGCGTGCTCGCGAGCCAGGCCGCGCATGCCTCCATGGCAGGTTATCTCCTCGCCGCCGAAACGGAGTCTGCGCGCGCCTGGGCGAATGGCACGTTCACGAAGATCGTGCTCGCCGTCGAGACGGAAGCGGCGTTGCGGGAGGTCGGAGCGGCGCTCGCCGCTGCCGGCGTCACGCACAAGGTGATCGAAGAGAGTCGGCTCGGGGGAAAGGCCACGTCGCTGGGCGTAGCGCCGCTCGAAAAGGCGGAGCTCGGCAAGGTGCTCGGGCACCTCACGCTGCTTCGATGACGGACGTCATCGACGAATACGCCGTCCGCTGCCCGAGGAATCGGCAGGCCATTCTGGAACGGGTTCGTCGATTGCGAGACGTCGGCCCTGGCTGATCGCCCACCCGACGATTGCAGCTCAAGGAACGGAATTCCTCCGCTGCCCCGGTCCGCCCCGCTGGCGCGTACCTTCGAACTCCACCAGCAAGTCGAGCATCTCGACGAAGCGGTCCATCCGTGCGGCTTGCTCCTCGAGCAACCGGGTGCGTGTCACGAGCTTTCGTGCGATCAATCGGTTTTTCGCAAACTTGGCTTGCTCGATCGCATGATTGAAGCGCCGCAGCGTTCCCTTGAGCTCCTCGACGATCTCTCTCTGTTCCTGCCAGTCCGCTCGCAACTGGGAGACGAACCCCGCGTGCGCTTGTTGCCGGGCGAGCGCCTCCTTCGCGAGGACGTCGTCGCCGGCCTCGCTGGCCTTACGAGCACGTTGCTCCCATTCCTTGGCAGCTTCTACCTCCTGCTCGATCTGCTTGAAGAGGCGCTTCTCGTCGGCGATGGCGACCGCCGTATCCTTCTTGGCCTCGATCAGCGCCTCGGCCGCCTGGATGATGAATCGATTCAGGAGCACCATGGAGGGCTCGACCGTGCGCCCCAGGTATCGCTCGCGTACGCGCGAAATCGCGTACTCGGACCATCCGAGAGAAGCTCGCGAGCGGCGCCAGCCTCCATGAGCAGCTTGTCGGCGTAGCCGCGGAGCCAATCGAGACCGTCGTTCAAGTGATCACGCACGTCGTGGAAGACCATGAAACCACCCTCTCAGGATTGCGCTGCAAGCGAAGGCGCGAGCTCGACCTCGATTCCGAAGTGATCGGAGATGAACGTATCCTCTTCGTCGATCGGCTCGACGCCGACGAGCGTCGCCGCGCGGGGCGAAAATGCGCGGCTGCGCAAGAACACACGGTCGATGCGCTTGTGGGCATGCTCGGCGTGCATGACGTAACGCATGAAGTTGATGTTCGTGTCGACCGTAAAGCCCGGACGATCCCCATGCAACGCAGGCCATACATCGACGAACGTGGGATCGAGCGCGGCGTTTTCGGCCGCGGCGTCCGGCGCGAAGTTCATGTCGCCCGCGAAGACCACGTCGGGGCTCGATGCCGCGAGGTAAGGTTGGATGATGCCGAGCTGGGCAACCCGCGTGGCCGTGCACTCGGACGTACTCTCCAAGTGAATCGTTGCGACGGTGAGGCCACACGAAAGCTCGGCCGAAAGGAGGCGTCGCCCCATTTCCGTCGGCAAATCGAGCACGACGAGGCGTCGGATGGGAATCCGCGAAAGCAAGAGGACGCCGTAGCGACTGAAGGTGCTGCCATCGACGTCGGAGATTTGATAACCGGCGCGAACCCAGGGGGCCTCGACGATGGCGGCGAGGAGCTTCTGGGTCACCTCTTGCAGCACAATCACGTCGGGGCTCCGTCGGGAAAGCTCCGCGAGCAGCGCTTCCTGCCGCACGCGGAACTTGTGGGCGCCAAACCACACGTTCCACGTGACGAGTTTCAAGGGGCGGGCAGCAATACGGGCCGGAGGAGCGGCGGCCTGCCATTCCCCTCGGGTAAACGCGTAAGGCTTCATGACCGTGGGGCTTTCCGACGACGACATGGCATACCGTACCACCGTCTCGGGTGGCCGCCCAGAACGAGCAGCAAGGACTCCCGCCGTCGTGCAGACGTGGTAGCTTCCGGCGCACGCCATGTTGTCCTCGTCGTTGCACCGCATCTGCCACGAATCCTGGGAGCTGATACAGGTCTTCCGCGGGCCCACCATCCCGCGCGAAGGGGAACTGCTCCTCCTCGAGCAGAACGGGCAGGAGACGAAGTTCCGCGTCATCCGGGTGATGTACAAGGCCGCACCGGGAGGTGAGCTCCTGGCGACCGTGTTCGTGACCCCGGCTTGAATGGCGGACGGACCGACCGATCAGAGCGCGAACCGCACCGTCGTCGCAGCGATGGCGCCGATTGCAACGCCCGCGAGTAGCCAGGCCAGGCGCGAGGGCCGCGGAGATTCGCTTTCGCCGAGCGGAAACTCCACCGCGTGTACCCGCTCCGCCTCGGCGTCGACCAGCAAGACACCGTCCACATCGAACGCGATGCGGTATTCGAGGAGCTGGCGGCGCGTGCCGGGTGTGTCGATCCGCGGCGCCGCGCGGCCCGTCTTCACCTCGGCCACGTAACGCTTGTCGCCCCAGCCCACGAGGTAATCGGCGCGCAGGTCGATCGCCACCGGATCGCCGTCGACCCGCACGCCGTACGAGACGGCCACCTGCCGGCCCAGAATGGTGAAGCCGAGGTCGCGCAACAGGCCCTCGGCGCGAAGCTCGCCCGCCGCGCCTCGCTCGCGCCGAACCGCGATCGTGCGCCGCCGCCAGAAGCCCCGCCACGCAATCCGCGCGGTCTGCACCAAAGCGAGCAGCGCCGCCGCCGCAAGGAGGACGAGCAGGACATCGGGCGGGAGCGCGCGCAGATCCACCTGCGCGTGCATGACAGCAGGCGCCCACGGTGGGCCAACTTTTCGGCAGCGACTTCGTTCGATGCACCACGGGATCTCGAGCGGAACCGCGCGCGGGTTCTACCTTCGGAACGTGGCCCATCGATGAAGGGCGCGTCGATTGTCCCTGGGTGACGTTTCACTTCGGTTGATTTCGCGCGACGATCGAGGTCAGGAGTTTCCCGCTTTTGTAGGAGAAAGACCGAATCGCAGGATCTCGACGTCCGTTGGGAATTTGCGCAGGCGGCCCCCGCCAAGCTCCCGATGCGGGAAGGCAGAATTCTGACAGTCGGACGAGCATACGGGGACTATCGCTTCGTGTATTCTCGTGGGATGCAAGCCGCGGTCGATCGCGGCTTCGTAGCGGAGGGGAAACACGTGGCGACCGTAGGGGAGGTCATCGCCGGCAAATACCGCATCGAGCGGGAGATCGGCCGGGGAGGAATGGGGCTCGTGCTCCTGGCGACGCACGTCGACCTCGAGCAGCCGGTCGCCGTCAAAGTCCTGCACGAGGACTCCGCTTACGACGCCGATGCGATCGCGCGCTTCATCCGCGAGGCGCGCGCCGCAGGCAAAATCCAGAGCGATCACGTCGCCCGCGTGATGGACGCCGGCGTGCTGCCCGAAGGCGGCGCGTACATCGTCATGGAGCTGCTCGACGGGAAAGACCTCGCCGATGTGCTGCATGACGAGGGCCCCCTCGACATCTCCGTCGCCGTGGGCCACGTGCTCGAAGCCTGCGACGCGCTCGCCGCGGCGCACGCGGTGGGGATCGTGCACCGCGATCTGAAGCCCGCGAACCTGTTTCTCGCCCGCAAGCCGGACGAGACGAAGATCGTGAAGGTCCTCGATTTCGGCGTCTCCAAGATGGCCGCGCAGAACACGCCGTCGGCGCCGTCGGCGCTCACGCAGTCGGGCCAGATTTTCGGCTCGCCGAGTTACATGGCGCCCGAGCAGCTCCGCAGCGCGGCCGACGTCGATGCGCGCGCGGACATCTGGTCGCTCGGCGTCGTGCTGTACGAGCTCGTCACGGCGAGCCTGCCGTTTCCCGCGCGCACGATGGCGGACATGATGGCGGCCGTCGTACGCGATCCGCCGCAGCCGCTCGCGCAGGTACGCGCGGACGTGCCGCCCGCGCTCGAGGCGATCCTGGTGCGTTGCCTCGAAAAGGAGCCGAGCGACAGATATACGAACGTCGGGGAGCTCGCCCGCGCGCTCGCGCCGTTTTCCCCGGGAAACGAGGCGCTCGTCGCGCGGATCGAGCGGGTCTCGGCGCGAAGCGGGGCCAGCGGCGTGCCCTCGCTCCCGGCGCCGAGCTCGCTGCGGATCGACGTCGTCGCGCCGGAAGAAGCCGGCGAGACGGAGCATGAAGGCAATGCGGAGGAGCCGCAGGACACCCCGAGCGAGGCGCCTCTTTCCAGATCGCTGGGCAGCGGGCGCGTGTCGTCCTTGTCCGGTCGGTCCTCGCGGTGGGTCGTCCTCGGGCTCGCACCGGCCCTCGCGGCCGCGATCGGGTTTTTGGTGACCCTCTCGCACCGCGCGCCTCCCGCGCCGACGCCCGCGTCCGCGCGCGCGCCCGAGCCTCCGCCGGCCGCGGCGCCCACGGAGACCGCGCAGGTGCTCCCCGCGGTGGCCCCGGCTTCCGCGGCGCCTTCGCCTTCGGCCGCGCGGACCGAGGTCACGATCAACGTCTCGTCCGCGCCGAAGGAGACGCGCGTCTATCGCGGCGCCGAACTCCTCGGGACGGTGCCCGGCCCGCTCGTGTTCGAGCGAGGACAGGCGCCGATCGAGCTCAGGTTTGTCGCGGAGGGATACACGTCCGCCGAGGTCACGGTGGTACCGAACGTCGATCGTGTCCTCGCCGTCGAGCTCAAGCCGACGAAGCCCACGCTGCGCACCCAGAAGGCCGGGACCGGGCCCAAAGGAAAGGTCCCGGGCGACCTGGAGCCCTTCTGATGCGCCGCGCGGGTGCTCGGTCCCCTGCGCGCGTCTTTGCCGCCCTCGTGCTCGCCCTCGCGGCGCCCGCGTGCGCGCCGCTGCCCACGTTGTCGGAGGGCGTTTGCGGCAATTTCGTGGTCGAGGCGGGCGAGGATTGTGATGGCCACGCGCCCGCGCCGGGCTCGTGCGCGCCGATGGGCGCGACAAACGAGTGCCGCTTCGTCTGTGACCCCACGCTCCCGGAGCCCGGGTGCCCGGCTGGCTTCGGGTGCGGGTCCAATCGGGTTTGTCGTCGCGCGTCGGGCACGATCGAGCCCACGGGCGAGCGGGTGGGGTACACCTGGCCGACGTCCTTGCGCGTGGGGGATTTTAATCTCGACGGCGCGCCCGATCTCCTGCTGCTCGGCGCGCCGGACGCCGCGGGACTCCGGCCCGCGCGCGCGCTCTCCTCGCATGGGTTCTCCCTGTCCGAGACGCTCACCGAGCTCCCGTTCGAGATCGCGGCTCCGACCGTCGGCGCTGGGACGGGGGAAGCGTACCGCGACATCGCCTTCGCGGACCGCGAGGGCGTGGCGATCCTGCGCGGGTACTCGGAAGACGCAGCCCGCTTCGCGATGGTCCCTTCGATCATCTTGAGCCAAGGGACATCCGCGCGGCTCTTGTTCGTCGACGTCCTGCCGGATGCGCCGGGGGACGAAATCGTGGCGCTCACCGACTCGGTCGAGAACGGCGCGTTGCTCACGGGAATCGCGGCGGACGGGACCCCTCCCGCCGGGCTCTCGCCGATGCCGGGAGGCGAAGCGGAGGTCATCGGCGCCGTGCCCATGCTCGCCGCTGCGCTCGACGAGGCCGTGCCGTGCAAGCAGATCCTCGTCGCGTATCGCGGGGCCACGACCGTGCCCGTGTTCACGCCTTGCAGGCTGGGCGATTTCGGGGTGGAGTGGAATACGGGAGGCGCGCCCCTCGACGTGAAGCTCGCGCCGGAAGCCCCCATCGATCGTGGGGTCTTCGTCGCCGACGTGGACGTGGACGGGCACCTCGACCTCGTCGTGGGCGCGGGCGGGCAGACGTACGTCGCGCTCGGGCTCGGGGATGGCACGTTCGTCTCGAAAAAAAACGGGGGGATGCCAAACGAGGCGGCGCCGTACATGCTGCCGGAGGCCGCGGGTGACGCCACATTTCCGCTCGCGATGGCGGACCTGAACACCGACGGCCATGTGGATTTCATCGTCCCGCGCGGGATCGTGATCTCTCGCCCGGCGGGGTACGAGCTCGCGTATGGCAACCTCGGGGCGGCCTGGTCCGAGGCGGTGATCGGGCATTTCAACGGCAATGACGCGCTCGACGTCGTGGCGAGCACGGCGGGCGTCGTCGACCTCGATTTCTTGAACAACGCGGGTGACGGCGTGTTCTCCCCGGCCGTCATCTCGACGCATGGCTCCGCGCGGCTGCTCACGGTCGGCGATGTCGACGGCGATTTGCTCGACGATATCGTCTTCAGCGAGCAGAACGGGGAAAACGGGGAGCTCGTCGATCAAATCGCTTTGAGCTTCGGCGTACCGTTTGGCGTGCCTACGTCGGCGGTCGCCGCGGTGGAGGCCGGGTCGGTCGAGCAGATCACGGCGGGTCATTACGTGGGGCAAACGGGAATGAACGCGATGGCGGAGGTGGCCGTCGTCTTCGAGGCCGAGGCGCACAATTCGGACGCGCTGGCGGTGCTCCAGGGGCGGACGTCGCGCAACATCTACCCGGCCTTGCCTTTGCGGGGCGAGGGCAGCTCGTTCTTGCCCATCGCGCTCACGTTCGGGAATTTCGGCGATGAAACGGCCGACATCGCGGCACTCGGCGTGAATCCGGCGACGCGCGACCTGCGCCTGTTCCGCGTCGAGGCCTTCGAGGACGGCCCGCCGGGATTGCCCGCTGCGAGTGAGGCGCTCGATTCGTGGTTTTCCCCCGTGGAGGGGACGGACGCGATCCTGTTCCGTCATGGCGCGCTCGTCGCGGCGGCGGACTTGAACGACGACGGGCTCGACGAGGTCGTCCTCGTCGGAGCCCATGGCGAGCAGAAGCAGGCCGCTGTGATGGTCGCCGATTACGATGAAGCGTCGGCGACCTTCCAGCCCCGCGCCGCGCAGCCGTTCGCCGCGACGCTCTCCATCGACGCGGACCTGCTCGTCGCCGACGTCGACGGTGACGGGCACGAGGACGCGCTCGTCCGGACCGGCTCCCCGGACACGCCGAGCTCTCTCGTGATTCTGTGGGGAAACGAGACGGGGGACCTCGGGAAGGACGCGCAAGTGTCAGCGCCGCTCGACCCCGACGGCTCGGGCGTGCGTGCGCTCACGTGCGTAAAATCCCCGCGGGGAAAGGGGTTCGACGTGCTGGTTGCGAGTGACCAGGCCATCTATCGGTACGAGCTCGACGCAGGCAGGGACGCGACCGCCGCGCCCGTCCAGGTGTTGCCGCTCATGCACGTGCGCGCGCTCGCGGCGGCCGATTTTGATCACGACGGCGTCGACGATATCGCCGTGCAGACGGAGGACGGGTTCGAGCTGTATCGCTCGATCCCGGAGCTCCAATGAAGCGCGTCGTGTATGGTCTCGTCGCGGCGATGCTCGCCTCGGCCTTCGCGGGCCCGGCGCGCGCCGGGGATGCGGTCGAGGAGGCGCGGATCCTGTTCACCGCGGGCGCGCAGGCTTATGAGGCGGGTCGATATGCCGACGCCGTCGACGCATTCCGGGCGGCGCACGCCCTGACGCCGGAACGGCCGACCGTCCTTTTTTCGCTCGCGCAGGCCGAGCGCCGCCATTTCACGGTCGCGCGTGATCCTGCCGTGCTGGAGGCCGCGATCACGCATTTCCGCAGCTATCTCGAGCTCGTGCCCGAGGGAGGGCGCCGCGCCGACGTCGTGGCCGCGCTCGGCGAGCTCCAGGCCATCGCGGCGAGCCTCGAGCAGAAGAACATCGAAGCGTCGGTGTCGAAGGCGCGGCTCTTGATCACGACGCAGACGCCGGGCGCCGTCATCACGATCGACGGCACGGAGCGGACGACGGTGCCCGTGATCGAGGCCATCGCCGCGGGCAAACATGCGGTCGTCGTCTCGGCGCCGGGTTTCATCGGAGAAACGCGTGAAATCGTGGCCGTGGAGGGGGCGATCTTGCCGGTGGAGATCAACCTGCGCGAGCGTCCGTCGTTCCTCGCGGTGACGGCGCCGCGGGGCGCTTCGATCCAGGTCGACGGCCGTTCGCAGGGCGAGGCGCCGCTCGTTTCGCCGATCGAGCTGCCCTCCGGGGCGCACGTGGTCACCGTCGCGAAACGTGGCCACGATCCGCGCACGTTGCGTGTGATGATCGAGCGAGGCGGGACGAACCGCCTCGACGTCTCCCTCGCGACGACCCGCCAGCGTCGCGTCTCGTACGGGCTCGTGGTCGGCGCGGGCGTGGCCTTCGTCTCCGGCTTCGCGCTCGCCGTGAGCTCCGCGTTGCAGGAGGACGCGGCGCAGCGGCTGCTTTCGCGCACCGAGCAGGGGAACATCGACCTCGGCACGCTCGAAGCCTACGAATCGGCGCGCACGTCGCGGGACGTGCTGCGCACCGGGGCGATCGGCTCGTTCGCCATGTCGACGGTGTTCGGCGTGGCCGCCATCGCAACGTACTGGTTCGACAACCCCACGCCCGGGCCCGCGGGGTCCGGGGAGACGGCGCGCATGGAGCGTTTTGCGCGGGTGGTGCCGATGCCGGGTGGGGCGTGGATCGGCGTGGGCGGGCGGTTTTGACGGAGGTCCTCCCCGCCCCCGCGGCTGGCGTGCGGCTCAGAGCGCGAGGCACTCTTTCAGCAGCGCGAGACCAAACGCCCACTGCCCCTCCGCCGTGCCGAGCTTCAGCGCGCCGGTCATCATTCGCTGATAGAATTCGCCGAGCGAGAGCGTCGATTCGGGCGTCTCGGCGCCGGTGGCCCCCGCGTGGTTCATCTGGCAGGCGAGGAAGAGCTGCATCGCGCCGGCGAGCGCCGCCGCCAGCCGGCGCATGTACAGAAAGCGCTTCGGGAGCTCGGCGATAGGCTTGCCTTCGTAGGCCGAGAGCAGGCGCAGGCAGGTGCCCCCGTCCATGCGCAGGAAGACGGCGATCACCGCGAGATCGTAATACGCGTCCATCGGCCCGGCGGCGGCCCAATCGAGCACCAGGATCGCCTCGCCGTCATAGACGAAATTGGAGGGATTGAGATCGTTGTGGCCGAGGACCAGGGCGCCCTCACGTATCGGAGGAGCCTCGGCGAGCACGCGCTCGACGGCACGGGCGATGAAACCCGGGAGGGGGAAGCCGGAAAGGACCTGGTTCCATAGCTGGGTGAGGAACTCGCGGGGATCACGCATGGGCGCGACGCCGGGAATCGGGAGCGCGTGGATGCGGCGCACGGTGCGGCCGAGCAGGGTGAGCGCGGCCTCGTGGGTCTGCGGATCCCGATAAAAGGCCGCGAACGAACGGTCGGCGACGAATTCGGTGAGGACCGCGCGCCTCGGCTCGTCGACGTGGATGACCCGAGGCGCGAGGCCCGCGTCTGCGGCAAGCCGCTGGATGTGGAGCGTACTCCGCCAATCCTCGGCGCTCTCGCTCTCCGCGGCGACCTTGAGCACGAACGCCTGTCCCGCCGCGTCGACGCGGTGGACGCCGGCGCCCGAGAGCCCCGCGGCGATCGGGGTGATCGTGGTGTTGGGTCCTCTGAGGTCCGGGGGGAGGAGATCTTCGAGGGTCATGATCGGCTCGCTCGACGGGGAAGGGATTGCGGCCCGTTCGAGCGTCAGGGTGTCACGTTTGGGGTGGGCCGTCTTCGCGATCCGGCGATCACGACCGTGCTCGGGCGTGGGAGCGGCAAGTGGGGGTGATGCGGGCTTTCGACGGACGACCGCGGAGGGTCTTCGTCCGGCGGGATCGGCGGAGCGAGGTCAGACGTCGAAGAACGGCAGCTCGCCGATGAAGTCGAGCTTGCCCACGTCCACGCCGTTGTGGCGGAGGATCGCGTAGGCCGTGGTGGCGTGGAAGTAGAAGTTTGGCAGGGCCATCTTGACGAGGAAGTCCATGCCCTTGAGCCCCTTGCCCGGCGCGAACGGCAGGGTGATGGTGCGGGCCTCGGCGCCCTCGAACTGCGCGGGCTCGAGGGTCTTCAGCCACGCGATCGTCCTGTCGAGGCGGGCGCGGATCTCGTCGACGGTCTTCTCGTTGTCCTCGAACACGGGCGGCGTGACCCCGGCCAGGCGCGCGGCCGTGAACTTGGCGCCGTCGCTGATGGCCTGGAACTGCCTCACGAGCGGATACTGATCCGGCGCGAGACGACAGCCGAGGAGCACGTTGACGTCGAACTTCTTTTGCTCGGCAAGCGCCTGGGCCTTGTCGAGCCACGCACGCGCCTGGCCCACGATCTGGATGAGTTGCGGCACGAAAGGATCATAGAGGTTCATGGGTCATCTCCTGGGTAGAGCGGGAACGGGTGTAGCACGCGCCGCGGATACGCCAAAGGCCGATGCGCGGGCAGCCCGCCAGGCCCGCAATACCCGCCGCATTGCGATTTCCTGCTTCTCCCTTGACAGGGCAGAGACCTCTGTTCCTGTGGGGCACGCGAGAGGGGGGACTGGACGGTGATGTGGTGAACGAGCGGACGACTTCACGTTTCAATTTGGATCACAACGCAGCGCAATACCCCCGAGCCGAGCCGGTGCACCGGCTCTTCGAGCAGCAGGTCGAGCGGACCCCACGCGCGGTCGCCGTCACCTGCGGGCAGGTGAACCTCACGTATGCGGCGCTCGCCGAGCGAGCGAATCGGCTCTCGTGCAGGCTCCGACGCTGGGGGATCGGGCCGGGGAGCAAGGTCGGGATTCTCCTCGACCCCACGGCGGATGTCCCCGTGGCCATGCTGGGCATCTTGAAGGCGGGCGCCGCGTACGTACCGCTCGATCCGGCGCATCCGCACGCCCGCACCAGGTTCATCGTGGGCGACGCCGGCCTCTCGGTCCTGCTGACCGAGCCGTCGATTTCGCAGGGGCTCGGCGAGATCCCTGCACGCGTGGCTTTTCTCCCGGAGCTCTTGCTGGATCCGGCCGAGACCGAGCCCCTCCCGACGGTCCCCTCCCCCGAGGACCCTGCGTACATCATCTATACCTCGGGCACCACCGGGGATCCCAAGGGCGTGGTGATCCCGCACCGCGCCCTCACGAGTTATGCCTGGTGCGCGAAGGAGCTCTACGCCGGCGCGGGCGCCGCGACGTTTCCTTTGTATTCATCGCTGGCCTTCGATCTGACGGTGACGTCCCTCTTCGTCCCGCTGCTCGCGGGCGGCCGCATCATCGTGTATCCGGGCGCTTCGCCCATCGCGTCCCTGATGGCCGCCGTCCACGACGAGCGCATCGATACCCTCAAGCTCACCCCGAGCCACCTCTCGCTCGTCGTTTCGCGTGACAACCGGGGCAGCCGTATCCGGCGAATGATCGTGGGGGGCGAGGCGCTGTCGACGAAGCTCGCGCGGCGCGCGCTGGAGAGCTTCGGGCCGCACCTCGAGATTTTCAACGAATACGGCCCCACGGAGGCGACCGTGGGCTGCATCGTCCACCCATTCGATCCTCACCGGGATAGCCTCGACAGCGTCCCCATTGGCCGGCCGCTACCCAATACGCGGGCCTACGTCCTCGACCCGTCGCGCGCGCCGGTGCCGGACGGCACGACCGGCGAGCTTTACCTCGCCGGCGATTGCCTGGCGACGGGCTACCTCGGGAATCCCGCCGAGGCGCAGGGCAGCTTTTTGGAAAACCCTCGCGCGCCTTCCGAGATCCTCTACAAGACGGGCGATCTCGCGCGGCGGCTCCCGGAGGGTGATCTCGAATTCCTCGGTCGAAGCGACACGCAGATCAAATTCGCCGGCCATCGCGTCGAGCTCGCGGGTATGCGGGCGCTCCTCCAGCGGCACCCGAAAGTGCGCGACAGCGTCGTCGTGCTCCGGGAGGATGAGAGCGGCCATGGCGCCCTCGTCGCCTATTACACGTCCGAAATGCCGCTCGCGCCCGGTGTCCTGCGGAGCTTCATGACTTCGCTCGTCAGCCAGGACATCGTCCCGAGCTTTTTCGTCCACGTCCCCAGCCTGCCGCTCACTTCGAACGGGAAGGTGGATACGGCCGCCTTGCCGTCCCTCGAAGACGTGCGGCAAACGGTGGGAAGCGCGTCGGCGCCGCCGCGCACGCCCGCGGAGGTCGAGCTCGCGGCGATATGGGCGCGCTCGCTCGGGCTCTCGCACGTGGGTATCGACGACGATTTCTTCGAGCTCGGCGGGCACTCCTTGCTCGGCAATCGGATCATCCTGCAGATCCGCGAATCCTTCGGCGTCGACCTCAACATGCGCAGCATCTTCGAAAACCGGACGATCGCCGCGCTCGCCCGCAGCATCGAGCAGGCCCGCGCGAGCGCGGCCGTGCGCCTCGGGAGCGATGAGGCGCAGGCGGAGCCGCCCCCCGACCTCCCGGCGCTCCCGTTCGACCTCGCCATGGCAGAGCGAAGCGCCTCGCCGGGCGCGCGGACGGCGAGGCGCAGCGACGAGGAGAACCTTCCGTCTGCCGAGTCCATCGCCGCGGTCGACGACATGGTCGGCGACTTCTACAGCCGTTTTCCCTGGCCGTGGAATAGCTCCAAGTTCGAGACGCTCGCCGACCCCGATTTCGAGACGGTCATGGTGAGCCAGGAGGTCGGCGATTACGAGCATCGCGCCCTGCCCAGAGAGGCGTCGATCTGGGTCGCCGGGTGCGGGACCAACCAGGCGCTCTTGACGGCCCTGCGCTTCCCCAAGGCCCGGGTGCTCGGGACCGACCTATCCACCAAATCGCTCGAGATCTGCGCGGAAAGCGCGGCCGAGCTCGGCGTGAAAAACCTGGAGCTCAAGCTGGAGAGCATCAATGACGCGCCCTACGAGGGAGCATTCGACCACGTCGTGTGCACGGGCGTCATTCACCACACCTATGACCCCGCCCACGCGCTCTCGCGACTGTCGCGCGCGATGAAACCCGACGGCCTGCTGGAGCTGCTCGTCTACAACCGGTTTCACCGCACGATCACGAGCGCGTTCCAGAAGGCGATCCGGATCATGACGCGCGGGCTGTCGGCGAACGACTATGCCGTGGCCAAGCGGCTCGCCGCGGGGTTCGCGCTCGACAATACGATGGCGAGGTTCATCAGCCGCCACCGCGACTGGGAGGAGTCCGACTTCGCCGATCTGCTCATCAACCCGGTCGAGCACAGCTACACCGTCGATTCGCTGGCCGAAATGGCGGAGGGATGCGACCTCGAGCTCGTCCGCCCCTGCATCAGCCTGTACGCCAAATATCGAGCGGAGAGCATCTTCTGGGAGATGTCCTACTCCGACCCCGACATCCAGCGCCTTTACGACAAGATGCCCGACCTCGACCGTTGGCGCGTGTCGAACCTCCTGATGCACGAGAAGTCGCCGATGCTGTGGTTCTATCTGCAGCGCAGGGACACGCCGAGGCCGCGGAAGTCGGAGCAGGAGCTCAATGCGGCCTTCCTGCAAACGCGGTTCGAGCGCGCGATCACCGAGCAACGCAGCTACATTCGTGGCACCGACGGCCGCTTCCGGGTCGCGCCGAGGTCGATCCGGTATCCGGCGTCGGTCCCGGACGATTCGGTGCGCGCGATCTACGAGCGATTCGATCGGAGCCGGGTCATGGGCGAGGTTTTTGCCGAGCTCGGGATCGAGCCGTCCTTCGCAAACGTGCAGCGCGCGCGGATTTACCTCACGATCCCCGCATTTCCGTATCTCCGGGCGACCGTGGGATAAAAAGGCTCCCGGAAGGGCGCAGGGCACAGCTCGCCCAGAGAGGTGCCCTCGCGCCCTCCCGGGAGCGCGCAACGTAACTTTCCGACGAACCCGATCCGGTCGTCAGCGCTGTACGGCCAAGGCCCGAAGCACCGCCGCGCGTAGGTTCTCCCGATCCTCGTCAGCCTGCGGCCTCTCGCGCGCGTCGAGCTCCACGAGCTCCAGCGCTCTCCGGGCGTTGCCGCGTCGCAATGCGGCCTTCGCCTTGAAAAGGCATGTATCGGGTGACGCAGGGTCATCGGCTTTTCCCGCACCCGACGAATGGCCTGCCATCGGCGCCCGCCTCTCCGGCGCGACCACGCGCGTGACGGATGGCGCATCCACGACGGGAGGACCCGCATCTGCACTCGATTCCGTCTTCGGCGCCGCGCTCCCCCTCGGCTCCGCCTGCACCACGACCGCCCCCGATTCATGGGCCGAGGCGGATGGCTTTTGCTGCGTGATGGCCAATGCAAGGACACCGGCCGCGACGCTCGGTACCACGCGGAGCGGCACGCCGAGCGCCCGCGCGTTGACACGGAAGAACCCGCGCATCCATGCCTCGAATGCCTCGACGACCCTCGCCGCCGCGAGGAAACTCCCGAGCCCGACCAGGACCACCACGGTGCGAATGCCGCGGGGTCTCTTGATCCTGTCGAGCGCCGCCAGCTCGATACGAGCCATTCTTCGGCCACGACGCAGCCACGTCTCGACCGACTTCACGCTCGCGCCGATCCTTTCCGCGGTTTCCTCGGCGTTTTCCCCGAGCGCATTGCCCTCGATCGCCCGCCGATACTCCAGTCGCAAGAGCGGCCAGATCCGCTCGATGCGCTGACGCTCCTCCAAAGCCGCGATCGCGTCGCGCGGATCGGCCGCGAGCAGCTCCAAGGCGGGCCCCTCCACGAGCTCCTGCCGTGCCAGCGCCCTGCGCTCCTTGATGTGCGAAAGGACGCGGAAACTCAGGATGGCCAGAAAGATTCTTTTCCGTTCGTCCGGCGCGCTCGGGAGCGGATCCTCTCGTGCACAAACGTCGACGAAAACATTGGCGATGACATCGTCTGCGTCCTGATCGTGAACGCCCTTTGCTCGTGCTCGCTCATAAAGAATCGGGACGAGCTCCCTGAGCTCATCGAATTCTTCTTTTTTGGGTTGGTTCACGGTAAAACCTCTCGGGTCGCGACAGCGTCCCCTCACCCATAGAGGGTCGACGAGACCCAAATCCCTTCAACGATCGACATGCACCCCGAAAAAATCCGGGCGACAGTGTTTTACCGAACCAAACAGCGACCGAGACTCGGTTTGGCGGTGCCGGCTCTCACGCTCGCCCTCTTGGCCGAAGCCCCCGCGCACGCCGAGGAGTCCCACTACCGGGTGGAGCTCTCCGCAAAGCAGCTCCCGGCCTGCGACCGCCTCCAGGAATTCGAGGGCCTGCTCGATCTCGTGCTCGCACGGCCGCTCCTCGATCCACCTGCGTCGCGGGTCCTTTCGGCGCGTATCGTCCGGACAACCACGGGCGGATACGGCGTCGATCTCGTGTTCACGGATCCGGACGGCCACGTGCTCGACACGGTCCACCGCGAATATCCGGCGGCGATGTGTTGCCACGAGGTGCTCTACAAGGCGGCGCTCGCCGCGGCGCTCTGGATGGAGAACCGCGAGGCGCCCCCGGAGGAGCCGCCCGCGCCTGCAAAAGCGCCGGAGCCCTGCCCTTCGCCGAGCCCGCCTCCGCCCGCGGATCCGCCGCCCCCCGCGCCCCCGAAGCCGCCCGCGCCTGCGGTGCCGATCGAACGCCTTTGGTTCCTCGGGGCCGGCGGGCTGTTCGCGGTGGGCATCGCGCCCGAGGTCGTCGGCGGTGTGCAGCTCGGCGGCGGATTTCGTTTGGCAGAGCGGTGGACCCTCGAAGCGCATGCGCGCGCGACGTTCCCGCTGCTCACGCGGCCGCTCGGAGAGACGCAGGTCCGCGCGCAGACCGTGTCGACGACACTCGGGCCCTGTTATCAGCGCGGAGTGTTCGGGCTCTGCGGAGTCGTCCTGGGTGGAGCCACGTGGATGGAGACGACAAACCGGACGTACCCGATGCCGAGCCGTCGCGCCTTCCTCGGCCTCGCCGCCCGTGGGCTGCTGGAGCATCCGATCGGGGATCGTCTGAAGGTACGCGTGGACGCCGAGATCGCATCCATCCTCTATCGCCCGCGGGTCAAGGAGGCAGACGACCCGATCCGGTGGCACACGGCGCCCGTCACAGCGAACTTCGGGGCGTCGCTCCTCTACTGGTTCTGACGCTGCACGATCAGCTCACGGGCTCGCGGCAGCAGAACGTTGTCGCGCCCGTGAGGAAGACGTCCCCGACCGGCTCGCTGCCGTGCGGTTCGCAGGTGCCCGGCTGGTAGTCGAGCACCTCGGCGGCGATGCCAGCGAGCGCGACCCCGGACATGAGGGGGTGACAACCACCCCCCATCTCGGGCGAGATGTCAACCTCCAATCGCTGCACGGTGCACGCCGCCTCGCTGTACACGTGCACCTTGACGGAGCACGTCGCGCCCGTCGGCGGGTCGCACGAGCACGCCTCGCACTGCCGTTGATCGTCGACCTCTCCATAGAGGAGGTGCTTGTCCGGCCAGCCTTCGGGGCACGTCTCGTCTCCCTCGTGCATCACGCACGTGGCGAACGGCGCGCCCGTGTGCGGGAGACAAACCTCATCCGCGCCTTCACACGCAGACCAAGGTGTACGGGCGCAGGCGCGGGCAAACCGTGCGGCAAAACCTCCGGGCGCGAAGTGGGGCACTTCGGGCGGAGGATCACTGCCGCGCGGCGTGCAGGGCGGCTCCTCTATCGTGGGCGCGGAGATCAGGATCCCTCCGACACAGGGCACGCCGCCGCACTGGAGCCCCTCCGGGATCGAGTTCGTCGCGGAACATGTGCCTTCCCAATCCGCAGGAGGGTCGAAATTGGTCTGGACACCGCCGCCCGTGCATGCATCGGAGGTCACGGTCCACGTCGTGGGTACCTGGCATCCTCCTCCCACCGGGGCATCACACGTGCACGTCGGGCAGACGGGCCCCCACGCCGGCGCGGGCCTTCCTTCGAAGGCGATCTCGGGCGCGTTCTCCGGACAAACGGGCACGCTGATCTCCGCGCCCTCCGCGAGAAACACGGGATCCCAGTCGGGAGCAGGGACGACGCACGTGCCATCCGTACATAAGGAGAGCGACCCATCCCCAGCCTCGGTGCCGCCATCGACGCACTCGGGGGGCGTCGGAGGAGCACCGTCCGGGCAATCCTCGGGCCAGGGGCAGAGGCAACACTCCCGCGGCTGATCCGGCGGGCAGTCGGACCCGATGGCCATGTCGTTGAACCAGCACCCGGAGGCGACCAGAGAGGCGACGGTGGCAGCCGTCGCGAGCCCAACAGCGAAGAAGAGACGAACGCGCATCATGGGCGGGATGCTACCGCGCCGGCGGGCCGAGAGGCAACCGCGGACAAACCAGGCGGGCTGTCCGCCAGGAAATCGTCCGTTCATGTGCCCCGACAACCGAAAAACGTTTGTCCAGGGGCGGTGGTGGTGGTAAGGGGGGAGTCTGTCGGGGCAACCTCCCGACCGAGACATCCGAGGAGACCACCATGCCGCGAAGGAACACCCCTGACCCCATCTCCGCCAAGATCGGCGCGCGGATCCGCTTGCTCCGCGCCGAACGTGTCATGACCCTGGTCGAGCTCGCCGATGCGAGTGGGCTCAACAAGGGACACCTGTCGAGCATCGAGCAGGGGCTCGTGCGAATCAACTTCGAGACGCTGGTTCTGATTGCGAAAGCGCTCCGTGTGCAGCCGATGATCCTGGTCACGTTCCCGGACGAACACCCGATGGCGCGGATGGTGGAGCGCTGGAGAAAGCTGTCACCGGACGCGCTCGCGCGGGAGCTCGCGGAGGTGCGGGAGACGTTGAAGCGGATGAGGAATTAGCCGGTGCGGAGAAACGCAGCGAGCGCCCGAAAGCCCTGAACACGGCCCCCGCGGGTCGAAGGGCGCTTGCGGCTTGCTCGACACGATGGACGGGATCGTCACCTCCAAGGAGGTGGACATGATATAGATGACGAAGCCATGAAAGCGCGTCTCCAGGATCCGCGTGCCTTATCGAAAATGTTTCGTTTGATCGCCACGCTCGCCGTTCCGCCGGCGAGCGTGGCGGCTGTGGCGGTCGGTTGCGGGGGAGGGAGCGGGGGAGGCAGCTACGATTGTGGCTCGCATCCTTTCACGGAGGAAAGGCACCACTCCTGTCCGACGGAGGAGGAGGCGCAAAAGGCGTGGGAGGCCCAGACGCCCGAGGGGCGTGAATCCACGAGGGCGAGGCTCGTTCAGGCAGGTCTCGTCGATGCGGGGACGAGCGCGGACGCAAGCGAGGACGGCGGCGCGAGCGTGGCCATGCCTGATTTCGGCTCCTGCCAGGCGCGTTGCACGGCATTCAACCCGATGGGTGATTGCCCGATCCACGCGACCGCGGACAGGTGCGAGGTTGTCTGCACGATGACGGGTTTTCACCCCTGTGGGCGGAGGCCTGCGGGATATGCGGGGCCGCGTGGGGGTCGTTCGAGACGTTTGGCGGGGCGATACCTGGCCGGATCCGCGGCGCTCGAAGCGGCGAGCGTGGAGGCTTTCGAAGGTTTGGCTGAGGAGCTTGCGAAGCACGGCGCGCCGGACGATTTGATTTCGCTCGCGAAACGGAGCGCCGAGGACGAGCGGCGGCATACGCGCACGACGAGACGTCTAGCCCAAAGGTTCGGGGGGGAGTATCTGGCCCCGAACGTGCGTCGAAGGCGGGCGCGAACGCTCCGAGCGATGGCGAGGGAAAACGCCGTGGAGGGATGTGTTCGCGAGGCCTACGGAGCGCTGATCGCAACGTTCCAGGCGGCCCACGCGCGGGATCCGAAGGTGCGTCGAGCGATGCAGGTGATCGCGGCGGACGAGACGAGACATGCGGCGCTCGCCTGGAGGATCGCCTCCTGGGTCGAGAGCAAGCTCGACGAAAAGGCGCGGCGCGCCCTGGCCGCCGCACGTCGAAAGGCGGCCAGGGAGCTCCTGCTCTCCGCTGACAAACCGGTGGATCTCGAGCTCATCGAGGACCTTGGCTTGCCGAGCCGAGAGGTCGCCCTGCGCTTGTCGAGAGCCTTTTCGGAAGGTCTCGCAGGCTGTTGAGGACCGCCGCGAGCGGCCTGGAGCTTCGAGGGTGTTCCGCAGGCGTACGGACCTCACCCACCCCAACCCTCCCTCTCCACACGGTGGAGAGGGAGGGAGTTTCCGGCTCGATCCAGCGCCTTTCGCCCCCTCTCCGCCGCGCGGAGAGGGGGTCGGGGGGGTGAGGTTCTGGGGCCGACGACGTCTGTGGAACACCCTCTTAGGGAGGCGGGTGCCTGTGGCTCAGGCCGGGGAGGGCTTGGTCTTCTCCGCGGCCTTCTTGTTCTTTTCGCGCATGGCGGCGATCTTCTGGCCGACGGCGAAGTGATACGCGAGGAGCGGCTCGAACGGGGCGGCCACCTCCGTGCCATTGGGTAGCCGGTCGGCCCGACGCCGTACCTGATGCGCCATCTCGCCGAGGCGGAACGCAATCGCGTGATTGCGCATGAGGCGCGTCTCGTGGAGGAGCTCGAGGAGCTTCTCGACCGCGGGCACGACCTCGTCGATACGCTTGGACGTTTCCCAGTCCGCTCCGAGCTCGGCGACCTCGATCTCACTGAGGCCGGCCCGCTGCCGAACCGCGGGGTCTGCAAGGAGAATGGCCTTGATGGCGCTCGCGTACCCGTCGCGGAGCTTGCTCAACCGGGCAATGTGATCGGGGGTGATGTCGACGAGGTCGAGATCGGTGACGTCGATGCTGCGATCGCCGGGCTGGGGATGCTTGGAATCACTCATGGGGGATGGTCTCCTCTTCCTCGGGGGAAGGGTGATGGTGCGTCGAATGAAAGTCCGACGTGGGTGACGTCGGTGCGTGCGAGGGCTTTGTGCAAGGGGGATGCCAGGATTGCGGGTGGTGAGATTGGAGCGGGGGTGAGGTCGGAGTTTCGTGGGGCGA
>NZ_JAGTJK010000049.1:0-85898 GCF_028435265.1 Polyangium jinanense | reverse complement strand
GGCCATCGTCGCCCACATCGAGGCCCACAACACCGCCGGCAAGGCCTTCGTGTGGACCAAGTCGGCAGATGAGATCCTCGAACGGGTAGCGGTTGCTTGTGAACGTATTTCTAACTCAGGACACTAGCCATGCCGATTCCGTACGACGACGAAGCTGTGCCGGGGCTCATTTGGACACTTACCTCGTCCGGTGCGCAGACTGTGGACCTCATACTCAAGGCCGTATCGGCTGAGCTTGCCCGAGAATCGAACGTTGGTAAGAAGTAAGTGACGCGGAGGCCTCGGCCTGACGGTGGTCGGTTGCGGGAAGGGGCCATCCCAGAGGGGACAGCGACCACTTATCCCTATAAGCCCGGCTACGCCCTGCCACCACCTGTCCCGCGAAGGCCGGCTTCCGGCAAGTTCGGCAGCACCTTGAACACCCCCGGGTGATCCGGATCGTCCACGCGCGCCGTACGGGTCTCCAGCAGGAGATGCAGGTAGCCCTCGGCTCCGCCGGGCGGGGTGACCTCGAACCCGAGCGGCGTCCAGCGGTCGATGTCGCGCTGGGAGGCATACGGGAGGATGGCGACGGTGCAGCCTGGCGCCAGCGTGTCGCAGAGGCGGCGCACGAGGGCGAGGTCGATGTTGCGGCCCTCGTACGCGGGGTCGATGACGAGCTCGCTGATGTAGAGGGCGTCGTTGCCGCCGCCCTCTAGCAGCCCGTGGACCTATCCCGAAAGACGATCGACAGGGACTGGAGACGATGGTAGGTTTGTCCACGTCATGTCGATGGGTCGCAGACGGGAGAAGCAGGCGCCGCTCTGGGTGGCGGCGCCTTCGCTGCCGCGGTCACCGGGGCACAGGTTCTACGAGAAGCTGAACGAGCTTCTGCGCGAGAATGGGTTTGACCGGGCCATGGAGGCGGCGTGCGCGAAGTATTTCGAGGCCGACGGGACGGCGGGCAGACCGTCAATCCCGCCGGGGCTTTACTTCCGGATGCTGCTGGTCGGTTTTTTCGAGGGGATCGAGTCCGAGCGCGGGCTCGAATGGCGATGCTCGGACTCGCTGTCCCTGCGGGAGTTCCTCGGACTGTTGCCCGGCGAAACGGTGCCCGATCATTCGACGCTGTCCAAGATGCGCAAGCGCCTCGGTCATGAGGTCTTCGAGGCGATGTTCGCGTTCGTGCTCGGGGTTGTCAATCGCTCCGGGCTTCTCCAGGGCAAAGTCATGGGCGTGGACTCGACGTATCTCCGCGCGGACGCCTCGATGAAGGCGATCGTGCGGCGCGAGACGGGCGAGGTGTACGCGGACTACATCAAGCGGCTGGCGAAGGAGGAAGGCATCGAGAATCCGACCGTGGAGGATGCTCGGCGGCTCGACCGCAAGCGCAAGGGAAAGAAGACGTCGAATACCGACTGGAAGAGCCCCACGGACGAAGATGCCCGCATCACGAAGCTCAAGGATGGCCGCACGCGATTGGCCTACAAGACCGAACATGTCGTCGACATGAGCTCCGGCGTCGTGGTTGCCGCAGAGGTCTATTCAGCGGACCAGGCTGACCCGGCGACGATGGCGCCAAGCCTGGAGCAGGCGCGCACGAATGTCGAGCAGGCGAAGAGCGGCAAGGACCGCGATTCGGACGACGAGCCGCCCCCGGAGGACGGCAGTTGCGACGCGCAGCCCGAGCGCACCGTGATCGAGGTCGTGGCGGACAAGGGGTATCACAAGGCCGAGCTGCTCCTATCGTTGAAGGAGTCCGGCTACCGCACCTATGTCCCGGAGAGGAGCCAGCCCGTCCGCAAGTGGGTGGACAAGGGCTGGGAAATGCAGCAAGCGTTTTACGGCAACCGAAACCGCGTGCGTCGTCCGAAGGGACGCGCTCTTCAACGCAAGCGTGGAGAGCTCATCGAGCGAACATTCGCCCATGCATGCGAGACGGGCGGAATGAGAAGAGTGCGAGTCCGGGGTCGGGAGAATGTGCGAAAACGCTACCTCGCCCATGTCGCCGCGCTCAATTTGGGGCTCGTGTTACGTCAAATGCTCGGCGCAGGGACCCCGCGGGCCCTGGCCGCGGCCCGGAAGGGCGGTGCCCTTGCAGTTTTGGTGATATGGGCAGCCATGGTGGCTCTGGTGCGGGGCTTGTCGAGGCAATTGGCACGGTTTTCCCGGGCCGCGTGGCACGGGATGCGCCCCGGTCAGGTGCGGGATGTTGGGTTCGCGATTGCGGTCGCGTAGATCCACGGGCTGCTAGGTATTCGTCATTGGGCAGTCTCGTTCTCGAAGAAGATGTCGTGGAGCGCCTCGGGATCTGCGTTGTCGGCGTCGAGCACGTGGAGGAGGGGTACGTTGAGGTCGAGGGCGCTGCTGATGTGGATGCGGGCGACGCGCGCGTGGCCGATGCGGGCGGGGTTGGGGGCGGCGGCGTCGGGGAAGATGTCGATGGAGAATCAGGTGACGAGGCCGGAGGAGGCGTTGGGCTCGCTGAGGGGGATGTCGGCGGAGACGTGCATGCGCATGGGGCCCTCCCGTGGATCAATGTGGGGAGGCTTGCACAGGTTTGTCGGCGGGGTCAAGTGGTGCGGTGAGAGGGACTCGAACGAGTGTGTGGAGTAGCGTCGGAGGTGGGAGGTTGTTGCTTACGGCGAGAGCCCAAGTTGGCAGACTAGACGCTGTAAGAGTTGTGTGATAGGTGACTCAGACTGGCGCGCCATGATTCCGAAGCAATCCCAGATTGAACTTCCGCTGCTGCAAGTCCTCGCAAGGTTTCCGGGAGGGGAGGCCAAGCCCAGCGACGTCTACCCACTGCTGGAGAAGCGATTCCCAAACTTGACCAAGGAAGACCTTGTCGAGCAGCTGGAGTCAGGGAGTTCTAAGTGGACAAATCGAGTTCAATGGGTCCGGCAGAGCCTGATCACCAAGGGCGAGATGTCGAGTCCGCGTCGTGGAGTATGGGCCATCACGGATCAGGGGCGCGCAAGGCTGGCTGCCAACAATTCTGGCGCAGGCACCGAGCCGGCAAATCCGTTGAATCTTATGGCTCTTCAGGATGAGTATCTCACTCAATTCAAGGACAATCTCCTAGAAAGGCTGATCGCACTTACACCGGAGCAGTTTGAGCATTTTGCAAAGAAGTTATTGGAGGCATACGGTTTCCTCGACATGAAAGTCACCACCGTGTCCCATGATGGCGGAATTGACGGGCATGGCTTGTTAAAGGTTGGTCTTGCCACTATGAACGTCGCGTTCCAATGCAAGCGATGGCAGACCAGTGTGCCCCGCCCAGAGGTCGACAAATTCCGTGGCGCCATTCAGGGGGAGTTCGAGCAGGGACTGTTCTTCACCACGTCCGAATTTACCGAAGGTGCCAAGGGGGCATCTGTAAAGCGCGGTGCTGTGCCCATCATTCTGCTGGATGGCGAGAGCATCGTGGGATTAATGATCGAAAAGCAGTTCGGCGTACGCCGCAAACCCCTGGAGCTCTACTTCGACGAAGTTGACCGCTTGTTCGTGGATCGAGACTGAGGATTACGAGGATGTCCGCGCGAGACGACTTCAGCGAGGCTACAAAGCGGATCCTCGCGGGCCGAGTTGGAAACATCTGCTCAAATCCAGACTGCAGGGCACTGACCACCGCGCCACACACAGATCCTGGTCGTATGGTTAACGTTGGGGTTGCCGCACATATTGCGGCGGCAGCGCAGGGCGGCCCTCGCTTTGATGACACGCAGACGCCGGAGCAGCGCGCATCGCCCGAGAACGGAATCTGGTTGTGTCAGACCTGTGCGAAGATAATCGATAGCGACACCGCGGCGTACTCAGTGGAGTTGCTGCGTCAGTGGAAGAACTGGGCCGAAGAGGCGGCGTCGTCCAGAGTCGGTAAGACTGAACATGGCCGACAGAACGTGCGACCTATTTCGCGCTTCTACGGCATACCCATCGATAGCCTTGGGGATGGTCTAATAGGTCGCGATAAGGATCTCGATTCATTGCACGCCCAGATCCAGGCGTCCGTCAGTCTCAGCGGAGGACGAGTCTTTGTTCATGGTGGGGGGGGTATCGGCAAGACCCGCCTTGCGGTTGAGTACGGCTTGCGTTATGCGGACTACTACTCAGGCGGCGTATTCTATTCGATGGTGTTGGAGCGGGGGCCGATTCACGTGTTGGCCGAGTCTGGCCGTAGAGTGTTCCCCGACGAGCCCTTGGAACAAGATGAGGTGGCTGCGGCAGCTTTTTTTCGCTGGCTTGGGACGGAAAAGATAGGTCCACGGCTGATTATTCTGGATGATATTTGGGGAGAGGTAGAGGAGGTAGTCGAGCGGTATGCAAAGCCGACAGATCGGCGTGGAAGAATACTCTGGCCTCTGACGCCAGACTTGAACGTGCGTGTACTAATTACCACGCGTCTTCGCCATCTGCCGTTTGCGCTGCCCTTCGAGGTCTGCGCGCTGGACGCCGACGCCGCGATAGCACTTCTCCTCTGTCGAAGCGGCCGCTCGTGGCTCGACACTGACGAGCAGGCGGCCGCTCGAGCATTGGCGGTACGGGACTTGGGAGGACATCCTCTCGCACTGTCTATCGCGGGAGCATATCTGCGTCGCGTGGGGCGGAGTGTGTCAATCTCAATGTACAGGCTAAGGCTCGACGAGCGGGGCTTGACGGAGGCGCTTGAGGACGCAGCCAAGCACGCAGGTGCGTCGATATTCGATCACGACTACTCGATTGCAAGGACGTACGCGTTGAGTATGCAACTACTCTCGCGTGGTGAGGAGCCCGTAGACGAACGCGCACGCATGCTGTTCCCGCTGCTTGCGTGCCTGGCGCCCGGGACTCCAATCGATAGTCTGCTCACCAGACGTGTCGCTCAGGCGCACGGGGACGAGGGAGATGTTGAGGCACTTGCACTTGCAGTGGCAAGACTTGTGGAGTTGTCACTACTCGATCCGGCACGTGGGTCGTTGGATGGAGATGTGGTTATACATCCAATTGTGGCAGATTATGTTCGCTGGTTTGTGGGTGGGGAGCGCTTCCGAACAGGGTTGACGGTGGTCGTTCGAGCGGTGAACCAATTGTTTCCGCCGTCTCCTGAACATTTCTGGCAAATTCTTACTGCGCGTGCCGATTCGAAAACGGAGTTGTTGTCCCCGGCGCGTGAGGCGCACGCCAGGGCAGTGTTTTCGCGAGCCGAACTGCTGGCCACTCAAGGTGAGCGAAGCGCGCTTGGTATTGCGCTGGGCGACTTGTGTTTCGTACGGTGCGAAGTGGACGAGGCCCGCAATTATTATAGGTGCGCGCTTGAGAGCCGCGAGCAATCTGTCGCTGCGCAGGTAGACGAAGATGCGCAGGTAGACGAAGATGCGCAAGTGGAAATGTTGTCGGTCGCACATGGTCGGCTGGGGAATCTGCACCTATTTGCTGGCCAGGTCAGGGATGCGTTACAAGCATATCAGCGTGCTTTGTCCCTAATCGAGGAGCAGCTTGTATCCGACCCCGCGAATGGTCGCTGGCTTGGTCGGATGGTGGTTCATCTCATGTTAGTCGGCGACGCGTCTCGTGCTTGTGGTGATACTTCAGCCGCTATGGATGCATACGGCCGAAGTTTCGATGTCGCGCGCACTTTGCTAGATGCGCTTGAGTACAACCATCTTGAGTGGCGGGGCCTCACGTGTATCGGCAGCCGACTGGCGTCTGCTTACCACGAGAGCGGGCGCTTGTTGGATGCTTTACGAAGCCAGCAGGCCACTCTGGAAATTACTCAGATGCTATGCGAGCAGTCTCCGGGTAACGAGCTGCTGCAAGAAGACCTCGGAAGGGATTTTCAGAAGATCGGTACCATTCAGCATGAATTGGGTAACAACTCTGTAGCATTGATGTCGTTCTTGCAGTCGCTTCACATATTCGAACGGTTGCATGCGTTGGACCCGAATAGTCCCATGAGGCAGGCCAACGTTGCGTCATCGTGCTACAACGTGGCGCTATGTCGACTCAAGGAGGAGCCTTCGGTCATGCCTCAAGTGCGCCCGATGCTGGAACGTGCGCAGCGTTTTCTTCGCACATTGGCATCGACCAACCGGCTCGATCGTGAGCGCTTGCAGCTGCTTGAGCAGGTGGACGATATGCTCTCATAGCTCGACGCTGGACGAGCACATTCGGTGCCCACCACCTTTTCGCGCTGTGCTACACTTCACCCCTCGCAGTTCGGCTGGGATGACCGGGAAAGGACCCGATCATGCCAATCCGGAAAGTCAACCGCCGCGGGGAAACCCGGCTGTTCATTGACATCCGCTACAAGACGAAAGACGGACAGCGGGCAAGGTACCGCAAGGATGCCCAGGTCCAGACCCTCCCCGGCGCTCGTGCCGAGGAGAAACGCGTCCTCCTGAACCTCGCACGCTTCGGCACCCCGTATGCGCCCGAGGACGACGTTCCCGCGCCGCCGGCAGCTTCCCCCGCCGGCTCCCCTCCCACCCCATCCACCACCCCCGCCGTCCCCACGAAGACCTTCTCCGAAATCGTCAGCGAATACCGCTCCACCGTCATGCTGACCGACCTCAAGGTCACCACCCGACGAGGCTACGCGCTCGTCCTCGACCGCCACCTCCTCCCGACCTTCGGCGATCTCCCCATCGCCCAGGTCGACGGAGCCGCGGCCGCCGAGCTCGACCTCGCGCTCTCCAAGGGAGGACCGTGCCCGCGCCACGCGAACCAACGTGCAATCGTCCTCCGATCCGTGCTGCGTTTCGCGACGAGCCGCGGCTACCTCGCGGGCTTGCCCCCCGCGCTACCTCGGCTCAAAGCCGCGGAAAAGAGCATCCTCGAAATCCCCTCCGAAAGGACATCGACACGATTCTCGCCTCCGCGGTCCCGTCCCAGCGCCTCGCGTTCGCGCTCATGGCGTACGCCAGCCTTCGCCCCAACGAAGTCCGCGCGTTACGTCGGCGCGACGTGCTCCTCCCCGGGACAAACGGCGAGGCGCAAGGTGGCTTCCTCAGCGTGCGCGAAGGCCGCTCCTACGGCGAAACGCACACGCCGAAGACGGGGCAACGCGAGATTCCCATCACGGCCCTGCTCGCGCGGCTCCTCGAGCACTTGGAGCACGGGCCGAAGGATGGGCGCGTCGAGCTCAACCAGCAGGGCAAGCCGTGGGGGGCAATACGGACTCACGCAAGCCTTCGAGCGCGGAACCCAGCGTTTCTTGGAGGGGCGGTAGAAGAGGGAGGTGCCTTTTGGGGAGGGGCATGGTCGACCTCCACGGCGCGAACATGCGCTGCGAGGTTGGCTGTACCACACGCGTAGAGATCCGAGCGAAAGGTTCTGCGATTCTTCCCATTTGCTGATAAGACGATGGAGAGCCGAGGCGAGGTTCATGGCGACCGACGATGCGAGCAGCGGCGGGGCGTTGCGCCCCTTGATCTACGGGCTTTTGCTGAGCTGCGCCGCGTGCGCGCCGGCAGAGCGGGCGCGGATTTCGGAGAGCCCACACGCCATGGCATCGGCTTCCGCTTCACCATCCGCTCCCCCGCCCATGGCCGCGACCTCCCCACCGCCCGCGGCTGCTGCGTCGCAGCAGGCACAGCCCCAGATGAAGCCCGAAGGCTGCCCCGAGGGAATGGTATTCATCCCCGGCGGCAAGCTGACGCTGACCGTGGAGCCGACCCCGCGGTCCCTCGAGACGTCATCGTTTTGCATCGACAGAACCGAGGTCACGGCCCGCGCCTATCGCGCCTGCGTCGCCGACCCCGCGCGTGCATGCACGCCTGCGGAGGCGACCGAATATCACAAGAACGGCACGATCTATGTGCCGCGCAAGCCGTACTGCAATCCCGGCAGCGCGAAGGAGCTCTTGGAACACCCCGTCACCTGCATGACCTGGCAACAGGCTGAGCATTATTGCCGCTCGCTCGGCAGGCGATTGCCCACGCAGGAAGAGTGGGAGATGGCCGCCCGCGGGCCGGATGGCCGGATGTACCCCTGGGGGACTGAATTGCCCACCCATCGACACGCGAACCTTTGCGGGCCGGAGTGTGCCCAGAGGTTCAGCCGCCGCTTGCCGATCCGATGGTGGCCCGCATTCGATACGTCGGACGGATCGCCCTCCACGGCGCCGGTCGGGGCATTTTCTCTGGATGCGAGCGCGTTCGGCGTGCGTGATCTCTACGGCAACGTTTCGGAGTGGACTGCGACGGTCACGTGTTACAGTGAAGGGAAATGCAACGAGCCATCTTCGGATGGTGAGCGTATCGTCATCATGGGAGAAGGGTGGCGCAGCATCGGTGCGGACCGCGTCCCCTGGTACCCAGTGAACGTGACACGGCCCGAAACGCGAGGTGCGGATCTCGGGTTTCGCTGTGCGTTCGGGCCCGCACCTGGCCCAATCAGAATCCCGGACTCCGCCGCAGCGCGTCCGTGAGCATGGCCCCGCAGAAGAGCTGGTGCACCTGCTGCGCGAGGTCTTCCCAGTTCGAGTACGTGTTCGGAAGAATGGGGAGCCACGAATGCTCGGGCAGCACTGCGACCGTGCGGTGCGTCGTGCTCGCGACATAGGCATGGTCCCGGGGCGGAGGTTTGCCCAGAAGCGCTTGATGAACGGGCACGAAGGCTCCTGCGCTCGTTCCGTAGATGCGGATCACCTTCTCCTCGTGCTTCTCGCCCACCGAGGCCCAGTTCACGGCGTGCGCTGCGAGGGCAGCGACGCGGTGGCGGGGTATGTCGAAGCAATATACTTCGCGCAGCGTGTTTCTGTAAAACGGGTGTTCTTTGTTCGCGTCTCGCGCCAGGAAATAAGCGAGCTGTTCGTTTCCCGAGCTGAACGACGCGAGCGCCACGCGGCCAACGTGTTGCACGGGGGGACGGAAAAGCCCAGCCGCACGGAAGCAAAAGGATTGGATCTCCTCGAGCAGCTCCTCCAGGAGAGCAGCATTCACGCAGTCGCCGACTTCACGGCTGTCCTTCAAACGCGCGTCGCCAACGGGTATGACCAGTACCAGTTGCTTCTGCGAGGCCGCGATCTGGTAGAGGAGACCACGTGAGTAGGTCTTCAGCGGATCCTCGCGGTAGTTGAGATAGGAGTATATCGAAATATAAAGGTAGTTCCATCCGAACGGATAGTCCTGGAAAGAATCACCAGCATTGTGCTCCTCGAAATTCTGATTGAGGAGATGCGTGAAGTAGACGAGAAACGGCGTGGGGCCTGCGTCGACGGTGCGCCGCAGGGACCTGGGCCAGCTCACCAGAAATGCCTTGGGCAGCGAGCCTTCCTGCTTGCGCTCGAGGATGAAATCGGTCGTTTGCGGTGAATACCGCCCGCGTGTGAAGCTGAGCGGGGGCACCACCAAGGGAGGGTGGGGCTCCCGCCCGGGCGGCGGCGTGACCAGCGTGGTTGTCGGGCCGAGAATTTCGGATGTGACCAGGCTGAACTCACCATTGGGGAGCGTGGGCGTGGACCAGGACGTTGGCTCTCCCGGTGGTAACCACCTGCCGTCGGCGTTCTTAACCCATTTGTCAGCGTTCGCCTTGAGTGCATCGAAAGCTTCCTGCGTCCTGTCCCGGAAGATGGACAGATGAAACAAGATCACCGTGACAGTATGCATCCCCCAGGTCCGCTCCGGGCCTGCAGGGCCTTCCATGACGAACGTCCCCTCGACGAAGAAGAATGCGGGTGACGCCCCGGCTGGGATGAGCGCGCCGTTCGAATCGGCCTTGAATGCCCCCTCGGCGGCCCAGTACTGAGGCGCCGCCGGCGTCCCGCGAATGATGATCGAAGCGAGCTGGCTGGCCGAGGGAACGGCAAAGGACCACTTCATCCCGTCCGCTTGGGCCGGCGAAAAGGTCTGGCCTCCGTCGATGGAGAATTCGAACCGACAACCGCCGACGATGTTTCCTTTTCGATCGGCGGCCATGAGAACGATGACATCCATGCTGGGATCTCACTCCTCGTCCGGCGGAAGGACCGTGATCGCCCGGGCAACGGAGCCCGCGTCTTCGTTGATGAACGCTGCGCAGAGCGCATCGAGCCTCATTCGCAGACGCGGCGCGTGCCGCGCATGTTCGGTACCGATGCTGATCTCGTGGTCGACCGTCGGGGGGAAGCGCGTGAAATCGAGCCGCCGCCGGTCGTCGACCTGCACGCCCCCAGGACCGAAGTCGAGAGCGCTGGCCACCCCGCCGGACGAATCACGCACCCGGAGCTCGACGACGTCGCGTTCGCTCGGCAGAAGCGCGGAGTACCAGTGGAAGCGGGGGATCAGGCAGATGACCAGGCCCTTCTGGTTCGGCGCGACGTAAATGGAGCGCTGGTGAGGCGGGGGGCGAGGGTCCGACGGTTCGTTCGGCATGCACGTGCAAGGTACGCCAAATAGGGTCTGGCATACAAGGACTCCTCGCCTGAGCTGGGTCGATGAGCTTCCATATCCGACAGCTCACAGTCGCGCCTTCGGAACCTTGATCCTCCTCGGCCGGGGCGGGCGCACAAAAGCACTTGACATTCGCGAAACCCTTTTGTGTTTCCTGGTCCTCGATACCGCTTCACGCATCCAGCGTCGGACCGGCCGCGGGGCGCGCAGCAGGAAATCAACGGTTGCTAGGACGAGCAGATGGTTTCGGCTATTGTTAGGCTGTCCGCCAGGCGGCGAGCCGTGGCGGAAGGTGCATGAGCGCTCTCACAGAAGGCAGCATCATCGCCGGCCGATACCGGCTCGGTCCCCCGCTCGCGAAGGGCGGCATGGGATCCGTCTTTTTCGCGGAGCATCTCCAGCTCCGCACCGGCGTGGCCGTCAAGCTCATGGCCCCCGCGCTCGCCGCCTCCGCCGACGCACGCGCGCGCTTCGAGCGTGAGGCGCAGGCGTCCGCGGTGATCAAGAGCCCGAACGTCGTGCAGGTGTACGACTACGGCGTGGAAGGCGACTGCCCGTACATCGTGATGGAGCTGCTCGACGGCGAGGACCTCGAGCGCCGGCTCGTCCGCGTCGGGCGTCTCTCGCTCGAAGCCACGTTGGACATCGTGCAACAGGTCTGCAAGGCCCTTCGCCGCGCGCACAAGCTGGGGCTCGTGCACCGCGATCTGAAGCCCGCGAACCTCTTTTTTGCGCGCAACGGCGACGAGGAGCTCGTCAAGATCCTCGACTTCGGGATCGCGAAGGCGAACGGTCCGGTGCTCGCTGGAAACGCCACCAGGACGGGCACGCTGATCGGATCGCCGCAATACATGAGCCCGGAGCAGGTGCGGCGCGGGAAAGAGGTCGATCCCCGCAGCGATCTGTGGTCGCTCGGAGTGATCGCCTACCGCTGCGTGACGGGCCGGCTGCCGTTCTTGGGCGAAGAGATCGGCGATCTCCTCGTCGAGATCTGCACGGACCCGATCCCTGCCCCATCGAGCATCCACGACGCTCTCGGCCCCGACGTGGACTGGTTCTTCGAGCGCGCGCTGACACGCGACGTCAACAAGCGATTCCAGAGCGCGGGCGAGCTCGCCGACGCGTTCGCGGCGGTGGTGAGCGGCAGCGGGCCCATCTCGATGAGCACCTCGTCGCAGAATTACGCGCTCGGCCCGCCGTCGGAGCCGGGCGCCGTAGCCTCGTCGCAGAATCACGCGCTCGGCCCGACGCCGGCGCCGGGCTCCGTAGCCTCGTCGCAGAATCACGCGCTCGGCCCGACGCCGGCGCCGGGCGCAGCAGCCGTCGGCGCGCCGGGGTCAGCTTCGGGGGCGGGCGGAACGTTGTCGCCCTCGGGGCTCAGCCTCGCGCAATCGCCGGCGAGCAAGCCGCGCACGATCGTGGTGGCGGTCAGCATCGCTCTCGCGGCCAGCCTCGCCGTCGGGCTGGGCGCGTTCGCATGGTCGCGCTCCTCGGCCCAGAGCGAGCCTGTTTCCACTCCGGAAAGTGAAGGAGAGCGTCCGGCGTCGTCCGAGCCCAGTCCCGCCGGAACCGCGAGTGTTGCGGCGCCCGCGAGCGTCGCGGCGTCCCCGAGCGATACGGCGTCTGTGAGCGGCACGGCGTCCGCGAGCGGTACGGCGGTGGACGCAAAGGCGCCGCCTGCAAGGCCCGTCAAGGGCGCGGTCCGGCCGAAAAAAGGGACCAAGACAGGTCATGATCCGCTCGACCATCAGTGAAGCCGCGCGCCGCGGGGCACGCTTCCGGCCCGCCGTGGCATGCGTGACCTGGGCGATCGTCTCGGGTGCGGCCACGGCGCACGCCGAGCCCGTGAAATCGGATCCAGCGGCCGCGGAGGCGCTGTTCAAAGCGGGCCGCGATCTCGTCAAGAAGGGAGACTATGCAGCGGGCTGTCCCAAGTTCGAGGCCGCGCTCGCGCTGAACCCATCCGCCGGCACGATGCTCAACATCGCCCGATGCCACGAGCACGACGGCAAGCTCGCCACCGCGTGGGAGGACTACCACCGCGCACGGACATTGAATCGCGAGACGGCGGGCGACGCGCGCAAGCGGGAGCTCGACGACATCGCAAACCAGGGGATCAAGGACCTGGAGCCGCGCCTGCCCAGGCTGAAGGTCGTCGTCACCGCGCCTCCTGCCGGAATCGAAGTCTCGCGGGACGGCAAGGATTTGCCGAGCGGCGCGTGGGGTGAGGCGCTCCCCGTCGATCCGGGCAAACACGAGGTCAGCGCGCGGGCCCCGGGCCGCAAGCCTCGCACGTTCGAGGTGACACTCGAAGAAGGCAAAACGAGCACGGTCGAGATCGCGCTCGAGGTCGACACGACGCCGCCGTCCAAGGGCGGTGTCCCCGTCTGGGCGTGGATTGCCGGCGGCGCCGGGCTCGCGCTCATGGGCGTCAGCGCCTATTTCGTCTACGATGATCTGGCCGCGATCGACGCCCTGCAAAAGAACTGCGACGTGAGCTACAATGGCACGTACTGCGCCTCGGGCTACGACTACCAGGCGGACAACAGGCGCAAGAGCCTCGATTTCGGCCTTGCCCTGGGGCTGGGCAGCGCAGGCGTCCTGGCGCTCGGCGCCGCCGTTTATGGGATCGCGACAGCGCCTCGCTCGAAACCGGCCGAGTCGCAGGGCGTCGCGGTGACGCCCTGGGTCGCTCCCGGCGCAGCCGGAGCGTCGATTTTCGGGAGATTCTGATGGCTGCTTCGAAGTGGTCTCTCCTGTGCGCCTTCGCCCTGGCCGTGGGGTCGGCCGGTTGCATCGACGACGTCGTGCCGAGCTCCTCGCTCGCGAGCTGCACGAATCTGGCGGCCACGTGCGGGCCCAAGAAAGACGAGATATGCTGCGCGAACTCGCTCGTCACGGGGGGGGCGTACGAGCGGCTCGACCTGGAACAGAACAAATCTTATCCGGCCACGGTGAGCGATTTTCGGCTGGATCGCTTCGAGGTGACGGTCGGGCGGTTTCGAAAGTTCTGGATCGAGTATCCTAATAGTATTCCGGCCGCGGGCGAGGGGGCTCATCCGAACATGCAGTACAGCGGGTGGGACGATTCATGGCCGTTACCGCAGGATCAGGTCGAGCTCACCGATACTTTGAAGTGCAACGAATACTACCAGACCTGGACGGACGAGCCCGGCGATGGCGAGCACAAGCCCATCAATTGCGTCAACTGGTATGTCGCGTTCGCCTTTTGCGCCTGGGATGGCGGCAGATTGCCGACCGAGGCCGAGTGGAACTATGCAGCGGCCCGCGGCAGCGAAGAGACGAATTACCCGTGGGGGAACGCCGCGCCGGACGATGACCATGCGGTGTATTGCCCGGATTACTCGGAGGCGGATCAGGGCTGTCCGACTGCGACGCTCGCCGACATCTCGGACGTCGGCTCCAGGTCCCCTGCGGGCGATGGGAAATGGGGACAAGCCGACCTGGCCGGCAGCATGCGCGAGTGGACCCTGGACTACCACGACGTGTACTTTGAACAGTGCGTCGATTGCGCCAACCTGACGAATATGATCGGGGGCCGCGAGGCGCGCGGCGGCGACTGGAACAACGACGCGGCGAGCCTGAGCTCGTATCAAAGGATCGGCTACGACCCTGCGGAAGCGAAGAGCTGGGTGGGGTTTCGCTGCGCTCGCCGGCCGCGCTGAAGTATCAGGGCGCGTTGCACATGATGATGTGCTCGACGGCGTCGATGAGGATCTGCTCCACCCGCGGTGCCTCGATGGCTCGGGCGTCGGCGAAGCGTTCGAGATCGAAGGGCGGGGGATTGACCTCCAGATAGGCGAGGATCTGGAGCGGATATCCTTTCCAGCGGATCACGCAGAAGCCGACCACATTGCGGCTCCCCGTGGCCCCCTGGAGGCCGAGGGCGAGCTCGATGCTCGGGGTATCGTGCCCTTGATCGAGGAGGATCCCGGCCTCGTGCCCGGCCCGCCGAAGCTCGGCGGCGAATTCCTCCATCTTCGGCCGGAGCAGATCGTCGCGGAGGGCCGCGAAGCTCCGGAGGAAATCGGCTTCGTCCGGCGTCCGCCCCTCGGCGATGCGCCGCGCATAACGCGCGGTGAGCCGCTCGAGGCGGAGGCGGTTTTGCTCTTTCATGCGGGCGTCGTCAGGGAGCGAGAATCAGCACCTTGGTCTGGCTCGGAGCGACGGTCATGCCCCGGGCATTGGTGCGGTTCTGCATGGTGGGGCTCGTCAATCGCGTCACCGGCGCGCCCTTGATGAGCACCTTGCGGGCTCCCATCGTGTGCCGCGAGGTGCTCATCACCGAGCGCGAGAGCACGCCGCCGGTGATGCCTGGATTGTCCCCGTTGGTCATGGGCACCTTGGTGCGCATGTTATGCGCCGGCGCGCACACGAACAGGACCTTGTAGACCGCCGAGACCGCCATGGGGTTGGCGGCGAAGTTGGGATAGGGGATCGGCGTGGGCCCCGGGGGCGTGAGGCATACGTCGGGCATCGCGAAGGCCATGCCCGCGCGCTGGGTATTGGCAAACATGGGATCCTCCTCAACCGATGTGGACCTGACCGCCGTCGATCTTGGTCAACTCTCCGCTTTTCACGAGGGTGGTTTGCGATTTGATGTTCACCGCGGCCTTGGCCGAGACCTCGTAATACCGGGCCCGGACCTGCTCCGACTCGGCGATGAAGCGATAGGCTCGCGCCACGCGCGATACCCAGCGATCGGCCACCGACTCCACCGATCGGGCCACGGTCTTGACGTGATCGATCTTCGCCACCAGCTGATCGCCGAGGTAGCTCATGGCCTCCACGGCCAGGGCCGCTTCCCGGGCGTGGACCCGCACCTTGCCCGAGGCCAGCGTGGTCTCGCCGGGCGTGGCCATGCACATGCCGCTCTGGGCGCGAATCGTCACCTTGCCGGCGGGCGCGCTCATTTCCAGATCGCCCTCGGCCACGAGCCGCGTCGCCCCTGCGCCCTCGCGCTTCAGCACCGCGAGCACGTGGCAGCCCTCGTCGTGGAGGGCGAGGAGCACCAGGTCCCCGAGCTCAGGCTCGACCAGGCAGCTCACCGCCCTCTCGGCCTCGTACTCGCCCGAGCCCACGCGCACCATGAGGCGTTTGCCCAGGATCGCAGTCACCGTGCCCACCTCCTGGGTGGCCAGGGTCTCGGTCCGCTGTCTCGCCAAGTTATCTCGCATCGCTCGTCTCCGTATCTGGAAAGAGGCCTCTCAAGGAGACCAACGCTCTGCTTCGAGTAGCTCCTCGTCGTCGCCCAGGGCACCGGCCCGGCTCGTGAACACCGCTCCTTCGTCGCGCGTCTGGTGAAAGCGGGCGCGGAAGAGCTTGGCGTGCGATAGATCCGCTTCCTCCACGCCGGCGTGGGAGAAATCGGCATAGCTGAGATCGGCGCCGCGGAGGTTCACGAGCTTGCACGCGGCGCGCAGGAAATTGGCCTGGTAGAGGCAGGCGTCGGCGAAATTCGCGGCCTCGAGGTTGGCCTTTTGAAAGACCGCCTGCCGGGCGTGGATTCCCTTGGCCGAGGCGCCGCCGAGCCGGGCCTCGGCGAACATCGCCCGCTCGGCATTGGCGCCGTCGAGCTTGGCGCCAATGAGCTTGGCGCCCTTGAAGTTGGTCTGCACGAGCTCTGCTCCGCGCAGATCGCAACCGCTGAGATCGGCCTCGTCGAGCATGGTGAAGGACAGGTCCATCCCCGAGAGATTCTGCCCTCGGAGCTTGGCTCCGCTGAGCACCGAGAGATGTATCCTGGCCCCGCGCAGGCTGGCGCTCGAGAGGTCGGCCGCCATCAGGCAGCAGCGCTCGAGCTCGGCCTCGTCGAGGACGATCTTTTCGAGCTCGGTCTCGACGAGCACGAATCGATCGAGCTTGGCCTTGCGGAAGCTGGTCTCGGCGGCGCGGCCCTTGATCACATCGACAATGGTCAGGTCCGCGCCTTCGAAGGAGACCCGGGACAGGTCACACTCGATGATTTTCGCGTCCACGAGATCGCTGCCTTTGAAGGCCGCGCCCTGCATATCGCATTCGTGGAAGGAGGTATGACGGGCCTTGGCCCCGCTGAGCTCGGCGCCGCCGAAGTCGCAGGCGTTGAAGATCGATTCGCTGATCTTCGCGGCCATGAGCTTCGCCCCCCGGAAGCTCACGCCCTCGAAGACCACACCGCCGAGATCGAGGCCGGAGAGATCGAGGCCGGCGAGATCGGCGTCTTCGATGATCTCGCCCTCGTCGATCAAGGAGAGGAGCTCGTCGCGCGTCATCCTTCGTGCCTCGTGAACGCCACCTGCTTCACCAGCGCCCCGGCGAAGCTCGTGCGATCATCGCCGATGGTGTGGAGGAGGCTGGCGCCGAAGAGGTTGGCTTTCTCGAAGATCGCGCCCGGCACTTTGGCCTTGTCGAGGACGGCCTCCATGAGGTTGGCCCCGCGGAGATCGGCCTCGCTGAGATCGGCGCGGGCAAAGCGCGCTTCCCGAGCGCCGAGGGATGCGAGGCGCGCGCCGCGGAGCACGGCCTCGCTGAAGTCCGCGCCCTCGGCCCGGGCTCCCTCGAAATTGGCGCCCTCGAGGTTCACCCCGCTGAGGTTGGCCTCTTCGAGATCAGCGGCCGAGAAATCCGCGCCCGGCAGCGCCGAATCTGCAATCACGGTCAAGCCTCGGGCCTGAGCCTCCCGGAAGGAGGCCTTCTCGCCGCTGAAATCGAGGAAGCTGGTCTCCACGAGCGTCGCGCCGTCGAAATTCGCGCCCGCCCCCTTGCATTGCACGAAGGTCGCCTCGCCGAGCTGCGCCCCGGTGAAGCGCGCCTCGGTGAGATCGAGCTGATAGAACTGCACCTCGCGTGCGTCGGCGTCGGTGAAGTCGGCGCCAAACACCAGCGTCTCGAAGAACTCGGCGCCGGTGAGATCGGCCCCGGCGAGCTGGGCCCCATCGAGGCGCGTCTTGTAGAGGACCGCATCGTGGAGATTGGCGCCGGCGAAGCGCACGCCCGAGGCCTCGGCGAGGCCCAAGTTGGCGCCCACGAGCTGGGTGTCCTCGAAGCGCGCGCCCTTCAAAATGGCGCGGACCAGGACCGCGCCCGAGAGATCCGCCGAGCTCAGATCGCAATCCGAGAGATCCGCTCCCTCGAGCAACGCCTCGCGGAGATCGGCCTCCGCGAGCCGTAAACCGTGCAGATCCGCGCCGGTGAGATCACGTCTGGCGAGTGACTCGCCCGCGCCGACCGCCGCCTCGACCTCGGCGCGCAATTTTGCCTTTTCGGCGTCCGAAAGAGCCTCGGCAGGAGGCAACAGGTGCGCATGGGCGCGATAGGCCTCGAGCGAGGAGGCCTCCATTTCTCGGAGGTCGGCGACGAATCTCGGATCCGCGATCTTGGCTTCGAGATCCGGTATCGGAGCGCCGGCTTTGCGGGATGCTGCGGCGAGATCGCGCATCTGGGCGATCTCGGCGTCCGCGCGGAACTTCGGCGGTCCTCCGCCCTCACGCTGCGACTTTTCACGGAGCGCGTCGAAATCGATCCCCTGCGCGGAGCAGTTTCTGCGCGCCTTCTCCTCCGCGTCCCTGGACCGGGCATCCATGTCTTTTTCCAGCATGTCCGCTTCGGCGTCGAGACCCTGGATGTAGTCGGCCAGATCGTCGCCCTGCGGCATCGGCGCTGCCGCGACAGGGCGGTTCGGGAGCGCCTCCTCGGGATCGATACCGGCTGCGCGGAGATCCTCCCGCGCCCGCGCGAGATCGCGCTCGGCCCGGGCGCTGGCGCGTTTTTCGAGGAGCTCGTCGTCGTCGAGGAGGTCGTCCATGTCGCCGCTGAGCTCCTCGTCGAACAGGGGAGCGTTCGGCGGCAGCTCCGGGAGCAGATCTCGCTCCCGGAGGGCCTCGACGAGCCCCTTCTCTTCATCGAGGCGCTTGATGAGCACCTCGCGGTAATGCGTGGCGGGCTTGGGCGCATCGGCCCTTTCCAGGCCAGCGAGGAGCACCGCCAGGTCGCCGGCGTCGTCCTCAGCGACCTTGATCACGCCTCGGAAGATGGCGACGCCGCGCTCCAGATTGGGGAAGAGGAGCACGGTTTCGAGGCGGGTGGCCACCTCGCGCAAAACTTCCTCGGCGGCCACGCCCTCCGCCGTCTCCGCGTTCGACACGAAGACGCGGGCGCGAAGGAGGGGCACATGGCTTTCGAGGCGCGATCGTTTGGGGTGGAGGTTTTCGAGAGCGATTGCCTCCCCGCCCTGGAAGTACTCTGCGATGCGTTGATCCGCGGGCGCGACCTGGAAGGCCTCGGGATCGATATCCCGGGCAAAGCCGGGGAAATCCTTCTCGAGCCACTCGGAGCCATAGGTGCCGAGTTTGGCGCGGCGCTCCTCGAGTGTGGGATCGAGGGCCCCGAAGGAAGCCGGCGGCGGTCGGTCCCGCGGCGAGGTGATCATGTGCCGGGGATCTTCGAGGTGCGGGAGATAATGCACCGAGCGGCCCTCCTCCTCGACCGTCGAGAGGCCCATTCCCCGGGGGTTCTGCGGGTACGAAGGACCGCCGAAGGCGTTTTCCCAGGCGATGATCATCTCGGTGATCGGCTCCGGATCCGAGGGCACCCCGTTCTTCCAGACGCGTTTGCCGACGGCATAGATGGTCTTGTCGAGGGTCGGTTTTTCCGCCGGCCCGAGCTTCAGGCGGGCGGCGAAGGCCGGGCTCGCCTTGGCGCCGGGGGCAAAGGCGGTGCCGTACACGAGGACTTCGCCCCGCGGTTTGGGCATCCCCTCGTCGAGGATCGGCTCTGCCCCGGCGGCGCCCTTGCCGAGCTCGGGCGTGACTCTCTGCCACATCGCATCTTCGGGCAGGGGCACCTCCGGCGCTTCGAGGGGGAAGAAGACGCAAATGCCGACGCTCAAATGGTGTTCGCCGCGGAGGGTGAACACCCGCTGGAAGACGGAGAGACGTTGGGGTTTGACGACGCGCATGGAGGGGTCCGAGGCAGAGAAACGGTTTGGGGGATCGATTTCGAAGCGACGAGGAGCTCGGCGCCGACTACAGGACGACGAATCGCCCGGTGCGCCACATCTCCTGCCCCGCCTGCTTCAGCTCTCTGTCGAGCCTCGAAATCCGGGTCCTGAGCCTCTCCTGATTGACCTTGTTTTTGACCTCGACCGCGACACCATCGTAAATCTCGAGCGTTTGCCCGGTGATCTTGTACATGGAGTTGCCCTTCACCGTATCCCGGATATTGCCAACCGTGTTGGTGTTGACGAGCCCTCGTTGGGTTTCGTTGAGCGTTCCAATGTGCGTCGCCTGGGCGTTCCCGTAATGGGTAATCGTCTCTTTTCCGTGGTGCGTCTCGGTCAGATCACCGAAGTGGAGCGACACCGTATCTCCCTGGTGCTTCTCCTTGAGCTTCCCCACGTGGGTCACGTCTTCGTCACCGCGATGGATCTCGGTCACGCTCCCATTCTGCGTCGACGTGGTGTTGCCGATGTGGAGCTCGGTCTTGTTGCCTTTGAGGGTCTCCTTCTTGTTGCCCTTGATGGTCTCGTTCTTGGGCCCGACATAGAACTCGCTCACCTTCCCCCAGGTGAACGCGAGCTTGCCGCCCAGGAGCTGCTCGGTCTTGAGCCCGACGAGGAGCTCCTGCTTCCAGAGGCCGCCGAACTCCATCACGGCGGCGAGCTTGAAATCCTGGGTGGAGCCCACGGTGAACGTGGTTTTGTTGCCGAGGACCTTCTCCGTCTGGTGCTTCCACTCGTTGGTTTCATCGCCCTCGGCCTTGATGTCGAGGTTCCCCTTTGCCGTGATGCTGATGTCGCCGGTGACGTTGACCGTCCAGTTTTCGCCCACGGTGTTGTCGTAGTTCTTGCCGATGGAGATGAGGCCGTTGTCGTCGGTCTTGGCGATGAACTCGTGCCCGTCGTTGGGTGAGCCCATGCGGATGTAGCTGTTGGAATAGGGCGTGGAGAGCGTGACCCGCTGCGAGCCCGCCAGATCCTCGAGCTCCAGGCGGTTTCTGCCGCCGGTCTGGATGATGTTCTTGGTGTGGTTGCCGCTGCTCACGGGGCTCGGGGTGAGCACGTTGGGGACCACGCCAGAGATCACCGGGCGATCGGGATCGCCGCCGAGGAAGCTCAAGACCACCTCGGTGCCCTTGCGAAGGGGAAAATGAAATCCCTCGATGCTCCCGCCGTGGGGCTGCATCATTCGCACATAGGTGGATCCGGAGCCGCTCGGGGAGTCGTTCTCGTCGAAGTTGAATTTCACGAGGTAGCGCCCGTACTCGTCGATCTGGGCGTATTCGCTCTCCCCGCCGCCGTCGACGACGCCGTTCTCGAAACCGTAGATCCGCGGCCAGGACGTCCGGGATTCGGGCCGGAACTGGGTGCTGGCCGGGATGGCCGCCACCTCGACGAAATACGTGTCGTCGTGCTCGAGGCCGATGAGCTCCTTGATGCGCACATCCCCGGCGGCCTGGTTGCCCTGGTGGTGGACCTCGATGGCCAGATACTTGGTGTTGAAGCGGGCGCGGGGGTGCTCCTCGAGATCGAAGGTGTAGCCGGCGCGGAGGTGCATCCGCGTGCCCGTGGCCCGGGCGATCGATTTCCGGGTGAGGTACTCTTCGGATCGAATCTTGGCCAGGCGGGCCCCGGTGTCGGGAGAGAAGAAGCGCTCGCCATAGAGGCTGACCTTCCCGGCCCCCTTGGCCGAGACCGCCGCAGACCCCGAGAGATCGAGCTTCGGCCGCGCATAATCGTAGTCGCGGAGCTTGACCTCGGCGGGCATGGATCCGTGATTCAGGGAGAAGGAGCGGAACGAGGCGCCGGCACTGCGATCCGCCCCGGTCTGGGGGGAATAACGGACCGGCTTGCCCAGGCCCTCGGCAGGGTAGGACTTGTCATCACAGAAGACGACCTTCTCGCCCTCCTCGCCGTGCTCGAAGAAATAAAAAATACCCTCGCGCTCCAGCCAGCGGGAGACGAAATCGAAATCGCTCTCGCGGTATTGACCGATGTGCTCCTCCACCTCGTAGCTCTGGGTGAGGCGGAATTCGTAGCGGCCGGCGAGGCCGTTGTCGTCGAGGATCGCCCGGATGGCGTCGGGCGCGCTCTTTTGGGTGAAGATCCGGCTGTGCCGCGAGAGAGCGAGGCGTGAGAAGCGGGGCACGAGCACGACGCGCACCAAGGCCCGGCCCCCATACTCGTGCACCAGATCGACGTCACCGAGCACACCGGCGAGCACGAAGGGCGGGATGTCGTCGCTCTCGCGATCGATCACCAGGCTGGCCGGGTCGCCCACGGCTTCGGCGAAATCGATGTCGCCGTCGTCGCTGTGAAATTGCAGGTAGACCTCAAATCGATAGGGACGCGAAACGGCTTCGGTGCCACGGAAGCCGACGACACGCGACGGGCGGGGAAGTCCGCTCGACGAAAAGGTGATGAGGTCGCGCATGGTTGTACCTTTCTCATCGCGGCGCCGAGGGCCCCGGCGCTTCGGGGGTGGAGTATAGCGATCCGGCTCCCGAGAAAAAAGACGTGATTGTGCGCCGAGCAGCCGGAGCTCGACCTTCGAGACGCCGCTTCACGCGGACCGGACCCGGGCAATCTCTTCTTTGACCTGCGCGGCGAGCACCGGATCGACGATCCGCTTTTCCCACCGCCGTTTCACGCGTATCCACACGGTGCGCCGGATCCGGAGCGCATCGAGCGACGCGGAAAGGTTGCCGCGCTCGTCGGCGACGACGAGGGTCGCGTAGGTTTTTACGTCGACCGGGCCACGGATGGCCTCCCAAGCAGCGAGGTACGCCGCGTCGAAGCGATCGCGCAGCGCCATCACCCCGCGCTTGACTTCCTGATCCACAGCGTCGTTCCAGCGTTGCTCCGTGGCGCGCCAGGTCTCGTCCGTGAGCCCGTGCTTGGCGAGGATCTCGGTGCGTGACGCAGGACGCTCGGCGAGCTCCGCCGCGATCGCGGCACAGCGCTCGAGGTCGATCCGGTCGTGGGGTGAAGGTGCGGTCGCTGGTGCAGGGGCCGCGGGCGGCGCCGGTGCGGCAGGGAGCTCTGCCCCGAGCGAGACGATGGGTGCCATCACGGCCGGAGGCGTCGGTGTGGCCGGAGGTGCGGGGGCGACGAAAGGCTCCGGCTCGGGCGGGACCCTCGGCGCGACCTCTTCGGACTCCGGGGCGAGCATCATCGTACCGGCGTCGAAGGCGGGCGCCACGATGCGCGGCGCGCTCTGACCGGACCAGGGAGCGCCCGCGATCGGCGCAGCGGGCGCTGCGCGCGGCACGCCCTGCGTGCCCGGATCCGCGAAGGGGAGCGGCTGCGCGGTGACGACGCCGTCATCCGGCGACAGCACGAACGTCGAGGCCACGGCGCTGGTCTGCGCCGCGGGCGCGTCGTGACGCGAAGCATGCGAAAATGGCAGGATCGGCCGCGTCGCCGACGCTCCTTCGTCGTCCGCGAGCACCACGGTCTCCGCGCCCTTGCCGATGACCACCGTCACGGCGTCGTCGCCACCGACGGCGGGCGAGGTCACGGGTGATGCGGGAGCCGCGGCCTGCTCCATCCTTCGCGGATCGGGCCACACGAGCGCCTCGCCCGCGACCTCGATGCCCGCGACGATGCGCGCGGCCGCGAGCGCCGCTTCGCCCGCGGCAAGGGGAAAGCTGCGCCGGCACACGAGCGTGCATCGCTGCTCGTCACCGTCGATGCGGAGCGTGTCGGCCACGAGATCGAGCGGATGTCCCTCGGGCACGCCGAACGGGGAGAGACCAAAAATCCTCATGACGCCACGCGCCCCCGGCAAGCGCGTGGCGACGTGCGGCCGCGTGGGCGAGAGCCCTTCGAGCACGATCCACTCATCGCCGCGCAGGAACATCGTGCGCTGATCCGGGGGCGCCGCCTGGAAATACGACCAGTCGAAGCTATCGGGGATCTCCGCGATCGCGCCCTCCAGCGCCTTGCGCGGCGTGGCTCCGAGGAGCCGCTTGCGCGCAGGCCAGGCACGCGCGATCGGGCCGAAACCGGCAGGGCGAAGCGGTGCGCCCGGATCGGTGATGCTGGCCTCGCCTTCGCCCTGCGTGATCCCGAGCGGATTTTCCTCCCCCAGCGCGCCGCCCCACGCGCGCTCGTAGACGACGGGCATGCGCTGAAAGCCCGCCTTTTCATAGGCCACGAGCCGCTTGTCGAAGAGGGGCCTCGTGCCGTCGAAGACCGCGAGGCGCAATGGCAAAGGATGCGCGGCGCGCTCCGGGGGCGCATAGGCGTGGCCCGTGAAGAGCACATCGGCGCGGCCCAGATACGGCGCCACGTCCGTGGTGAAACGGACGCTGCGGCTCGGATTGTTGCCGTGGTGGACCTCGGCCCGCAGGATCGGCTGCGGCTCGGCGCGCTGCATAACAGCGTCGGGCACGAAGGCGAACGTGGCCTTGGCGATGACGGTGAGATGGAGCTGCCCTGCGACGCGCCACGCAATGGCAGCGGCGGCCGATGCCGGCAGGGCGATCACATCGGCGACAGGCGCGCTCTCACGCACGGCTGGAAGACCTATCATGGCGGCCTCCACCCCACAAGGGTTCTTTTCGGACGACGGCATTGAACGATTCTACCGGCGCACGATCGGTGATGGCCACGGCGATGTGCCGGGCACCCCTTCACGACGAGGAGAGCGCCAGCCGAAAAATCGATAGCTATCAGATGTATTCGGGAAAGCATCCGCCGGACTGGCGTCGCTCTGCCCGGTCAGAGCTTCGGATACAGAGTCAGGGGTGGAGGAAGCAACAACGGAAAACGTGGGATTGTGTTGAGGACCTCGCAGCCCCAGGAGCCCACGAGGACGTACTCACGCTTGCACTTCACGATGATTGTGTCGCCCGTCGTCGAGACCTGCAACGAGTGCGACCAGCGGCACCCGCTCCCACTTCATGAAGGTCGTCCTGACAATCCGTTTGGCTGGCCAGGTGGTTCGGCCGCCTCCGGCTGCGCCACGGATGTGCTGCCACCGCGCAGTGAAGCCTCACGCATACCTCGCTCCGCGTCTTCGTGCTTCGTGACGCGGTATCGCACCGCATCCCCCACCAGCGCCTCCACGAGCGCCCGGGCACGCTCGCCGCGCTCGCGGGAGTTCGTCTGGATTTCCAGCCGCTCGCCTTCGATGCGCAAAGAGGCGATGACAACCTCTCCCGCCCGCTGCTCGCCGCTTGCAATCCAGGTCCAGCGATACGCGTCGTCGTCCCGCTGGAGACCCGGCGCGCGGTCGAGCTCGGATACAAGCTTGCGTTCGTCGAGCACGTCGAAGTACGCCGTCGTGAAGAGGAGACGGTCGCCATCGTGGTTGACGAGTTCTGGCATCCTCGGGGTGAGCCAGACCTCGAAGAAGAAGGGGGCGAGGCTCGTTCGGAAATCTGCGTCATCGAGCTCGGCGCGTGCCTTTTCGAGATCCATGATCAAGGCGCCCCGGAGGTGGCTCGGGAGCGGCAAGAGGCCACCATCGAACTCCGGAGAACCCGACGCGCCCTGGGCAAAGACCCGCGCGGCGACGAGATCCCACGGGCGCACGGCACGCGACGCGCTCCGCTCGCGGACACGTACCTCGCCGCCATCGAGGACATTGCGAACGGTCACGCACGCACCCGGTTCAACTGCGACGACCTCATAGAGTATCATGGCGCTCGCGCGGCCCATCTCGAGGTATCTCCGCTCTCCCGCGCGGAGGTCACGATCGTGTTCGAGAAGGTGCTCGGCCAGCGTGACGCCCGCGTGATTCTGCGCGTCGAAGAAGAGCCACCACTGGAAAGCACACTCCGCCATGTCGTGCAGAATGGCGTCTTCGTACTTGTCGCGGAGGGGCACGAGGTCGCCCCAGAACCCCTCCCGCGACCCCTCCAGATCGTCTTCATCGACCGAGTCGAGCAGTCGCCCGAGCGCGGATACGCGATCCGCCGCCGTGTATGCCGCGGCAGCCGTCGCCACGCAGCACTTCTTGTACTTGCGTCCACTGCCACAGGGACAGGATTCGTTGCGCCCGATCTTCGCCATCGGGGACAAACCTACTCCATCCGCGCCGACAAGGGAAGGGCAAGGTTTGTCGCCGCCGTCGCGGCGTTCGCCCAGGAACATCTCCGCGCCAAGTTGCCCCAGCCCGCCCCCCCTGTCCGCGGACCCGAGAGCGGATCCGCGGTGCCGATGCGTTCGTCGAGGTGAGCGGGACCTACCCCATTGCGCTCCCGTGGCTCAGGAGACGCCTCCGGGGTCCTTCGACAGGGTGACCGTGAGGCTCACGTGCGCCCCTTCGAGCGCGAACTTCGATTGCAGCACGACGCCCCCGATTTTGACGGTCTGTCCCGCAGGTGGGTACATCCAAAGGGTCCCGAGCAGCGCCTGCAGGACCGGCGTTTCGGAGTCGTGGAGGCGGGCGTCGGGGTTCTGCGGCTCCGTGACGGTGGAGAAAAACGGCAGGTTGCGCGGGAGCTGGTCGAAGATCGCGAGGGCGAGCCCCGCGTAATGGAGCGCCTGGTCCTCGGTCATGTTCATCGTCTTCAAGATTCGCTTGAATCGCTCCAGGTTTTTCCGGGCCGCTTCGGGGATCGGAGCGCGGATGACGCACGTCTCGGTCTCGCTGTTCGACGCGAAGCCGCTGAGGTACCGCCGCTTGAGGGAGAACCACACGTCGAGGGAGTAATCGCGCAATCGCTCGTACTGCTCCTGGAGCTGCTTCACGCTCCTCTTCAGCGCGCCCGGCGCCTCCTGGAGCTCACGATACCGGAAGAGCTGCTCCGGGTGCTGCATGAGCGCGAGCGCCAGGGAATAGACCGGGAACTTGGCGGCCTTCTTGATCGCCTGGTTCATCGCGCCCGGCGAGACGTTCAACTCCGCCAGACGTTGCTTCAGGGCGTTGTAGACGGTCTGGACAGGCGTCTCGATGTCCGGCAATGTCGCGCCGAGCGCGGTGGTCGCCCCCTGGAGGATGAGGTCTTTCACCTCCTGCGGGAGCACTTCGAGCTCCCAATCCATGTATTCGGGCTCCGTGCTCTTGTCCGTCCAGTACACGAGGCGCGCCTGGCCCGTCGTGTCGATCTCGATGGCCCAGACCACGCCCTCCATCCACCCGACCGTACCGCTGTTGAAATACGTCGTCTTGAACTGCGGCTCGGCAATGTCGGGAGTGACGAGCTGGATCGCTTTGATCACCAGCCACAGGGGAGGCACCAGGGTCGCGATGTTGTCCAGCGTGAAATGCGGCTGGCTATGCGGGTTGTGCGTGTGACCGATGCAGATGTGATGGATGTGATGGCGCTTCAGGTACTCCGCGATCCCGAAGGGCGAGAACAGGTTGAGCTCGTTCCGGCTCTGGGCCGGCGTGATCTCCTGGTCGCGATCCGGGTCCCAGTAGTTCAGCGCGATGCCGAAGGTGCCATACAGGGCCGCGACGCTCTCATAGAACATGATGTTGTCGAGGAGCACCCGCTGCTCGTTCGGCGTATGCTGCACCTGATGGGCGAAGCGCACCGCCGAGCTCCGCGCGGGCCAGGAGTCGAAGACCGGCCAGCGCGAGAAGAGGTCGTCGAATTCGAGGAGCGGGTTGCCGTTCCACGCAAACCCACGCAAATCCAGGAACGGATCCATCTTCTTGTCGACGTAGGTCGCCACGGTATTGGAGATGAGCTGCCCCAGGATCTGGTTGTTCGCCGAGTTCCAGGGGTCGAACTGATGGCCGTGGCACACCAGCATGCGGCATTTCTCGGTGTAGGCGCCGGCATCGAGGCCGAGGCGCCCGATGAGCAGGTTGTCGCGTAGCTGCTCCTTGGTCTTCTGGCCGACGAGGAGCTTCGCCGCGTCCGTGAGCACGTCGGCGATGCCCTGCTCCATCATCGTCTTGACGCCGTCGATGACGAACGCGTCGTAGAGCTGGAAGGGGCCGGAGTTGTTCTTCTCCATCTCCGTCTTGAGCACTTGCCAGACGGAGTCGTCGGTGCCGGCTTTTCTCAGGTAAGAGTCGTGATTGCCGTACGTGCGGAAATAACGCCCCTGCTTGTGGAGCGTGCGCAGCCGTTCGAAGATGCTCGGGTGCGTGCTGACGATTTCACTGAGCTTCGCCGCGATGTCGAGCGAGCCGTCGCTCTTGCGGGGGTATTCCTGGATGCTGCGAATGAACCAGAGCTCCTCGCAGTCCCCTCCCTCGATGACCGTGTACCCGTTCGTGATGGCGTAGTCCAGGATGCGCTGGTAGAGCTGGGCATTGCGCTTGAAATGGTCGATGGATCCCGACTGGAAGAGCCCCTTGTCGTCGGTCGCGGCGTCGCGATGCACGTCGCTGAAGATGAGATACTTCCTCGCCGTCCCAGGGCCCGACCCCGGCGACGGCGGCGGGAGCGTCTTGACCGTCCAATCGGCCGTCGTGCCGTCTTTGATCTTCCACACGATCGGGGTGCCGTCGCTGCCGCGCTCCGGGGAGCTTTGCTCCGCAAAATGGAGGTTCCACCACCGCTGCGCTTGCCGCTTCGCCGTGCCCGGCATGGACGCGAGGATGAGCGAGAGCCCGAGCAGCGGGTTCTCACAAGCCGTCTCGATCAGCTCGAGCTCCTGCGGACGATCCGGCGCGGCGATCAAATTCGTCAGCAGGGTGGACCAGGCCGAAAGCTGCTCCGGGGTCACGGTGACGTTCGGCGCCGTTTCGAAGTAGCTCTTCCACTGCTGGAGGAGCTTGGCCATGTCGTCGGTTTCGGACGCCGGCAACGCTGCCAGGACGCCGAGCGCTTCGAGCACTTGCGGGAAGTTCGGTGACATTCCGGTCTCCTCTCAGGGCAGCGCGTCGTAGCGGTTCATCACGCGCTTTACGTAGTCGTCATCGGCGACGGTATCGAGGTCGCCGGCCAGGGTGGAGGCGGCCCCGCCCTTATTGTGCATGTATGCCGTGATCTGGGCTCGGGTCCGCGCATCCAGCCCGAGGCTTCCGGTCGTGTTCCAGTTGCTCCGGATCGCGTGGCGCCCCATCTTGAATCCGGTGTCATCGGTCAACGCATTGCGGAGGAGCTGACCTTCCGGCGTCAAGAAAATGCTGCGGTTGACGAAGCCTTGTTTGTGCTCTTCGAAGTATGGTTCGCGCAGGTACGTCTCAACGTCCGATTGCGCGAGGCGGAGACGGGCGATGTTGGCCGCAGCGTGGGGGTGGGTCGTTGGATTGCAGAGCACCGCCGCGTTTCCGCCCGTTCCGAGCGCCAAGAGGTGCCGGCGTAGCTGCCCGGTCCGAAACATCGCTTCGATGTCGTCGGGCCCGAGGCCGGTCGTGGCGCGCACCGCCGCCGCGTGGGCCGTCACGTAGGCCGCGATCTGCGTCTTCAGCGCGGCCTCGGTCGTATTCGCCGCGACCGCAGCGGTGATCTCCTCGAATCTTTCCACCGTCGCCACCGCTCTGTCGCGCAGCGCCTGCAGGCGGGTGGTGCTGAGGCCGTAAAAGGTGGCGAAGGTCGTCGAGCCGAGGAGCGTATCGAGCGCCTTGCTGCCGACCACCTGCGCTGAGCCCCACGAAGCGGGGGTGCCGGACGCATTGCGCAGGAGCGCCGGAATCTCCCCGGTCGAGACGCCTCCCTCCACCGCCTCGATCGCGCGAATGAGCCGCGTCAGGTCCGCGTCCGCGAAGGTGGGTCGCTTCGGCCCCGCGAAAACGAGCACGCAGTTCGGGTTCGGTGCGGTGGGCGTGGAGAATGCCGGATCCTCGAGGATGCGCCGGGCCCGGCCGCCCGCGCCGGGATTGATGACGAAGTCGGGCGCCTTCGCCGCGAGGCCGGCGAGGGTCTGCTGAAGCAGCCCGATCGCCGCAATCGTCGCCGTGAGCGTGGCCACGGGCGCGGACCCACCCACAGACGGATCGACCCGCTCGACGAAGTAATCGACGCCGCCGAGCAGGCCGAGCTCGAACAGCCGGTCCTGCACGGGGCGCACGTCGGCACGCGCGTTGACCCCGGCGGTGCCGACCTTGTCGCCGAGCGTGAGCTGCACGCTGCGCGGGATCACCGGCCAGATGAGCGAACGGAGCGTCTCCGAGAACGGCGCGACACGTGGCTGCTGCGGCGCGCCGAGCATCAACGCCTGCCAATCTCCGATGGCCGCGATCGTGTACGCGATCTGATGGTCGTGGAGACGCGTCTCCTCCGCGTCGGGCACGGCCCTCGATTCAACATCGAAGTCCTCGTCGGTGAGGAAGCCGAGTCCATGCAGGCGCCGCTGGATTTGCAGAACGTCTCCCGGAGTATTGTTTCCGTCGTACCCCACGGAATCGACGAGCTCGATGGGCGTACGCAGGGCGCCCAAGCGGTCCTCCAGGGCGACGAGCTCCGGGCTGCGCGCCTCCACCCGCTCGAGCACGGGCGCGGCCTCGCCGAGCAGCGACGCACGGAAGCGCCGGATCGCCTTGCGCGTCGCCACGAGCTCGGAATCGCTGATCCGGCCGGCGCGCGCGGGATCCACAGCCTCGGCTTCGAAGTCCGGATCGGCAAGGAGCCGCATCGCGTGCAGCCGCTCCTGGAGCGCGCGCACGTCGGCCGGAAAGTTCCACCCATATGTGCCGACGGATCCGGTGAGATTCAGCGGATGCCGGCCAAAATGGAGCGGATCGACGAGGAGCTGATGCGTCTCGTCTCCGGGCTCGATGAGCCGCTGCGCCGTCCAGGGGCTGAGGTCCGCGGCGGGCGGGAGCTCGAAGACGCGCCGCCGGAGTTGCTCGATCGCCGCGAATGTCGCCACGAGCGTGGTCACGTCCAATGGGCCCGCGCCTTCGAGGTCCACAGCCTCGCTCTGATGATCCGCCTCGGCGAGAAAACGCAGACCGCGCAATCGATCCTGCACGGCACGAACGTCGGCGCGCGCGTTCACGGCGCCGGCGCCGACCGAGCTGGTCAACACGAGCGGGCCCCGTTGCTCGGAGACGAGCGAAAGCGCGACGGCCGTGTGCACGACGTCCGCCTGGTCGATCCGCTCGGTCGCGTAGGGGTCGGCGCGCTCCGCGTCGAAATCGGCCTGCGAAAGGAAGCCAAGAAGCAGAAGGCGCTCCTGCAGCCGGCGGACGTCGGGCGGCCGATTCGCAGCCGCCATGGCTGGACCCCACCCGACCATGCCGGTGAGCTCGAGCCGCGGCGGGCGATTCAAGCGCTGCAGCGCAGAATCCACCGGGTCGACCAGCGATGGAGCGGGCGCCGGCTCGCCGAGCCGCGTCTGGCGTAGGGCCGAAATGGCTGCGAGGGTCTGTGGGATGCTCGTGTCGGCGACGCGGCCGTTCTCGTTCGTGGCGGCGACCACCGCGCGCTCCACCTGATGCGCGGCGCCCGATAGAAACCCGAGCCGATGCAGCCCATCCTGCACGCGGCGGATGTCGGCGGGGCGATTTCGGCCATGGGTGCCCACGCTCGCGGTGAGCGGGAGCGGCTGCCGCCCGAAGACGAAGGGGTCATTCAGCAGATGTTCGTTCCGCGCGCCGGGTACGATCGCGCGCAAGGCTCCGCCCGCCACGTCCCTGTCGAAGGCCATAATCGCGGCCATCGTCTGCGGCTTGGTTGCGAGAGCCACCGGGCCCGCAGCGGTGACATCCGTGTACTCCGCGACATGCTGGGCGCGGGAGAGCCGCCCAAGTTGCTGCAGCCGCTCCTGCACGGCGGCAAAGGACGCGGGCTCGTTGCGGGGGACGGAGGCGTCGGCATCGGGGAGCTCACCCACCGCCGAGCTCAGGCCGATATGGATGAGAGGAAACGGTGGATCCATTGCGAGAGCCGCGACGGTCGGACCGGTGGGCTCCACACGAATCGAAGGCAGTGGGCGCCCGAACGACGCGGTGAAATGCGTTGCGAGCGCGGCGAGCAGGCGCGGTCCTGGCTGCATGGGCGGTGAGGCCGCGAGATCGATCGGCTCCGCCGCGACGTCGGCGTCGGTGAGGCGGCCGAGCCGATGGAGCCGATCCTGCACGCGGCGCACGTCATGGGGTCGGTTGTCACCGCCATCCCCGACCGATGCCGTCAGGCGGAATGGCACGGGGAGTTGCACGTCGCCGAGCAAGTAGGGAGGGCGGCGCGTCTCGACGATGCGGCGCTCCCCCTCCCGCGCCTCTATAATAATGAGGTACTCGTCCGGGGCGGCAGCTCCATCGAGCTCGAAGCGGCCCTCGTCGTCGGTCGTTATCACCGAAAGCTCACTGCCGCTGAAAGCGCCGGTAGCGAGCATTCGCACCGAAGCCCCCACGAGCGGCACGCCAATCGGATCGATCACACGCCCGGTGATGAGCCTCCTCGGATCTGTGCTTCCGAAGATCCACGAGACGACGCTGAAGACCTCGTTGACGATGGTCACAGGTGGACTCCTCGTAACAGCGGTCCCGTGGAGGCCACGAATAACGCTACGTTACGGATGACGGGTAGGTTATCGACACCGGAGCGATAAGAATATGCTGGCGTTCGATGCGCGCGAGACCGGTGAGGTCGCATATCGAGCCCGCACATTGGCGAATTTAGAATGGCACGTCAAGGTCTCGGGATTCGAAATTCAACAAACGACAAAAAGCTGTTTGGTGATTGCCTCGTGCCACGATTCCGTGTAGCGTTGCCTCTGGCCGCCGCCACCGCGGATTACTTATCCGGCTTTCTTCAACTTAGGCCACTGGGCGCGCGATTTCAGGCGCCGCTGGCCTCAACATCTTGGACGGGTCCGTTGAGCGCTACCTCTCACGTCTCGCCCCAGCTCCTTTCTCTCGCCAGGGCCATTGGCCTCGTCGCAGCCGATGGCTACGTCGATGCCGGCTGGTTCGATAACCCACTCGATCGGCTGCGTACGATTGTATCCAATGCGCACCAGCGAGCGGCATTCCTGGGCCTGCTAGAGGAAATCCTGCCATCCATGCCCGTCTCGGGCTTCGATGGGGATGCCCGCTGGTATCCACTCCTTTCACCCACCGGTCGAGGGAACGTCTATCTCACGATTCAGGGGGAATTGATCGGCGTGGCCGCCTCGCTCGAGACGCCGGCAGCCATGACGCCGGGGGCCCGCGCCTCTCTACGGCTGCCGCTCGTCGACGTATCGAACGGGACGGTGGTGGCGGTCGCCGGATCGGCAGAGGCGCCGTTCGAGCTCGTGCTGGAAGCACAATGGGCACCGGGCTCGCATCCGTCGAGCATTGCAGCCGTGGCTTCGGTGAATATCGAGGCGGGCGGTGCGCTACGCATCGTGCTCGAGGACCTCGATCCGGCGGCCGCACCCGGGACGCGCACCTATCTGGATCCGACGAAACTCGACGCGGACGCAGCGCGGGTCCTCGCGAAGCTCATCACGCAAGCGCTTGCGCAATTCAGCGGGGATGACCCGTACGTCGCCCGCGTCTTGACCCATCTGCCCGGGCTCTTGGGGCTCGATGGCTCATTGCCGGCGCTCCGCGTGCACGATTTGCTACGCGACCCGGCGGCGCTGCGGAGCTGGCTCGCTGAAATCGCGGCCGATCCGGTGTCGCTCCGAAGCTGGTTCACCCGGCTCGTCGGGCTGCTCGGCTCCGGGCTGCCGGCGGCGGAGCCGACCGTCAGCGGGGATGGATCGGCGGCGAGCCCCTTGTGGGCGCCCGTGCTCGATCTCGGCTCCGATTCCAGCCTTTCCCTGACGCTGGGCGTGGACGCGCCGGCCAGCGGACCGCCGGTGCTGCTCCTCGGGGTCGCCCTTTCGCTCGCAGCGGCCGCGGGCCGCCTTCAGGGGGCCGCGACGCTGCTCGGGCTCCCGCTGGCGGAGGCGTCTCCGGTGGCGGTGCTCCCCGCCGCGCACCTGGAACTCGTCACCCCGACGACGGGCTCGGTGATCGATGTGGCGCCCGCCATCAAGCTCGGGACCGTGGCCTGTGGCATCGCCTGGGAGGGGCAGCGGCTCGTCCCGAGGCTCGAGCTGCGCGACGTCATCCTCAACGGCGCGACGCATCCGCGGCTCGACCTCAGCAACACGAACGCGCTCGTCAGCTCGGGGACAGCGGCGGTTCAGGGCGCGATCGAGGCGGCGCTCGGGTCATCCCGGCTTGGCGAGGCCGTTCTTGCGCTCGTGGGGCTCCGGGCCCCGGCGAGTGATCCGAGCTTTTCGCACGCGCTGGACATCGCGGCGCTGCTCTCGGATCCGACGCGCGCCATCGCGAACGTGCACCGCAGCGCGCTCGGGGACACGCAGCACGGCTGGGAGCACCTGTTCGCGGAGCTCGCGGCGATCTTCGGGATCCTCACCCCCCACGCGGGCGACGGAACGCCGCAGCAGCCGTGGCGGGTGGTGATCGCGGAACAGGGCGTCGCCAAGATCGAGCTGGCGGCCTGGAACGCGCGCGACGCGGCGACGCCCTCCGGCACGCAGCTCCTCCGGCTCGGTCTGCGGCTCTCCTTCGCGACGGGACCGTGGGAGGGGGCTTGGGTCGCCGAGCTCCTCGCCTTCGACCTCCCGCCGAGCGGCTCGGCTGCGCTGCGCTTCCTCGATGCGCAGCACGTCTCCCTCACGCTGACGCCCATCCCGGAGCTCGAAACCGCCGCCGGGCTCGGGCTCACGGCGACGGCCATCTCCGGGCACCTCGACTGGGTGCTGGCCAGGACGCCTACGTGGCGGATCCTGGTCGACGAGCTGGTCGCGACGGGCAGCGGCGATCCCGTCGGGCCGACCACGCTCACGTTCCCGATGGCCTCCTTCGATCCGGCCGCGCCGGACCTCGGCCTGGGACTCGGGGCAGGGACCGCGCTCGCGCTGCTCCGCCTTCTCCTCACGGAGGTCTTGCACAGCGCCGGCGGGCCGGCGGGCCTGACGATCGGAGCGCTTCTCGGGCTGCACCGCAAGCTCCGCGGCCTGCCCGCGGACTGGCCGCTCCTCGGACCGACGGACCCCGCGGACCTCGGCAGCCTGTTCAAAGACCCGCTGGGCGCGGTCCGCGCGCACCTCGAGCAGGTCCTCGCGGGCAGCTCGGCCGATGGGACACCGTTCACGCTCGCCGCGCTCCCCTGGCTGCGCGCGTTGCTCGTGAGCGAGCTGCCGGCGCGCCCCGCCGACACGTACCCTCCGAGCCTCCCGCTTGCGGGGGCCGGCACGTACGAGCGCCCCTGGATCCTGCCGCTGGCCGATGGAAGTGTGGAGCTCCTCGGCTGGCTCGATCCGAACGGGCCGCCTCCGGCGTGGTGGCAGGCGCGTGCCGAGCGGGTCCGTTTGGCCGCAGACGGCGATGCCCTGGTCGGTTTTCTGGAGGACGTGTCCGCGCTCCTGCCGGACGTGGCCGGCGCGCTCGAGGGGCGCGACCCGGCTGAGACCGCGGCCGCGCTGACCGCGCTCGCCGACTGGTTCGCGCTCGGCGATGGGCTCGTGCCGGCCGCTGCGCAGGCTCCCGCAGTCGCGAGCTGGGGGAGGGGGACGCCGGTGCCGGCGGCGCACCACGAGCTGCCCGCCGCCCCCGCGGCCATCGCGCAGATCGGGCAGGCCATCGACGGCTGGGCAGGCGGCAGCAAGGACGTCGTGGCCAGGGCGGTCGTCCTGCTCTCCGCGCCCTTCGCCGACCACGAAGCCTTCGGCGCCTATCTCCAGGTGGCGGAGCCGGACCGACCCCAGGGCGCGCATTTCGACCTGCGCGCGCCGAGCATCGACCCGCTCACGGTGCCGCTCTCGCACGTGACGGCGACCGCGACGCATTACACGGCCGACCTGGCCGACGGGGATCTCGGTTTCATGGCCGCGCAGCTCGCGCGGGTGGTAGCTCGTGTGCGGGAGCTCACGGGCCAGACGCAGGTCTACCTTGTCGGCCACTCGACGGCCGGGTTGGTCGCGCGGGCCTATGGGGCGGTCGTCCCCGCAGAGGTGGCCGGGGTGGTGACCCTGGGAACTCCGCACGGCGGCAGCCCGCTCGCCCCGCTGCTCGATTCGACGATGGCCGGTGCGGTGCGGCTCGTGAACGTGCTCTATCCGGCAGCGGACCGTACGCCGGCTGGGCGCGCCATCGCGCACCTCGTCGCGATGCTCGACGATGCACGCCCCGATCGCCTCGCGGCCTTCGCTGGCCTGGAAGGCGCCGAGAGCACCGGACGAGGGCTCGCGATTCCGGGCTACCTCCCGACCGGGCTGATCGAGGATCTCGCGCAGGTCGTGGCGGACCGGGCGCTGGCCGCAGCCGGCAGCTTGGCAGCGCCGACGCGTTTTGGCTTCGGCGTGCGGGCCCGGCTCCACCTCTCGGACGGGAAGCCCGGCGACCTCGACCTCCGTGCCGCCGTGCGGGTGGACGCGCTTTCGGCCGCCCTCGCGGCTGCGTCCCCCGATCCGGTGCGCCCGACCCCCGCGGTGCATGTGCACGCGGAGGTGAGCCGGTCGGATGGTGCCTGGCTCGTCGGCGGGCCGGAAGCGATGCCGGGGGAGCGGCTCCGCTGCGTGGAGCTCGGGGTGTCCGTACGGCCCGACGCGGGAGGAAGCGCCACGGCGATCCCGCTCCTGCGGCTGCACGACGTGGGCTCGGACGCCCTCCGCCCCTGGTTAGAGCTTTCCGACCTGGTGAATCGGCTCCCGTCGCTCCCGCGCTTCGCCTCCCTGGCAGGCCCCCGGCCGGCGGCGGGAACGCGGGAAGCCCTTCTGCTGGACGCGCTCATGGCGCTCGGGCTGGTGGTCGGAGACGGTACCGGCGCTCTTTCGTTCTCCCTGGAGGAGCTCGGGGCCATCGCCGCGCAGCCCACGGCGCAGCTCGGGCCACGGCTGCCAGCGCTGCTCGACGTCGTGGCCGACGCCGTGGGCGCCACGCGCGGCGCCGGTCCCACCTGGACGCGACAGCTCGCGTCGCTCCCGATCGCGCTGACGGTGTCCGCGAATCCCTGGAAGCTCGGTCTGCGGACGTTCGACCCAGCGACGGAGGCGGATACGCTCGCGCTCGCCCCGGCGCTCGGCGTGGGGGTCGCGGCAGAGCTGACCCTTCCGGACTTCACGAGCTCGGTGGACGCGCGCCTTTCGCTCGCCGCCACCCAGCTCCGCTGGTCGAGCGGGACGGTGACGCTGGCGGCGCCGCCGTGGCTCGAGCCCATCCAGCTCGTGCCGGCGCCGCCCGTCGAGGTTCTGCGCGACGCGCTCGCCCGCCATGTCCCGATGCTCGTGGCCTCCGCGGTCATCTCCGGCGTCCTCGGCGCGCTGGTCGGTGGGGACGTGCGGGTGCGCGGGATCGAGCGGCTGCTCACGTCCCCGGCCAGTCTGTTCCTCTCCCCGCTCGCCCTGGGGGCGGACGACGGCAGCGGTCTCGACCCGGCCAAAGTCAGCGCGCTGCTCCAGGCGGTAGCGAGCGCGCTCGGTCTGTCGAACGCCGGTGGGATCGAGCTGCCGGGGGGCCTCGTCCTCACGGCGAGCGGCGCAGACCCGCTCACCCTTGCTCTCTCGGGCGTGATTCCGCTGGGAGCCGGCTCGGACGAGCTCGAGCTCGAACTCGGCCTGAAGCTCGATCGCGCGCTCGCCGTCACCCCGACCGGCAAGGGGATGCTCCGCGTGGGGCTCCCCGGCAGCGGGTGGGCGGGCATCGAGATCGAGGTCGGCGCCGACCCGAGTGGCCTTTCCCTGTCGGTTCAGCCGAACAACGCCGGGCGCATCCAGCTCTTGCCGAGCTTCAGCGGCTTCGACGATCTCGCCAGCGGGGTCGCGAGCCTCTTGCCGGCCGTCTTGCAGGCGGTGGTCGACGAGCTCGCCCCGCAACCGGACCAGGCCTCGGGGCTCGTGCGGATCGCGCTGTCGATCGCGAAGGCGCTCGGCATCTACGACTTCGACGCGCAGGGCTTCGAAGAGCCGACACGCGCCGCCGAGCTCGGGAAGATCCTGCAACCGGGCTGGCTCGAGTCGAAGGCCACTTCCGGCGCGGTCATCGCGGATGCGATCACGCAGATCTTCACGGGCCCGACGCCGCTCGTCGCGCTGCCCGGAAGCGTGACCGGCGTGGGCTCGACGGTGCGATGGACCTATCCCCTCGCCACGGGCGGTACCGTGTCCGCGATGCTCGGCTGGACCGGGGCGGGCGCGGCCGCCGCGCCGGCGCTCACGCTCGGCGTGCAGGGGGTCCGCCTCGGTCCCGTCGTCGCCGACGAGCTTTCGGCGGGCTACGACCAGGGCCTCGTCTGCCACCTCGTGCTCCGCCTCGACGCCGCGGGCGAGCTCGCGTTCCTGCAGCCGTCGATCGATTTCGCCGTCGACGACGGCCGTCCCGCCTTCGAGATCCATCCGCTCGGCGCCGCAGCCAAGGACGAGTTCGCCGTGCGTGTGGCCCCCGTGCCGGAGCTCGTCCTTGCGGCCGGCGCTGCCATGACGCTGCTCGAGCGCTGGGGCGTGCCGCTCGTCGCGCAGCTCCTCCTGCGCACGTTCGAGGCCGAGCTTCCGCGGTCCCTCTGGGCGGGCGGGCCGACCGTCCGCGCGGTGCTCGATGCGTCCGGGCTCGTGGAGCCGAATACGACACCGCCAGCGCTCGCGGCGGTGCGACCGGCTCTCCCGGAGCTCGCGTTGCGGGCGCTCAAGGCGCTCGTGACGAATGTCACCATCCCTGTCTCGGACACGCTGAGCCTGACGCCTGTCGCCGAGCAGGGGCGGCGGGGGCTGCGGCTCAAGGGGCGGCAGGAACTGAGCGGCGGCGACGTCGACGTCAGCGTGCGCTTCGGGGAGGCCAAGTGGCTCGACGATGCGGACGCGGGCGTGACGCTGTGGCTGCTCGAGGACACGGAGGGCATGCCGCCGGTGCGCATCACGCCAGCGCTCGACGTGACCGGCCTGGGGGTCGTGCTCTCGGGCGCCGGCGACGAGGCGCTGGTGAAGGGTCCGTTCGAGATCGGCGCGGCGGGCGGGTTCCTCTTCTTCCGCATGACCTTTCTCGACGCCGCGCGCGCCTTCGCCGTCGACGTCTCGGAGCTCGGCGCCAGCGCGGAGCTCGACGCTGCGCGGATCAGCGTCTCGTCCGAGGACGGCGACTCCTTCCTGAAGAAAGTGCTGCCGCCGGAGCTCGCGGCCCCCTTCGCCCTCGGGGTCGCGTGGCGGGAGGGGAAGGGGCTCATCCTGCACGGCGGTTCCCCCGGCGGTGGGCTCGAGCTGACCTTCCCGCTGAATCTCGACCTGGCGATCCTGCAGCTCCAGGAGCTCTACCTCGCGCTCAAGGCGCGTGAGGGGGTCGTGTCCCTCGAGGCGGCGCTGAGCGGCAACGCCTCGCTGGGCCCGTTCCACGCGTCGGTGCAGCGTGTCGGTCTCAAGGCATCCTTCGGCGCGGCGGGCAACCAGCTCGGCTTCCGCGCGCCGGACGGGGTCGGCCTGGCCATGGACGCCGGCATCGTCGGGGGCGGCGGCTTCCTCTTCGTGGACGAGTCGAAGGGGCAGTACGCGGGCGTCGTGCAGCTCGAGTTCAAGGGCATCGCGCTCAAGGCGATCGGGATCATCACCACCCGGCTGCCCGACGGTCGCGACGGCTACTCGCTGCTGCTCATCATCTCCGCCGAGTTCACGCCCATCCAGCTCGGATTCGGGTTCACGCTGTCCGGCGTCGGTGGGCTCATCGGCGTCAACCGGACCGCCGTGGTCGATGTGCTTCGCGCGGGCATCAAGGCGCGCACGCTGGACTCGATCATGTTCCCGCGCGACCCGGTGGCCAACGCGCCGCAGCTCATCTCCAACCTGAGCGCGGTGTTCCCGCCGGCCGAGGGCCGGTTCGTGATCGGGCCGATGGCGCGCCTCGGGTGGGGGACGCCGACACTGGTGACGCTGGATCTCGGGCTCATCCTGGAGCTGCCGGCGCCGGTGCGGCTCATCGTCCTCGGCCGCCTGCGCATGGCGCTGCCGCACGAAGAGGTGCCGATCGTCGCCATCAACATGGACGTGCTCGGCGTCGTCGACTTCGAGCGCAGCCAGGCGTCGGTCGATGCGACGCTCTACGACTCGACCATCGCGGGGTTCGCCCTCACCGGCGACATGGCGATGCGCATGAGCTGGGGCGACCGACCTGGGTTCGCGCTCGCCGCCGGCGGCTTCCATCCGCGCTTCCAGCCGCCGCCCGGGTTCCCGGCGCTCGATCGCCTCGCGCTCTCGTTGTGCACGGGCAATAACCCCCGCCTGCGCCTGGAGTCCTACCTGGCCCTGACCTCGAACACCGCGCAGTTCGGGGCGCGGCTCGAGCTGTACGCTTCGAAGGCCAGTTTCAGCATCGAGGGCGTCCTCGCTTTCGACGCGCTCTTCCAGTTCGAGCCCTTCTCGGTGCTCGTCGAGATGAGCGGTTCGGTCGCGCTCAAGCAGGGGTCACGCAAGCTCATGAGCGTCAGCGTCTACGTGACGCTCACCGGACCGTCGCCCTGGCACGCGCGCGGGTACGCACGCTTCAAGCTGCTGTTCATCTCCGCGGACGTCTCCTTCGACGTACGCCTGGGCTCCGCCGCCCCACAGCCGGCTCCGGCGCTGGTGGAACTCGAGCCGCTCGTCGAGGCGGCGCTCAAGGACCCGCGGAGCTGGAGCACGCAGCTCCCGCCGGAGGGAGAGTCGCTGGTGTCCGTGCGGGAGATCCCACGCGCCGAGGGCGAGCTGCTCATCCATCCGCTCGCCACCCTCTCGGTCACGCAGCGGGTCGCGCCTCTCGGCCGGGAGCTCCAGCGCTTCGGTAGCTCCCGCATCGCCGGAGCCACCCGTCTGGACATCACCCAGCTCAGGGTCGGGGGCACGGACCTCGTCGGCGAGCCCATCGACGAGTACTTCGCGCCGGCCCAGTTCCTCGATCTCTCCGACCACGAGAAGCTCGCGCGATCGAGCTTCGAGCGCTGGGAAGGTGGCCGCCGCGTCGGCGGGAGGGGCGTCTCGCGGGATAGCGCCCCCCCGCTCGAAACGACGCTCGAGCCAGAGACCATCATCATCGATAAGCCGGACGGGCCCGCCCGTCTGGCAGCCGAGGCTGCGCCCATGTTCGCGAGGTCCCAGGTTGCGGCGAAGTCCGCTACATCCCGAGCCGCACCGTCGGCGATGACGACGCTCCAGCGCTTCGCGGCTTCGGGGGCCGCGGCGCACGCCAAGGCGCGGAGCACCGGCACGGCCCGCTTCCGCGGTCCGGCGCTCAAGTTGGGGGTGGCAGGATGAGCGGCCTGACCTTCCTCTCCTGGGCGCGGGTCGGCCCCCAGCTCGACGCGAGCGTGACGGACCCGCTCACCGGACCGCTGCCGGCGCATGGCGCGTTGCGCATCGGCGTACGGCTCAACGAGCGGGCCGAGGTGCAACTGCCCGCCCGGCTGTACGGGCCCGGCGACGTGACCGGCCTCGACCCGCGTCAGGTCATCCGCACCGACCCCGCGTCCGGCGTCGACTCCGCGGAGCCGAGCTTCTTCCCGCTGATCGAGTTCGACGCTCCCCACCTGCCGTGGCTCCTGACCCCCGCACAGGCCCAGGACGGCGAGCGGCTCCGCCCGTGGCTTGTGCTGGTGGTCGTGGAGGCCGGGATCGGCAAGGTAGGGCCCGAGCCTGGGGCGCCGCTGCCCGTGCTGCGCTGCCCGCGCCGGGAACTGCCGAACCTCGACGAGTCATGGGCCTGGGCGCACGTGCAGCTCGCCACCGACGGCGACCTCGAAGCCGGGACGCTCGACGGGCTGCTGAGCGGCCCGCCGGAGCGCTCGCTGTCACGCCTGCTCTGCCCCCGCCGGCTACGCGCCGGCGCTCGTTACATCGCCTGTGTGGTTCCGGCGTTCGAGGCCGGGCGCAAGCGCGGGCTCGGGATCCCGCTGAACGCCGCCGACGAAGCGGCGCTCGCACCCGCGTGGACGGCGGGCGCGAACGACGACGAGATCGCGCTCCCGGCCTACTATCACTGGACGTTCGGGACCGGCCTGGAGGGCGATTTCGAGGCGCTGGTGCGGCGCCTGCGCGCCCGCCCTTCGCCCGGAAACCTCGGGCAGCGGCCCCTCGACGTGAGCCATGCGGGGCCCGGATTCCCGGCGATCGACCCCGCCGACCCGGCCGCCGTGGTCAACCTCGTGGGGGCCCTGCGCGGCGCGAAGACGCCGTCGTCGCCCTGGGACCCGGACGCGGCCGCGGCGTTCGCGGACGCGCTGACGCCGCTGCTCGCCCAGCGCCCCGGCCGCCTCGGCCCGCCCCTCTACGGCGGCGGCCACGCCGGCGTCGGCAACGTGACCGACGGCCCGCAGTGGCTGCGCGAGCTCAACCTCGACCCGCGGCACCGCGTGGCTGCCGCGTATGGCGCCGAGATCATCCGGCGTCACCAGGAGGCGCTCATGGCCTCGGCGTGGTCGCAGGCCGCGGCGGTCGCGCGCGTCAACGATGCGCTCCGGCAGGGCCAGCTCGCGCGGATGGCGGGCACGTCGGCCTACGAGCGCCGCCTGCTCGGCGGCACCGCCCTGGATCAGCAGCGACTCTTGCAGGTGAGCGCCCCCGCGCATGCTGCGTTGACCGAGACCACGCCGCTCGGCGGCAATCGGGAGGTCCAGGCGGCGGTATCGCCCGCGTTCCGGCGGCTGACGCGACCGGGCGGCCCGCTCGCCCGGCGGATTGCGACCGACGACCCGCTCGAGCCGCCGGTGGAAGCGCTGGCGACCCGGGACCTGACGGTCAATCCGCTCCTGAAACCAGCGCCGGGCATGGTCGCGCTGGAGCACCTCACCGGCAACGACAGGGTGCGCGATCTCACTGCGTCGCGGGTACAGCCGCGGTGGTGGGAGAACACGGATGAGCTTCCGAGCGAAACACGGACGAAAGTGACGCCGCGGGTTCTATCCGTCGGCGCGGCCATGCCGAACCGCCTGTTCATGGTCGCCGAGGACGGCCGGGTGCTGTCGCGCGTGGATGATCCCGCCGCGTGGCATGATCACGGCTTTCCGCCGGGCAGCATCGCCACCTCGCAGCCGGTGGCCCTCCGCGATCTTTACGCGTTCGTGCGCACCGCGGACGGCCGCCTCTGCTCCCTCCATTGGGACGGCGACCGCTGGTTATGGGAGGACCACGGAATGCCGGAAGGTAATCCCATCACCGGACGACCCGTGGCAATCGCGCGGAATACCCAGTCCAGCACGAATGACGACGTGTATGTCTGCGCTGGCGGCAACCTGTGGGAGCTGCACCACGTCGCCCATTGGCGCGTCATCGAACCGCCGCCCAACACGGTTATCCCTGTCCACGGTGTGCCGAGCGTCGCGGATGGCGACAATCTCTTCGTCCACGGCCTCAATGGGCACCTCTACTGCTGCTACAAAGACGGTAGCACCTGGGTATGGGAGGATTGGGGTTGCCCCGCGGACAAGGGCTTCCCCGACGTCGTGATCGATCCCATGGTCCCGCCGCTGGTTCAGGGCACTCCCCCATTGGTTCCCGCATTCGTGCGGACCACGAGCGGCCAGATCTTTGTGCGTTACCCGTTCTTTGGAGGCCTCTGGGGCCCGTTTTCACCGACCGGCGAGAATATCTCCGGGATCCTCGGGTGGTACAGCGGAATGTGGGTCACCTCCGCGTCCAGCGGGCGCGTGTGGCGATACTGGACGCCGCCGGACGCGACCGATCCGGTGTGGGAGCCCATTGGCCCAGTGGGGGGGCTGCGTGCTTTGGGTGTGGTTCGTAATGGCGAGCCGTGGATTGCGGCGGACGGCAAGCTCTTGGTGCTGCGGGTCGGGGCGAGCTACACGTGGAACGATTTCGGGCTCCCGACGTCGTCCGGCGCCGGCGCGGACGACGCATTGCCACCCATGCGACCGGCCTGGCGCGGGATGCTCGGCTTCATGTCGAACCTGCTCGTGGCCCACGTCGATATGCCGGGAGGCGATAACGTCGCCCACCTGCGCATCGGGCGCGACCTCGGGTTCGAGGGCGAGGTGCGCGGCGGGTGGGAGCAGAAACCCGGCATCACCGGCATCGGTGATCACCCCGAGGGCGCGGGCCAGGAGCCTCAGGGCGTGGGCATCGCGCTCTGGGACCTCGACGGCTCGGGCCGCCAGGACATCGTCCTGTTCTGGGTCGAGGAGCTGACGCTGGGCTATTTCGGCTCCTGGCGCATTGGTCGGAACGTGGGGCCGGATGGCGCCGCCGACTGGTCCGGACCGGTCAAGCGGATGCCCACGCCGATGAGCACGCAGTTCGGATCGAGCGGCAGCGGGCTCACCGCGGCCTACCCCGTTCTGGCGGCCGACATCACGCTCGGCGACCTCGACGGCGACGACCGGCCCGAGATGATTGCCGCGTACGTCTCCGGCATTCCCGACCAGGAAAGGCTTTTCTACCGGATTGGCTGGCGCGTGGACGAAGCCGGCGACGTCACCGGCGGCTGGACGGAGTCGATCGAGGTGCCCTGGCCTGGCCGTGTTCCCGGAGGGATGCCCGTGCGCGGCGTCGGCGTCGCCCTCGCCGATATCAACAACGATCTGCGGCCGGAGCTCGTGGTGCTGCTGCTCGAGTGGACCCCTTCGGGCTTGCGCGCGAGCTACATGATCGGCTGGGACATCAATGCCCGCGGCCGCGTCATTGGCGGATGGACCGGCCCGCACGAGGTGGGCGGCGGGCCGCTCGGCCAGGACGCGCAGGGCGCTTCGATCGCGATTGCCGACTTCTCGGGGAGCCAGCTGCCGGATCTCGTGGTCTTCCACCTCGAGAACCTGGCCGGCCAGAACCGCGCCTTTTACCGGGTCGGATTCGACCTCCAGAGCTCGGGGCTCCCGCGCCGCTGGAGCGAGCCGCGCGAGGTCCACGCCGGCGGGTACTGGGGCGAGCAGAGCCTCGGCGCGGGCATTGCGGTCGGCGATCTCGATAACGAGCTCCTGGCCAGCAAGCGCAAGTTCGGGGCTGATTTCCGGACGGCGGCGAGGTTGCACCAGCAGCTCATCGAGCGAGGCCAAGCGCTCGCCCGCGCCGATGACCAGGCGCAGCTCGAGCTGTCGACCATCGCCGAGGGCGTGCGCGCAGCGCTGGAGCCGGATCGGACCGTCACGCAGCGGGTGACCGACCGCATCGATGGCGTCGACTTCGACCAGTTGCCGGACGGAGCGGACCGATTGAACCCGCTCGCGGTCGCGCCGACCTTCCCGCAGGCGATGTCGCAGCCGCTGGCCGAGCTCTCCCAGGATCTCCTGCTCAGCGGACGCGGGGACGTGCCTCCCGACACGATCACGCTCGTCCGGGCCAACACGGCCTTCATCGAGGCCTACATGGTCGGCCTCAACCACGAGTTCGCCCGCGAGCTCTTGTGGCGCGAGTTCCCCGGCGATCGGCGGGCGACGTTCTTCCGGCAGTTCTGGGACGCGCGCGCCGGTGACCCGGACGAAGGGCCCCTCACGGACATCCCGCCCATTCACGAATGGGCGTCCGACAAGGAGCTCGGCGGCCATGCGACGGGCGTGGGCGGCCCGGAGATGGTCGTCCTGATCGTCCGAGGCGAGCTCTTGCACCGCTACCCGAACGCGAGCGTCTTCGCGCGCCGCGCCGCGTGGCCAGGCGGCGACCTGAGCGCGCCCCGCGTCCTCGGCACCGAGATCCTGCTGCCGCAGTTTCAAGCGCACCTGCCGCCGGATCAGGTGCTTTTCGGATTCCCGCTCACCGTCGACAAGGCGCGCGGCGTTGATGGGGACCCCGGCTGGTTCTTCGTGCTGGCCGAGAATCCGACGGCGCCGCGGTTCGGCATCGACGATCCGCCCGAGGACGCCGCCTACGGCGCAGCGCCGGCGAGCTGGGAGGAGCTCGACTGGGCGGCGCTCGCGCAGGATGAAGCAGGCCTCGCGGCGCTGCGGCACGCGCCGGTCCGGGCGGCGCCGTGGGGGGGCGTCACCCGACCCACGCGCCGCGACGGCGGGGACCCCCAGGCCACCTGGGCCCGCAACAGCGCGCACCTCGCGCACATCACCCTCCAGCGCAGCGTGCTCGTCGCCGTGCACGCGACGGACATGCTGCCGGAGTTCGAAAACGACGGCGACCAGCCGATCAACCCCTCTTCCTTCGCCGTGGTGCGTGATGCCTGAGTGGAACTTGCCTGCCGACGTACCGATCGCCCTGCTCCCGGTGCGGCTCGAGACCCGCTTTCGCGGGACGAACCTGCATATCCGCGTCTACCCGGACCAGATCCACGTGGACACCCACGAGCCGGAGTTGACCGCGGAGGAGGAGGCGACCGGAAAGGCTTACTGGAACGCCATGTGGACGGCGGCGGACGAGGCCACCGAGGTCGCGGCGTGGGACACGCTCGTGGCGGCGTTCGGGCCCGAGCGCGGCGCCTGGATCGCCCGCGCGCTCGAGCCGACGAACCTCGCCTCGCGGCCCGGCGGCGCCCCCGCGTTCCCGACGGTCGAGCCGCGCGGCGCGGTCTGGACGCGCGCGCCGCTGGCGCAGGCCATGCCCACGCGGTGGCACGTCGTCGGCATTCCCATCGGGCGGGCGGACCTGCGGTCACGCGCCACCGGCAGCGAGATCACCTTGCCGCTCGCGGTGGGGCCGTCGCCGGGCTTCGACCCGTCCGCTCTGCCCGACCATGTCGCGCCCGTCGACGAAGCCACGAAATGGTTGATCGACTTCAATACCGCGGTCGGCCGTGGCATGGGCCTCGTCCTCTCCCCGCCGCCCGAGATCCCTGCCAGCGAGTTTCAAGGCTGGGCGCAGATCTTCGTGTACGGGGTCCAGGAGTCCACGAGCGGCGCGGAGGGCGCGAGCACGCTTTCCGCCCTGTTCGATGCGCATTACTACACGGACGGGTTTGGCTACCTGCCCCAGGGGACGCCGACCAACAACACGCCAGGCGCGGTGGCCCCGCCCGGCCGCGAGGATCCCGCCTATCGCGCGGCGTACCGCCCCCGCATTGCGACCGGGCTTCCCCCCGATTCCGATGCCAACGCCCGCGTGCTGGCCACGGCGCTCGGACTGCCTCTCGAGGGGGCCATCGCCCACGCCACGGGCGCCGCGGACCCGGAGCAGGCCGCCGCGCGCTGGATGCACACCGCGCTCTGGCAGGTGACGTGGGGCTATTTCCTGACGCAGATGCTGGGGCCGGACATCGGCGATGAGCAGGCGAACCGCGTCCGCCAGCATGTCCTCGACTGGGTGCGGCCCGGAGGCCCGCTGCCGGCGCTGCGCGTGGCCAACCAGCCTTATGGGCTGCTGCCCATCCTGCCCACCGCAGCCTATACGGAGCGCCAGGACGGCGCAGGCCCGATCGCGCTCGGCGCCGGGACCGTCGCCTTCCTCCAGCGGTTGCGAACGCAGCTCTGGGAGCCGTCGATCGCCTCCGTTCCGCGCGCCGCCGATCGCCGCGGCCCGGAGACGGCGGTGCGGATCCTGGGCATGGGCGCGCATGCCCACGCCTACTACGCGCGTAGCCTGCTCGGGATGGAGTACATCGCCTACCTGTGGCGGTTCTCCGAGCCGGAGATCGGGCTCGGCCAAGGCTGGGAGACGGAGCTCATGGCGGCCGCCGGGCGGCTCGGTCAGGATCTCGGGCTGGGCGCATGGGATCCGCGCGTGGGCCGCGCCGTCTTCGCGACGGAGTCGTTTCCCGTCGCCGGCCCCCCGGTCGAGTCGCCTCTCGGCGAGGCGGCGAGCAGTTACCTCGACCTGCTCTCGCAGGCGAACTTGAGCGCGGTCACCGCGCGGGACCGGCTGGACGCAGGTCCCCCCGAGCACACGCCGCTGCTCTATCGCCTGGTCCGCCACGGGCTCTTGCTCGAGCACGCCCAGGCCGCCACGCGTGTCCAGCGGCGAGCCGGCCTGAACCCGGCGTACCGAGAGCCCGAGCTCGTGGACATCATCCCGGGCCCCACCACGCCGACGATCTGGCGCCAGCTTGAACTCCAGCATGCGTGGTCACCGGAAGTCCCCAACGAGCGGCTCGACGCCTACATCGCCCGCACCGCGGGCACCGACCCGGTCCTCGCCGATCTCACCGCGTTCCGCACGGCGCTCCAGAGCCTCAAGGGCAAGCCCGTCGCCACGCTCGAGCGGCTGATGGCGCAGGCGCTGGATCTGGCATCGCACAGGCTCGATGCGTGGCTCACGTCCTTCGCGACCCGGCGGCTCTCCTGGCTGCGGCAGCCGGCGGACCCGCCGAGGGCGGCCGGGGTGCACATCGGTGGTTATGCGTGGCTCGAGGATCTGCGGCCCCGCGGCTCTGTGCCCGTGGCGGGTACGGTGACCGATGAGCCGGGAACGCACTTGATCGACCCGGCGAGCGCCGGCTACGTCCACGCCCCGTCGATCCCCCACGCCACCACGGCCGCCGTGCTGCGCGGCGGCTACCGAGCCTACGCGGCGGACGGCGAGAGCCCGTTCGCGATCGACCTCCGCTCCCACCGCGTGCAACTCGCGACCTGGCTGCTCGAGGGCGCGCGGCAGGGGCAACCGATCGGCGCTCTGCTCGGCTACCGCTTCGAGCGCGCGCTCCACGAGCACCCGCGGATCGGCCTGCCCGCGCACCTGCCCGCGTTCCGTACGCGGTTTCCACGCCGGGCGACGGGCATCTCCGTGGAGGGGGGCACGCAGGAGACCGTGCGATCGTTTGGCGTCGTCGACGGCCTTTCGTTGCACCGGGCGTGGTCGGCGGGGGAGCTCGACCTCGAGCAGGACATCGGCGTGACCGACGCCGGCGAGCGCGCCGCCCTTGCCGACGTCCTTTCCGGCCTGGCCGAGGCGGTCGACACGGTGAGCGACGCGCTTCTGGCCGAGGCGGTTCATCATGTCGTGCAGGGCAACCCGCTGCGGGCAGGCGCCACGCTCGACGCCGCCGACCGCGGCGAAGCGCCGCCGCCCGAGCTCGAGGTCGCCCGCACCCCCCGGACGGGCATCGCGGTCACGCACCGCGTGATGGTCCTTCTCGGCGACGGGGACGCGGAGCCTTCGGGTTGGCCTGTCCAGCCGGACGTGCAGGCGCGCGCGATGGCCGAGCCGCGGCTGAATCAGTGGCTTTCGCGCTTGCTGCCGGCGCCGGGCCGCGTGCGCTTCCGCGCGGAGGTGGCCTTTGCCGCGGCGACGGTCCCCCTGGGGATCGAGATGACCCTCGAAGCGCTGCACCTGTCGCCCCTCGACCTCTTGTACCTGCCGGAACGCGGCGAGGCGGTCGAAGCCGGGGAGCTCGACCTGCGGATCGAGGCCGTCGTGCGCGCGAGGCCCGAGGTGGGCCCTTCGGCGACGGTACGGCTCGATTTCACCCGCGCCGACGCGTGGGGGCCGGACGTGGTCAGCGTCGCCGAGCTGCTCGAGGTGCTGCGGGCGCTGCGGGGGCTCCTCGACACCGCGCGGCCGCTCGGACCGGGCGACCTGGCGCTGCCCGAGGCAGGGATTTCGGCCCCGGCGGTGGATGCCGACCTCGCGCAGCGCGCGTCGGACGCCGTGCTCTCGCTCGGCCGGGCCGCGGGGGACCTGGCGACGGGCGTGGACGACGAGATGCTATGGCGCGGCCTGCTCCGCGCGGCGCACCTCGGCGTGGCCGGCGCGCTTCCCGGCGGCGTACCGCTGCGCGTGCATGCCGAGGTCATCGCCGCCGAGCTCGGCCGCCGGCAGGACGCCCTGGCCACGCTCGCGGCCCGCAGGGATCGGGGCGAGCTCACGCAGGTCGCCTACGATCGCGGCCGGCTGGAGGCGGTGTTCGGCGCGGGCTTCCGCGTGTTCCCCAGCAGCGCCGTCCCGGATCCGGGCACGCTCTCGGCGGCCCTCGCTGCTTCCACCGAGACGCAGGGCGGCGACCCGCAGGCCGCGGCTGGCTGGCTGCAACGAGTGGCTCGCGTGCGTCGCGGCGTCGACCGTTTCGTGGCGACGCTCGCGTACGCCGAGGCGCTGGAGACCGGCGACACGCTCACCGCGCAGGTCGTGCAGCTCCCGTACACCCCGCACGAGCGCTGGCTCGGCCTGCCGCAGACTGGCAGCGCTCCGGGCAGCCGCTTGTCGCTCTTGCTGCACGCGCCGGAGGCGGTCGGGCCCACCGTGGCCGGCCTCGTGATCGACGAATGGGTCGAGGTCATCCCGTCGAGGACCGAGACGACCGGGGTTGCCTTCCACTTCGACGCGCCGGGCGCTTGTGCCCCGCAGGCCATCCTGCTCGCGGTCAGCCCGGATGAGCGGCCGCACTGGAGCACGGAGCTCCTGGAGAACACGCTCGCCGAAGCGCTCTCCCTGGCCCGCCTGCGCATGGTCGATCTCGAGGCGCTGCACCCCACCGACCCCGACGCCATGACCGACATCGGGCAACTCCTGCCCGCCGCGCACTTCGCCACCAACGTCCAGCCTGGCGACGCGATCGCCACGGACTTCACCCGTGGGAGCACCTGACCATGCCTTCGATCACCACCTGGACCCGTCTGGAGCCGCGCGCTCGCAGCGGCGACATGCGCCCTGGCCTCGAGGCCCGCGTCCACGACCCCCTGTGGCTGCTCGGTCGGCAGTGGCAGGTGGGCGAGTTTCAGGGAGAGGATGCCGGTTCGCCGGTCTGGGCGCGCCTGCGCGCGGAGGCGGCGCCGCTCGGCGCGGTGCGCGCGCCGCGCGGGAAAGCTCGATCGTACAGCGCCGCGATGCCACTCGAGGTGGAGATCGAGCACGACGCGGTGGGCGCCGTGGACCGTCGGACCGCCGCCGAGGCCGGGCTCCATTTCCTGCGCCAGCTCGACCTCGAGGGGGCCGGCGCCTACCGCGATCCGTTCCGGCAAGCGTTTCCCCTGGCGATGCCCGCCGGGGAGATCGACGCCGCGAGCCTTCGTTACCTCGCCGTCATGCGCCGCCGCGCCCCGGATGGCCTTTCGCTCGCGGCCGCGCTGCGGAGCGGCCTCCCGGCGGGGATCGAGATCGCGCCGGAGGATGTGGCGCGCGTCCAGGCCGCTGCCAACCGCTATCTGGCCTGGTTCGACGACCTGGTGCGGGTCGCGCCCGCCGGCGAGACGGCGCTGCATCGCGAGCAGTTCGAGTACCACTTCGAGGTCGCGGCCCAGTCCGCGGGCGCGACGGTGGTGCTCAAGGCGGCGAACCACCAGGGCGGCGCGCTCGACTGGCATTCGTTCATCCACGACACCGAAGCGGCGCTGCCTGTCACCGGGACCCCGACCAGCGTGGTCGCCACCACCCTGCCTGTCCGCGCGAGTTACGCGGGCATGCCCGCGGCTCGGTTCTGGGAGCTGGAGGACAGCCGCGTGGACCTGGGCAGCATCGACGCGGCCCCCTCGGACCTCGCGCGCATGCTCGTGCTGGATTTCGCCACGATCTACGGCAACGACTGGTATGTCATCCCGCTGGAGCTAAACGTAGGTACGCTCACCCATGTCCGCTCGCTGGTGGTCGGTGACACGTTCGGTGACACCTGGCTCATCGAACGAGGGACCGCGCCGGACTGGGCGATGTACGAGCTCACGGCCGTCGGCCTGGGCGCGGCCGCGGCGGGCGAGCGCTTGAACCGCCTGTTCCTTCCGCCGGCCCTGACGACCAGCCTGGAGAGCGAGCCGCTGGAGGACGTCGTGCTCTTGCGGGACGAGGACGCCAACGTGGCGTGGGCCATCGAGCGCACCGTCGAGGGCGCCGCGGGCACGCGCGTCAACCGCGTCGAGGCATGGCACGAGCAGCGCCGGCTGCAGGGGGACGCGGCGTCCCACGCGGGCTCGCCCGTGCAGATCGCGCCGCTCGTCTACCGGCTGGCCTCCGAGGTGCCGGAGCATTGGATCCCGCTCGTCCCCGAGGAGGCCGCGCCGGGCACGAACGTCCTGCGTGTCGCGGCGCTGGAGCGCGCCACCGAGGACGGGCCGCCCGAGCCCATCCTCCCGCGCGGCCGCTTGCTCGATCCGGGACGTGAGCTCCTCGTGCCCGAGGAGGAGGTCCCCGCCGAGGGCGTGCGCCTGACCCGAACCTGGCAGTACGCGCGCTGGATCGACGGGTCGACGCACCTGTGGTCCGCCGTGCGCAAGCGCGCCGGTCGGGGCATGGCCTCCAGCGGCCTCGTGTTTGATTCTGCAGAGCCCTGGCAGGCGCCGTTGCTGCCGCTCGCTCATGATGTCGTCGCCCTTCGCATGACGAGCGGCGCGAGCGGCGTGAGCAGCGCCGAGCCGGTGGACCTCGACCTCCTGCTCCCTGGCCAGGCAGCGGTCGTGCGCTTTCACGTCCACAACATCGGCCTCGAGGGCTGGCAGCAAGCGGAGCCGGGCGCGCTCCGCCTCGCCACGGCAAATCCTCCGGATCACCCGGGCCGCCTCGCCGCGCCGAGCTGGCTCAGCGCCTCGCGTCCGTGCGGCCCTGTCGAGTCGACCGTCGGCCCCGGGCAGGTCGCCACGCTCCAGTTCGAGATCCGCGTCCCCGCCGAGCCGGGGCCGTTCGAGGAGACCTACGACCTCATCGTGGAGGGCCGTGGCCGTGTCAGCGGCCCGGGACTGCGGCTCCGCGGTCACGTCATGGGTTGGGTCCAGACCGCGCGCCTCTCGTTCGATCGGCTCTTGCACACGGCGATTCGGCTGCGGAATGGCCAGGTCCTGGTCGTCGGGGGCTACAATCCCCCGGCCGAGCTGTACAACCCGGCCACGAATACCTGGAGCAGCACCGCCAATGCTCCGAGCAGCTATCGCGGGGCCACGATGGTGCTCCTCCCTTCGGGCAAGGTGCTGCTCGCCGGCGCTGGCAGCACGGGCAAGTCGGCCGTGCTTTACGATCCCGACACGGGCACCTGGTCGGTGACGGGCAATCTGGCCACGCCACGTTTCTATCACACGGCCACCCTGCTGCAGGACGGCCGCGTGCTGGTGACGGGTGGAACCGCCCAAGAGCACGGAGGTACGGCGCTGGCCTCGGCCGAGATCTACAATCCGATCGCGGGCACGTGGACAGCCGCCGGCTCCTTGGGCACGGCGCGCCAGCGCCACACGGCCACGCTCCTTCCTTCCGGCATGGTGCTGGTGGCCGGCGGGGAGGCGAATTCGACCCGACTTGCCTCGGCCGAGCTTTACGATCCGGCCACGGGCGCGTGGACGACCGTGAGCGCCATGGCCACGGCTCGCACGGCCCACACGGCCACGCAGCTCCGTTCGGGCAAGGTGCTGGTGACCGGCGGGGGTGTCGACGGCGTTCCCGCGACGAAGGCCGAGCTTTACGATCCAGCGACAGGGCTCTGGTCTCCGGTCGCGGCCATGAATCAGCCCCGCGGTCGTCACACGGCGACGCTCTTGCCCTCGGGCAAGGTGCTGGTGGCCGGCGGCTACGATGATTACACGGGCATCCAGCGCGGCGCCGAGGTCTACGATCCGGCCCGCAATACGTGGAGCGTCCTTCCATCCATGGTCGTGGCGCGCTACTGGCATACGACCACCTTGCTCGAAGACAACCGGCTGCTCGTCGTCGGCGGATTCGGCCAGGTCCAGTGGTCCGCCGAGTTGTTTTCCCCTCTGCCCTGACGGCGTGCGTATTCTCTCCTGACGTTCCCGGACAGATTCTGAGACGCGCCCCCGCACGCGTGCGGCGCAGGCTCCTTCTCCCCTTGTGCAAGCGAGGTTTTTCCCTACCATCCTCGGGCTCGAGGGGCAGGAGGGCCGGAGGACTTGCGTCTTTCCAATGCTTTCCCGGGGCAATGGTCGATGAATGCCCTGAGCAGCCGTGTCGCAATGGCCCTGGAGGCTGACGCGCGTGGGTTGGCGCACCCATCTCGCTCTGGTGCAACTTGCAGGACGAACCGCCCCTCAGATGTGGTTTGTCTTTCAAACGGTTTTGCTGTACGTTCCTGGATCCGAGTTGACGGTAGGTTTCGCGCCCCAGCACCATGAGCCCCGTACGCTTCATCCACACCGCTGACTGGCAGCTCGGCCTTCGAGCGCACTTCATCCCGGGAGACGCCGGTGCGGTCGTGCGGAACGCGCGGCTCGAGACCGTGCAGAAGATCGGAACGATCGCCCGCGAGTTCAAGGCCGACTTCGTGGTCGTCGCGGGGGATGTCTTCGAGCACCACAGCCTCAAGCCGGACACCATCCGGCGCTCGCTCGACAAGATGCGCGAGATCCCCGCGCAGGTGCTCCTGCTTCCCGGCAACCATGACCCGCTCACCCCCGAGGCGCTTTACCGGACGACGCTTTGGAAGAAGGAATGCCCGCCAAACGTCCGCGTTCTCGGCTCTCGCGAGCCGATGATCCTCCGCGAGGGCGTCGTGCTCCTGCCGTGCCCGCTCTTCGAGCGCCACGAGCTCGGCGACGTGACCGAGCACCTCACAGCGGACTACGGGCCGCAGGATCACGTCCGCATCGGCGTCGCGCATGGGGGCATCAAGGAGTTCCTCGCCGCGCTCGTCGACGACGAGGAGCAGATCCACAACGCGATCCCCAAGGACCTCGCGGAGCGTGCGCGGCTCGACTACCTCGCACTCGGAGACTGGCACGGGCGCCTGCAGATCGACGAGCGCACGTGGTACTCGGGGACACCCGAGGCGACGCGCTTCAAAGAGCAGAACCCCGGGAGCGTGTTGCTCGTCGAGGTCGGCGGCAGAGGTGAGCGGCCCGTGGTCGCGCACGAACAGGTCTGCACGTTCCACTGGAAGCAGCACGAGTTCACGGTCGAGACGGAGGAGGAGCTCGAGCGGCTCGAGCGCTTCCTCGACACGTACCAGGGCAAGGGCTCGACGCTCATCGAGCTGACCTTGAAGGGTGCGCCGCGCGTGGAGCTCCGCAGTCGCCTCGAGAACGACGTCCTCGCGCGCGCGCGCGACAGGTTCCGTTTCCTGCGGGTCCGCGACGAAAACCTCCACACGATCTTCGGCGACGAGGACATCGCCGCGCTGCGCACGAGCGGATGGATCGGACGCGTCGCGGAGCGTCTCCAGACGGGTCTGCCCGACAAACCAACCGAGGACACGGCACGGGCGCTGCGGTTGCTCTATCGGCTGCACAAGGAGGCGTCGTGAGTCGCGCGATCCGGCTCGTGGAGCTGCGTGTCACGAACGTCGGCACGCTGCGTGGCCCGATCCATCTCGGGCCCTTCGCGCCAGGCATCAACGTCGTCAGCGGCAGCAACGAAGCGGGCAAGTCGACGCTCGTCGAGGCTCTGAAGGTCGGCTTGTTCGAACGTCATGCGACGAAGAACAAGACCGTGATGGCGCTGCAACCGCACGGGACGAGGCTCGCGCCCGAGGTGCAGATCGTCATGGACTACGAGGGCGAGCGGCTCCAGGTCTTCAAGCGGTTCATCGAGAAACCCATGGCCGAGGTCCAGCTCGCGGATGGCTCCATCCTCAAAGCGCAGGAGGCCGACGATTTCCTACGAGGCAAGCTCGAAGGTCGAGCGCCGAAGGGCAGGAATGGGGTGTCCCGCGAGGACATGGGCGTTTGGGGGCTGCTCTGGGTGACGCAGGACGAGTCCGCGTACGCGGATCCGGGAGGCACGCTCGACGAAGAGGTGCGCGGTGCGCTCGCAGATGCCGTGAGCCGTCAGGTCGGGAAGGTGATGGGCGGCAAGCACGGTGAGCGGATACGGGCCAAGGTCCACGAGGAGCTCAAGAAGTTCTACACGCCGAAGACCGACAAACCGACGGGGGAGTACAAGGAGGCTCTCGATCGAAAGCAAGCGGCGGACGAGCGCGTGCGGCAGATCGAGAACGCCGTGCGGGATGTCGAGGATCTGGCGTCGCGGCAGGAGGCGCAAAAGGCGCGGCTCGCCGAGGCGGAGAGGCAGCTTCCGGTCCTGAAGGCGGAACGGGAGGACGCCGAGCGGCAGGCGAATGCGGTCCAGCAGAAGGAAGCTCGGCTACGTGAAGCGAACGCCAAGGTGACGGCCGTGGAAGCGCGGGCCGCTGCCCGTCGGCAAGATGTCACCGCGCGGGCGACCCTCGTGGCGCAGGTGGCTCAGCTCGAGGGGGATGTCCGGCGCGCTCGCCAGAACCTCGACGAGATGGAGGCGCTCCTCCTGACCCGCGAGCAAGAAGCGCAGGCAGGGCAAGAAGCGCTGCGACAGGCCGACGAACAGGTCACGGAGAAGCGTCAGGCCCTCGATGCATCGCGGCAGCAACTCGACCGGGAGCACAAGCGCGCGGAAGCACTCCGGGTTTCGGAGAGCCTGCGGAAAGCGGAGGTGATCGCCCTCGAGATCGAGGAGGTCGACCGGACCCGCACGAGCGGCAGCTTCGACGAGCGGGTCTACACGCAGATCGAGGAGCTCTCGGGGCGTGTCGATACGCTGCGCGCGAAGCTGTCGGTCGAGGGGACGAGGATCGTCGCTCGATCCGAAGGGCGGATCTGGATCGGCATGGGCAAGGCGATCGAGATCTCGGAGCTCGGTGAGGTCGAGCTCGTGCCTGCGCAGGCGGGGCTCGGGCAAGCCGTGGTTCTGGCGAAGGAGGCTCGCTCCGCGTTGAAGGAAGCGCTCTACAGCCTCGGCGTCGCTGATGTGCAGCGCGCACGCGAGCGACGCGCCGCGCGAGAGGAGGCCGAGCGCGAGGCGGAGACGCTACGTCGTCGAATCAAGCAACTGGCGCCGTCCGGGATCGACGAGCTGGCGGTCCGTGTCTCCCAGCGGATGGGAGAGCAGAAGCGCCTGGAAGAGCGTCTGGTCTTGGCCCTCGAAGCGCAAGAGGAGCTCGACCGCGTTCGTGTGGAGCACGGGAAGCATTCGGTCGATGCCGAGGCGATCCAGGCACTTCGTCACGCGGAGAAGCAGGTGGCGCTGGCCCGGGAGTCGCGCGGCGCGATGGGTACGGAGCTCCTTTTGCGCGCCGTCTCGGAGATCTCCGTTCGCGTGGGCGAGGACGAGCCGCCCGTGGCCCTCGCGAAAGGAGAAACGCTCGCTCGCCAGATCACGCGCCCCACGGCCATTTCCATCGGGAATGCGGCGGACGTGCTGCTCACGCCTCGTGGTGAGGAGCTTGCCAGGGCCACCGTGCGCCTGGAGAATGCCGAACGCGCGTTCGTCTCTGCGCTCCGGGTGCATGGCGTCGGGTCGCTCGAGCAGGCGGAGGCCATGGCGAAGGCGCGCGAGGATGTTGCGCGGAAGAAATCCGCGCTCGAGCAGCGCCTCGCCGAGGTGGCGCCGCGCGGGATCGATGCGCTTCGAGCCGAGGCGGAGCGCACGCAGCGCGAAGCGCAGGCGGCGGAGACGCAGCTTGCTTCCGCGCGGGAGGCTCTGACCAGGCAGGCCGAGGTCGAGGTCGAGCTCGGGGCCAACCCCGTTCATGCCGAGAAGCTCACGAGGCTCGTGGAGCTCGAAGAGGCCTTGGCCGCACGGGAGACGACGGTCAGAACCAAGTCGGCGCGTCTCCGCGGTTTGTCGGGTGCGCTTTCGGGCCGCGAGCTCCTCGTGGCCGAACCGATGACGCTCGAGGAGGTAGGCCCGGAGTGGACGGTGATTCCTGGCGAATCGAGCGACTGGCTGAAGCTCGAGCAGGCCGAGCGCGCGCTCGAAGAGGCGTTCCAGCGGGCGCAGATCGCGAATCTGGGCGCGGCGAGAGAACGCTGGGCGACGACGCGAGATCTGGTCGGCAGACGGAAGCAGCTCGTCGAGAATCTGAGGCTCGTGGCCCCCGATGGCCTGGACGCGCTGCGCGGGCGAAAGCGTGCGCTCGAGGCCGCCGCGACGAGCGAGCGAACCGATATCGAGCAGGGGCCTGCCGTCGAGGTGTTGCGTCGACGGATCGAGGAGCTCGAAGCCGAGCTCTTGCCGCTCGTGGCCGCGCAGGCTTCGTCGAAAGAGAAGGCCATCCTCCTCGAGAAGCACAAGAGCGCTTGGGCTCACGAGGTAGGGGAGTTCCGCGGGGGGTGGATGGAGCAGAAGAACCAGTACGAGAGGCGCGTGGAGGAGCTCGTCGCAGCTCGCAAAGAGACGCTCGATTCGGTGCTCGAAGCGAAGCTCGACGAGGCCCGCGTCGAGTTCGAGGAGGCAAGGTCGGGCGCCGAACGCGCGGCCTCGGAGCTCGCCGCCGCGACGCCCGAGCTGCTTCGTGATGAAGTGGCGCGTGCGCAGTCCGCCCTCGAATCGCACGAGAAGCATCTGCTCAAGCTGCGTGACGATGTGAGCAGCCTGCAGGCGTTGCTCACCAAAGCTGCCTCCGAGGGGCGGTTCGAGGATCTCAGCGAGGCGAAGGCAGAGCAGGCTGCAGCAGCCGAGGTCCTCGCGAGCATCGAGCAAAAAGCTCGCGCGGCACGCATTCTCTGGGATTTGACGGAAGAGGCATACACCGAGGCACAACGCATTTTCCTCGGGCCTGTGCTGAACGAGGCCGCGCCTTACCTGAACAACCTGAGGCCCGGCACCGAGATCCGGATGACGCAGGATCTCCGGCTCGACAAGGTGGTTCGCCGTGGAATGGAGGAGGATTTCGGGCAGCTCTCGGGCGGAACGAGAGAGCAGCTCTCGGTCATCGTGCGAATCGCTCTCGCGAGGGTATTCGCCAAGGATCGCAGACCGCTCCCCCTCATCCTCGACGACACGATGGGCTGGACGGACGATGCGCGGTTCCTCTCCATGGTGCGGATCCTGCGGGATGCGGCCAAGGAACTGCAGATCATCCTCCTCACGTGCCACGGGACACGGTTCGACCGGTTGCAGCCCGATTATCGCGTGGATCTCGATGAGCTTCGTCGCAATGCCGCCGCAGAAATGATCTGAGCCAGGAACCATCGTCATGACCGGCGTCGCTTCCAACCAAGAAAAGCCCACCCCGATCCGCAATCTCGACGCGGAGGCCATACGCCTCCCGCTCGAACGCGAGCTCGCTGCCCAGCTCCAGCGTGAGCCCTTCGTGGCATCGATCCAAGGTTCCCTTGCGCTGCCCGACCCCGCCGCGGTTCGTCGCAAGTTGATGGGGCAGTCGCTGCGCCTCAGCGAGGGGATGGCTCCCGAGCTCCACGCGAGCGCCAAGGAATGCCTGGGCATTCTTGGCATCCAACGCCCAATCGAAATTTACCAGTCGGCGGGGATCGAGAACGCATCGATTCACCTCATCGAGGAGCCCATCCTCGTCGAGGTGCAGGGACGCATGATCACCTTGCTCGACCCGGGAAGCATGCGCGCCGTGCTCGGTCACGAGCTGGGGCACTACCTTGCACACGGACCGTGGACCCCGCTCGGACAGTCGGGTCGAATCGCGAGCGTGCTTGCCGACGCGGAGGATGTACCCGAGCCCATCCAGAAGCTCGCGAGCTCACTGAGCATGGCAGGCGAACTCACGGCCGATCGGTTTGGCTTGCTCGCGTGCCAGGATTTGCATGCGCTCCTTCGGCTCGAAATGATCAGCACCACGGGGCTACCCGGGAATGCACTCACGTGGGATACGGAAGCGTATCTGACACAGTGCAAGGAGCTCATCGAGCAGTGCCTGCGCGAAGGATCCGGCACGCTGGGCGTCACGCATCCCGAACACAACCTTCGCGCCTATGCAGCATGGCTCTTCAGCGAATCGGATCTTTATCGTTCGCTGACCGGCCGTGGCCCCGGTTCGCGCAGCATGGCCGACATCAATGCCGTGCTTGCCAAGGTCCTCGCAGTGCCGGGATTCGACACCAGCTATCACATGCTGGAACCCCAGCCTACCGAGCTTCATGCGTGCGCGCTCGCCAGCAGCGTCCTCGTGGCGGCCGCCGACGGCGAGATGGCAGACACCGAGGCAGAGGCGATCGAGCGGGTGTTTGCTCCGCTCGTTCAGGATTACGCGGCGTACTTCGACGTCGAGTTCGCTCGCCGGCGTTTTGGCGAGCTCGCGGGCTTGATGGCCTCTCTCGGAGCGGCCTCCCATCGCTCTCTCTTCGGCCTGCTGGCACATGTGATCGGAGCTGATGGGGTCCTGGATCCTCGCGAAGTGAGTACGCTTTTGGCCATCGGCGACGCGATCGGCGCAGGAGCTTTGTTCCAGCGCCTCGCAGCCGTCCTCGTCCGCCGGTTTGGTTTGTCGCCCGATACGATTCCGCAGCCGGTGCTGGACGTTCCGCTCCCTCCACGCGCGAGGGAGGCGCAGAGCGCGCTCGACGCTTTCCTGGGAGCCATGGCACGCCGAGGCGGAGGCGAGGCGACGCTTCGCCGTCTCTTGCGGCTCCTCGGCGCGAAACGGAAAGGTTCGGAGCTTCTGCGCACCGTGCAGGAGGCCATCCCGCGCGCTGGGTTGCGGTCTGCCGAAGACATTGCCTCCGTCGAGCTCGATACCGTGCTTCACCTGGAGGCACGGGGCGCCACGCCGCCTCCTCCCGCAGCATCGACGTCATCGGTCGTCCCCGGGAGCCCCGAAAGCGTTGTGATTCGCGGGATCGGCAAGTTGCGCGAGCAGCTCGTCTCGGGCGATGGCCGTAGCCCGTCGGTTCGCCTGTACCAGGCCCGCCCCGGACGCGCTTTCGACATCGATACGCTCGAGCAGGTCTCGGTCGGTTTGTCGGAGCGTGTGCTTGCGCAGGTACGGTCCGGAGAGCGCGCCGTTCTCGTGAAGGCCGCGGAGGCCGGACGGCATGCAGGGGCGAACCAGGCGCTGCGAGATCTGTTGATTCTCGATCGGGAGCACAACGCGCGTCTCGAGGAAACCGGGGCAAACGATCTGGCGCTCGGGTATCCGTTCCTGATCGGGCTCGCCGGGGGATACCTCGTGCGAGGACCTCTCGTCCTTTACCCCGTCGATCTCGAGCGTGACGATCGCGGCGCACGCAGCTTCGCCTTGAAGCCGCACAAGGACCAGCCGCCCGCGGCAAACCTCGCGCTGCTTCGAGCGCTGTTCACCAAAAAGGGACTTCCCCTGCCGGACGACCTCGCGGCACGACTCGATGAATTGGCTGCAGATCTGGCGCACGGGCCCGAGGCGCTGCTTGGAGAGCTTGCACGCCTCGGCATCAGCTCCAACAAATTGACGGGCGAGCTTTCCCCACTCAAAGATCGTCGCGAGGAGGTGCTGGGACGACGCGAAGACTTCCTCGAAGTCGAGGAGATCGCGGTCCTTGGCCTGTTCCCGCAGTCGAATTCGGATCTCCTCCAGGACTACGATGGTCTCCTTTCAGACCTGGCACGCGGCGATACCCCGATCGGTACCTTGCTTGGCGGTGCCCTGGAGCTTCTACCGGCCGAGATGCGGGACAGGTTCGGGTCGAATTTGACGCCGAGCCCTCCGCAGACCACGAGCGATGAGAGCCTCGGTGTTCCCGTGATCGCGTCCGATCCGAGCCAGAGGCAGGTCCTCGCTTTCGCCCGGACGAAGCGCGCGCTCGTGGTCGACGGGCCTCCGGGGACGGGCAAGAGCCAGGTCATCGTCAATCTCGTCGCGGATGCCATCGGGCGAGGTGAGCGGGTCGCGGTGGTCAGCGAGAAGCGCGCCGCGCTCGACGTCGTGGCGCAACGACTGCAGCAAACGGGTTTCGAGCACGCCGTTGCTCTCGTGCACGACGTCCAGGAGGATCGGAAGCCCGTCTACCAGAAAATCGCTGCGCGTCTCGAGGCCGGACCATCGGCGGAATTCGATACGGCGTCGGCCGCGCAGACCACGCAGGAGCTCGCCGCGTTGACCCAGGTCTTCGATCGGCGTGCGGAGTTGCTCGGGCGAAAACTTCCAGGATGCTCGATTCATGTCGGGCAGCTTCATGCGCTCAGCTCAGGACTACCCGCAGCCGCCGTTTCAGCTGCATCCGGCTGCATGGGGCTTCGTGACGGCGATCTGCGCCGCGCTCAAACCGAGATGGCGGCGCTCAGACGCTATGCCGATCTGTTCGGGAAGGGTTCGCAGTGGCGGTCGGGGCGCATTTCCCTCGCCGACAAGGCGGAGTCCTGGTTCCAGACCTTCGAGCCTACGATTGCCAGGGCCGTGACGACGGCCGCGGAGCTTCAGCAATGGCTTGCCGCGGTGGCACCGACGCCCATCGATCGCCTGGAGTCCGCGAAGGGCATGCTGGAGGCAGCGCGGGCGACGCGCGATCTTCGCATCCATCCGGAAGACCAGATGCTCTTCGCGAATGCCCTCACGGTCGCGACGCTCTACCCGGACCGCGCCCGGAACCTGGGTGAGGCCGAGCAGGCGTGGGCGCAGGCACAGGAAGTGCTGCTGCACTTCGCACAACGCGTGGCATTCAATCCAGGGCCAACGGTCGAAGCGGCCATGGGGGTGCTTCTGCAATGGGGGAATCGATTCTTCCGGTACTTCTCGCCCGCTTGGTGGCGCGCGAGGGGCGTCGTTCGAGGCTCCATGACGGCGCTCCTCCCGGAGAAAGCAGGCGCGCCGCTCGACCCGCCGCTTCTCACGGAGCTCTTGTCCCGTGCGCGTGCGACGCGCGCTTGGGAGCAAGCCGAGGCATGCCTCGAAGCTTTCAGTCTACGCTCGCTCGCATCCAACTCCGCGGCCCATGTGGGGGGCCTGCTCCGGAAGGTGGGGGAGACGTATCGGCGTCTGACTGCCCTCGTCGCGACGAGGCATCTTCTCGAGGCCGTGAACGCGTGGCCGGCCCGCTTCTCGGTCGAGGAGATCGAGGCATGGGATCGCGCCCTCGACGCGAGGCTTCAAGTGATCGCAGCACGGGACGCGCACCATACCGCGGCGCAGTCGCTTGCGGGGTTCTTCCCCTGGCTCGGGCGGCTGCCAGGACGGGCCGAGCTCGAGGCCTTCCTGGAAATGTTCCGGCGCGACGCTCGTCGGGTTGCCGAGGCAGATCGTCGCCTTGCTGCATTCAGTACATTGTGCCCCGAGGCGCCCGCCGTCTTTCATGCATTCGCGGAGCATCTCCCGACTGCGGATGCTTCGGCCTGGACCGAGTCGCTGGTCAAGACCTGGGCCGTTGCCCGTCTCGACACGCTGGAGCGATCGACGCCGGAGCTCCGGCAGCTCGATGGCCCCACGCCGTTCGGGGACGAAGAGACCGCCGAGCAGCGGATGGCTGCGACGGTCGGACGTGCGGCGGACCTCGAGCGGAAACGTATCGCTGCACGGCTCGACAACCATGCGCTGCTGCGCGCGGGTACGGCGCAGCGAGGTCGTCGTCGCACGGCGGATCAGGCCATGAAAGAGGCGATGCTCAAGGAGTGTCGCAAGCAGCGGAACGTCATGCCGATGCGCACGTTCATGCGCAAATTCGCGCCGGAGGGCTTGCTCGATCTCGTGCCCGTTTGGCTCCTCTCGCCGGAGACCATGACGGTGCTCTTCCCCCGGCAGCCGCTCTTCGATCTGGTGATCTTCGACGAGGCTTCACAATGCACCGTGGAGAGCGGGCTCCCGGTGCTCCTGCGTGCGCAGCGCTCGGTGATCGCGGGTGACGAGAAGCAGATGCCGCCGACGTCGTTTTTCACAGCCAAATCGACGGACGAGGGGGAGAGCACGGATGACGAAGAGGCGACCGGAGCGCGCGAGCTTTTCGAGGCGGAGTCGTTGCTCACGCTCGCCCGATCACGAGTGCCTCGAAGCGGCCTTTCGTGGCACTACCGCTGCGCCCACGAGGAGCTGATCGCATTCTCCAACTACGCCATGTATGACGGCTCGCTGCTCACGATCCCCTCGACTGCGAGCCGCACGGCGCCACCGGCCATTCGTACCGTGATGGTCCCCGATGGCAAGTACGACGCCAGCCGCAACGAGCCAGAAGCCCGCGTGGTCATGGACGTCGTGATGGACCTTCTCGGACGAACCCCCGTGCCTACCATCGGCATCGTGACGCTCAACATCCAGCAACGGCAGACGATCCTCGACGAAATCGATCGGCGCCGCACGTCGGATCGCGTGTTTGCGGAACGCTGGGATCAGGCGTGTTCGGCCGAACGGCTGGACGAGCGCCCGTTCGTCAAGAACCTCGAGAACGTGCAAGGGGACGAGCGCGACATCATCATCTTCTCGCCTGGGTATGCGCCCGTCGAGCGCGTCACCAAGAAGGGCACGGAAAGAGTCGTTCCAGCGCGCTTCGGGCCTCTTGGGCAGCGTGGGGGCGAGCGTCGTCTGAACGTGGCGATCTCACGTGCGAAACGCGAGTGCATCATCGTCGCCTCGTTCGAGCCAGGGATGCTATCGGTTGCCCGCACCAAGAACGAAGGTCCCAAGCTGTTCAAGCTCTTCCTCGAGTTCGCTTTCTACCTTTCGAGCGGGCAGCGTGCACTGGCGGAGCGGGTCCTTCGCGTCGTTCGCGAGAGCCGTCCGACGAGCACTCCGTCGGCGACCACGGACCTGCCGCCGGGTTATGTCCCGCTCAAGGCGCAGATTGCCATGGCGCTACAGCAACGCGGGATGACCTGCGAGCTCGATGTTGGAACGTCCGAGTTCAAGGTGCCGCTGGCTGTGGTAGATCGCGTCCAATCGTCGCGTTATGCGGTTGCGGTCCTGTGCGACGAAGGGGACGAGACATGCGAAGCGTTCGAGCGGCACGTTCATCGTCCGGCTGCATTGCGGGCGCGAGACTGGAAGGTCATACGCGTGACGGCGAGGGATTGGGCGCGGAATTCGGAAGCGGTGCTCGCGCGGATCACCAAAGCGTTGGGGGTTGATGCGGTAGCATCCGCGAGCATGTGACCGGTCAAGAGGGCAGGCTCGTTTGAGTGCCTCGACGCTGCACGTGGTACAAGGACGAAGGATTCCATGGAGGATCGCATGACCACACGGGAAGCGTCGCCGAGCGAGGACCTCTTTCTGGGCTGCTTGCTCGGCGGAGCGCTGGGCGATGCGCTGGGATATCCGATCGAGTTCGTCCGATCCGAGAAGCAGATCATCGAGCGGTTCGGCGCCACGGCGCCTCCGGACCTCTCGTACGCGTCGGAGGTACGCGTCTCGGATGACACGCAAATGACCCTCTTCTCCGCCGAAGCCCTCCTGCGCGCGCGGAGCGCCGGCAGCGGCGCGATCGTACCTTTCGCATTGGGCGCCTACCAGCGGTGGTACGTCACGCAAGAATTGGCACCGCGTGATCGCGTACGCCACCGCAGCGGCGAAGGATTGCTCCTCGCGGATCCGCGCCTCTACGCTCGCCGCGCGCCCGGACAGACGTGCTTGAGCGCTCTCTCGTCGAGCTTCACGCGTCCCTCCATCGCGACCATCGACGACCCTCCGAACGGCAGCAAGGGATGTGGCGCCGTGATGCGCGCGGCCCCCTTCGGGCTCGCGGCGCGCACCCGTGAGGATGCATTCGTCGTCGCGCGAGACGCCGCTGTGCTCACGCACGGGCACCCCAGCGGTTATCTGTCTGCCGCGTATCTGGCGGCGCTGGTGCACGATATCGCGCGGGGCGCGACGCTCGAAGAGGCCATGGGCCTGGCCGATGCGCTCTTGGTGCGCGAGCGTGAGCACCAAGAGGTCGCGGCGGCGCTCACTCGCGCGCGAGCGCTCGCGGCGGGAGGCGCCCTGTCTCCTTCGGCCATCGAGCAGCTCGGCGGGGGCTGGGTCGCGGAAGAGGCGCTCGCGATCGCCATTGCCTGCGTACTCCAGGCGACCGCGCGCAGCGTGGCGCAGACCTTGTGGCGAGCCGTCGCGCATGGCGGCGACAGCGACAGCACGGGGAGCATCACCGGCAACCTCGTCGGCGTCATGTTCGGCGCGTCAGCGCTGCCGGTGCATTGGCTCTCGCAGCTCGAATTGAGGGACCTGATCGAGCGCGTCGCTCGGGATCTCCACGCGGCGGCCATGGGGAGCGGCCGCCCTGATCCCACGGATTATCCGGCGGCCGATGGAGTCGTGCGTGTCCCGCGCTGGAACGCGTAGGACGCATACAATCGTCATGCGTCCGTTGCCCACGTCGTAATCAGCACCCGCTCTTCGGGGCGGCAGACCGACGATGGCGCAAGGCGAGCAGACCAAGGCCGAGCAAACCGAGGAGCGGGCCAGGGCTGCCGCTCGGGGTTCCAGGTGCGGCGCGGCAATCGCAGCCGCCCTCCTCGGCGATTGGGCCGCCGCCGCTGCCGCCGCTGCCGCCGCCGCTGCCGCCGCCGCTGCCGCCGGTCCCCGACTCGCACGCGCCGCTGATGCAAGCGCCTCCCTGGCACGGCGTTCCGTCGGGCGCCTGCGCATCCCCAGGGCAGTCATCCAGAGTTCCGTCGCACGTCTCGGCCACATCACACACGCCGGCCGAAGCGCGGCATTCCGTGCCCGGCGCGGCTTTGGCATCCGCGGGGCAATCGGCCAGAGCTCCGTCGCACGTCTCCGCCACATCGCACACGCCGGCCGAAGCGCGGCATTCCGTGCCGAATGGCTTCATGACATCGAACGGGCAATTGATCGTAACGCCGTCGCACGCCTCCGGCACGTCACATGCGCCCGCCGCAGCGCGGCATTCGGTGCCGAATGGTTTTACGCCGTCGAACGGGCAATTTTTCGCCGTGCCGTCGCACGTCTCCGCCATGTCGCATACGTCCGTCGAAGCGCGGCATTCGGTGCCCGCAGCGAGCGCCGCGCAGACCCCGTCCACGGCCGCGCCCATCATGACGCTGCACGCCTGACAATCGCTCGGAGACCCACCGCCGCAGGCGTCGTCGCAGCACACGCCGTCGACACAAATGCCGCTCGCGCAATGCAGCCCGGCCGTGCAGGCCTCGCCGTTGCTCTTGAGCTCGCCGAAGAAAAACACGTACGCCGAGCCGGAGGCGTCGCCCTGGTCGTCGTCCCCGTACGCCCCAACGAGCGCCGTATTCTCGGAGAGGGCGACGTCATGGCCGAAGAAGTCGTTCGCCGCCCCGTCGCTGGGCAGGAGCTTGCTCTGCTGCATCCAGGTTGCGCCGCTCCGCACGAACACATACGCCGAGCCGGAGAATGACCCCTGGTCGTCGTTGCGTTGCGCCCCCCACGAGCGCCGTGTCGCCCGAGAGCGCGACCGAGCCGCCGAACAAGTCGCTTGCCGCCCCGTCGCTGGGCAGGAGCTTGGCCTGCTGCGCCCAGACCGCGCCGCTCCGCACGAACACATACGCCGAGCCGGAGTATATCCCCTGGTCGCTGTCGCCCCACGCCCCCACGAGCGCCGTGTCGCCCAAGAGCGCGACCGATATGCCGAAGGAGTCTTCTACCGCCCCGTCGCTGGGCAGGAGCTTGGCCTGCTGCGCCCAGACCGCGCCGCTCCGCACGAACACATACGCCGAGCCGGAGGAGCTCCCTGGTCGTCGTTACCCTCCGCCCCCACGAGCGCCGTGTCGCCCGAGAGCGCGACCGATCTGCCGAAGAAGTCGCTTGTCGCCCCGTCGCTGGGCAGGAGCTTGGCCTGCTGCGTCCAGACCGCGCCGCTCCGCACGAACACATACGCCGAGCCGGAGAATGACCCCTGGTCGTCGTCCCCGTACGCCCCCACGAGCGCCGTGTCGTCTGCGAGCGCGACGGAAAACCCAAAGTGGTGGTCCGCCGCGCCGTCGCTGGGCAGGAGTTTGGCCTGCTGCGTCCAGACCTCGCCGCTCCGCACGAATACATACGCCGAGCCGGAGTTGCTCCCCTGGTCGTCGTCGCCTTGCGCCCCCACGAGCGCCGTGTCGCCCGAGAGCGCGACCGCGAGGCCGAAGTCGTGTTCCGCCGCGCCGTCGCTGGGCAGGAGCTTGGCATGCTGCGTCCAGACCAACGGATCGATCACGATGGGGTACAGAGCCCCCTCGTCCTCGACGTGGATCGCCGCTCGCCCCGCCTCCACCGAGAGCCACGCCGCGAGGCTCTTCCCCTGCGCGTCCTTTACCCACAGATCGGTATAGGCGAGCGCCCTCCGACCCTCGCTGTCCACGAACCGGAGCGCCTCCCCACGGCCGTCGCCGTCCTCGTCCTCGAGCTCGGCGTCGAGCTCCCCGCCGAGCTCGAGCGCGATGACCTTCGGCCCCGCGCAGCTCGGCGGCTCGTCGAGCACGAATCCCTGCTCCAGACCCAGCGGGCCATTGAGGTACCACTCCTCGATCCGCTCGCGCCGATACCGAACCCGGTTGCCCGCCGCCTCGGGCTCCGCCGCGGGCAACGGCGACAGCGCCCCCTCGCAGCCCAGGGCCGCCGCGCGCATGGCCAGAGACCATTCGCGCGACGAGACCAAAATCCCCGACGGGCCCAGCGTCGCCGAGAACCGCTGGGCGTCATTCTCGGCGCGGATGAGCCCCAGTCCGAGGTCCACAGCGACATACGGCTCGGGCGCCGCTCGCTGCACCGCCTCGATGTAGGCGGCACGCAGCGCAGGCGGCATGGACGCCGAGGATTCGGTCGTGGAAGGCGGCGCCGACGCCGAGCCCTCCGTCTTCGGTGGCGCGCTGTCGGCGCCGCAGGCGAAGAGCCAGGTCATAAGAGCGAAAGCGAAGCCGCGACGCCGCCAGCCCCCGCTCTTCCGTTCCGTGTCCTTCATCATCGCAAGCCCTTCCTCGGGATTGTTTACAAAGCTGAACCGGGATGCGGCCGAGGAGTACCACAAGAGACATGGCTCGGCGAGACGCTCAACGTTCGGGATACGAGCGCTTCGAGCCAGCGCGCCCAGATTCTTTCGCTTGACGGGCGCGAGAGACTGCGAAACGCTTCGCTGGTCCTTGAAAGCGCTGCGGCGCTCCTGAACAGGAGATTCCATTGACAAACAGCTCCCGTCATCAAGAAATTCCCAGTTCAATCCCTCTAGAAATTATTATCACGCCCGACGTCGCGTTCGAGAAGGTCTTCTCTTCGACCGCCGCCCGCAAGCTCGGCGAGCTGCAGCGGGATCTGACACCGGTCGTTCAGGAGAAGCTGCCCGAGTTTTGGCAGCAGGTCGGCGTGAGCCTCTCGAGCCAATCCGGATTCACCGCCCTCTACGACGCCATGAGCGCGACAGCGAGCGCATTCGACGGACTCGGCTCGGCGCCCCCTCCCGCCCCGTTCAGCACGCTGCACCATGTTTCAGGGGCGCAGACGTTCTACCAGTATAACGTGAGGTTGTCCTGGAAGGTGGCCACGGCGATCCTGCTGGGCTTGGATCCTTCCAAGGTGAATTACGACAGCCCCGACACGCCCGTTTATGCATCCTGGATCGCCGCCATCACCAATGGTAGCGAGATTCCCGCCCAGATGCTGGAGCCATCCAGCGCCGCCGCCGAACTCTATGGCTGGTGGAGTCCGGACGCGCGCATGGACAGACCCTCGAGCTCGAGCTTCGAGCAGGGCAACGACGATTTCTCCGCCATGTGTCAGATCGTCTCGCTCGCGCCGGAGTGGTACCCGTATGGCCTCGTGCGCTTCAACATCCCCGATGCCACTTCGGTGCAGGTGGTTCGCCCGTCGCCCTATGATGGATTGACGAGCCCGCTTTGGGTGCAGCGCCCGCCGACCCAGCCGGCGCGCACCGGCGGAGCTGCGCTCGAGACCTTGCTGGGCACGACGATGACGCTCGGACAGCTCGGCCCCGTGCAGGCCTATATCGTCACGCCACAGACGACGCAGGCGATCTTGCAAGCCGCGTCGGTCGTGTACTACGCGGAGGACCTGGCGCTGGTGAAGTGGGGCGATACTGCAGAATCTCGGTTCGTGGCCGGTCTTCAGGTCCTGGTCACGGAGCAGTGCCGGGCCGCGCGCGCCATCGCCGACCACGCATTCGCCGAGCTCATCTTGAAGGACCCCATGAAGAAAGACGACGCGGTCTCAGGAGCGAATGCGGGATCGGCCGCCCCGAGCGCGCCTCCGGCTTCGCTGGCGGAGGAGATGGAGCGGTGGGCACGACTCGGTATGCGTGAACATCGCGGGCAGCGATTCCCGTCGGACCGCTTCAGCGAAGAGGTGCATCGGACCAGCAACGCGGTCGCGATTCACCAGGCGGCCACGGATCTCTTGCGGCGCTCCGATCATCCAGACGTGCTCCGGATGATCGTCAATATCGCGAACGTCTCGACGCACCGCCCCTTCTTCGATGCGTTGCTCGAGCGCTTGGAAGGGCGAGGGGTGCCCGATGGACCTGGCCAGCGCAGCGGCACGCTCGCCGGGGATGCATTGCAGCGCCTCGTGGAGGGATTGCCTGCGGGCGACCAGGCGCTCGCGCAGCGGGTTCATGCGGTGCTCGAGCGCGCCGGACGGAGTGATCTGCGCCTGCTCGCGCTCTCCAGCGGCGCGTTGACGGACGAGGTCGAATCGTTGTTCCAGCGGGTGGGAGCTCAACCGGGCGCGGATGCCAACCTGCTCGGTCTCGCCGCCGTGCAGATGGCGCGACAGAGACCCGATCGCCTCCTGGCCATCATTGCGGCGGCGAGAGGCCAGGACGAACCTACGCGGCGGAGAATCACCGCGATGGTGCAGCAAGCCGAGGGCGGGTGGTTTGCGCAGCACGGCGCGGCTCTCGAACAGGCGCTCGGCCTCTCGCCCTGAGCAGCTGGGAGCCTTCGAGCTCTGCCCCCTTCGCGTACGGCCTCATCCGCGACGAGGCATAACCCGGCTCAGGTATCCGCGACGATGCACACCATGTGGATCTCGTCTTCGGCCTCCATGGAGAAGACGCTACGTTCTTGCAGATACAGAATGCAAGCGAACAGGGACGGCGGGGGCGATCAGGGCGCCTTGGCTTTTTCTTCTTTTTCGTAGCGGGCGATCTTCTTGCCAACTTCGAGTCGCCAGCCACCGCCCGCGGGATCGATGAAATCGACGCCCACGGCGTCGCCGCGGTGGAACCGGTCGTTGTGCTTGTCGAGCACCTTGGCGATTTTCTTCATGAGGGCCTCGCGCTCTGCGGCCGGGAGCTTGGTTTGCTCGGGCGTGAGGAAGACGCGAGAGGGGGGCGGGCCTCCGAAGGGGCTCGTGCGCAGGCCGTGCTTCGCCCAGGCGTTGTGCGCGCCGTAGGCCTCGAGCGAGACCCCGAGCCAATCCATCGAGTGGTTCGTCGCGTATTCGTTCCGCACCACGAGCTTCTTGTCGCCCGCGCGGAACGAGACCGTCGGATGGCTCCCGTACGAGACATCGGCGAGGATGAGCGAGTATTTGGCCGCCTTGCCCGGCTCGATCACGCCGAGGGCTTTCTTCACCTCGCGCACCTCTTCGCGGCCCTCCGGGGAGCTGCGCATCTGGCGAAACCGCGCGAACGCCTCGATCGGCGGCGTCGGCTCTTTGCCCGTGTTCTCGAGCGAGCCCGAGAGCGTACGGTTCGAGTGCATCCAGCTCGACATGTTCACCGGGTTCTTCAGGACCAGCGGCGTCGCGGCCGGATCCACGATCCCGATGCCCGACGCGTAGAGCGTCGCGTACGCATTGCCCTGGCTGTCTTCCTCCCGCTCGACCTGGAAATCGATCGGGCCTGCGCGCAGGTGCAGGCGCATCTTTTTGCCCGTCACGATCGGCACGAGCGCGCGCGCGTCGACGAAGACGCGCTCGATGAGCTCCTTCGCGCCCTCGCCGTCGAGCCAGGGCAAGACCACGATGATGTACAGGTCATCCCAGCCCGCGATGAACTGCACGTCCGGCTCCGGCACCATCGCGGCCTCGGCGATCTTTGGCCTGAGCTCGCTCGAGAGTGGGGTGATCTCGGCCCGCCCGAAGGAGAGCGCGCCGGGCGCCTTGTCCGTGACGAAGACCTCTGCGTTGTCGTGGAAGCGGTCGAAGCGCCCGTCCCGCGAGGTGTCCGCGAGGGAGACGAAGGCGACGCGCGTCTCGTCGCTGTCGAAGGTGAATGCGCCGATTGCTGCGAGCGGCCCCTCGAGCTCGGCGAGCGGCTCGCTCGAGCCTGCCGCCGCGAGGACCACGGAATCGGCTTCTTCTCGCAATTCGAAGAGCGTGCCTTTGGGGCTCAAGACGCGGCTCGTTTTGGGGGGCGGGGCTGCGGGCGCCACGGAGTCATCGGAGGGGCCTGCGTCATCCGGCGCGCCCGCGTCCGGGTCCGGCGGCGGAGGCTCTCCGGCGAGACGCTTGGCGCCCGAGCCGTCGAGCCCCGCACGGTAGATCGCGCCCTCGCCCGTGCGGAACAGGAGCCCATCGCCCACGAACGCCGTGAAGAGCTTTCCTGTCTCGATCTTTGCGCCGTCCACCGAGATCGACGCGGGCAGGTCGGTGATGGATTGGTCTTTCACGTTCACGAGCGCGAGGTGCCGGGCGTCGCTCTGGTTCCACCAGTCGCGCACGTCGTCTTTCTTCGGCTCTGCGGGTCGCCTCAGGAGGACGCGCGCGCCGTCGGAGGAGATATCGTGCACGATTCCCTTGGGCGTCAGCTTCACGTCCTCGCCCATGGCGCCGAGCACATGGGTCTCTTCGTCGGCCGCCTCGTACGACCGCAAGGCTGCCCTGCCGTCCTTGGAATCGACCTTGCCGATCGAATAGGCGATCCATCGCCGTGAAACGGCCTGGGCGACCGTGCTGCAGCGGTATCCTTCCGGCGAGATGCGGACGGGCGCTCCTGCGGCTGCGGGCAGGCGGTAGAGCGCTGTCTTCGCGAACGCGTCGCCGAGCTTCTCGTAGTAATCGTCGCCGTCCTCGTCGTCGTCCTGCTTGGGCAGGGCGGGCCTCTGGATCACGATGGCGTCGCCGCCGAGCACGGCCATTGCGAGGATCTCGTCCTGCGTGACGAGCAGCTCCACCGCGGGTCCACCCGCGATGGAGCGGCGCACGACGGCGTTCGTCGGAGGCTGTCGGGAGGCCTCGTCTTTCGGCGGTCTCTCCTCGAGGGTGAAGATCTGCGAGCCGTCTTCGGAGAACATCACGTCGAGCACGCGGGCCTCCGCGCCGGCAAGCTTGCGGAGCGACTGGATGGGCGAGGTCGACGTCGGGGCGGGCGCGGCGTCGCCTGCGTCGGCATCGGGCGTGGGGCCGGGCTTGCTTTTGCAGGCCAGCGCGGGGGCGGCGAGCGCGAGCGCGATGGTGGCAAACCAAAATGTTCGAGCCATGAGAGCCTTCTTTTCGAGAGCCGCGCACGGCGGGAGGGGCCGACGGTGCCAGAGGTCCGGCCGGCGAGGTGTTTCGAGGACAAACGCGCGCGGGGATCGGGGGCAACCTTCATGCCAGGTATTTCCACTCGATCTGGGTCGCGCGAGGGCTTGAGGCAAATAACCTCGTAAACGTGTTCTTGGCGCAACCGTGCGCGGGGCGTGTAGAAGTACGCCCCCGTGACGCACGCGCAGGTCGACTCCGTCAGGTGATCGCTGACGCGTCAAGAGGATCGCTGACGCGTCACGAGGGGCGCTGACGCGTCCGTGTCGCAGACAGAAGGCCGGCGCCAGGCGAGAAGAACGGCTGGTACCCTATCGGCTGCTCGAGAGAATGTGGCACACGACGTGCTGAATGACGAACGCGGAGGTGTGGTTCGTCGCGGCGGCTTGCGCACCATGACGCTCAGGGCGAAGGAGGCACATCGATGGGAAGGGTGAAGATCCTGTTTCTCGGCGCGAATGCGCGCAATACCACGCGCCTCCAGGTCGGTCTCGAGGTCGGCCACGTGAAAGACGAAATTGCGAAGGCTGGCGCCGGCGACTTTCTTCACGTCGAAGCCGAGTTTGCCGTGAGACCCGAACAATTGCAGAGCCATCTGCAGAAGCACGCGCCCGAAGTGCTTCATTTCAGCGGTCATGGCGGTGGGAGAAGGGGGCGCTCGGGGGCTCGGTCGGGCGCAGAGGGAATCACACGAGAATTCATCGACGAGACGGCAGAGCAAGACGCAGGCGCCATTCTGCTGGAAGATCGGGACGGGAACGCCGTGGCGGTGCGCCCCGAGGCGCTGACCACGCTCATCCAGATCGTGCAGCGAGGCACACCCTTGCGCTGTGTGGTGCTGAATGCCTGCTTCACGAAAAAGCAGGCCGAGGATCTCGCGCGGCACGTCGATTGCGTGATCGGCATGAAATGCGCCATCGGCGATGCGTCCGCGATTGCTTTCGCCGTGGGCTTCTACCGGGCGCTCGCCAAAGGCAGCAGCGTCAAGACGGCGTTCGACTTCGGATGCAACGAGATCGACCTGCGGGGCCTTCCCGATGAAGACGTGCCGGAGCTACACCATCGACCCGAGCGAAATCCGGACTCCATCCGATTACGGACTGCCTCGAGGCCATCGCCGCCGAACCTCGAAGGCTCTCCGCCCGGAAAACAGGAGCTCGTCATGCTGCTGCTCGCGGCAAACCCAGATCGGCAGGCGCGGTTACGGAGTGACCGCGAGGTCCGGCAGATCCAGGAGCGACTCTTGAAGACCAATCAGGGCAGAGGCATGGTCGTGCACGTACGCTGGGCCGTATGTCCGGACGATGTATTGCAGGCCGTGCTCGACCTACGCCCGCGCATCGTGCATTTCAGCGGATATGCCATGACGCCCCAAGGGATCCTGCTCGAAGACGATGTCGGCGACACGAGAGCGGTCAGCGGTCATGTGCTTGCCGAGCTTTTTGGTGCCCTGCGGGACGAGATCCGGTTGGTCGTTCTCAACGCGCGCGACTCCCAATCGCATGCGGAGGCAATGATCCGGCATATCGATGCGGCGATCGGGATGTCCCGCTCCATCGAGGACGGTGCCGCAATCGCATTCGCGTCGGCGTTCTACCAGGCGATCGCCTCTGGACTTTCCCTCGGCGATGCTTTCGAGGTCGCCCGGAGCGCATTGCGACTGAACGGCCTGCCCGGTGCAGAGATTCCCATGCTGTTCTCGCGCGCCGGCGTCGATGTCGCGCGGACCATTCTCTTCGAGCCTACCGAGCGCCTCGCCGGCACGGCTTCCGTGCCGCGCGCTCACGATCACGGCATACCGGCGAGGGATGGCCTCGGCGCAGGTGATCGCTTCCGCGGCAGCACGGCGAGCGAGCCTGCCGATCTCCTCGCGACCACGGCCGAGCTCCTCGCGGCGGCTTGTCCGGACGAAGCCTCCTTTGCCGCGCTCCTCGCGCGGGTGGGCGTCTCGTGCGCGCGCATCCCTGCCTTACGCTCGCTCGAGGCGCGGTGCGAATGCCTGCTTCTCGATCTCGCGCACGCGGATCGGGCGCGAGGGCTCGATGTCCTCGCCGACGCGCTTTCCCGCCTCGATCGGCCAGGGATCGCCGCAGCCGCTGCCGTGCGACGCTTCGCGGCCGCCGCCAAGGACAATGGGTCGGATTCGATGGATGCGCTTTGGATTTCGCTTTGCCGCCGCGGCGATGGCTGGATGCTCGAATTCCGGGCACCAGGGCATGCGTGCGGCGGCACGGTTGGATCCACGCGGAGCGCGAGGGTACCGGTCGCCAAAGAGACTGTCATTCAGGTCGACGTCAAGGAAGCGGGCGTGGCCGTGCGCGTCCAGGCCGGGGTCGAGAGCCCTCTGATTGGCCTCAAGGCGCGGGTCTGGACGGGGCTTACCACGCTGTCGAAGCACTTGATGCCATGGTTCGACGAGCGCCTCGGCCCCACGGCCGTCGAGGAACTAACGCTGCTCGAGGCCGCCACGACTTGGAGTGAGCTCGATGCTGCATAGAATGTCGTCGCTGCTGCTGCTGCTCATGTCATTCTTGCCGTCCGCGATCGGCTGCAGCGCCGCGGCGCCGAAACCTCCGGCGCCCGTGCGGAAACCGGTGATGGGCGCAGGGATACCGCTCTCGCAGTTCTCGGTCGAGGTCGTGATCCCCGGCGGCAACCCCTCCTCGGTCGGAAGTCTGCGGCGCGGTGATGTCGATAGCGGCGAACGTACGGCTGATCTGAACGACGGTCCGATCCATGTGTGGATCGCTGCGCGGGCGGCGCATCGAGCAGAGGCCATTTATATGGTGGGCCGCGCAGACGCTGCATGCAATCTGCGAATCTCCGGCTTCTTGGAGGACATCGCAAATGACCCCGCGTTCAAGAGCGCATGGATCACGTACGGCGTCTCGCTGATCAGAGCGGCTGATCTTTCGCAGCAACAGCGCTTGGGTGAGCTGGGTGAGAAGCTCGCCAACACGACGGTGCACGAGGACTGCAGTGGCCAAGTCAAGCTACATCGATTGCGCGCGGATGAGATCCATGCCGCATCCGAAAAGATGCACAAGCTCGCAGGGAAGGTCTTCCAGAGCGCGGAACGAGTGGGCCGGCCCATCCTCTTATGGCATAACGCCTTCGATGGGCTCCCGCGGTTCGTGCCCGTGGCCATGGGCGCCGATGGAGCGCCGCTCACGATCCATCTCTCCCTGGAAGAACTCAAAATTCCGAATGCAGTCTTGCGAGGCCTGACCCTCGACGGGATGACGCGCCAAATTGGCCATCTGGAGGCGGAGGTCGAGCACGTCGAACTGGTGCTGGACCTGTTGCGCCCCGGAGGACAGTACCCCAAGAGGATCGTGTACAAGGGGTCCCAATTCAATGACACTGCCATTCCCGAAATTCGTTCGAGAATCGTGGCCGCGCGGACGAACATCGAGCGCGCGCTCGAATACGAGGAACAAGCCATCGAGGCGACGCTCCTGCTTGGACGCGCCCCTTCCCGCTTCGTTCGGTTCGCGGACTCTCTCCGGCACGCGCGGGCGGAGAATCAGCACGTGCTCGAACGGCTCGACCACATTGCGTCGGGATCGGACGTGCACGAAGTCGTATTCGGTGACGTCGAGTTCGCGGCGATTGACACGACTCCTTCTGCGGGCGCCGTGAAGATACTCGAGGGCCAGCGTGAGACGCTGCGCGCCAAGATCGCTCAGGCCAAGGGTGCCGAGAAGAAGCGGCTAACCAGCCCCATACCCGTGCTCGTGGACGCGTTCCTGCGCGGCTGGCCAGCCTCGTTCGATTCTCGAGAAACGAACGAAATGTACGATCGATGGATCCTGGCCCAGCAGGAGAAGGTATGGGACTCGATCGAAAAGAAGCTGTCGCAAGCGGGCATCACCTTCTCGAAGGCCAGTCATAGTCTTCTTCTATCGAACGTGATGTTTCACGCGCGCCTTTCCGAAGACGAGCGCAGCGTGCTGGTGACGCCGACGTACGTCATGTCCGGCCCAGGATTTCAGGTCGCCGACGTCCGTGCAGGCGTAGTTCGCTACGAATCCGCGTCCGCCGAGCAGAACCTGATTGCACGGTAAGCGGGAGGTCCACCATGTCATCATCGCGGTTTGCATCCTACATTTCGTTCCTCGTTGCATTCCTCCTCGCTGGGCAGCTCTGGGCCGGGAAATCCAGCGTGCCGCCTCTCCGTCCCCCTGTTCGCTCGGCCCCCGCGGGCGCGGCGAAGGTCGAGACACCATTGCCGCAAACGAGCCCGGTCGTCGCGAAGCTGCGGGAGGAGCTGCGCGTCCCCGGCACCAAACCGAGCGAGCTCCCCAGCGCACCGCCGGTCAAGGCCCCTGCGGTCGATGCTGCGGGTGCGACCACGGCGGGGCGTGTGGAGCGGCCCAGTTATTTGTCGCTCGAGCTATCGGTTCGCTCTCGACTCGAATCCAAAGACCCGATCAAAATGGATGCAGCCGCCTTCGAGGCGAAAGGGATCCCCGCAGGCGTACGTCCCGGCACGACACCACCACCGCCGACCGCAACGGTATCTTTCACAGGCAACGAGTTGGTCGTCGATTTTCGGGCGGCTGGGACCGAGATCATCAAGGTGGAGTTGCCCAAGGGAAACATCAACAAGGAAGTGTTGCTCGAGAGGCTGAAGGACGCAATACGGCTACTGCCCAAGGCACTCGAAACCCAGCCGAACCGCATCGACGAAATCGTTTGCACCGAAACGAACTGCTCCGCCGTCATCAGAGGAAAGGCTCTCGAATTCGTGCCGGCCGAACAGACCGAGCATGACGAGCACGAGGCGCCGACCCAGGTCGCGACGAGGTAAGCCGTGCAGCTCGCTCTCCTTGATATTGTGCCTCAGGGCTCGGAGATCGGCGTGCGCTTGGCCCCTCCCGAATACGAGCTCATCCTCAGCGCGGATCGCGTGCGTTCCCGAGCGGAGATGGTCCGGCAAGCCGTATCCCTCCGCCGGGAAGGCGGCGGTCTCGGCGCCTATAGTGGCAGTCCAGATCAGGACATGGCGACGGGTCGCGCAGAGATCGCCTGGCGGATCCTACGTGCTTGGGATGCCGAACATGTCGTCGCGCCGCTGCTCGCGGAGTTGTCCGCGCGGGAGGCGATCGTAGCTTATCCCGGAGCGAGCGAACTCGAGCACTTCAGTTTCCGTGCTTCGCTCCGCGAGATGATCCGAACCGCCGTCGTCGAATCGGATGTATTGATGCGTCTTCCGAGCTTGCCCCTCTGGCACGTTCGCGCATTCGACAGGCTCTTCGGCATCTCCGCGACGAACACGCTTCCACTCGTGGATCCAGCTCGAACCGTCGTGCTGCTCGCGCCGCTCGCGGCCGAGGGCGGATTCCTGCAGCGATTGTCCCGCTTGCCTCGGCCCGTAGCTCGCCGCGTTCTCGAGCAATCTCCTGCGCAACTCCAGCAGATCCAGCGGATCCACACGCTCGAGACTCTATTGCGAGAGCTCGCGCGTGATACCGGTGTCGAGCTCGTGAGTCCAGTGACTCGAGCTGATCTCCTCGAGCACCTCTCGCCTCCTTGCGCTGGCCGATCCTTGATCCTCGTGGCGCATCAGGACGAACACGGTTTGCACCTACACGACGGTCCGCTGGATCTCGGCACGCTTCGCGCTGCGTTCAGCGAGCGGATCAAGGCTGGGGCACCTACGTACGATAGCGTGCTGCTCGCGGTTTGTTTGGCCGAAGAGCCGAGCAACCTCGCCGTCTGTTTCCAGGCTGCGGGCTGCCCGGTCGTCATTTCGCACGGCTTCATCACGTTTTACGGTCGAGTTCTCGCGCTGCTCGCTTGCGCGCTCGAAATCCTCATGCTGCGTGGCCCACGGCCGCTGCCGAGCCTCGTCGACGAGGCTTGGCTCTCCACCTCACCCGTTCGGCTACGTGGGTAGCAAAGGCTGTGTCATGAAACATTTGCATTGTCTCGTGCTCCTTCTGGCATTGACGAACCTCGCCGGTTGCGGTGGTCAAGAGCAGCAGTCCGTCAAATACATTTCCGAGTACACGGTCGATTACCAGCCAGAACAATCGCTTTCGCTGTCGGAGGCCCGGTACGGCTTCAGGACGAAGCTCACGCAGTACAAGTCCTACGGCGAACCAGCCCCCGAGCCGCCTCCGGGCGTGTTCCGCAAGATCCGATACGATGCTCCAGCCGGTAAGCTCGCGGCGTACATCAGCCCCGACCCGCAAGATGGTAAGAAACACCCGGCGATCATCTGGGTCGTCGGAGGCCTCGACTATAACTCGATCGGCAATCTCTGGACGGAATTGCCCGACGACGCTGACCAAAATGCGAGCGATTACCGCAGGGCCGGTATCATCATGATGTTTCCATCGCAGCGTGGTGGCAACGACAACCCAGGCTTCAAGGAAGCATTTTTCGGAGAAGTCGACGACATCATTGCCGCCGCCGATCACCTTGCCAAGCAGGAGTACGTGGACCCCAATCGCATCTACCTGGGCGGTCATAGCTGTGGCGGCGCGCTGGTCCTTCTGGTGGCCGAGTCGACCGCTCGCTTCCGCGCCGTCTTCTCCTTCGGACCGATCGACGATATAACGCGCTGGGGCCCGGGGATCATTCTATTCGATACTTCGGACCCACGGGAGGCCGAGCTTCGGGCGCCGATACGCTGGCTACACTCGATCCAGAGTCCAGTGTTCGTGCTCGAAGGCACCGCGGGGGGTAACGTTCGTGCGCTTCACGCCATGGCACGAGCTTCCAGAAACGACAACGTTCATTTCTACGCAGTGGAGGGAGCGGACCATGGCAGCATCCTCGAACCCACGAATGCGCTCATCGCGAAGAAAATCTTGCGCGATGTCGGACCGACGACCAACCTGACCTTCGATGAGGAGGAGCTCAATCGTCCATTCGCGGAATGATGCTTGAATCGAAAGACCTCGCGGCGGCAGCAGAGAGCCTCGCTCACAGCCGGCTTCGTGTACCTCTCGTGTATCTCGAATGATGGGATGAGTTCTACCTCGAGCGGTTCTATAACCACGACCGGCGGCACTCGTACCTGGGGTACCTCAGCCCGGTCGAGTTCGAATGGAGAGCACAAGTGGCCGCGTTCGCGGCATAGTCGGTTTGTCCACAGCCGCGGGGGAAGATCAGTCCGCCTCCCTCAGAGGAACATGATCACCGTGCATTACGGCTCCCACGGCAAACCCCGCAAGAACGGCCGGATCTACCACATCCCGACACGCCTCGAGGGACTCGACCGAGCGGTACGCTCACCTCGCGCCGGGGGCTCTGCTCGCCCCCGCCGCCCGCCTCGATCTATCCAGATCTATCCACCGGCGGGACGGCGAGAGGAGCTAACCCCACGGAATCACTCAGCACCCCCGGCAGGAATTGGACCTGCGACCTTCGGTGTAGGAAATGCGTTCGGTGCTCTGAACAGGGGGGCTGTCGCCTTTTCGCGAGGGGGTGCGGAGGGGGCTGGTGGAGAGCCTGGAACGCCCTCGGGGCGATGACGCTACTCGCCACGACAGACGCCGCCGACAGCGCTGACCGCGACGTCGGCCTCGCTGTGGTCACCCCGTCCGACGACCAGCCCAGCGCGTAGGATGGCAGTCTTGATCAGGGCGTCACCAACCGGCGCCTCTGATGTGCTCGCGCGGTGCTGGCATCGTGAAGGTGCGGCACGTCGGCACGAAATCTATGACGCGTACATAGATGGATGGCGCGACACTGTGGTTCACAGCATCGAGGGGTTCGTCGCTTCGTCCTCGATTTGGCCGAGGATAACCGCCATGCAATCATTCCCCTTGACCACGCCTGACATCGGGAGTATTCGCTCGCCCCGAACACAGGAAAAAGAAAGGCATATCTCATGTTCAGCACTCGAACGTCTCTTACCCTTGTCGCCATTGTGTTTTTCGGACTGTTTGGTGCGGGTTGCGATAACAAGCCCGCGGCGGAGGGCGCCAAGCCCGGAGAGGCCAAGCCGGAAGGCAAGGCCGAGCAGAAGGCCGAAAAGAAAGCAGAGCCCGCAAGTGCCAAGGTCGCCTCCTGCAACGTGATCAAGACCGAAAGCATTTGCCGGCAGTTCGGCGATGAGAACATCTCGGCGGCCGGCGAGGACTTCCTCAAGAACATGTGTACCGGCGAATTCAAGATGGCGGCGTGTCCGGCAGACAAGCGCGTTGGATCCTGCGCGACCCCGGAAGGAACGAAGATCTACTACAACGACGGCCCGCTCCCCAAGGCGGCGGATGCGGCGGCCAAGGCGTGCAAAGAGGGGGTGCCCGCAGGGGAATGGAAAGCGGGACAGTGAGCAGGGCAAACAACCTGCCCTTTCCGACCGGCGCCGCGTAGCTTCCCATCCACCAACTTCGTCCGACGCCGGCCCGGTTTTGCGGTGCGCGTCGCAGCTTGTTTTACCTGCCACGCCCCCGCCGAGCCGCCCCCGCCTCTCAACGAGACTGCCCCCAACGCCTGCCGCTGGCTAGGCCTCGCACCGAGCAAATCCTGACTGCGCACGGCTGCACAAGCTTTGCTCTGGAAACGGGACCGAGAAACCCCATCATCAACAGAAGGCCCTATCACGGCCGCCTTCACGCCTTTGGCTTCGTGAAGGGCAGCAAGCGGCGGGGTTGTCGATGAGCAGCTTGCGCAGCTCGGCGTCGATCAAGCCCACCTTGCGGAAGCGCGGCACGACCCGCTTGAGGATGTGACCATAGCCCCAGCCGCGCCGAACCGGGGCATCTTGCTACTTTCGTTGTATTGCGTGGGCCGAACGCCGTTTTCGCCGAGGCACGGGGAGCGGCTAGACGTGGACCGTGCCTGGGCTTCAGGGCGTCGCGGCCGAGGCTTCGTCTAGCAGCTTGTCGAAGCACCCGGCGGCGAACTTGCTCCGGACGGCGTGGAGCTTCGCGCGCGCTTCTCGTTCGGACGCGTTGCGACTGGCCCATTCCTTTCGCATCTGCGGCTCGAGCTGCGCCATCCGTCGCTGCGCGCGCTCTCGCTCCGAGGGGGACGTGGAGGGGTCCCGCACCGCGGTCTCGAGCTGGTCGTATTCGGCAGATACGCCGTATCGGACGCGTTCGCCCATCCAGGTTTCGGTTCGCCGGTAGGTCGGGTCGGACAATCGCGCGCAGAGCGTCGGCTCGTCGACCGCCCTCGGCGCAATCGTGGTCATCCCGGTGAACAAGGCCTTCGCCCTATCCGCCGGCAGAGGCGTGAGCTTTCCAAAGACGTAAGATCCGTAATGGAGCCAGACGTCGACACCCTTCGAGCGCCCGTCGAAGTCGGTGATGGCGAACGACCACGCGCCGAGCACGTCGCCGGTAGCCGTGTCGGCGAACCCGACTTCATACGCCCCGGGGCCATCGACGTGGCGCGCCTCGAGCGCGAAGGCGTGGCTCGCCCGGTTGTCCGCCAGGTTGTGGGCGCGGAACGAGAAGTTCTCGTCCTGCACGACCTGGCCATTCCGGCGGACGATCGCGCGGTACCCGCGCGGCTCGTCACGGAGATCGAACGGCACCCAGGCGACGACGTGCGTTTCGCGCACGTACCCGAAGTCCGTTCGGCTCGACGGCTTCACCGTGAAATCGCGCTTCGCGTCGTAGGCGGGGACCTGGACGAGCTCGAACGTCGCGGTGCTGAGCACCTCGCTCCCGGCGCGCACTTCGAGCGTGTACGGGCCTTTTTTGGGGTCCGGGACCCGCCACGCGCAGGCCCCCTTGAAAAAGGTGAAGAAGACGCTGTCGCACTTCCCGTTCGCGCCCGCGATCGGGATCGAGGCCAAGAAACCATCGGGACCACGGAGCGTCCCGACAGCGTTGGCCGCGCCTGCGGCATCGTCGAAGAGGATGGTCGCGACGATCTCGCCGTTCACGTAGTCGATCTCCGCCGGGATGATGGCGGCGTGGGGCTTGGCTGCGTTCGCGTCGATCGGCCCCTCCGCACCGCGCGAGGAAGCGCCGAGCACTCCGCAACCGACGAGACACATGAGGGCGAGCGAGGAGAGGACGCGCGAGAGCATCGGGAGCGCATTACGCGCGACCAGCGTCGGCGTCCAGCGGAGCCTGCCTGGTCCTTCCACCGGGAAATGCCAGTCCCGGCCAGTGGCAGTCCACGTCCAGGACCAGTGGACTCGGCGTGGCCCCCTCGGCGAACGTGGGGCGGGCTCCTGCTCGGTGGCGAGCTGCCCGCGAACGAGCCTGTCGAGCGCACCGTGAGCCGTGCGGAGACTCACGCTGCACCCAGGGGTCGCATCCCAGCAAGGTCCACTTTTGGGGCGCTGCGCAAGTCAATGGAGCGCCGGGCCATACGCGCCGGCGATTGGGGGGACGGAGGCGCTGCTCGACGGGGTGCGGGCGCGGAAGTTCGGGCGGCTTTGGCGGGTGAAGTTTTCGGAAGCGTGGGGCGCGCCTTGAGCGCCCGGAAAGGAGCGGGGTCATGGCGGTCCGGAAGATGACGCGGCGCGGGAAGATGTTTCTGTTCATCGATCTTCGATATCGACGAGCGGATGGCAGCAAGGGCCGATTCCGCCGGGACGCGAAGGGGCAGACGATGGCGGCTGCGCGCGAGGAGGAGAAGCGATACCTCCTGAACATCGCGCAGCACGGCGAGCCGTATGCGCCGGGCGAGGCGGAGGCGGGCGCGGTGCCGCGGTCGGGGAAGACGTTTCGGGACGTCGTGGAGGAGTATCGGGCGACGTTCATGGTGACGGAGCTCAAGGTGTCGTCGCGGCGGGGGTATGCGGCGCTGCTCGAGGGGACGCTGCTGCCGAGGTTCGGCGAGCTCGCGATCGGGAAGGTGGACGGCGCGGCGGCGGCGCAGCTCGACCTGGAGCTGTCGGAGCGGGGGCTCGCGCGGGCGACGCGGAACAATGTGCAGGTGGTGATCCGGTCGGTGCTGCGATTCGCGGTGGCGCGGAAGTATCTGCGCGCGATGCCCGAGGGGATGTCGCGGCTCAAGGCGGTGGGGCAGAGCATTCTGGAGATTCCGTCGGACGAGGAGGTCGAGCGGATCCTCGCGGCCGCGAGCGAGCGGCATCGGGTGAGCTTTGCGTTGATGGCGTACGCGGGGCTAAGAGGCCGAACGAGGTGCGGGCGCTACGGTGGCGGGATGTGCGGTTGCGGCGGGATGGGGAGGTCATGGGCGGGTTCGTGAGCGTGCGGGAGGGGCGGTCGCAGGGTCTTCGCGAAAGGGGCCGACCCCGAGCGGCTCGGCAGGGTCTTCAGGGCAGGTCGGAGGGGAACGGCTGGGCCGTGACGCTCGTCCCGGAGCGCATGTAAAGGAGATCGAACCGACGCCGGGTGAACCGGAATCCGCTCGCCGTCCGCACGTACTCATCGCTGTAGACGCCGCCCACGTTGGTGTCGACGCCCTCCAGCACGCCGAACTCGCTCAGGTACCAGCGCCCCGTGGCCCGCTGGGGGTGCGCGTCCGGAACGAGCTCGACGGTGCCGGAGTGGACCGCCTGAATGATACTGCTCCACTTGTTCAGGATGTCGGCCAGGAACGTGACGATGTTGTCGCGGCCGACGACGTGATGGCCGGGGATGTCGAGCACCGCGTCCGCCGTGAGGAGGTGGTGCATTTCACCCATCGCCTTGCGGTTCACGAGATCGGCGAACCTGGCAACGAGTTCGTGGGCCTCGAACTTTTGCCTGATATCAGCGTTTTTGGACATGGGTCACCTCATGACATCGTATGTTGGCATCAATCCCGCGGCGCCGACGCGCATGACAACCAGCTCGGTCATGCGCCATTCAAAACGGGGGCCGCGCGCGAGATATAGATAGGATAGCACCGTCCATGGCGCACGCGGCACATGAAATCCCGCGTCCGGACATTGTTTGACCTAGATTCGGTTACAAAGTGCAGGTGGTGATCCGATCGGTGCTGCGATTCGCGGTGGTGCGGAAGTACCTGCGCGCGATGCCCGAGGGGATGCCGCGGCTCAAGGCGGTGGGGCAGAGCATTCTGGAGATTCCGTCGAACGAGGAAGTCGAGCGGATCCTCGCGGCCGCGAGCGAGCGGCATCGGGTGAGCTTCGCGCTGATGGCGTACGCGGGGCTGCGGCCGAACGAGGTGCGGGCGTTACGGTGGCCGGATGTGCGGCTGCGGCGGGATGGGGAGCTCGTGGGCGGGTTCGTGAGCGTGCGGGAGGGGCGGTCGCACGCAGTTCCGGAGGTTGGATGGCTTCACCGCTCGGCGCACCGCCAAGCCCAGAAGGGTGAGCCGAGCAGGAGCAATCTTCGGGGCCGCGACTGTACCAGATCTGCGGCACCAAAGTTTGTCAGCACCTGACAAACCGTTACGTTCTGGGCGTCGTCTTCATTGGTCCACGATCATGGGTAGGCCCAGGCGCGCCGCGTCCTGGAGCGCTGCGCGGAGCGTCTCGACGGCGCTCGCCGCCCTTGTCGACCACGGCCTGCTCGACAGCTCCTGAAGCGCCCGCGGGGTCGAACCCACGCGCCGCTCGAAGGGCGAGCTCATCTCAATCGGCGCTGCGAGGTCGCACGGAACCAGGAGCGTCATGCCAAGGTGCACCACTGCCGAGGGCGCGGTGCCGAAGAGGCCGAAGGGGCCGCGTTTCCGAGGTCGCGCCGCCTCCTCCAGCAGAGCCTCGTACGACCCCGGATCGACGCGGTGAAAAGCGGGCTCCGCGGCGGAGCGCTCGTCCCACGAAGCGTCTCCGATCGCGGGGAGGGCGCGCAGGTCGCCGAGCAGCATTTCCAAAATGGCCTCGCGCCGGGCAGGTGCGTCCGGACCGCCGAAGGGTGTGTCCTTCGGGATCTGCAGCATGCCGTGAGGGCCGAGCAGCGAGTAAGGCAAGCCCGCATCCCACGCGGTCCGCATCGCAGGCGAGATGAAGTCACCAGCGATATAGCGGCTGAGGGGCATTACCATGAAGTCGATGGCCATCTCCAGCCTCTTCGGCGGACCCGACCGATTTGTCAAGCGCATTCTCCACCGGCTTACCGTGTGATCCGGTCGGTGCTGCGATTCGCGGTGGCGCGGAAGTATCTACGCGCGATGCCCGAGGGGATGCCGCGGCTCAAGGCGGTGGGGCAGAGCATTCTGGAGATTCCGTCGGACGAGGAGGTCGAGCGGATCCTCGCGGCCGCGAGCGAGCGGCATCGGGTGAGCTTCGCGTTGATGGCGTATGCGGGGCTAAGGCCGAACGAGGTGCGGGCGCTTCGGTGGCGGGATGTGCGGCTGCGGCGGGAGGGGGAGGTCGTGGGCGGGTTCGTGAGCGTGCGGGAGGGGCGGTCGCACGGGGAGACGCACACGCCGAAGACCGGGCAGCGGGAGGTGCCGGTGGCGCCGGAGCTGGGGAGGTTGCTAGCGGGGATCGAGGGGCGACGGGTGCGGGGCGGGAGGAGTATGTGGCGCTGAATGAGCGGGGGCGGGCGTGGGGGCAGTACGGGATCGTGCAGGCGTTCGAGAGGGTGCGGCGGAAGGTGGGGGTTGGGGGGTGGTCGGTGTATTGTTTGCCGGCACTACGCGATCACGATGTGGTTGCGAGTGGGCGTGCCGGTGCACGTGGTGCAGAGGATGGCGGGGCACAAGCATCTCGCGACGACGCAGCGGTATGTGCATCATCTGAAGGAGGATCTGGAGGAGGCGGGGAGGAGGTTGGCCGTATCTCCTCGCGCAGCCACGTCTTGCTCGACGCCCGCAGACGTGGCAGGGCGCGGCCGGCGCGTTCCCGGGACTGCCCGGTTCGTCGCAAGCGATCAATACTCCGAGCAGTCCAGTGCCCTCGTCGCGCCGCCTTCGGCCCGGACAATGCGGCATGCCGTTCGCCTTGCGCTATCCCTGAGCCGCGACCTCATGCGGCAGCGCGATCCTCTCTCCGCGCAACGCCGCCATGACCGCCCTACGTAGGTACGCCTTCGGGTCGAGCCCGCAGAGCTTCGCGCTCTCCACGTACGAATAGAAAAGCGCAGCCACCTCGGTCCCACGCTTCGACCGT
>NZ_JAGTJK010000048.1:0-88535 GCF_028435265.1 Polyangium jinanense | reverse complement strand
TCGACCCCGGGCGAAGGTGGTCCTCCCTTACCTTCGCCGGGGGTCGACCCCGGGCGAAAGGGGGCTTCACCCGCCGGCGCCGCCCATGCCGCCGCCCATACCGCCGGCGCCGCCCATGCCACCGGCGCCGCCCATGCCGCCCATGCCGCCCGAGCCGGGGCCCGCGTTTGGATCGAGGCTCTCGATCCAGAGCTTCACGCAGTTGATCTCGAGATCGCTCATCGACCCGCCGAGCGGCATCTTCAGTCCGCACGGCGGCGGATCTAGGAGCTTCGCGTAGATCAGGCTGCCCGCCGCATCGATTGGGTTCGCCAGGATCACACTCCCGCACGACTCGGTCCCCGCGACACTCACGAGCCGCGACTCCAGGTTCGGCGAGGCGAGGTCCACCGTCGTCGAGCCGGACGCGTGGCAGTTCGCCGTGCCGCACTTCGCGGCGAGCATCGCGGGCACGTCTGGGCAAGCGCCGCCGCCCTGGAAGATCGCCTTCTCCTCCTCGGTCAACGTGCCTGGACAACCAGCCGCGAATGCGACGACGAGAGGCGCGGAGAGCGCCACGACGCAGATACGAAGGAAGCGCGCGTTCATCATCGTCTCCTCAATCCATGTAGGCCAGGCCGAGCCGGACACCGAAATACTGGTCGAGCGCGCCGCCCGCCACGTACGCGTCGCCGAGCACGGGATCGAAGTCCGAGAAGAACCGATCGTAGTGGCCCGTGAGCCGGATCTGCAGCCCCGACTCGAAGCGCACGGCGAGCCCCGCCGCCGCCGTGATCCCATGCACCTTCGGGCCCGAGAACCGATCGTACACCGCGCCCGTCGTGAGCGGCTCGAGCCACTCGAACCCGAGGATCGCCGCGACCGGCCCGATCGGGATCCATCCGTCGACGCCCGCGCGAATCGCCAGGTAGTCCACGCTTGCCACCTGATTGCTGAGCGCGCCGGGTGCGTCGATCTGGAACGTCTGCCACCGGACCCCGCCGAGCACGCCGATCACGGGCCCCGTCGGCCGCGAGAGCGGGATCCGGTACTTCAGCGCCGCCGTGATCCGCTGGTAGACCGTGTCCACCGGATCGCCGCCTTCCGTCGCGGATTGCAGCCCGAACGCGCGCGCGTAGCCCGCCGAGATCCCGAGATCGCGCAGCACGGGAATCGTCGTCATCGCCGCTGGGAACACCTCGACTTGCACGGCTGCCACGGGCGCGGCGTACACGTCGTAGCGCCGCAGGTTCCCCGAGATCCCGTCCGAGTACGTGAACACGCGCCCGCCGAGCTCGAAGCCGACCTCCGCCGACACGATCGACGATCCCGCTTGATGCCGCACGCGGCCCGAAGGCGCCTCCTCCTTCGGCTTCGTCTCGTCGGGCGGAGGCGGCGTTGTCTCCTCGGGCTCGGGCGGCGGCGCCGGCGCGTACGTCTCGACCGCGTTCGTGATCGCCTTGGCGATCGCCTTCTTCTGCTCGTCCTCGGAACCCTTGAGCGACACCGCCTCGTCGACGGGCGTCGCGTCGTCCTCCGCGTTCACCCAGACGAGGTGCACGCGTTTCTCGCCGCGCACCTTCTGCACGATGCCCACGAGCACCGCGCCCGCGTCGATGATCGACGCCGCTTGCTGCACGCGCGGCACGAGCCTGTCGCGTTGCTTCGGGTTCGTCATCGCGGCGCCGAGTGGCTTCGACTGGCCTGCCTTCTTCAGCGCCGCCGCGAACTCCTTCGTCGGGGCCACGACGATCCGATCGGGCAGCGTGGCCTCGATGGCCTCGCGCACCGCGTCTGCGTCCTGGCCCTCCACGTGCACGGCCAGCACCTTCTTCGCCGCTGGTTCCGCGGCTGACGCTGAAGCCGGCGCGCTCGCCAGAACGAAGCCCAGGACTGGCGCCGCGAGGCGCGTCGAAAGCGCGAAGGCCCACGCCGCCGCTCGCGTGGATCGCGAGCGATTCGCCGCCCTTCGCGGCACCGCGTTCATCAAAAGCACGGCGTGAGCCTACAGGGGCCCCTGCCCGGGGGTAAAGCCCTCCGCAGGACCACCCTCGGCACCAAAATACCATGCCATTGCGAAATTCGTGTGGGCTCCAAAGGAATCGGCGGTCCCTTGGATCGGAAGCCGTGATTGCGCGTTGACGCGCGTGGACACCCGGCATACCACCGTGATTGCCAAAGCCCTGGAGGTGGCCGGCATGGAGACTCTTAGCGCCCCTTCCTCCGTCATGCGCCGCATTCCGACGCTTCTACGCGCCGGAGCGCTCGTCCTCGCTTGTCTCTTGCCCTCGTGCGTCGGGACGATCGGCGGTTCGACGGATGATCAAGCAGCCGTTCAATCGGTTCCCGAGCGCAGCGCCTTCCCGCGCTTGACCCATGCGCAATGGGAAAACTCTGTGCGTGATGTATTGCGCCTCGAAGAGCGCCCGGGATTTTCGGCGTCGTTCACCGGAGATCCGCTCGGCGGCGTCTTCGACAACAACGAGGTCGTTCTTTCCGTCACGCCGAACCTGTGGGCCGATTACCAGCGCGCCGCCGAGGAGCTCGCGGCCCTGGTCGTCTCGGATCCCGCGAAGGTCGCGGCGCTCGTGCCGGCCGACGAGGGACAAGGAAATGAGGCCCGCGCCCGCGCCTTCATCGAGACCGTCGGCAAACGCGCGTATCGCCGCCCCCTCACGGCCCAGGAGATCGACACACACGTCGCGCTCTTCAACGAGGCCCCGTCCCTCATCGACGGCGATCCCTTCCTCGCCGGCGTCGAGCACGTCCTCTCGGCCTTCTTCCAGTCGCCGCATTTCATCTACCGCGTCGAGGGCACGCGCAAACCGCGCCCCGATGGCCTCATCCCGCTCGCCGCCTACGAGCTTGCCTCGAGGCTCTCGTACCTCCTCTGGAACACGATGCCCGACGACGTCCTCTTCGAGGCCGCCGCAGCGGGCGAGCTCGACACGAAGGAGGGCCTGCGCGCCCATGCCGAGCGCATGCTTGCGGATCCGCAGGCGCGCGCGGTCATCCTCTCGTTCCACAGCCAGCTCTTCGACTGGCGGAAGTTCGGTGATCTCTACAAGGATCCGGCCGTCTTCCCCGAGTTCGTCCCCGAGATCGGCCAGGACCTCATTCGCGAGGCCGAGCTCTTCGTCGAGGACGTGGTCTTCGAGCAGGAGGGCGGCTTCCACGAGCTGCTCACCTCGCGCACCGCGTTCCTGAACGACAGACTCGCGCCCATCTACGAGGTCGAAGCCCCGAACGGCGCCGAGTTCGGCAAGGTCGAGCTCGACAAGGAGAAACGCAGCGGCATCCTCACGCGCGCCGGCTTCCTCGCGGCGAACGGCACGGCCCGCGCGTCCGATCCGATCCACCGCGGCGTCTTCGTGAACCTGCGTGTCCTCTGCGCGCGTTTGCCGCCGCCGCCGAACAACGTCCCGCCGCTCCCGCCCGTGGAGGGCAAGACCACGCGCGAGATCGTCGCCGCCCACACGGGCAAGGGCACGTGCGGCGCTTCGTGCCACGGCACGCTCATCAACCCGGCCGGCTTCGCGTTCGAGAACTACGACGCGATCGGCCGCTATCGGTCCGAGGACAACGGCTTCCCGGTCAACGCCGCGGATGCGTATCCGATCGGCGGCGGGATGGCGACGTTCAGCGACGCCATCTCGTGGAGCCAATTGCTCGCGGAGAGCCGCGAGGCGAACGAGTGCTTCGCGAAGAACTGGCTCGAGTTCGCCTACGGCAGGGACGCCGAGGTCGAGGACGCCGCGCTCATCACGAAGCTCGGCGAGGCCTCGCGCACCGGCATGTCCGTCAAGGACCTCCTGCTCGAACTCGTCTCCTCCGACGCCTTCTCGACCCGCCGCCCCGTGGAGGTCGCGCCATGAATCGCCGTCATTTTCTTCGAGGTCTTTTCGGCGTCTCCCTCACGCTCCCGTTCCTGGAGAGCTTCTCGCCGCGCAAGGCCGAGGCCGGTCCGGGCGACGTGCCTCCGTTCGCGATCTTCATGCGCCAGGCGAACGGCGTCGTGCAGCAGACGAACGACGAGCCGGAGATGTTCTGGCCGAGCCAAACCGGCGCGCTCACGACCGAGTCGATGAACGCCGAGAGTGATCGCGCGGTCAGCGAGCTCAGCGCGTATGCCTCGCGCCTCCTCCTGGTGAAGGGCATCAACTTCGCGTTCCCGGGCAACGGCTGCGGCCACTCCGGCGGCGGCAACCAGTGCCTCACGGCGCAGAAGGTCTCCACGGACCCGGTCGGCAACGAATCGCTGTCGATGGGCGAGTCGATCGACAACCGCATCGCGCGCGAGCTCAACGCCGCGGGCGTCGAGCCCCTCACGCTTTATGCGGGCAAGAAGGCCGGCTACATCAACGAGGTGCTCTCGTACCGCGACGCGAAAGTCATCCGCGCGGCCGAGCACAACCCGATCAACGCCTACCAGGCGCTGTTCGGCCTCTCGAATCTCGACCCCGAGGTCCTGAAGAGGCTCGCCGCGCAACGCAAGAGCGTGAACGACCTCGTGCGCGAGCAGATGCAATCGCTCATGACGCGCGGCGATCTCGGCAAGGCCGACCGTGATCGATTGGACCTGCATTTCCAGTCGATCCGCGACCTCGAGGTCGGGCTCCAGTGCGCGCTCACGAAGGAAGAGGTCGCGGCGATGGAGGCGATGAGCCCGGACGCGCGCTCGAACGACAACCTGGAGAAGGTCGCGCGGATGCAGATGGACATCATCGCGCTCGCGATGGCGTGCGGCACGACGCGCGCCGTGACGCTCCAGATCGGCGATGGCAACGACAGCACCGAGTATTACATCAACGGCGTCCGGCAGAAGAGCTTCCACAAGATCTCGCACCGCATCGACAGCGACGGCTCCGAGGGCCCGCCGATCGAGGGCGCGTACCTCTTGCACCACGAGATCGACCGTATCCACGCGCGCCTGTTCAAGTACCTGCTCGACAAGCTCGCGGCCTACGATTTCGGCTCCGGATCGCTCCTCGATTTCGGCGTCGCGGTCTGGCTGAACGATCTGGCGAACAAGTACCACTCGTACAACGACGTCCCGTACGTCCTCGTGGGCGGCGCGAACGGCTACCTGAAGACGGGCCAGTACGTCGACGTGAACGGCGTGCACAACGGCCGCCTCCTCAGCACGATCGGCGCGGCCCTCGGCTGCAAGAATGCCGAGGGAGGCCCGCTCGACGATTTCGGCGACCCCGAGCTGCCGAAAGGCTTGCTCACCGAGATCATCGCGTAAGCGCAAATGCTATATCGGGCAGCATGCCCACGCTGCCCGAGCGCATCCTCACGCTCTTCGCCACCTACCACATCCGCCGCGAGAAGGTCCTCGCGGACCTCGACGCGATCTACGCGCCCGACGTCCGCTTCGTGGATCCCTTCAACGACGTCACGGGCAAGGACCGCTTCCTGCGCATCAACGAGAACCTCTTCAAGCGCCTTCGTGAAATGCGGTTCGACGACCTCGCGCTCGTCGGCCAAGAGCCCCATTTCATGCTGTCGTGGACCGCGACGATCGAGGGCCCGTTCGGCGTCACGATCACGGCGCCCGGCGTGAGCGAGTTCCGCTCGGAGAGCGGCGTCGTCGTCTACCACCGCGATCACTGGGACGTGCTCTCGTCCGTGGCCGCGAGCGTTCCCGGCGTGCGGAAGCTCTACCCGCTGCTCACCGCAATGCTCTTCGAGCGGTAATCGTTACGCCGCGACGAATGCCCCGAGCAGCACGAGCCCCGCGCCCTGGCTCTTTTCGGGGTGGAATTGCACGGCCGTCACGTTGTCCCGCGCGACGGCCGCCGTGACCACGTTCGGCCCGTGGGTCACGGTCGCCACCACGATCGACGGATCCTCCGGCACCGCGTGATAGCTGTGCACGAAGTACACGTGCGGCGTCTCTGATCCCCACGCGGCGAGCGCGCCTTCGGGCGCGTGCTTCATTTCCAGCCGATTCCACCCGATGTGGGGGATCTTCACCACGTCCGCGCCCGCTCCCGGATCGAGCCTCCGCACCGCGCCGCGGAACACCCCGAGCCCCGCGGCCCCCGGCGCCTCCTCGCTCGTCTCGAACAGCGCTTGCAGCCCCAAGCAAATGCCGAGATACGGTTTCCCCTGGCGAACCGCCTCCCGCAGCGCCTCCCCGAGCTCACCCGCGAGTGCCGCCGCGCAATCGCGGAACGCGCCCTGCCCGGGCACCACGATCTTGTCCGCGCCGAGCACGTCCTCGGGCCGCCCGCTGCGAACGACCTCGCTTGCCACGCCGCGATCCTCGGCCGCGCGCGTGATCGCCCGCTCCACGCTGCGCAGGTTTCCCATTCCGAGATCCACGACCACGACGCGCGCCATGGCTAGAGGCTCCCCTTCGTCGAAGGCACCCCGGCCACGCGTGGATCGATCCGCGTCGCTCGCATCAGTGCCTTCGCGAAGGCTTTGAAGCTGATCTCGATGATGTGGTGCAGGTTCTCGCCCTCGTGCATTTTGAGGTGCAAGTTGCACTGTGCCGACCGGGCGAACGCTTCGAAAAACACCGGGACGAGCTCCACGTCGAACGTCCCGACCTTCGCCTTCGGGAGCGGCACGCGAAACACGAAATACGCTCGACCCGAGAGATCGAGCGCGCACGTCACGAGCGCCTCGTCCATCGGCAACGTCGCCTCGCCGTACCGAGCGATCCCGGCCTTGTCCCCGAGCGCCTGCGCGACGGCCGAGCCGAGCACGATCCCGAGATCCTCGGTCGTGTGGTGCCCGTCGATCTCCACGTCTCCCTGCGCCTCCACGGTCAGGTCGAAGAGCCCGTGCCGCGCGATCTGATCGAGCATGTGCGAGAGGAACGGCAGCGGCGTCGAGATGCGGCTTTTTCCGGTGCCGTCCAGATCGATCTCGACGGCGATGCGGGTCTCGTGGGTGACTCGTTCCACCCGAGCAACGCGCGGCATGGCGGGCATCCTAGCTCCTTTCGTCCGTAGATGTGTTATGCCCGCCTCGTGAAGCTCTCCGCCTGGCTCGTCGCCTTCGCGCTCCTTGGCGCCGCCTGCAGCCCGAGCACCCTCGTCCAGCAAGGGCCGAGCGACACGCTCCGCGCCTACGCGCGCGCCCTCGAAGAAGGCCGCGTGGACGACGCCTACCGCCTGCTCTCCGACGACGCCAAGCGCTCGATGTCCCTCGAAGCGTTTCGCCGCGCGGTGAAGGAGAGCCCGGACGAAGTCATCGAGATCGCCCGCGCCGTCTCGCGTCCCGCGAGTGATCCGCTCGTCACGGCGACCGTGAGCTTGCCGAACGGCGACGAGCTGCTCCTCGTCTACGAGGACGGCAAATGGCGCATCGACGCCGCCGCGATCGACCTCTACAGCCAGGCCACGCCGCGCCAGGCCCTCGCGGGCTTCTTGCGGGCCTTCGAGCGCAAGCGGTACGACGTCATCCTCCGCTACGTCCCCGACGCCGAAAAAGAAGGCATCACGCTCGGCGAAGAGCCCGCGCCCGCCGCGCCCGCCGAGAACGCGCCGGCCGGAAAAACCGCCGCGCCCGCGCAGAAGACGACCGGCACGGAGCTCACAGCGGAAAAACTCCGCACGGCCTGGGAAGGCCCGCAGAAGGACCAGATCAACCGCATCGTCCAGGCCATTCGCACCGCGCTCCCGACGGCCGTCATCGAGGAGACCGGGGACAGCGCATCGATGTCCTACGGCGCCGGCGGTACGGTCGCTTTGATCCGCGAGCACGGGCTCTGGAAAATTCGCGACTTCTGACGCGGCCCGCAACGGACCTGCGCGTTACGAGCAGGTCCGCAAAAAATGTACTAGGGTGTCGCGCGTATGGCCTCGAACGGCGCGCCCCCCTCTCGACCACCCTCTTCCTCGGGTGAGGATAGCGTCCCGATCCTCCCGCTGCGGAATTCCGTATTGTTTCCGATGTCGGTGGTCCCGATCAACGTCGGACGTCCTCGGAGCGTCCGGCTCGTCGAGGATCTCCTCGGACGTGAGCGGGCCCTGGTCGGCGTCATCAGTCAGCGTTCGCCCGAGATCGACGAGCCCACGTTCAAGGAGCTCTACACGGTCGGGACGATCGCGCGGGTCGTGAAGGTGATCCGCCTCGGACCGAGCAACTACTCCGTCGTCCTGAACGGGCTCGGCCGGTTCCGCGTGAAGAACATCGTCGCGCTCGAGCCGTACATGCGCGCGAAGATCGAGCGCATCCCCGAGTCGCTCGTCCGCGATGTCGAGCTCGACGCGCTCGGCACGGGTCTGCGCGAGGCGACGCGCGAGGTCCTGCAGCTCATGCCGAACCTGCCGCGCGACACGGCGGGCATCCTCGACAACGTCCGCGAGCCCGGCGCGCTCGCCGACCTCATCGCCTCGAACTTCCCGCAGGCGCAGGCGTCCGTCGCGGACAAGCAGGAGATCCTCGAAGCTTTCGACGTGAAGGCCCGCGTGCGGCTCGTGCTCGCGATGGTCGGCCGCCAGCTCGAGGTGCTGCGCGTGAAGAAGGAGATCTCCTCCATGGTCCAGGAGGAGATGGGCAAGAGCCAGCGCGAGTACATCCTGCGCCAGCAGATGAAGAGCATCCGCGAGGAGCTCGGCGAGGCGGGCGAGGACGACGAGATCGAGGAGCTGCGCGAGCGGGTGCGCCGCGCGAAGGTCCCGACCGAGGTCGAGAAGGTCGTGAAGAAGCAGCTCGGCCGTATGCGCTCGATGGCGCAGCAGTCGGCCGAGTACAACGTCACGCGGACGTACGTCGAGTGGATCGCGGATCTGCCGTGGTCGAAGACGACGGTCGATCGCATCAGCGTGCAGGAGGTGCGCCGTTGCCTCGACGAGGACCACATGGGCCTCGAGAAGGTGAAGAAGCGCATCGTCGAGTACGCCGCGATCCGGCAGCTCCGGGCCGATAAGAAGGGCCCGATCCTGCTCTTCATCGGGCCGCCCGGCGTCGGCAAGACCTCGCTCGGCCGCTCGATCGCCCGCGCGATGGGTCGGCAGTACGAGCGCATCGCGCTCGGCGGCGTGCGCGACGAGGCCGAGATCCGCGGCCATCGCCGCACGTACGTCGGCGCCTTGCCGGGCCGCATCCTGCAGGCGCTGAAGAAGGCCGGCACGAAGAACCCGGTGCTCGTCCTCGACGAGGTCGACAAGATGGGCGTCGACCTGCGCGGCGATCCGGCGGCGGCGCTGCTCGAGGTGCTGGATCCCGAGCAGAACTCGACGTTCCAGGATCACTACCTCGACATGCCGTTCGACCTGTCGCAGGTGATGTTCCTGGCCACGGCGAACAACCGCGACACGATCCCGCCGGCGCTCTTCGACCGCATGGAGGTCATCGAGGTTCCGGGCTACACGCGCACGGACAAACTCGGCATCGCGCGCGAGTTCCTCGTGCCGAAGCAGCTCTCGGCGCACGGCCTCACGGACGAGCGGCTCGAGTTCACCGAGCCCGGCATCGCCACGCTGATCGATCACTACACGCGCGAGGCCGGCGTGCGCGGGCTCGAGCGCGAGATCGCGGCGGTTTGTCGGGCCACGGCGGTCAAGCTCGCCGAGGGCAACGCGGTGCTCGAGGTCGTCTCGCCCGAGCATGTCGAGAAGGTCCTGGGACCGCACAAGCATCGTCCCGAGATCGCGGAGCGGAACCTCGATCCCGGCGTCGCCACGGGCCTCGCGTGGACGCCGACGGGCGGCGAGATCCTCTTCATCGAGGCCACGAAGATGCCCGGCAAGGGCAACGTCGTGCTCACCGGCAACATGAAGAACGTGATGCAGGAGTCCGCCACCACGGCCGTCTCCTTCGTCCGCAGCAAGGCCGGCGAGCTGCACCTCGATCCCGAGTGGCTGAAGAACATCGACCTGCACGTGCACATCCCGAAGCACGGCACGCCGAAGGACGGGCCGAGCGCGGGCGTGACGATGTTCACCGCGGTCTGCTCGCTCCTGCTCGGCTGCCCGGTGCGCTCGGACGTCGCGATGACGGGCGAGATCTCGCTGCGCGGCCGCATCATGAGCGTGGGCGGCGTGAAGGAGAAGCTGCTCGCCGCGCACCGCGCCGGCATCAAGCACGTCATCATCCCGGCGAAGAACCGCAAGGACCTCGAAGACGTGCCGCAGGACATCCTCGACGAGGTCAAGGTGACGCTCGTCAACGCGATGGATGAGATCCTCCCGCTCGTGCTCGAACCGCCGCGACAAACGACCGTGAGCACGCCGCCGCCGCCTCAGGCGTGAAACACCACCTCGAACGACTGCGGAGCGCACGGCCGTCCTCGATCGGGATCGGGGCGGTCGTGCTGCTCGTGGGCGCGATCGGCTTTTTGCCGCTGTTCGACGGGCCCGGCTACGAGAGCGCGCTCGCCGCGGGCCTCGTCGTGCCGAGCATCGCGGCGATCACGACGGCGCTCGAAACGAGCAAGGCGCGGCCTTCGCCGTTCGACGCGTTTGCCTCGGGGCTCGCGCGGGGCGCGCTCTTCGCGGGCGTCGCGTGGCTCGTCACGCTCGTCCACGGCCTGCGCGCGGGGTTTTGTGATCCGCTCTCGGGCTCGGTCCTGTTCGCCCTCGGCCCTGGGGTCGGCGCGCTGCTCGCGGGCGCCTGGGGTGCGGTGGCGGGCGAGATCGCGGGGCGCGTGAAGCGAAGGCGGCTCGCGGCGGTGCTACTCGCGCTCGCGGCACCCGCGGCGTCCGTCTGTGTCTCGCTCGTCCGCTTCTACACGAGCCCGATGGTCTTCGCGTACGACCCGTTCGTCGGCTACTTCAGCGGCAGCCTCTACGACACGGTCATCGACGCTTCGGGGCTTTATGCGTACCGCGTCGGCTCGGCTGCGACGCTTCTCGCGGGCGCCGTGCTCGCGGCGCACCTCGACCGCACGGACGAAGGGAAGCTCGCGCGCCGTTCGATCAGCCGGCCGAGCGCGCTCGTGCTCGGCGTGTTCGCGGCCGCGGCGAGCCTCGGGATGACGTTCTTCGGTCATCGCCTCGGGCACTGGCACACGCCTGCGAGCATCGCCGAGACGCTCGGCGGCAAGGTCGAGAGCGAGCGTTGCGACGTCGTCTACCCGCGCGGCATGGCCCGCGAGGACGCGCTCCGCTTCGCGCGCGACTGCACCGCGCACGTCGTCGCGCAGGAGGCGTGGCTGGAGACGAAGGGTCCCGCGAAGATCACCGCGTACCTCTTCGCCGATCCCGCGCAAAAAGGCGCGCTCATGGGCGCGGCCGACACCTACATCGCCAAGCCCTGGCGCAGCGAAGTTTACGTCCAGCAGAACGGCTACCCGCACCCCGTGCTCGGCCACGAGATCGCGCACGTGATGGCCGGATCCTTCGGCCGCGGACCCTTCCGCATCGCCGGCAGCCTCGGCGGCCTCTTGCCGAACCCCGGCCTCATCGAGGGCATCGCCGTCGCGACCTCGCCGCACGAGGGCGCGCTCTCGGCCCGCGAGTGGGCGAAGGCCATGAAGGACCTCGGCAAGCTGCCCAAGCTCTCGCGCCTCTTCGCGCTCGGGTTTCTCGGGGAAAACTCCAGCGTCGCGTACACGGCGAGCGGCGCGTTCGTGGGGTTCGTCAAGGAACGCTATGGCGCGGCGGCGGTGCGCGCGTGGTACGGCGGCGGATCGCTGCCCGAGATCACGGGCGCGAGCTGGGACGAGCTCGAACGTGCGTTCCACGAGGATCTCGATCGCGTGGTGCTCCCCGAGGCGGCCGCGGCCCAGGCGCGCGCGCGCTTCGAGCGGCCCGGGATCTTCGGCCGGCGATGCCCACACGTGGTCGACGCCTGCCGCAAGCGCGCCGAGGAGCAGAGGGCCCGCGGTGACGACGAAGGCGTGATCGAGGCGCTCCGCGAGGCCCTCGCGCTCGATCCCGGCGAGAGCGGCGCGCGCGTGTCCATCGCACGCGCCCTCGTTCGGCTGGGCAAACCCGACGCCGGCAAGGCCGAGCTCCAGGCGATCGCCGACGACACGCGTTTTCCCCGCCACGTCCGGGACCGCGCGCTGGAGGAGCTCGGCGACCTCGCGCTCGCGGACGGCGATCACGAGCGCGCGATGGTGCATTATCGCGAGGTCATGTCCCGCACCGTCGAAGAGGATCAGCTCCGCACCCTCGACGTGAAGCTCGAAGCCGCGCAGAACGCGCGCGGCAAGGACGCGATCGTCGCGCTGCTCGTGGGCACGAAGGGCCGCGGGCCCGACAAGGTGCGCGCCGCGGAGGAGCTCGGCGCCTGGGCCGCGAGCTCGCCGGACGACGGTTTGCCCGACTACCTGCTCGCGCGCGCGTACGTGGGCAGCGGCGACTTCGCCGAGGCCGCCCGGCGGCTCGATCGTGCGCTCGGGCGCCGCCTCGTGATCGGCCGGGTCGCCGCCGAGACCGAGCGCCTTCGCCTGGTCACGGCCTGCGCGCTCGAAGATCGTCCCACCGCCGAACGGATGACGCTCGCCTACGTCGCGCGGAGAGATGTGCCACGCGCGCGCCGCGAGGCCGCGGCGAGCTTGTATGCTCGTTGCACGGGCGCACCCGCGCCGGCCGTCCCCGAGGCCACGAAGGCCGGGGGCGCGCTTCCATGAGGGAGGGATCGGTGCCCGATCTGGACAAACTCGTCGTCCTCAACGCCGTGCTGCGCGTGGCGGCTCGTCACCCGAGCCTGCTCGCGCCGGCGGCGTTCGAGGACCTCTCGCGCGCGCTCGCGGCGCACATCAAGTTTGCCTCCGTCGCCGTGCTCATGCCGGACGACGAGGGCTACCAGCGCTTCTACACCGACAACGCCGATCCGAACCTGCCCGGCAACGTCCGCTTCGGCGCCCGCATCCCCTTCGATCCGAACTTCTACCAGCGCGTCTACGTCGAGGTTCGTCCGTACATCTGCGACGACACGCGCCTCGGCAACGAGATCGAGCGTTCGGTCGGCGAGGTTGGCTACCGGTCCTACGTGGCCGTGCCCGTACGCTCGCCGGACGGCAAGCGCGCGCTCGCTTCGTTCTCCGTGACCTTCGCGGAACCGGGCGCCGCGCGCGGCGCGCCCGTCGACATCATCGAGGAGATCGGGGACATCATCGGCGCGAGCATCGAGCGTTCCCTCCGATCCGCGCGGGAGCGAAGGCTCGCGATGATCCTCGACACCTCGGGGGACGCGATGCTCGCCTGGGATCGCAGCGGCCGCGTGACCGACGCGAACGCCGCCGCGCTCGCGCTCACGGGCCACACGCGCGAGGAGCTCATCGGCCGGAAGATCGGATCGCTCCTCGATCCCGAGCCTGATCCGACCGTGGGTTTGCCGCAGCCCGACGCGCGCCTCGGGCTCGTCACGCGCACGCCCGCAGGCGAAGCACGACGTTTGCCCGTGGCCGCGACGATCACGGCCGTGGAGGACGATCCGCTCGTCGCCTGCCACGCGCTTCTGCGTGATCTCTCGGCGTGGGAGGCGAGCGAGCGTGAGGTGGTCGCGCACCTCGCGCGCATCCGCGAGCTCGAAGAGCAGCACCGCACGCTGCTCGACAACGCCCCACTCGTGATCTTCCGGCTCGATCCGAGGACACTCGAGCTCGTCTATCTGAACCACTGCGCCGAGCGTTTGCTCGGTGTTCCGCTCGACGAGGCGCTCGCGACGCCCGGGTTTCTGTGCGGGGTGCACGTCGATCAGGAGGGAGCCGCCGCGTACGACGAGGCCGTCCTCCGGGCCCGCGCGGGCATGCGTTCCTCGCCGTACGAGGCCCGCCTCGCGCGCCGCGGCGCGCATGCGATCACGGCGCGCGGCACGATCTACCCGCTCGTCGGCAAGGGCGGCGAGGTCGTCGCGATCGAGGGCCTCTTCATGGACGTGAGCGTCGAGCACGCCGCGCGCACGCGCCTCATCCAGGCCGATCGCCTCTCCACGCTCGGCACGCTCGCCGCCGGCGTCGCGCACGAGATCAACAACCCCGCCGCGTTCATCCTGCTCGGCCTCGACATGATGGCCCGCATGCTCGACGGCCCCGGCGTCGATCTCGGCCCCACCGTCTCCGAGCAAGTGCGCCACATGCTCGGCGAATTGCGCGACTCCACGCGGCGTATCGTCGACATCGTCCGCGACCTCCGCATGTTCGCCCGCGCGCCGGCCGGCACGCGCCGCATCGCGGTCGACGTGAACCGCACTGTCGAGAGTGCCCTCTCGCTCACGCGGGGACAGATCATCGAGCGCGCGCGGATCGTCCGCGACCTCGGCGACGTGCCGCCCGTCATCATCGACGAGGGTCGGCTCGGGCAGGTGCTCGTGAACCTGCTCGTCAACGCGGCGCAGGCGATCCCGCGCAATGCGCCCGGCGAGCCCGCCGTCACGGTCACGACGCGCAGCGAGGATCCACGCACGGTGGAGATCGACGTGCGGGACACGGGCGTGGGGATCTCGCCGGAGATCCTCGATCGCATCTGGGATCCGTTCTTCACGACGAAGGAGCCCGGCGCGGGCACGGGCCTCGGGCTTTCGATCAGCCGCGAGATCATCGAGCGCAGCGGCGGCCGCATCTACGTCGAGAGCCCGATCGAGGGCGAAGATCCGCCGCGCGGCGCGCGCTTCGTGATCGTGTTACCTGCCGCAGGAAGGGGCGACTCGTCGATCCCACCGATGCCGTCGACGCCGCCGCGCTCGATCAAGAGCGGCGTGCGTGTGCTCGTGGTCGAGGACGAGGCGCCGCTCGCGCGCGCGCTCGCGGAAGAGATCGGCCGTGTGCACGAGGTCTCGGTGGCGGGCGGGGCGCAGGGCGCGTTCGAGGCGCTGTCGGCGCAGCGGTTCGACGTGATCCTTTGTGATCTCAGGATGCCCGGGATGAGCGGCGAGGCGTTTTACGAGAAGGTCGCCGCGGACAAACCCGAGGTCGCGAGGCGTTTCGTGTTCATGACGGGCGTCGGTTTCGGCGCCGACGTGGAGCGGTTCCTCGCGGAGTCGGGGCGGCCGGTGCTGGAGAAGCCGTTCTCCGCGGAGGATGCGCTCGCGGTGATCCAGAAGGTCGTCACGCGGCACGGGCGGGCGCTCGGGGCAGGGCGGTAAACCGCGCCTGGTTGTCGCGCCGCTACATTTTCCTGAAAAACTCGTTTACCCCTGGCTCGACGCGGCCTGGAGCTCGTCCCAGAGCGCCGCATCCCCGAGCTCCGCCCCTCGCTCCGCGTCCGCTCTCGCCTCGTCCGCGCGCCCCATCCGCAAAAGCGCCCGCCCTCGCCACACGAACGCCGTCGCGTATTCGGGATCCAGCGCAATCGATTGCTCCGCGTCCGCGATACACGCCGCGTCGTTCCCCTGATCGAAATAAGCCTCCGCTCGATTCGACAGCACCCGCGCCGCCTCGGGCGCGAGCTCCAGCGAGGCCGTGTAATCGGCGATCGCCCCCTCCACGTCGCCCCCGAGGTGCCGCGCGATCCCGCGGGTATCGAACCCGTCCGCGTCCGGCTCCAGGTAAATCGCCCACGATGCGTCCGTGATCGCGCGATCGAGCTCTCCCGCTTCGAGCCATGCCGTCGCGCTCGCACGATAGGCCGCCGCGATCGCCGCCGCGTCCCGCACGCCCCACGTCCACGCCCGCGCCTGCCGCGCGTCCGCGAGCGCGTCCGCGACCCGCTCCTCTTCGAGCGCTTGCAGCGCCGAATCCGCGTGCACGGCGATCTGCTCGATCCGGGTCGCCTCCGGCGCCGCGAGCACCGTCGATTCGAGCCGGTTCATGAACCGCTGCGCCTCGCCTCCCTCGTCGAACTCGTAAAACACCGGTTCGTCCTCGACCGTGAACGTCGGCATGTCGTGCGCGACCGCGAACGCCAGCGCCGCGAGGCCGAAGCCGTGCGTCTCCGACAAGGCCGCCTGGAGCTGCCCGAGCCGCGTATCCCGATCGAAGAGCCGATCGAGCAGCTCCTCCGTCTCCTCTGCCTGCAAAAATTCGAGCGAGAGCGATGCCTCCTCGGGCAGGGCCGCCTGGATCGTCGCGAGCAGCGCGCCCCACTCGTCCTTGCGCAGCTCCCACACGAAGGGCAGGGACCAGCGCACGCGCGCGCCTTCCTGCCCGCTGCTTCGCCGCGCGCGGATGCGTTCGTCCGCTTGCCTGACGCGGGCGAGCAGGTGCCCGAGGACGAGGTCGAGATCCGCGGTGGAGGGCAGGCTGACGAGGTCCTCGCCGTACGGCAAAAAGAGCTCCGGCGCGGATTCGCCGAGCTCTGCCAGGAACGCGTCCTCGTCGTCGAGAGGCGCGCCTTCCTCGTCGACGAGCTCGAAGCGCGGCGCGCAGAACATCCGCCCGACCCCGAGGACGTGCTCGAGGAGCGGGAACGTCGTGAAGCTCCGGTACTCGAAATCCGCGTCACCGATGAGGAAATGGCCCATGCGCGCACGCATCATGCGCCGCCGGAAGGTGCGCGAGCAAGGGGGGGAGGCGCGCTTTCGCGGAAGGCTTGTCATGGAGTCGCCGCTGACCCCGAGCGCCCGGGTCGATCGGGTACGTGTGCGGAGCGCCGCGAAATGACTTGGATGATCGCGCATCCGCCCGGATAGAATTCCTGGGCGATGTTGAAGCCAGGGATGCGGGTTGCCGCGCGCTTCGAGCTCGAAGATCACACGATTTCGGGCGGGATGGCCACGATCTACCGCGCGCGCGATCTCGAGTCGGGCGCCGTGGTCGCGGTCAAGGTCCTCGGCGGGCGCAACGTGCGCGAGATGGAGCGCTTCTCAGCCGAAGCCGTGCTGCTCGCCGAGCTCCGGCACCCAGGCATCGTCCGGTACGTGTCGCACGGATCGCTGCCCCAAGGAGAGCTCTTCCTCGTCATGGAATGGCTCGAAGGCGAGGACCTCTCCGATCGTCTCGCGCGCGGTCGCCTGCCGCTCGACGAGGCGATCCGGCTCGCGCGGCGCGTGGCCGACGCGCTCGGAGCCGCGCACGCGCGCGGGATCGTTCATCGCGACGTGAAGCCGAGCAACGTGTTCCTGCCGCGCGGCGATGTCGACGAGGCGAAGCTGCTCGACTTCGGCATCGCGCGCCTCGGCTACGGCCGGACGCTCGCGACACGCACGGGGACGCTGCTCGGAACGCCCGGGTACATGGCGCCCGAGCAAGCACAAGGACGCAAGGACGTCGACGCGCGCGCCGACGTGTTTTCCCTCGGCGCGATGCTCTTCGAGTGCCTGACGGGGCGGCCCGCGTTCGCCTCGGAGCAGCTCATGGCCACGCTCTCGCGCATCCTGTTCGAGGAGCCGCCGCGCGTGCGCACGATCCGCAGCGAGACGCCGGTCGCGCTCGATCTCCTGGTCTCGTCGATGCTCTGCAAGGATCCCGCGGGCCGGCCGCGCGACGGAGCGATGGTCGTCGCCGCGCTCGACGCACTCGGGCCTCTGCCCGGTGGGCCGCCGAGCAGCGGGCTCGTGAGCTCGTCCGTGATGAGTCGGCCGGCGATCACGGTGCGCGAGCAGCAGCTCCTCTGCGTCGTGCTCGCGACGAGCACGTTCTCGAAGACGATCGCGGACGGTGACGCCACCGAGACCGACGTGACGCTCACACCGGGGATGATGGCCGAGGCGATCATGCGCCGCAGCCTGCCGAGCCTGAGCGGCGACGCGGTGAGCGGCACCGCGGGCACGCTCGACGATCTGAACGGCGTCGCGGCCGCGTACGGCGGCAAGCTCGAGCGGCTCGTCGACGGCTCGCTGCTCACGGTGTTCACGGGCGCCGCGGCCGCGATCGATCTCGCGGCGCGGGCCGCGCGAGCGGCGATGGCGATGCGCGAGCTCTTGCCAGGCGTTCCGATCGCGGTGGCGACGGGGCGTGGCCTCGTGGCGCAGCAGCTCCCGGTCGGCGACGCCGCGGAGTCGGCCGCGCGTACGCTCTCCGCGGCGCGCCGCGAAGGCGTGCGCATGGAGGGGCAGGTGTTCGTCGACGAGGTGACGGCAGGCCTGCTCGACGCGCGCTTCGACGTACGAGAAGACGGGCCGACGCGGGTGCTCGAAACCGTGCGGGATCGGGCCGACGCGGCGCGCACGCTGCTCGGCAAGCCGAGCCCGTGCGTGGGGCGCGAGCGCGAGATCAGCACGCTCGTTGCGATCATGGAGGAGAGCATCGGCGAGCCGATCGCGCGGGTCGCGCTGGTGACGGGGCCCGCGGGCGTCGGCAAGTCGCGCGTCGCGACGGAGGTGCTGCGCAGGCTCGACGCGGCGGGGCACGATCCGGAAGTGTGGGTCGCGCGTGGTGATCCGATGGCCGCGGGCTCGACGTTCGGCATGCTCGCGCAGCTCGTGCGCGCCGCCGCGAACATCGAGGTCGGCGCGCTCGCGGCCGTGCAAGAGGAAAACCTCCTCGCACGTGTCTCGTCGTGCGTCCCGGCCGAGGACGTCGTGCGCGTGACCGTCTTCCTCGGCGAGATCCTCGGCCTGCGTTTGCCCGCGGAGCGTAGCCACCTGCTCGCCGCGGCGCGCGCGGACGCGATGCTGATGGGTGATCAGATGCGCCGCGCGTTCGAGGACTGGCTCTTCGCCGAGTGCACGCAGAAGCCCGTGCTGCTCCTGCTCGACGATCTGCATTTCGGCGATCTGCCGACGGTGCGGCTCATCGACGCGGCGCTGCGCCACGCGCGGGAGAAGCCGCTCTGCGTGCTCGCGCTCGCACGTCCGGAGATCTCGCGTGTGTTCCCGCGCCTCTGGGAGGAGCGCGGCATGCAGGAGGTCCGCCTCGGCGAGCTCGGGCGGCGCGCGAGCGAGCAGCTCTGCAAGGTTTGGCTCGGCAACACCGTGACGCCGGACCTCACGGCGCGCATCATCGAGCGCGCGGCGGGCAATCCGTTTTACCTCGAAGAGATCGTGCGCGCGGTGGCCTCGGGCCGCGGCGACGCGCTGCCCGGCACGGTGCTCGCGATGGTGCAAGCGCGCCTCGAAGAGCTCGAGGCCGTCGAGCGCCGCATCCTCCGCGCCGCCAGCGTGTTCGGCGACGTCTTCTGGCCCGCGGGCGTGGCTGCGCTCATCGGCGGCGAGAAGAAAGAGGCGTCGGTGCGCGAGGCGCTCGGCATGCTCGTCGAGCGCGAGCTCGTCCTGCGCCGGACCTCGCGTAGGTTTCTCGAGCAGGAGGATCACGCCTTCCGCAACGCGCTCGTGCGCGAGGCGGCGTACGCGACGCTCACGGACGCCGATCGCATGCTCGGCCATCGCCTCGCAGCCGCGTGGCTCGAATCGGTGGGCGAGACCGAGGCGATGGTGCTCGCGCAGCACCACGAGCGCGGCGGCGATCTGATCCGCGCGGCGTCGTGGTACGCGCGCGCGGCGGAGACGGCGCTCGAAGGCAGCGACTTCGAGGCCGTGATCGAGCGCAGCGAGCGGGCGATCACCTGCGGGGCGCAGGGCGAGGAGCTCGGTCGCCTCAGGCTGCGTCAGGCCGAGGCGTATCGCTGGCAAGGCAAGTTCGCCGAGGCCGAGGAGCGAGGCCTCGAGGCGATCCACATCCTGCCCGCGGGCAGCGATCCGTGGCTCTTCGCGGTCGGCGAGATGGCGAGCGTGTTCGGCAAGCTCGGCAGCGTCGAGCGCGTCGAGGTCCTCGGCGACGCGCTGCTCACGGTCGCGTGCATGCAGGAGGCGCCCGTGAGCGACGGCCACATCGCGGCGCTCTCGCGCACCTCGACGTCGGCGCTCTTGCTCGGCAAGAACGAGCTCGCGGAGTCGCTGTTCAAGGAGCTCGAGAGGCTCGCGGGGAATTCGCAGCAGCCGCTGGCCGTGGGCTGGCGCGAGCGCGCGCGGGCGTTCCGCGCGCCGTTCGTCGGCGAGACGGGCGCATCCGCGCGGTACTTCGCGCTCTCGGCCGAGGGGTTCGAGAAGGCCGGCGACGTGCGGAACGCGTGCCTGCAGCGTGCGAACTACGGCGCGTCCTGCCTGGAAGTCGGCGACTGGAGCGGCGCGGAGAAAGCGCTCGTGCCGGCGATCGTGGACGCCGAGCGCATGGGCGCCAAGCACATCGTCTCGTCGGCGCAGCGTGACCTCGGGTATGCGCTCGCGCGGATGAGCCGGCTGGAAGAGGCGAAGACGCTCGAAGAGCAGGCCGTCACGGAGTTCGCGGCGCACGGCGATCGCCGGCTCGAAGGCGTGGGGCGCGACGAGCTCGCGACGATCCACCTGATGATGGGCGACCTCGCGGAGGCGGAGGCCGAGGCGCGGCGCGCGGTGGATCGGCTCGCGGTCGCACCGCCGTACCTCTGCCACGGGCACGCGACGCTCGCGCGGGTGCTGCTCGCCGTGGGCAACGTGGAAGAGGCGCTCGCGAACGCGCGCGCATCGCGCAAGCTGCTCGCGGAGGTGGGCGCGCTCGAAGAGGGCGAGGGGCTCGTGCGGCTCATCCTGGCGCGCGCGCTCCACGCAGCGGGTCAGGTGGAAGAGGCGCGCGCCGTGATCGCGGAGGCGTTGCAGGAGATCGAGCGTCGCACCGCGACGATCACGGATGCGGACGCGCGACGGACGTTCGTCGCGATCCCCGAGCACGTGGAGACGCGCGAGATCGCGCAGGCCTGGGGGATCACGGGCTGAGGGGGTAGGGGGGCATCGTGAGCGTCGCGGCATTCCTCCTTCCGAGCATCGAGCGAGCCGACTGGAAGACGTTCCTGCTCCTCCAGCTCGTGCTCGACACGATCCCCGATCCCATCTTCGTCAAGGACCGCGATCACCGGTTGATCGCCTGCAACCAGGGGTTTTGCCGCCTGGTCGGTCAGCGGTACGAGGTGCTGATCGGCGCGAGTGATCCCGACTTCATGCCGAAGGAACAGGCCGAGGTCTTCTGGCACTTCGACGACGTCGTGTTCTGCAGCGGTCAGCCGAACGAGAACGAGGAGCTCGCCACGAGCTCGGACGGCGTGACGCGCACGATCTGGACGCGCAAGTTCCCGCTGCGGAACGTCGGCGGCGAGGTGGTGGGCCTCTGCGGCATCGTCACCGATATCACGACGATGAAGGAGCGCCTGCAACGGGCCGAGCGGCTCGAAGCGGAGAACCGCGAGCAACGCGCGGTCATCGAAGCGCAGACCACGATGCTCGACCGGATGAGCATGCCGGTGCTCCAGGTCGGGCGGGGCGTGCTCCTCATGCCGCTGGTCGGCGAGATGAACGATCGGCGGGCCGAACGCGCGCTGCAGACGTTGCTCGGCGCGATTCACGAGCGGGGCGCCGAGATCGTGATCCTCGATGTGACGGGCGTCCCGACCTTCGACACGGCGGTCGCGGCGCACCTCGCGCGCGCGGTGCAAGCGGCGGAGCTGCTCGGCTGCCAGAGCGTGCTCGTGGGCATCGGCCCGGAGATCGCGCGGACGCTCGTGGAGCTCCAGGTGGATTTCGGGCGCATCACGACGCGGTCCACCCTGGAGGACGGGATCTCGTTCGCGATGAAACAACGCGTCCGGCGAAAAGGGCCGCCCACCGGACGCGCTTGAATCGCGTCAGGGGCTGGGTGTCGACAGCGGTTGCTGCCGCGTGCTTGCCTCGTTTTTGGCCATCGGAGCGGCGGGGTGCGAGGCGCGGAGGATCTTGTCGAGCTCGCCGGTGACGCCGTCCGCCCATTTCGTGGCGGCCTCGATACCGGCCGGGAAAAATCCGTAATGCCAGCCGTCGCCGCCGTCGGGGTAGGACGAGAACTTGCGGCTGTCGACGAGGTGACAGGCGGGCGCGGCCTTCGGATCCTCCTCGGCGGCCTTGATGCCGGCGCGTAGCATTGCGTAGACCTTGTCGCCGAAGCCCGGCGACCATTTTCGCATCGAGGGCGGACCGATCCACACGCAGACGGTATTCGGATGCGACTTGATTCGCCGGATCGTCTGCTCGACGCTCCCGACCTGGAGCGAAGGCTCCCCGGGCATGTTGCTGCCGAGCCCGACGAGCACGACCTGCTTTTCATACGTGCCGGGCGGCGCGAGCAATTCGTCGAGCGTCGGCGCGCGCAGCTTGCGCTCGGGCAACCGGACCCGTGCGACGATCGGCGATTTGTCGCAGCTATGGTAATGGTAGCCTCTCCGCGATACCTTCGCGGTGATGAGCCACTCCGTCGACGCGCCGCCGAGCGTGTAGCTCTCGAGCTCGGCGTCTTTTTGCGAAAGGAGCCAGCCGTCGATCCGGTCGCCGAACGCCGTGAGTCCGTGCGAATCGTAGACCGTGACGAATCGAACCCGCCCGCACGGCGCTGCCTGCGCCTCCTCCCGGGTCACGAGGAGCGAGGCGACCGCGATCCCCAGCGTGAGCGCGCGACGAAAAGCAAGCACACGCCTACGTTACCACGCCATTCGACGCGCGGAAAGGCCTCGCGTGGCCGAGCTATTTGCTGAGCGTGATCGGGATATAGGCGAGGCGCATCTTGGACATCGTCCCCTCGCGCGTATACCCCGCCAAACCGTAGAGGACGTTCCACCAGTGGCCGACGGGCGATTGGCCGTACGAGAAGAACGGGAAGAAGTGGAATTCCCATTCGGATCCGCCCGGGACCTTCTTCTCGCGATAGAACGTGTTCAGCGCGAGCTGCGAGACGCCGTCCTGGTCGGCGAAGCGGAAGAAGCCCGGGAGCACGACGGTCGCGCGCGACGTCGGCGAGGCGAAATCCCACACGAACGGCGCGAGCACGAGGTGCGACGATTGATGCGTGCGCCCCATGTGGAAGATGGGGAAGAGGTTCGCCGCCCAGCCCGTGGTGTCCGTGCGATAGCGGAAGAGCGGCGTGATCCAGGTCTCGTCGCTGAGGCCGTATCGCTGGAATCGGCCATAGAAGGGGAAGACCGCGAGCTCCTTGCCGCGCGGCGATTCGCCCTTGTAGAAGAATGGGAAGAAGAGCTTCCGATCGAGCCCGATGTCCGGATCACGATAATGCCAGTAGAGCGGCGTGATCATCTCGAGCTCGGTGCGGCCCTGGTAATGGGCATAGCCCCAGGTCGCGAACGTCTTTTCGCCCTTCTCGCCGCGCTCCCACCAGAAGAGCGGCGTCACGAGGCGCGAGGCGTTGCCCTCGTAGCCATAATGAAAGAACGGGAAGACCGTGAGGTGTTCCTTGTTCTTGCCCCAGGTATGCCAGTAGAACGGCACGACGTGGCGGCTGTCGCTTTCGTTATCGTGGCGGCGGATGTAGGGGCCCCAGACGTTGAGCCAGCTCTCGCCGATCTCGTTGTAACGATAGTAATGGAGGAGCGGCGGGATGATCTCGTATTCGGTCGTCTCGTTCCGGCCGTAGAAATAAAGAGGCGCGACGCCGAGGTCGATGTCGTCGGCGGTGCGCGTGTCGCACGCGGGGCCGCCCTTCCATTTGCAGAACATCGGGCCGACGATGTCGAGGCCGTCGTGATCCGTGTGCTGCGTGAACGTGAGCAGCGGCGGGATGTGCAGGTAACTCTTCGTCCCCGTCTTTCCCTCGAAGAAAAGCGGGGGCAGGATGTTCATGTGGCTCGCCGGCTGCTTCGCCGTGGCCTCACGCTCCTGGTGCACGTACGGACCGATGACCGTCGTGCGGGTCTGGCCGTCACGGAGTCGCCAGAACAGCGGGAAAAGGACGTCGGCGTCGGCCTTGGGGCTGCGACGGTTGTAATAAAAGAGGCCGAAGAGGCTGGCGCGGTCCTTCTCTTGCGGCTTTTTCCACTCGGCCCACAGGGGAAAGAGCGTGCGAAATTCGTATTTCGGGCTCTTCTCCGAATACCACAGGCCATAAAAACGCCGCTCGGACGGCGAAAGCGGCGGGGTCGCCTCCGGATCGGAGCTCGATCCGAGGCGCTTCGCCACGGCCGGCGGGACCGCGAGCGGATCCTGCGGCAGCGAGGGCTCCTGCGTCTGCATCTGCGGAGCGTCCTCGGCGCCGGAGGCGGCGTGCGTCTGCGGCTGGTCCGATGGCGGCTGCTTCGGGCGCCCCTGCGAGGGAGGTGGACCACCTCCAGGCCCGCCCGGGCCCATGCCGCCTTGTGCGAGCGCGAGCCCCGGGACCGCGACGAGCGCCGCGATCACGAGGGAGGCCAGCGAGGCGCCACGCCTTCGAAGGACGCTCACCGCGCCTCGCCCGGCGGAGGAGAAACCTCGGCCCGCGCCCGCGCCGCGAGGACGTCCGCCGCATCCGCGAGCGGTACCTCGTCCTGCTTGTGTGCCGCAAGATCCTTCACCGACACGACGCCCCGTTCGAGCTCGCCGTCGCCGAGGATCACGCAGAGCTTCGCGCCGAGCGAATCGGCGCGGCGGAGCATCGCCTTGAGGCGTCCGCCGCGTCCGTCGACCTCGACACGCACGCCGCGCGCGCGGAGGTCGCGGCCGAGCACGAGCGCGCGGCTCGTGCACGTGTCCGAGAGGGGCGCGATGTAGATCGCGGGGCGCTCGCGCGAGGCTTCGCCGGGCATCAACGTGAGCAGCCGCTCGATGCCCATCGCGAAGCCGATCGCGGGCACGCTCGGGCCACCAAGGCCCTCGATCATGTTGTCGTAGCGGCCTCCACCGACGACCGTGCTCTGCGCGCCGAGATCACCGGCGGTCGTGACGAACTCGAAGAGCGTGCGCGTGTAGTAGTCGAGTCCGCGCACGAGCGTGGGGTCGACGATGTACCGAACGTCGAGCGCATCGAGGTGGCGGCGCACGCCCGCGAAGTGCGCGGCGTCGGCCTCGTCGAGCAGCTCGAGGATCGAGGGCGCGCCCTTCGAGGCCTCGCGATCACGCGGGTCCTTCGAGTCGAGGATGCGCAGCGGGTTCTTCTCCAGCCGGCGCTGCGAGTCCTCGGAGAGTTTGTCCTTCATCGGCGTGAAGTACGCGACGAGCGCGTCGCGATACCGCGCGCGTGTGCCCGACGCGCCGAGCGAGTTCAGCCGCACCTCGATGTTGCTGATGCCGAGCCCGCTGCTGAGCAGCGAGAGGATCATCTCGATCATCTCGGCGTCGGCGAGCGGCCCCGCGTCGCCGTAGAGCTCGCAGCCCGCCTGATAAAACTGCCGGTAGCGGCCCTTCGCCGGGCGTTCGCCGCGGAACATCGGGCCGAGGTAGTACCAGCGCGAGACGGGCTCCTTCGTGTGGATCTTGTGCTCGACGTACGCGCGCGCCGCGCCGGCCGTGCCTTCGGGGCGCACGGTGAGCTCGTCTCCGTGACGCGCGAACGAGTACATCTCCTTCTCCACGACGTCGGTCGTCTCGCCGATCTGCCGCGAGAAGAGCGCGGTGTGCTCGAGGATCGGCGTGCGCACCTCGTCGTAGCCGTACCGAGCGACGTGCTCGCGGAACGCCTGCTCGAGGCGCTGCCAGCGCGCCGCCTCGTCCGGCAGGATGTCGTTCATCCCCTTGACCGCGCGAAGTTCCATGTCCGCCGCGGCTTATGGTCGGAGAGCCGAGAAGGGTCAAGCTCTGCCGACCTCTTGACGTACGACGGGGTCTGTCCTCCCTTGTCTCGGGTATGGGAGAGCGTCCTGGCCGTCCCCCGAACCCGAACGATGGGGGCTCCGCTCCGACAAGCGGAGCTGTGCCCCCAAACCCCCCGCGTGTATGTGCGCTCGACCTGGGCAAGGCCCGGGTGGGCGTGGCGATCGCCGACGAGCTCGGCCTGCTCGCGCACCCCCGGCCCCCACTCGACGGGCGCGATAAAAAGGCGCTGATTCGCGCCCTTGGCGAGCTCGCCCGCGAGGAAGGGGTGGGGCTCTTCCTGGTCGGCCTGCCGCTCGACATGTCGGGCGCATACGGCCCGATGGCCACGCGCGCCGCCGACCTCGCCCAGGAGATCAGCCAGGCCACGGGCGTGCCCGTGGAGCTCTTCGACGAGCGCTGGACGACCGTGGAGGCGGCCCGGAAGCTCCGGGAGGGCGGCACCTCGGCCAAGCGACAAAAAGGCGTCATCGACGGGATGGCCGCCGCCGTGATGCTCCAGGCCTACCTCGATCGGGCCCAGGGCCTCGGCAGCGCCGATGCGCTCGCCATGCCGCCGCCCCCGCCGCGCGGACGCGGTGGTAGGCGCTAGACCGCCTTCTTGTTGTCGCCGTCGAGCATCAGATGCGCGATCAGCGCCGCGACGAGCGCGATGACGAGCAGGAGCACATCCCACACAGGCCACGCCACGCCGACCGCGCGCCGGAGCAGCACGGACTCGATGAGCCGCACGAGCATCGAGCCGAACCCGTAGGCGCACAGGCCCACGACCACCGGGCGACGCAGCCGCCCGAGCAGCTCGATCGCCTTCACCGTGTTGCTCCAGACCGCCTTCCGCATGTGGCGGATGAACAGGATGATCGGCGTCGCGAGCGCGACCGGGATGAGGAGCAGGAGCAGGACGGACTCCGAGACGGTCAGGTTCGCCGTCGCGCCGCCGCCGCGCGTGATGCGGAAGATGGACGCCGCGGTCGTGATGAGGCCGCCGAGCGTGAAGAAGATGCCGAGCACCGTCATGAGCACGAGCATCGGCCGCGCCATCGTGGCCTCTTGCTGCTGCTTGATGAAGAGCGCCGACGGGCGCGCCGCGGTCCCGGTCCCGGTCGGATTCCCGACGGGGACCATCGCGGCGCTGGCTGGCTCCTCCGTGTCCCAGGGCGCGAGATCGGCGTCGAGCTCGGCCATGCTCTGGTGACGAGCGTCCGGCTCCTTGGCCATCGCGCGCTGGATAACCATCTCCAGCGTCTCGGGGATGCTCGGCTCGAGCGCGCGTGGCCGCTGCGGATCCTCGGAGAGCACGGCCATGAGTGTCGCCGCGGGATCGCCGTGATCGAAGGGACGCTTGCCCGTGAGCGCGCAGTAGAGCATCGCGCCGACGGCGTAGATGTCGGCGCGGTGGTCGACGCGGTGACCACGCGCTTGCTCGGGCGCCATGTACGCGGGCGTGCCCATGATCATGCCCGTGCGCGTGAGCGCCTTGCCGGTCGCGTTGTCCTCGATCTTCGAGATGCCGAAGTCGATCACCTTCGCCGTCGGGCGGGTCAGATCGCCGATGAGGAAGACGTTCTCCGGCTTCATGTCGCGATGCACGACGCCCTTCGCGTGCGCGGCGGCGAGCGCCTTGCAGACCTGGCGGACGATGCGCACCGCCTGCGGCACGGCCATCTTGCCCATCTGCGTGAGCAGGTCGGCGAACTCCTTGCCGTCGAGCAGCTCGCTGATGATGAAGGGGCGCCCGTCGGCCGTGCGATCGATGTCGTAGACGTCGATGACGTGGGGGCTCTTGATCTGCGCTGCGGCCTCGGCCTCGCGCTGGAAGCGGGAGAGCACGTCGGGCTGACGCGCGTACTCCGGGTGCAGCATCTTGATGGCGAAGCGCTTCGAGCCGATGCGTGTGTGGCGCGCCTCGTAGACGCGGCCCATGCCGCCTTCGCCGATCACGCGGACGATGGTGTACGACTCGCGCAGGGTCTGGCCGAGGAGCTCGTCGTGCGTCTCCTCCTGGAGCTCGGCGCCGTCCTTCGGGCAGACCTTGTACTCGCCCGGAAAACGGCTGTTGCACGTCGGGCATACGCGCTGGGCGGCGGCGATGCCTGCCACGAACGAGTCGGCCGATCCGTACCCGGTGGCCGCGGATCCGATCCCGGTGAGGTTCGTGGTCGCGGGGCCCACGACGATCGATGGCTGTGCCGAGGACGCAGCCATATGGGGAGAAGCCCCCGAATCGGGGGGCCGAAAATTGCCGGCCATCGCGACGCAGACTAGCGGAAGTCGGCTTCCCGAGGGTGACAATCCCACCGCCCACCCCGACTGTCCGCCTCCGTCCGGAGGAGCGCGTTGACCGAACGGACGAGATGCGTATACTCCGCCTCCGTTTTTCGTTCGGCCCGATCACGTGGGCACGCGCCGCTACGGGCGCGCGCTCGCCGTCGGGCGACGCCTGGACGACCCGGCGCTCGGCAGCGCCAGGGTACGCCGAGGAGTGACAGACCGATGCTTCACCCGATTCACAAGACGACGATCATCGACAAGTTCCGCACGCACGAGGGCGACACCGGCTCGCCCGAGGTGCAGATCGCGCTCCTCAGCGAGCGGATCACGCAGCTCACGGAGCACTTCAAGACGCACAAGAAGGACCACCACTCGCGCCGTGGCCTTCTCAAGCTCGTCAGTCAGCGCCGCCGCCAGCTCGACTACTTGAAGCGGATCGACATCGAGCGGTACCGGACGCTCATCAGCCGCCTCAACATCCGCAAGTAAGCGCACAGGCGAGCGCGACGAGAGGGTTCGTTCCCCGGACGGGGAGCGAGCCCTCTTCGCTTTTGTGCGTTTTGTCCGTGCAACTTATGGAAGTACTTCCGGAAGAACGGGTCGCCGGTCCGCCGAAAAAAGTGGCGGGGCTCCGCCGGAGGCTCTACACAGAGAGCCGAAATACGTCGGTTTGGACAATAGAACGGGGCGCGGGGGCGTTCCCCGAGGCCGTGAGCGCTACGGAGCGTCTTCGTCTTCGCTTCGTGCCCAGCAGCGCTGCTGCTCCTGGGCAGGAATCGAGGAAGAAGATCCGCCTTGCGCTCGGATGTCAGGGTCTTCGGGAGCGCGATCGCGCGCCGCGAGAGAGAGCGCAAGACACATGTACGTTCGTGAATCCGTCATGGTCGGCGGCCGAGCCCTCACGCTCGAGACCGGTCGTCTGGCCAAGCAAGCCCATGGCTCCGTCCTCGTGACCTACGGCGAGACCATGGTCCTCGTGACCGCGGTGTCGCAAGACGAGCGGCCCGGGCTCGATTTCTTCCCCCTCACCTGCGAGTTCGTCGAGAAGACGTACGCCGCCGGCAAGATCCCGGGCGGCTTCTTCAAGCGCGAGGCGCGCCAGCGCGACGAGGAGATCCTCGCCTGCCGCATCATGGATCGCCCGCTCCGTCCGCTCTTCCCGGAGGGCTTCAAGAAGGACACGCAGATCATCGCGACCGTCCTGTCGAGCGACAAGCAGAACAAGGCCGACGTCCTCGCGCTCACGGGCGCGAGCGCGGCGCTGCACATCTCCGACATCCCCTGGAACGGGCCCGTCGTCGGCGTGCGCGTGGGCCGCAAGGGCGGCGAGCTCGTGGCGTATCCGACCGCGAGCGAGATCGAGGAGTGTGACATCGACCTCGTCGTCGCCTGCTCGCGCGACGCGATCGTGATGGTCGAGGGCGGCGCCGCCGAGGCGACTGAGAGCGACATCATCGACGCGCTCATGTTCGCGCACGAGACGGCGCAGCCGGTGATCGACCTCATGGAGCGGATGCGGCAGGCCGTGGGCAAGCCGAAGAAGCCGTTCCAGGCGCCGCAGCTCGAGGACACGATCAAGGCGCGCGTCGCCGAGATCGTGGACAACGATCTCAAGTCGGCGACCCGCGTGACCGACAAGAAGGCGCGTTACGAAGGGTATTCGGCGCTCAAGAAGAAGCTCGGCGAGGCGCTGCTCGCGGAGCTCGGCCCGGAGAAGTACGTCGCGAACGAGAAGCTCATCAAGGCGGAGTTCGAGGAGCGCAAGGCGCACGTCGTGCGGACCTACGTCCTCGACGAGGGCAAGCGCATCGACGGCCGCGACACGCGCACGATCCGGCCGATCATGTGCGAGGCGGGGCTCTTGCCGCGCGTGCACGGTAGCTCCCTCTTCCAGCGCGGCGAGACGCAGGCGATCGTGACGACGACGCTCGGCACCTCGACGGACGAGCAGAAGATCGACGGCCTGATGGGGGAGAGCTGGAAGCGCTTCTACCTCCACTACAACTTCCCGCCCTTCTCGACGGGCGAGACGAAGCCGATGCGCGGCCCCGGCCGGCGCGAGATCGGGCACGGCGCCCTCGCCGAGCGCGCGCTCTCCCGCATGATCCCCGCGCAGGAGCAGTTCCCCTACACGATCCGCATCGTGAGCGAGACGCTCGAGTCGAACGGCTCGTCGTCGATGGCGGCCGTCTGCGGCGGCTGCCTCTCGCTCATGGACGCGGGCGTGCCGATCAAGTCGCCCGTCGCCGGCATCGCGATGGGCCTCATCGCCGAGGACAACAAGTACGCGATCCTGAGCGACATCCTCGGCGACGAGGATCACCTCGGCGACATGGACTTCAAGGTCTGCGGCACGGCGCGCGGCGTGACGGCGATCCAGATGGACATCAAGATCGCAGGCCTGTCGCGGGCGATCCTGGCGCAGGCGCTCGATCAGGCGCGCGAGGGCCGGCTGCACATCCTCGGCAAGATGCTGGAGGCGCTGCCCGCGCCGCGGCCGGAGCTCAGCCAGTACGCGCCGCGCATCACGACGATCAAGGTCAAGCCCGACCAGATCCGCCTGATCATCGGCCCCGGCGGCAAGACCATCAAGGGCATCGTCGATCAGACGGGCGTGGCGATCGACGTGGAGGACGACGGCACGGTGAACGTGGCGTCGCCGGACGCGGACGCCGTGAAGAAGGCGCTCGACATCATCAAGGGCCTCACGGCGGAGCCCGAGGTCGGCGCGGTCTACAAGGGCACGGTCAAGCGCATCACGGACTTCGGCGCGTTCGTCGAGATCCTCCCCGGCACCGACGGCCTCGTCCACATCTCGGAGCTCGCACACACGCGCGTCGAGCGCGTCGAGGACGTGGTGAAGGAAGGCGACACGGTCGAGGTGAAGGTCGTGAGCGTCGACCGCGAGGGCAAGATCCGCCTGAGCCGCCGCGAGGTGCTGCCGCTCCCCGAGGGGCAAGCCGGCGTGGAAGCGAAGGCCCGTCTCGATCAGGCGCGCGAGCGCGACGCGGGAGGTGGTCCGCCGCCGCGCCGGAGTGATCCGGGTCGTGACGGCCCCCGCGGCGATCGTCCGCCGCGCGGCGATCGTGGCGACCGCGGGGATCGTCCCCCGCGCGGCGACCGTCCGCCGCGCGAGCGTCGCTGATCGAGGTGGATCGACATGCTCAACGTCGACGACGTTGAGCATGTCGACATCCCCAAAAGAAAGGGGCGGGCCACACGGGCTCGCCCCTTTCGTTTTTTTTTTTGTCAGCCGAAGAGGCGGGACGCGGCCCAGGCCGCGGCGTCACGCGAGGGATGAATCGTCGCCACGCGACCGCCCGCGAGGAAGATCTCCGTCGGCAGCCCGCGCCCGTTGTACTCGCTCGCCATCACGAAGCCGTACGCGCCGGCGTCGCGGAGGACCACGGCGCGCGGCAGCGGATCCGCGAAGGGATGCTCGCCGAAGTCGTCGGAGCTCTCGCAGACGGGCCCCACGACGCGGTAGCCGGGCGCCGTGCCTGCAGCCGGCGGCGGCGCGTCGATCGGCTCGATGCGGTGCTTGGCGCCGTAGAGCGCGGGACGGATGAGATCGTTCATGCCTGCGTCGATCATCAACCACCGTCGCGCAGGCTCGCCGCGCGAGCGCTTCGCCATCACCACGCTCGCGCAGAGCACGCCGTACGGCGCCACGAGCGCGCGCCCCGGCTCGACGACGATGCGCGTCCCGCTGAAGCCTCGCTCTGCGACGAGGCGCGTCGCCGCCCGCGCGAAATCCGCGGGCGACACAGGGCAACCCGCGCCGTAGTCGATGCCGTAACCGCCGCCGAGATCGAGGTACGCGAGGGGCCTGCCCGCGGCGCGGCGTTCGGCCGCGAGATCGAGCACGACGCGCGCGCCCGCGAGGTATTCGTCCGTGCGCGTGAGCTGCGAGCCGATGTGACAGCCGATGCCCACGAGCTCGAGCGCACCTTCTGCCGCGTCGACCGCTTCGTACGCCGCCGTAAGATCGGCGAGCGCGATGCCGAACTTCGCCTCGTCGTGGCCTGTCGCCACGTGCGCGTGCGTGTCGGCCTCGATGCTCGGGTTCACGCGGAACGCCACGCGCGCCTTGCGCCCGAGCGCGCGGGCGCGGGCCGCGGCGCGCCCGATCTCCTCGACGCTCTCCATCTGCAACGCGAAGATCCCGCGATCGCCGGCGCCGATCGCCTGATCGATCTCGCGCGCCGTCTTGGCGACGCCGCTGAACAGGATCGAATCCGCGGGGATGCCCGCGCCGAGCGCCACGGCGAGCTCGCCGCCGGAGACCACCTCGGCCCCGCAGCCGGCGGCGCCGAGCGCGCGCACGATGGGGCCCGCCGTGTTCGCTTTGATCGCGTAGGCGACCAAGTGAGGCGCGCCTTCAAACCCAGCGGAAAGATCCCGCGCTGCCTGCACGATCGCGTCCACGTCGTACACGTAGGCGGGGGTGCGCGGTCGTTCCGTGCCTTCTCCGGGCTCCGTCCCGAGGTCGAGGAGGTCCTCGAGGCGGACGCCGCCCATCGTGGCGGCCCCGCGCGCGTCGCGTTTCAGCATGCGCCCTCGGGTAGCGCGGCGCGGGCAGCGGGTAAAGCGCGGCATGGCGCGGAGCGTCGAGCGGGCTCGTCCCCGCGACCCGGGAGGACCCCCCGTTCCACGTCGGACGGCTCACGGAGCTTCCTAGCGTAAGGCCCTGTTAGCGGCGCGGACGTCATGCCATGCTGCGCCCGTGGTCGTACGTCGCGCGAAGATCGTCTGCACGATAGGCCCTGCATCCGAGCCCCAGCTCGAGCAACTCATCCGCGCCGGCATGGATGTGGCGCGGCTGAACTTTTCCCACGGCACCCATGACGAGCACGCGCGCCGTTTCCAGGCCGTCCGTGCCGCTGCCGAGGCCTGCGACAAACCCGTGGCGATCCTGCAGGACCTTTGTGGTCCCAAGATCCGCGCGGGCAAGTTCGAGGGCGGCACGATGGATGTGCCCACGGACGGACAGGTCGTCCTCATCGAGGCCACGAAGGAGCAGCAGTTCGGCGGGCCCGGCGAGATGCCGATCCTGTACGAGGGCCTCGCCGAGGATCTGCAGCCGGGCGACATCGTGCTCGTCGACGACGGACGCATGGTCCTCACAGTGACCAAGGTCGATGGCCGGCGCGTGCATGCCGTGGCCACGCAGGGCGGACAGCTTCGCGATCGCGTCGGCGTGAGCCTGCCGGCGCGGCGCGTGCGTCTCGCGGCGCTCACCGAGAAGGACAAGGCCGATCTCTCGTTCGGACTCTCGCTCGGCATCGACTACGTCGCGCTCTCCTTCGTGCGCAACTCGGACGACATCCGGCTCGTGCGCGACATCTGCGAAGCGTGGGGCCGGCCGACGCCCATCGTCGCGAAGATCGAGACGCCCGCGGCCGTCGAGAACCTCGAGTCGATCATCCAGGTGACCGACGCCGTCATGGTCGCGCGTGGTGACCTCGGCGTGGAGTTCAACCCCGAGCGCGTGCCCGTCATCCAGCGCGAGATCCTCGGACTTGCGCGCGTGCATCAGAAGCCGGTCATCGTCGCGACCGAGATGCTCCAGTCGATGGTCACGAACTCGCGTCCGACGCGCGCCGAGGCGAGCGACGTGGCGACGGCGGTCTTCGAGGGGACGGACGCGGTGATGCTCTCGCAGGAGACGGCGACGGGCGCGCACCCGCCGCTCGTCGCGCGCGTGATGAGCCGCATCGTCATGGAGGCCGAGCAGAGCAAGTTCTTCCGGCCTCTCTCGAGCGAGATGCCCGGCGCGCGCGCGAACGTGCCCGAGGCCGTGGCGCGCAACGGCTGCGACATCGCGCGCGACATCGGCGCGCGGGTCATCGTGGCCTTCACGGAGAGCGGCTCCACGGCGCTTTACGCCTCGAAGCACAGGCCCGTCGTGCCGATCGTCGCGTTCTCGCCGAACGCGGCGACGCGCCGCAGGCTCGCGCTCCTCTGGGGCGTCGTGCCCTGGCCGCTCGACAAGGTCACGAGTGCGGACGAGATGGTCGATCGCGCGAGCATGATCCTGCTCGCGAACGGCTTCGTCTCGCCGGGGGACAAGTTCGTCGCGATCTTCGGCGCGCCGATCGGCGTGCGTGGATCGACGAACTCGATCCGCGTGAAGGTCGTGGAATGACGGAACCCTCCGCCCTGCCGGGGCTCCCCAGGCTCGCAAAGTACGAGCTCATCGAGGAGATCGGGCACGGTGGGATGGCGACGGTCTATCGCGCCAGGGACGTTCGTCTCGGGCGTGAAGTCGCCATCAAGCTCATCCACAAGCACCTGCGTGAGAACACCGAGGTCGCCGCGCGGTTCGTCGCCGAGGCACGCGCGGCCGCGAAGCTCCGGCACCCGGGGATCGTCGAGGTGTACGACGTCTCCAGCGAGGAGGACGGCGAGCGTTACCTCGTCGTCGAGCTCTGCCGCGGCACCACGCTACGAAAGATCCTCCAGCGCCACCGCGACATGCCCGCCGAGATCGGTGCGTCGATCGTCCTCGTGCTCTGCGAGGCGCTCGAGCACGCGCACGCGTGCGGCATCGTGCACCGCGACGTGAAGCCGGAGAACGTGCTCGTCGAGCTGCCCGCCGATCGCACGAGCGAGTCGCGCACGCGCGCCGACAAGGTCGACGAGACGCCCGTCCCCGACGCTCCGCGATCGACACCACGGCCTGTGCCGAGCCGTGCCGGTAATCTCGGTGTGCTCATCAAGCTCACGGACTTCGGCATCGCGAAGCTCCTCGACGCGCAAGGCGTGACGTCGACCGGGCAGGTGCTCGGATCGCCGGCGCACATGGCGCCCGAGCAGATCGAGGCGGGCGAGGTCGACGGGCGCACGGACGTCTTCGCGCTTGGCGTGCTCATGTACGAGTGCCTCGTGGGGCACCTGCCGTTCGAAGGGAAAAACCCGGCGCAGGTCCTGCGGCGTGTGCTCGAAGGCGACTATCCGCCCGCGGATCACGAGCGGCCCACGGTGGGCGGTCGGTTCGCGCGCATCATCGACGGCGCTCTCGCGCACGCCGCGGCCGATCGCATCGCGGGCCCCGGCAAGCTCGGCGAGCTCATCCGCGCCGAGCTCGAGGCCCTCGGCATCACCGACCCGCGGCGCGAGATCGAGGCTTATTTCGAGGACCCGGTCGGTTATGCGGACGCCCTCACGACGCGGCTCGTGTCGTGTCTCGTCGCCCGCGGCGAGGCCGCGCGCAAGGCGAGCGATCGCACCGGTGCCGCGGCCGACTTCAACCGCGCGCACGCGCTCGCGCCGAACGACCTCGCGATCCTGAAGCGCGTGACGAGCCTCTCCGTGAGCGCCGAGCGACAGAAGCTCGTGCGCAGGATGGCGGGCCTCGTTGCGGGCGCGCTCGTGCTCGGTGTCGGTGCCTTCGTCGTCGCGCGCCTGCGCAAGCCCGCGGCCGTGATCGAGGCCGACGCAGGCCCGAAGACGGACGCCACGACGGCCTCCACGGAGCACCCCAAGAACCCTTCCGCGCCCGACGCATCCGCGGACCCTCGGACGCCGAGCACCGCCCCGCCGTCGATCAACCTGGCCGAAACGCCGCGCAGCATCCGCATCAAGCTCCCGATCAGCGCCCCGACGACCTCCGCCGCTGCGCCTCCACCTCCGTCCGCGGATCTGCGCAAGGTCGTTTTCCTCGTCAGCCCGCAGGGCGCGACCCTCGTCCTCGACGGCAAGGAAGAAAAGCATTTTTCGCGCGTGTTCACGCTGAAGCCCGGCGCTCACGCCGTGTCGGCCCGCGTGAAGGACTCGAAGTGCTGCGGCACGTTCGACGGAACCCTCGTCGTCGAGCCCCCGCCCGAGAACGATCCCGACGACGTGCAGCGTTACCGCGTCCGGCTCACGCCGCTCCCGTCCACGGTCTCGCTCGGCCCGGCGCCCGCGAACGCGCAGGTGGTGTGCTCGGACATCAAAGTGACGCTTTTTCCAGGTGCCACCAAGAAGGTGCAGCTCGAGGAGATCACGTACGACAACAAGTGCCAGTTCACGGCGCCGGGGGAGGAGCCCTTCCGGAGCAACGTGAGTTTGCGCGCCGGTGAGCACAACGTGGTGCCCTGGCCCGCGCGGTGAGGCGGGGGGCTTCGGGGTCGCGGATAGCGGTCCCCACGATGCCCAAATTCCGGTAGAAGGGTCCCTCGGTTACTCGGTTACGGGGAATGACGGCGCGACCTCGTCTGCAGCGGGCTCTGCCCGGCGGGCTTCGGTTCGGGCGGGACCGCCGAGGCCCCAGGGCCAAACGGCGCGCTTCGTTCGGGCCCGCGGCGCTCGCGGCCGCGACGGGCCTCGCGCTCGCCCTCGTGTCCCAAACCGCGCGTGCGGACGATTTGCAGCAGTTCGAGCTCGGCAAGACGCGCTTCGACGCGGCCGAGTACGACGAGGCGGCTTCGCGCTTCACGGCGATGCTCGATCCTGCGCAGAAGCCCTGCGAGTCTGTCCCGACGAGCGGCACCGCGCCGTGTCGACTCACGGACCCGGACCTCATCCAGCGCGCGCGCACGCTCCGCGCGGCGTCGCTCATCGCGCTCAAGCGCTACGACGAGGCCGAGGCGGAGATCGCCACGATCCTTCGGCAGAACCCGAGTTATTCGCCTGACCCTGCGGTGTTCCCGCAGGAGGTCGTCGATCGTTTCACCGTCGTGCGCGGACGCCTGCGCCAGGAGCTCGACGCGGCGGAGCAGAAGCGCGCTGCGGAGGAGCGAGACCGGCGCATCGCCCTGCAGAAGGCGAAGGAAGAGGAAAAACGCTGGATCGAGGCGCTCGTGAAGGCGGCCTCCGAGCGACAGATCGTCGTGCCGAACTCGCGCCTCGTCGCGGCGATGCCGTTCGGCATCGGCCAGTTCCAGAACGGCAGCAACAGGCTCGGCTGGACCTTCGCCATCACGCAGGCGTTCACGGGGGCGACGTCGATCGTCGCGTCGCAGGTCTTCAACTACTACGCGAGCTTCGATCAGACGATCGCGACGGGGGCCGAGCGCGAGGAGCTCGTGCGTCGCCAGCAGATCACGCTGGTCATCAACCAGGTCGCGTTCGGCCTCTGGGCTGGGCTCACCGTGGCGGGCATCGTGCAGGCGCAGATCGCGTACGTGCCGCAGAAGGTGACGATCGAGAAACGCCCCGTACCGCCGCGCCCTGCGCTGCGCGTGGTGCCGACGGTCGCGGTGATGCCGGACGGGTTTGGCGTGGGCGTCGTCGGCGCTTTCTGATCGCGCGAACCTTTGCATCGACCGCATCGCGGTCGATGCACCAAAGGTCCAGGGCTTGCCCTGGTCCGGGTGCAGGGGCGGATAGCCCCTGCTCGGGCCCGGGGTGAAACCCCGGCGCTACGCTATCGAACACCCCTCAGGTGCTGCGGCTGCTCGTGGGCTTCACGCCTGGCGGGCCGTCGTTGTGCTCGCGGCAGCCGGTGCGCGACATCATCTTTGCGCGGAACGAGACGCGGCCGCACGTGTCGCAGACGCAGAGGTTCTGGTCGTACAGGTTGCGGTTCGAAAGGATGTCCGCGGCGAACAGGCTGAGCACGATGTCGCTCAGCGAGTCTTCTTTCTGCGGACGCGCGATCCACGACACCTTCGAGCCGATGCCGAGTGGCTGCACGCGGCTCGACTTCGTGGCGAGCTCGAGGAAGCCGTCCTCGGCTGGATCCGTGATGAGCCCGCGCAGCGTGAAGACCACTCGCGATCGCGCGCGGCCGAGGATGCGATCGAGCAGCGCCTTTGTTGCCGAGGGCGGCGCGCCCACGGTGTTCAGTGTGTCGAGCAGCAGCGTCCCTGCCATGGGCTCGGCGACCTGAATGGGGCGCTGCATGCGACCGGCGCGCACGAGGTACTCCTCGATCCATGTCTTGAGCTCCCGCGCGCCCATGGCCCCGATGCCCACACCCTCGACAAACGCGAGCGCTCCGATGAGTGCGCCGCGATCGTTGTCCGCGCCGGTGAGGAGAGTCGGGATCGAGCTCGTGGACGTAGGAGGCATCGCGGGTCCTTTCAGCGACGACGGGCGCTCGGAGGGGGCCCTGCAACGTGCAGTATCGCTCTGCTTCGCGGCGGGGCCAACATCGCCGCCGGGGGGGCGGGCTTCCGCGATGGGGGCGAGCGGAACCTCGAAGGCCACGAGAAGCAAAAATATCAGTGATTTCCGACCGGAACAACAGGGACGAGGGCCGCCCCCTCAAAGCTTCTCAAGTGCGACGATCCAGAAACCGCCCAGGTGCCGGAGCGGGGAGTCGCAGAGCGCGTGCTCGGCGCGAACCAAGGCGCTGCGGACGAGAGGCACGCGCATGACGGCGGCCGCGGGCGTGACGATACGCACGCCGCGCGAGGCGCGGACACGCACACCAGGCGGAAAAAGACGGGCGGCGCCCCACGGGCTCACGAAGCGGGTGTAGACGGCGTCCTCCTTGGTGCGCGCGCTGATGGCGCCGGCTGGCAGGAAGCGCTTCACGAGGCCGCGCAGGCTCACGGGGTTGTAGAGCTCGGCGAGGATGGTTCCGCCCGGACGAACCACGCGCGCCATCTCGGCGATCGCGCGCTCGAGCTCGCGGATGTGCGGGAGCACCTTGAAGGCGCAGGCGACGTCGAAGCTTGCGTCGGGGAAGGGGAGATCGGTCGCGCTGCCGACGGTGACGTCGAGGCCCCGTGCGCGGGCTTTTTCGAGCATGCCGGGCGAGAGATCCACGCCCCGGGCCGTGCGCGCGAAGTCCGCGATGCGCCGCAGTAACAGGCCCGTGCCGCAGCCGACCTCGAGCACGTCGCGGCCCTCGCCGAAGCGGCGGAGGAAGTCGATCTCGAGGTCGTCGACGAGATCGTGGTAGCCGGAGGTGTCACGTCCGTCGCGGCGGTCCTCGTAGCGCTCGGCGAACTCGTCGTAGTACGCGCGTGTCGCCTGGAGGTGGTCGTCGTGCGGGAGTGATTCTCGCGGCGCTTCGTTCATCGGGGCCGGTTGTAGCCCAAGGCGGGCGCGATCGCAGCACCGCCGCGCGTGTCGGGGCGTGACGCCGGTCGCTGCCGGCCCTATGGATCGTTTGCTGCCTGAACGGGCGGCCGGACAGGAGGCGACCATGAAGCCCGGCGATCACCCTGACTTCTACAAACTCGCGCCCCCGCCGGGCACGTCGCGCGAGAGCACGATCGTGCTCGATCGCGAGGGCCGCTTCTGGCACGACGGCGCGCGCGTGGATCACCCCGCGCTGGAAGAGGCGCTCCATCGCTGGATTGCGCGGCACCCGGACGATGGGCGGCTCATCCTCACGAACGGCTACGACTGGTGTTACTTCCGCGCCGAGGAGACGCCGTTCGTCGTGCGCGCTGTTCGCGTCGAGGACGAGGGGCAGAGGGCGCTGCTCGTGCTCTCGGATGGCACGGAGGAGTCGCTCGATCCGCGCGTGCTCTCGGTGTCGAGCGAGGGCGTGGTCTTCGCGCGGGTGAAGGCGGGCGCGGAGGATGCGCGTTTTTCGCGGCACGCGCAGGCCGGCCTCGCGCCGCTGCTCGTCTCGGCGGAGCCTCCGATCGTGCGTGTGGGCGACGTGTCGGCGGAGCTCGAAACGCGCGCCGCTCAGTAGCGGTACTGCCAGAAGAGATCGAGGCCCGAGCTCGGCTGCTGGTTGATTCCTCCGAAGCCGAACGATCCGCGCAGCGCCCAGTTGCGCTTGAAGCGCCAGTCGAGGTTCAACTCCGTGCGGTTCTCCGTGCCCTGCGTCGTGCCCGTGGGACTCTGGATGCCTTCGAGGCGGCTCGACGCGGGCGAACCTTCGTAGCTCGCCTGCGCGGTCACGGTGTCGCCGAGTTCGTAGATCACGGTCGTGCGAAGCCGGCCGGCCTCGGTCGTCCCGACGCGCGTGGACAGACCACGGAGCGGGGCGATCTGCGACAGGATCGCGTTGATCTGCGCCGAGGCGATCTCGCCTCCCACCACGCCGGCCGCAACGTCCGCCGCGCGCGGCGACGACTGCGCCGTCGCCTGGGACTGCGTGTCGGACTTGGACTCGGGCGACTCGCCGATGAGGATCATCGACAGGATCGCCTGCTGCGACATCGGCGGGCTCGATCGGAACCTGAGCTTCTGCTCGGTGATCGGCTTCAGATCACCGACGTAGTCCACGAACACGCGCGTGCCGTCGGGAGCATCCCAGCGCGCCGTCACGTTCACGTAGGGGTTGCCCGCTTCTTCCGGACGCAGGCGCACGAGACCCCGCTCGATCTCGAACTTCTTGCCGACGATCTCGAACGAGCCGCGGCCGATCTCCACGTCGCCCGAGAGCCGCGTCTCGTCCGTGAGCGCGACGCGCGGCGGCGCACTGCCGCCCGTGAGCTCGAGATCCGCGCCCATGCCTTCGATTCGGATGTCGCCGAGCTCGAACGTGATCAGGTACGCGAGCGCGTCCTTCGGGCGCTCCTCCTTCGGCGGGCCGAGCGCGTGCGAGACCGCGACGTCGGGGTTCGCATCGAGCGACTGCACGCCACGCGTGCTCGACGCGGGCAGTGCGAGATGAAGCTGGGGCACGCTCACCGTGAGCGACACCTCGCGCCCCTCCCTCTCCGCCGCGAGCACGATCCTCCCGTGCGCGTGCCCGAGCGGCACGCCCTCGAACGTCACGGGCAGCTCCTCGTCCCGACCGATGCGCAGCTCGCCGTGCGCCTCCTGAAAGGCGAGGCCCTTCATGTGCACGATCGCAGAACCCTCGACGGCGCCGCTGATGCCCTCGGCGCGGAGGTCGTCGAAGCGCAGCTCGCCCTTGTCCGTCGTGCGGATCGAGACGCGCGTGTTCTTGAACTCCTGGCCGATCTGCGGGACGTGGAAGACGCCGTTGCGCACCTCCATGTTCGCCTCGATGCGCCCGTCGTCCTCGCCGAAGCGATGCAGGCCGACGCGCAGATCGCCGTCGAGCGTACCGTCGAGTCGCGAGAGCGTCCCGGAGACGAGCGGCGTGAGGCTCGCGAGGCGGAAGCGGTTCGCCTTGAGGAGCAGGTCCGCGGGCCGCGTCGCGTCGATCTGCGGGGCGATGCCTTGCCAGTCGACGCCCGCGTAGCCCGTGGCGTCGATGCGCCCGCCGCCGCGGCCGACGAGCTCGAGCTGCGCCACGCCACGCGCAGGCTTGCCCGCGCCGCCAGGGTTTCCGATCGAGAGCTCGAGCGTGGCGCGATCGAAGGACGACTGGCTGCCGAGCTCCAGGCCCGACACCTCGAGGCGCCCCGCGGCTTCGGGCTCGTCGCCGCGCTGATCGAAGCGGAGGACGCCGCTCACGCGGCCCGCGACGTCGCGATCCGCGAAGAACGGGATTAGCTCCAGCGGCAGATCACGCAGCGTGGCGCGCGCGCTGCCGCGGGGCTTGATGGCGCGGCCCGCGCGCAGCGCGGCGAGGTCGACGTCGGCGTTTGCCTCGACCAGGGCGAGCTCGCGTGCGTCCTTGCGCACGGCCGCGCGCAACGTCGCCTTGCTCGCGTCGTAGGTCGCGGTTGCATCGATGTCGACGGGGAACGCCCACGGGCTCGGGCCGAGCGTCCGCGCGTCGTGCGCGAGTCCGAACCCGCGCGCGTTCACGCGGATCGCCGGCTTTTCGAGCGTCCCGCTCGCCGAGGCCGAGAGCGCGATCGCGCCCCGGATCGGCGGGAGCGCATCCCGCAGGACCGAGGGCAACGTCTGGAACGAGCGCACCGTTCGCCGCGGGATCGTGAGCTCGGCCGTCCCGCGCGATGCGAGAAGCGAGGCGCGCCGCTTCTTCGGATCATCCACCAGCGTCGGCAGATCGAGATCCACGTGGGTCGCGAGCTCCACCATCGTCGACGTGTCGAGGAGCGACAGCGTCACGTCCGTCGCGCCCGTCGCGCCGTTCAGCGAGCCCGAGGCCGCGACGTCCATCGAGCGCGACTCCCACGCGGGTTTGTCCTCGCCGAACCCCACCGGCCCCGCGACCACGAGGCCACGCGTGCGCACGTCGAGATCACGCACCGACACGAACCGCTGCCCGGCGGGCCGCTCGATCGCGAAGCTCGTCCCGAGGCGACCCGAGACCTCGCTGAGGACGAGCGCGACCGGCAGGCGCCGCGCGATGCACCGCAGATCCCAGTCCGGCGCGTCCACGCGCGCCGAGCCCGTGAGCCGCGCCCACGTTCCCGGATCCAGGAGCGGCCCGCGCAAATTCCCTTCGGCGCCGGAGATCCGCACCTCCGCGATCGATCCGTTGCACGCGTCCTCCGCGCCGGACTTGTCGCGATCGACGAGGCGGAACGTGCCATCCATCGCCCCACGCGAGCCGTCGAACGTCGCCACGAGCGAGCCGCTCGCCCCCGTGATCGGCAATCCCCCGGCCGAGAACGTCGCGTCCTCGACCTGCAGGTGCACGTGCCCTTTGCGCCCGTCCCTCGTGCGCGTGAGCGCGACGTCCACGTCCGCGAGGCCCCGCAGGTTCCGATCGAGATCGAGCAATCGACCGAGCCGACCGAGGTCCACGCCCTCGCCCTTGAGTTTGCCCGTGAGCTCGCGCCCGTCCACCGCGAGTGTCCCTCCGAGCGAGCCCACGCCCGGCCCCTCGGCCGTGAGCCCCTCGATCGCGAGCGCTCCGCCCTCGAGCGCGACGCGCTTTGCTTTGCCCTCGATCTGCTCGCCCTCGCGCGACAGACGCAGCGCCACCTCGCGCGCGCTCTTCTCCTTCGTCTCGATCCGCGCCGACGCTTCGAGCTCGCCCACGTCGCCACCTTCGAGCCGCGCTTCCACCTTCGGCGCCGTGACCGGACCACGCACGTGCGCCGTCACCTTGTCCGCGCCGCGCCCGCCCGCGAAAAACCCTTCGCCTTCGAGCGTGGCCTCGACGTCGAGTTTTTCGAACGGCCCGCGGATGCGTCCTTCCACGCGGCCTCGTTCGAGCGACACGCCGCCCTTCGCGTGGAGCTCGTGCACCGAGCCGGTGGCACGCGCGTCGATCTTCCCCGCCTGGATCGCGCCCTCCACGTGCACGCGTGCGCTGCCCGTCGCGGGACCTGCGAGCCGCGGCGCCGATTCGAGCGACGCAACGAACGTCTCCGCCTCGAACCGCACGGCGCCGCCCGGGCGCACGACAAACGATCCGGATGTCGGCGCGCCCTGCTCGTGCAAGGTCACGCGGCCTTCGAGCTCGCCGTGGTCGTAGACGAGGTGCACGTCGGCCGCCGGCACCGGCTGCTCTTGCACCACCATCGGCTCGGTCCTCGCCTCGGCCACGAGCCGCAGCGCGGGGTTCGTATCGAGCACGAGCCGCGCGTTCATGTCCACGTTCGCCTCGGGCAAACCATCGACGAACATGCGCGGATCGACGTCGTCCGCGGTCACGTCGAGCGCAAGCCGCGCCCCGCGCGTGACGTCGAGCTTGCCCCGGAGCGCGACCGAGCCTGGCGATCGCTCCGCCGGCGTCACATCGAGCCGCCCCTCGACCTCGAACGAGGGCGCGTCTCCTTCGAGCGTGACCTTTGCCGAGACCCGATCGCGCAGGGGCAAATCCGGCACGAGCTGCCGCAGATCCGCGGGCTCGGCGCGCGGCAGCTCGACCGCCGCGGAGACGTGCGCGCCTTCGAGCGACGCGCGCGCCAGCACCTCGACCGGCCCCGCGTGCCCGGCGAAACTGCTCCACATCCGCATCACCGCCGCCGGGCTCGTCGGATCGGGCGTCGCGTTCGTCGTCGTCGCCTCGGGCGGCGTGTCGATGTGCAGGTGGTAATCGACCGTGCCCGCGAGTGGCACGTGCGCGAGCGTGCGCTCGCGAATGCCCGTCTGCTCCACGTCCACGGCGACCCCGCGTGGCGTCACGTGCACCGAAGCGAGCAGGCGCGTCACGTCCGCGTCGAGCGCGCGCGGCGGCGCCACCTGCCCACGCACGTGCGCATGCCCGATCTCGATCCGTTCGAGCGCCACCGTCGTCGGCTGCTCGGACGCTCGGTCGACTTCCCCGGGCTTCTTGGGTTTCTTGGGCTTCTTCGGCGTCGGCCGTGGCTTGAACGCCGTCTCGATCCCGAGCCGCTGATCGGGACCGCGATCGAGCACCACCTCGGCCTCCTCGATGCGGATGTGGGGGAAGGCGAGCTTGCGTTCACCCGTACCGAAGAGCGACGCGCGGGCAAATGCGAGAAGGTCGAAGCTCCCGTGGATGTGGTTCGCCCGGATGATTTCCGTGCCGTGCGGATCGAGTGTGACCGCCGATCGGACCGACACCTCGTCGAGCGCGAGGTGATCGATCTCCGAGATGACGATCTTCCCTTCGAAGAGCGATCCAAGCGCCTGATTCGCGACATCACGCGCGAGGCGGCGGAACGGGCCGACGTCGAGGTGCAGTCCCACGGCAAGGGCGGCGGACCCGGTGAACACCACACAAAGCCCGAGCGTGGCGGCGCCGGTGGCGAGCGCGCGGCGCACCCGTCCCGGCCGCCGCGGCGCGGCTTTCGATGGGGAATCACGATCGGCCGGCGCGCTCGAGGCCACGGCCGTAGCATAACGAATTACCGCCGGGTTTCACGGCCTCCGCGCCCCGCAGTTTCATGCTTTCGCGGACGGGCGGAAGTCCGCGGAGAATCACGATCCGCCCGCGGCGATCATGGGCAGAGGCTCGGCAGCGCTTCGGCCTCGGCGAGGAGCTCGGTGTAACTCTCGATCCGGCGCCCGCCGTGCACCGTATCGTCGAACTCGATGAACACGCGCCGCTCGTCGGGCTGCACCATCGCGTTGAAATAGGCCGCGGCGTCGGTGTCCGTATTGCCGAAGGCGTAGGTGGGGACCATCCCTTTTTGGGCGAGCATCGCGAGCTCGCCGGTCTTGTAGCTCGAAGCCTCACTCCCGAGCGCGCCCGACTTCGTCAGCGTCGTGTGCACGATCCCGTGCGGAAAACCGTTTTGGTCGAGGAACGCCCGCGTCCGCGCGCCGAGCCATTCGGGCCGGGCGGTCATGTAAAACGGGTGATAGCCCTTCGAAACGAGCACGTCGAAGAGCTTCGCCGCGTCCTTTCGCACCTCGGGCAGCTCCCCTTGCGCGAGCGCGACGAACTCCTCCGTCTCGTAGGTCGTCAGCGTCCCGTCGATGTCACTCACGAAGACCGGCGTCCCTTTCGGCACGACCTCGAGGAAGAGGTCCGTCGTCGAGAGGTCACCCTTGACAACGAGATGAACCCTGTGTCTGCCGAGCCCGAGGGCCTTCTCCTCTGGGATCTGGAAGTAGACGCGACCTCCCGTGTCCTCCACGCCCTCGACCGCCTGGTGTTCGCCATCCTCGGTCGTCGTCGCGGTCCCGAGGTGCTCCCACGTGCCAGCGCAGTCGCGCTGCACGTACACGTCGACGTACTCGCCTTTGATGTCGTCGTCGAAGGTGCCGTACGAGAACTTCGCCAGGATCCACTGCGGATCGCCGGGGTTCAGGAAGAGATCTCGCCCGCGGTGGTTCGGGTCTCCGATCGGCGGGAGGATCGAGTTCCAGTCGATGGCCACGCCCGGTGGCGGGGGAGGCGCATCACAGGCCGGGATCGGCGCGCACCACGCGCCCGGCACGCTGCCCGATCCACCGCCGCCCGTCGCATCGCCGCCTGCGCCTCCCGCGCCGCCTGCGCCGCCCGAGCCCCCGGAGGCACCCGCGCCCGTCGTGGCGCCGCTCGTCACGACATCGAAGCCGCCGCCGGTTCCACATGCGGCCATGCCCACGATCCCCGCCAAGAAGAAAGCGAACGTTCCACGCATGCCCGCCATTGTGACCCCGATCGATCCGCAGAAAAAGCGCGTCGACGCGTTGCGTCCTTCGCCCCCACAACCCTGGCGTTCGCGCCCCTTGCGCGGACGAGCGCACCTCTGCGAAGGTTCTAGCCCCCCGTATGCCCAAGCCTGATCCCCGCGTCCTCGCACGCACCGCTGGCAACTATCTGAAAGAGCACCCCGAGGAGATCGTCCGCGCCTTGCGCAGCGCCCTCGGCCTGCGCGCTTCCATCCCCATGGATGCCCTGCGTTACCTCGCGCGCGAGTTCGTTCCGGACAACAAGAAAGCCCCGAAGGACATCGTCATCGAGGCCGCGCCGCCCGGCATCCGCGTCGCCGCGACCGTCGACGCCATGGGCACGCCGCTGCGCGCCTCGCTCATCGTTCACATCGAGGAGATCGACATCTCCCTGACGGAGATGCGCATCGGGGTCCGCATCGAGGGCCTCACCCTCACCGTGCTCGGCGACTCGAGCTCGCCGCTCGCCGGCCTCTTGAAGTCCGGCGCGCTCGATCTCTCGAAGCCCGGCAACCTCGTCGCCTTCATGCCCAAGCGTCCGCCCATGCTGGTCGAAGCCAAGGACGATCGCCTCACGCTCGACCTCATGAAGGTGCCCAAGATCGCGGAAAACCCCAAGGTTCGTCGTTATCTCTCGATCGCCCTGCCCGTCGCGTCGGTCCGTGCGATCCGTACCAAGGACGATCACCTTGACGTGCACCTCAAGGCAAACATCGGAGGTCTCCCGCAAGCGATCGCTGCGGCGCGGCAAACGGTTTGATACACTGACGAACGAATGCCGCCGCCTCCTGGGCAAGACCCGTCCGCGCTCTCCTTCCTGATGCTCGCGGAGATCGCGGCGGGGGAGTCGGCGAAGGTCGATCTCTGCCGCGTGACCCACGGCCCCGCCGAGGGTCGCCTCGTCGCCGTCAAGCGCCTCCACCCGCACCTCGCCAGTGATCCCGCCTTCGTCGCCCAGTTTCGCGACGAGATGTGGATGACTGGTGCGCTCCGGCATCCGAACGTGGTCGAGGTCGTGGGCTGGGGCAGCGACGATCAGGGCCTTTACCTCGCCGTCGAGCTCGTGCAGGGCGTCTCGCTCGCGCGGCTCATGAAGACGATCTTCGACACGGGCGAGGCCTTCACCGAGCGGATGGTCGTCTTCCTCGCGCGGCAGATCTGCCGCGGCCTCGGCACCGCGCACGCCCTGCGCGCGCCGAGCGGCGAGCACATGAACCTGGTCCACCGCGATCTCACGCCCGGCAACGTGCTCTGCTCGTTCCAGGGCGACGTGAAGATCACCGACTTCGGCCTCGCCAAGGCCAAGCAGAGGCTCACGCGCACGCTAACGGGCATGGTGAAGGGCCAGCTCGAGTACATCTCCCCCGAGCAGGCCACGGGCAACAACATCGACGCGCGCGCCGACATCTTCTCGCTCGGCGTCATGCTCTTCGAGCTCTTCGCGGCGCGCAGGCCCTGGGTCGCGCCGAACGACATGGAGCTCGCGCGCCAGATCATGACCGCGCCGCCGGCCGATCTCTTCAAGCTCCGGCCGAAGATCGATCGCGAGCTCGTCAGCATCGTGAGCAAGTGTCTCGAGAAGGATCCGAAGGCGCGCTTCCAGTCCGTCGCCGAGATCCTCGCGCGGCTCGACGAGTGGCTCAGCGCGCACGGGTACATGGAGGACAACGAGGAGGCCCTCGGCCGCTTCGTCCGCCGGAACGCGATGCGCCAGATGGCCTGGTTCGAGCGCGTGATCGCGAGCCAGACGCCCGAGGTCAAAAAGGCGAAACCCCGCCCGCCCACGTTCACCGGCGGCTCGGTCGTGGCCCCGCTCCCGAGAGACCCGCCGAAGCGAAGCGATTCGCCCCCGCCCACCGAGCGCCCGGGCACGAAACGATCGGCCGAGGCCCAAGGCCCGCTGAGCACCGACGCGAACGAGCTCACCGAGGACACGACCGCCGAGGCCAAGGTGACGCCGCGGCGGCTCGGGACGCTGCGGAACGCGCCGCGCATCGTCGAGGGGCGCGGTACGGGCGAGGGCGAGGTCGACTGGGGCGAGGAGGTCCCGACCCTCGTCAAAGGTACGCCCGAGCAGCTCGCCATGCTGCGGCAGCAGTTCAAGGGGGGCAAACCCTTCGATCCGAAGCTCGTCGCCCCCGACGTCGCCGCCGCGCGCCCCGCGCCCCTGCCCGAGGCCCCCGAAGACAAACGCGTCGTGCTGCCGAGCTTCGCGACCGTCATCGAGGGCAAACTCCCCGCCGGACCAGCTCGCCGCGAGGATCCCCCCGACAGCGAGGATCTCGACGATCCCACCGCGCCCATCGGCGACATGCTGCGCAAGGTGCGCGCCGCGACGGCCGCGCGCGCCATGCCTCCGGCGCCGCCCGGTCAGATCGTCCCCGCCGATCCCTCCGTGCCCTTGCCGCCCATCACGAGCCGCAGCGGAGGGTCGGCGCCTCCGCCCCCGCCCGTCGCCGAGCCGAGCGGCGAGGATCGACTGCGTAGCGAGGCCGAGCGGCTCTCGATCGAGGCCATGCGCCTCGCGGACGAGGCGAAAGCCGCGTACGCGCGTGCCGAGCGGAAGGCCGCGCTCGCGAAGGCCACGAGCGACGCGGCCGCGCTCGCCGCGGAGGCGCTGCGCATCGGAAAAGCGCAGAGCATCACGGACGGCCTGCGCCGGCTCGAAGTTGCGCTCGCGATGGAGCGATCGGCCCGCGCGACCGAGGGCGCAGCTGCGCAGACCGTGAGCGCGCCGCCTCCGGGCTTCGCGGCCATGGCGCCGCCTCCGATTCCGCCTGCGCCGCAGATCCCGGCGCTCGCCGCGCCGATGCCGTCCCCGTCGGCGCCACCGATCGGGGGCCCTTCCATTCCGGCGCCGCCGCCGATTCCGCCCGCGCCGCCCGTGCCGGGTCGTTCGGTGCCGCCGGGCGCGACGCGCCTGCCGGATCGACACGCTTTGCCTGCGCCCGAGCTCGACGCCGATGCGTTCACCACGCGCCTCCGGCCGCGTGTGCTTGGTTTGCAGACCCCGGCGCTCATCGCCATCGGTGTTGGTGTGGTCGTCATCTTGGTCGTCGTGATCCTGATCAGCATCTCCTGACGCGCCGTGGCGCGAGCCTTCGGCGCTTGATCTCGGAAGCGGCCTTTCGCTACCGTGATCCGCGATGAGCAAAGACGAAGAATGGGTCATGATTGCCCTGGACCCGAAGATGTCTCGCCGCCAGGGGATGCCGCCGCAGCTCCCCATTCCCAAGAGCGAGTTCGAGGGTCTGGCCGACAAGGGCCTGTCCATCGAAAACGCCCGCAAGTGGATCAAGTCGTTCCTCAACGACTCGCCCGCGGGCAAGGATGGCAACTGGCGCAAGAAGAACAGCCAGCTCGTCTCGGCGCTGGAGGTCTTCCTCGACAAGGCGCCCTTGCTCGATCGCGCCCAGAAGGGCTTCGCCGAGAACGACTTCGAAAAGGCGCTCTCGGCGCTCAAGCGCATCGCGTCGATGGATCCCGACGATCACGCCGCGCGCCTGAACCTCGCCGCGGCGCAGACGGCCTTGCGTGATTACCCGGCCGCGCTGAAGACCTATCAGTCGATCCGCAAGACGTTCGAGGGCGACGCGGATTATCACGTCGGCCTCGGCCAGGTCCACGCGACCATGAGCAACAAGGACGCGGCGATCGACGAGTTCGTCCTGGCGCTCGAGGCGCAGCCCGACTGCCAGCCCGCGCTCGACGCGCTCGCCAAGCTCGGCGTCCTCGTGCCCGTCTACGAGAACCCGCGCGACGCCACCTCGCTCACCTACGTGCGCAGCGACAAGGTCGACGAGTACCTCGCCTCCGTGTGGGACGCCGAGGCGCGCGACGCCGCCTATTACCTGGAGCAGCTCGCGTATCACGAGCGCGAGGCCCGCCCGATCGTGGTGCTCGCCATCGCCGAGCGCATCATCAAGCTCGGCGACGCAGCTTCCGCCGAGCGCGGCGAGCTCGCGAAGATCGCGGCCCTGCGTGACCTCGGCCGGCGGGACGAGGCCCTCGCGGCGGCGAAGGCGTACGTCGAGAAGGCGCAGTCGGCGGGTGCGTACGTCGAGCTCGGGCGCTCGCTCGCGGCCGCGGGCAACGCGGACGAGGCGCGCGCGGCGCTCGACAAGGCGCTCGAGGCGGATCCGGGCGATCTCCTCGCGCTTCAGTATCGCTTCTGGCCCGCGGACGCGGCCACGAACATCCAGGGCGTCTCGAACGCGATCCCGGCGCTCACGGCGTTCGCCGAGGCGCACCCGAATGCGGTGGGCGCGTGGCGCTCGCTCGCGCGGGCGAAGATCGCCACGGGCGCGAAGGACGAGGGCATCGACCTCCTCAAGAAGGCCGTCGCGCTTCGCCCGGAGGACGACGACCTCCGCGCCGAGCTCTGGACGCAGCTCGGCAACGAGAAGCGCTACCAGGAGATCGTCGAGGACGCGGGCAAGCTCGAGAACCTGGCGAAGCGCGATTGGAAGCTTCGCTGGAACGAGGCGGAGGCCTACCTCGGCCTCGAAAAGAAGATCGAGGCGCGTGGCGCATTCTCGGCCATCAATTTCGACGAGTCGCTGCACGTCGACATCCGCAAGCGCGCCAAGCGCGCGGTGAAATCGATCGACGAGGGTCTGACCCTCGGCGGCGTGATGTCCAATCCGGAGACGCCGCCCGCGGCGACCTGATTTTCGGCGCGAATACGAAAAAGGCGCGAGCCCCGCGAAAAGGGCCCGCGCCTTTTCCTTTTTGTTTCCCCTCGACGCGAATCACTTGAACGGCGTCGTCTCGTCTTCGGTCGTCACCGCTCCGTAGAGCCCCCCCACGATGGCGCCGAACACGAGGTGCCCGACCACGAACGCGAGGATCCCGAGCCCGCCGTACTTCGACATGAAGAAGCCCGGCGCGCGCATGGTCTCCGGCACGAGCGGGTGCATCATGCCGAGCAGGCCCACGAAGATGCCCGCGAGCGCGGTGTGCACGAGCGAGACCTTGAGGCCCGTCGCGACGCCTGCGCTCCGCGTGATGGTCTCGAACGCGGCGCCGTAGGCGATGCCGATGAGACCCGACGTCACGGTGATTACGAGGAATCCAACGAGCCACGACATGCTGCTCGGCGCATTGCCGGGCAACGTGCCGAGTAGCTGCATGACGTCCGCCGACGCGCCGGCCGTGTGCGCGGCCGTCATTATCAGCGTCGTCGCGGCGCCGCCGACGATTCCTGCGAAGAATGCTCTCCCGACCTTCATGTCCTCCCTCCTTTTCCCGTTCGGGGGCGCGGATCGGGTGAGCCGAGAGGCGGCCGAACGGGCGTCCCCGAGCATCCTCGGGCAAACGGAATGCCAGGCGGCCTCGTCCGGCCGCGGGAAGGCCATTCCCGAATTCAATCGGGAAGAGCGGACGATGACGAAGGAAATGGGAGAGGAAGCGGGAATCGCTGGGATGTTACGAGGATTGTCCGTGCGTGGGGAACGCACGTGAGCAGAACGGGCGCGCCTCGCTCAATCGGAGATGCAGGTGTTCAATGTGGAGGAGCACAGCTCCTGCGCGCAGCTCAGGCACGTCGAGCTGATGGGGTACGCATCGCAGACGTCCACGCCCGTGGCGCAAGCGTCCGCGCACGACACGCACGCGCAGTCGAGGAAGGTGATGTACGTCGAGGTCGACGTCTCGCAGAGCGAGCCCGCGGACGGATCGAGCACGTAATTGTAGCAAGCCTGGCAGGTCTGGGCGGAGCAATCGATCGGGTCGGAGCCCTCCGCGCAGAGCCCGGTGCCCTCGGGTTCGTCGCAGTACCCGTCGCCGGCCGAGGGACACGTCGGGACCCCGCAATCGATCGGATCGGATCCCTCCGCGCAGAGGCCGGAGCCTTCGGGTTCGTCGCAGTACCCGTCGCCGGCCGAGGGACACGTCGGGATCGCGCAATCCTTCGTGTCCGATCCCGCCGCGCAGAGGCCGTCGCCCTTCGGCGCGGGCTCATTGCAGACGCCGTTGTTCGCGAGGTTGCAGGTCGGCGCCGGGTTCAGGCACGAATCGAGATCGCTCTCCTCGGCGAAACACACCGACTCATCGTAATCGCCGTCGGAGCAGGCGGCGTCGTTCGTCAGGCAGGTGAGGTAGGTCGAGTATTCATCCTTGCAATCGGCGTCCCCGGCCTCGTCCTTCTGGTTGATCTTGTCGTCGCGGCACGACGCCAGCTCGTCTTCCGTGCACTTGTTGCAATCGCAGCGCTGATTGCAGTATTTGTCCTCGGCTGTCTCGGGGTCTTCCCCGCCGCAGGCGGCGAACAGCGTCGCCGCCGCGAAAAAAAGCAGGATCAAGCCTTTGGCCATGCGCTCGTGGGTCATTGGTGCTCCGGCGAATGGGTTGAGGGCGCCGCGCGCCGGCGCCACGAAAGAAAGGTGCGGCCTTCGCGTACCTTTGTGAAGGTTATCACGGCCCTCGCCGCGCGTCCAGGGCGGCAGGGGCCCTCCGCGTTCGCTCGGAGAATTGGGCGCCCTTCAGCGCCTCGACGCCGGTTCGGTCAGGGCCGCCTTCGGGCTGGATTCCGTGATGAGCCGCGCGCCGCGCTCGTACGTCAGGTAGGAAAATGCCCAATCGAAGAGCACGAGGAACCGATTCCGGAACCCGATCAGGAAAAATACGTGAATCAGGAGCCACGCGAGCCACGCGACGAAGCCCGAGAGCTCCAGGCGCCCGAAGTTCGCCACCGCCGCGTTCCGTCCGATCGTGGCCAGCGTGCCCTTGTCGAGGTACCGAAACGGCTGCCGCGGCTCGCCTTGGATCGACCGCACGATGTTCCTCGCGGTATGGCGCGCCTCCTGGATCGCCGCGGGCGCGAGGCCCGGTACGGGGGATCCGTCCTGCTCCAGCGCGGCGAGATCGCCGATCACGAAGATCTCCGGGTGTCCGGGCACCGACAGATCCGGCGCGACCTTCACCCGCCCCGCGCGATCGAGCGGCGCGCCGACGGCCTCGCCGAGCGGCGAGGCTTTCACGCCTGCGGCCCAGAGCACGGTCTTCGCGGCGATACGCTCCTCGCCGATCTGCACCCCTTCCGCGTCGATTCCCGTCACCCTCGCGTTCGTGCGTACCTCCACCCCGAGCCGCTGGAGCTGCCGCTCCGCGCGCGCCGACAGCAGTGCCGAATACGTGGGCAGCACGCGATCGATCCCCTCGACCAGCACGATTCGCGCGGCCGTCGGATCGATCACCCGGAAGTCGTTTGCCACGGTATGGTGAGCGACCTCGGCCAGCGTCCCGGCGAGCTCCACGCCCGTCGGCCCTCCGCCCACGATCACGAACGTCAGCCACGCGGAGCGATCTTCCTGGGAAGGCGCGCAGCACTCGGCCTTCTCGAATGCGAGGAGCACGCGGCGCCGGATCTCCAGCGCGTCCTCGAGGCTCTTCAGTCCCGGGGCGAGGGGTGCCCATTCCTCGTGCCCGAAATACGAGTGACTCGCGCCCGTCGCGAGGATCAGGTAATCGTATACGAACGTCCCGGCCGACGAGGTCACCGTTCGTTCTTTCGGATCGATGCCCGTGACCTCGCCGAGGAGCACCCGCACGTTTCGTTGATCGCGCAGGACGCGTCGGATCGGCGCGGCGATCTCGGCCGGGTTCAGCCCTGCGGTCGCGACCTGATAAAGAAGCGGCTGGAAGAGGTGGTGGTTCTTGCGGTCGAGCAGGGTGATGCGCACGGGCGCGTGGCGCAGCGCTTTGGCGGCATAGAGCCCGCCGAAGCCGCCGCCCACGATGACCACATGGGGCAGGTGCAGCGGCTCCTTGCGTGATTTCGGGGTACGGCCCGGCTCTCCGAACGTGATGGGGCTCCCGCGTTCGTCCGAGCGGCGCTGTGCGATTCGCGCGCTGCGCGGCGTCTGCTTCGGCCCCTTCGCTCGCCCTGTCGGACCTTTCATGCCCGGGGCGATGCAATCGTTGGTCCAGGCGAGGTGGTCGGGCGGCGCGGACGGGCGTCCGGGGCCGGGGCAGGCCTCAGGAATGCGTCTTGACCCAGTCGTTCATGTAGACGGCGCTTCCGTCCCAGCCTTCGCGGAGCTGCTTTTCGGCCGAGCTCTCGATGAGACCCCCGATGCCGAAGACCTTCGCCTCGATGACGATCTCGGCGATGCGGCGGACCTTGCTGTCGCCGATGCGCTCGATACGCATCACGCCTTCGTTACGCAGCTTGTCGGCCATGGTGCCGGGGGTCATCTTCCACGACCAGACCTTGCTCTTCTTGTCGAACCGGCCTTCTTCCGTGTAGCTGAAGTTCGAGCCGAGCACCTTGGCCACCGGGCCGGGCACGCTCATCTTGGGCGTACCGGCGACCTTACGGATGGTTTCGGTGTCGCTGTCGCGCTGCTCGAGGATGCGGAAGTCGGGGAAGCCCAGGTGGCCCCGGTAGAGCTTCTCGTTGAATTCCTTGTCGAAGAAGATCTTCCAGAACGTTTCCTCGTTGCAGTTGATCTCGTTCGTGATGGTGAACTTGCCCATGACGTCTCCTGGTGTCTGCCCGGGGCCGATCTCGCGCCTCGCGGGGCTTCGTGGGCCTTCGGGGCTGGGAAGGGCGGCGACTCTACCAGCGAGGGCCGTCGATCCATAGCCTCCTGGTGACGGCACTTTGCTGCGCCGCCCGGGGCGGTCTCCGCCCATGGCATCCGCGATGCAGAGCGTCATGGGGCCTCGGCTTGGTGCGCATCTCGTGCTCGGTGCGTGTCCGGGGCGGGGGCCGAAAGAAAATGAGATAAGCAGGAACTTTTTTGTTGCAAAGTCGATCCCAAACGAGTATTCCTCGCCCGAGACTTTCCACATGTTGATCCGCCCTGCGACCGACCGAAACCACGAACGAGCCAAGCTGACGGCAGCGGGCGTCGTGTGCGTGGGCATCGATCGGCTGCAGCGTGCGGGACAACTTGCGCCCAAGTCCGGCAAAACCGAGTCGTTTCGCGGGTATACCCTTGGTGATTCGCGGCAGCTCGGCAACCCGGCGGAGGGCACGTAGGCGGTAGAGCAAGCGTCATTCTGACGACTGCGAAGGCCGCCTCGGGAGATCCCAGGCGGCCTTCGGCGTTTTAGGCCTCTTCCACGGCGTTTTCCTCTTTGGGGCGTCGTGGGGGTGGTGGAAGGGGAGTGTTTCGTCCTCGAATGAGGGTCTCGTATTGAGATCCTTGGCGGGGAGACGTGTATCGAGCGGGGCTTTCTTGGTCCTGTGCGCCTTGCGTAGCGGGGCGCGGGGGCCTTCTTGGGCTTCGTGTTGAAGACCGATCGTGAGGGCGCGTGACGCGCTCGGGGCAGGCGTGTATCGATTGCATTAGCGTCGATTGCGCGCGCGTGTCGGGGTCGTGGTGTGTCCTCGGTGAGGGATTGCATCGACGTGGATGCGATGAAGCCCGAGGTGTATTCGCAGCACGCGGATCCGTAGTCTCAATGGGTAGAGCAGCCGCCTTTTAAGCGGAAGTGTGGAGGTTCGAGCCCTCCCGGATCCACCTCCTTATATAGAGAGAAAGCTTGGGGCTCCATTTCGAAGCGAACGGGGTTGGAAAGATACGAAAATAAAATCGACGAGCCATCAAAACATTTCCTTGCCTCGAACGTCGAAATGGATGTACAACAAACGCGAGGGGACGGGGAAGGGGCAGGGGAGAGCGCCTGCGCGTGAGCGCGCGGGATGGGCTCTCTCGCAGGCTGTCGAGAAACGCCGCGAGAGCCCCGGAGCTAGGGAGGAGGACGCAGGAATACTTCCGTATTCCGCGGACGACGACCGACGATCCGGGGCGCGCAGCAAGTTGATCGACAGCCTGCTGCGGATCCGTAGCTCAATCGGCAGAGCGTCCGCCCTTGAAGCGGAAGCGTGGAGGTTCGAGGCCTCCCGGATCCTCTGCGGCTGCGTGAAAACGCAGTCGACGAAGTGGAGAAAATGAAATCGACGGGTCGACGAATAAAATGGTTGACCGAACGTCGAAATGAATGTAGAGAGACGGGCGAGGGAATGGCGATGGGCAAGCATCTGTATCTCGAGAACACGAAGGGCGACGCCGGCGAGCTGCCGGTCGCGGGCTTCTTCGGGATCTCGGGGCGGCAGAGCCCTTCGCGCGATCAGGCGGCGAGCGAATCGTGCTCGACGGCGAATCGTGGTCTCGAGCCTCTCGATACGGGTGGATCCTAGGATCGTCACGACGTGACGTGTCCGAGGAGGCCGCCCGGGAAAACCCTGGCGGCCTTCGTCGTTTTTGCGCCTCGAGCGCGGCGACGGGGGCGTGGGGACGCGGTTTTGGATCCGTAGCTCAATGGGCAGAGCATCCGCTTCTGAAGCGGAAGCGTGGAGGTTCGAGGCCTCCCGGATCCTCCATCTGCCGAATGCGAATACGGCAGACGATGAAAATAAAATCGACGGGACGGCGAATAAAATGGTTGACCCGAACGTCGAAACGAAGTAAAGATAAACGGGGCGAGGGAATGGCGATGGGCAAGCATCTGTACAACGAGGACGCGATGGGGAACGCCGGCGAGCTGCCGGGCGCGGACCCGAGCGACCTCCTGCAAAGCCCTTCGCGGTATCATGCGGCCAAGGAATCGAGCTTGGTGCGTGGTCTCAAGCCTCTCGATACGGGTGGAGCCTAGGATCGTCACGACGTGACGTGTTCAAGGAGGCCGCCCGGGAAAACCCTGGCGGCCTTCTTCGTTTTCGTGCCTCGAGCGCGGCGGTGGGGGGCGCCGGGGAAACGAAAAAGAGAAGTTTGTGGACGCTGGGCATGGGTGAGCCCAGGTGGCTGTAAACCATCCGCGTTTGCTTGGAGGTTCGAGTCCTCCCGTCCACACCGGCGCGTGAAACCACGCGCGTGAGGAGACGTGCGCCCGAGGAGCGCCGTCTGCTTCGGATTCGTAGCTCAAGGGTAGAGCAGCCGCCTCTTAAGCGGCAGGCGAGGGTTCGATCCCCTCCGGATCCACGACGCATCCCACCTCTCCGGAGGCGGGACTCGTTCTATGACAATCGATTCCGATACACAACGCAATGCCGCAGGGGCACGTCGCCCCTGCGCGTTTCAACGTAGCTCAACCGGTAGAGCACTCGCCTGTTAAGCGAGGAGATGGGGGTTCGAAGCCCTCCGTTGGAGCCGCATTTTGCCCTCGTCGCTCGATGGTCGAGCGCCCTGCCTCGTATCCAGGGTCTGCCCGGTTCGATTCCGGGCGAGGGCTCCGCTTCTGGCGGTGGTGGGGTCGCCGTGCTCCTTGAAACGGGCCCGGCGACCCCACCACCAACCCCCCCGATATGCATCAAGCCCCGTTCGTCTAGCGGTCAGGAACTCGGACTTTCAATCCGAGGGTGGTGGGTTCGACTCCCCCACGGGGCACCCTTGCGTGGGCGTTACTCATCTGGCTGAAGAGGGCAGGTTGTGACCCTGTGTAGGCGGGTTCGATTCCCGTACGCCCAACCGAGGGACGGGTCGGACGATCTCGGTTATCCAACAGCAAATTGGTGCAATAGCACCGAGATCCAAACGCTCATCCGTCGCTCCATCACTAGCTTTTCCTTTTCTTTCGCTCGCCCGCAGCGCGGGCCGGAGGTTCCCATGGCCAACTACATCCAGCATTTCGCCGCGCTGTTCACGCGACAAACGGACAAGGCGCGGCCCGATCAGGTCGAAAACGACGCAGGCGGCTTCGTCTTCGAGCTCGACGACTGGGCCCGCCTCGACCGGTGGCTCGTTCTCGGCAGCGAGGGCGGCACCTACTACGCGACCGAGCGCGCCTTGACGCAAGACAACGCGCGCGCCCTTGGCCGTTGCCTCGATGCGGACGGCGAGCGGACGGTGCGGCGGATCGTTGAGATCAGCCGCTCGGGCCGCGCGCCCAAGAACGAGCCCGCGATTTTCGCCCTGGCGATGGCCGCGGGGCACGCCCGCCCCGAGGTCCGCAAGTCCGCGCTCGCGGCCTTGCCCGAGGTTTGCCGCACTGGAACGGATCTCTTCCACTTCGCGCGAGCGGTGGAGGGGTTCCGGCGCTGGGGCCGCGGCCTCCGGAGCGCGATCGGCGCGTGGTACCAGGGCAAGAGCCCGGATGAATTGGCATACCAGGCCGTGAAATATCGGCAGCGGGACGGCTGGAGCCACAAGGACCTCTTGCGGCTCTCGCACCCGACGCCCGTCACGGCCGAGCATGGCGCAATGTACCGCTGGATCGTCGGCGGTATGGCCGCCCTGAAGAACGAGGCGGCCAAGGGCGGCGCTCTCGACCCCGAGAAGCTGCCGGCCCTCGTGCGGGCTTTCGAGGAGGCCAAGGACGCGCCGCGCGAGCGGCTCGTCACGCTCGTGCGCGAGCAGCGGCTCACGCACGAAATGGTGCCCACGGAGTGGAAGAACGACCCTGCCGTGTGGGAAGCGCTGCTCCCCCACATGCCGCAGACGGCGCTGCTCCGGAACCTCGGCAAGATGACCGCCGTCGGACTCCTCGCGCCCATGAGCGCGGCCGCGAGGCTCGTGGCCAAGCGTCTCACGGACGTCGAGCGTCTCCGGCGGGCCCGGATTCACCCGGTGAGCGTTCTCTCCGCGCTGCGCGTGTATGCGCAAGGGCGGGGCGAGCGTGCCCAGAAGCGCGAAAACGCGCTCACCTGGGAGCCGGTGTGCGAGATCGTGGACGCCTTGGACGAGGCGTTTTACCTCGCATTCCGGTCCATCGAGCCGACGGGAAAGAAGCACCTGCTCGCCCTCGACGTATCGGGCTCGATGGATTCGGGCACGATTGCGGGGATCCCGGGCCTCACGCCTCGGGTCGCGAGCGCGGCCATGGCCATGGCGACGGCGCGCATCGAGCCGTCGTTCAGCACCCTGGCCTTCGCCTCCGCGGGCGGCGCATTTGGCCCTCGCGGCTCGGGTGTCATGTCCTTGCCTCTGTCGCCGAAGCAACGCCTCGACGACGTGGTTGGCATGGTCTCCGGTTTGCCCTTCGGCGGCACGGACTGCGCGCTGCCGATGATTTGGGCTCAGAAGAACAAGGTCGAGGTCGACACGTTCGTCGTCTACACGGACAGCGAGACCTGGGCGGGTGAGATTCATCCTTTCCAGGCGCTTCGCGATTACCGTCAGGCGATGGGCCGTCCCGCAAAGCTCGTCGTGGTTGGCATGACCTCCACGGGCTTCACGATTGCCGATCCGCAGGACCCTGGCATGCTGGACGTCGTGGGCTTCGACGCGGCCGCACCGCAGGTAATGGCCGATTTCTCGAGGGCCTGAAGTTGCAGTCGAAAGGACGAGGGAGCGCGTGCCTCCACACGCGCCTCCTCGCCCGGTTTGCTCCCGTATGCATTCTGGTGAGGCAGCCTGATTGTCGATCAGGTGAGGGCGGGTTCGAATCCCCCCGGGGGCGCTGGGACAATCGTCGTGTACACCCGTCATCACACCCTCGCCCGGGGGCCGGGCCGAACGATGATGGTTATCGCAATTGTCCCACGTTTTTGCCGTCGTAGCTCAGTGGGTAGAGCACCTAAAATACCTTTTCCGACAACTCGTCCGAGTCGGGCCGGCAGGGGAAGGTTATCATTTGTCATGAGGCGGACACGGGTTCGAGCCCCGTCGACGGCGCAGATTTCGTGGTTCGGGGTGATGGTTCAACGGAAGAACACTGCCCTTGCACGGCAGGGATCGGGGTTCGAGTCCCCGTCATTCCACTCGTTCGCAGGAGTCGTTCGGAAGCACCAGGGCCATGAGCGGGAGGCCAGGCGGTGTTTCTGGGCGGCTCCCCTCTGGGGTCGTAGCTCAGTGGGTAGAGCACCTGGCTGGCAGTCAGGGGGTCGCCGGTTCGAATCCGGCCTTCTCCACTCTCGTTTTGCCCTCGTATGCATCTGGTGAGGCAGCCCGATTGTCGATCGGGCGAGGGGAGTTCGATCCTCCTCGGGGGCGCCTTCGAATGGGGTGATGGTTCAATCTGGGTAGAACACTGCCCTCGCACGGCAGAGATCGGGGTTCGAATCCCCGTCATTCCACGAATTGCGGTGGTACTTCAACGGTAGAATCCGAGTGTGCCATACTCGGGATGGGAGTTCGACTCTCCCTCACCGCGCTCATGCACCCGTATTGCTAGTGGGTCAGGCAGCCAGATTCTCAATCTGGTGACGCGGGTTCGATTCCCGCCGGGTGCGCAAATCCGCCGAGGGGGTGAGCTGCTGACTCGCCTCCTCTTTCTTCTCCCTGTCCTGGCGGCCAGGCGTCGGTCTACGAAGCCGACTGGCGAGGTTCGACTCCTCGCAGGGAGACCATGCCCTCGTCCTGCCGGCAATGCAGGCGCGAGCCTCCGAAGCTCGACGTTCCAGGTTCGACTCCTGGCGAGGGTATGTCCGAATCATCTGGGTGTGGCTCAACCTGGTAGAGCGCCGGCTCGGGGTGCCGGAGACTGGGGGTTCGAATCCCCCCACCCAGACCATGTCCACGTGGCGTAACGGGCAAACGCGGCGGTCTTAGAAACCGTTTCTTGGGGGTTCGAATCCCTCCGTGGATATACATGTCATCGTGGCGGAATGGCATACGTAGCAGGCTGAGATCCTGTGCCCGAAAGGGCGTGTGGGTTCGACTCCCACCGATGACACCGAATTGGCAGTTTATCTGGGTGTGGCTCAATCTGGTAGAGCGCCGGCTTTGGGAGCCGGAGATTGGGGGTTCGAATCCCTCCACCCAGACTGGCGCGCGAATCATCTGGGTGTGGCTCAATCTGGCTAGAGCACCGGCGTCGGGAGCCGGGGATTGGGGGTTCGAATCCCTCCACCCAGACCAATGTCCACGTGGCGAAACTGGCAAACGCAGCGGTCTCAGATACCGTGCCGAGAGGCATTGAGGGTTCGATTCCCTCCGTGGACACTCATGTCGTCGTGACGGAATGGCATACGTGACAGGCTGAGGTCCTGTGCCCGAAAGGGTATGTGGGTTCGAGTCCCACCGACGACACCAGCATCCCGCTGCTCGGGTGACGAAATGGCAAACGTGGCCAGCTCAAACCTGGTCGATTGGGGGTTCGAATCCCCCTCCGAGCACCGGACATCTGCAGTTGGAGAAAGCCATGAAGAAGAAGAGGTAGACGGAGAGGTGCATCATGACCGCGCAAACGTTGCTGCTCACGCCTTGGATGGTGCCACATCAGGTCATCTCCTGGCAGACCGCCGTGACCCTGAGCTTTCTGGGTAAGGTGGAGGTGCTCGAGACGTACGACGACGAAATTCGTTCGCCCACGATGACCATTCGCGCGCCGGCGGTCGTCCGGCTCAAGCGTCATGGGAATTCGCACAAGCGCGGCGTCAAGTTTTCCCGCACGAACGTGTTCGTGCGTGACGACTTTCGCTGCCAGTACTGCGGCGTCCAGAAGGACGCGGGCGAGCTCACGTACGACCACGTCCTGCCGCGCGTGCAGGGTGGCCGGACGGTCTGGGAGAACATCGTCGCGTCTTGCCAGAGCTGCAATGCGAAGAAGCGCGGTCGCACTCCGGAGCAGGCGGGCATGAAGCTCTTGAAGAAGCCCGAGAAGCCCCGGTGGTTGCCTGCGGCCCCCGTCATCCGGCTCGGCGCTCGCAGGATTCCCGACATCTGGGTGCATTACTGCGCCGCGAGCTGAGGTTCCCCTCGCGCTTCGCGGCTGAGCATGGGTCTCATCTGGAGCCGCTTCCCCGGGGCGCTGCCCCGGGGCGAAGCGCGCCCGCGGGACCTTTTTTGATCAATCCCTCACTTAGGAGGCATTTGTGACGCTCGAAACGAATCAAATCGTGGGCGTTCGGATTCGTTTGCCCATGGAGTCTGCAGCCGTCGCTGCAATCGTGCTCGTTGGTGTCCTGTTGCTCGCAATCGCCTCGCGGATCGTCGAGGCGAACGGGGCTTCATCGCGGGCAGGCGCGCGCTCGATGAGCGCGGCGTCGCCTTCCAGCGCGCCCGACTCGGCGCAGTTGCTTGCAGATCGAGGACGCCCTGGGCGCCGGTTCTGAGCATGACCATCCAACGTGACCCTCTAACCTCACCCCCACGCGGCGCTGCGGCGCCGAGAGGGGGATTTGGAAGAAGATCTGATCAGGGATCAGGCCTGTTTGGAAAACAGTGCGCACCCTCCGGGGTGTGAGGTTCGAGTCCTCCTTCTTCCGCCGTGGAGAGCATTCCGGGTGTGGACCCGGCGCCGTTTTGAACACGGAGGGCAGCCTCGCTGCGGGGTTCGACTCCTCTGCTCTCTGCCATTCTGGAAGACGAACTGATCAGGGATCAGACCTGTTTCGAAAACAGTGGGCACCTACGGGTGTGGGGTTCGAGTCCTCCGTCTTCCGCCGACTGTATCTGGAAGCGAGAATCGGCCGTGGGGCCGAGCCCGTTTGCTACTCGGTGCGTGCCATTGGCATGGTGCTCGACTCACCCCGCTTCCGCCGCGAGGCTCCACAATGCGGAGACGCGTGGCCCCGTGCCGCTCCGCGCGTCGCGGAGGCTCGCTGCCTTCGTGATCCATCCGCCGCCGCCCTGGTTTGTCTGAGCGATCTCCACGAGCGGCGTGAGGGCCGCGAGGAACAGCGTGGTCGCGTCCATCATCGGCGTTCGCGTGCCCTCGTCCTCGTCCTCGTACACGTAGGGGTTTTCGAGATCCCGGTTTACGAGGAGCTGGTCGACCGCCTCGATCGCCATCCGGCGCTCGTTTTCGACGATGACGGCCGGCGCGTCGAGCTCCTTCAATCGACGGAGACGATTTCTCCGGTTCACGATGCGCCGATATGCGTCGTGTAGCGTGCGGCTGAAGCATGCCTCGCCGATGAAGGACTTTGATTCCTCCACGCTCGCCGCGCGCAAGGGGGCCGCGATCACGGGGACCGACCACCAGACGAGCTCCTTCGGGGACCAACCATTCACCCGCCGCCCCGCGGCCTCGGCCTCGCCGACACGCGCGAGCAGCGTGGCAGGGTCCTTGTAGCAAAGCTCGAAAAGCTCCTCCTCGGTCATCGCGAGGAGCGGCGCGAGCAGCAGCCGCGTGGGCCAGGGGACCACGGGATCGACCATCGCGACATGCGCGTATCGGCGGAGATCGGGCGGATCCCCGAAGAGCTTCGGGCACAGGAGCCCGCCGACCTCGAGCTTCTTCGTGCGGAAGTTCCGCATCTCCGGACGCTCGACGTCGCCGGCGGACCAGGAGGGCGTGCGCTCGGAAGCCCCGGTTTCGAGGGAGAGGCCGAGCGCGCGGCCGCCGAGCGTGATGCGCAGCCCGATCAGGCGGCCGAGCGCGCGGAGGCGCTGGAAGATCAGCGAGGAGGGCAGGTCCATCGACACGGTCACGGTGGCGGGTTCGTCGCGCATGAAGCGGCCTGTTTGCGCCATGCGACGTCGTGCGTCAATGGCCTGCGTCGGCCCGAGGCTTCCGTCGGGGGCGCTTTCCATGGTAAGAACGGCTCGTGATACGCAGCCTTCTCAGCACGGCGGCCTCGCGCTTCGATACCACCGTGGGCGGGGCCTTGCTCCTCCGGCGCAGCCGGCCCAAGGGGCAGGCGGATCCCGAGGCGCTCGGCCACGCAGCGCGCATGGAAGCGCTCGCTGAGCTCCGGCGCATCTACGATCGGCCCGAGCATGACGAGATTGGGTTTTTCCCGACACCCGCGCCGATCACGCCTTCCGTCACGCGTGTGCGTCCGATGGGCGGGCCCGAGCCGGGGACGGTGCTGGATCTGACGTGGCCGAGCCGGTTCGAGCCGCTCGCCGCGGACGTCCGCGAACGGTACCTCTCGCACGAGGCGAATGCAACGGCGGCAGCGCGGCTCTTCTTGCATGCGGGGCCGGCGCGGCCGGCGGCGATTTTGATTCACGGATACCGCTGCGGCCAGTATCGCCTGGAAGAGCGGATCTGGCCCGTGCAATGGCTCTACGAGCGCGGCCTCGACGTCGCGCTGTTCGTATTGCCTTTCCACGCCGTGCGCTCGCACGAATCGTCGCCGCGTTTTCCCGGGGGGGATCCGCGCGTCACGAATGAAGGCTTCCGCCAGACCGTGCTCGATCTGCGCGCGCTCGTCTCGTTCCTGCGCAATCGTGGCTCCGAGGCCGTCGGCGTCATGGGCATGAGCCTCGGCGGATACTCGACGAGCTTGCTCTCGACGGTCGACGATCGCGTCGCCTTCGCGGTCCCGATCATCCCGCTCGCTTCGATTGCCGACATCGCGCGCGCCGCAGGCCGGTTCGTGGGCAGCCCCGAGGAGCAGCGTCGCCAGTACGAGGAGCTCGACGCCGTGCACCGCGTCGTGAGCCCATTCACGCGGCCCTCGCGGGTCCCTGCGGATCAGGTGCTCGTCCTCGCGGCGAGCGAGGACAAGATCACCCCCGTGGACCACGCGCGCCGCCTCGCCGCGCATTTCAACGCACCGCTCGAGACGTTCCACGGCGGCCACTTGCTCCAGTTTGGCCGGGCAGACGCCTTCCGCGCGGTGGGTCGCATGCTCGGGCGTCTGGGGCTCTTTTCGCGGCGGTAGAAGGGCGATCGACGATGAACGAGCCGCGCCCGCCCGTGGTCTTCGAGCACGTCACCGTGCACGAGCGCAGGCTGCGGATCGCGCGGTGGCTCGGCTGGACGGGCTTCGTATCGGCGTTCGCGCCGCCCATCGTCTCCCTGACGCTCCAGACGTTGTTCGACGTCCTTCCCCTTGTGTGGTTCCTGGAGGTCGCGCGCGTCCTCGCCTTCTCGTGGATCTACTTTCTTCTCCTCTGCCCCGTCCTGGCCCTCGTCAGCGGCATGTTCGCGCGACCCACGATGTCCGGCTGGCGCGAGCTCACCTGGGCACGACTTGACGCGAGCGGGATCTCGTTCCGCAAAAAGGGACACGAGCGTCGCATCGAGCGCAGCGAGATCACGGATGCCATGGTCCAATGCGCCCCGAGCGAGGGCATCGAGGTGCACCTCGTGGGAGGCAATGTCCTCGCGATCCACCTGCCGGACGAGGCGCAAGCGCGCGCCGCGGTGAATGCGCTCGGGTTCGCCGCGGACGAGCACCGCGTGACGATCCGGCTGGCCTCGCCTCAACGAATGGTGACGGCTGGATGCGTGGGATTGGCCGTTAGCTTTTTGTTGGTGGCCATGTTCATGGTCGCGCTCAAGATCGCCAACCTCAAGGGCCTCTTGCTCGGCTTTGGGCTCGCGATGGGCACGGCCACGTTGACCTTGCTCATCGTGCGCGCGTGGAAGCCCCCCGAGATCGTCGTGGGCACGGACGGCGTGCTCGTGCGACGTCCGTTTTCGAAGACGTATATCCCGTATTCGTCCGTCGATCACCTGGAGATGGACGGAGATCGATTGCGGTTGTTCCCGAAAAACCCGGACGACGCGGTGGTCCAGGTGAAAGGGGAGCCCGAGCTCGTCCTCGCGGCGGCAAGCCGGATCGAAGAGGCGCGCGCGGCGGGAGGGGCCAGCGCCGCGCACGCGCGCGTCCGCGAGCTGCTCGATCGCAAAGGCAGGAGCCTCGCCGAATGGCGAACAGCCCTGACCGAGCTGCTCCAGGGCGGCGATTATCGGAATGCGTCCATCACGGAGGAGGCGCTGCTCGCCGTACTCCAAGATTCCGCGGAGGATCGGGGCCGCAGGATCGGGGCCGCGATGCTCCTGCGTGTGGCCGCGCCCGAGGCGGCGCCGCGGATTCGGATCGCCGCCGAGGCGAGCGCCGACGACGAGCTCCGCGCCGCGCTCGAGCGTGCCGCCGAGGAGGAGCTCGACGACGCCACGCTCGAACGGGCGCTCCGCGTCACGCGTGGCTCTTGATCATCTTTTCGAGCCGGCCGAGCGCGCGCGTCAGCGACTCCTCGCCGGGGCCGAACGAGAATCGCACGTGGTGCCGGAACCGCGAGGCCCGATGCGCCCGTCGTTTGCCCGGGTTCACGTCGAAGAACTCGCCCGGCACCACGATCACGCGGTGCTCGAGGGCGGCCCGGAAAAACGAATGCCCGTCGCTCAAGCCGGGCGGCAGATCCGCGACCGAGCCGAAGCAATAAAACGTCCCCTCGGGCGCCACGTCGACCTGGATTCCGAGCTTCCGCAGGCCCTCCAGCATGAGGTCGCGTTTCTTCGAGAACGTCCGCTGGATGGCCGCCGTTTCGGCCCGCACGTGCTCCATGTCGAGCAGGGGCACGGCCGCGCGCTGCATCGGCTTCGAGCCGCCGCCATCGAGGAAGCTGCCCGCGCTCGCCACCGCGTCGATCACCTCGCGCGGGCCCACGGTCCAGGTCACGCGCCAGCCCGGGTATCGCCAGTTCTTGGTCAATCCGTCGAAGATGACGACCGGGTCCTGATCGACGTCCTCCACGTACCGCGCCGCGCTCTCCATCGGCGCCGGCCCCCCGAGGCCGTAGACGTAATGCGAGTAGAACTCGTCGAAGAGCATCGTGCAATCGAGGTCGCGCGCGGTGCCGACCCACGCCGCGAGCTCCTCGCCCCGGACGTGTTTGCCCGTCGGATTACACGGGTTCGACGTGAGAATCGCGCCGAGGCCGCGGCCCTGGATCTCCCGCCGGAGATCGCCGACCGAGAAGGCATACCCGCGCTCGCTCTCGAGGAGGATCGGAATGGGCGAGAAGAGGCGGAAGACGTCGAGCAGCTCCTCGTACGCCGTGTAATCGGGGAGGAAATGGCCGAGGTTGATCTGCCCGAGGGCCGCGGCCGCGCGCGTGAGCGAGGCGCGCCCGCCGCCGGAGACGCTCACGTTCTCGGCGCTGTAGCGCGAAGGCATGCCCCGCCGGTAGGCGCGATTGTAGAAATCGGCGATCGCCTCCCGCAGCTCCCACAGGCCGGCGACGGGCGCGTATTCCTGATCGTCGCCGGCGATCGTCACGGCGTCGCAGCGCGGCGGCGCGCCCGGCAGCGGGCCGGTCTCCGGCTGGCCCTGGCCGAGGTTGCACCAGGCGTCCTCGCCTGCGTCCACGCCCGGGCGATAGCCGTGCTTCGTGGCCTCGCCCATGACGTAAATCACGCCCGTGCGCGGCACCTTGCGGAATGCGCCGAGGGATTTTTCTTCGTTCGGCCCCCGCAGGACGGGCTCGCTGCGGAGCTTCGGCGCCGGAGCGACCTCGGTTTCGGCGGGCGGGGGCGTGTCGATCGTGTCGTTCGTGCTCATGGCGATGAATCCGTCAGGCCTTGGCAGGGGGCGTCGCGTCGGGCGCGTCCTTCAGCGGGACGATCTTCGGCTCCAGCGTCTTCGGCATCAGCGCGAGGAAGAGGCCGAGGCAGAAGGCGAGCGAGATCAGGGTGAGCGCCGTGTATTTGTCGTCGTTCCAGTACGAGCTGATCCACACGAACTGGCTCAGCGCCGCGAGGCCGAAGAGCGGGGCCTCGAAATCCCTCCGCACCTTCGTGAGCGGCGCCGTGAGGATCATGAACGAGTAGTAATAGCAGGTGAGCTGGGACAGGAGGATCATCCAGATCTGCCCCAGGCATTGCGCGACCCAGAGGTTCTTGAGCCGGCGCTGCACGTAAATGCTCAGCGCGAGCGTGAGGCCGATGATCAGGTACGCGACGATCTTGTACTTCTTGTACCGCTCGTTGCGCATGTTCTTCCAGGTCTCGAAGGGGTCGATGAGCTTGACGTCCTTCGTGAACTTCATGCGCCCGGAGGCCTTGCTCGCGGCCTCCTTGTAATGGAACACGTCGCTGATCTTCTGGACCGTGTCCGGGCTCATGATGCCCCGGGCTTTGAGCCGCTCCGAAATGGGCGTGAGCGCTTCGCCGATCTGCGAGATCGCCTGCGCCTTCATGTCGTGCGCGACGAGGACGCGCAGGCCCATGTGGTTCGTGAGCGGGGTCTGGTCGTGGACCTCGAGCGTGTGCTTGTAGAAATCGTGGTACGAGCGCGGGCCCGAGACCGCGATGCTGAGCGGAATGAGCACCGCCGCCGCGGCCGTGCCGCCGAGGAGCATCTGCACCTGCTCGCCCGTCATCTTGCGCTTGCGCACGACAGACCAGCCGACCGTCACGAGCAGGCCGACCACGCAGAGGCCCGGGAAGATACGCAAGAGGCCGGCATACACGAGCGAGGCGCCCGCGAGCTTCGGGTATTTCTTCCGGAGCAGGCAGACCGAGAGGACGAGGAAGAAAAGCCAGTCCTGCCGCAGGAACGCGCCGCCGGTCCAGTAGAACGGCGCCGACGACTGGCAGCCCCAGAAGATCGCCCCGACCGCGAAGACGCGCCATCCGAACGCCCACCATAGGGCGACGAACATGGCCAGCGTGTACACGATGTCGAGGGCCGAAAGGAATTGGCAGTACCACACGCTGGCCGGCTGCAATTCCGCGAAGAACCGGCCCATGATGGTCCACACGGGCGGCGGGTTGTACCCGTGGTCCTTCTGCATGTCCTCCCAGTAGCCCTTGCCCGAGACGGCCCGGAAGAACTTCACGTCTTCCTTGAACTTCTCCCAGCGCTCCGGGGGGAAGTGGTTCTTGCACGTCTCGCCGGGGTTCTCGAGGAACTGCGCGGCGGGCAGGAGGAGGTTGTCGCCGCCGAGGTTCCGGATCTTCTTGTCCGGGTGGCGCACCTCCTTCGTCATGTCGATGCGCTCGACCCGGCCGTCCTCGTGCTTGTAATTGACGACCCCGAGCTCGTCCTGCGCGATGAGCGAGCACTTGTAAAGGCCGTCGTACCCCATTTCCTTGAAGTACTTGGCCCCCATGTAATAGTGGAATTGGTCCCATCGGTGGTAATACTGCGGGTATCCGAAGCGGAACCCGTTGAAGTAAGCCACGATGGAGGCGACGGCGAGCGTCACGCCGATGTACTTCTTCCAGCGCTCGGAGACCGGGCGCTTCATCGCCGCGCGGTGTTGCTCGTAGAAGACGCAGCCCGCCGCCGTGATGGCGAGCGCCGCCTTCATGATGTCGACGGTGCGGGCGTGGTCGTCGGTGAGCTTCGTGATCCCGAACGCGGCGAGCGCGGTCGTGCCGATCACCGCCAGGTACCGGAACCAGACGCGCACACGCTCGTCGATGGACCGGTCCACGAACCACAGAAGGAAGAAGTAGAGGGCACTGACGAGGACGAGCAGAAATATCTGCGGGATGCTGAGCTGCTTCATTCGACGCTTCGTGCGAAAGGAGGTCCGCGCACGCTGCCACGGACGGCAGACGACAAGAGCGGGCCGGACGTTCGGCGACACCTTAGGCGGACCTTGGCCGATTGCCTAGTGCGATGAGCCACGTCGCTTCACGCAGCGCGTCAGTCCCCCACGTTCGCCCGCCGCAAACGGCGTTTCGCAGCCTCGTCGGGAGGCGCCCGAGGGGAGGAGCGGACAGGACCGGAGCGCTCGCCAGAGGCTCCCGAGGAGATACAGGAAGGGCTCATCTTCCCGCCTCGGGCGGAGGTGACAGAGGCGCGGAACACGCACGAAATCAAGCGCGCTCCGGCCTGCGGCTCGTGTATCGTCGGGCCGTGGTCACGAAAGTGATTTCGCCATTCTTCGCGGTAGAGCCTGGGAGTAGCGGCAAGCCGTCGACGCGCGGTGAGCAGAGCCCGCCGTCGCGGGTCGAGCGATCGGGGCGCGGCGAGCGCGAGGAAGGGGAGATGGGCTTCGTGCTGCTGTCGGGCGACGCCGAGGCGCCGCTGCCCTGCAGGCTCGTGCTCGGCTTTCGCGAGGCGCTCTCGGCGGCGGAAGATCCGGCGGTGGCGATGCCCGCGCGGCTCGTGATCGTCGAGCCCGACGCGATGACCGACGACTGGCTCGCGCGCTGGTCCGAGGACGACGTGCAGGTGCGGCGCACCGTGACGATCTGCCGCACGCACGACGCCACGAAGGTGACGGCGGTCGTCACGCTCGCTTCGTACGGGCGTGGCACGGCGACGTCGCTCGCGGTCGAGTCGGTCACGCTCCCGCAGCGTCGTCGCATCGTGCGCAGCGGCGTGCATCCGAAGTCGTTCCTCGACGCGGTGCTGTCGCGCGTGCGGCAAGGTCAGGGCAGCGCGGGCGTCGCGAGCTTCGAGCCGACCGACCCGTCGCCCGGCGCGTAGAGCATCAAACCAGCGCGTCTCTCGTGCTCGGCGCTCCAGAGCATCAAACCAGCGCTCGATCGCCTGGTTTTCTCGCGATTCGCGGTTTGCACCGTGGACGCTGAGATGGTAGGGTCGAAGCAGTACCGGAGGGATTCACATCCGGGATTGGTCCTGCTGGGGAGCACCCTGGCGTCGGTACGAAACCACATCGTCGCGCCTCGAGCTCGTCGATGCATCGAACGAACACCCACGCCTGCCGAGCGCGCAAGCGCAGGCTCGGCAACGGGGTGCCGGCAAGCCGGAGGAGGGATGGTCACCATGCAGAATACCCGTGGCTCTAACCCGGAGGCTTCGGGCTACTGACCATCACGAGGTGCTCGTAGCGGCGTTCGCGTCGCGGGGCATCAGGTCCTCCGGCATGGAGGCGCCATAGGTTGCGCCTCTTCACCGGCGGGCCGGGTCAGAGTTGGCCTCCGCCTGGATCTCGACATCGACGGGAGTCGACGCGGATTTCCAGGCCAGGGATGTGGGGCCTGAGCGGGCCTGAGGATACGTCCTCTGGCCCGCTCTTTTTTTGTTCGCCACGCGCGCGGCGCGCCACGCTCACCGCGATGTTTCTCCCCATCGGAAAAACCCTTCTCGTCGGCCTCGCGGGGGCGCTTCTTGCCGGCTGCGGCGACGGCAAGGTCGATCCCCATCACCCCGGCGAGCTGCTCGGCACGTACGAGGTCTCCGCCACGCGCGAGACGACGACGTGCGGCGAAGGCGCGCTCGGCTCGCCTGCGACGTGGGAGTTCGAGGTGCGCCTCTCGCGCGGCGACGGCGTTCTCTACTGGGACAGCGGCGCCGAGGTCACTCCCGGAACGCTCGGTACCGACGATCGACGTTTCTCCTTCGATACGAGCCTCGTCGTCGACATGCGCGCGGGCGAGACGCCGAGCAACTTGCCACCCTGCACGATCGTGCGCGGCGATCGCGCCGAAGGGCTGCTCGACGAGGACGCGGGCGGTTTTTCGGGCGAGCTCGCGTATACGTTCACGCCGTCGCAAGGCTCGGACTGCGGGGATCTCGTGGTGGGCCCGGCGCCGACCTTCACCGCGCTGCCGTGCACGATGACGTACGTGCTCGCGGCCGAGCGAACCGCAGCGCCGCCCTGATGCTCTCGGCCTACGACAGGAGCCTCGCGCGCCGCGCGCTCGGGATCGCCGCGCTCGTCGGGTGCATCGTGCTGCTCGTCGTCACGGCGACGGACGAGGGCGGCGGTTTTGCGAAGCGGGCGGCGCTCTGTGCGGCGCTCGCCCCGGCGGCGGGGGGGATCGGCGCGCTCGCGGCGGCGAGGATCGCCCGCGCGCGCGGGGAGTCACGCGCGCTCGAAGCGCTCGGCGCGGATCCTTTTCGCGTGATGCGCGGGGCCGTCCTCGGCGGGGCGATCGTCGCGGCGATCGGGCCCGCGCTCGTGCTCGCAGAGGTCGCCGATCTCGAACCGCTCTTCCCGAGGCCCGCGGCGCCGAGCGCATGGATCGTCGAGCCGGACGGAGGCATGCGCGACACGATCCGCGGCACGAGGCTCGGTCCGGGCGGCGTGCTCGAGGTCGCTTTGCGATCTGCGGAGGCCTTCGCGGGGGCGCCGATCGGAGAGCGCCGCGCGGCCGTCGGCATTGCGCTCGTGATCCTCGCGGTTGCCGCGCCGCTCGTCGCCACGCGGGAAGGTGGTTCGTCCGGCCGCGTCGCATTCGCCGTGCTCCTCGTCGTCGCCATGATCGCCGCGTTTCAGCTCGTCGCCGCGGGCCGCGCGAGCGCGTTCGTCGTGTGCGTCCCGCCGCTCGTCCTGCTCGCGCATGCGCTCGTCTCGCGCTACCGTGGCGCCCCTCCCCGATGAGCGAACCGATCGTATCGCAGGGCGGATTCTTGGGCCGGTTCGGCGTCGTCGTGCACGGCGGCGCCGGCAACGTCAAACCCGAGCGTCGCGCGAAGCACGCCGAAGGGTGCCTTCGTGCCGCGCGCGCGGGCCTCGAGGTGCTGCGGCAGGGCGGCTGCGCGCTCGATGCCGTGGAGCGCGCAGCGCGCGTGCTCGAGGACGACACGCTCTTCAACGCGGGCACGGGCGCGTGCCTCGACGAGGAGGGCCGCGTCGCGCACGACGCTTCGATCATGGAGGGGCGAGGCCTCGCGGCCGGCGCGGTGTGCGATCTGCGCGGCTTCGCGAACCCGATCTCGATCGCGCGTGCCGCGCTCGACGATGGTCGCCACGTGCTTTACGCGTCCGAGGGCGCCGCGCGGTTCGCCCGCGCGCGTGGGTTCGTCCCGGTCGGGGACGAGGCGCTCGTCACGGAGGCGGCGCGCGAGGCGCTCGCGACGGCGCGAGAGGGGGCGGCGCCGATGGGCTGGGCGGGCAATACGATCGGCGCGGTGGCGCTCGACGGCCATGGCTTGCTCGCGGCGGCGACGAGCACGGGCGGCATGGTGAACAAGCGTGTGGGGCGCGTCGGCGACTCACCGATCATCGGCGCGGGCACGTACGCCGATGACGAGGCCGGTGCGGTGTCCACGACGGGCCACGGCGAGGGCATGATCCGCCTCTGCATCGCGCGCACGGCCGTCGAGCACATGCGTGGCGGCGTCGCTGCGGAGGAGGCGGTCCGCCGCTCGATCGAGCATTTGCGGGCGCGGATTGGATCGACGGGCGGCGCGATCGCGATCGATCCGCGTGGCAACTACGGCCTTTCGCGCTCGACGGCGTCGATGTCGTGGGCCGCGACGTGGGCCGAAGGGGAAGCCTCGGGCTTCTAGATCCTGCGGTTCGGCGAGGCGATCGGCCTCGATGCACAACCGGCCCGGGCTCGTCAATTCTTTTGCGACGAAAGCTGGCCCGACTCTGCGCTTATCCTGGATCCTTTGTGAATCCGGGGAGATCGGCGTGGGGACGTGGCCGGCTTTCGTTTTGTCGTCTTGGGAATATTACGCCTATCGTGCACGCGCGCCGGAGGGGGGAGAGCCGAGCAAAAAGAGGAGAGGGGGCGATGGAAGAAATGCTTGACGGCCGCGTAGAAAACCCGAACATACGGACCCACCACACGGTGACCTTCTCGGCGCCGTGAGGTCGCGGATTCGGCAACGGCTCAATCCGTGAACCATCGTTCCCGAGGGGTGAGATATCTGCCAGCGCGCAATGGGGCGTAGACTGAGTCCAGGTAGATTGCCGACGAAGGAACAGGTCAGGTCAACATGGCTCTCAATGCGTATCTCCGTCTGAAGGGGCAGAAGCAGGGCGAGATCAAGGGCTCCGTGACCCAGAAGGGTCGCGAGAACAGCATCATGGTCATCGCGGTCTCGCACGAGATCGTGAGCCCCCGCGATCCGGCGAGCGGCCTGCCGACCGGCAAGCGCATGCACAAGCCCTTCATCGTGACGAAGGAGCTCGATAAGGCGTCGCCGCTGCTCTACAGCGCGCTCGTGAACAACGAGAACATCTCGGAGTGGGAGCTCAAGCACTACACGCCGCAGGTGAAGGCGCAGCAGGGCGTGGGCACCGAGGTGAACCACTACACGGTGCGCCTGATCAACGCGAACATCGCGTCGATCAACTTCCGCATGCCGAACAACCGGAACCCCGATCTCATGAAGTACGCCGAGTACGAGGAGATCTCGTTCACGTACCAGAAGATCATCTGGACGTGGACCGAGGGCGGCATCACGGCCGAGGACGACTGGGAGACCCCCCTCATGTGATGTTGGGCTAACGCCCAGCGAAATCAGCCGGGCGGCCAACGTGCCGCCCGGTTTTCGTTTGTCCGTAGGACGGGGGCAGAGTAAGCTCTTCCAAGATTGGTGCCGAGGCTCGATGGAACCCCCATGGCCCTGAACGCGCACTTAAGAATCGTCGCGGAAAAACAGGGCGCTATCCTGGGCTCGGTCACGCAAAAAGGACGCGAAGGATCGATTCAGGTCATCGCGGCCATGCACGAGATCGTGAGCCCACGCGACCCCGCGAGCGGTCGTCCGACGGGCAAACGCGTGCACAAGCCGTTTGTCGTGACCAAGGTCCTCGATCGGTCCTCGCCGCTGCTCTACAGCGTCCTCGCCCACAACGAGAACATCAAAAGCTTCGAGCTCCAGTTCTACACGCCGGACAAAACCGGCATCGAGAAGCAGCACTACACGGTGCGCCTCGAAAACGCGAACATCAGCTCGATCATCTTCCGAATGCCGAACACGCGCGGCAAGGTCACGTCGCAGCTCCCCGAGCGCGAAGAGGTCGCGTTCACGTACCAGAAGATCATCTGGACGTGGAATGAAGGTGGGATCTCGGCGGACGATGATTGGGAAACGCCGAGATAAAGGCGATTAGCCGACCGTGCCGCCATGACGGCCCGCGCCCTGCGTGAAGCGGGTGGCGCCTGTGATGGATTCTCCGCTCAATGCATTGAGGCCGTGGCGGAGCTCGTTGCGTAATGCCTCGCCGAGGGGGAGATCGAACTGCTCGTAGGCGCTCAGGCGGTCGCCGCGCATGCAGAGCTGCGGGAATGCGGCGAGTTCGTGCGCGAGCTTCTCGGCGGCCTCGCGTGAGTGGCCTTTGGGGACGACGCGGTTCGCGAGGCCCATGCGCAATGCCTCCTCGGCGTCGATCGGCCGGCCGGTGAGGATCAGATCGAGCGCGCGGCCGAGCCCGATGAGGCGCGGCAAGCGGACCGTGCCGCCGTCGATGAGCGGGACGCCGAAGCGACGGCAGAACACGCCGAGGACCGCGTCCTCTTCGACGATTCGCAAGTCACACCAGAGCGCGAGCTCGAGCCCGCCCGCGACGGCATAACCCGCGACGGAGGCGATCACCGGCTTTTGCAGGAGCATTCGCGTGGGGCCCATCGGTCCGTCGCCCTCCGCGTCGATGCGGTTTGGTGCGCCCGCGGCGATCGCCTTGAGATCCGCGCCGGCGCAGAACGTGCCGTGATCACCGTGCAGCACGCCGACGGACGCGTGCGGATCGCTCTCGAAGGCGCGAAAGGCGTCGGCGAGCGCCTCGGCGGTGGCGCGGTCGACGGCGTTGCGGCTCTCCGGCCGGTCGAGGATGACGGTGGTCACGGGGCCCGATCGTTCGACGCGTACGCTCATGGGGCATGGTATGAAGCGTGCGGCGCGCGCCGCAAGGCCGCGGGCGAGACCCGAGACGAACGGAGAAGGCGAGCATGAATTTCGATTTGGAGCCGGAAATCGCCGAGCTTCGGCAGACGGTGCGGGCGTTCGTCGAGGCGCGCGTCGTCCCGAACGAGGCGAAGATCGTGGCCGAAGATCGCGCGGGCCAGCGCGAGACCTTGTCGCGGCTGCAAGCCGAGGCGAAGGCGGAGGGCCTCTGGGTGCCGCATTTGCCGCCGGCGTACGGTGGACGCGGGCTCGGCATCATGGGCATGTGCGCGCTTTTTCGCGAGATGGGCCGCTCGCCCGTGGGCGCGAAGGTGTTCAACTGCGACGCGCCGAACCAGGGGAACATGGATCTCCTGCTCGGCGTGGGCACCGAGGCGATGAAGGAGCGTTACCTGCGCCCCCTCGCGGACGGCGTGATCACGAGCGCGTTTTGCATGACCGAACCCGCGCCCGGCGCCGGCGCGGATCCCTCGAATCTGCGCACCCGCGCCGAGCGCGACGGAAGCGGCTGGGTGATCACGGGGCGCAAGTGGTATTCGACGGGCGGTCGGGACGCGTCGTTCCTCATCGTGATGGCGCGGACGAGCGACGATCCGAAGGGTGGGGCGACGATGTTCCTCGTCGATCGGAATGCCCCGGGCGTCGAGTACGTGCGCGACATCCCGACGATGTCCGAACCGCTGCTCGATCACCGCGAGGGCGAAATCGCGTTCCACGCCGTGCGCGTGAGCGACGACGCGGTGCTCAAAGGCGTGGGCGACGGCTTCCGGCTCGCGCAACAGAGGCTCGTGCCGGCGCGCCTCACCCATTGCATGCGCTGGCTCGGCCTCGCCGATCGCACGCTCTCGATGTGCAAGGAGTACCTCGTGATGCGCGAGAGCTTCGGCAAGAAGCTCGCGCAGCACCAGATCATCCAGCAGAAGATCGCGCACCACGCGCTCGGGATCCACGCGGGCAACCTGATGACGTACCATTGCGCGTCGATGCTGGAGAAGGGGCTCGACAAGGAGTCGCGCCCGTACTCGTCGATGGCGAAGCTCCATGTGGCGCGGCTGCTCTGCGACGTGCTCGACGACGCGATCCAGATGCACGGCGGGCTCGGGTACAGCGAAGACGTCCCGTTCTCGACCTGGTACCGGTATGCGCGGAGCGCGCGCATCGCGGACGGGCCGGACGAGGTGCACGAGGTCGTGATCGCCCGCGATTTCTTCACGCGGGGGCTCGAGCTTCTCGTGTAGGGCAGGCATGACCGGCAAGAAAAAGCCTCTTTCGCCACGGGCGGCGCGCCGGGAAGCCGAACGCGCCGCGGTCAAGCTCGCGCGGGATCGCGAGCGCCTCGCCTCGTTCGAGCCCGGTGGCTCGCCCGAGCGGCCGATCGAGATTACGAGCGCCTCCGAGGTCGAAGTCGCGGCGCGGGGGAAGCCTTGCGCGCGTTGCGGTGGCGAGGTGCGCGTCGACGAGCATCTCGCGGAAACGGTCGGGACATCGCGGCTCCGCATCGCGCGTGTCGTCTGCCCGGCGTGTGGCGCGCGGCGGTCGATCTACTTCCGCCTCGGCGCGGGTTTGCCCAATTGAGCTGCTCGGCCTGGCCTACACTCCACGGCTTGGAGGTGGGCCGATGAAAAGCCGAACATTCAAATCACTCTTGCTTGGCCTCGCGCCGTTCGTCCTTGCTGCGTGCGGGGGAGGGGAAGCCGGTCCGGGGACCCCGAGCGGCGGGCCGAGCGCCGCTTGTGTCGCGCTCGGTTGCGGGGCCGATCAAAAGGTTTGCGTCGAGGACGCGGCCGGCGCGCGTTGCGAGGGGTGCCCGAGCGGCGCGTATGCCGCGTCCTCGGGGACATGCGAAAAACTGTCCGGTACGCCGCGCGCGCATACCTTCGCCGAGTTCACGGTGGAGGCAGGCCAGGAGATCAAGGGGCTCTGCCAGAGCGTCACGCTGAACAACGCGACCGAGATCTGGGTCAATGCTGTCGAGCTTCAGCAGAACGAGTCCTCGCACCATTCCAACTGGACGTTCGTCCCGGCGGACAAGTTCGACGGGCCCGACGGCATCTGGAAATGCTCGGAGCGCGATTACGATCAGGTCTCGGCCGCGCTCGCGGGCGGTGTCATCTACGCGCAATCGACGCAGACCGAGCGCGAGGTGCAGAAATTCCCGGACGGCGTGGCGGTCCGCATCCCGCCGTATTCACGCATCATCGGCGATGTCCACCTGCTCAACACGTCGCTCGCGCCCGTCACGGGCACGCTCACGCTCACGCTGTATGGCATCCCGAAAGAGGAGGTGAAGCACAAGCTCACCCCGTTCCACCTCGACTACCACGGCCTTGCGATCCCGCCGCACGCGAAATCACGCTTCTACGGCGAATGCGCGATGGAAGGCCCGTTCGCGGCCTCGGGCAATACGTTCGACCAGAAGGTCTATTACATCCTGCCGCACACCCACACGATGGCGAAGCGGTTTTTCCTGGAGATCATGGGCGGCCCGCGCGACGGCGAGACCATCCTGGAGCTTTCGGCCTACAACGGCGAGGCGCACGGCCGGGTCTACGAGAAGCCCATCGACATGACGGGCGCCGAGGGCTACCGCTTCGGCTGCGAGTACGACAATCCGCGCGACGAGACCGTGGTCTGGGGCTTTGGGGACGAGGAAATGTGCGAGCTGCTCGGGTTCGCCGAATCGAGCGTGGGCTTCGAGGCCGTGATCTCGTCGGCGCAGGAGGTCGGCACCGACGGCGATCTCCGGCTGTTTTCGGCCCCCTGCGTGACCTACGCGTTCCCGTGGGACCACGACAAACCGGGCGGCCCGCCTCCGCCCTGAGTCATTTCGCCGATTGCAGCATCGTCCGGAACGCGTCGCGCGCGGCCTGCACGGTGTCGCTCGGGCCGGACATCTTGAAGAACCAGGTGCCTCGATCGGGCGTCTTCACGGCCGCGCCGACGAGCCGGAAGTTCTCCTTCACCATCTGCATCGGCGCGCGTTTCTTCGGGCCCACGGGCGGGCCGAGCGCGATCTTGTAGGTCCCCGCGACCTCGACCGTCTCGACCTTGAGCGCGCCCACGTCGAAGCTCTCGCGTTTCGCCTGGGCCCCGACGTTCCCGTCGAACTGGTCGAACCACTCCTTGAACCGCTTCTCCGGATCGCCCGCGGCGCCCGTGCCGTAGAAGAAGACCTCGATGTCGGCCTCCTCCTTGTCGTCGCCGGCCTTGGTCGTCTTGTAAGCGGCCTTCTTCGGCCCGCTCCTGGGCGGATCCTGCGCTGTCCACGCCGCGGGCGCCGTCCACGCGAGTGGGGCGATGGTGGTCGTCGTGGGACCTGCGGACGAGGGCGGGTCGGGCTCCGCGGGGCTCTTGGAGCAGGCGGCGAGCGAGAGGACGAGGAGGGTAGCGTACCGGGAAACCATGATAGACGTCGAAGGGGGCGCCTGGCCCATGGCTACACCATCCCGGGGAGATGCGCACGTCCTGTAAGTCCTCCGGGGGGGTCATCCGTAGGTAGTCCGGCGGATCGGAGACGCGTGATGGAGCAGCTCGGTGATTACCTCGTCCGGCGCCTGGTCGGCGAGGGGGGGATGGGCAAGGTCTACGAGGGCGAGGAGCGCCTGTCGAAGCGGCGCGTGGCCCTCAAGGTCCTGCATCCCGAGCTCGCGAGGAGTGAGACGGGCCGCAAGTTGTTCGTGAATGAGATGCAGATCCTCGCGCACCTCGAGCACCCGAACGTGGTGCGGAGCCTGGCCAGCATCGAGGCGAACGGCCAGCTCGCGATGGTGCTCGAGTACCTCGACGGCCGCACGCTGCGCACGGTGCTCGGCGAGGAAGGGCGGCTGCCCTGGGCCGAGGCGATCCGCATCATCGCGGCCGTGGCCTCGGCGCTCTCGGCGGCGCACGGGCAGGAGCCGCCGATCATCCACCGCGATCTCAAGCCGGAGAACATCATGATGCTGACCGACGGCACGGTGAAGGTCATGGACTTCGGCATCGCCAAGATGCTGCAGGCGATGAACCAGACGAACACGCAGAGCGTGGGCACGCTGCAGTACATGAGCCCCGAGCAGATCGACGCGCGCACCATCGATCATCGCGCCGATCTCTACGCGCTCGGGCTCGTGTTCTACGAGCTGCTCGCGGGCAAACCGCCGTTTTCGTCGGCCTCGCCGCGGCAGCTCCTGAACCTCCAGTGCACGGCCGAGCCGCCGCCGCTCGAAGCGGAGGTGCGGGCCGGTTTGCCGAAGGGCGTCGAGCAGCTCCTCTTCCAGCTCCTCGAAAAAGCGCCGGAGGATCGGCCTTACTTCGCGCAAGACGTGGTCGAGAGGCTCGAACCGTTCCAGGTCGCGGCGCCGGCGCCCGCGCGCACGAGCCCCGGCCGCGTGAGCTCCCACGGCGCGACCACGCCACACCAGAAATCCCCCACGCCCCGCACGATCCCCGAGGCGCCCGATTCGAACGACGAGGGCAAACCCGCGACGCGTTCGAGTGATCCACGATCGGATCGGTCCGGCGACGAGGCGAAGGCCACGCGGCGCGAGACCGCGGGCGCGGGCGCGCGCAAGGACACGATCGCGCTCGTCGATCAGGTGGATCAAGGGCGCGAGGTGCCGACGAAGGTCGCGGTCGGGATCATCGTGGGGCTTTCGCTGCTCGCGGGGCTCGGCGCGTACCTCGTGCGATCGACGCAATCCACGGAGGGTACGCCCTCCACGGGCGCGCCGACGGCGACGGCGACGGCGACGACAAAGAGCACAGCGACGGGCAAGGTGCGGGGGCGATGATGAAACGCGCGCGCCCCGAAGCGAGCGGGATCGAGGCCGGCGCGCCTTTGCCGCCGCTCGGGCGCGCGACGCGTTTCGCCTGCGAAGGCGGGCGCGAGCTGTTTCGTCTCCCTGCATCGGACGAGGCCGCGGCGCGGCGGCTGCTCGGGTTTGGCGAGGCCTCGATCGGCGGGTTCACGCTCGGCGGCGTGGACGACGAGGGCGTGTGGATCGTGCGCCGGAAGTTCGGGACGAACCTCGCGGAGCTCATGCGCGAACGGAAGGGGCCGTGGCCGTGGCGCGAGGCGCTCGGCATCACGCTCGCGGTCGCTGAGGGCCTCGCTGCGTGTGAGAAGGCGAGCCTCTTTCCGGGGCCGCTCTCGCTCGAAGGCGTGTACGTCGACGAGGAAGGCGCCGTGGTGGTCGCGGCGGCGCGGCTCGTGGGCGCGATCCTGGGCGCGCCGGAGGGTGGATCTCGCGGCGGATCGGCGGAGATCTCGCCGCGCTGGACGCCGCCCGAGCAGGCCGCGGGGGCGGTGTGGGACAGCGCCGCGAATCGGTATGTGCTCGGACTTTTGCTGTACCGACTGCTCGCGGGAGAGCACCCGTTCGCGGGCGCGGGCCTGCGGCATGCGCTCGACGAGGCTGCGCAGCGCGAGGCGCCGCCGTTCGTGGACGCGGTGGCGCGTGCGCTTCCCACGGGCTTGCAGAGCCTTTCCTTGCGGCTGCTCGATCCCGAGCCGGCGCGGCGGCCGGATCGCGCCGTGGCGATCACGCAAGAGCTCGGGCGGTTTCTGCGCGGTGAGAGCGCCTCCGCGGCGGCCCCGCGGCCCGCCCGTGAGCGAAAGCCTGTCGAAACTCGCACGCCGAAAGCGGACGAACCCACCGAACGACCTGCGCCGGCGCAACGTGTCGCCGCGGGAAAACCGAGCCCCGCGAAGAGCGCCTGGATCTCCGCGGGCCTGCCCATCGGCGCGGGCCTGCTCGTCGCAGGGCTCGCTTTCTCGCGCCTCGCGCCCGCCCCGCCAGAGACGCCCAAGCAGGAGATCGCGCCCCTCATCACGATGAGCTCCGTCGGCACCACGAGTGAGGCCTGCGCCTCGTGCCATCCGCGACAGGCCGCGGAGTGGCGCCGCTCGGTGATGGCGCATTCGGTGAAGAGCCCGCTCTTCAATGGCCTCGAGAGCCTCATCGAGGAGCAAGTCGGCCGCGACGAGGATTGCCCGAACGGCGCCGGCATCCTCCGACGCGTCAATGCCTCGACTGCGTGCCGCAATCGCCAGAGTGGTTTGCCCGTGACCGGCTCGGGCGGCGAGCACTGGTGCGTCAATTGCCACAGTCCCGCCGAGAAGATCGAGCGCCCCTTGCCGGCCTGGGATGGCCGCGCCGGCGGCGATCCCACGACCCGCAAACCCGTGCGTGACTTGCTCGGCGCACAGGGCATCGAGGGCATTTCCTGCGTCTTTTGCCACACCGTGCACGGCCCCGTCGGGGGTCGCGGCGGCAGTCGCAGCACCTACGAGGGCAACCCCACGTGGACCTCGTTCGTCACGGGCGCCGTTTTTCCGGCCAGACCCGAGGACAACCGCGGATTGTTCGGCATCGCGAACAGCGGCTACGAGCTGCAAAACGAAGAGCTCTTCTTCGACGGCGCGCGCCAGCCGCGCACTGTTGCTTCGGCGTCGGCCGGAACGCCCGACAGCGTCGAACCCCTCGTCCACCGCCGCCCGAGCGAGCGTGCGAACGCCTATCTCCGCACGAGCGAGTTCTGCGGGAGTTGCCATGACGTCCGCCTCTTCGGCTCGGACGTCCTCGGCGTGCAGAAGGGCGAGCATTTCAAGCGCCTGCGCAACGCCTACTCCGAGTGGGCCGCCTGGGCCCGCGACGAGGAGCGGCGCGGAAAAACCCCCGCGACCTGCCAGGACTGCCACATGAGCACGTATCCCGGCGTGTGCGAGCCGGGTCCTTCCGCGAGCGGCGAGGTCGAACCCGAATGCCCGCCCGGCTCCCATTTCGTCGCGCGCGCGCCGGGCGTGTTCCCCACGGGGCGCTCCGCCGACAATTCGCCCAAGGCGACGAACGTCAGCACGCATTACTTCTCCGGCGTCGATCTCCCGCTCTCCGACGAGTTCCCCAATTCGCTCGTCGACGAGACCACGATCGACGTGCACGGCATCCCGCTCGGCGCACGCCGCCGCCGCGACCTGCTCCTGCGTCACACCTTCCGCTTCGAGATCGACGGCGCTCGCCGCGGCGGCACGGGGCTCGAGATCCCGATCGTCGTGGAGAACGTGGGCGCCGGGCACCGCGTCCCCGCCGGATTCAGCCAGGAGCGCGAATTCTGGGTGCACCTCGTCGTGCGGGATCGTGATGGCCGCGTCGTCTACGAGGTCGGCCGCGTGGGCCGTCCCGACGAGGATCTCCACGACAAAACGTTCGTCCGCGTGAACACGAACCCCTCGTCGCTCGACGAGCGCGGCCGTCCGATCGGCCTCTTCGGCGCCGACGTGAGCGACGGCCCCGACGTGCCGCGCTGGTCGCCTCCGCCCGAGCGCGGCGGCACCTCGTTCCGCGGCAAGGGCCTCGTCAACTTCCAGAACGGCTTTCTCCGCTGCGTCCGCTGCATCGGCGTGATCGGCCCCGACGGGCGCTGCGAGCCTGGCCCCGGGCAAGGGTTTTTCCGGGCCGATCGCTTCGACGACGGCGATTACGACATCGACACGGGCGAGTGCCGCTCGAACCTCTCGCTCGATCACGCGCTTTTCGAGACGTATTTCCCTGTCGGCGCGCTCGACGCGTCGCGGGGCCAGGTACGCGGGCCCGACGCGATCGTCGACACGCGGTCGCTCCCGCCGAACGTGCCCATTCGCTTCACATACGACCTCGACGCCGGCGCGCGCCGCGGGCCCTTCCGTGTCGAGGCGCGCTTGCTCTTCCGCGCCTTCCCGCCGTTCTTGATCCGGGCCTTCGCCGCGTACGAGCGTGAGCAGGCGCGGCGCGGCCTGCGCCCGAACGGACCGAACGTGACCGAGGACATGCTGCGCCGGCTGGAGATCGTCGAGCTCGCGCGCGCCGACGTGGAGGTGCCGTGACCTCGGGTTCGCCCGCGGCTTCCGGAGAGCGCGCGGCGTGGCCTCCCGCGGTGTGGGAGACGCCGGTGTTTCGTGGCCTCGACGCGCGCGCGCGCCGCGAGATCGAGGACGCGGGGCGCATGCTCTCGGTGGTCGAGGGCGAGGTCGTGTACCGCGCGGGGGAGGCGGCGGGCGCGTTTTTCGTGGTCGCCGAGGGGATCGTCGCGCTCTCGGCCGTGCGTCGCGGCGAGGATCGGGAGAGCGAGCTGCGTGTCGCGGGCAAGGGCGCGTCGTTCGGCGAGGAGGCGACGGCGTTCGGGGCGCGCAGCGCGACGGCCACGGCGCGCGCGGCGTCGCGGCTCTGCGAGGTGCCGGCGCATGTCTTTCAGCGCGCGGCGGCGCGCAGCGGCAAGGCCGAGGTCGCCGAGCGGCTCGAACGCATCCTTCGCCGCGCGGCCACGCGCGACCTGCTCCACACGATGGCCTTCGCCCGTGCCCTCGATCCCGAGGACGTCGACGTCCTGCTCGACGCGGCCCGCTACCAGCGCTTCGAGCGCGGTCAGCCCGTCTACCGCGAGGGCGATCCCTCGACGGATCTGTTTCTCGTCGCGGACGGGATGATCCAGATCCAGACCGACGACGGCGAGCGCCTGCGCGTCCGCGCCTACCTCGGTCGCGGCGATTTCTTCGGCGACGCGGAGATCGAGGTCGGAACGCCGCGCCTCGTGAGCGCCGTCGCGAGCGGCCCGTCGCTGCTCATCGTTATCGACGCGCGCACGTTGCGAGGCATCACGGCGCGCCATCCGGAGCTGTTCGGCGCGCTCCGCCGCATCGCGCTCGATCAGCAGGCGTCGCAGCGCTCGGTGATCGGCCGCGCCGCGGAGAACGCCACGCAGCATGCGTTTCGTGATCTGTACCGGCTCAAGGTCGCGCGGTCGCTGCTCGTCATCGACCTCGAAACCTGCGTGCGTTGCGGCCATTGCGCGTGGGGCTGCGCGGAGCTTCATGGCGAGGCGCGGATCGTGCGGCGCGGCGACAAGATGGTCGCGCGGGTGGAGGCACGATCCGAGGCGCCGCGCAGCCTGCTCCTCCCGAACTCGTGCCAGCACTGCGCGAACCCGAGCTGCATGATCGATTGCCCCACGGGCGCGATCGGCCGCGAACCGGACGGCGAGGTCTTCATCCGCGAGGCGCTTTGCACGGGCTGCGGGGCGTGCGCCAAGGCCTGCCCCTGGGACAACATCCAGATGGCGACCCGCCCGGCCGACTCTCCGCGCCCCGCGGGCGGCGCCTACCCCGACGTCGCCGTCAAATGCGACCTCTGCCGCGGCTACGAGGGCCCCGCCTGCGTGCAGGTTTGTCCCACCGGATCGATCTTTCGCATGAACCCGAGCGAGGAGCTCGCCGACGTGCGTGACCTCGTCCTCGGCGGATCCACGGCCCGCGCCGAGGTGCAGAAACAAGGCGCGAGCGCAGCCGGCCTCGTCGCGGGCGGAGCGATCGCAGGCGCGGCGATCGGCGTCGTGGGCGCGATCATGCACGCGCGCGGACTCTGGCACGCGGACGCGGGCCTCGGCGGCGCGGCGGGCATCCTCGCGGCCGTGGGGTTCGTCTTGCTCGTCCTGTACGCCGTGCCGAAGCGCCTCGTGCGCCTGTGGATGCGGAAGCGCGCGGGCGACGAGAATGCCGAGCCGCGCACACCCATCGCATCCCGCGTTCGCCCGCAGCTCGCGATTCACCTCGCGCTCGGCCTCATCACGACGGGCCTCGTCTTCGCGCACGCCCCGATGCACCCGATCGCCCCGTCCACGGCCGGCGGCGCGCTTCGACTCGTCTTCCTCGTGAGCGCGCTCGTGGGAGGCCTCTCGGCGCTCGCGTATGCCTGGATTCCGCGTCGCATGGCCCGCATCGAGCGCTCGGCCGCGCTGCCCGAAGACTTCGCTGCCGCGCGAAGGGACCTCGTCGACAGGCTCTATCGCGAGGTGAGCGGCAAGAGTGATCTCGTGAAGAAGATCTTCGAGAAGATCCTCGTGCCCTTCGCGATGTCGACGTTCGGCCCGCTCGCCTTGCTCGCGAGCGGCCGGACCTTGCGGCAGGAGGAAGAGGTGTTGCGAGCGCGCATCGAGCGGGTCCTCGAAGGGCGCGGCAAGGAGCGTTTGGCGGGGCTCGACGGGCTCGTGCGGATCGTCGTGGAGCTTCGCGCGCTGCCCGCGCAGAGGCTCCTCCTGCGGCTGCTCCGCGTGGGGCTCCCGCTCCACATCCTGACGTTCGGCATGGCGATGGCGCTGCTCGTGGTGCACGTGGCGGCGGTGATGAAGCGGTGAGGGGAGGCGATCGTTCCATGGCAGATCGCGATCGTCGGGACGAACCATCCGCGGGCAAACCTCCGGCCGCGTTGCCCACGCTCTACGCATCGCCCCTCGGCGACGCCCGTGATCGTGCCGCCGTCCCGCGCGAGCTTCCTCGTGGCCGCGCGGCCAAGCGAGCCGAAAAGACCTCCGACGTCACCCGCTTCCGCGGCGTCCTCACGGCCACGGTCGTCGCCGCCGCCGCCGCGGGCCTCTCTGCCTTCCTCGTTCCGCCCGCCGGCGGCCACGCCTCGCCCGGCCCCCTCTCGCGCCCACACGCGCGCGCCCCGAGCGTCACCTGCGCGAGCTGCCACGGCACCGCCGGGGCCGAAAAACGCCCCGACGAAGCCTGCGCCTCGTGCCACGGCCCGCACGCGCCACGCCGCCGCCCGCACGAGCGCCTCTTCAAATCCGGCGCCCTCCGCTGCTCGACCTGCCATCCCATCCATCAAGCTGATCAGGGCGTCGCCTTCGTCCCCGGCGAGCCGCCGATCCGCTTCGCCCCCGGCGTCGAGCGCGCCCTCGACGACGCGCCGCCCGCGCACCTCGAAGCCACGGTCCCCATCGTCACGGCTGCGAGCTGCAAGGGATGCCACGACCCGCGCTCGCCGCGGGATCCCATCTCGCGCTGTTTCGCCCCTGGCACCGAAAAACTCGGCCCCGACAAACCGTCCCTCTGCTTCGACGAGCATCAAACGGCCTTGCCTCCGGACAGGCCCGAACGTCCCAGCGCCCAGCCCCGCGCCCGCGTCTGCGCCGCGCAGCACGGCGACGATCGTCCCGTCGCCTGGGATGCCGCGCGCGACGTCGCCCTCGCCGTCCCCAAGCTCGATCGCCCGGCGACGAGCGCGCTCACGTGGCTCTGGCTCGGCACGGGCACGCTCGCGTTCGCGCTCACGCTCGGCCTCGTCCGCGGCACGGGCGCCCTCCGCGCGCGCCGCCGCAAGGTTCAGGACAAACCCCAGACGACCGAGGCGCTGCTCAAGCCTCAAACGCGCGTGCGCCTCCCGCAGATCGACACCCAGACCTGCCTCGGCTGCTACGCCTGCGTCGACGCTTGCCCCTACGACGTGCTCGAAGTCCAGAAGTACGTCGCGGTCGTCGTGCGCCCCGAGGCTTGCTGCGGCCTCACGCTCTGCGAGCAACGTTGCCCGAACGGCTCGCTACGCATCACGGACGGCGACACCATCGGCGACAGGCCACGCATTGACGACGCCCTCCAGAGCCAGGACACCCCGGGCCTCTTCCTCGCCGGCGACGTCACAGGCCTGCCGCTCATCAAAAACGCGATCCTCCAGGGCGCGCACGCCGTCGAGAAGATCGCCGCGAGCCTCGAAGCGGAAGGGCCATTTGCAGGCTCGGGCGAGCGTCCGAAGGACCTCGTCATCGTGGGCGCGGGCCCCGCGGGCATCAGCGCGGCGCTCCGCGCGAAGGAGCTCGGCCTCTCGTTCGAGGTCATCGAGCAAGGCTCGGTCGCCCAGAGCATCCGCAGCTTTCCCCGCGGCAAGCTCGTCTTCGATCAGCCCCTCGACCTGCCCCTCACGGGCAAGCTCTGGCTGAAAGAATCCACGAAAGAAGAGCTCCTCTCGCACTGGATGCGCATCATCCGCAAGGAAGAGCTCCCCGTCCGGCAAGACACGCGCATGACGGCCGTCTCCCGCGAGGCCGACGGCAAGCTCTTCCGCGTCACGACCGAGCCCCGCGAAGGTGGTCCGCCGCGGGATGTCCTCGCCCGCCGCGTGCTGCTCGCGATCGGCCAGCGCGGAACGCCTCGCCGTCTCCCCATCGAGCTCTCGCCCGACGTCGAGGCCCGCGTGCATTACCACCTGGCCGACGCCCGGAGCTTTGAGGGCAAACGAGTCATCGTGGTCGGGCTCGGCGACGTCGCCATGGAGATCGCCGTCGCCCTCGCCCGGCAGCCCGGCACCACGGTCACCGTCGTCCACCGCGGCGCGACCTTCACGCGCGGCAAGTCGCGCAACATCGACGAGGTCAAGCGCATGCACGCCGCCGGCCGCCTGAGCCTGCGCTTCGAGACCGAAATCCGAGCCCTCGACCCGGACGTCGCGACCGTCCGCGCCCGCGGCCGAGACGAGCGCGTCGCTTACGACGCCGTCTTCGTCCTCATCGGATCCATCCCTCCCTGGGACACCTTGAAGGCCTGCGGGGTCCGCGTGGCCGCAGAAGCGCACATGGGACCAGATCGTTCCCCCTCGATCTTCGTCCAAGGACCCACCGGCGCACCGTAAGCTCGTGCTCGCGAGCACCGTTGTTGCAGGCGCCGATGCTCGATACCCGGAGAGAGCCATGAAATCGTCTCGCGTCGCCGTCCTCGCCTTCGCAGGCATGCTGCTCACGAGCCTTTCCGTCTACTCGTTCACCCCTCCCGGCGGCCTGCCGTCCTCGCCCGAGCCCACCATCGGCGCCGAGGCGATCGAAGAAGATTCCACGACCGAAAAGACGACCGACGCGACGAACCAAATCGAGCTCGCCCACTTCACCGCGGGCTCGACCGTGATGATCGACGGGCGCATGGGTCACCCGAAGGTCCTCAAAAACCCGCGCGGCGAGACGTTCCTCATGCTCGAAGCCCGCGCGAATGGCGGCGATCGCGCCCAAACCGCGCCCCAGGTGAACCTCTCCATCGTCATCGACCGCTCCGGCTCGATGAAGGGCACCCGCCTCCGGAACGCGATCAACGCGGCGATCGGCGCCGTCGAGCGCCTCCACGACGGCGACATGGTCTCGGTCGTCACATTCGACACGCGCACCCAGGTCGTCGTCCCCGCCGTTGTCATCGGTCCCTCGACCCGCAGCTCGGTCGTCTCTTCGATCTCCGGTATCACGCTCGGCGGCGACACCTGCATCTCCTGCGGCATCGAGACCGGCATGGCCGAGATGGGCCGCTCCAGCGACGGCCGCATCAGCCGCATGATCGTCCTCAGCGACGGCGACGCGAACCACGGCCTGAAGGACGTCCCCGGCTTCCGCAGCCTCGCGCAGCGCGCCCGCGACCGCGCCATCGGCATTTCCACGGTGGGCGTCGACGTCGATTACAACGAAAAAATCCTCTCCGCAATCGCCGTCGAATCGAACGGCCGGCATTACTTCGTGGAGAACGACGCCGCACTCGCCCGCGTCTTCGAGGGCGAGGCCGAAGCCCTCACGCAGGCCGTCGCGAGCGGCGCCGAGGTCGACATCGATCTCGCCCCCGGCGTGGAGCTCGATCGCGTCTTCGATCGCTCCTTCCGCCGCAGCGGCAATCGCATCACCGTCCCGCTCGGCACGTTCAGCGGCGGCGACGTGAAGACCGTGCTCGTGAAGCTGCGTGTGCCCGCAGGGTCGAATGGCGAGCTGCCCGTCGCGACCGTCGACATGCGTTACAAGGATCTCGTCAAGAACGAGGACGGCCGCTGCAGCGGCAAACTCGGCGTCGAGGTCGTCGACGCAAACGCGAGTGATCTCGACGCGGTCGTCGCCGGCCGCGTGAACCGCAGTGAGACCGCCTCCGTACTCGAAGAGGCAAACCGCCTGTTCGAGCAAGGCAAGGTCGCCGAGGCCCGCCGCCGCATCGAGAGCCGCGAGCAAGCCCTGCGCGACTCGGCCGCGAAAGCGAAGACCGCCGCCCCCGCAGCCCGCGCCGCCGACGTCGCCCAGGACTTCGATCGGCAGCTCGCCGTCGTGCAGCAAGCACAATCCGGCTTCGCCGAAGCCCCCGTCGCCGCCGCGGCCCCGGAGCCCGCCGCCGGCCCATTCGCCACGCCTCCGCCCGCGGCAGCGCCGATCGCTCCCACGGAGTCGCGCCAGGGCCGCAAGGCCGTCCGCTCGAACCAGGAAGCGGCGACGAACATGGGCTTCTGACGAACGTCAGCGTAGCGCCGGGGTTTCCACCCCGGACCCCGACCAGGGGTTGTCCACCCCTGGACCCGGACCAGCGCAAGCGCTGGACCCGGGGTCGATGAACTGCGCATCGCGCAGTTCATCGAACAGGCCGAGG
>NZ_JAGTJK010000047.1:0-90700 GCF_028435265.1 Polyangium jinanense | reverse complement strand
CGCAGTTCATCGACCCCGGGTCCAGCGCTTGCGCTGGTCCGGGTCCAGGGGCGGACAGCCCCTGGTGGGGCCTGGGGCAACGCCCCAGCGATGCGTCCCCAGGAAACCTCTGTCAGGCGCGCGGCGTGCGGCCTGGCGGAGGCGTGCTCCGCGAGGGGACCTGCGGAGGCGGGGGCGGCGCGGACGGGGCGGCGAGTGCAGGCGCAGGCGCGCTCGTGCCGAGACGGCGCGCGACGTCGGTCAGATCGAGGCCTGTGGCTGCGCGGATTTGCTCGGTCATGGCGATTGCCTTGCGCGCGAGTGAGCCGTCGTCGCCTGACGGGAGCACCGAGAGCGTGCCGATCTTCGTCGGCGTCCGGGCGCCTGCGATGTGCGGCAGCAGCGGCATCATCTGCTGGAGTGCGAGGATCTCCAGCGCGCCTGGCCCCGCCTTGCGGATCTCGTCGACGATGCGGTGCAGCGCCTCGGCTTCGGCTTTGCCGAGCTCGATGATCTTCGCTGCGTCGCCGCGCGCTTGCTCCTCGAGGTTCCGGCGCTCGGCGTCGTGCGGCTGGATCACGTCGGCGAGCAGTTGCCGCTCGACCTGGAGCGCGCGGGCCTTCTGGCGGTTGATCTCTGCCTTGACCTGCGCGATCTGCGCGAGGACCTGACCCTTCGCCTCCTGGATCATGGCCTCGCGACGGCTCATCGCGTCCTTGATGCGCTTCTGCGTCTCCTGCCGCGCGATCGCCAGGTCTGCGTCGATCTTGGCGACCTCGCTCTTCGCCCAGTTCTCGGCCTTCTGCTCGGCCGACTCGGCTTGCGTCCTGGCCTCGACGATGCTCGCGTCCATGCGCACGCTCGCGCCACGCATGCGGCCGATCGAGTTCAGATAGTTCGCGTCGTCGGCGACGTTCTGGATCTTCAGCGTGTCGAGCACGAGGCCCATGCGCTGCATGTCGTGCTCGGCCTCTTCGAGCAGCTTGTCCGCGAACGCGGTCTTGTCCTGGTTGACCTGCTCGGGCGTCAGCTGCGCGAGCACGCCGCGCACGTTGCCTTCGAGCGTCTCGCGCGCGATCGCTGCGATCTCGTCGCGCGACTTGCCGAGGAAACGCTCGACTGCGTTCGAGAGCCGCGGCTCCTCGCCGGGCAGTTTTACGTGCGCGACGCCTTGCACGTTGAGCGGGATGCCGCCCTTCGAGTAGGCGCCCTTCACGGAGATGTCGACCGGGATGTTGTTCAGATCCATGCGGTCGACGCGCTCGAGCAGCGGGATGCGCACGGCGCGGCCGCCGCGCACCGACCGATAACCGACCTCGCGCGAGCCCACCTGATGCGACCCGCCCGAGAGGACGAGCACCTCGTTCGGCGAGCTCACGAGCAGGAGGTTCTTCAGCGTGTAGATGACGAAACCCACCACGACGAACGCGGTGAGGCCGAGGACCATGATGATCGGGATCACGAAGCCCTCCCGTGCGATCCGAGGATCTGCTGGATGTCGATGCCCATCGCGCGCCCCGTCTCCTGAAGGACCCGCGTCACCGCGGCCGGGTATGCCGCGACGAGCGCGCTGAACGCCTCGACGTCGTTGCCCGCCACCACGTTGACCTCACCGACCTGCGTCTGCGCCACGCGCGCCGCCGCGGCCGTCACGAGCTGCCGGAGCTGCTGGAGCACGTATGCGTCCTTCGCCAGCTGCCCCGCGGCCGCCCACTCCTGCGCCACGAGCCGGAGCGCCTCGGCTGTCGCCTTGCCGTTCTCCACCGTCGGCGCCGCCTCGCCGCGCGCCTTGAGCTCCTGCGCCTTGCGGTTTGCCTCGGCCGGCAGGATGACGTCGCAGTTGAGGCGGAGCTTTTCGAGCTCGGCGCGCAGGGCCTGGAGCTCCTGCTCGGCCACGGCGCGCTCGGTCTCGGCCGCGATCTCGGCCTCGTTCTCGATCTGCTTCGCCTCGGCTTCGAGCTTGGCGATCTCGGCGCGGTAGTTGTTGCGGCTCTGCACGATCACTGTCTCGGCGCGCTTCGCCGCCGTCTCGGCCGCCTGCCGCGCTGCTGCTTGCGCCTCGGCCACGGCCTGGTTCGCCGCGTTCTCGGCGTTCGCCGCGTCGCGCAGCATCGTTGCGATCCGGCCGCGGCCGAGGTTCGCGAGGTAGTGCTGATCATCGGAGACGTGCTGGACCTTGAGCACGTCGAGCTCGAGCCCGAGCTTGTCGAAGTCGTCGCGCGCGTTCTCCACGAGCGTCTCGGCGAACTTGAGCCGATCCTCGTTCACCTCCTCGGGCGTGAGCTGCGAGATGACCTCGCGCAAAACGCCTTCGAGCGTCTGCTGCGCGGCGATGGAGATCTGCGTGGGCGTCGTGCCGAGGAAGCGCTCGACGGCGTTGCGCACGGCCGTGTCGTTGCTCGCGATCTTCACGTTGGCGATCGCGTGCACGCTGAGCGGGATGCCGCCCTTCGAGTAGGCGTTGTGCACCTGGACCTCGACGGGGAAGAGCCGCATGTCCATGCGGGCCACGCTCTCGAGGAAGGGCACGCGGAAGCCGCGGCCGCCGTGCAGGATTTTATAGCCGCTCACGGTGCCGTCGGGCAGGACGTGCTTGCGGCCGCTGAAGACGAGGATCTCGTTGGGCCGGCAGATGAACAAGAACTGCCGGAGGATCGCCACGAAGATCCCGAAGAGCACGATGATGCCGCCCGCGGCGAGCAGCACCAAGACGGCTTGATCGAGGTCGGGCGTCCCCGCGCCCGCTCCCACGTCGGTCGGAGGGCGCGTGCGCCGCTGCTGCGCGTCGATCGACGCGAAGAGCGCACTGCCGAGAAGATTGTACCCCATGCGCCGAGCGTAGCAGGCATGACGCCGCGCCCGGGCGTGATCGAACACGCGATCACGCGATTTCCTGGGACCTCAAGCGAGCTCGGAGGGCCGCCGCGATACACGCGCCACGTCGCCCTCCACGTCCTCCACGAGGACATGGTCGCCGCGCGCGATCTCCTCGCCGTCGCTGCGCGCGAGGATGTCGACGCTCTGACCCTTCAGGACGATGCGAATCTTGCCGACCTTGTTCTTGCCGACGGGCACGAGCACGCGCCCGATCGAGCCGCCGGCGCGGGTGACGTCCGCCGACGTCGACGCAGATCCTTGCGCCACAAAACGAAACGCGAGCTGCGCGAAGAGGCCCGACGAGAGGCCGGAGGCCGCCGCGAGTACGAAGATCACCACGGGCCCCGCGAGCGCGAAGAGGTGCAGGAGCGAGCCCGACATGCCGAAGCCGAGCAACGTAAAGACCCAGAACCGGAGCGAGAGGAAAAAGGCCAGGATGTCGCCCGCGCCGGTGCCCGCGGGCGTCGTGGCGAGCGACTTGTCGGAGAGGTCCTTTGCGAGATCCTTGCCGCCGCCGCTGCTCGCATCGTGCGCGTCGCCGGCGTCGGCGTCGCCCTTGCCCCCCGCTACGATCTGCACGAGCAGGATGCCCAGACCGACGACGAGGGAGAAGAGGTAGACGAGGCCCATCGACCGAGAGGATATCGCGGTACGTGGGCCGAACGATCCGGATCGGGTACCGGGGCGCCCGAATGCTGATCCAGACGATCCGGATCGGGTACCGGGCAAGCGGATCGGCGATCCGAACGGTCCGGATCGGCAACCCGGGCTCCAGGGAGGCGATCCGAACGATCCGGATCGGCAACCCGGGCTCCAGGGAGGCGATCCGAAGCGATCCGACCGCCTCCCGGGCGCCTCAGCTCCCGCGCAGCACGGTCTCGTAGACCTCGCGCACGCGCCCCGTGACCTCCTGGTACCGCGCGAGCAGCTCGACGGCGGCCTGCGCTCCCGGTCGATCCCGGATCCCCATCCGCCGCGCCAGCGGCCAGAGGCCCGGCGCGCTCTCTTCGAGCAGGTGCGACGCGTCAGCATGCACGATCCGGATGCGTCCGCCGAGCTTGCGCAGAAACGCATACCCGTCCCGCAGCGCCTCGGCCTGCTCCGGCGAGAGCTTGCCCGACGCCGCGAGTGCCTCGATCGCGAGCGCCGTCTCCGTGGTGCGTACGCCGGGATCCGCGCCGCTCAGCATTTGCAAGAACTGCACGCAGAGCTCGATCTCGAAGAGCCCGCCGCGCCCGAGCTTGAGGTCGTACCGCCCACGCCGCTCCAGCGAGAGCTCCTGCTCCATGCGGCCGCGCAGGCGGCGGAGCTCCTCGGCGACCTGCGCCGGATCACCGGGCATCGCGTACGCCGCCGCGTGCGCGATCTCGATCGCCCGCGCCCCGAGCTCGACGTCACCCGCGACGGCGCGCGCCCGCAAGAGCGCGAGGCGCTCCCAGGCCGCGGCCTCGACATGCGGCGTGTCCGGCCCCTTCGCGTGATACCGCGCGAAGGCGTCGATCGACGTGACGAGCAAGCCCTGGTTGCCCGAGGGCCGGAGGCGCGTGTCGAGCTCGTAGCCGGGCCCGGCCGGGTGCAGGATCGAGATCAAGCGGATCACGCGGCGCGCCGAGCGCGCGAAAAACGCGTCGGGATCCGTGCCGGCCGGGGCCTTCTCCGGATCGAAGAGGAAGAGGACGTCGAGGTCCGAGCCGTAGCCGATCTCGCGTCCGCCGAGCGTGCCGACCGCGAGCACGGAGAGGCCTCGTACGGGCTCGCCTTCCGGCGTGCCGAGCGCATGCCGCGTCGCCGCTTCGAGCGAGGCATCCGCGAGCTCCGAGAGCACGTACCCGACCTCGCGCGGGCCAAGCTCGCTCGCGAGATCCGCGAGGCCCACGTCGATCACGACACGCGCCTTCGCCTGGCGGAGCGCGCCGACGAGCTGCTCGTCGGGATCCTCGTCCACCGCCGCGGCCTCGCGCTTGGCCTGGTCGAGCTCCGCGCGCGCGGACGCGGGCGTCGGGACACCACGCGCGAACAGGATGCGATCGCCGTGCTCGGGGTGCTGCACGAGCGCCTCGGCGAGGAACGCGCTGCCTCCGATCGCCTCCACGAGCCTTCGCACGAGGCGCGGCTCGTCGCCGAGGAAACGCAGGTACACGCCGGGATGACGGAGCCGCGCGAAGAGCCTGCGCAGCGTGCGCGCGGCCTGCTCGGGATCGGCCGCGTCGGCCACGGCGTCGAGAACCGCCTCGCCGAGGCGCGGGTACGCCTCGCGGCTGCGCGCGCCGAGCACGGCGTCCGGGCGGCGCGAGAGATCGAAGAGATCCCGCGCGACGTCGCCCCAGCGCTCGACGGTCTCGAGGGCGTCGGTCGCTTCGGGCGTCGCGCCGGGCAAGGAGACCTGCGCGACGCGGCGGAAGGCTGCCTCGAACGCGGCGGCGTCGCCGTCGTCGAGCGCGGCGAGGGCCTCGGCCCACGGGGAAGGCGCGGGCGCGCCGTCGGGCACGAGCGAGCGGAAGCGCGCTTCCACGCGGCCAAGATGCTTCGCGAGGTCGACCTCGAACGCCTCCGCCGACGCGAACCCGAGCGCCCGCGCGAGCCTTCCCGCGGACTCGGCGTCCGCGGGCCACACGTGCGTCTGCAGGCCCGTGCCGAGCTGCACGGCGTGCTCGGCGCGACGGAGCGCGAGGTACGCCTCGGCGATCTCGCGCGCCTCGCGATCCGTCACGAACCCGGCCGCGCGCAAGCGTCGGAGTCCATCGAGCGTGCCCTTCACACGGAGGCGCGCCTCGCGGCCGCCCCAGATGAGGAGCAGCGTCTGCACGAAAAACTCCGCCTCGCGGATGCCGCCCGATCCGAGCTTCAGATCCCGCCCCGGCTCGCGCGAGAGCTCGGTCCGCGCCCGCTGCACGAGCTTCGTCATCTCGACGGCGATCGTCGGATCGACGCGCCTCCGCCACACGAACGGCTCGAGCGCGGCGAGCACCTCGTCACCGAAGTCGAGATCCCCCGCGATGGGCCGCGCGCGCACGAGCGCCGCGCGCTCCCACGTCCGCCCGAACGACTCGTAGTACCGCTCGGCCGCGGCGAGCGAGTTGACGAGCGGCCCGCTCCGACCCTCCGGCCGCAGACGCAGATCCACGCGCCACACGAACCCGTCCGCGGTCACGTCTTCGAGCGACGCCGTCACGCGCCGCGCGACACGCGTCCAGAAGTCGTGGAGCGGGAGCGTCTCGCCGCCGCCCTGCGTGCACCCGCCCTCGTCCGTGTCGTAAAAGAACACGAGATCGACGTCGGATCCCACGTTGAGCTCGCCCCCGCCGAGCTTGCCCATGCCGAGCACCACGAACCGCGCGGGCGCGCCGCTCTCGCGCCGCGGAGGACCAAACCTCGCCGAGAGCTGCGTGATCGCATCCTTCACGGCCGCGTCGATCGTCACCTCCGCGAGCACCGCGATCTCGTGCGACGTCACATCGACGTCGGCGCCTCCGAGCGAAGGTGGCAAGAGCTCGCGCAGCGCCACGCGAATCCGCTCTTCCCGCGCGAACTTCCGCAGCTCACGCGCCACCCGCTCGCCGTCGTCGCCGTCCCCGATCCGCGCCCGAAGCCTCGCGACGAGCCCAGCGCGATCCCGCGCCGCCTGGTGCCCCTCGGCCGCGATCGTCGCCACGATCTCGGGCGACGCTTCGAGCGCGGAGGCGAGGCCCGGGTACGCGCTCGCGAGCAGCACGGCGAGGGCGAAGCCGACCGAGCCGGGCTCGAGTCGCTCGGCGAAACGCGCGGCGTAGATCTCGGCGCGCCGCCTGTCGATCCGCTGCGCGAGGGCGTGGAGCCGGGAGCGCCGGAGCATCGGAAGGCCGCAACGTAGCAGCGACGCGCGTTCGGCGCCTGGTCTCGTTTTTCTCCTTAGCCTCGGCCCGCGCCGAGCAGGCGGGGCGGACGCGCCACCGACTTCCCTCTTCTCGATCCCGATGCGCCTTGGCGAGGCTCCGCCCACCTCCTATGCTCCGCTGCGTGCGTCTCCTCTGCCTGTCCGACATCCATGGACGCGCGGATGCGCTCTCCGCCGTACTCGCGGTGGCCGAGCGCCGCGGCTATTCGAAGATCCTCGTCGCCGGCGATCTCTGCTTTCCCGGCCCCGATCCGCTCGAGACGTGGCGCCGGCTCACGCAGATGCAGGCCATCCTGGTCCAGGGCACCGGCGATCGCGCGCTCGCGACGCTCGACATCAGCAAGGTCGTCCCGAAGAGCCCCTACGAGCGCTCGCGGCTCGAGCGTCTCTCGGAGGTGCGCACCGAGCTCGGCCAGCTCATCCTCGCGCGGCTCGGCCGGCTCCCCACGACCCACCGCATGAACCTCGAAGACGGCAGCGAGCTCCTGCTCGTCCACGGATCCCCGGTCGATCCGTTCGAGCCGTTCTGCCACGACATGACGGACGAGGAGATGGCGGCCCTGCTCGGCGACGATCCGGCCGACGTGATCGTCTGCGGCGGCTCGCACGTGCCGTTCGACCGCATGGTCCAGGGCGTACGGATCGTGAACGTGGGCAGCGTCGGCGAAGCCCCGGGCGGCGAGGGCGCAGGGCAAGGCTTTTCGCACGCCGACGTCACGCTCCTCGAAACCAGCATCGCCGGCGTCGAGGTCGAGCAGATCGCCGTCCCCCTCGGGAAGGCGGCTTAGTGAGGGCGCGGCGAACCCGTCGGCCCTCCAGTCGGCTGGCTTTCGTTCAGCTTCTTGTCACCCCGAGAAACCACTCTGTCCCTGCACGGTAGTCGTTCCCAAGCGACGACGTGCAGCGCTATGATGCAGTTTGGCAGCATGAACAGCGGGCCGCCTGACGACGATATCGAAGCCACGCGGGTCGCCCACGTGAAGGAGCTCCAGGACGAGCTCAGGGCTCGATCGCAGCGTGATCGCGCCTATCTCATCGTGCTCGTCGGCTCGAACGTCGGCGAGATGTTCGAGGTCGAGTTTCCGGAGACCGTCCTGGGCCGTGGGGCGAACGCCACGGTGCGTCTGAACGACGACGGCATCTCGCGTCGCCACGCGCGGCTCGTCCGCGCCGGCAACGACGTGGTGCTGGAAGATCTCAACAGCTCGAACGGCACCTCGGTGAACGGCGAGAACATCAGCCAGCGCATCCTGCGCGACGGCGACAAGATCCGCCTGGGATCGACCACGATCCTCAAGTTCACCTACCACGACCACCTCGACGTCAGCTTCCAGCAGCAGATGATCGATGCGGCGCTGCGCGACGGGCTGACGAAAGCGTTCAACAAGCGCTACTTCCTGAGCCGTCTCGAGACCGAGATCGCCTACGCGAAGCGGCACCGCGCGCCGCTCTCGCTCGTGATGTTCGACGTCGATCACTTCAAGCGCGTGAACGACACGTACGGCCACCTCGCCGGTGACTACGTGCTCACGAAGATCTCGAAGCTGACGATGAACACGGTACGGACCGAGGACGTCTTCGCGCGCTACGGCGGCGAGGAGTTCGGCGTGATCTGCCGCGGCGTGACGCTCGGCAACGCAGGCATCCTCGGCGAGCGGCTGCGCGCGGTCGTGGAGACCACGCCCTTCGAACACGAAGGGACGCGCATGCAGATCACGATCAGCGTCGGCGTCGCCGCGCACCCGGATCTGCCAGTGGAGACGCCCGAGCAGCTCATCGCCGCCGCCGACGAGGCGCTCTACCAGGCGAAGCGGACGGGCCGAAACCGCGTCCTCCTGAAGCACGGGACAGGCTGACAGGCTTCTACGCGGATTCGTCGAGGGCTCGTCGCAGCTCGCCGACGAAGGAGCGAACGACGCGCCGTTGTTCGTCGCCGCTCGTGGCCTGCTCGATGCGCCGCGCGAGCGCGGTGCCGACGACGACGCCATCAGCACCGCCGGTCGTCTCGCCCGCCGCGAGCCTCGCACTCGCGCCGCTGTCGATGCCGAAGCCAACGAGCACGGGCCGGTCGAACGATCGATGCATCGCCTCGGCATCCCGCGCGGCCGCGGCGAGATCCGACGGGCTCGCCCCCGTCACGCCCGTCATCGAGATCGAGTACACGAACGCGCGCGGCGCGCCGTCGAGCGGCATGGAAGCGCGCCGGATCGCCTCGACCCGCGCCGCATGGCTCGTCGGCGAGACGAGCGGCACCACGCCGAGCCCCTCGGCCGCGCACGCGCCCCGGAGCGGCCCCGCCTCCTCGGGCGGCAAATCCACGACGAGCAGCGCATCCACGCCCGCCTCCCGCGCGAGCCGCGCAACCCGCGCCTCCCCCGCGACGAGCACGGGGTTGTAGTACGTGAACAGCACGAGCGGCGCCTCCGAACGAGCGCGAATGCGCGACGCGACTTCGAGTACCCGTTCGAGCGTCGCGCCCGCCGCGATGGCTCGTTGCGCCGCGCGTGCGAGCGTCGGACCGTCGGCCGTGGGATCGCTGAACGGCACGCCGAGCTCGAGGATGTCCGCGCCCGCGTCGATCGCCTCGACCGCGAGAAACCCCGACGCCTCGAGCGAAGGATCTCCGACGCAGAGGTACACGCAAAGCGCCTTCCGGCCCGCGCGCCGGAGCTCGACGAAGCGCTGATCGATCCGGTGCATCACTTCCCTCCGCCGTACGCCGTGATCGTGTCCAGGTCCTTGTCGCCGCGGCCCGAGAGGCACACGAGGATCCGCGCAGGCCGTCCCCTCGCCTCGGCCTCGCGCTGCGCGATCTGCCCGATCGCCGCGAACGCGTGCGCTGTCTCCAGCGCGACCACGATGCCCTCCGCGCGCGCGACCTCCCGCGCCGCGTCGAGCGCCTCCGTGTCCGTCGCCGAGACGTACGTCGCGCGCCCCGTGTCGCAGAGCCGCGCGTGCTCCGGCCCCACGCCCGGATAATCGAGCCCCGCGCTCACCGAGTGCGCCTCGTTCACCTGCCCCGCGTCGTCGCAGAGCACGTACGTCTTCGCCCCGTGCAGCACGCCGATGCGCCCACGCGAGAGCGTCGCCGCGTGCTTGTCCGTGTCGAGCCCGAGCCCCGCGGCCTCGACGCCGTAAAGCGACACGCTCGTATCACCCTCGAACGCCTTGAAGATCCCGATCGCATTCGAGCCGCCGCCCACGCACGCGATCACCACGTCCGGCAGCGCCCCGCGATCGAGGCACGACGCACGCGCCTCGTCGCCGATGATCCGCTGCAGCGACGCGACGAGCGTGGGATACGGGTGCGGCCCCGCCGCGCTGCCGACGCAGTAGTACGTCGTGCGCACGTTCGTCACCCAGTCGCGCAGCGCCTCGTTCATCGCGTCCTTCAGCGTCCGCGACCCCGACTCCACCGGCACCACGCGCGCCCCGAGCAGCCGCATGCGCGCGACGTTCGGCGCCTGCCGCTCCATGTCGAGCGCGCCCTGGTAGACCTCGCACGGCAGGCCCAAGAGCGCCGCCGCCGTCGCCGTCGCCACACCGTGCTGCCCCGCGCCCGTCTCCGCGATGATCCGCGTCTTGCCCATCGCCTTCGCGAGCAAGAGCTGTCCGAGCGCGTTGTTGATCTTGTGCGCCCCCGTGTGACAGAGGTCCTCACGCTTGAGCAGAAGCTCCGCGATCGCACCTCCGTCCGGATCGATCCGCCGCGCGAGCCGCTTCGCCTCCGTCAGGGGCGTCGGCCGTCCGACGTAGCTCCGCAAGAGCTCGTGAAGCTCCGCCTGGAACGCCGGCGCCGGCAGGATCTCCTGCCGCGCGCGATCGAGCTCCTCGAGCGCGGGCACCAGCGTCTCTGCGACGAAGCGCCCTCCGAACTGTCCGAAATACCCTGCCCCGAGCACCTGGGAAGCCTGCTCGCCCGCGTCCTACCGGGCGAGCAGGTCCTTCCTGAAAGGCGTGTGCAGCGAGCCCCGCGGCGCGCAGGTCACCAAACGGAACACATCTTCGCCGGGTGCATCGGCGTGCCCTCGGCGCACGAGAACGCCTGGGCGAACTCGGGCGTGTTCACGAGCGGACCGTTCACACGGAACCGCGGCGCCGAGTGCGTGTTCGTCTTCGCGTGGAGACGCGCGTACTCGTCGCGGCTCTTCGCGCACCAGGCCTGCGCGTGCGCGAGGAAGAACTGCTGATCCTCGGTGAAGCCGCCTGCGACGGTCATGTTCGCCGCGCCCTTGCGCATCTCGCGGTAGGCCATGAACGCGAGCTTGATGCCGCCGAGATCCGCGATGTTCTCGCCGAGCGTGAGCTTGCCATTGAGCTTCACGCCGGGCAGCGGCTCGTACGTCGAGTACTGCTCCTCGACGCACGTCGTCTTCTTCTTGAACAGCTCCCCGACGGCGGGCTCCCACCAGTTCTCGAGGTTGCCGTTGCCCGCGTACTGCGAGCCCTCGTCGTCGAAGCCGTGCGTCAGCTCGTGGCCCACGACCATGCCCATGCCGCCGAGGTTCACCTGGATCGCCGACTTCACGTCGTAGAACGGCGGCTGCAGGATCCCGGCCGGGAAGACCATGTGGTTCTTCTGCGCGTCGTAGTACGCGTTCACCATCGGAGGGCTCATCTGCCACTCCTCGCGATCGACGGGCTTGCCGATCTTGGCGAGCCTGCGCTTCTGCTCGAACGCGCCCGCGGCCATCGCGTTCTTCCCGTAGCTCTTCCGGTCGACCTCGAAGTCGTAGCTACGCCACTTCGCCGGGTAGCCGATGAGGTAGGCCATGGTGGAGAGCTTGGCGAGCGCGCGCTCCTTCGTCTTCTCGTCCATCCAGTCGAGCGACTTGACGCGCACGCCGAAGGCCTTGCTGATCTCCTGCACCATCTGCTCGGCGGCGCGCTTCGAATCGCCCGCGAAGTGGCGCGACACGAACGGCTGCGCGACGAGCTCGCCGAGCGCGTGATCCGTGGCCTCGACGCACCGCTTCCAGCGCGGCTTCTGCTCCTTCAGACCGAAGAGGCGGGCGCGAAGGGAGAACGCTTCGTCCACGAACGGCTTCGACAGCTCGTCGGCCGACGCGCGCACGATCTGCCACGTCAGGTAGCTCTGCCAGACGTTCGGCTTCACCGACGTGAGCAGCTTGTCGAGGCCCTCGAAGAAGGGGATCGACGTGAGGTTCGCCTGCTTCACGTCCGAGATCCCGAGCGCCTTGAAGTACACGTCCCAGGGGAACGTCGGCGCCTTCTTGGCGAGATCCGCGCGGCTCACCATGTTGTAGATGCCCTTCGGATCGCGGCGCTCCACACGCGTCTTCGAGATCTTGGCGATGTCGGTCTCGAGCGCGAGCACGTCCGCCGCGGCCTTCTTCGCGTCCGCCTCGGCGAGCCCCGCGAGCTTCAGCATGCGCTCGACGTGAGCGACGTACTCCGCGCGCAACTTCTTCGAATCGTCGTCGTCCTTCGTGTAGTAGTCGCGATCCGGCAGTCCGAGCCCGCCCTGATCGAGCGTGGCGATGACGCGCGTCGCGTCCCCGGGATCCTGCTCGCCCGAGATCCAGAACAGCGGGAAGATGCCCTTTCCGTGCAGGTCGGTGACCAGCGCGGTCACGTCCTTCGCCGACGAGACCTTCCGCGCGCGATCGACGAGCGGCTTGATCGGCGTGATGCCCGCGGCGTCGACGGCCGCTTCATCCATGCACGCGGCATAGTAGTCGCCGATCTTCTTCGTCGTCGGATCGGGGTTCTTCGCCTTGCCCGCGTCCTCGAGGATCGTCTTCAGCGCGAGCTCGTTGCGCTTGTCGATCTCGCTGAAGCTCCGCACCCAGGTCGCCTCGTCGGAGGGGATCTCGGTCGACTTGAGCCAGCCGCCGCAGGCGAACGAGTAGAAGTCCTTGCAAGGATCGACCGATTTATCGAGCGCGGCGCCATCGAGGCCCACGCTCTCCAGCGTGACCTCCACGGGCGGCGGCCCCTTGTCGGCGGGCAACGCGACGGTGGGCACGGGGCCCGCCGTGTTGGTGATGGGCTCGGGCGTGGCCGAGCCACACCCAGCGAGGAGGGACATCGCCACGGAGGCGAAGGCGAGGGAAAGCGTGCGCATACGAGTCTCCGGTCGGGGGAGCGGCATCCTAGGACGAACCGCGGACGTCGCAACGATGGACGTCGCTCCGAAGCCCGTGTGAACCCGCGAGAGCGCGTGAACCGGAGAGGACGTGGAGAGCCGTGATCGAGACCGCGATCAGCGACGCGAGATTTCTACGCGCCGCCGGCCCCTGCGCGCCGCGACGGCCGCGCCGATCGCGAGGCCCGTGATCCAGCCGAAGGACGCATCACCGCCGCCGACGACCCGGCAGCCGCAGCTCCCCTCCTCGCCGTCCGTGCCTCCACCATCTCCTCCGCCAGCGCCTCCGCTTCCGCCAGCGCCTCCGCTTCCGCCAGCGCCTCCGCCGCTTCCTCCGCTTCCGCCTCCGCTCCCGCCGGCGCCGCCGCTTCCACCGCTTCCGCCCGCGCCTCCCTCACCGCCGAGCTCGTAGGCGCCGATGTCGATCGTGCCGACCGTCGTGCGCCCCGCCGCGTCGGCCGGGTGCACGTAGTGAAACTTGGGGGTCAAATCGATCCCGCCGCCCATTCCCGGCGCCTCGCCCCCGTCCACGCAGGGCGATCCGTCCTTCAGCCGGTAGTCGAACGCGGCCTGGTCGACGAACATCGGATCGCCCTCGAAGTTCTTCCCGAGGATCGCGTTGCCCTGGTTCGTCAGCGTCCCGGGCCCGACGAAGATGTTGTTCCGGATGACCGCGGGCACCGCGGCCGCGTTGATGTTCAGGAACGTGCCGCCGTTCGGGCGCTCGTTGACGAACGTGTTGTTCACGACGTAGAGCTCGGTGTTTTGGTTCGCCCCGTTCGACTCCATGCGATAGGCCAGGATCGAGCTGTTGTCGGTGTTCGGCCCCTGCTGGATGAGGTTGCCGATGACGAACGACAGGCCGCCGCTCGGCAGGTCGATCTCGTAGCTGCCCGTCCCGTCCTCCCCTGTGAGGCGGTTGTAGAGCACGTGGTTCTCGAGCGCGCGCGACTTCAGCAGGTGGCCGATCTTCGCGGCGTGCGAGTAGTTGTGCTGGAAGACGAGCTTCTTGACGTGGTTGATGTAGAGGTTGTGCGACTGGCCGTCGCCGAAACCGTTGTTCGCGAACTCCGTGTACTCGATGAGGATCGTGCTCGCCGCGTTGTCGCCCGCGAGGATGCCGTTCTCGTTGTCGTGGAAGTAGCAGCCGCGGATCGTGAGGTTCGCGCCCTCCTGACGGATGCCCGCGCCGTTCTGATCCGGGACCGTGGCGCCGCTGAACTCGATGTTCTCGACGACCGTGTCGTTCCCCGCGATGACCCAGGTCGCCTTGCCGCCTGAGTTCTTCCCTGCCGCGTCGATCTTCGCGAGGCCACCGACGCCCCGCAACGTGAGCCCGTTCTTCGACCAGCCGCAGACATCGCCGTCGTAGGTGCCGGCCGCGTCGATCTCGATCGTGTCGCCGTCGCTCGCTGCCGCGATCGCCTGACAAGGCGTCGCGTGCGTCTTGCCCGGACCCACCGTCAGCGTCGCCGCCGATGCCGTCGCCGTCGCGAGCACGCACGGCACCGCGACGAGAACCGCCAAAAGCTCTCTCGAACCTCTCCGCATCATCATCACCAAGACCTCCTACTTACGCGTCGTCCGCGCCGTCCGCCGCTCCTGCGGCTTCCAGCGCGGCGCGCCGAGCTTCGTGGACGAACGCGCGCATCTTGCGCTCATCCTTCACTCCTGGCGCGGACTCGACGCCGCTCGCGACGTCGACGCCCCACGGGCGCACGACGCGCACCGCCTCGGCGACGTTGTCGGGCCCGAGCCCGCCCGCGAGTAGGAGGCGACGCGCGCGCGCGAGCTCGACGACGAGCGCCGGATCGACGCGCACGCCCGTCCCCCCCTTTTGTCCCGGGACACGCGCATCGACGAGCAGGAGATCACCGCCGTATCGCGCCGCGAGCGCGACGTCCTCCGCGCTGCCGATGCGCAGCGCCTTGAACGCGCGCGGCCCGAGCGTGTCGATCACCTCGGGCAGCTCGTCTCCATGGAGCTGCACGCGATCGAGCCCGACCTCTCGGGCAAGCTCCTCGATGCGTGGCGGATCCAGATCGGCCACAACGCCGACGATCTCGACGCGCCCACGCGCGGCATCCGCGAGCGCGCGCGCGAGCGTCACGTCGATACGACGCGACGAACCAGGAACGAAGTTGAGGCCGATCATGTCGGCGCCCGCGGAGACGGCGGCCTCCACGTCCTCGATCCGCGTGAAACCGCAAATCTTGACGTGGAGGGCCGGGGGCAGCCGATTCACTCGATGCCGAGGAGCTCTTTGACCTTGGCGATCACCTGGGGCGCCTGGATGGGCTTGGTGATGTACGCGTTCGCGCCGAGCTGCAGCGCGCGCTGCCGGTCTTCTTGCGAGCCCTCGGTCGTGATGATGATGATCGGCGTGTCCTTGTGTACCGGATCCGACCGGACACGCTTGACGAGCTTCAGCCCGTCCATGATCGGCATGTTGATGTCGGTGATGATGACGTCGTACTTCGTCGAGGCGAGCTTGCGCAGGCCGTCGACGCCGTCGTCCGCCTCCGTGACGCGCAGGTTCTTGAGCCGCGCGAGCGCGAAGACCAAGAGCTGCCGCATCATGGGCGAATCTTCGACAATCAGGCAGGAGTACTCGGCCATCGATCAGTCCTCCAGGTCGAGGAACGCCTGTACGGAAGGCACCTTGCGACCTGCATCGGTAAACAGCCGCGCGCTGACGAGCGCGAGGGCGGCCTGCGCGCCCAGGAGCCGGAACAGCTCACCGTCCTGGTCGTCGAAGGCCGTCTTTTGGGAAAGCGTCCCGAAGATGGCGATGACGCCGATGGGCTGGCCATCGATGAGCAGCGGTACCACCGCCGCGGGGCGCTCGACCGTGCCCTTCGAGACGTCGTTTTCGGCGTCGTAGTACAGCTTGCCGGTGGAATAAGCACGCCCGATCGGGCCGTCGTCCACCGGTAGGGTCGCGATGTCGGCGAAGCTCTGGCCCTCGGTCGCCACCGCCACGAGCTCCTTCTTGTCGTCCGAGGCGATGTAGACACCGAACCGAGCCGCGCCGAGCAGCTGCGCCAGGAGCTCCTTGATGTTGCGGAGCACGTGGCGAACGTTCGTCGAGGAGTGGAGCTGCGAGGTCGCGACGTAGAGGTTCGCGAGGCTCGCGAGCTCGGACTCCACTTCCTGATGGCGCGAGGTGTAGCGATCGCTCACCGCCTCCATCGCCACCGAGCGCTGGAGCAGCGCGTTCTTCTCGCTCTCGAGCGCCTCGATCTTCCGCACCAGATCCCGGATCGCCGTGTCGCTGGCGATGTGCGAGCGGAGCCTCCCGTTCTCGCTCTCGAGCTCCGAGAGGCGCTCGCGGAGACGTTCGTTCTCCTTCAGGACCTCTTCGGTCAGCTGAGCGCCTTTGCGGAAGAACTGCTGGATGAACAAATCCCGCTCCCTTTTCAGGTCTTCCGGAGGCTGTTCGCTGGGCGCTTTGGATCGCCCTTCGTTGTCGCTCATCGTCTCCCTGGGATCTCCAGCGACCCGGACGGTAGCACGCCCGGCTCGCCGGCAGGAAGGCCCCTTAAGATGGCCGGGCCAAGCTCATTTCTTCCGGCCGCCGGCCGCGAGGGCCGCCCAACGCTCGAGATCCGGGGAAAGAAGGGTCGGCACTCGCCGAAGGGCCCGTACGTCCCGTGCGCCCACCAAAAGCATGACGGCGCGAAGCTCGGACTCCACCTGGTCGAGGAAGGCGAGCGCACCATCCCGGCCACCCGAAAGAAGCGCTTGCAGAACGGGACGAGCAATCCCAGCCGCATGCGCGCCGAGGGCGATCGCCTTCGCCACGTCGACGCCGTTCGTGACGCCGCCGGTCGCGATGATGCTCTTGAACCGCGGCCGCATCTCGCGCGTCACCAGCACCGAAGCCGCCGTCGGCACGCCCCAGTCACGCAGCATCACGCCGAGCGATCGCTCCTGTCCCGCGGCGCGCGCCGTCTCCACCGCGACCCAGCTCGTGCCGCCCGCGCCCGACACGTCCACGTGCCGCACGCCCGCCTTCGCGAGCTTCTTCGCGGCGCGCGGCCCAATCCCGCAGCCCGTCTCCTTCGCGACGACCGGCACGGCAAGCTCCGCGACGAGCCGCTCGAGGGCCCCGACCACGCCCTCGAAATCACGATCCCCGCCCGGCTGCACGATCTCCTGCGCCGGGTTCAGGTGCACGCAGAGCGCGTCGGCGCCGACGGCCTCGACGAGCTCCATGACCTTCGCGGTCTCGAGGCTCTTGGCCTGCACGCCGCCGATGTTGCCGAGCACGAGCGTCGTCGGCGCCACGTCCCGCACCATGTACGTCTCGCGCGGCTCGCCCTTCAGGATCGCGCGCTGGCTGCCGAGGCCGAAGCCGTAGCCGCGCTCCTCCGCGATCCGCGCGAGCTCCCGGTTGATGCCCCGCGCGCGCTCGGTGCCGCCCGTCATCGCCGCGATCACGAGCGGCACGCGGAGCTTCTTGCCGAGCAGCTCGATCGACGTGTCGATGTCGTCGATCACGAGCTCGGGCAGCGCGTCGTGCACGAGCTCGACGCCCTCGAACAGCGTCGTCTTCGCGCGGAACCCCACGTCGCCCGTGGCGCAGAGGTCGATGTGGTCGGCCTTGCGCGTGGAGATCGGCGAGGCCTGAGCCGGGAGTGTATGCAGTTCGGTCATTCGATCCGTCCGCCCCCTCCATGAGGCTTGGCGGTCCACGAATCAAGGGAAAGAATCCCCGACACTTTCGACGCGACGCCGCCCACGCACTAGACTGATCGCATGGATCTACCCGCCGAACCGAGAGTCCGCTGGATCCTCCATCGCGCCGCGGCCCTGCTCGAGCAAGGCACCGAGCCCGTGCGCGGCCTCGTGCTCCCCACCGCCGACTATTTTCCCGATCCCTTCGATGGATCGCCGAACGCGGTGGCGAAGCTCCTCGAGCGCGTGCAAGCGCTCGCGGGCCTCTCGGATCTCACGGTCGAGCTCACGCTGATCACGCCCGAAGGCGAGACGATGAGCACGGGCTGCGGCAGCGGCGCCTGTGGCCCCGGCGGCAAGATCGAAGCGCGCCTCGATCGCGTAGGTCGTCGCCCCGATGGCTCGTACGTCGTCGCGGTGGGCACGGGCGAGGTGCGTGATCCCGTGGTCCTCACGACGGCCCTCGTCCGCTCCGTGGCCTGCATGTTCATGACCGAGGCCGACGCGTACGACGGGCTCTCCACGGCCGAGCGCGAGCCCGTCACGGATCTCGCGGGTGTGCTGCTCGGCTTCGGCGTCCTGCTCGCGAACGGCTCGCACGTCGTGGTGAAGGGCTGCGGCGGCGCGAAGGTCCACTCCGCGACGCGCCTCACCACGAACGAGCTCACGCTCGCGCTCGCCATGTTCTGCAAGCTCTTCGGCACGGATGGCCGGGTCGCCACGCGGCACCTCGATCCCGTCCCGCGCGAGCGCTTCGCGGAGTCCGAGACCTGGGCTCGCGCGAACGCGGCCGTCGTGCGCAGGCTGCGCGAGGATCCGGACGGGATCCGGAGCGACGCGTTCGTCCTCGATCAAGCCGAGGGATGGATGTCGCGCCTCTTCAGCTTCGGCCGCAGCAAGCGCGCGCCCACGGCCGAGGAGACACTCTCCGAGCTCGAACGATCGATGCGCGCTTCGGCGCCGAAAAAGACTGTCGATCCCGAACGCGCCAAGAAGCTCGCCGAGCTCCGCGCGCTCGTGGACGAGACCCTGGAAGGACAATGAGCGGACGACTCTGGGACAAGGGCGGCGCCACCGACGCCGCCATGCTCCGTTACACCTCCCGCGACGACTGGAAGCTCGATCAGCGCCTACTCGCCTACGACCTCGTGGCCACGCGCGCGCACGTACGCGGGCTCCGTCGCATCGGCGTGCTCTCGGAGGGCGAGCTCGACGCCATGGAGCGCGCGCTCGCCGAGCTCGTCCGCAAGAACGACGCCGGCGAGCTCGTGCTCACCGAGGCCGACGAGGACGGCCACACCGCGATCGAAGCCGCGCTCGTCTCGATGCTCGGCGACACCGGCAAGAAGGTGCACACGGGCCGCAGCCGCAACGATCAGGTCCTCGTCGCGATGCGCCTCTACGAGCGCGACGCGATGGACGAGCTCGAAGCGCTCGTCGTCGCCGCGGCCTCGGCCCTCGTCGCGCTCGCGCGTCGCGAGGAGAAAACACCGCTCCCCGGCTACACGCACCTCCAGCGCGCCGTGCCGAGCTCGGTGGGCCTCTGGGCTGGCTCCTTCGCCGAAGGCCTCCTCGACGCGGTCACCATCGTCCGCGCCGCGCGCGCGCTCACCGATCGCTCCCCGCTCGGCGCCGCCGCCGGCTACGGCGTGAACCTCCCGCTCGATCGCGAGGGCGTCGCGCGCGAGCTCGGTTTTTCCGACGTTGCCTGGAATCCGCTCGGCTCGCAGACCTCGCGTGGCATCGTCGAGGCCACCCTCCTCGCTGCCGCGTGGCAGGTCATGGCGATCGTCCGCAGGCTCGCGTGGGACCTCTCCCTCTTCACGACGAGCGAGTTCGGCTTCGTGCGCCTCCCCGACGCGTTCACCACGGGCTCGTCGATCATGCCGCAGAAGCGCAACCCCGACGTCGTCGAGCTCATGCGCGCGGCCTGCTCGATCGTTCAGGGCGCGCTCGTCGAGGTCCAGACCCTCGTCGCGCTCCCGTCCGGATATCACCGCGATCTACAGCTCACGAAATCGCCCGTCCTGCGTGGCCTCGACGAGACGCTCGCCACGGTCCGCCTCCTCCCGCGCCTCGTCGAGGGCCTTCGTTTTGACCACGAACGAATGCTCGCGGCGATCACGCCCGAGTGCTTCGCCACCGACCGAGCCGTCGAGCTCGCCGCCTCCGGCGTCCCTTTCCGCGAGGCCTATCGCCGCGTCGCCGACGAAATCAAAGGGCTCGCCCAGGGCGACGCGCCGGCGAGCCTCGCCGCGCGTGTCTCCCCAGGCGCCCCGGGCGATCTGCGCCTCGATCTCCTCGAAGCGCGCCTCGGGTCGTTCCACGCTCGGGGGCTACGCTCGGACGAGCCGAGCTACGCCCCCGAACCCCCGCTCACCGCATCTCGGTAACCGCGTCCGCGCCGCCCACCAGCACCACGTCCGCCAAGTCGACGAACAGGCCCGTATCGACGACGCCCGGGATACGCCGCACCTCGGCGTGCATCCGATCCGGGTCGTCGAGCGGCTCGAAGCGCGTGTCGAGAATCCAGTTCATGTTGTCGGTCACGAAGGGAAAACCGTCCGCCTTCTTGCGCACGACAGGCTCACCACCGAGGTTTTTCAGGTGCCGCGACGCCGTGGCCACCGCGAACGGCACCACCTCGATCGGGATCGCCGTCCTCGATCCGAGCTTGTTCACGAGCTTCTCCGGCGTCACCAGGATCACGAGCCGCTCGGCCTCGTACGCGACCACGCGCTCACGCAGGAGCGCGCCGCCGAGGCCCTTCGTGAGCGCGAGCTCCGGCGTCACCTCGTCTGCGCCGTCGAACGCCACGTCGATCCCGTGGATCTCTTCGAACCCGACGCACTCGATCTGAAGCCTCTTCGCGAGTTCCTCCGAGCGCTTCGAGGTCGGCACGCCTCGCACGCGGAGCCCTCGGCGCACCCGCTCGCCGAGGCGCTCGATGAACGCCTCCGCCGCGCGCCCCGTGCCGAGGCCGAGCGTCATGCCATCCGCCACGTGCGTGAGCGCTGCCTGCGCCACTCGATCGAGCGCGGCCGGATCCGGACCCTGAGACATCGTCATGCCCCGCCCTTGCTCGATCGCGGCCCCCGCGGCAACCGCGAACGACCTTTTCCCGCGGCCTTCTTCGCCGGCGCCTTTGCGCTCGGCGTAGCAAAACCCCCCGATCCATCGAGCGGCGCCGGGCAAACGTCGCGCACCCTGCAGCCTTTGCACTCTCTCCCAGACCAGATCCGATCGAACGCCTCCTGCATCTCGTCGAGCAGCACGTCGTCGTCCGTCAGGATCCCCGCCTCGAAATTGCGCCGCCCCTCGCCTTTCGCGCCGAGCCCCGCGCCCGTCAGGTTCGCCGATCCGAGGTACAGCGCCGCGCCGTCGACCGCGATCATCTTGAGGTGCACGCGCGGACAGCGTCGCATCGCGAGCCCACCTGCGAAGAGCTCCTCGTGCCGCGCGAGCTCCTCGCGAAACGCGCGTGACGGCACGCCCGCGTGAAGCAGCCTGAGCTCCACCCCGCTCTGCGCGAGGCCCCGCAAGACATCCAGCAACGACACGTATCGTCCCCGCGCGCGCGCCCGCGATCCCACGGGCGCCTCCACGCGCAGCTCCTTCACGTTCGCCGTCGCGATCCACACGCTCACGCGCGCCGACGCGAGCACGCGCTGCACGAGCACGTCGTAATGCGCGCGGTCCCGGAGCAAGCGCAGCTCGACGCGCCGGCCGCCCAGGCTCAAGGCGACGTGGCCTCGACTGAGAGGTGCGTTGCGAGGATCGACCGCACGTCGTCCGGCATCGGGCACGACGCCATCACGTCGAGGTTCGTCGTGACGATCGTGTGCTCCACCATCGCCACGAGCACGGAGCCCTCGTCACGCAGCATCCGGTACCGCAGCGTCGCGCTTCGGTTCCCGAGGTGTGCCGTGCTCGTCTCGATCCGCAGCACCTCGCCGTACCGCGCCGGCGCGCTGAACGACATGTTCACCTTCACCGCGGGCAAACCTACGCGCCGCTTCACGATGAGGTGCGGATATCCCCCGTCGAGCCCCCCGAAGAAGTGCTCCATCGCCTCGTGGGCGAAGCCGAGGTAGTGCCCGAAGAAGACGATGCCTGCGGCGTCGACCTCCTCGAACTTGATCGGCCTCACGAAGGCGATCATGGCTTCAAGCGAGATCCTCGGCGAGCTTCGTGATCGACGCGGGCCCGAGCTCGGTCCGCACCATGTACCGCGGATGATCCACGCGCACCGCGACCTTCGCCGTCTTCGCGCGGATCGCCGCGACCGCGTCCTCGGAGAGCTTCACCTTGAAGTAGTGCACCGCCGTCGTCCGGTCCGGCATCACGCCCTTCGGATCACTCTTCGCGGGCGCGCGCACGCCGTCGATCTCCACGCTCACGCAGCCTTCGAGGCCCCGGAGCTCGATCAGCATGCGGTCGCGGACCACGGCGTCCGGGATCTCCACGAACAAGGTCAGGCTCAGCTCGCCCGGGGCCGGGATCAGATCGTTGTACGTATCGAGCTCGTGCTTGATCCCGCTCTCGCTCGTGATGCGCTCGGTGCGCAGCATCTCCTGGATCTGCAAGAGCACCGAGTCCCGGTTCTCGAACACCCCCGACATCTGCTCGCCGAGCTTCACCCGCCGCGGCCGCTTCTCCTCGATGACGCGCGCCCGGAACCTCGCCCGGATCTGCTCGTAGTCGCCGAGGGGCAGGATCTCGCTCCGATCGATCGGTCGCATCGCTCTCTTCTCCTCCAGGATCAGGCTCGTTTGGCCTTCGTCGTGGGTTCGGCGCCCTCGGCCGGCAAGAGCCCGTAGGCACGCGCGAGCGCCTCGATCGGGTGGAGAACGTGCTTGCCCGTCTCCTTCACCACGCGCAGCCCTGCCAGCGTGCAGTCACTCACGACCATGTCCGGCTCCGTGTCCGACACGCCGCGCACGAGCTTCTGCGCGTAGCGGCGCCCCGTCTCGTAGTTCGCCGCCTTCATGCCCCACGTCCCGTCGACGGCCGAGCACTGCTCGATCACGCGCACGTCCGTGTCGGGCACGACGCCGAGCACGCGCGCGCCGGGAAAACCGACCTTCTGCGCGCGCAGGTGGCAGGCCGCGTGATAGGCGACCTTGCCGAGCTTCTCCGGGAACTCGCGCACGAGCTTCTTCTCGCGGCCGAGCTTCACCAAGAACTCCATGAGGTCGATCGTCGCCGCCGCGACCTCCTTCGCCTCGGGCGTCGGCAAGTACTCCGCCCACTCCTTCTTCATCGTGTAGCCGCACGTCGGCCCCGGCACGACGATCGATCGGCCCGCGCGCACGTGCGGCAGCAGCAGCTCCACGTTGTGCCGGATCTTCTCGGTCGCGGCCTTCACGTCGCCGCCGTCGAGGTTCGGCATCCCGCAGCACGTCAGCATCGCGCCGCGATCTTCCCCCGCGCCGGGGTAGCGCACGCGCACGCCGTTGTGCTCGAGCACGCGCACCGTCGCGTGCGCCACGTTCGGCACGTTGTACTCGCCGTAGCAGGTCGCGAAGAGCACGACCTCGCCGTTCTTCCCCGCGTTCTCGGCCGGCTCGTGATCCGCGAACCACTCGCCGAACGTCACCTTTGCCATCGGCGGCAGCGGGAACTCCGCCGAGATCCCCGTCACCTTCTCCTGCACCTTGCGCACGAGGCTCGACGCGAGGACGAAGTTCGAGATCGGCGCCATCACGCCCCCGCCCACGGCGCCGATCGCCTGCGGCTCGCCGAGGATCTTGTCGACGAACGTGATCCCGTCGCGCGCGGCGCGGTTCGCTCGTTCGCGGGCCATGAGCCGCGGGAAGTCGAGCATCTCCGACGAGCTCTCGTCAGGCGTGTACGGGCACTTGATATAACAGAGCTTGCACTGCCAGCAGGCGTCGCTGACGGCCTTGATGTCCGCGTCGTCGATGAGCTCTGCGCCCTCGGCGCGGCCCGACTCGATCGCCTTGTCGACCCGGTTGAACAGCTCCGGGAACGAGCCGCAGTAGTTCACGCACATGCGGCACTCGTGGCAGATCTGGAACGCGCGGCGCAGCTCCGCCTCGAGATCGCGCGCGTCGTAGTAGCGCGGATCGTGCGGGCTCGTCGCCGGCGGGGCCTTGGGCTTGCGGGGGATGACGCTCACGGCTTGCTCTCGTCTCCGGTTCGTCCGGGCAAAGGGAAGGGCCGCCAAAGGCGCGGCAGGCGCGCGGGAGAGCGAGCGGTTGCCGCTCGCCCGCGCGCCCCGCGGCGCACTCGATCAGAAGTCGAGCGTATCGAGGGCCTTCGCGAAGCGGCCCGCGTGCGACTTCTCGGCCCTCGCGAGCGTCTCGAACCACTCGGCGATGTCGTCGAAGCCCTCCTCGCGGGCCGTCTTCGCCATGCCCGGGTACATCGTCTCGTACTCGTGCGTCTCGCCGGCGACGGCGGCCTTGAGGTTCTTCTCCGTGTTGCCGATCGGCAGGCCCGTGGCGGGATCGCCGGCCGCCTTCAGGTAGTCGAGGTGGCCGTGCGCGTGGCCCGTCTCGCCGTCGGCCGTGTCCTTGAAGAGGCCCGCGATCTCGGGGCGCCCTTCCACGTCCGCGACCTTGGCGAAGTAGAGATAGCGGCGGTTCGCCTGCGACTCGCCGGCAAACGCGTCCTTCAGGTTCTGGTGGGTCTTGCTTCCTGCGAGGTTCGCCATGGGATCTCGTCTCCTTCGTACTTCGGAACGATGGGGAGGAACTGCGTGGTGAAACTATCGTGGTTTGCCCGCGCGCGTACGGGCAAACGTGGGTTCGTCCGCGGCGCAGGCCTCGCACAGCCCGCGGTAGATGCGCTCCACGGCGCGCAGGGAGAACCCGGGCGCGGCCGCGTTCACGCAGGGCGCGAGCTCCGTGATCGGCTCGCCGTTCGCGCACGAGGGCACGTCGCGCACGAGCCCGCAGCGATCACACACCGCGTGGTTGTGCGGCGTCATGTTCGCGTCGAAGCGCGCTGCGCCCGGTGACAGGCTCAAGGACACGCAGAGCCCTGCCGCGGCGAGCGCGTCGAGCGTGTTGTATACGGTCGCGAAGCTCATCGTCGGCATCGCGGGGCGAAGCCGCTCGAAGAGCTCCTGGGCCGTCGGGTGCGTCGGGTCGCCCGCGAGCTCGCGCGCGATGGCCAGCCGTTGCGGCGTCAGCTTGAGGCCGGAGGCCCGGACGCGCGCCAGCATCTCGGCGAAACGTGCTTCGGCCTCGGGGCACGCGTTCGGCACGTCCGCTGGATACTTAGAAACTTTCTCAGCTGCAAGGCCTCCTGAGTTGAGGAAAATCCCTACACTTACCGGCGTCAGCGACCCCCCTAGGGGCGGCAGGGGGCAGAAGAAATCGTGGACAACCTCACGAGTTTTGCCTGGCGCACGATCTACGGGCCTCTCGAACACGCGTGGACGGCCTTGCCAGACAAAAAACCGACTGACATACTGTCGCCCCCTCGCGAACCGGGTTCACGTACACGTGTGCCTGTGCGCTGCGGGGAAACCGGAAAACGAGGACGACAACGCCCCGCGCGGCCCGGGGGAACAGGGCCCGCACGACGGAAACGAGAGGACGCGTTCAGAGATGCCTACCGACGCCATTCAGTGCAAACCGCTCGAGGTCGCCGTGGGCGACAAGGGAATCGAGCGCGCGATCAAGCACCTCAAGCGGAAGATGGCCGCGGAGGGCATCCTTCGTGAGCTCAAGAGGCGCCGGCACTACATGAAGCCCTCGGTCAAGCGCCGCAAGAAGGCGTCCGAGGCTGCCCGCCGCCGCCGCAAGCGGTCCAAGATGGACGTGATGCAATAGCCCGGCGGCGCGTCCGCGCGCCTCCTGGTAACCCGGCGCGCCTCCGCGCGCCTCGGGCCATCGACGATGACGCCGGCCGCTCCGAGGAGTCCGGCGTTTCGTCGTTTTGTTCGACCTTGAAGCATCTCGTCGTCACCACCTCCTATCCCGCGAGCGACGCCGATCCCTCGGGGCACTTCGTCCGCGCCGAGGCACGCGCGCTCGCACGGCAAGGCCACGAGGTGCACGTCGTCGCGCCCGGCGGCTCGCCGTTCGACGAACCCACGCGGGATCCCACGACGCCCTCGCTCCACGTGCATCCGGCAGGCGGAGGCGCGCTCTTCGGATGGCCTGGCGCGCTCGATCGCGCCCGCCGCGAGCCCACGCGCTTGCTTCACGCGCTCCCCTTCGCCATCGCCGCGCGCGCGCGTGCCTCTGCGATCGGCCCCGTCGATCGCGCCATCGCGCACTGGATCGTCCCCTCGGCTGTGCCGATCCTCCTCGGTCTTCCCGCGCCGATCGAGGTCGTCGGCCACGGCGCCGACGTGCGCCTCCTCTGCGCGATGCCCGCCGCCGCGCGCATCCTCATCCTGCGCTCGCTCCTCGATCGCGACGCCTCCTTCCGCTTCGCCGCGGCGTCCTCTCTCGACGCCCTCTCGCGCGCCTTGCCCACACCGCTTGCTGCGCGCCTCGAACGCGCCTCCCGCGTCGAGCCCGTCCTCCTCGATCTGCCCGACGTCACGACGCGCGCGTGCATGCTCCGCGCCTCGCTCGTTCCACCTCCGTCCGCGGACAAACTCGTCGTCGCCGCGGGCCGCCTCGTCCCTTCGAAGCGCGTCGACCTCGCGATCGAGGCTGCGACCTCCGCGTCGATGTCGATCGTCGTCGTTGGAGACGGTCCTCTGCGGGGCGAGCTCGAAGCTCTCGCGCGTGCGCATCATGCCGACGCGCGGTTCGTCGGCCTCGTGCCGCGGGACGAAGCTCTTGCGTGGATCGCCGCGGCCGACGTGCTCCTGCATGCCTCCGCGGCAGAGGCTGCGCCCACCGTCGTGCGTGAGGCGCGCGCGCTCGGCGTGCCCGTCGTCGCGTGCGCCGCCGGAGACGTCGCCGTGTGGGCTCGCCACGACCCTGGCCTCGTCGTCGCCGTGCCCGACGTCCGGGCCCTTTCGGCCGCGCTCCGGGCTGCCGCGACTGCGCGTTCGTAGGGCGCCCCCCCGAATTTGGGACGGACGTACAAAAGCGACGAACGTGGCTCTTGCAATCCTCGACAGTTCGACTAGGGTGCCGCCTCGCGATGCGGGGCACACACCACGCAGAGCGGCTCGGGGCGTAGCGCAGCCTGGTTAGCGCACTTGACTGGGGGTCAAGGGGTCGGTGGTTCAAATCCACTCGCCCCGACAAGGTCCGGAGGATGAACGTCCTCCGGACCTTTCGGTTTTTTGTGCTTCGGAATGAACGAGACGCGGACGAAGGCCGTTCGCGCCTCGGCGCGTCGTGCCTTCAGGATCCGTCTGTCTGGGGGATGGGAAGAAACGCGCGGCCGCTCGTGCCGCGCAGGCTCACTTGAAGCCGATGCGGAAGTTGACCGGGCCGCAATCGGGCGCGTCCTCCATTGACAGCGTCACCTCGTGCCGGCCGGGGTCGCCCGTCACCGTCAGGCTGCCGCCCGTGCTGCGGTCGCCCTTGTCGCCAATGCCGATCGGCAGGTCGAGGGCCGCGCCCGCGCCGTTCCAGTTCAGGCGCAGCGTCGCCGTCGTCTGCTGATCGACGGGGCTCAGGTTCTCGCCCTTGAACTCGATGACCAGACGCTCGGCGTTGGCGATGTCCGAGCGGAACGTCGCCTTGGCGCCGCAGTTCATGCGGAAGCGGTGCGTATCTCCGCGCTTGATCGACAGCGCCGCGGAGGGCGGAGGCTGAAACGCGTCGCCCTTCTTCGGCGGCGGAATCTTCACGACGATGCAGCCCGTAGACGCCGCGGCGAGGAGACCGAGCGTCGCGATACGCGCGGCCCCGGAAAGAATCGCGGAAACCTTCTTCGACATGACAAGCGCCTCCATCGAGCCCGCCGTCCCCCTCCGCGCCCGTGCGGGTACGGATCGGCGGCTACCATTTCGCGTATAAACGACGCCGGGTGGAAGATCCACTCTTTCACGCTCTCCGTGGCGCCCCTCGCGCTTCGTAGTATCGTCTGCGTCCCATGGCCGAATCCACCCCCGATCTCCGCGACTTGCCCAAAGACCGCGCCTACGACGAATTGGACCGCACGCTCGAAGCCGTCCTCGCGGGCCTCTCGGATCCCATCGCGGCCATGGCCACGATGAGCGCACTCCTGCATCACGGCTTCGGCCATCTCTGGACCGGTTTCTACCGCGTCGTCGCCCCCGACCTCCTCCGCGTCGGTCCTTATCAAGGCACGCTCGGCTGCCTCGAAATCCCCTTCGGAAAGGGCGTCTGCGGCGCCGCGGCAAAGGAGCGTCGAACGGTCGTCGTCCCCGATGTCCACGCCTTCCCCGGCCACATCACGTGCGACGCCCGTTCCCGCTCCGAAATCGTCGTCCCCGTCCTCGATGCCTCGGGCGCGCTCCTCGCCGTGCTCGACATCGACTCCGACCGCCCCGCCGCCTTCGACGACGAGGACCGGCGCCGCCTCGAAGCCATCGTCGCCTGGTTCGCCCGCACGGCCTGAAGGCGCATCTTCCCTCTTCGCAGCCCTTCCCTTACACTCGGCCGCATGCTCCGCCCCACCTTGCGAATGCCGTCCGGATATCCCGACGCGGCGCCGCATCTCCGCGACGAGGTCCGCGTCCTGCAACGCGAGCTCAAGCGCTGGGCGTATTCCATGAGCCCCGACGGCCAGTTCGGACCGCGGACCGATGCCGCCGTGCGCCATTTCCAGCGCAAGCGTGGCCTCAAGGACGACGGCATCGTCGGACCGCGCACCTGGGACGCCGTCCTCGATCCCGACGCGAAGGCCATTGGCGCGAGCTTTCAGTATCAACCCGCCGGCGCCCCGGATCCCACCCCCTCCACGCCCGCGCGGCCGGCGCCCGCCACGCCCAAACCCTCCGAGCCCGAGCCGGCCCCGGCCAATCCCGGCGCAGGCAACGCCTCGTGGATGGCCATCGCGCGCAAGGAAGAGGGCACCCGCGAGACCTCGGGGAAGGCGGCCAATCCGCGCATCGTCGAGTACCACGCGACGACCACGCTCCGCGCGAAGTCGGACGAGATCGCGTGGTGCGCCTCGTTCGTGAACTGGGTGCTCAAGAAGGTCGGGATCAAGGGCACGAACTCCGCCGCCGCGGCGAGCTGGGTGAAATGGGGTTCGCCCACGACCGCGCGCCAGGGCGCGATCACCGTCATCTACAATGCCAGCGCCGCAAATTCGTCCTTGTCGACCTCCGGCAATCACGTCGGATTCCTGGTTCGCGAGACGAACACCCATTACGTGCTCCTCGGCGGAAACCAGTCGAACTCCGTGAAGGAATCGAGCTTCGCCAAAACGAAATGGCGGCTCAAGGCCTATCGCTGGCCGTCTTCCTGAGGGGGACGCCTCGCGTCCCCCTCTCATCCAGGCCTGATCATTGGTCTCATCTGGGAGCCGCTTCGCTGGGGCGTTGCCCCAGGCCCCACCGGGGCTATCCGCCCCTGGACCTGGACCAGCGCAAGCGCTGGACCCGGGGTCGATGAACTGCGCAACGCGCAGTTCATCGAACAGGCCAGGTCAAGACCAGCGACGACCCCGCCCATCAAGACCGCGGCGCTGACGATTCAACAGGCAACGTGCTCGTCACCAGCGGGCAACGCACCTTCCTGGTCTTGCCACCGGCCTGTTGGAAGAACTGCGCGATGCGCAGTTCTTCCACGAACGGTCCAGGGCTTGCCCTGGTTCGGGTCGAGGGGCGAACAGCCCCCGCGGGGCCCGGGGCAGCGCCCCGGCGCGGCGGGCCCAAGAAGAGACCAATGCTCAGGCTCATGGCAGAGGTGGAATCGCCCATGCAGGCGAGTGGAAGAGGATCACGCCCGAGGCGACGATCCGCCCTCGTCTCTCGCACGTCATGGCACGGGGCAATACTGGTTCCAGACCCGGACGAGACCGAATCGCGCCTCCGTCAGCAGGCTCCCGCGGGCCTTGCAGAAACCCTGGGCCCATAGGCGACACAGCATAGGGGCCTGCCAAAACCGGTCGGACCTATGCCCATTGCAACAACGCGCGCGGCACATCTGCCCCTGCGCCACGAGCGCCGATGTCCCCTCGCCCGTCGCCTCCTCTGGATAGGTGAGCTCGTCCGCGCTCGCGGAGGAGGCCACGAGGGCCACGAGGCCCATTCCCACCAGAACCCTGCGCATGAACGCCTGGCGCTTCATGCCCGGACGTATCGCAACGTCCGTACCGCTCCTGGGTGCGCCCGGCCGCCACGAACTTGCCCCCTCGCCCGCGGCCACGTTAGGAGCCGCCTCGCCCGGAAGAACCCACCGAGGAGAGATCGATGAAGACGAAAGGCAAGAAGGCAGCGCAAAAGAAGAGCGAAGCAGGCAAGAAGGGCGCGAAAACCGCCGCAGCCGCCGCCATCGCGGAGTCGATCGCGCCGCCGCCCGTCGCCGTCGCGCCCACGCCCGCAGCAGAGCCGGCCGCGACCGACGAGGATTCCAAAGCGCCCGCCGCCTCCGAGCGCAGGCCCATCTCGATCGAAGAACGCCGCCGGATGATCGCGCTCGCCGCGTATCGCCGGGCCGAGACGCTCGGATTCGGGAAGACCAATCCCGTCGAGGACTGGCTCGTCGCCGAGCGCGAGATCGACGCCATGCTCACCTTCGGAGTCCACATCTGAGCGAGGAGGCAACGCCTCCCCCGGCGCCACCCGCCGCAGCCGATCCGGGCCGGCTGCGCGAGGTGGCGCTCTTGTTTTTACGCCTCGGATTCACCTCGTTCGGCGGCCCCGCCGCGCACGTCGCGCTCATGGAGGCCGAGGTCGTCGTCCGCCGGAAATGGGTGACGCGCGAAGAGTTTCTGGATCTCTTCGCCGCGACGAACCTGATCCCCGGGCCGAACTCGACCGAAATGGCGATTCATCTCGGCTATCGCCGCGCCGGAACGCCGGGGCTCGTGGCTGCCGGAGCCTGCTTCATTCTGCCGGCCGCGCTGATCACGGCCGGGTTCGCAATGGCCTACGAGCGTCTGCGCACGCTCCCCGCCCTCGAAGGGCTGCTTTATGGCCTGAAGCCCGCGATGCTCTCGATCGTGCTCGCGGCCATGGCGCGGCTCGTCCTGCCTCGAAAGAAGGATTATTTCTTCCTTTCGCTCGGCCTCGCCGCGGCCGCGGCGAGCGTGCTCGGCGTGAACGAGATCGGCGTGCTCTTCGGAGGCGCGGCGCTCGGCGCAATCGTCCCGGGCTCGAAGAAGCCGCCCGAAAAGCCGGCCGCGGAGACGAAAAAGGCGGGGTCGTCGCCCGCCGTGCTCGCCTTTCCCCTTGCCGCTTCCGCGGCCGCGGGCGGGGGAAAGCTCCTGCCGCTCGGGCTGTTTTTCCTCAAAGTCGGAAGCATCCTCTACGGCAGCGGATACGTGCTGATCGCGCTGCTCCGCGCAGGGCTCGTGACCGAGCGGGGCTGGCTCACCGAGGCGGAGCTACTCGACGCGGTCGCGATCGGCCAGTTCACGCCGGGGCCCGTGCTCTCCACCGCGACATTCATCGGCTACCTGATCGAAGGCCCCGCCGGCGCAGCCGTCGCCACACTCGCCATCTTCCTCCCAAGCTTCGTGTTCGTTCGCGCGAGCGCGCCGATCCTGCCGAAGATGCGCGCCGCGCCCCGCCTCGCAGGCCTGCTCGACGGCGCCGCCGCCGCCTCGCTCGGCCTGCTCGTCGCCGCCACGATCGCCCTCGGCCGCGGCGCGCTCGTCGATCTGCCCGCATGGCTGATCCTCGCCGCCGCCTTGCCCGTCGCGATGCAGCCAAAGATCAATGCGACGTGGATCGTCATCGGCGGCGCGCTCGCCGGTCTTGCCGTTCGCGCCGTGCTCGGACATTCGCCGTAAAACCGGAATCTCGTTCGCCCGACTTCACGGGCAAATCAAGAGAAACCGGCTGCACGTTTCGACGCACTGCGCTACCGTCCGGCCGCCATGATCGTCATGAAGTTCGGCGGCAGCTCCGTCGCCAACCGCAAGCAGATCGAGAAGGTGCTCGCGATCGTCCGCGGGCGCGCGGCGCGTACGCCGCTCGTCGTGAGCTCGGCCCACAAAGGCATGACCGACGCGCTGCTCTCGGGCGCGCGCGAGGCCGCCCGCGGCGTCTACGCCCCCGAGCGCGTGATCGAGCGCCAGACCGCGATCGCCCGCGAGCTCGGCTGCGACGACGCCCTGCTCGCGCCCTTTTTCGAGGAGATCTCGGCCCTCTACCGGGGCCTGTCGCTCGTGCGGGAGCTCAGCTTGCGCAGCCTCGACTACGCCGCGAGCTTCGGCGAGCGCATGGCCGTGCGGGTCATCGCCGACTTCTTCACGCGACAAGGTTTTCCGGCGCAGGCCTTCGACGTCTGGGATCTCGGCTTCCTCACGGACGCGGCGTTCGGCTCGGCGCGTCCCCTGCCCGGCTACGAGGCCGCGATGCAGCGCGCGGTGCGCGAGCGCGTGCCGGCCGGCGTCGTGCCGATCGTGACGGGCTTCGTCGGGAAAACCGAGGCCGGCGACATCACGACCGTCGGCCGCAACGGCAGTGATCTCACGGCGACGCTCGTCGGCGCCGCGATCGCCGCCGAGGAGGTCGAGATCTGGAGCGACACCGACGGCGTGATGACCGCGGATCCGAGCGTCGTGAAGAAGGCCCGCTCGATCTCCGAGATGCGCTTCGACGAGGCCGCGGAGCTCGCCTACTTCGGCAGCCGCGTCCTGCACCCGTCGACGCTCGTTCCGGCGATGCAGAAGAACATCCCGGTCCGCGTGCTCAACACGAACCGGCCCGAGCACCCCGGCACGGTCATCCGCGAGTCCGCGCCCGCGAGCGAGCTGCCCGCGACGAGCATCGCCTACAAGGAAGGGCAGCTCGCCGTGACGATGCTGTCGACGCGCATGTTCGGGGCGGCGGGTTTCCTCGGCGAGGCGTTCCAGGCGCTCGGGCGGCACGAGGTCGTGGTCGACATGATCGCGACCTCGGAGGTGAGCGTGTCGTTCACGACGGACCGGCGCGAGCCTCTGGAGCGCGCGCTTTCGGACCTCGAGCGGCTCGGCGAGGTGCGGGTCGAGGCGGGAAAGACGCTGATGGTCGTGGTGGGCCGGAAGCTCGCGGAGCAGGCGGGGCTTGGCGCGGCGATCTTGCAGGCCGTCGCGGACGCAGGCGTGAACGTGGAAATGGTGAGTTACGGCATGAAGAGCATCAGCCTGACGATGCTCGTGGCCGACAAGGACGTAGGCGCGGCGGCCGCGGTGCTGCACGAGAGGCTCTTCGAGCGCGCTTGACGCCGGCCGCCGTGTGGTCGATTGCAGGGCGATGAAGAAGATCGCCCTGTTCTGGCCCGGCGACGCGCGGGCCAAGCCCAACGAGGTCGCTGTCCCCAGCATCACGGCCGCGACGATCCAGATGGAGCGCGCGCTCCAGAAGCTCGGCCATTCGCCCTACCGGGTCGAAGGGTTCCTGTCCAAACCCCACGAGTCCATCGAGAAGCTCGGGCCGATCGACGATCCGATGATCGGCGTGTGCGTGCACTGGTTTTACGGGCCACACACGACGGACGGCGTGGTCGGCAAGGAAAACCCCTTGCTCCTGGCCTCGAATTTCTCGGGCCGCTGGCCGGGTCTCGTGGGCCTCCTGAACACGGGCGCCTGCCTGGAGAGCCTGGATCGGCCGTTCTCGCGGATCTGGACGGACGCGGAGGACTGGACCGCAGACAAGGCATTCATGGATCGGCTCGATACATGGTGTCGGACGGGCCGCCTCACCTGGCCCGAGGACGCGATCCGCGAGCCCGGCCCGGTCGCGCCGGCGGCGGAGGCGATCGCCCGGAAGGTGGCCGCGGAGATCCACAAGCGGCGGGTGCTCCTGCTCATGCTCGGCGACACCTCGATGGGCATGATCAACGGGTATTTCGGGCCGCGGCTCCTGAACAAGCACGGGTTCACGGAGCACAAGATCGATCAGGCCTGGATCATCGATCGGGGCCGCGGAATCTCGGAAAAACGGATCGACGACGCGCTCCGGTTCGTGAAGGATCGGGGGCTCACGTTCCACTGGGGCGAGAACGGCGCGGCCGATTTCGACGAGCGCGCCACGCGCGAGCAGCTCCGCGATTACCTCGTGGTGCTCGACATGGTGAACGAATACAAGGCCGATTGTCTGGGCTGGCAATACCAGCTCGGGCTGATCCCGCTGCGCCCGCCCTCGGACCTCGCCGAGGGCCTGTTCAACTCGGCCTGCCGGCCCGAATCGAACGGCACGACGATCGCGTGTGCGACCGAGGCCGATCAGGGCAACGCCATCCCGATGGAGCTGATGAAGCGTCTCCTGCGGGAAAAAGGCCTGCACGAGGCCGTGATGTTCCACGACGTGCGCTGGGGAGCCGAGCACGAGGGGCGATTCTTGTGGGTGCTCCTGAACTCGGGATCGTGCGGCGCATACGCGTTCAACCACGACAAGGACACGCTGCGCGGCGCGCATAGCTACAGGCAGCCGGCGATGTATTTCCCGACGCCGGGCGGCACGCTCGCGGGCGAGAGTTTGCCCGGGGCCATGACCTGGGCGCGCACGTACATCAAGGAAGGCGCGCTCTGGATGGATATCGGCAAGGGTGAAGTGGTAAAACTCCCGCCCGCGGTGCGTGATGCCTGGTGGGAGGGCACGACGCGGGAATGGCCGTTCATGGCCGCGGATATGGGCATCGGCCGCGATACGCTGATGGCGCATTACCTCTCGAACCACGTGGCCGTGGCCTACGGGGACGTGTTCGACGAGATGGTCGCGCTGTCGCGCGAGCTCGGCTTCAAGGTACGAATCCTGGCCGATCGGGCGGGCTAGGGCGCACGAACGCTCCGCTCGGTCGGTATCTTTTTCAGGGATATCGACCGGGCGTAGGCGAGCGAGACGAGAATGCAGTCCACGTTGCCAACGTGTTGCGTTCTCGTTAGCCTTGTCGAGCGAGACGGAAGCGCCTCGGTTCCGCCGTTCCGAGCGAGGGTCGATGCAAACAGCCGACGAATGCCGCGCAGCGCGGCTCGAGGCCCCCCGGAGCGATCATGTCGGGCCGGGGCCCGGGAAGACGTGGCCGCACGCCTACGGCCTCTCGATCGCAGTCATGCTCGTCATCGTCCTCGTCCGGTTCTCCCTGGAACCGTGGTTGGACGGCAATGCTCCCCTCCTCGCCCTGCTCCTGCCCGTAGCCATCGCCGCCGCGTACGGCGGGCTCTGGGCGGGCATCTTCACCACGTGTCTCTGCGGGTTCCTCGGGCTCGTGCTCTTCCTGAGCCCGCTCGGCAGTCTGCACGTCGATTCGCTCGCGGATCAGGCGCGCCTCGCCCTGTTCGTGATCACGGGGCTCGGCATCAGCGTGCTCAACGAGCGAGCGCGGCGCGCGCGAGAGGCCGCCGTTTCGCGTGATCTCGAAGCGCGTATTCGAGCCGAGGCCGAGGTTCGTCGTCGCAATGCGGAGCTCGAACGGAGCATCGCCGAACGCGCGGCCGCGCTGGAAGCGAGCGAGCGCGAGGTCATGGCTTCCCTCCGGGTCGCGCGAAGGGCCGAGGAGGCGCTGCGGGAGAGCGAGGCCGTCGCGCGCCGCCAGCTCGCCGAGCTCGAAGCGACGTATGCCGCCGCGCCGATCGGGCTCTGCGTGCTCGATCGGGAGCTCCGCTGGGTACGAATCAACCAGCGGCTCGCCGAGATCAACGGCATTTCCTCCGCCGCGCACATCGGCCGCTCGGTGCGCGAGCTTCTGCCGAACATCGCGGACGTGGCCGAGCCGATGCTGCGCCAAATCCTGGAGACGGGCGTGCCACAAAAGGACGTGGAGCTCGTCGGCGAGACGCCCGCCCAGCCCGGCAAGAAGCGGGTCTGGATGGAGAGCTTTTTCCCGCTGCGGGATGCGAGCGGGACCATCGTCGGCATCAACGTGGTCTGCGAGGAGGTCACCGAGCAAAGGGAGGCCGCAGCCGCCCTCGCCGAGAGCGCGGATCGGCTGCGCATGGCGCTCGACGGGGCGAAGGCCGGGTGGTGGGAGTACGACGTCGCGAGCGACCTCTACACGTGGTCCGACACCCAGTACGAGCTCTACGGGCACGACCTGAAGAACCGCCCGCTCCGCCTCGCCGACTGGCGCAGCCGGGTGCATCCGGCCGACCTGCCGGAGGCCGACGCCGACATGGCTCGTCGCACGGCGGAGCGGAGGCCAGACTTCACGCACGAGTTCCGCATCCTGCACCCGGAGAAAGGCGAGCGCTGGATCCATTCGCTCGGGCGCATCACCTACGACGAGGAAGGCAAGCTGGCCCGGATCGTGGGGATCAGCCGCGACGTGACCGAGGAGAAGAAGGCCGCCATCGAGCGTCTGTTCCTGCTGGAGAGCGAGCGCGCAGCGCGAGCCGAGGCCGAGCGGGCGAGCCGCATGAAGGACGAGTTCCTCGCGACGCTGTCGCACGAGCTGCGCACACCGCTGAACGCGATCCTCGGCTGGGCGCAGCTCGTGCAACGGCCCGGGATCCGGCCGGAGCAGCTCGCCAAGGGGCTCGCCGTGATCGAGCGGAACACGCACCTCCAGGCGCAGCTCATCAACGATCTGCTCGACGTGAGCCGCATCGTCGCAGGCAAGATCCACGTGGAGCTCGAGCCAACGCAGCTCTCGCCCGTGGTGGAAGCCGCCATCGAGGCCTGTCGCGCCTCCGCGGAAGCCAAGGGCGTCGCACTGCGCGGGCCCCCGGATCCAGCGCGCGTCGCGGTGCGCGGCGACCCGGCGCGCCTGCAGCAGATCGTGTGGAACCTGGTCTCGAACGCAATCAAGTTCACGCCGAAGGGCGGGCGCGTCGAGGTCAACCTGAAGCAAGAGGGCGAGGGCGCAGTGATCACCGTGCGGGACACGGGTCAGGGCATCGCGCCCGAGTTCCTTCCGTTTCTGTTCGAACGATTCCGCCAGGCCGACTCCTCGATGGCGCGGCGGCACGGCGGTCTCGGCCTGGGGCTTTCCATCGTGAAGCGTCTCGTCGAGCTGCACGGGGGCGTGGTGTGCGCCGAGAGCGAGGGCCACGGCAAAGGCGCAACGTTCAAGGTCGAGCTGCCCTGCGAGGCCAGCGAGCGCAGCCGTCCCCCCTCGCGGCTGCCCCCAAGCGTGCGCGCAAACGATCCGCGAAACCTGCAAGGCGTGGCGGTGCTCGTGGTCGACGACGAGGCCGATTCACGGGAGCTCGTGAAGCGCGTGCTGGAGGAGCACGAGGCAGTCGTGTGCACAGCCTCCTCGGCCGCGGAGGCGCTCGACGTGTCGGCATCGCAGACGATCGATCTCATCGTGAGCGACATCGGCATGCCAGACATGGATGGATACGCGCTCCTGCGGGAGCTCCGGGCGCGCCGGAACGGGCACGGAAAGGAGGTCGTCGCCGTCGCAGTGACCGCATTCGCGCGGCCAGAGGACCGAGAACGCGCACTCGCCGCAGGCTACCGCGCGCACCTCGCGAAGCCGTTCGAGCCCTCCGAGCTGGTGTCGTTGCTCGCAGGGCTGCGCGAGGCGAGTTAGGGGTTTTCACGGCGTTGCGCCGGGTTTTCCCCCCGGGCCCGACCAGGGGGTGTCCACCCCTGGCCCCGGACCAGCGCAAGCGCTGGACCGGTGGTGGATCGACCGCGATGCGGTCGATCCAAGGGGCATCGGTTCAGCGGCGCGTTTCGCTCGCGCGCCGCGCGCGATCGAGCGCGACCGCGGTCACGACGATCCCGCCCGTCACGATGTCCTGCACCCAGTTGTCGATGCCAAGGTAGGTCGATCCCGTGCGGATCACGGTCATCAGGAGGGCGCCAAAGAGCGCGCCCGCAACCGAGCCTTCACCACCCGCGAGGGAGCCGCCGCCAATCACCACAGCCGCGATCACCTCGAGCTCGAGGCCAATCGAGTCCGTTGGATCCCCAACCGTCAACGTCGAGAACTCCATCACACCCGCGAGCCCGGCGAAGAGGCCCGCAAGGCCGTAGACGAGCCATTTCACGCGCTCCACGCGCACGCCGCAGAGCCGCGCCGTGGCCTCGTTCGAGCCGATGGCCACGATGTGCCGGCCGCCTTTGGTGTACACAAGCATCGCGGCCACGAGCGCGGAGGTGGCCAGCATGATCCACACGCCCGGCGGAAACAGGGCCCAGCCGTAGCCAGGCGGGAGCGGGGCGACGAGGGCCTCGATGCCCGAGGAAGGCGCGTCGATCTTCTGCTCGTCCGCGAGCCCCTTCGCGAGGCCGCGAAGCGCCCGCATCGTGCCGAGCGTCACGATGAACGGCGTGATCCGCAACGTCGTGACAAGCGCGCCGTTCAAGAGCCCCGCAACGAGCCCGCTCGCCATGGCCGCCACGGCAGCGAGGATCGCGGGCGCGCCCTCTTTCAGGCAGAGCGCGCAGACGACCGTGGAGAGCGCGACGTTCGAGCCGACCGAGAGATCGATCCCGCCGAGCAGGATCACGAGCGTCATGCCACTCGCCGCGATCCCGACGACCACGGTCTGGCCAGCCATCGTCGTGAGGTTCTCCGCCCGCGTGAACGAGCCACCCGCGACGATCGCGAAGATCACATAAACGACGACGACGGCCACGAGCGGGCCGAGGAACGGGTACTTACGCAAGTACTTCATGAGGCCCCTGCCTGCTCCAGCATCACCGCGCGGACGTCGAGCTCACCCACCGGCCGCGCCGGGCCGAGCTCGCCCTTGTGCATGACCGCGATGCGATCCGCGATCCCCACGAGCTCCTCGGCCGAGCTCGACACCACGAGCACGGCCTTGTTCGATTCACACGCGAGCCGGTCGATGAGCGCGTAGATCGCGGCGCGGGCGCCCACGTCCACGCCGCGCGTGGGCTCGTCGAGCAGGAGCACGTCGACGTCGTGGTATAGCAGCCGCGCGAGCGCGACCTTCTGCTGGTTGCCGCCCGAAAGCGACGAGGTGGGCGCGTCGGGGCCCGCGCAGACGATGCCGAGCTTCTCGATGAACCGCGCGGCCGCCGCGCGCATGCGAGAAGGCGCGACGAACCCGAGCGGTCCCAGGCCGACGAGCCGCGAAAGCGTGACGTTGTCCGCGATCGAAAGCCCAAGCGCGAGGCCCTCGCCGCCACGATCCTCGCTGAGCAAGCCCACGCCCTGCGCGAGCCGGGCCGCTGGCGAGGCCGGGCCGACGTACGCGCCCACGCGGACCTCGCCGCGGCGCACGCGTTCGAGGCCAAAGATCGCGCGGAGAAGCTCGGTGCGGCCCGAGCCGACGAGGCCGGCGATGCCGAGCACCTCGCCACGGCGAAGCTCGAAGCTCGCGCGCACGGGCAAACCCGCGCCCGCGAGATCACGCGCCCCGAGGACGACGTCGCCGGGGACACGCGGCGATCGGGGGTAGAGATCCTCGATGGATCGACCGGCCATCATGGTGACGATGTCCGCAGGCGTGGCCTCCGCGACGCGCCCAGTCCCGGCCGTGCGGCCGTCACGGATGACCGTGAAGCAATCGGCGATGCGGCGGATCTCGTCGAGGTGGTGCGAGATGTACACGATGGCGAGGCCGGCCTCGCGCAGGCGCGCGACGACGGAGAAGAGGGCCTCGACATCGTCGGCGCCGAGGCTCGACGTAGGCTCGTCGAGCAGGAGCAAGCGGCAACGCGGCTCGGTGATGGCGCGCGCGATCTCCACGAGCTGCCGCTCTCCGGGGCCGAGGTCCCGCACGAGCGCGTCGGGCCGCAAGCGATGTTTCTTCGCGCCCGAAGGATCGATCGCGAGGAGCGCGCGCGCCGCGACCCCCCGCGCTTCCTCGCGCTTGAGGACGCCGAGCCGCGTGGGCTCGCCGCCGAGCAGGACGTTTTCCTCCACGGTCATGTGCGGGCAGAGCGCGCGCTCCTGGCTGACGAGGCGCACGCCTGCCGCGCGGGCGGCGGCGGGGTCTCTCGGCGCGTAAGGCGCGCCGTCGAGCGTGAGCGTCCCGCCGTCCGGCTTGACCGCGCCGGCCAGGATCTTCACGAGGGTGCTCTTGCCCGCGCCGTTCTCGCCGAGCAGCGCGTGCACCTCGCCCGCGCGGACCTCGAGATCGACCCCGGCGAGCGCGATCGTCGCGCCGTAGGCCTTCGCCACGCCGCGCGCGACGAGACCGCTCACTTGCCGAGCCACGGCGTGAGGTCGGGCGCGACGATCGCCTTCGTCTCCGGTTTGTCGAGACTCGCCTTGTCGACGACCACGGCGCCCGTGTCGATGCGCGGCGGCACGGCCTTGCCCGCGAGGACCTCGGCCATCGTGCGCACCGCCTCGTAGCCGATCTTGAAGGGATCCTGCACGACGAGCGCGTCCACGTGCCCGTCCCGGAGCGCGCTCACGAGCTTCTCCGACGCGTCGAACCCGACGAACTTGATCTTGCCGGCGAGACCCGCCTTCCGGAGCGCGAGCAGCATCCCGAACGTGGTCGATTCGTTGGGGCAGAAAACACCGTCCACGCCGCCGCTGCCGGCGTTCTGCGCGGCGAGCAGGCTCTCGGCCTTCTCGAAGGCGCTCTCCGTGGTGGCGCCGCCGTACTGGTTGTCGCTCACGACCTTGATGTCCGGGATCTTCCGGATGGCCTCGAGAAAGCCCTCCTCGCGTTTCTGCGTGCTCGCCGAGCCCTCCTGGTAACGGAGCACCGCGATCTTGCCCTTCTGCCCGAGCAGCGCGGCAAGCTTCTCGCCGGCGAGCCGGCCGGCCGCGAGGTTGTCGGTCGCGACGAAGCTCTTGTGGGCGCTCCCCGCGAGATCCGAGTCGAAGATCACGACGGGGATGTTCGCCGCCACCGCTCCCGCGACGGGTTTTTCGAGCGCCTTGTCGTTGAGCGGCGCGAGCACGATGCCGCTTACGCCCTGGGCGACGAAGCTCTGCACGACATCGATCTGTCCCTTGAGATCGTCCTCCGCGAGCGGGCCCTTCCACACGATCTCCACGCCGATCTCGCGCGAGGCTTTGACGGCGCCCGCGTGCACGGCCTTCCAGAACTCGTGCGTCGTGCCCTTGGGGATGACGGCGATCTTCTTCGCGCCGCCCTCCTTGCGGTTGCACGAGAGCAGAAGCAGCGTCGCGACGAGCACGAGGGCGAAACGAAGGGTCCGGCCAAACATGGGCGCGGAGTATAATCGGCCAGGATGCAAGACCGTCACTATCTCGGGATCGACGTGGGCACAGGCAGCGTACGCGCCGCCCTCTTCGACGGCCAAGGACGCAAGCTCGGGATCGGCGTGCGTCCGATCGCGCTCCACCGCCCCGCGCCGGACTTCGTCGAGCAGTCGTCCGACGAGATCTGGACGGCCGCATGCGAGGCCACGCGCGTGGCCCTCCGCGAGGCGGGCGATCGTCCCGAGCTCGTGGTGGGCGTGGGGTTCGACGCGACGTGTTCGCTCGTGCTGCTCGACGGCGAAGATCGCCCCGTGACCGTCAGCCCCACGGGCGACGATCGCTGGAACGTGATCGTGTGGATGGATCACCGCGCGATCGAGCAGGCGGCGCGCATCAACGCGGGCGGTCACGAGGTCCTGCGGTACGTGGGCGGCGTGATCTCGCCGGAGATGCAGACGCCGAAGCTCGTCTGGCTCAAGGCGCACCTCGCCGCGAGCTACCGGCGCGCGGCGCGCTTCCTGGATCTGCCGGATTTCCTGGCCTATCGCGCGACGGGCAACGACGTGCGGTCGCTCTGCACGACGGTCTGCAAGTGGACGTACCTCGGGCACGAGCCCGGCGCGGACGGGAGCATCGGGCGCTGGGACGACGCGTATTTCCGCTCGATCGGCCTCGGCGATCTCGTCGACGAGGGGTATGGACGCATCGGAACACGCGTGCGTCCGATGGGCGAGCGCGCCGGCGGTTTGACCGAGCGCGCCGCGGCCGAGCTGGGCCTCCGCGCCGGGACGGCCGTGGCGGTGCCGATCATCGACGCGCACGCCGGCGGTCTCGGTTTGCTTGGGATCCCAACGAATGGAGTTGCGCCGGACGAGGCCGCGATGGAGGAGCGGCTCGCGCTCATCGGCGGGACGTCGACGTGCCACATGGCCTCGTCCCGCGAAGCGCGCTTCGTGCCGGGCGTGTGGGGACCGTACAACTCGGCGATGATCCCGGGCCTCTGGCTCACGGAGGGCGGGCAAAGCGCGACCGGCGCGCTGATCGATCACGTCGTGCATTCGCACGCGCGGGGGCCCGAGCTCGCCGAGGAAGCGCGTCGGCGCGGGACGACGGTGTACGCGCTCTTGAACGAGCGGCTCGATGCGCTCGCCGCGAAACACGCCTTCCCTGCGGAGATCACGCGGGACGTGCACGTGCTGCCGGATCACCACGGAAACCGGTCGCCGCGGGCCGATCCGACGCTCAAGGGCATGGTGAGCGGGCTCGGGCTCGCGGACGACGTGGATGCGCTTTCGGTCCTGTACCTCGCGACGATCCAGGCGCTCGCGCACGGGACGCGGCACATCCTCGCGGCGATGAACCACGCGGGGTATCGGATCGAGGCGCTCTACGCGACGGGCGGGGACACGAAAAACCCGATCTTCGTACGGGAACACGCGGACGTGACGGGCTGCCGCGTGATCCTCCCCCGCGAGCCCGAGGCGGTCCTGCTCGGCGCGGCGATCCTCGGCGCCGTGGCCTCGGGCGATCAGCCGACGGTGCTCGCGGCGATGGGCGCGATGAGCGAGGCCGGCGCGGTCGTCGCACCCACGGGCGGCGAGGTCGCGCGCTTCCACGACCGGAAGCACCAGGTGTTCCTGCGCATGTACGAAGATCAGATGGCGTACCGCGCCCTCATGCGCGAAGAAGCGTGACGAGAGGACAGGGAACCGGATGAATTGGCGCGAGCGTTTCGCGGACAAGATCACGACAGCCGAAGGCGCGATACGGGCGATCCCCAAGGGACGCCGCATCCTCATCGGCTCGGGCGCGGCGGAGCCGGCGCGGCTCGTCGAGGCGATGACCGAGAAAGGGACGCACCTCGAAGGCAACGAGATCGTCCATCTGCTCACGCTCGGCCCCGCACCGTACGTGAAGCCGGGGCTCGAAAAACGCTTCCGTCACACGGCGTTTTTCATCGGCGCGAACGTGCGCGACGCGGTGGCCGAGGGGCGCGCCGACTTCATGCCCGTCTTCTTGTCGGAGATCCCGCAGCTCATCTGCTCGGGCCGCGTGAAGATCGACGTGGCGCTCGTGCAGGTCTCGCCGCCGGACGAGCACGGCTACGTGAGCCTCGGCGTGTCGGTGGACATCGTGCGCGCCGCGATCGACACGGCCGATCTCGTGCTCGCCGAGGTGAACCCGCGCATGCCGCGGACCCATGGCGACTCGTTTCTGCACGTGGATCGGATCGCGCACCTCGTGCCCGTCGACGACGAGCTCCCGGAGCGCGAAGCCGAGCCGCTCGACGACGTCGACCGGGCGATCGGCCGCCACGTGGCGAGCCTGGTGCCGGACGGCGCGACGCTGCAGATGGGCATCGGCAAGATCCCGGACGCGGCGCTCGCCGCGCTCGAAGGCCACCACGATCTCGGCATCCACACGGAGATGTTTTCCGACGGCGTGATGCACCTCGTCCAAAAAGGCGTGATCACCTGCCGCAAGAAGACGCTCTTGCCGGGGAAGATCGTGACCTCGTTCGTGATGGGAAGCCGCGCGCTCTACCGCTGGGTGCACGACAACCCCTTCCTCGAGATGCGCTCGTCCAGCTTCACGAACGACCCGTTCACGATCGCGCGGAACGACCAGATGATCGCGATCAACGCGGCGCTGGCGATCGATCTGACGGGCCAGGTCGCGGCCGACACGCTCGCCGGGCGTTTCTTCTCGGGCATCGGCGGCCAGGTGGATTTCATCCGCGGCGCGGCGCGGAGCCGCGGGGGCAAGCCGATCATCGCGATGCGCTCGACGGCGAAAAAAGGCACGGTCAGCCGCATCGCGGCGACACTCGAGGCCGGCGCGGGCATCGTGACGAGCCGTGGCGACGTCCATTACGTGGTGACCGAGCACGGTATTGCCGATCTTTGGGGCAAAAACATTCGCCAGCGCGCGCTCGCGCTCATCGACATCGCGCACCCCGATCACCGCGCGGATCTGCTCGCGGCCGCGAAGCAGCGTCGCTACATTTTCGCCTGATTTCCCCTGCCGGAAGCTGCGCCGAACCCTGGAATTTGGCCCTCCCGGGGCGATACGTCTAGGCTCGGCGCACTTCCTGCTCGGCAGGGGATCACATGCGTGGAACAAAGCGAGCCATTCGTATTGCGGTGCTGTTCGCCGCGCTCGGGACGATGTCCGGAACGATCCACGTGGCCTCCGCAGGCCAGGCGGAATTCCGTGGCCCCATCGATACCGACAGCGACGGCGTCTCGGACATCTCGGACAACTGCCCGCGCGTCGTGAATCCGTCGCAATCCGATTGCGATGGAGACGGGACCGGCGACGCGTGTGACACGGCGAGCGTGATCTCCGAGCAAAAGGTGAACGTCACGCCCGACATGGAGAGCTGCCTGCAGTACAAGTTTCACGGCTGCGCCGGGCCGAAACGCGCGATGGTGCAATACCAGTGCCTCGCGCGCGGGACGTCGTGGACCGAGAATCGCTGGTGCACGAGCGGGCAGGTGCAGCGGAGCAACACGTCGAACTTCCAGACGTGGGAGTATTACCTCCGCAACGTCCCGTGGCCGTCGTGTTCTGAGTGATGGATCAGGGCTGGGCAGGGGCGCTGGCGTCGTCCGCCTTTTTCGCGCGTGACTTCTTCTTCGCCGGGGCTGCCCTCTCGAACAGCGCCGCATAGAGCCCGCGGTGCCCGTCGTCCTCGGCGGCCTTGGCGCCGCGCTTGAGGCTCGCAAAGGCCGTCTCCCAGGCCTGCTCCAGCGCATCCCGCTTCGCCATCGCGTCCGCGCGCGCCTTTTCGAGCTTCGCGATGGGCTTGATGGCGGCCTCGACCTTGCGGGCGGCATTGCCGGTCGCCTTCGCGGCGTCGAGGCTTTGCTGGGAGAACGAGGCCTTCTTTTTGAGAATGGCCTTCTCCAGGCCGAGGAGGACTTTGGCCTCCCTGGCGTACCCGAGCTCCTTGACCTTGTTGGGCGCGGCGACGCCGAAGGGCTTGAACGGATTGGCGCGGGGCAATCCGTCGGCCGGCAGCACGCTCGCGAGGGTATCGACCGAACCGTCTTGATCGACGTCGGCCTCGGCGACCTTCTCCTGCTGCGCGCGCAGGGCCTCGGCTGCCTTTTGCGCGGCGGCCGCCGCGGCGCTGTAGCTTGTGTGGATCTTCTCGAACGCGGCGATCCGCCCGGCGATGGGACTCGTATCGATCGAAGCGGCGGCGCTGAGGACAGCGTCGCCGGCTTCGATCCGTGTCCCGGGGCTGCCTCCGCTCTGGATGGTGGGCATCGTTCCTCCGACCTTTTCAGGGGTGTCCGGATTGGAACGGATCGGGGGGAGCGGATGCAAGTCCTTTCTTTGCGTCCCGGCGTCGCGAGGCCGAGGCGCGCCCTTCGCCGCCGCTGCGGAGGTGGATGCGGCGGCGAAGGGCGCTATCGGAGGTGGATCAGGGATCCACTTCGATGATGCAGGTGTAGGTCCCGGGCATCAGGCCGTTGGCCGCGGCCGTCGCGGGATCGATGAATGCCGCTCCCGAGCTTGCGATCACAGTGCCGCTCGCGTCGCGGCAGGTGATCTTGCTCTTGGTGCCGTTGACGGCCTGGCTCGTGGCCTTGCACTCGATGTTGGTGAGCGGCGTGTCAGTGAACGTGACCGTTGCCGCTCCACTGGCGCACGTCCCGTTCGCGCTCACCACCACGGGTTGCGCGTTCGGATTGTCGATTGCGTAGCCGCTCGGCGCGCCCGTCTCCGTCACGTTGTAGGTGCCGAAGTCCAGATTGTCGACGCACGCGGTGCCATCGGGACCGGTGGTGACGGGGATGGAGCTGCCGGCCGGCGTCGTGATGGTGAAACTCGCCCCGGGGAGCGACGGAACCCCGGCCTTGATCGAGTTCTTGATGATCTTGAGGGCACCGCGCTGTTGGCTGTTGACGTAGATGCACGTCACCGAGCCGCCCGCCGTGAGGTTGATGTCGACCTCCTTCGGCGTGGCCGGGTCCTGCGTCCCGGTGGAACCTCCCGTGCCGGTGCAGCTCACGCTGGTGAATTGGAACCCGGCCGGGTCGGCCCCCTCGGTCACCGTGTACGTGCCGGCCTGCACCTGCGTGATGGACTTGGTATTGCCTGCGCTGTCCGAGGTCGTGTTGCCGACGTCGTTCAGGCTGAAGCTCGTGTTACCGGGGATGGTGGAGGTGAAGCCGAAGTTCTGGTTGAGGCCCCGCGGGTTGGTGCGCTTGATGATATTGATCTCGCCGCAGTTCGCGATCCTGAAGTCGCCCGGGCCCACGAGATCCTTCATCGCCGCGGTCGCCGAGTTTCCGGAAGAGCGGCTGACCGCGTAAGCCTTGCCAAAGCCCTCGCAGACGCCCGGCTGGAAAACCCCGGCGGCGGTCAAGTTGATCCCAGCCTCGCCGAATTCATTGGTCCCGAGGTTATCCGGGGGGCTGGGGCTGATCCCGTCCGTGACTGCCCCAGATGTATTGACCCGCGCTTCGGCGAACCCGAGCGCAGTCAGGTTCGTGGCGGGCCCCCAACATGGCGCGGAGCTGCTGCCTACCTCGCATGGCCCGGAGGTAACCCACCGCCGCAGGGTGATGGTCGGCGTATTGGTCGCACCGCCCTCGAAGTCGTACACGATCAGCATGTCGCCTGCGGTCCGCTGGACCAAACCACCCGAGCCGGCGGGACAAGCGCCGCTCGTGGCCTTGTTGAACTCGAAGCCAATGTGCGCCGACGGCGAGGTCGTGTTCTGCGGGATGCGGACCCAGGCGAGGTTCAGAAAGACGTTCCCGTTCACGGTCTTGGTCGCAAAATAAGCCCGCTCGAGGTCGTCCTTGTTCGGGGGCTTGCCCGTGCCGACCGACGCACAGTTGTTGTCCTGCTTCACCCCGCCGGCGAATGAATTGTCGCTGTTCGAGGCCTGCCGGTCTTCGAAACCGGCGAAGTCCCAGCCCGCGGTCGACTTGGTCGTGGCCCGGTTCGGCGCAGACCCGGTCCACGTGGTCGTGGCGAAGCTGTTCCAGTCGAAGCCGTCGGGGGCCGGCCCCGGCGCGAGGTTCCCATCATCATCCTCGAACCCTGACGCCGTGCCGACCGGGCCAGCGACGATGGCGGACACAGCCGTGCCGACGTGCTCCTCCGGCGGCTCATCCGAACCGCACGCCAGCATTCCCACCATGGCGAGGCATGCCGCTGTGAAGCCACTCCTACGATAGCTGAGCATCGATCCCCCTCCCATTGCGAACAAGACAAGACCCCGGAGTCCGCCCTCGCGCCCATTGCTCGGATCGGTCCCTGTCGTGACGCGCAGGCGCATTCGCGCTCGGGCTCCTCCCGATCGAGCGAATGCGCCGGCATCATCCCGATGCTTCGTCGCCCTCGTCGAGGGCGCCCCGTGGTCGCGCCCCGCCACTGCAACAGCGGGACCTCACCGCGGCGCGAGGCGGGACATTGCTCCCCGTTTGACCGGTCCGATCATCCCGCGTCCGGGCCGAGCCTGGATTTCCATTCGCCACATTCTGCGGCGTCTCGCGCAATTTCAGGTCTGCCCGCGGCGGTGGGGACGCACTGCGATCCAGCATGGGCGCCGTCTTCTGGGCGCCATCGTGTGTAAGTTCCACAACAGGAAACCGACGCGAGGGTGTCCCCGCGATAGCCAGTGCCCCGCTTTTGAACACGAACAGACGACCGGACGCGTGCTCAGCCGTAAAATGGATGGCCCACCGGGAGCCCCGGTACCCGATCCGAACGCTTCGGTGCACCTACCGGGAGCCCGGGTACCCGATCCGAACGCTCCGGATCGCCGACCGGGACGCAGGGTACCCGATCCGAACGCTTCGGATCGCCGACCGGGCCTCCGGGTCCCGAAGCCGAACGCTTCGGATCGCCTACCGGGCGTCCGGGTTCGTCAACAGGCTCCCGTGAAGGACGGGCGCAGCAAGGATGGACTGCCACGCTTGTCGATACGGCCTCGTGTGGAGCGGGTCGTGCACGAGCGCCACGAGTTCCTTTCCCTTCGGTGGCTTGGAAGGATGCGTCTTCTTCGTAGAGAACTTGCCAGCAATGCGGATCCCGGCGGCAGGGCCGTGCTTCCTCTTCCAATCGCGAAAGGAGTGCTCCTTGCCGCGCGCGGCGGCGGCCCAGTCCTTTCGGGCGAACCGGCGGAGCTCCTCGGCGTCGTGCACGAGGAGCTCCGTATCACGGATGGAGGAGAGGAGGCTCGAAGGCGGGAACTACGTCATTCCCCACCCGGCGCCGGGGCCGGATTGGGATCGGCGGTCGGGGCTTCGTCGTCGCTCGAGCCGAACTTGAACGTATTGCGCGCCCAGACCGAGAGGTCGTCGAAGAGCGAATACGCGACCGGCGTGGCGAGCAGGGTCAAGAGGAGCGCGAGCGACTGGCCGCCGATGATGACGAAGCCCGTCGCGCGGTTCGTGCCCGCGCCGGCGCCGCTGGAGGCGACGAGCGGGACCATGCCGGCCACGAACGCCGCCGTCGTCATCAGGATCGGGCGGAGACGATCCTTGTTCGCGAGCAGGATCGCTTCAAGACGCGGCAGCCCCGATTCGCGCAGCTTCAGCGTGTGATCGATCTGGAGAATCGAGTTCTTCTTCACGACGCCGAAGAGCACGAGGATGCCCAGCATCGAGAAGATGTTCAGCGATTGCCGGAAGATGATCACGCTGAGGATCGCGAACGGCACCGTCAGCGGCAGGCTGAGCAGGATCGTGATCGGGTGCAGCCACGACTCGAACTGCGCCGCGAGCACGAGGTACATGAAGATGAACGAGAGCAGGAACGCGAGACCGAAGTTCTTCGCCGCGCGGCCGAGCTCGCGGGACCGGCCCGTCGCGCTCGCCGAGTAGCCCGGCTCCATCCCGAGATCCTTCGCGGCCTTGTCGAGTGCCTCGATGACCGTGCGCTCCGAGAAGCCCTTCTGCAGGTTGCACATGAGCATGACCTGCCGCTGCCGGTTGTAGCGGTCGATCTTCGACGGGCCCGAGCCCTCCGTGAACGACACGAGGTTCTCCAGCGAGACCGTGCCGAGCCGCATCGAGGGCACCGTGAGCCGCTTGAGCCCCTCGACGTTCGAGCGGTAGCTCGGCACCGCGCGGACGTGGACCTCGTATTGCTCGCCCTTCTCGTTGTAGTTCGTCACCTCGTAGCCACCGACGAGCAGGCGCAGCGAGCTCGCGATGTCGGCGACGCTCACGCCGAGATCCGACGCCTTCTCGCGATCGATGTGCGCGCGAAGCTCGGGCTTGCCGAGGATGAGCGAGGTGTCGGCGTCGACGACGCCCGGCAGCGTCTTCATCTTGGCGAGCAGCGCCTCGGCGTAGGACGAGATCTTCGTCATGTCCGGGCCGGTGATCTGGTACATGACCGGGTAGTTCGCGCCGCCGCCCATCGAGTTCACGGGGCCGATCGAGATCCGGTAGTCCTTGCCGTACCTGGGCAAGAGCTCCGCGCGCGCCTTGTCGATGAGCTCCTGCTGCGAGAGCTTGCGCTCGTTCGCGGGGACGAGTTTTACGTAGAGGCTCGCGAGGTTCGGGGTCTTCTGCGCGTCGTCGCCGACGGTCGTGATCGCGTACGCGACGCCCTCGATCTTCTCGAGATCGCCGACGATACGCGTCGCGATGAGGCGCATCTCGTCGAGACTCGTGCCCTCGTTCGCGCGGATGCTCGCCTGGAACTGCGACTCGTCCTCGTCGGGGAGGAAGTTCGCGTTCGCCCGGCCCGCGAGGACCGGGATCGAGAAGAGCGCGACGACACACGAGACCACGATCACCCAGCGGTGCGACATCGACCAGCGGAGGATCCGGACGTAGAACCGCTCGATCGCCCCGTAGATCCCCGTCGACTCGCCGTGGCCGTGGCCGTGCCCATGGCTCGGGGCCGGGGCCGGGGTCGGGGTCGCGGCGGCCTTCTCTTGGCCGGCGCTCCCCTTCTTCACGTGCTTGCGCAGCCACCGCGCGCACATCATCGGCGTCAGGGTGAAGCTCACGAGGAGGCTCACCATGATCGAGAACGACATGGTCAAGCCGAACGAGCTCATGAAGCGGCCGACGATGCCGCCCATGAACGCGACCGGGAGGAAGACGGCGACGAGCGAGAGCGTCGTCGCGAGCACGGCGAGGCCGATCTCCTTCGTCCCGTTGATCGCGGCCTGCATGGGCCGCTCGTCGTTCTCCTCGATCCGCTTGAAGATGACCTCGAGGACCACGATCGCGTCGTCGATGACGATGCCGACGGCGAGCGTGAGGGCGAGGAGCGTGATCGAGTTCAGCGTGAAGCCCGCGGCGCGCATGATGCCGAAGGTGCTGATGACGCTCGTCGGGATGGCGACGGCCGCGATGATCGTCGAGCGGGCGTTGCCGAGGAACGCGAACACGATGAGCGCCGCGCAGAGGGCGCCGAGCACGAGGTGCTCCTTCACCGAGTGGATCGAGTTCTCGATGAACTCGGACTGATCGCGGGCAATGTCGATCGTGTAGCCCTGGGGCAGGCGCTTGCCGAGCTCCTCGAGGCGCTCCTTGACGGTGTTGACGACCTCGACCGTGTTCGTGCCGCTCTGCTTGCGGACGTTGAGCACGACCGTCGCGCGCTGGCCCTTGAAGCCCACGGACTCGGGCTCGGCCGTGCCGTCCTCGACCTCGCCGATGTCGCTCAGGCGCACGCCGTAGCCGTCACGCGTGGCCACCACGATCTCGCCCATCTCCCGGATCGACTCCACGCGGCCGCGCGTGCGGAGCGTGAGCTGGCGCGAGCCCTGCTCGACGCGCCCGCTCGGGAGCTCGATGTTCTGCGTCTTCAGCGCGCGCTCGACCTCGGGGCCCGAGATGCCGTACTTCTGGAGCTTCTCCGGGTCGATCCACACGTTGATCTGTCGCGGGCGACCGCCGATCAGCGTCACCTGGCCGACGCCGTTGATCGACTCGATCTGCCGGCGCACGGTCTTGTCCGCGATCTCCGTGACGTCACGCACGTTGCCCGGGCCCGAAAGCGCGAGCGTGAGGATCGGCGCGGCGTCCGGATCCATCTTCGCGATCACGGGCTGCTCGATGCCCGGCGGCAGCTCGTTGAGGACCGCGTTCACCTTGTCGCGGACCTCCTGCGAGGCGACGTCGACGTCCTTCTCCAGGACGAACGTCACGATGACCATGCTCACGCCCTCGGAGGAGGAGCTGCGGAGCTCGTCGATGCCGCTGATCGTGTTGACCGCGCTCTCGATCTTGTCGCTGATCTCCGTCTCGACCTCTTCAGGCGCCGAGCCCGGGAGGATCGTGGTGATCACGACGGCCGGGAAGTCGACCTTCGGGAAGCGATCGAGGCCGAGCTGCACATAGGAGAACAGCCCGACCACGGTCAGAATGAGCACGAGCACCGTCGCGAAGACGGGTCGTCGTACACAAATCGCTGCGAGCCATTGCATGGGTTACTTCGCTCCGGACGCGGGGGCGACGTTCACGTCGACGCCGTCCTGCAAAAGGTCGACTCGCTCGGTCGCGACCTCGTCGCTCGGGAGGACATTGCCGCGGATCTCGACCTCGCCGTCGATCTCGCGGCCAAGCGTGACGATGCGCTCGACGACGCGGTTGCCCGAACGAACGAAGACACGATTGGCGCTGCCGCTCGATCCGATGGCGGCGCGGGGGACGAAGAGCGCGTTCGTGTCGGCCTCGCCGAGCTCGACGTACGCGCGCGCGAAATAGCCGGGCTTGAGCAGGCCGTCGGCGTTCGCGACCTCGGCCTCGATCGGCAGCGTGCGCGACTGCGCCTTGAGGCTCGCGCCGACGCGCTTGACGAGGCCCTTGAAGGTCTTGCCCGGGTGCGCGGAGACGGTGAGCGTCACCTCCTTGCCAACGGTGACCTTCGACGCGTCCGTCTCCGGGACGTCGATGCGCAGCCGCAGCGTCTCGTCGCGCACGACGACGGCGACGACCTTGCCCATCGGCGCGAACTCGCCGACCGTGGCGCGGCGCTCGGCGACGGCGCCGTCGAAGGGCGCGCGGATGCTCGTGTCGGCGACCGATTTGCGCGCGAGGTTCGCCTGGGACTGCGCGGCCGCGAGGCCGGCCCAGCCTTGCGCCGCGCCGTTCAGCGCGGCCTCGTACTGGGCGCGCGCCTGCTCGGCGCGGGATCGCGCCTGATCCCACTGGGACGCGGCGACCGATCCACCCTCGTAGAGCTTCTTCGTCCGGTCGGCCTCGGACACGGCGAGGTCCATGCTCTCCTTCGCGGCGCGCACCTCGGCCACGTTGTTCGCATCGAACTTCTCGCCCCTCTTCACGCCGAGCTTGGCGAGCGCCTGGGCCGCGGACGCGTCGGCGGCCTGGGCGCGGAGGGCGGGATCGCTGCTGTCGAGCTGCACGAGGATGTCGCCCTTCTTCACGCGCGTTCCCACGTCGATCACGACCTTCGTGACGATGCCGGAGGTCGCGGCGGCGACCTCGCTGGTCTCGTCGGCGGCGAGCGTGCCGGTCAGCTCGAGCGTGGGCGACAGCTTGCGCTCGGTGACCTTCGCGAACTTCACCGCCGGCGCGGGCTCGGCGGTGGCGCTCTCCGCGGGTTTTGCCTTCTGCTCGGCGCTCTTTCGTGCGCACGACGGCGTGAACGAAAGGAGCAGCGCAAGCGCGGCGACGTACGCGGATTGATCAAGACGCATCATCGTTCTCCAAGATCGTTTTCATCACGCGGGCGCCCGGTGCGATCGGCCCGGCCCGCGCCGTTCAAATAGAGGTCCACGAGAAGCGAAGCCTCGGCTTCGAGGTCGGGGTGGCTCTGCTCCATGAGCATGCCGATGGAGGAAGAGCGGATCAGGCCGCCGAGCGCGCGCGCGAGCGGCACCGGATCCATCGGCCGGAGCGCGCCGGACTGGAGCCCTTCGTTCACGAGCGCGAGCATCGTGGCGCGGAGTTTTTCGAAGTGCTCCACGGCCTTGTCCTTGAGGATGCTCGACGCCGAGGCCGTGCCCTTCGCGAAGAGCCCGCAGTCGAGGGCCACCTGATGGAAGTCGCGGTGCGCCTCGACAAACTGGAGCGTGCGGATGACGCAGCACGTCAGTTTCTGCTCAAAGGGCTCGGGATCGGTGGGCTGCGGCCGGAGGTTGTCGATCATCTGATCGAGCCGCACCTCGAGCAGCGCATGGAGCACGTCTTCTTTCTGCTCGAAGTGGTTGTAGACGGTGCCGACGGCGATCCGCGCGTGGTCGGCGATGTCCTGGATGCGCGCGCCGTGGAAGCCCTGCTTGGCGAAGACGTGCTCGGCGGCGTCGAGGATCGCGTTGCGGAAGAGCGCCTTGGCCTCGTCACGGCGACGTGGAAGCGTTGTTCGTCGATCGGACGAGTTGCTCACGGGATGAACCGTCGCTCATCTTTTGAACGTGCGCAACGACCGTTCGTAACAAATGTGGGGATCTCGGGGGGTGGCTCACGGTCCGTGGCCATCAAGACGTGTAGCGCCACCGTCGAGCGCGTAGTGCAGGTCACGTCAACTCAACGAGTCCGAGTCCCGCGCGCTCGAACGCGCCGCACCCGGCACGCCGACCGCGCAGGACCCGTCGTCGAGGTCACCCTCGACGGTGCTCGTTCAGGGGGAGAGCACGGCAGCAGCGGTTGGTGACATCGAGGCCGATACCGCGGGCGAGTGGCTCGACGTCAGGCGACCTCGATCCCAAGAGCTACGTGGTGGACGGACGAGCGGCAGCGACGGGCGCATTTCGCCCCGTGGCTTGCCGAATCCGTCTCAGGGGGGAGGCGTTCATGAAGTTCCTGAAGATCGCAGCACTGCTTTTGGCCGCCGCCGCGCCGGTGGCATTCGGGGGTACGGCGTACGCGGACGAGTCGGTGAACGACGCGCTCACGATCGCAAGCGAGGAGAGCACGCCCGAGGAGTCCACGACTGCGGAGGCGGAAGACGCGCTCGCGGCTGATATGGGGTGCCCCTCCAACCCGTGGCTGTGCATGAGGCATTGTCAGTCGGTGCGTCCCGGCTCGCGGGGGAAGTGTGTTGGACCGGGTCGCTCCAAGTGCGTTTGCCAAGGAGGCTGGCCCCGCCCCCCCCACTGAGCTCATGGGCTAGCCGAGTCCGCTAGGCTCATTCCCACGACAAGAGCTCGGGTACGGCCATCCTGCCCGAGGTGCCAACGCGGAACAGCGGGCGACCGGCTCGACGTCGGATCGCTCGTGCCGGCATACCGAGAGGTAGTTAACGATTGAGGGCCTTGTTGCGCCTCCTCCGAGCGCGTCGCGAGACCCAGCCCAGCACGACGAGCCCGAGCCCCGCAGCGCCGGAGGGCGCCCCGCCCGGCACGCCGACCGCGCAGGACCCGTCGTCGCCGCTGCTGCCGCCGCCACCACCACTTCCGCTTCCGCCGGCGCCTCCGCTTCCGCCGCCGCTTCCGCTTCCGCTTCCGCCGGTGCCGCCGCTTCCGCCAGCGCCACCGCTTCCGCCTCCGCCAGCGCCGCCGCTTCCGCCTTCGTCACAGACGCCGCCGGGGTGGACGTCGGCCGCGGTCCACATCGGCTCGTCGGGGGGCCACTGCGAGGTGCCCGGCGGGTCGACGCGCACGTGGCAGGGCGACGAAACCACCCACGATCCGCCCTTGTTTCCTGCGGCGTCATGCGTCGTCACGCGGAACTTGAAGGCCGTCGCCGGCTCGGCGCCTTGGAGCTCCAGGGCGAGCTTCTGGAACCGGATCATGCTGCCCGCGCGCACCGATCGCTCGAATGCGAGGTCCTGCATCGCCGCGTCGCGGAACGCCTCGACACGCCACACCTCGGGCGCCGCCCCCGCCTCCGGCGCGTCCGTGTCGACGTGCAGAAAATACGCGAGATCACTGTCGATCTGGCAATCGCCGCCGCTCGACTTGAAATCGGGGTAGTCGTAGACGTTGAAGAGCAGGCTCTTCACCGGCGCGGGCGACGTCGTGTCCGGCGCGCTTGCCGTGAACGCAATTGATTTGGGTTCACACGTCACGTCCGGGGTGCAGAAGTTGCCGCTCACCTTCACGACCTGGCCGAGCGACGGGGTCGGGTCGATACGCACGGCGAACCCGCCGAGCCCGGTGAGCACGGCGTCCCCGGTTGGCACGAACGACGCGGGGTTTCCATCGACCGTGACCGTGACGGCGTCGAGCGAGATCGAATGACCCCAAAAGAATAATGCAGCGTTGGCGGGGTACGTTGCCCCGCTCTCGGGGATGTGGTTGGAAAGGCCCGGCAAGGGCGGTGGGCAGGCGCGGGCAGGCTGCGAGGCAGCGGGGATCAGCGCGACGGCCGCCACAAGAGCAAGCGACAAACGGGGGAGCACACGCATGGAGAGCCTCCTCGAAGAAGCAAGGACGCCCCATCGTAGCGCGGTCGCGATGGGGGTCCGAGTCCTCTTGACCGGAAAGGGGCATCCCCCCATAGTGACCCACCGGTCAGGAATGCCTCGTATCGCCGATCCACGCGCGCGTATCGACCTCTTACGAGCCGCTGAAGCAATCTTCGCGGAGAACGGCCTCGCCGCGGCCAAGGTCGAAGACATCACCATCCGAGCAGGCGTCTCGAAGGGCGCCTTTTACCTGCATTTCAAGAGCAAACAGGACTGCTTCCGGCAGATCGTGGAGGGCGTGGTCGCGCGGCTCTCGGCGTGCATCGAGGCGGCGCGCTTCGACGAGTGCGCGCCGCCCGAGAGCATGGAGGCGCTGTTCGAAGGACGGCTCGCGCACGTCGTCGACTTGCTCGAATTTTGCTGGCAAAACCGCGGGATCCTGGGGATGATCCTCACGGGCGGCGGCGGGACGCCCTACGCGTACCTGATGGACGCGTTCGCCGAGCGCATCGAGCGGCAAGCCGAGACCTGGCTGCGGCACGGCGTGGAGGTGGGGCTTTATCGCGACGACATCGAGCCGGCGATCGTCGCACGGCTCGTCGCGGGCACGCACGAGCGGCTGGTGCGCGAGATCATCAAGCAGCCGCGGCGCCCGGACATCGAAAGCTGGGCGCGTCAAGCGCAGGATTTGCTCGCGCGCGGGCTCTTCTCTGCCGCGTCGAGTGCGGTAGTTGACCGGACGGTCACGAAGAACCGGGAGCGGGACGAACGTCCGCGAGAACCCAGGGCGAGAGCGAAGACAGGATGAGCACCGTGGCAACGACGGGTACGACGAAAAAGTTTGGCGCGGGCAAGCTGATTGCCCTCGTGATCGTGCTGGGCACCGGGGGTCTGATCGGCGTCCGGGTCAAGGCCAAGATGGACCAGAAAAAGGCCATCGAGGCGCAATCGGCCGTCACGGCCGAGCACGCCGCGGCGCCGGGAAATGCGGCCGCGCCGCCGAAGGTGACAGCACACGGCGGCACGCTGATCGCGAAGCCCGAGCCGATGCGCTGGCAGCCGAGGGTCGCCGTGACGGGCACGCTCGAGCCGATTCAGCAGGCCGACGTGGGCTTCAAAGCAGGCGGGCGGCTGCTCGCGATCAAGGCGAAGATCGGCGACGTCGTGAAGCCGGGGCAGGTCCTCGGCGTGGTCGACGCGGCGGAGGCCTCGGCGCAGGCGAACGTGGCGCAGACGGGCGTACGCGTGGCGGAGATCTCGCTCGAAATGGCGAAGGACGCGCAAAAACGCTCGGATACGCTCTACCAGCAGAGCGCGGTGCCCGAGGCGGAGAAGACGACGTCGACGCAGCGGGCGCTGCTCGCGGCGGCGCAGCTCGAACAGGCGCGCGCGCAGGCGCGGCTCGCCTCGGTGTCGGTGGGCAATGCGACGCTCGTGGCGCCCTTCGGCGGGCTCGTGACGCGCGCGCCGAACGGCATCGGCAAGATCGTCGCGCCGGGCGAGCCGCTCTATCACGTCGAGGACACGTCGGTGCTCAAGCTCGCGGCTTCGGTCTCCGAGAACGACGCGAACGTCTTCGAGGTCGGCGCCGCGGTGTCAATCGATGGCGCGCCGAAGGCCACGGGCAAGGTGACGGCGGTGCTCGGCTCGCTCGATCCGCAGACGCGCAGGGTGCCGGTGATCGCGGAGATCCCGAACGGGCCCGAGGTCGGGCTGCTCTCGGGATCATTCGTCCGCGCGCAGATCGTGGCCGCGGAGACGATCGAGGTGCTCAGGCTCCCTGCTTCGGCGCTTCGGCCCGGGGCGCAGGACGAGATCGTCGTCGTGCAGGACGGCAAGGCGCACATCGTGCGGGTCTCGTTCACGATCGCGCCCGACGGCTCGCTGTACGTGCGCAAGGGGCTCGAGGCTGGGGCGTCCGTCGTGGCGAACCCGAGCCCCGAGGTGAAGGAAGGCGAAGCGCTCAATCTCGGACCCGCGGCGCCGGCGCCCGCGAAGTGATCGGCTCCCATTTCCAGGCGAACGAGGACCTCTCATGAACCTCTCGGCGATCGCCATCAAGCGCCCCGTTTTCACGGTGATGGTCGCGGTGGCGCTGCTCGTGCTCGGCATCGTGGGCTACAAGCGCCTCGGCACGGATCTGTTCCCGGACGTCTCTTTCCCCGTCGCCAGCGTCACGATCGTCTATCCGGGCGCGAGCCCGGCGGAGATCGAGACGCAGATCTCGAAGCCCATCGAGGACGCGGTCGTGTCGCTGAATGGCATCGACCGCGTGCGCACGTTCTCGCGGGAAGGCGTGTCGACCACGGTCGTGATCTTCAAGCTCGACGTGGACATCCAGGAGGCCGCGCAGCTCGTACGCGAGCGCGTGGCGCAGGCCCGCTTCAAGCTGCCCAAGGACATCGAAGAGCCCGTGATCTCGCGCCTCGACACGGGCGCGGCGCCGGTGCTCATCTACACGCTCCGCGGCAAACGATCGCTGAGCCAGATCCGGAATTTTGCCGATGACGTGATCCGGCCGTCCCTCGAGCAGGTCGACGGCGTGGCGGCGGTGAACATCCGCGGCGGCGCCGAGCGCGAGGTGAAGGTGCTCCTGGATCGGGCGCGGATCGACGCGCTCGGCGTGCAGCCCGCGCAGATCGTGGCGGCGATCAAGGGCGCGAACCTGACGGTGCCCGCGGGGCGCTACGAGCAGGGGACGCGCGAGATCAGCGTGCGCGCGATGGGCGAGCTCGAAGCGGTGGATACGCTGCGTGATCTCGTGGTCTCGATGGCCCGCGACGGCTCGTCGGTGCGCCTGCGGGACGTGGCCGACGTGCAGGACGGCTTCGAGGACATGCGTACGCGTATCCGCGTGAACAACGAGGAAGCCGTCGCCTTCGAGGTCGTCAAGCAGAGCGGCCGCAACACGGTCGAGATCTGCGAGGGCGTGCGGAAGAAGCTCGCGACGCTGGAGAAGACGTTCCCCGAGGATCTCAAGACGTCGCTGATCATGGATCAGTCGACGTTCATCCAGGAGAACGCGCACGAGGTGCAGATCGCCATCTGGTTCGGCGGCGCGATGGCGATTCTGATCATCCTGATCTTCATGCTCGATCTGCGCTCGACGCTCATCAGCGCGGTCGCGCTGCCGACGAGCGTCGTGGCGACGTTCTTCCTGATGTACGTGCTCGGCTTCACGCTGAACATGATGACGCTGCTCGGCCTTTCCTTGGCGATCGGCCTGCTCATCGACGACGCGGTCGTGGTGCGCGAGAACATCTTCAAGCACCTGGAGCGCGGCGAACCACCCATGGAAGCGGCGCTGAACGGCACAAAAGAGATCGCGCTCAGCGTGCTCGCGACGACGCTGACGATCGTGGCGGTCTTCGTGCCGGTGGCGTTCATGGGCGGCATCGTGGGCCAGTTCTTCCGTCAATTCGGGCTCACTGTCTCGGGCGCGGTGCTCGTGTCGCTCTTCGTGGCCTTCACGCTCGATCCGATGCTCTCGTCGCGGTTCTCGAAATCGCTCGAGCACGGGGCCAAGGATCCATTCGCCTGGCTCAAGCGGCCGTTCGAGTGGGTCTTTCGCGCGATGGACGACAGCTACCGCGACGTCCTCGGCTGGGTCGTGAAGCACAAGCTCGTGGTCGGGCTCGTCGCGTTCGGCACGCTGATCGGCTCGGGGCAGCTCATGGCGCTCATGGGCTCGGACTTCGTCAACCCTGAGGATCGCGGGGAGATGATGGTCGAGATCGAGCTGCCGGCGGGGACGTCGCTCGACGAGCTCGCCACGCAATCGCTCGAAGCGGAGAAGAAGCTGCTCGCGCACCCGCAGCTCAGGACGCTCTACGTGACGCTCGGGCCGAACGGCGAGGTGAACAAGGCGCACTACCGCATCCTGACGACGAAAAAACACGAGCGGGCGGTGCCGCTCGACGCCATCAAGGACGACGTGCGCGCGATTGCGAAGGCCGTGCCCGGCGCGAACGTGGTCATCACGGAGCCCGAGTTCGTGGAGGGCGCGGGCGTGCAGGCGCCCATCATGATCAACGTGCGGGGCGAGTCGTACGACGACATCCGCGCGCTGGCCGATCAGGTCGCGGGCGTTCTCCAGACCACGGCGGGCGTGACGGACGTGCAGGTGAAGTTCTCCCCCGGCAGGCCCGAAATGCGCGTGAAGGTGGACCGGCAGCGCGCGGCCGATCAGGGCATCAGCGTGGCGCAGGTCGCGATGACGCTGCGCACCGCGATCGAGGGCGAGGAGGCGAGCAAGCTCCGCCAGGGTAAGGACGAGGTGCCGATCCGCGTGCAGATGCGCGAGGAGGACCGGGCTTCGCCGGCCGAGCTTTCGCGGCTGACGTTGTGGTCGCCGCGAGGCGCGGTCGCGCTCTCGGACATCGCGCGGCTCGAAATGGGCGAGGGCCCGCAGGTGATCGAGCGCGAGGATCGGCAGCGTCAGATCGCCGTGTGGGCGACGCCGCGTGGCCGCTCGCTCGGCGAGATCGTGGGCGAACTCACGCCACGGATCGACGCGCTGCAGAAGCCGAAGGGCACGTCACTCACCTACGACGGGCAGATCGAGCAGATGAACGACACGAACTCGTCGATGGGGACGGCGCTCCTGCTCGCAATCATCTTCATCTACCTCGTGCTCGCGTCGCAGTTCGAGAGCTTCATCCACCCGCTGACGATCATGATGACCCTGCCGCTCGCGCTCGTCGGCGCGATCCTGGGGCTCTTCCTGATGGATACGTCGATGGCCATGGGCGCGATGATCGGGATCATCTTGCTCATGGGCCTGGTCACGAAAAACGCGATCTTGCTCGTCGACCGGGCGATCGTGCGCGTGCGCGAGAACAACGAGACGCCGCTGCAGGCCATCCTGGAGGCCGGCCCGGAGCGGCTCCGCCCGATCCTGATGACGAGCGCAGCGATGGTGCTCGGCATGCTGCCGACTGCGATCTCGAACGGCGAGGGCAGCGAGTTCCGCGCGCCGATGGCCATCGCGGTCATCGGCGGCGTCGTGAGCTCGACGTTGCTCTCGCTTGTCGTGATCCCTGCCCTGTACCTCGCCATCGAGAATGCGAAGGCGTGGCTGCGGGCGCGCGGCATCGTGAAAGGCGACGCCGAGCCCGCCCCGGCCGCCGAGTGAGCAAGCGGGGCCCACGCGGCCCCGCTTGTTGACGTCATTGCACCAGAGCCCCAAGGAGCCCGCTGCCCTGCCTGCGAGGGAGGAGGCGCGCGCTCTCATGGTCGGCAAGCTCAGCCCAGACGAGATTGAACGGGTCCTTGGGACCCAAATGATCGCCCACCTCGGCTGCCATGCGGGCGGCCGAACCTACGTCGTGCCCATCACGTACGCGTACGAAGACGACTACGTCTACAGCCACACGAGTGAGGGCCTGAAGCTCGCGATGATGCGCGAAAACCCGGAGGTCTGCGTCGAGGTCGAGAAGATCGACGGACCCGCGCATTGGCGCAGCGTGATCGCGTGGGGCACGTTCGAGGAGCTCACGGGACGGGATGCCGCGCATGCGCTGCAGGTCCTCCTCGAGCGTTATTTCTCGCGCGAGGCGAGCGAGACGGCGCGTGGCCCGCTTGGCCCGCATCGTCAGGGCGCGGTTCACCCGGACGCACACCTTTATCGCATCCACCTCACCGAAAAAACCGGGCGGTTCGAGGACGGCGCGCGAAAACACCCGCGACCCACCCTCGTCCGTTAAGTTCGTCACATCAAACCACCGCCAAAAACCTGGCTCTGCGCAGGTTTCACCGGGAACATGTGGGGGTTCGTCCTCGTGCGTGACGTTCGGGTGAAGCCGCCCGGGCCGTCTCTGGTTTTGCGTTCGTCCCGACCGGCCTCCGTGGTAGACGCGGTACGGAGGGACAAAAGATGCGCAGGACCACGAAGCTGACCTTGATGGCATTCGCCATCCTTTCCACCGGTACGGGGTGTGAGATCATCGCGGCGGTGGATCGGAGCCAGATCGACCAGTCGCCGGGCGCCGGCACGGGAGGGACCGGCGGCACTGGCGGGATGGGCCCCGGCTCGGGCGGCATGGGTGGCACCGGCGGCATGGGCGGCGTCGGCGGCATCGGCGGTATGGGCGGAGTCGGCGGCATGGGTGGTACCGGCGGCATGGGCGGCGTCGGCGGCATCGGTGGTATGGGCGGCGCCGGCGGTATGGGCGGCGTCGGTGGTATGGGCGGCGTCGGTGGTATGGGCGGCGCCGGCGGGATGGGCGGCGTCGGCGGGATGGGCGGCGCCGGCGGGATGGGTGGCGCCGGTGGCGGCAGCGCGCAGTGTACCGTTCCTGCAGATTGTCCTCCCACGGGGAACGAATGCATCGTCGCCACCTGCGACGCAGGGATGTGCGGCACGGCGTTCGCGAATGCCGGCACGCAGGTCGCGACCCAGCAGGACGGCAATTGCAAGGTCGATCAGTGTGACGGCGCCGGGAACGTGGTCAGCGTCGACGACGACGCCGACCTGCCCGACGACAACAACGAGTGCACGAGCGACGCCTGCTCGGGCGGCACGCCGACCTACACGAACCTGATGTCCGGCACGGCGTGCGGCGCCGGCATGAACCTGTTCTGCAACGGAATGGGCGCGTGCGTCGGCTGCGTGAGCCCGGACGATTGCCAGGGAGCGGACACGGCCTGCCAGACCCGCACCTGCACGGCGGGGGCTTGCGGCGTCAATAACGCCGCGCAAGGGACCGCCGCGGGCGATCCGACGGACGGCGATTGCAAGCGTGATGAGTGCGACGGCAATGGCAACATCGTGGCCGTGGACGACGCCACCGATCTGCCGGCCGACGACGCCAATGCATGCACGGTGGCGGCGTGTGATCCGACGAACGGGCCGGTTCAGAATCCGGTCAGCGTCAACGACAATGACGCTTGCACGGCGGACGCCTGCGATCCGATCAGCGGCGTCTCCCACACGCCCGTCGGCATCGACGACAACACCGTGTGCACCACGGACGCCTGTGATCCGGCGACCGGCGTCTCGCACACACCCGTCAACATCGACGACAACAACGCTTGCACGGCCGACGCCTGTGATCCGGTGAACGGCGTCTCCCACACGAATCTTCCGTCGGGCACGGATTGCGGCAATGGCAATCAGTGCAATGGCATGGGCCAGTGTGTCGGGTGCACCACGGCGGCGGATTGCCCCGGCCAGGTCACGGAGTGTGGCGCGCCGGTCTGCAATACAGGCGTCTGCGGCATGACGTACGCGCCCTCGGGCACGCCGGTCGCGACGCAGGTGCCCGGCGATTGCACAGCGGCCGTCTGCGACGGGATGGGCAGCACGACGACCGCGATCGACAATAGCGACCTGCCGATCGACGGCAACGATTGCACGCTCGACAGCTGCAACAACGGAACGCCGACGCACACGCCCCTGAGCGCGGGCACGCCGTGCAACCAGAATGGCGGCACGCAATGCGACGCCAATGGGATGTGCGTCGCGCCGGCGGCGCCGACGGTCACGGGGACGACGCCGGCGGACGGGGCGCTCGATGTCCCGGTGGGCTCGACGATCGCCGTCACGTTCAGCACCGCCATGAACCCGGCCACGCTGACCGCGACGACCGAGACCGGGGCCTGCACGGGGTCGATCCAGATCTCGACGGACGACTTTGCCTCGTGCCTCGGATTCGCGTCGGCCGCGCCGACGATGAGCATGGGCAACACGGTCGCGACGCTTGCGCCTGCACCGACGCTCTCGTACTTCACGGCGTACAAGATCCGCGTGACGACGGGGGCGCAGAATGCATCGGGCACGCCGCTCGCCACCAATTACACGTCGGTGGACGGTTTTTTGACGGCGGAGCCAACGACGACCTCGTGCACGGGCTCGGTCGTGATCAGCCAGGTGTACGGCGGCGGTGGATCCACGAATGCACCTTATACCCATGATTTCGTGGAGCTCCACAACCGCGGCTCGTCGACCGTGAGCGTCGCGGGCTGGACCGTCCAGTATGCGGCCGCGGCGGGGACGAGCTGGCAAACGGTGGCCCTGACGGGTTCGATCCCCGCGGGTGGCTATTACCTGGTTCAATTCGGATCGAGCGGCGCGGTCGGCAACCCGCTGCCCACGGCCCAGGCGACGAGCGCAACGAACATCGGCCAGAGTGCCGGCAAGGTGGCCCTCGTCAACACGACCACGGCCCTCTCGGGTGCCAATCCGACGGGCGCGCAAATTCAGGACCTCGTGGGTTACGGGACGACCGCGACCGGCTACGAGGGGACAGGGCCGACGCCGGCGCCGTCCGTTTCGCTCGCCGTCGTGCGAGCCGGCGCCGGGTGCACGGACACGAACCAGAATGCGACCGATTTCTCGACGGCCGCGCCTGCGCCCCGCAACTCCGCGACCGCCGCGCTCGTCTGCACCTGCCCTCTCGTAGGCGCGATCAACGAGTCGGCCGACCCGACGGAAATGGATTATTGCAGCGTCCAGTTCCCGGCGAGTGCCACCGTGTCCGCCGGTCAAATGAGCCCGACGATCTACGGCCGCGTCTACGAGACCGGCTTCACGGATGCGGCCGGCGCGAACGCCGCCATCGTGGCCGAGCTCGGGGTCGGCCCTGCGAACGTCAACCCGACCACGCAGAGCGGGTTCACGTTCGTACCGGCGACGTTCAACATCCAGGTGGGTAACGACGACGAATACCAGGCCTCCTTCAGCGCGCCCGCCACGCCCGGCTCCTACCGTTACGTCTATCGCTTCAGCCGCACCGCCGGGTCGAGCTGGACCTATTGCGACCTCAATGGCGCCGGCTCGAACCCCGGCCTCTCCTTCGAGGTCACCGAGCTCCCGGTCCTCAGCGTCACGCCCTGACGCCCCGCCTTCCCGACGAGGGCCCCACGCGGGCCCTCCTTCCTCCGGACGAGCCCTTCTCGCCGCGTCTCCGATGGGGTATCCATCGACCTTCGTCGTATGCTTCCGCAGCGCGAGGGATCGATGCGCAGAGACCTTCTCCGCCGTGCCGTGCTCCTGGGCTTTGCCACCCTGCCCGTCGCCGTCGCGGCGAGCCAGTTCGCCGCGGGTTGCGGCTCCAAAGAGCCCCCCGACGTCATTGGACAACCTAGCTCGTCGTCTTCCTCGACCGGCTCCGGCGGTAACGGCGGAAACGGAGGCACCGGCGCCGCGAGCTCGGTCACCTCGGGCACGGGCGGCGCCGGCACGGGCGGCACAGGAAACGGAGGCACGGGCGGCGCCGGCGGCATGGCCGGCGCGGGAGGCATGGGCGGCGCAGCGAGCTCCAGCAGCAGCGGGATGTTCATCGACGACGCGGGCGCGAAGACATGCCCCTCCATCGCGAACACGCCGGCCATGGTCGCGGTGCCCGGCTGGGACGGGAAGGCCTATTGCATCGATGCCACCGAGGTGACGAACGCACAGTATGCGACCTGGCTCGAAACTGGCCCGAACGTCGCGAACCAGAACTCGGTGTGCGCCTCGAATCTCTCTTTCACGCCTTCCACCGGCGCCCCGCCGAAGGACGATTACCCGGTCGGATCCGTCGACTGGTGTGACGCCTTCGCGTATTGCAAGGGCGTGGGCAAGCGCCTTTGCGGCCGCATCGGCGGCGGCCCGGCGCCGTATTTCGCGGACGACGACGCCTCGCGAAACCAATGGTACAGCGCGTGCAGCCACGGCGGCACGCAAGGCTACCCCTATGGACAGGCGTACGATGCGAATGCCTGCAACGTGAAGGACGCCGCCTATGGCGCGGTCCTGCCCGTGGGCACGCTTCCAGGCTGCGAGGGCGGGTTCGAGGGGCTCGTCGACATGAGCGGGAATGTGTGGGAATGGGAGGATTCGTGTATCCCTGGGGACAGCGGCGTGGATCTCTGCCGTCGCCGCGGCGGATCGTTTTCGAGCTCGGCCGACAACGTCGATTGTGACGTCGCGAGCTCGCGTCCGCGGGACGCCGCTGAGGCGAATACGGGCTTCCGATGCTGCGCCGATTGAGCTTCGCGGTGTCCGGGCTCGGGCTCGTCGTCGCCGCCTCCGGCTGTGACGGCGGGACGGAATCGAGCGGCGGGACGACAGGCAGTTTCGTGGACGACGCAGGCGCCTTGACGTGCCCGGACGTACCCGGGACCCCGCCGATGATCGCGCTCGGCGGCTGGGACGGCCGGGCCTATTGCATCGACACGATCGAGGTGACGAACGCGCATTATGCCGCGTGGCTGGAGACGTCCCCGGACACGAGCGGGCAGCGCCCCGATTGCGCCGGGGACACCACGTTCGTCCCTCCGTCCGGGCCGCCGCCGAAGAACGACTATCCCGTCGCGAACGTGGATTTCTGCGACGCGCTCGCCTTCTGCGCGGCCTTTGGCAAGCGCCTCTGCGGGCGCCTCACCGGCGGGCCCACGCCTTATTTCGGGCACGACGATCCCGCGCAGAGCCAGTGGCACAGCGCCTGCACGCACGGTGGCGCGAAACCATTCCCCTACGGATCGACGTACGATTCGAACGCGTGCAACGGCGCCGACGCGAAGTACGGGGCGCCGCTCGTCGCGTTCGCGCTCCCGGGCTGCGGCGGCGGTTCGTCCGGGCTCGTCGATATGAGCGGCAACGTGTGGGAATGGGAAGACGCCTGCATTCCGGGCGACGGCGGCGTCCCCGAATGCCGTCGGCGCGGCGGATCGTTTTCGAGCTCGGCGAAATACATGAGCTGCGACGCGAGGAGCTCGCGGCCCATCGACGCCGCCGAGGACAACACGGGCTTTCGCTGCTGCGCGGACGGCTCATGAGCCGGGCCGTCGTTCCCGTCCTGCTCGCATGTGCGGCCGGTTGTGGCGGCGGCGAAGCGACCCCGCCTCCACGCGCGGCGGTCACGCGGCCCGCGCGCCCCCCAAAAGCGCAGCATGATCGGGCACACGCCGAGCCGAGCGACGCGGAGGACGACGAAACATCCGCCTGGCGGCCCGGTCGATTCATGACCCAGGCCGTCGGACGCGTGACGGGCGCGGCGCAACGATTCGAAAAACAATCGAGCTTCGGCTTCGACGAGGACGCCTCCTGCGTGCTCGGCGCCTTCCTCGAAAATGGCCGCGAGGTCTCGGTCACGCGCCCGCTTCGGGCCGGCGTGAGGTACGTGATCCTCGGCGGAGGCTCGGACGGCGTGGAAGATCTCGACCTCGCCGTGGAGAGCCCCGAAGGAAAAATCGTCGCGGCCGATACGATGGACGACGCGCAGCCTGTCGTCGAGCTCACGCCGAAGGCGGAGGGCAAATACCGCATTCGCCTGGGGAACGCGAAAAAAGGCGAAGGCGGCGGGTTTGGCGTGGTCGCGATCATGCGCGAGGGAGGCCTATCGATCCCGGTGAACCGTTTCGTCGAGTCCTTCGGCCGCACCCTCTCGAATGCGGCGCAGGCCTCGCACCTCGTCGCGCGACGGATGAAGGGCTCGCAGGGCCTCGCGTTCCACGCCGACGGCGAGTGGTCGTTCTTCGGGACGATCCTCGCGGAGGAGGAGAACATCCAGACGGGCGGGCTCGAGCTCGAAGCGCCGCTCAGCGTGATCCTCGCGGGCGCCGATCGTCTGGCCGACGACGTCAATCTGGAGGTCCTCGACGCGACGACGAACGAGATCGCCGGCCGCGACGAGGCCGACGACGCGGCGCCCGTCGTCGCGCTCGAACCCACGAAAGGGCACAAGTACAAGGTCTCGGTCGCGAACGTGAAGGCCCGCGGGACCTCGCTCGTGACGATGCTCGTCCTCGACCTCGACGTCCCGTGACGAGCGGCGCGGCTCGGGCTATAGCTTGCCCGCTGTGGCGCCGGGGAAGACGACCGCGCCGCCCACGCGTCTTTCGTGACCATGTCGCCCCTGCTCGATTCCTCGATCCGCCGCGCCGCCCCCGCGCTCCTCGCTCTGGCCCTCGCCGCGTGCTCGTCCCCCGAGACCGGCGAGAACGAAGCCGCTCCGGCCTCGTCCCTCCCCTCCCCGTCCGCGTCCGCTGCCGCCGCGCCCACGCCGTCCGGAAGTGAGCCCGCGCCGCCCGCGCCGAAGGTATTCGCGCCCCTGCCGCCGCTACCGGAGGAAGAGCTCTATCCGGACACGATCGAGGAGCAACGCGAGGCGCTCTTCCGGCGCATGGTCTCGATGCTCCACGTCACGGACGAGCAAATGGCCGCGGTGCGCGCCATTTTCCAGCGCTCGTCGGTGCTCGGCCAGGGCAACCCCAAGGTCACGAAATACCCGATGACCCGCAAAGAATGCCGCGAGGCGCGGAACACGGCCGGGGGGTTCGAGCAGGACGAACCCGCGTGCGGCGCGCCGTTCATGACGCCGATCTACGACGCGCTCGCCGGCGAAAAGGAGGCGGACGCGCGCGTCTGCATCGACCGGTACGAATTCCCCGGCATTCCGTGCGAGCACCCGATCACCGGCCCGAGCGCGAAGGAGGCGGCCGAGCTCTGCGCGGCCATCGGAAAGAGGCTCTGCGACGCGCACGAATGGGAGGGCGCGTGCGCCGGCGCCGTGCACGCGCCGGAGGTCGAGTATTCGTTCGGCAAGGCGCGCAAGGAATCGAAGGACCTGCACAACCGCGATCGAGAGATCGTCTGGGCGTACGGCCGCGAGAAGGACCATTCGAAGTGCGCGACGAAGAGCCGCAAGACGAAGGGGTGCACGTCGAGCGGATGGAAGCGCTGCGGGACGAACACGTTCCCGGCCGGATCGTTCCCGGAGTGCAAGAGCTCGTTCGGCGTGTACGATCAGCATGGGAACGTGGCTGAGCACATGAACTTACCGCTCCGCCCCGAGGAGATGACGAGCCGCGGCGGCACGGGCCAGACCGAGATGAAAGGGAGCTGGTTCATCTTCTCGGACTTCGAGGCGCACCCGGACGATTGCCGGTGGCGCGCGCCCGACTGGCACGGCACGCGCGTGACCGATCCCAACAGCCACGGCAATTACCACCTCGGATTCCGTTGCTGCAAATCGACCGGGAAATGACGGAGAAGCCGTGCTAGACCCCACGCCATGCGAGTCGTAATCACTGGAGCGAACCGGGGCATCGGCCTCGAGCTCGCCCGTAGGTATCTGGAGCGCGGCGACCATGTGGACGCCGGTGTCCGAAACCCTGAATCCGCCCACGATCTCGCCGCGCTCGGCCAGGGCGCGGGCGGGCGGCTGCGCGTCCTCGCCTGCGACGTCGTGGACGACGCGAGCGTGCGGGCCTTTGCCGCCGCGCTCGGCGATGTGCCCGTGGACGTGCTCATCAACAACGCGGGCGTCATGGGCAAGTGGCTTTCGCTCGCGGACCTCGATTTCCGGGACGTGACGCAGACCTTCGACACGAATGCGGTGGGGACGCTGCGCGTCACGTCGGCGCTGCTCCCCCACCTCCGGCGGAGCTCGGTGCGCAAGGTCGTGAACATGTCGAGCCGCATGGGCTCGATCGCCGAGAATACGGACGGCGGTGCGTACGCCTATCGCATGTCGAAGGCGGGGCTGAACATGGCGACCAAGTCGATGTCGATCGACCTGCGCGGCGAGGATTTCACGGTGGTCTCCCTCCACCCGGACTGGGTGAAGACCGATATGGGCGGGCCGAACGCGCCGATGTCCGTCGAGGAGTCGGCAGCGGGCATCCTCAAGCTCGTCGATCGCCTCTCCCGCGCCGAATCGGGCGGGTTTTACCATTTCCGCGGCGATCCCATTCCGTGGTGATCATTCCGCGGATCGACCTGTAAAGAGATCGAATAGCGTGACGTCCACGCTCGCGGCCACGCCGAGCTGCAAGGCGTGCGCGCCCGGCATGCTGAGCCCGGACTCCCACGCGCGGAGCCCGGGCCGAAGCACACCGTATACGCCGATGTTGAAGGGGCTGTCGAACAGGCCCGCGCGCAGGTACAGGCCGGGCGAAAGCAACGTGAGGACCTGCGCCCCGGGCAGACGGCCGGCCTGCTCGACGTCGTATTGCAGGTAGGCTGCCGGATCGATCAACGAAATGAATGCGCCGAGGTTGTAATCGCCGCGGCCGGTCGCGAAATCGAGGCCGATCGGCATGGCCAGAGTCGGCGCGACGACGTGCGGCACGCCGCCGCGCTCGGTGGTGGTCCCGTAGGTGCCGAAGCGCAGCTCGCCGCCGACGAACATGCCCGGGAATGCGCCGAGCGAAATCGTGGTGACGCCGGGCGTGTTTTTCCGTCGCCAGCCGCCGATGGGCATGGCGGCCGCGTCGAGGGCCTCGGCGATGCGCGAGGGGTCGGACTCGAAGGCGATCGTCGCGAAGAGGCCGCTGTGGCGGGCGATGGCGTCGAGGGGGCGGCACGGCCCCTTCCCCGCGGCGCAGAGCTTCTTGCATTCCTCGTCCGTGCACATGCGCTCGAGCTCGGCGCGCGCGGCCCCGACGACCCGCGCGACGACCCGGCCCCAATCTTCGGCGAGCGCCGCTTCGAGGGTCTCGAGGCTCACCACGAGGCGCGCGAGCTCGGCCCGCGCCGCGGCGAAGCTCGGGGAGATTTCGCCGGGCGAACAGGTGGCGGCCTTGCAGAGGCCGGGGAACGAGACGGCCTCGGAGAGCTGCTCGCCGGCCGCGACGAAGGCGAGGGCGAGGTCGAGCGACGCGCGGGCAAGGACGATGGACGCGCGCTGGAGGGCGAAGGAATTCGTTTGGCTTGCCAACCGTGAGGTATCGCGGGCGTACGCTTCGAGGGCCCGTACGATCTCGCCGATCTTCTTTCCGTCGACGTCGACGCCGATCTGGAGGGCCGGCGGGTTCACGAGCTTGGGATCGACCGTGGCCCGGAGCGCCTCGGCGGCGGCGCGATAGGCCTCGAAGGCGGTGAGGACGGCGCTCCAGCGGGCCCCCAGTTCGACCGCGGGAAGACGCACGTACTTCGACCAGCGCACGATCGTCGAGAGTTTTTCGAGCGGCGCGGCAGCTTCGAGCGCCGAGACGAGGGCCGCGTCCACGTCGCCCGAGGCGGCCGGGTCTTTCCGGTGACATGCGTGGGATCCGATTGCGTCGGGGCTTTCGGAGAACGCGGGGCAATCCTTCCGGGAAAAACCTCGGCCGACGAGCGTGAAACACGCGGGCGACGTGGTGAGCGCGGCGAGCAGGAGCGCCTCTGTCTCCTCGGCTCGGCCGGGGCGGGTCTGGCGGACGAGCTCGCCATACTCCTGGAAGACGTGCGGGAGGGACGCGGCGCACGCCGCGATCTCGAGGCGCTGGCTGAAGAGCTTGCGCGGGGTATTGCGGAAGATGCGATATCCGTTCGCGCGATCGAGCTCGTCGCCGAAATGCGAGAGGCTCAGGGCGGCATTCGCGCCGGTCGAGAGGTCCGAGGCGAGCTTCGACGCGGCCCCGCGCACGCGTACTTCCGCGCCGCACACGAGCTGCCGCTGGGCGCGGGCCTGGCAGGTGACGCGGTCGGGCGCGCCAGCGTCGCAAATCACCGGGGCGGAGGGGTCCTCCGCGCAAGAAAAAAGGTTCCCGCCGAGCTTCACGTCTGCCCACAACGAGGCGCCGAAGCCGAGGCCGAGGGCGACGCCGGGCCAGTTCTTCACGTCGGAGGCGACGGCGCCGCGGAGCGCGCCGAGCAGGCTCTCGCCGCCGCCATATTGCGCGAAATCGAGGCGGCGCGTGGAGAGCGCGCAGGTCGTGGGGAGCCAGAAGGACCGGATCTCCCGGTACGAATCCCCCGGCGTGCCGGCGGGCGTCATCGCGGGGCCGCAGGCGTCGTCGTGCAATCGCTCGAGGAACCACACGAGCGCCTCGCGCCGGGCCCGGTCGCCGACGAGGTTCGCGAGCGCGCGCACGCCGACGTCGAGTGTGCCGGCCGTGAAAGCGGCGACCTCGAGGCCGGTGTGCTGGACGGTGAAGACACGCGTCGCCGCGGAGGGGATTTCGAGAATGGGGTATCTGCGGGCGAGGAGTGGGTCGGCCTCGCCGATCTCGGCGAGGGAAAACACGCTTCGATCCGCGAGGACGATCCGGATCGGCTCGAATTTACGCGTCACGTACCGCGCGACCGCCTCGACACCGCGTTGGTCCGCAATGACGGCCGCATTCGCGAGCGTAGGCGCCGAAAAAGCGCAAAGGTTGACCGGAGACGCGGCCGTGTCCCCGCCGGCGCAAAGTTCGGCGCAGAGCTCGGTCCGCAGGCCCGTGAGATTCCGCGCGGGCTCGTCGAGCCTCCCCGCGACGTCCCGCCGCGCGGCGTCCTCGAGGGCCTTCCGCTCGCGTTTCGCGGCCTCCAGCGCCGCGATCGTACGAGCATCGAACGGTTTCGCAGAGACCTCTTGCTCGAGCTTCTTTTGCCGCGCTTCGACGGCCTCGATGCCCTTTTGCTGGGCCACGAGGCGCGCCGCGGCCTTTTCGAGCGCGGGTTTCGGATCGTCGGTCGCCGGCGCGGCGCAGGTGGCCCGCAAAGCACGCGCGAACGAGGCAAGGGATTCGACGCGGCCCACGTGAACCTGAATGGGATCGCCCGCGTCGCCCTGGGGCGCGGTCGCAATCGCCGCGGGGGACGTCACGGGCGGCGCGACGGGCGCCGGGGTCGGGGAAGGCGTGGGCTGATCCGAGGGGACGACGACGGGCGTGACCTGGGCGCTCGCCTCCGCGAGCGGAAGCAAGGCCGAAAGCGCGAGCCCGAATCCGACGATCGATGGTTGGGTCCTCGTCCTCATGGCGTCTCTTTGCAGGCAATCAAGCGCAACCCATCGCGGCTTCCATGCTGGCGAGCACCGACGGGGCGGCGAGGGCCTGAGCCCGTGCGCCTCCATTCGGGGCAGGTCCGAGGTAAATGCCGACGACCGCCGTGGGCGGCCCCTCGCCGACGACGGCGACCACGGGCCCGCCGCTCATGCCGATGCGGCCCTGGCGATCGAGCAGGACCTTCCCCTCGCTCGGCCGCGCCTTCGCCGGCACGACCAGAGGCGCGCGCGGCGCCTCGCTCCCGAGCGGATACCCCCATATCTGGCCGGCCACGAACGCGTCGAGCGTGGCCATGCGCAGCGCGCTCGTGCACCGCGCGTTCACGCGGACGATGGCCACGTCGTCGGCCGCGACGCCGCCCGACGGATACGCGACGGCGACGGCCTCGAGTTCGACCCAGCGTCCGCCGGCGAGGACGCGCACCGAGACCTCCGCGGGCGCCGCGCCGTCCGCCAGCGCGACGACGTGCCGCGCCGTGACGATCGAGGAGAGCCAGTCCGCGATGAAGAACCCCGTGCCCGAAGCCGCCCAGGTCTTGCCGAAACGCGCGCGGATCCGGACGACCGGGCCGTCGAGCCGAGGCTCGACTTGCTCGGCGGTCGCAGCCCGGAGCTTCTGCGCGACGAGGCTCATGAGCCCCGCCCCTGAACGAGGGTGCCTTCGCGATGGGGAGAGCGGGGCGAGGCGTGGAGCACACCTCATCTTAACGCGCCTCGGCCCGGATGGGGCGTTTGCTGCGAACGGTGGAGATGGTGACCGGGCCCTCATCGCGGCGCCGGAAACGCCACGAGGAGCTCGGGCGGGATCCGGCGCTCCTCGGCGATGATGCCATAGGTCTCGGCCGTCTTGCGCGGCGTGCGGTTCTTCTGCGGATCGGATGCGTCCACCGCATAGAGCCCGAAGCGCCGGTTCATGCCCTGGTTCCACTCGTAATCGTCGACCAGGCTCCAGAAGAAGTAGCCGCGCAGATCGACACCTTCCTGCATCGCGCGGTTCGCCCAGGCGAGGTGACGGACGAGGAAGCTCGGGCCCGCGTCCTCGTCGTCGAGAGGGTGATCGAGCCCGTTGCCCGTCACGTAGAGGGGCAATCCATATTCGCGGTAGGCGAGCGCCAGCATCTCGTGAAGGCCCTCTGGATCGACCTCCCCGCGGCGCACTTCCAGCGGATCGAACGTGCCAAGCGGCGTGAGGTCCGGCATGAAGGGTCCGCTCATGCCCCGCACCGTGGCGCGCGCGTCATAATTGATGCCGAGCCAATCCATGCGGCCCTCGAGATCGGCGCGCCGCGCGCTCTTGCCCGCGAGCTCCTCGTCGAGCTCCCCCTTCGCGACCGCGTCGAGGTACGCAACGTTGTACAGATAAAACATGTTCTCGGCCGACTTCACGTCGAGCTCGCTCGTGGGATCGGCCGGGGACGCGGGGGTCATTGCATAGACGAGGCCGATGTCGGAGGGGTTTCCGTCGCCGTCAGCGTCGGCCACGTCGCTTTCCTTCACCGCGTCGTACATGCGCGCATGCGCCTCGACGAGCGCGACGAACACCTCTTTCACCGCGCCCGACGCGAGCGCGACGGCCGGCGGATGGCTGCGCTCGGCGCTCGGCGCGAGATACCCGGAAAGGAGGACCGCAAACGGCTCGTCCAGCGTGGCCCAGCGATCGACGTCCGCGCCGAACTCCCGCGCGACGAACCCCGCGTACTTGGCGATCTCCTCGACCGTTCGCTCCCGATCGAGCCATCCCCGCGGCTTACACGCGGCGAGGTTCAGGTGGCATCCGACGGCATCATGAATCCATGCTGGGAGCGTACCGTGATTCAGGGTCACGATCGGCGACATTCCACGCACCCGGAGGCCATTCAACATCGCATGGTAATGCGCAAGCGCCGCCTCGTTCGCGACGGCGCGCAATGCCTCATACCCCTCGATCCCGTCGGTCGGATCGGGAAAGATGCGACTCCATTCGATGCTGAAGCGAAATGCGCCATTGTGGAGCTCGCCCCGCGCGCGGTCGAGATCCTGCTCGTGGAGCTCCCAGAAGCCCGGCCCAACGACGGCCGGATCCTGGCCGGACAGGTATGTCATGGTAGAATGTACCGTTTCAGGCGAGGTGGCGAACGCATACCAATCGGATCCGTCATCGACGCAACCGGCGAGGCCGGGCGTCGGGCACCCCATCTCGGCCTGGAATCCGCCGATCGCGGTCCCGAAGAGAAATCCCTCGGGAAACGAGAGATCCTCGGCCACCTCGGGGACCTCGGTCACCGGAGGGTCCTCCCCGCACGCGGCCAGCAAAAGCGTCATCGGTATGGCGAGGCGGAAATCGGTTCTCATGAAGGGGAAACCTAACATGGAACGGAAAAACCGCTGGGTGAGGTAATTCGGAAAATCGATGTATGATCCAGCCTTGACGAACCCTCAAACAATCGAACGTCCGCCGTCCACGGCGAGCACCTGTCCCGTCACGAAGTGGTTTTTCGCAAAAAACAGCACCGCGCGCGCGACATCCCCAGGATCGCCGATCCGCCCGAGTGGGATCTTCCCGCGCAGTCGCTCGCGCACCTCGTCGTCGACGCCTTCAGGCGGGAGGACCGTGCCCGGTGAAACCACGTTCACGCGTACGTCGGGCGCGAGCGCGAGGGAGAGGCCCTGCATGGCCGAGACGAGCGCCGCCTTCGAGATCGAATAAGGAATGTAATGCTTGAACAGCCTTTCAGCGCTGACGCAGCCGATCGCCACGACGGACCCGCTCACCGCCCGGAGCTCCGCCGCGAGCGCGAGCGTGAGCAGATAAGGCGCGGTCGCGTTCAGCGCCATGGCCCGATCCCAGGCGCCCGCATCGAGCTCGTCCGGACGAACACGCTCGAAATGGGCAGCGTTGTGCACGAGGAGGTCGAGTTTGCCCGCGCCGAACCGGCGCGCCCGCGCGGCGAGGGCGCTCACGCCCGTTCGATCGGAGAGATCGGCCCGGCAGAGCTCGACACGCGCGCCACGCGAAAGGAAGTGCTCCCGCGCCTCGCGTGCGCTCTCCTCACTCGCCGCATAATGAATGAGGACTTCGTATCCGTCATCGACGAGCGCTTCCACGATCGTCCGCCCCACACGCACCGCGCCGCCCGTGACGAGCGCGATGCGTCCACCCTTCTGATCGCTCATGCCGACGATGTTACCGCGCTCGCGCGCCCGCCGCGCACCTGGAATCGAGCAGGGTCGGAAAAAGATACCACGATTCGCAAAGCACGCGCTCGATTCGCTTGACGAGCGCCCCGCCGATCGGTCGAATACCGGCCTACTTACGAGAGAGGAGAATCAACATGGCGACCGAAGAGCTCCAAATCGAGAAGCTCCAAGAAGGGCAGGGCGAAGAGGCCAAGGTCGGACACAAGGTCCGGGTGCACTACGTGGGCACGCTCACGGATGGCAAGAAGTTCGACAGCTCTCGCGATCGAGGCCAGCCCTTCGAGTTCAAGCTCGGCGCCAAGCAGGTGATCCAGGGCTGGGACCAGGGCGTGGCCGGGATGAAGGTGGGCGAGATCCGGAAGCTGACGATCCCAGGGCACCTGGCCTACGGCGAGCGCGGCTTCCCAGGGCTCATCCCGCCGAACGCGACGCTCGTCTTCGAAGTCGAGCTGCTCGGCGTGTCCTGAAGGGGTGCTCCACGACGTAGCGCCGGGGTTTCACCCCGGACCCGACCAGGGGCTCTTCGCCCCTGGACCCGAACCAGGGCGCAGCCCTGGACCGTTGGTGCATCGACCGCGATGCGGTCGATGCAAGCAGGTTGCGGCCGTAGGTAAGGCTACGATCACTGCTGGAGGCCGAGCCGCCCGCGATCGACGCGCAGGTTCGAGAGAGTTCGCGCGACCGCATCCGCGAGCGGCCGACCCCGGGGGATGACCTCGCCTTCCACGCCCCCCGGCCGATCGAACGACCACACGAGCACCGATCCCGCCGCATCCCACGGCACGAACCGCGTGCGGCCCCGGAGCGGCATGCTGCCCACGATCTCGCGGCGCGCAACGTCGAGCGCCACCACGCGATCCGCCGAGAGGAGGAGCATGGAGCGGCCGTCGGGCGCGACGGAGACGTCCTCCCAAACGGTGGCGCCCGAAGCTTCGAGGAGGCGTTCGGGGCCGCGCGCGCGGAGGACGACGACCCCCGTGTCGTCAGCATAGACGAGCTCGCCCGGCGCAGGACCATCACCAAGCGCCGTCGCGCGCGGGCTCGCATACCCGAGGACCCGAACCTCCGACGTCGCCTCGTCGATCCGCGCAAGCGCGCCGGAGCTCACCGCGATCCAGAGGCCCGCGCCCATCCCGTCACGCGCCGCGCTCGGGCGCACGTCGTACACGTGGCCGTCCGCCGAGGCGATCACGCGGGGCGCAGAGGCCGCGCCGTCGAGAGGCGTCGCCACGATCGCGCCGTCGAGCCGCTGCGTGTAAAGCGTGCGGCAAGTGCTGTCGACGGCGAGGACGAGGCCGGGCTCGCGCGGGATCTTTCCGATGCTGGCGCCGCTGCGGGCGTCGAACACGTGCCAGGCCTCGCCCTCGCGCTCCCACGCGGCGACGCGGCCGTCCTGGCAACGGCGGAGCAGGTTGCCCTTGCGGCCGAGCTCGCGCTTGCCGTCGGCGACGCGATAAAAGCGGACCTCGTCGTCGACCTGGAACGCGACGACATCGTTGCTCTCGCGCACCACGGCGCGCACCGAGCTCGTCGGCGAGGGCGCAGGGCCGCCTTCGGCGCGAAAGCGGACGAGCGAGTCGACCGCGCCCGTCGCGCCGGAGAGGAGGACGAGGTCGCCCGTCACGACATGGCCGTTCTCCAGGCGATGGCCGCCGAGGAGATCCCGCGGGCCGATGGGGACACGCGCGAACGCGGGGACCTCGTCGGGCGAGATGATGGGCGCGGGGCGCCTGGAGCGAGGCGCGGGCGAGCAAGGCGCGCCTTTGGGCAGAGCGTCGCCGGGCGCGCGGCCGCCGAGGCGGAGGTAGTGGAAGCGGCCGACGATCGACTTGTCGGTGCCGGTGGGGTCGGTACCGCAGACCGCGAGATCGAGGCCGCCTTCGTCCCAGCGCAGGAACGAGGGCGCCTCGACGCTGGGGCCGCGGAAGAGCGGAGTCTCCGGCCGCGCGGGATCGACGATCTCGAAGGCGCCATGCTCGGCGAGGGCGAGCAAGGGCTCGCGCGGGCCAAAACGCGCGAGGACGACCGCGCTCGTCGGCTTGACCTCGAGGATGCTGCCCACGGCCGGTCGCCAGATCACGAGCTTCGATCCGGAGGCGGCCGCGACGAGGGAGCCGTCCGGCGAGACGTCGAGCACGATGCCCTGGAACGGGTGCGTGTCGACCTCGCCCGCGCGGCGGAGATCCCAGCGGAGAAGGCCGTTCTCCGAGGCGCACGCGAGCACGGGCGCCGCGTCCGCGACCTCGAGCGCGCCCGTGCAACGGCGGGGCGCGATGGCCGCGAGCATGACCTCGCCGTCGGGACGAAGCCGGAAGATGCGCACTTCGCCGGTGACACTGCGCGTCGCGAGCGCGGTGTCGAAGGGGAGCGGGACACGCTCCACGAACGGAGCATCGTGCGGGCGCACGACGAGCGCGCGCGGATGCAGCTCGGCGGCCGCGGCCGGCTCGGCGCTGTCGGGCGGCGTGGCCTGGTAGAAGGGGTCGAAGCGGAGATCGACGACGACGAGGCGCGTCTGGCCCTGCGTGGCGACGAGCCATCGATCATCCCAGGGGAACGCGGGGTTCGTCGAGGGTTCGAGCGTGAGGAACTGCGCGCGTGGCAGGCCCATGGCCGCGCGGAGCAGATCGAGCGGCAGCGCCGGATCCTCCGCGCCGAACTCGATCGCCTCCGCGATCCAGGCAGCACGATGGTACGGGTCGTCGACGCGGCGCGATCGGAACAGGACTTCGGCGATGTAGGCGCGCTCTTCAGCCTCGACGCGTGCCCGTTCGGCGTGTGCTTGGCGTTCATCGATCGCGCGTTTCCCCACGACGGCGGAGGCGAGGAGCGCGAGCAAAAGCGCGATCGACGCGCCCTTCAGCATCGTTCGCCGCCGCGCGAGGCGCCGGCTCCTCGCGACGAGCTGGCGTTCGAGCGTGGTGAGCAAGCCGCGCGTCCAGGTGGGCTTGCGCTCGACTTCCTCGAAGAGCCAGCCCGTGAGCAGGAAGTCCGGGTGGTAAGCCGCCCGATCCCAGGCGATCGCCGCGTCGCGGAGCCGTTCGAGCAAGACGAGCCGCTCGGCCTCGCGGCTGCGGACCTGCTCGATCCGCGGGAGCGCGGCGATCGAGGGGTGCGAGAGCTCGACGCGACCGTCGCGCCGCCGGAGGAGGCCCTCGCGTTCGAGGCGCGTGATCACGCGTCGCACGAGCGCCGTGTCCTCGCCGAGGACCGACACGAGCTCGTCCTCGTCCCAGCGGATGGGCTTGTGATCGGTCGTGGAGAGGCGCAGCACGGCTTCGATCGCGATCTCCCGCGAAGCGTCGTCGATCGAGGCCAGAAGCTTCTCGGTGTGCTTGGCGAGCGCGCCGACGAGCCCGCCGAGCGCGCGCCACGTCTCCGCGGAGAGCACGCGTTTGTCCCAGAACGCGGCGAGCGTGAGCGCGACGAGGGGCAACCGATCGTCCGCGCCGCGAAGCTCACGCTGCACGTCGGCGACGATCGCGTCGGCGCCGCTCATCCGCACGCCCGCGAGCCGCGCCGGCCCCGTCACGATGTCGTGCACGGCCGCGGCCGGCGGCGGCCCCACGAAGCGGAGCGCGGCGCGCAGGGACGCGAAGGGCGCCGCGGGATCCGCGAGGTTCGCGACGTGTTTTTCGCCGAGCGTCGCGAGCACGCGCAGGCCTGTCCGCTCGCCGCCCTCCGCGAGGTCCGCGAGGAGCCGCGCGAGCCGCGTGTTCGTGCCTTCCGGCGCGGAGAGCGCGTCTTCGAGCGGATCGACGAGCAGGACGATCCCGACGGACGAGCTCGCTGCGTGGCGCGCGATCTCCGCGGACGACGCGCCCACGAGCGCCGCGTCGACGCCGCCGAGCGCCACGTCGAGCGCGTGATCCGGATCCTCCCCGGGACGAATGGCCACCGCGATCCAGTCGTCCTTGCCGTCCACCGCGGCGCGCGCGAGGTGCGGGACGAGGCCGGCGGACGCGAGGGAAGACTTTCCTGCCCCGCGTGGCCCGTACAGCACCACGACCGGCTCGAACGCGAGCTCACGGCCGAGCCGCGCGACGTCGTCGTCGCGCCCGAAGAGCTGTCCCTCGGCCTCCTTCGGCAGCGCCGAAAGCCCGGTGTAGGGCGGATCCATCACGCCGTACGGCCGCTCCCAGGTCGCGTCGAACAGCGCCGCGAGCTTGCCCGGCGTGACCCCTCGTTGCAGCGGATCCACGGACAGGAGGCGCACGAGCAGCGCTACGAGCCCACGCGGAAGACCGGCCGGATCGGCCGCGAGATCACGCAGGCGGCCGCGAAGCGTCGCGTCGCGCAGATCCGACCACCACGCGCTCATCGCGGCGGCGCCTTCGAGCTCCATCGGCTCGTCCGCGACGTCCTCGTACGGCATGCGCCCCGTCGCGAGTTTTACGATGGTCGCCGCCAGGGCATATGCGTCGGCCGCGGGCGTGGGCTCGGCGAGCTCGAGGATCTCGGGCGCCATGTACCCCGGCGTGCCCACGACGGCGCGCCCCGAGCTCTGCGCGCGGGTCGGTTGGGACGATCGCTCGTCCTGCGCCGCGACGAACGCCGCCGTCTCGAGCCCCGCCACGTCCCCGCCGGCGAACGCGGGTGGCGTGATCTCGGGCGCCTTCGAGCCGGCCCGCCGCGAGATGCCGAAGTCGAGCACCTTGAGCGCGCCGTCGTTCGAGACGAACAGGTTCGCCGGCTTGAGATCCAGGTGCACCACGCCGCGCACGTGGATCACGTCGAGCGCCGCCGCCGTCGCGCGCGCCCAGCCGAGCACGCGCCGCCAGGGCACGCGTTTTCGCTGGAGCAGCACCTCCGCGAGGTTTTTCCCCTCGAGCAGCTCCATCGCGACGAACGGGACCGCTTCGGGCGCGCGGAGCAGGCCCGCGGCGTAGATCGTCACGAGGGAGGGGTGCCGGAACGAGGCGAGCAGCTTCGCTTCCTCGGCCCAGTGGGCGGCGTCGTACGCCGTCCGCTGCAGGAGCTTCAGCGCGACCGTGCGCAGCGGCACCCCGTCCGGCAAGAGTTCCTCGGCTCGCCAGACGTCGCCGAATCCGCCACGACCGAGCCGCTCGAGGAGCAAGAACCGGCCGTCGAGCAGCTCCCCCGGCGCGTGATCCCGCGGCGCTTTGGCGCTCATGCGCTAACGAGGCTACCACGACCCGCCGCGAGGGCGGCGAGCCGCGCGGCTACGAGGGGAGCTTCCCCTGCGCAAAAGCCTCGGCTTGCGCCATCGCGATCTCGGCCTCCTCGTGGAGCTCGTCCGATTTGATCGGCTCCTTGCCCTCTTGTTCGGCCTCCCAACTGAAGCCGCGCCGCTCTCCCGGGGCCTCGGGTTTCCACGTCAGCTTGAGCTTGTAACCGTTCAGCTCGGCCACGTAGGTCCCGTCGTGCTCCCTCTGCCAGATCGACACATTCGCGTGAAGCCGCATCCCTACCTCGTCCTCGTCTTGCCCCGCGCTCCTCAGGAAGCTCGTTCCATCACGATCCGCAAGAGGGGCGGGAGCCTTCGTACGTCGCCCGGCACCTTGATGGAGGGGCCGCCGACCACCGAGCTCATGACGCACGTCCCGGCGCGCGGCAGGTGCTCCATCCAGTACACGTCGAACTTGTCCTCGTGCGCCACGCGCCGCAAGAACGGTTCGAGCGGCAGCACGAGCCCCTCGCGCCAGCGCGCCAGGTACGTCACGTTCGCGAGCCGCATGGGGCTGTTCAGCCCGAGCCGCCGCCGCGTCCCCGTGTTGAACGCGCCCGTGTGGTCGATGAACTCGACGGTCTGCAGATCGCCGTAGAGATCCGGCTCCGTCTTCTCGACCGTGACGAGCGTCCACGCGCAAAGCGGCCGGAGCGCCCGCAGGAGCGTGCGCGTCATCTGCTCGAACTCGGGCAGATCGGCCGCCGCGCGGGCCTCGTTGTAGTGACCGTGCGCGAAGCTGTTGCGCTCGACCTGCATCAGGTTCGAGAGCGTCTCGAACGTCTGGTTCTGCGAGAGCCGAACGCCGAGCACGTCACGCACGAGCGCGCCGATCGGATCGTCGCGCCCTTCAAACCCCTTCGCCGCGGCCCGCGCGATCTCCCGCCACGTCCCGAGCGCGAAGCCGTCGCGGCTCCCGTGACGCTTGTAGAGCTCGACCATCGCGTCGAACCCCGGCGCGGCCTCGCCCGAGCCTTCGGCCGGACGCCGCGCGAAGTACGCCGAGAGCAGCACGGTCGCGATGAACCGCCAGGTGCCTTCGAGCACGTCGAAGAGCATCTTCACGCGCTCGATCGCGCTCGACGCGGCGATCGCCGCGTGCACCCGCCCCGAGATCGGATACGGGAGTCCGCCGCTGAGCGCCGAGAGCACCCCGTGCGGATCGGCGCACTCGCGCGCGAGCTCCTGCGCCCGCGTCTGCACGTCGCCGTGCAAGACCTCCCACGACAGCGTCCGCGGCAGCTCCACCTTGCCGTCGAGGATCGGCGGCCGCGCGTGCCAGTCGCACTGCACCGCGCTGCCGAGCGCGACCGCGTCGACCTTCCGTGTCACGCACGCCGCCACCACGCCCGGCGCCATCGGCGCGACGAGCGCGGCTTGCCCCGCATGCGTCGCCGCCACGGCCGCGAGCTCCTTCTCCAGCGCCGCGATCACGTGCGGACCCACCGCTTCGAGCGCCTTCTGCTCCTCGATCGCGAAGAGCAGCGTCGTGCGCTTCGTGTCGATCGACGCGCCGAGGACCTCTTGCACGCTCGACACCCGCGCGCCCGGCACGCTCGACCGCAGCGCCGCGACCGCTTGCCCCGATGTCTCCGAGAACGCGGTCATCGCGTGCAGCGCGAGCTCGAGCTCGCGCCCCGCGTCGCTCCCGTCGCCGGACAGCGTCCAGTACCCGCAGGTGAACGATCGCCCCTCCGCCGCTGCGCGCGCCGACGCGGCCGCCGCGCGCCCCTTCTCCGCGACCTCCGCGGCCTCGCCGGTCACGAGCGCCACGGCCAACTCCTCGACGAGCCCCACCGCGACACTCGGCGACGCCCGATGGATCGCCACCGCCGCGATCGCGCCCGGCGGATACTCCGCGCCGCCCGCGCGCACCGCCGACGGCTGCGCCTTCACGAGCAGCAGCGCGCCGCTGCGCTTGCGCTGCAGGAACGACGCGATCTCCTGCTCGAGCCCCGCGCGCCCGAGCAGACCCGTCGTCGGGTCCACGGTCCCCGCGGGCACGGTCGGCGTCACGTAGCGCCGATCCACCACCGTCGCCCGCATGCCTCCGACCTGCACGAACGTCCCGTGCACGAGCGCCGCCTCTTCGCCTCGCGCGAGCGAATGCGCGCCGACCTGCACGGGCACGCTGCACTCGGTGCGCCGCCGGAGCCACCAGCGCACGCCGTCGTGCCGCAACGTCGCGGCGAGGCGCGAAGCCACGTCCGGATACACGAGCTCGTTCCGCTCGTCGCCCACCCGCTCGACGCGACCGAGCCGGAGCACGCCCACCGGCGAAAGCCTGAGCTCGAACAAGCCGCCGTCCCGCGTCTCCACGCGCAGCCGATCCGGCGCGTTCACCTCGCCTCGCCAGAGCGAGAACGCGGGTGACGCGCTGAGCCACAACGTTGCACCTCCCACGGTGTACGTGCGTAGCTCCGCGCCCGGTGCCTCCGCGCCGCTGTCGCTCTTCTCGTGGGACGCCTCGACGTCTCCCGGCGCGGTCGGTCCCGGCCGAACGTTCATCGGCGTATCCGCGCCCGAGGTCGGCATCGGCGGGCGCGGCGGCGTTGGGTCCGTGGTCCGTGACCCGGGCCCTTGCGAGCGCTCGAGATCCGGCACGGCCTCGAGCAGCGCCGTGAGAAACGCCTCGGCCGTCGCAAACCTCGCGCCGCGATCCCGCGCCATGGCGCGCTGCACCACGTGCCGGATCGCCTCGGGCAGCCCGGGCACGAGCGTCCCGAGCTCCGGCGCATCCCGATGACAGATCGCGATGACGAGCCGCGCGAACGTCGGCTCGGAGAACGGCGGCGCGCCGGCGAGAGCCTCGTACAGGATCGCGCCCATCGACCAGATGTCCGTGCGCGGATCGATGTCGTCCTGCGCCTCGATCTGCTCGGGCGACATGTAAAACGGCGTCCCCACCGGCGTCCCGACCCGCGTCAGCGGATCCTGCGCGGACAGGTTCGACGCCGCCACGAGCTCCGCCTCGCTGCCGAGCACCTTCGACAGCCCGAAATCGACGATCTTGACCAGCGTCTTCCCGTCATCGGCGTCGACGAGGAACACGTTCTGCGGCTTCAGATCACGATGCACCACGCCCGCCGCGTGCGCGCGCCGAAGCCCGCGCAGCGCCTGGGCCGCGATCGCCACCGCTTGCGGCACGCTCATGCGCCCGAGGCGCCGGAGCCGCGTCGCGAGATCCTCGCCTTGCAAGAGCTCCATCACGAGGAACGGCTCTCCGGCCTCCGTCTCCCCCGTGTCGAAGATCTGCACGATGTGCGCGCTCTCGATCGCCGACACCGCGCGCGCCTCCCTGTGGAAGCGCGCCCGTACCGAGGCATCCGCGCCTGCCGGCGTGCGGAGGAACTTGAGGGCGACGCGCTTGCCGATCGCGACGTTCTGCGCCTCGTAGACGCTGCCCATCCCGCCGCGCCCGATCAGACGCAGGACCTTGTATTTCCCGGCGGCAAGCGTACCGATTCGAGGGTCCGTCCCGCTGCTCTCCGCGCCCGTCACACGTAGGCCCCGTCCCTGCGCGGCTCCGTGCCGCCACTCTGTATCGGGCCACCATTCGCCCTTCGAGGTCAACGGCATAGTGGGGGGACCGCCGGGACCTCAACGCGTTGCGGTTCAGGTCGTGGGGGGGACCGCCTGAACCTCAACGCGTTGCGGTTCAGGTCGTGGGGGGGACCATCGGAACCTCAACGCGTTGCGGTTCGGGTCGTGGGGGGGACCGCCTGAACCTCAACGCGGTGGACCAGCGCAAGTGGGAGGGACTTCCGGTATGCTCATCGGCCGGCGGTGGGATGGGAACGCCCCTGCCGCGACGTTGTCAGGAGCCGTATGGGAGACACGCACAAGGATTTGGTCTTCTTGATCCCCCTGCCCGGCGGCCGTGTCGCGCGGGTGCCGATCGACGTGCTCGAGCAATACGTCGACCCGAGCGCCCGGCTCTCGCACGGCGGCGAGCCCGAAGAAGAGGACGTGACGGCGCACTCCATGTCGGTCGATCCCAGGACCGGCGCCAGCATCTGGCACACCGAGTGGGAGCTCGGGCAATGCGATTACACGGACGAGAACGGCTTCCCGCAGTCCGCTTACGCCTGGCACCGCCACCCGCTCGGCAACGAGTACACCGAAATCTACCAAAAGTGAGCTCGCCTCCTCGCTCTTCCGCATCTCGTCGGCCTGGCCGCATGCTGCGTGCGGCGTTCGGCGCTTCCTTCCTCGTCCCGCTCGCGTTTTCGGCCTGCATCGAGCCGGGGTATCCGCTGGCCCCGAACGGGCAGGTCGACATCCGCGTCCACGTCGCGGGCTCCCTCTTCGCGGCGGACACACTCGACGAAGCCGGAAAGCCCGTCCTGCCGCGTCAACAACCCTCCGAGACCGGCGTCACCTTGTTCCTCGCGGAGGGCGGCGCGCCAGCGTACGGCGGGTTCGTCACGGTACGCGTCGACCCGCCGGAAGCCCTCGTCCTCGGGCCCTACCCGGACGAAACCGACCCCTCCTGCCACGAGGTCGAGGGCGCGTTTCGATGCACCGCGTCGAGCGAGGGCTACGCGCGCTTCATGGTTTCTTCGCAGAGCGACTGGTCCGGCAGCGCGTCGATCCTCGTGAGCTGGGCCGAACAAACGAAGGAAGAGCCCATCACGATCCTGCCGGCCGGCCTGCCGGACTCCGCCACGAACTTCACGATGCTCGTCGCCGGCCTCGACGAGTCGCTCGACGGCGCCCGCGTCCTTCCGACCTTCCTCGCGCTCAAGTGCACCGTCGGCCCGCTGCCCGATGATCTGGGCTCCAAGTGGCGGCCCGGCGCCATCCGCTCCCGCGAGGCGTTCGTCCGGGCCACACCGCCCTCGAACGCGCCCGGCGTCGTGGAGAACGCGCCCGTCATCGTCGAATCCCTCTTCAGCGAGGCCGCCCTCTCCACCTCGTCCGATTGCGCCGATCGCAAGACGCGCCTGCGCGTGCTGCTCGGATCGACCGGCGAGAGCGAGCGCTTCTTCCTCTGCTTCAGCGACATCGGCGGCGAGGCCGACTTCGCGGTCACCTCGGGCCAGAAGCAGATCGATCCCGGCCCGAAGGTCCTCGTCGATCCGGAGCCGCGCCTGCTCCGCGTCCGCGCGCTGCAGAGCGTCGTCGGCACCGGCACCGGCACCGGCGAAGAGGTCGATCTCTTCGAGGTCAGCGCCTTCGACGTGAACCGCGTCCGGCTCGCCATGCCCGTCGATCTCCGCGTCGACGACGATCAGCTCCTCACCATCGATCAGGCCAGCGTGACGCTCGACAAGGAGCCGACCCCCGCGACGGTCATCCCTGCCACGCCGAAATCCCCCGGCCAGGTTCGCCTCCACGTCACGCCGCGGCTCCTCTCGAGCCCCGACTGCGCCTCCGATCCGATCAGCATCGTCGAAGCGCCCTGACCTTCGCCCCGCCTCCACCCGAGCGATGAACCCCATGCGACAAGCCCCCCTCGCCTCCCCTCGCGTCCCCGACGAAAGCGCCCCGCGCGCCCGCGCCGCGTGCTTCCGCTTCCTCGCGCTCTTCGGCGTCGCAGCATCGCTCTCGCTCTCGCTCGCGGGCCCCGTCGCCGCGCAGGACGAAGACGCCGACACGACCAGCGACGACGATACGGACACGGCCGAGCCGACGACCACGCGCGTGAACACGCCGGCCTCGGGCTCGGCCCCGATGCCCGCGGATTTCAGCGGCAGCCTGCAGATCGTGCGCGGCCCGGCGACGGTGAACGGCGGCGCCACGCCCGGCACCGCGCCCGAGATCTTCCCCGAGGCGAGCCGGGTCTTCATGAGCGTCCGCGACACCGACCCCGTCCCGATCGAGACCGCGCGCCGCGGCGGCCCGTGGCTCTGCTCCACGGGGCAATGCTCGACCACGCTCGGCGAGGCCGGACAGAGCCGCATCGGCGACGACATGCTCCGCTCGATCAAGCTGCAGACGCCGACGCTCCCCTTGCCGCTCACGATCTGGGGACGCCTCGACGAGCAGGGGAAACGCACGCTCGACTTCGACCCTGTCCTCCTCGGCCGCCGGGACTACCGCCACGTCTGCGCCTACCCGCCCATCGGGCCGAACGACAAAGCCGGCCCGCGCAAGGTCGAAAAGGCCCCGCTCTGCCGCGACGACATGCCCGTCCCGCCCCTGCCCGACTCGGCCGAGGTCCTGCTCGGCATGCAGTGGCCGAAGCAGTCCGAGATGGCCGACTTCCGCTACATCGCCATCGTCGACAGCTGCGGCAACGCCCGCGTGCAGCCCTTCCAGCGCACCTTCACCGTGCCCGTCTTCGAGGTCGCCTCGGGCGGCTGCGGCAAGGCCGACGGCAAGGTGCTGCGCATCTTCCCGAGCGGCGGCTGGCTCCGGGTGACCGCGTTCAACCTCGACAACACCGCCGCCGGCACCGTCGTCAACGCGACCTACCGCGTGTCGGTCCCGCCGCTCGAAAACCTCGTCGAGTCGAACCCGGCGCGCATGCTCTTCCCCGATCCGCAGCTCGAGGATCTCAAGGTCGACTGCGGCCCCGCGATGCGTAGGTCCTCGGGTCTGCCGTCCGCGCCGCCCTCGAGCCCGTCCGCGCCCCCGCCGGGCGTGAGGCCGTTGCAGGCCGCCGCCGCGCCTCCGCCCGACGCCGCGCCAAAAACCGCGCCCCGCGAGCCCGAAGCCTCGGGCCTCACGCCGCGCACGGCCCCGAAGCCCGGGGACAAACCCCAGGTCCAGGCCACAAGTAAAAACCCTGCGCCAAAAACCTCGCCTGTCGCGCCGAGGACTTCGCCGATGGGGCCGCCGCGTCCGTCGCTCCCGATGAAGGCCACGGCGCCCGCGGGCCCCGGGCCGCAGCCGCTCGCGCACATGTCGCTCGTCATCGCGCCCGAGCCGCTCCGACAAGGCGTTTGTCGCGTCCGCCTCTCCGGCTCGACCAAGGGACGCCTCGTCGCCCCGCTCGCGCTCTACGTCTCGCTCACGCGCACCGATCGCACCTCGAACGGCGCGCCTATCGAGCTGCTCACCGACCACAAGTGGATCGTCACGCCGAACTCCGCCGAGTTCCAGCTCCCGCCCCTCTCGGAGAACTTCGACGGCGACTCGCGCCTCCGGCTCGCGGTCTACAGCGATCCTTTGAACACCGACGGAAAGGTCGTCCTCGTCTCCGACGCGTCGCGCGTCGCGGCATCCTTGCGCTCGGGCGGCGAGGCCACGCCCGAGGCGGCGCGCAGGCTCATCGGCTCGGCCACCATCCACTCCGTCCCGCTCTGCGGCGAGTCGAACTTCGAGACCCTCGAAGCCGCCGGGAGCTGCCTCCGCGCCTACCTCACGATCCCGGCCATGCTGGCCACGCTCCAGATCACGCGCGCCCCCTGGCTCGAACGACCCCTCGTCACGCGTAGCGTCCTCAGCGCCGTCGGCGTCGCCCTCGCCGTCGACAGCTACGACCCCGTCCGCCGCCGCGCCTTCCCCGTCGCCGGCCAGCTCGGCGGCTCCATCCAGCAGCTCGGCGACGGTCGCGTGGGCCTGCTCGGCTACCTCGGGGTCGCCCCGACCATCCCGGTCCTCGGCGACGGCGGCAATACCACCTCCTTCGGCTTCCTGGCCGGCATCGGCCTGTCCTACATCACGAACGAAAGCGGCCCCGACGAAGGCCTCAAGCCCGCGGCCTTCCTCTCCGTCGTCGTTCAGGTTGGACAGGCCACACCTCAAGTCTCCAGTTCCGGAAGGGCTGTGTTCGGCACTTACCAGGGGGAGTGATAAGCTCGTCGACCAGGGCTCCCGCCCGACCCCACACGCCTGCCGAACTTGCCGATCCCCACGTGAACGAAGGAGACCTCGTCGCCGGACGTTACCGACTCCTGCGCCCCATCGGGCGAGGCGCGATGGGTACGGTCTGGGCCGGCCGGCACGAGCTGCTCGGGCGTGACTTCGCCCTCAAGTTCGCGAGCCTCCCCCTCCGCGCCGGCCCCGAGGCGCGCGCGCGTTTCCTCCGTGAAGCGCAGGCCATCGGCCGCCTCCGCCATCCAAACGTCGTCGACGTCGCGGACTTCGGCGAGGTCGCCCCCGGCGGCGGGCTCTACCTCGCGATGGAGCTGCTCGAAGGCCAGTCGCTCGCCGCGCGCATCGAGGAGCAAGGCGCGCTCCGCCCCGCCGAGGCCGTCGCGATCGCGGCCGAGATCGCGCGAGGCCTCGCCGCCGCGCACGTCGCCGGCATCGTGCATCGCGACATCAAGCCCGAGAACATCTTCCTCTCCCGTGGAATGCGCGGCGGCCTCGTTCCGAAGCTGCTCGACTTCGGCATCAGCAAGCAGCAACAAGCCGACGAGACCCTCGCCACGATGAACGGCGTGCCCTTCGGCACCCCCGCGTACATGAGCCCCGAGCAGGCCCTCGGCGAGCTCGACGTCGATCACCGCACCGACGTGTGGTCGCTGGGCGTCGTGCTGCACGAGATGCTCGCGGGCAAACATCCGTTCGTCGCGCCAAACTACCAGGCGCTCATGACGAAGATCGCCGAATCGCCTGCCGCGTCGCTCGATGTGTCGGTGCCCGAGGTCGTTCGCAACATCGTGACGAGGTGCCTGCAGAAGAACCCCGCGGACAGGTTCGCCGACGCCGACGCGCTCGCGACGGCGCTCGAAGATGCGCTCGCGAGGATCGGTCCGGGTGAGGTCGCGATAGAGCGCCCGCGCGCCTTGCCTTCGTTGCGCCCGCCCACGAGCGCCGACGCGGCGCAGCCTGCCTCCTCGCCCAAACGTGGACCCGCGCTCGCCGCCGCCGTCGTCGCGACGGGTCTGCTCGCGGGCCTCGCCGTGGTCGCCCTCGCCGGCAAGCGCGACGCAGATCCCGCGACGCCCGCGCCTGTCCCGAGCGCGCCGGTGGCCGAAGCTCTCCCGACACCACGCGAAACTTCGCTCCCCGCGACGCCTCCGAGCGCTACGCCCACGGCCACGACGACGCAGGCTCCTGTCGCGCCACGCAGCGCCAATCCCGTGACGCATGGGCCTTCGGGATCGGCCTCGGGAAAGGCCTCGGGCCCGACGGGGAAGCGCCCCACGACGAACGTCAACGACCCTGGTTTCTGAGGCCCACGTGCACCCAGCCCATGGAGAAGCGTGGTACCATCTTTCCCGAGGGTTCGTTTTGCGTCGGTTTCACTCTCAGGCAGCCTGCATGGGGATCACCTTGCTCGCTGGCACCTCGTGGCCGGCGAGTGTGTGGGCTAACGAACCTCCCACAGCCGCAGAGCTGAAGGAGGCGCGGGAGCAGTTCACGCGGGGGCGAAAGCTCGAAGACGAGGGCAAGTTCGCCGAGGCACTCGCGCTGTTCCAGAGCGTAGGTCAGGTGAAGATGACCCCGCAGGTGCGCTTCCACATCGCACTCTGCCTGGAGCACACCGGGAAGCTGGTCGACGCCCTGGAGACGTTCCGGATCGCCGCGCGCGAGGCAACGTCCACCGCGCCGAACGTGGTGGCCGAGGCAAACCAGCACATCGACGCGCTCGAAAAACGTGTGCCGACGCTGACGGTCCTGGTCGCGAAGGGTCACCCAGGCGACGCGATCTCCCTGGACGGGCGGCCGGTCACCGCAGGGTCCGCGCTTCGTGTGGATCCAGGGGGATACGCGGTGACGTTGCGGCGGGACGGCGCGGTCGTGAGCGAGCAACGCGTGACGCTGGAAGAGGGCAAGAGCCTGCGGGTAGAGCTCGCGGCGACACCAGGCGGCGAGGGCAGCGGCCCGTCCGCGCCCTTCTCACTTCAGCGAACACTCGGCTGGACGGCAGTCGGCGTGTCGGCGGCCTCGCTCGTGACCATGGGCGTGTTCATCGGGCTGCGCTCGGATCGGCTCTCGAAGGTCGAGGCCGCTTGCCCGACGCTCACGAACTGCGATCCGTCGGTCGCGCCGATCGCGAACGAGGGCGCGACCTACGCGACGCTCGTCAACGTGTTCGCCGGGCTCTCGGGGGCAGCGGCCGTCGCAGGCGTCGCGCTGTTGCTCACGGCGCCCGCGCCCGCCCCGAGCGCCCCGAGTGCAGGCTTGCGTTTGAACCCCGTGTTCGCTCCCGGGGTCGGATTCGTATCGGTCGAAGGGAGGTTCTGATGCTGCAAACGAGCCGCGAGCGCTCTCCGCTTTCGTTCTTCTGCTGTCTGCTCCTCGGCGTCTCTGCGTGCACGTTCCCGGCGATCGATTACGTCGAGCCGGGCGAGGCCGACATCGAGGCCGTCGCGTGCGCGGCCACGCCCCAATGCGCGAACGAAGTCGACACCTGCGCGAAGCAGGCCTACGGGCAGCGGAGCGCGTGCGTCTCCCAGTGCGAGAAATCCGGGCCCATGAGCTTGAACCCGGATTGCTCGTCGTGCGACTCCGCGCTCGAGACGAACCTGAACATCTGCGTCGCGAAATGCGAGTCGTGCAACGCGGCCGACGGCTGCTCGAACGCCACCGACAGTTGCCGCGCCCTGCTCGGTCTCCCCTGACGCGCGCCGCGCGCGCCTTCCGTCGGAGGGTGGTTGGCAGCGTTTCGCTGGGGCTTTGCCCCAGGCCCCACCGGGGCTATCCGCCCCTGGACCCGGACCAGCGCAAGCGCTGGACCCGGGGTCGATGAACTGCGCGATGCGCAGTTCATCGAACAGGCCAAGGCAAGACCAGCGAAGGCCCTGCCAATCGAGACAGCCGCGCTGACGGTTCTGCCGGCAACGTGCCCGTCGCCAGCGGGCAACGCACCTTCCTGGTCTTGCCACCGGCCCGTGGAAGAACAGCGCATCGCGCAGTTCTTCCAACACGAGTCCAGGGCTT
>NZ_JAGTJK010000046.1:0-92661 GCF_028435265.1 Polyangium jinanense | reverse complement strand
CGCGCGCCGCCTTCTGCGCGCCCTCGGCGGCCCCCGCGGTCGACAGGACCGTGGATACGAGCTTTTTTTGCTCGTCGATTGCCCCGAGCTCGCCCAGCACCGCGAGCTGTGCCTCCCAGGTCTCGCCGGCCTTCGCGGGGCAGAGCTCGGCGGCACGGGCGAGCGCGCGGCGCGAGCGCTCAAGCTTCCCCTCCGCACGAAGGCCCGGGACCCGCGCAACAAGATCGGCCGCTTGCTCGCAAGGGGGCTTTGGGGCAGGGACCAATGCGGATGCGACCGCCGGAGAGGCCGGCGTGTCCGTCGTCGGGCTGGTGGCACTGCCTTGCAGGGTGTGCGGAGGAGGAGGAAGCGGCGTCCCGCTGCCGCAGGCAACGCTGAGGAGCGCTGCGGCGAGTGAACTTGCGCAAAGAGAGCGCGATGCGTTCATGGTTCGTCGTGTACGCATGAGTATCACATGAGCGGGAGCATGCCGGGCTTGCCGGCGACCACGGTCTCCTCGGGCAGTGGGGACCGCGGGGGACCGCTGAAGTACGAGCTCATCGCCGTGAGGTCAGCGATCTGCGGGTTGTCCTTGTTGCTAGGATCCGCGCACGTGTACTGCTCATCGACGGTCATCCTGCGCCAGCGCGCCCAGAAGGTTTGCTTGGGCGCGTCCGCAAACTTTAGGTCCTGCAGCTCCTTGGGAAACTTCGATGCGCCCGAGATAGGCACCCCGTTCCACTCGTTTTTCTTGCCGTCGATCTTGCGTCGTTCGAACACGGGCCCCGCATCGGCACCGTCGATCATCGGCGTCGAGCCCATGATGTGCGTCGGCTCGAGCAGCGTTTCGAGCCCCTCGTCCCGCAGTTCCGCCGTGAGTAGCTCCCGCACGGGCTTCCCCCGTGCGCCTGCGGCGAGGAGCGCGCGCGTGAATTCCGCGACGCGCGGGATGCTGAGGATCCAATACACACGGACATCGTTTGCGGGCAGATTTCGGACGGACCAGATGTAACGGCAGAGCGAAAATCCCTTGCCACCGTGATCCATGGGCAAAACGCGACTGATGAAACGGACGGTGCGCGAGGCGTCCACGATCACGAGCTGTGCGAAGCCGAGAGGGCGCGCCGTCGCGAGGAACTCCACCTGGTCCTCCGAGGGCTCGGATGCGGGCAGAATACCGACCCCGACGAGGATACGGCTCAGGGCGGTCATCGCCCCCTTCGTCCCCCCGTGATCCGCCGTCCCTTGCTCATTTTTGCCATCTCCGAGCGGCCCGGTGTCGATCCCCTGGAACTTCGGCGGATCGTTGTCGGGATAGATCCGTAGCACGGAGGCAATGTGCGCCTGCCCTGCCTGGCTTCCCGATTCAGGCCCGAGCGAGTTGAAGGCGAAGACGCTTCCAGGCGTCAACTTCAGCGCATCGAAGAGGTATCTGACGCTGCGATAGCTGCCTGTCTCGGTCTTCTCACCCGTGCTCGCGACGTACCACCGCTTTTCCTCACCGGGCTTCGACTTGAAAATGGGTAGCCCGCCGGTACCGCCTCCCGCGGTCATTCCCCGCTTGCCCATCTCGGTATGTGAAATGCCGCGCGACATCGCGCAGAGCGTCGTCAGGTGTTGGCATGCGAGCACGATGGGATACGCGGGATCGCTCTCGTCCTTGTCGAGGCGACGCATGATGTCCATGTCGTCCTTGCCGCCGTCGGAGCCTTTCGTTCCGTAGCAGCCGGCCGTTCCACCATAGGCCGCGTACACGACGAGCTCGGAGAAGATGCGGGCCCACTTCTCCTCGTTCGAGGAGGGGAGCTTGCCCTGGTAGCCGTACTCGGAAGCCCACGCTTCATCGAGCCCCATCTCCAAGCGCTCGCGAAGGTGGTCCACGAGGAGCTGGACGTTCTCTCGGAACTTCGTGGGGTCACTGAGATCGGCGACGCGGTTCGAGCGCTCGACGGACGTCTTGTAGCGCTCCTCCGTGCCGACGGGGGCGAGTTTCACGGCCAGCGAGAGCCGTGGGACCGGCGCGTCCATGTCGGAGACATGGGCCGGCCTGGAGAGGTCGACGTCTTGCTGGTTGTTGGGCTTTGCCATCGGCGCACCTCCTCCCGTTCAAGATCCGTAGACGTCCTGAAGCGCGGCCACGGTCTTCGCGTCGAGCTCGCCGGTGGCCTCGAGCCGATCGCTCTCGACGTGATCCCGCTGGAAGGCCGCGAGCGCGCTCTTCGCGTCGGCGTTCATCTCCTCGGTGGGTTTGCCGAAGTAGAACCCGAGGGCCCGCAGTCTTGCCTGCGCCCCTTGCGGCGTATCGGCCGGCGGGATCTCCGCCATCGAGAGCGTGTAGAGCCGCTGCCGTCCGGTTGGATACTCGTCGACCCACAGCTTGATCACGACCTGCTTCACGCCCTTCGGGAGCTTCTGCTGCACGACGCCGTCGGCGTCCGTCGTGCCCTCGTACTTCAGCCCCTCCGCCATCAAGTGATACTTCTTGTTCGCGTAGGGCTTCATGTACCAATCGCTCAGCTTGCACGAGAACGGCTGCGTTTCCTTGCGGTTCTCGTCCTCGTCCCCTTCGGGCTCGCCCGCGTCGCAGTTGAGCAGCACCTTGTCGCCCTTGATGCTCGCCTCCTTGTCGAGCTCCACGGACGCGCCCTCCGAGTAGAGGCTGATCTTCTTCGCGACGAGCTCGACCTCGCTGTCGAGGCTCAACGTCGGCCCCTTGCCCGACACGGTCGCCGACTGCGCCGCCTTCACGTCGATCGAGCTTCCGCGCAGCGTGATCCCGCTCGGCCCGATCTCGATCGCACTCTGCCCGCACTCGATCACGAGCCCGCCCTCGGCGCGGAGCACGAGCCGCTCCGAGGCGCCGATCGAAGCGGAGCCGAACACGTACGTGTCGCTCTGCGCCTCGCGCACGCCGTTGCCGATCACGACGCTGTGATCGCCATCGACCGAGAGCGAGTGGTTCATCACGACGTGCAGTGAAGCGTTCCCGCGCACCGTCGTGGCGTCGTCCCCGTCGATCGACGTCGTTCGGTTCTGCTTCACCGAGAGCCGCGCGTCGCCGTTCACCTGCACGCCCTGGTTGCCGAGCACCGCGAGCGTGTCGTCGCGCCCGACCTGCGCGCTCCGGTTCCCCACGACGTTCTCGACGCGATGGCCGCGAACATCGCTCGTCTGGTTGCGCTCGATCACCTCGTCGAAGTCGCGCTGCGCGTGCAGGTACACCTGCTCACGTCCGGTGCTGTCCTCGAAGCTCAACTCGTTGAAGCCTTCGTCGCGCGGCGTGCTGCGCGTGCGCACACCGCTCCTCGTCTTGTTCTGCGGCAGCATGAACGGCGGCGGGTGGGTCGCGTTGTACGTGCAGCCCGTGACGATCGGGCAATCCTGGTCGCCACCGAGGAACGTCACCATCACCTCCATCCCGATGCGCGGGATGAACTGGAACCCCCACGAAGCGCCGGACCACGTCTGCACGACGCGCAGCCAGCACGAGCTGTGCTCGTTGCGCTTGCCGTCCAGGTCCCAGTGGAACTGCACTTTGATGCGCCCATGCTCGTCGGTGTAGATCTCCTCGCTCTCGGGGCCGACGACGGTTGCTGATTCGAGCACCTGCCGCAGCGCGCGGCGGGGGCGCTTCGGGCGGAAGACGACCGAGGCGGGGACACACTCGAAGCGGTTCTGATAGACCCGCGGCCCGGCATCGGTGCTCACCGTCGTGCTCGTGAGCTCGGGCGTGTGGCCCTCGTGTTCGACGCGCGTGGCGACGTACTCCAGGCTGAGCGAAGGGTTCGTCTCGGCGTCGAGGTGGAAGCGGCGGCCTGGCGAGAGGTGCCGCACCGTGCTCGCGCCCTCGCCATGCACGGCGTAGCGTCGGTGTTGCTCGAGCTCGACGCGCGCGCGCGTGGGGTTCACCTCGGGTTCGTCGTACTCGCCGCGGTGTTCGTAGATGCGAAGATCGCCGGCGACGGTCGTGGGCGTGTCGCCCGTGCGTAGATCCACGGAAGCCTTCACGCCGACGCGCGGATTGGCGCTCGCGGAGGCGCTGAGGCTGAGGCCGTTTGCAGATGCTGTCGCCTCGGATCGCAGATCAAGCAGCGGGCGGCGGAAGTCGTAGTCGCGCAGGAGCGTGGAGCTCGGACGCACCTTGCGGCGAAGCGAAAAGCTCGTGACGACGTCCTCGGGGGCGTTCGTCCCGGAGATGTCCCGAAGCGGGAGATGCGGGCTCGGCGTGGTGGTCGCGGACGCGTACATCGACACGTCGCCGCTCGGCGAGATGGATGCGTTGACCTCTGCGCCGAACAAGCCTCCGCCGGGGAGCGCGATGTACGCTTCCGCGCTGTCGCCGAACACGACCGTCTCCGCGTGGTCGAGCGCCGTGGCGACTACGCCGCTGGTCGCGCCTGGGACGAAGTTCTCCAGGAGGCCCGAGGGCTGCTCGAACGTGTAGAACATGCCTTCCTCGGCGATGAGCCGCTGGATGAACGCGTAGTCGGACTCCTGGTACTGCACGCAGTAGGTGCGCGCCGGGTACGAGCGCGAGAGCTTGAAGGCTGCGCGGACGCCAGCCTGTTCGAGCACGGCGCCGATGATCTCGGGCACGGTGCGGTTCTGGAAGATGCGGCTCGTGACGCGGTGCTTGAGGAGCCAGAGGCGCGGGACGAGGCGGATGCGTAGGGCGTGGCGGTCGCGGGCCTTAGTGGTGGCCTCGGGGGAGATGCTGGCGACGACGCCGTGGACGACGCGGGGGTTCTGATCGTGGACGCGGACGATGAGGGTCGCGGGTTGGCCGAGGAGAGAGGCTTCGACAAGGTCGAAGGGGGGCGGGGCGGTGACGAGGATGTCGAAGGAGAAGGGCTTCGACAGGGCTTCGCGGCCGCGGAAGGAGACGACGGCGAGGTCGAGGGCGCCGAGGGGGCCGAGGCGGAGGGAGAAGAGGGAGGGGGCGGGGATCGTGCCGATTTGGGCGTAGTCAGCCGAGCTTGATGCGCTTAGCATGGGGACAAGGACTCCTGCTCTCGAAGCCGCCTCTAGTCTGCGGGGGGCCTAAGCCCATCCTGGCACAGGCAGGCAGAAACAGAAGACGGAAGGTTGCCTGGAAGTGGGCGTCTCCGTCCCTGGGCAGCTACTCGGGGCTTGCGAACGGATCCAAGGAGTGAGAACATTTGGGTTCCGGCACGTGGCGGGCTCGCGAAGGAAAACGCAAGTGAGTCACTTTAACGAAGATCCTGCGGTTACAGAGCATTTCGCCCACCACCCTGACGAGAGGACCCTTCTTCGCCCAATCTCTCAGAGCTTCAAAATCAGCTGGGCTGCTCGGCGGCGACCTGCCAATGCCGACCTCTCAGTTTTCATTGTCCGTCCAAACAAGCAAGTATCCGAGTTGTTTGGGTTCACTCAGGAACTGCTTCTTGTATATTCTCCTCATCGAGAGCTGCAACCGCGTGCATTTCAGGGAGCCGAGGAAATACTAAGCCAGCTGCCTGCGCGCGGCAGAGTGGACCCTCTCACCTGTCTCGTCGTCTCCAATGACCCTGACGCAGACAGTCGTGTCCTTGAGTATTTGGCTCAGAATCGTGAGTCCCGTACATACGTGGGGCTAAGTGCGCAACAGCTCAGGCATGACAAGGACGGATGGGGATTCAAGAACCATTTGATGGCCCGACTGTTCGGGCGGGACATCTTTGACCACCGCCTGCCACTGAAGAGTGACACTTACTTCTTTGGGCGAGAAGCCCTAATTCAGGAATTCCAACAAGCATTTCTTGCCGGCGAAAATCGAGGCTTATTTGGACTTCGCAAGACCGGAAAAACCTCATTTTTATATAAGCTTCAGCGCATGTCTGAGGGTCACTCTGCGCTGTGCTACCTCTACTATGACTGCAAGTCTCCTACGATTCGGACCCTGCGCTGGACGAAACTCCTCAAGAAAATAGCCAACGACATGGCCACTGCGTTGGGGATTCACGCTAGCGATATGGGTGAGGAGCCCGCAGAGGCGGCCGAAGCATTCATGAGGGTAGCTTGCAGGGCGCCCGATGGTCAGACGCCGGTACTTGTATTCGACGAGGTTGAATATATTAGCCCATTTGCTAAACTCGATAAGCACTGGGAACAGGACTATGTGCCCTTCTGGCAAACCATCTGGTCAGCTCAAAGTGCTGCCCGTGCGCTACCGACCTTGGTATGCGGTGTTAGTCCTGCGGTTGTAGAGCAGGATTTGGTTGGAGGAGTACAGAATCCGCTTTTCGGGATAGTTCCGGCACGTTACCTCACGGGTTTGGGGAACGCGGAAACTCGTCGAATGCTGCTGTCGCTCGGCAGTCGAATCGGGCTCAAGTTTACAGATGATGCGGCCACATATCTATATCAACGATATGGCGGACACCCTTTCCTGACACGTCTTGCATGCAGCGCCGTGCATCGTGCGCTGCAAGCCCAAAAAGTGCCACGGCCCATCACCATTGATCGCGACCAGCTTATTAACGGGGAAGAGCAGCGTGATGGAGAGCTGGCATATTACTGCGGTCACGTTGTTTCAGAATTAAAAGAATTCTACCCGGATGAATACTCGTTGCTCGAAAACATCGCCACAGGGCAGCTTGCGGACTACTTTGACTTCTACCGCCAACCGGAGTTCGTAACACATCTCTCGCACTATGGCTTGCTACAGCGTGCACCCAATAGTGTGCCTCAAATATCGATTCCTGTGGTAGGTCACTATGTAGGTCTTCAGGCTGCTAGAGCGGCCGGTCGTCGGTCCATCCTGCACGTGATTCCCGTGGGATCACGTAAGGATTGGCTCGGCAGAAGAATCCGCGCCATCATCGACGACATTCGGGCACTCGAGGGTGTTACCCGGCGACCGGGGGCCACACTATTGTTTGGTCCCAACTCGTTTCCAGAAGCAGATAAGCTGCTGCATGCTGAGGTTGCCGAAAACGAAACATCGTTTGCTACTTGCGTAAACATACTCAATCGCTGCTTTGTTGAGCCGATAGAAAAGTACGGGTTGTCTATCGGCAAGAAGAATTATTTCTGGGACGAGGTAAAAGCTGTGTTCCCCTCGCTCTGGGATGCTTTGTGCAGGATCAAAATATACAGACATGACCGAGTGCACATCGTCCTGAACCCTTCCGTGTCCGACGCGCTCGACGCATACCTGAATCGTGACCTAGAGGGACGGACTCCTGGAAGTGTGGACGGACTCTGGTTCGTGCTGCAACAGTGCACCCTAGATAATTTGTTTTTGGGCATCCAGGCCGAACTGGAGAGGTTCAGCTGATTCAGCGAAGTTCGTTCACCTCGCAGGGCTACGACCAGGGGCAGGGGCTCGGACATCGCTGGGGGACTCCGCATGAGTACCTCTGTTGTCCCCCACCTGGATGCCCCTGTACACTCCTCCCGCAACCCGGAAGGTCCAGACGGATGCACACGCGAGCCAAGCTTGCGGCCTTGGGGGTGGTCTGTGCCGCAGCAGCGTTCGCAGCACCGGCTCGGGCCGAACCCACCGCAGCCGACAAGGCCACCGCCGACGCCTTGTTCACCGAAGCCCGCCAGCTCCTCGATGCGGGCCGCGCACCAGAAGCCTGCCCCAAGCTCGAAGAGAGCCAGCGCCTCGACCCCGCCGTCGGCACCGCCCTGAACCTCGCGGACTGCTACGAGCGCACCAACCGCACCGCAAGCGCCTACATCACCTTCGAGGACGCCGCAGCCCTCGCGCGCCGCACTGGCGACACCGCCCGTGCCGAGGAAGCTGAACGCCGCGCCCAGGCCCTTCAGCCCAAGCTCGTGCGCCTCGCCGTCAACGTTCCCGAGCCGCACCGGATCCCGGGCCTCACGATCCTGCGGGACGGTCAGCCGCTCCCGCAGGCTCAGTGGGGAACGCCGGTCCCGGTCGATCCCGGCGAGCACGTGGTCGAGGCGAAGGCGCCGGATCGAACGCCCTGGAAGAAGACCGTGCAACTCACGACGCCGGGAACCGTCGAGCAGCTCGCCGTGCCGCTCCTCGGCGAAGTCGAGCGCCCGCCGCCTCCTGGGCGAACGGCTCAGCGGGTCGCCGGCATCGTGGTCGGCAGCGTGGGGCTCGCGGGGCTCGCCGTGGCCGGAGGGCTTTCCATTGCAGCGGTCACGACCGACAAGGAGTCGAAGCAGTATTGCCCCGAAGACCCGAACAAGTGTTACCCGAGAGGCGTCGCACTTCGGAACGAGGCGATCATGTACGCCGATACCGCGACGGTCGTGGTGATCGCCTCAGGCGTCGTCGTCGCCACGGGCGTCACCCTGTTCCTCCTCGCGGGGGCGCCGAAGTCGCCGAACAAAACCGCCCGTACGTGGGTCCTCGCGCCCCACGCTTCGCCGCAAGGCGCGGGCCTCGTGCTCGGTGGTGTCTTCTGACGAACCCGGCCCTCCGGAGCCCGCATGCAAACCGCCTTTCAACCCGGGCAAATCCTCCTCGACAAGTACCGCGTCGAGCGTGTGCTCGGCGCTGGAGGCATGGGCGTCGTCGTCGCGGCGAGGCATCTCGCGCTCGATGAGCTCGTCGCGATCAAGTTCATGCTCGGGCCAGGGAGCCAGGCGGATGTGACTCGCTTCGTGCGCGAGGCGCGCGCCGCCGTGCGCCTTCGGAGTCAGCACGTGGCGCGTGTTCTCGACGTCGCTGCGCTCGAGGACGGGACGCCGTACATGGTGCTCGAGCACCTCGAGGGGAACGACCTCTCGCACGTGCTCCGCGAGCGCGGGCCGCTTCCCGCGGAGGAAGCGGCGGACGCCATCCTTCAGGCATGCGAGGCCATCGCAGAGGCGCACTCCATCGGGATCGTGCACCGGGACATCAAGCCCGCGAACCTGTTCCTCACGCGCGCGCTCGACGGCACGTCGTGCATCAAGGTGCTCGACTTCGGCATCGCGAAGTGGGCGAATGCGAGCACGGCGAAGCTCGACCCTTCGCAACCGATGGGATCCGCGCCGTACATGGCGCCGGAGCAGTTCGCAGCGACGACCCGCGTGGATGCGCGGACCGACGTGTGGGCGCTCGGCGCGACGTTGTTCCACCTCTTGACCGGCAAGATGCCGTTTCACCACGACGACGTCGACTCGATCCAGTCGATGATGCACGCGGTTCTGCATCGTCCGCCGTGGAAGCCGCGTGAGCTCCGGCGCGGTCTACCCGAAGCGATGGAGGCCGTGCTCCTACGTTGCCTGGAGAAGGACCAAGCTGTGCGGTTTGCCAGCGTCGCCGCGCTAGCGGCGGCTCTGGCGCCCTTCGGCTCCGAGCACACGACGATGTATTCGAAGCGCGTGGCGAAGGTTCTCGGCGAGCCGGAGCATAGCGCACGTGTGCCGTCGCGTCCGGATGTTGCGCCGGTTGCTGCAGCGCACCCTGCTCTACCGCACGCGCCAACAGCGCCGTTGCCGGAGCTCGGCGCCACGGCACGATCCGCGGAGCAGACAGCTCCGGTCCCGCAGCTCGGCCGCGTGAACGAAGCAGCGACACCACCGGCGGCAGCAGTCACCACTCCGCAGCTCGATGCATCTGCCTCGAGCAAGCTTCGCGGCCCACTCGTTGCTGCACTCGTATCCCTTGTCGCGGTGCTGGTAGCCCTCGCGATCGGCATCCGTGTGGGCCGTGAATCTGTCTCGCCGGCTGCGGCATCCGATGTACCTGAAGCGAAGGTGTTGCCGCCGACCGAGAGGCCGACCGAGTCCTCCGCCGTGGCTCAACCGCCTCTGCCTGCCTCCGATGCCTCGTCCGCGAGGGATACGCCCGCACGCGTCGAGACGACGGCTAAAGCCGCTCCGACGCAGGCTGCACCCCCGCCCCAGCGACGCGCGAGCTCCCCTTCCCCCGCGACCACGCCCGCCGCGACGACCGCACCGAAGGAGGACCTCTATGGCCGCCGTCGATGACCTGCGCACGCCTGGACAGCAACGCCCGCCGCACCGACGAACGGCATGGGGACGTGCGCTCGCGGCGGTGCTCGCCGCCGGCCTGGCTGCCACCATCTCGGGATTTTCGTGCAAGTCGTCGAACTGCTCGCAACCCGAGGACGATCACAACCCGTGCACGATCGACGCCTGCGACAACGGCACGCTGACGCACACGTACCTCGGCGACGGGCATCCGTGCTTCTATGGTGCGCTCAAGGGGACCTGTGCCGGGGACGTGTGTTTTGTCCCGTGCAGCACGAACAAGGACTGTGGTACCGGTCTGCCGTGCGCCTGGAGAGCGTGCACGCAAGGGTACTGCGCCATCGGTCCAAGCGAGCTCGCGCCACCCGACGACGAGAACGAGTGCACCGAAGATCAATGTTTCGACGGGGAGCCGAAGCATTGGCCAAAGCCCGACGGCACGCTGTGCGGTGATGGCCGCAGCGAATGTACGGCAGGGATGTGTGAGACCCAATGTAACATCAGCACGGACTGCGGGGGCAGCACGGCGTGCATGACCTGGAAGTGCGAGAGCGGGGTCTGCATTCCTAGCTATGGGCCCCAATCGGTTCCCGTGGCCTCACTCGAGGTGGGCGGCGACTGCAGGCAGTGGGTTTGCGACGGGCATGGTGGAATCGAGCTCGAGGTGGCTCTCCAGGACACTCCATTTAGCAGCGATCCATGTTTCGAGTGGAAGTGCGAGGGCTGGACCCCGGTTCGCCTGCCCCGGATCCACCAGCCATGCACGAAGAACAACGGAGACCTGGGATACTGCGATCTGACTGGCGTCTGCGTCGAGTGTGTCACGGACAACGATTGTTCCTGGAACGAACGCTGTGACCAAGGCACTTGCATCACGTGCGGTGATATCACGCCGGATGGCCAAGAACTTTGCGGCGGGAGCTGTGGCGCATGCCTCGGGCAGCCGTGCGGAGAGGACCTGGAATGTGCGGCCAAGAAGTGCGTCTTCACGAACGTCGGCGCGAGCAAGGTATGCTGTGACAATCCGTGCGACGGCCCCTGCGAGGAGTGCTCGACGTCCGGCGCCTGTCAGGCGGTCCCCTTGGGAAAGATTGATTATGAAACGTGCAACAGCCCGGGGGAAGTCTGTAATGGTAAGGGGCAGTGCAAGGTACAAACGGGCTACACGTGCAAGACCAACACCGACTGCGCGAGCAAGCTGTGCGATCTCGCCACCGGGACGTGCAAGCCCTGTGCATCGAGCGCCGACTGCGCCATCTACGGCACGACCTGTGACCCAGTGCTCAAGTTCTGCAAGTGAAGGCCATGCGCGCATATCACATTCTCACGCTGGCTGCGCTTTTTGGTATCGCGACGGGTTGCCGACGGATTTTCGGCATCGAAGAGGCTACGCTGATTTGCCCTCCGGAGAACCCGAACTGCGAACTATGCAATACCACCAGCGACTGCGGCCCGAGCGGGGAGTGCTATTCTTGGACTTGTAAAGACAACGCGTGCGTGCCCGTCAACTTGCCGGTACGGACGAAATGCTCGACGGGTGTGTGCAGTGAGGACCCCACCTCCGTATGCGTGGCTTGTGTAGAGTACGAGGACTGTCCGGATGGTGGGCAGTGCAAGAACCATGTCTGCTCACGATGCGATGACGGCATACAGAATGGTTACGAATCCGGCGTCGACTGCGGAGGCGGAGGCGCCTGTCTCGAATGTCTCGGAACCGCGTGCACGAGCGATGCCGAATGCAAGAGCGGTTTCTGTGCACAGGGCACATGCTGCGTGACCGCATGCGACGAGACCTGCACATGGTGCAACAATGCCGAGGGCAACTGCTCACCCTTGCCGGCGTACAACAACGACACGTACCACGACCCTGTGTGTGCAGGTAATTACTCTTGCAACGGTGCCGGCGCATGCCAAATCACCGCAGGGGCATTCTGCACGTCGCACGTCGAGTGCATCAGCGGGCGGTGCGTGAACAACCGCTGCGCCAAACTGCAGGGCGAGTCGTGTACCCAGCCCGAGCAGTGTGTCGACAACTCCTGCGTAAGCGGTGTCTGCACGACGTAGGCTTTCCTGTTTGCCCAGGGGGCTCGACCAAGCCCGCCCCGACAGGCTATCATTGCGCCGAATGTTGTCCCGGCTGCGCATCGCCGCCCTGCTCGTGCTTCCAACCGCGGCCGCCCTGGTCTCCGCGACGGCTTGTGACGTCGGAACCATCGAGCTCGGCAGCAACTGCCCCGACTGGGTCACGGACGAGTGCTGCCCCTGCCCCGTCCCCGAGGCGTGTCCAGACGGATCCCCGCCGTTGCCCGCGCACTGCTTCGCGGACGGTGGCGACGCGGGCTCGGAGGCGTCAGCCGACGGCGAGTCGGCCCTCTGCCCCGGCGACTGCGCGCCGAAGCCCCCGGATGCGTGGAAGGGTCCAGTTCACGTGGCGATCGGGGCCGCGATCAGCCTCGCCGAGTGTCCTGCGAGCCTGCCGAATGTCGTGTTCGAGGGGCAGGCGGCGCCCGAGCCTTGGCCGCTCGTCTGCCCCACCTGCTCCTGCGATGCTCCTCTGGAATCGTGCGAGCTGCCGACGACGTGGACCGTCAGCTCGGCGCCCTGCAACGATCCAGGGTCGGGCGTCAAGACAAATCTCGATCCGTCCGCGGGGTGGGATGGCACCTGCACCACCGAGGACGCCATCGCCGCGGGCAAGCTTTGCGGCGGCGCCCCGTGCGTTCAATCCATTGCGGTGTCTCGTCCCGTCCTCGAGCAGCAGCCATGTGTTCCGCACGTGGACGAACCCGAATTCGAGCTGCCACGGTTCAGCGGCGGCCCGTTTGCCACCTCGGTGCGGGCGTGCGCAACGGACGTGCAATGGCCTTCGTGCAGCGACTCGGCCCTGTGCGTACCACAAGAAACGGGATTTTCCGTCTGCATCAGCCATTCTGGAGACGAAACGTGCCCCGAGGGATGGAACGACAAACACGTGTTTTACGACGCGGTGGATGACCTGCGCTTCTGTGAGCCGTGCACATGTGGCTTGCCGAAGGGGGGCGTCTGCGAGATCCGTTATCGGATTTTCGACGACAGTGCCTGTTCGAGCGAGCTGATCGCCATCAAGCTCTCGTCTGCCGGCGACCCCAATCCATGCCAGGATTTCAGCGTCGCCGGAGTCGCCCTCGCATCCAGGACGGCGGAGGTCCTCACGTACGAGCCCGGTGCGTGCGAGCCGATGGGAGGAACCGTCGCTGGTGAGGTCGTATTGTCTCAGCCGACCACCTTCTGCTGCCTCACTCCGTCTTCGTGAGGTTCAGAGCGAGGCGAATAGCCAGGCCCCGAAGGTGACGCTCACGGGGCCGGGCGCTCCGAAATCGAATCGCCTCGTCGTACTGCGCCAATGCGCACCCGAGACGACGACATCAGCGTCGAAGCGGAGCGTGAATCGGCTCGCAAGGGGTGGACTCTCCGCTGCAACACGAGCACCCGAGCCTAGAACGGGGACCCCGCCCCCATTGGGATCGATGACATTCACAGTGGACTCTTGACGCCACCCAACTACCAAAAGCCCGCAAAACGCAAACGGATCAGGGCGAAAGCAGGGCGCAGCGACCGCCGACATGGTGGTGACCTCGACGATCGTGGGCCCGATCGGACGCGTCTCGACCGCCGGCGTCCATCGTGCATCGAGCTCGACCGACCACAACTTTGGCCACCGCGCCACGACCCCGGCCTGGATCCCGCCAAGCGCCTCCGGCGCCATCCCGAGCGAGAACATTCCCCCGAGGCCGACCTGCACCCGCATCGTCCGAGACGCGCGCGGTTCGAGCACCGCGGGTCTCGTCGCTCCCGTGACCCTCGTCGTGGACGGAGCTGCCTTTCGCACCGCGTTCGGCGGCGGAGCTGCGGGAGCTGGTTGCTCTTCGGGACAGTGCACGAGCGGGGCCCCATCCCGCTTGCTCTTTGGCGGCTTGAATGCGCCCATCTGCGTCGCCGAGATGAAGGCTGCATTGTAGAGGACCTCGAAGCAGCTAACCGCCGAGGGGTATTCGAGGTGCTGGGGTTCGCCGATCGTCGTTCCCTCCAGGCTCTCGATCCTCACGTCAGCCGTATACGTCCCGCTCGACGTGCGCCCGATGTGCATCACGAGAACTCGTGAGGCGGGCGGCTCGAGTACGTCCTCGGACACGTGGCTATCGAGCATCGCCTCGAAGCTGCTTGCGCGATCGCACGCCGGCAGCTTGGGGTCGGCCGAGAACTCGATGCGGTAGTGAGGCGCCTCGTCGGCCCTGCACTCCGGCGCTGTCATCAGCGCGCACGCCACGGCCGTAGCGGCCGCTACGAACTTCCCGATGTAGGTTTGTCGAGGTGGACGGCAAGGAGCATGCCTACCGCTCTCCCGACCCCCACGGGCGGTGCCTTGGATCACCATGCCCGGGCTCCGAGAGGTTTCTGTCGGGTGGCTGCTCTTTCCTTGCATAGATTTGGCCTTCTCGTGCTCCTTATCCACGTGGCCAGAGACATCCCAGCCGATGACGTCCGACGGTATCTGGAGATCGCGCGCCGGCACATGGCGCTCCTGCAATACACCGCTCGGGAGCACGGCGTCGAGATCCAAGACGTCGATGATGTCGTCAGCAGCGCTCTCGTCTCCGCCTTGAAGTTCCCGGAAGACAAACCGCCGCCGCCTCCCGAGGACGAGGGCCGGGTCAAGGCCTGGCTGGTGAATCGCGTCAAATGGACGGCGATCGCTCATCGGTCGCAGGAGAGCAGGTCGGTCGAAGCCCTGTTCGACGACGCCGAGGGAATACAGGCCGTACCCGATGAGCTGGATGTCACGGGCGAGATCGAGCACGGTCGAAGCCTCGATCTGGGCCTGAAGAGCGTCCGGCCCGAGCATGCGCGGGTCATGCTGGAGCACGAGGTGTACGACGTGCCGGTCGCCGACATCGCGAGAGACCTGAACATCCCCTACGCGACGGCGTATTCCCACTTGCGTCGCGGCAAGCAGGAGCTGCGTGAGGCCCTCGAGAAGCTGGAGCTTCCCGGGGTGAATCCGCCGCAGCGGAAAAACAGGTGCATTCTCCCGTTGTGGTGGTCCGACAACCTGCGGGCTCGCCTGAATCAACTTTTTCACGAGTCTGCCCGGCTGCTTAGCGACTTCCTTCGAGTGCCGCTTCGGGTGTGCGCGAATCTCGCTGCTGTGGTTGCTGTGGTGGCATTCACGCCGAGCGACGATTTGTGCGCGTTCGAGAGCCGTGCGGCGCCGAGCTCCACGGTGGAAGCGGAGTCGAGGCCCCTCACCCGTGTGCAAGCAAGGGGAGCCGCGCCGAAGACACCAGCACCCGTCCCCGTCACTGGCGAAAAGCCTGCTGATCATCGACCGTCAAGGCAACGGCCCTCCGCGCGCCCCTCGTCACCCGCCGGAAGCACGCCAGCGGCCGCGTGGGACCTTGCGCTCGCAATACGCGCGGCCAATGCACTGGCTCGCGGCGATGTAAAGAAAGGACAGGCGCTGCTCGACGCCGACGAGCGCGCCCGAGGCGGTCCTGAGGATCCGGCACGGCGCGTTCTCCGCGCCGATGTTGATGCGCAGCTAGGAAAGATGCGGCCGGCACCGACAGCGACAGAAACGGCACATTAGCGGCACTATGCAAATCTCGCCGCTCGCGGGCGGCTGCGCATGGCGTGCGTTCGAGCCTGGGACTGGACCCCCGGGCAGGATCGACGCATCTGCGCGCAGTCGCCCGGGGGTGACGAGCCGTGTATGCGGCTCGGTCGAGTCTCAAAAATAACGGGCCCGTAGAAGTGGGCGATCGGGATGCGCATATGCTCGGGCGAGCACACGTCCCATCGTCCACTTCTGCGGGTCGCTCGTCACCGATCTCGGGCGGCGGCGAATCGAGGCGTCCCTTTTCACGCGCACGCTCTCGATACGCCGTCGCCTCGGGTCGGTGACGATCTGGAGGGGCCATGGGTGCCGCACCGAATCTCGATGATGATGAGCTAGCGACAACAGTGATGGACCGCCCCGTGCTGCCCCCGCAGAGTGGGACACGCGTGAGCGTGGCGCATTCCGAGCCGCCGCGCGATACGGTCGTGGATCCCCCCTCGGGCTGGAGCCGCATCCGGGCTTTCGCAGGTGCCGTGGTACGCCAAATCCGCGAGCGCTTCCACAAGCCGCGCCTTGCGGATCGCCTGCCGCCGCTTCCACCGCCGCGTTCTGCAAGGGCAACCCAGGTTTCAGCGGGCGCCGTCGGACACGACGACCGCGGCGAGCTGCTCCTGCTCGAACTCATGCGCGCGGACCCGGCCTACCAGAGCGCCGCGATCTACATCGCGAACTATGCTCTGGCTCTTCGTAAGCTTGGCAGCAACGCGTACGCCGAGGGCCTCGTGCACTACACGTTGTCGCGGATGCGGGCAGACGCGGACGGATTCGTCTCCTTCGCGCGGCTGCGCGACATCCTTTGCGAGATGTCGGTGTCGGGGACACTCGTGCCCGCACTGCTCCGGCTGGAGAAGGCCGGCATCGTCGCGATCAAGGGAAGCACCTCCGTGGGAGCCGCCGCGCCGCTCCCCGATCGCGTGCAGCTCCGAGTTCCGTTGTGATCCCGGAAGGAGATCGAACCGTGGAGACCCTACAGACCGAGCTTCTTTTCGCAAGTGATGGCACGATCTACGTCCACTTCGAAGACACGCCGCCCGCAGGCCGGCGCGTCTTCGCCGGCTACGCGCTCACCGCCGAGGAACGGGCGCAGCATGGCGCGCGAGGCTTGCTTCGCTGGGCCTGTCTCCAGCTCCTGGCGGTCGGGAGTGATGGGTGCGTGTACGTCGAGCAGGGGGCAATCAATGCAGAGGGACGCAAAGAGTTCCATGGTTACGCCCTGACCGACGAAGAAGCCGCGCGCATGTTCGAGGAGTTCCACCGCACGGCGCTCAACCTGACGATCGCGGCGCGGACCAAATAGCAACATGATCGACGATCAAGAGGCGATCGACGCGCATTTCGCGCAACACGTGGGGGAGTCCGCGTTTGCGGTTCTGGACGACGACCCCGTGCTCTTCCCCACGCACATCTACGCCATTCCACCGAGTGAGCGGCGACCGTATTGGGTACTCCATACCAACGGGATGAGCGTCTACCCCCTCGAAGGTTCGAGCGGAGGGTGCTCCGCGGCACGCCGAGTTCATGATGTCGCTCGCAGCGAACTGGGACCCAAGCCACGACTGGCCCCGTTACGTGCTCCGCTCCATCGCCCGCGTGGTCGCTACACACTACGAGGTCCCGCTGGACGGCGAGGTGTACGTCAATACATGCGACGTGGAACCAGGCTCCGAGGAGGTGTTCGCCTTGGTCATCGCCCCATCCCGGCAGCTTGGCAAGGCTTGGCTATTTCGTACCCCGTCAGGGTGCAAAGTCGGTATTTACGCGATGTATCCCATCCCGATCGACCAGTATCTCGACCGCCTGAAGAGGCCGATCGACGTGGCCGCGCTGCCGGAGGTCATCGAGCGATGGCAAAGAATGTTGCGGCCGTTATAGGCAGGGAGGCTCGGGGCGATGAAAAGCAAACGTGAACGACGAGCAGCTCCGCGTAGCATTGGAGTGAAAGGGGACGAGGGGGACGAAGTATGCATCCAGATCGTTGACGTACCGGAAGGGAACAGAATCGGTCGAAGGGCGAGATTCATCGACGCGCTCGCAGATCTTATCCTCGCAGATCTCATAGCATATCCTCCCCCCAAGCACGGCGTTGCAAAACCAGATCAAAATGGCGGTGAAGACCGCTGAGTGACCGTTGAGGAGCTAGCGTGTAGGTAGGAGGAGGGTCTGTTCTCGGAAGGCCATCGAGCAACGACAGATTCACGCCGCGCGCATCTCGTCCTCCAGTATCTTCCGCGCCAGCACCCGCCCGGTCGGGTCGACGACGTGTACCTGCCAGCGCAGGTGCACCGCCTCGTACATCGACAACAGCACGCCCCAGACCACGTGTCGCCGCACGATACGTGGCTCGGCGCGGACGCGGAAAGACCGCTCAGCTTCAGACGCCTCCCCCCGGAGCAGGACGGAGCCGCTCGCGAGGATATCGTCATCTGCGTCGACGAGGTCGAAGCGGACCTCCGCGGCCTCGACCTGAACCGCCTCGAGCCGAACGCGAACGAGGATGCCGAGCACCCCCGCGAGCTCCGCGTCGATGAGGCGCGAGGCGTGGTCGCCCCCTTCAACCCCTTGTTCGGCTTCCTCCCCGCCTTCCGGCCACCACGCCCTCCCAGATCCCCTGCTCTGGCTGCGAACCTGCCTTTTGGTTGCGAAGTAAGTCCTCTGCTCGCGCATGATCTCCACCTGGCCACGTTGGCCTCGGAGGGACCCCGCCCAGCCCTACGCTGGGCATAGATCCCCCTTCACTAGGCCCAGTGTGTTGACAGCGCGTTTCGTCCGCAGAATTCGAAGCACCTTCCCAAGAAAGGTAGGACAATGTAGGCATCTCGAAGGAGGACCTGCCATCTCCCACCGCTGTGAAGGTTGCTGCCCGTGCCACGACCGACCTCCGTGGGCAAACGGATTTCAAGCCGGGGCCATCCAGGCGAACAGAGGGTGGCGCCACCGCCCCCCCGGCAGCGGCGGCTCGAGGAGAGAAACGGCGTGGCGTGTCCAGTTATTTGATTATTTTGTAACCCAGACGTCGCAGTTCTTCCCTCGCACGTCGCCTGTCCTCCTCGCTCGGTGGATGAAGTGGCGGTACCACAGGAGCATTGAATCGGACAGGGCGGCGACGGAGACCTCCGCCGGGGATCTCGTGATCTTCCGGCGCGTCGAGAAGATCCGCGATCCGCCGAAGCAGAATGGCTATCTGCGTCCACTTGCCCTTGGCCGACGCTGCTGGTGATAGCTTCCGCTCTTTTTGCGTAGATGCGCCCCGTTTGTCACCCTGCTGATCGTTACGTCGGTGTCGCGGCGGCATGCTGCATGCTCCTGGCCCGGGCGAGTTTCGCGCGAGGTCGGGAAGACGATACGGATGTTCGACAATCGACGTCAAGGTGGACGCAAACCTGGCTGCCCGCCCTCAGTTGGCGACGCTCATGCCGGACTTGCCTGGGGTTTGGCGCTCGTGCCAGTCTGGAACGTCAGAGCGCAAAGTTCTTTCCCATGGAGGGCCAGACATGTATGCTGGGACTGGTGTGATGCCTCCCCCGGTCGACGTGTACATCTCCTTTGCGCCGGAAGATGCAGCGTCTTGCGAGACGCTCGAGAGGCACCTCGCGCGCTTCGTGAACAAGGGTCGCATCCGCGTCGCGCACCGGGGTAAGGTCACCGCTGGGCAGAACATCCACGCCGTCCTCGATACCTGGTTCACGCAAGCGCGCATTATCGTACTTCTGCGCACAGTTAATTTCGATAATAACGAGCGATGTCGGAACGAGGAGCAGTGGGCCTATGAACGACAAGAGCGGCATACGGCGAGGGCCGTTCCGGTCCTCGTCAGGCACCACGCCTTGAATACGACCCGCGTGTTTCCCGCCGGTGTAGCCACCCTGCCTGGCAAGGGGTTCGTCGAGAGCTGGTCCAATCGCGATGAGGCTTGGACTGTGGTCGCGGAGGGCATCTACGGCATTGTCAAGAGCCTACTTGCGTCCGAGGGGTATGTCGATGCGCCGGTGAGTATGCCCATGCATGCGCCACTGGGGCAGCACTACCAGACGCCAGCCGTTTCCCCGATGCAGGCACAATATGCGCCTCATCAACCGGCTCCCCAGCCCGCCACGGCCGCGACCAGCGCACGTGGCGCAATGATACGCAAAGCCGTCGGGCTTGGCCTTCTGGGCTACGCCGTATACCTCGCGTGGCAAAAGACGGCACACGAGAACGCTCCTGCGGCGCCAGCCGCCATCGCGCCCACCCCGGTCGCTGCGACGCCTCTCGCGCCCCACACGACCACCATGCCTACCGGCATCTACGCATCTTCGTGCTGCGGCGGAATCGACTGCCAAGCCGATGCCGAGAACCGGAAGAAACTCCCGGACGTGTGCCTCGATGGTCAGGCGATGTGCGGGAAATGTGGTTCTGCAAGGGCGCGCGTGCTGGGCGCGTGCAGCGAGAACCTCAGCGCCGAGCAGCGCTATTCGCTCCGGCTAGCTCACGCATTCATCAACGGCAACGAGCCGTCCAAGGATGCGCTCGTATGCTTCCGCCGACCAGGAGTAACCGCATCTCGCACGTGTGTCCCGTACTCGTCGGCGCACGCAAACTCGGAGAAGCTGTTTGCAACGCCGCCGCAGCCGGTACCTATTGTACTGGGTGAGCTGATCCACGGAAAAGGCATCCAGATCGAGATCTGGGAGCCTGGACAGCTTCTCCCTAGTATGCAATTCACCGCGAGCCACAACTACATCAAGACAACGGCGCTATGCATCGGGCTTCGGCTCGCGCCACCGAACGCCAAGGACACGCGCGTGCTGGTGTTCCTCGATGATCCTTGATGGCCGCCGGTCAAGGACGGGCCAAGCCTTCGACCACGGCTCTGATTCCCCGCGCGACGTCCGTCCACGCAGCGTCGCGACTCTGCCACTCCGCGACGGGTTTGGCGTCTTTCGGGAGAGCCTGTAGCGCCCCGAGCGGTGTTTGGTGCCAATCGCAGGCACGCACGATGATGGGGACGACGTGCGCTTGGCCGGCCTCGCGGCGTTCGAGCGCACGCTTCATCTCGATTTCGTAGCAGTAGTTGGACGCGATGAAATCGGCACTGACGAGCACCAGCACGAGGTGCGCCTTCTCGAGATGTACGTCGATGGCGTGCTTCCAGCTCTCGCCGGCTGGGATGAGCCGGTCGTGCCACTCGTGGATCAACCCGCTCCGCCGAAGGCTGGACAAGTGGGCTGCGAGCTCGTCACGCATGGCCTCGTCACGGTGCGAGTAGGAGAAGAAGATGTCGATCGGTTTCATTCGAGCTCATCCGCGCCTAGCCGACCCCGTACGGCTCGTCAAGTAATGGCGGAAAGCGACTCCGCGCGCGCGCGGTCCAGCTCTGGGTCCCGCTGCCGAACATCCTGCGCTCGTTGTCCTGCCCATACGCGGTGGTCTACGCTGGCATCGATGAACGACCCGCCCGCCCAGCAACCGCCCACACGCGAAGAGTTGCTCGAGAGGCTCGAGGACCTCAAGCGACGCACCGAGGAACTGCGCGACCGCGCAGACGCCGTGACCCGGCCCTCGCCCGCAGTCGTCGCCCTGCGCGTGTTCCTCCTGTTCGGGCTGCCCATCCTCGTCGCGATCGGCGTCTACGTCCTCACGTCCTCGATCCTGTTCGCGATCCTCGCGCTCGTGGCCGCGCTGATCACGGCCATCGCGATCGCCCTGCGCCTGTCGCCGGCTCCCGCGGCGATGACCCCCGGCACGCGCGCCTTCGAGGCCCATCACACCGCGATGCTACTCGGTAACGTGATCGCCGCGCGCCGCGAGGAGCAGCGCACGACCTCCGATCCCGAGCGGCGCGCACGGCTCGAACGCGAGATCGCGTTCCTCTCCGAGCAGCTCGACGAGAACCGCGCGATCGTCGCCGCCAACGACGGTTCGCCTGGCAAGGGCCACATCGGGTTCAAGCCGTACGCGGGCCCGTGACCCGCTCTCTTCCTTCGCGGAGCAGTGTACGAACGTGCCCCCTCTGGGCCGGGTCATGGGGAGCAAGAGCATCACGGACCTCGCCTACATGGTATCCGTTCGGCCTCCCGCATCATGGCGTCGCTCGAGGCTGCTGCGTAACCTTCCGCCGCGATGCCGCAGCGTGACGAGTTCGTCGTGGATGGACCTCTGGGAGAGGCAGCACGCCCGAAGCCCGCGAGAAAGCGTGGTTCTGCGGGGGGCCGAAGCGTAGGTGGCAACCGCGCGGGTGCGCCCGAGGGCCTTGATGGTCGCCCGGGAGGCATCGAGAGCTCGTCGCGGCGTCGCGGCTCGACCGAACCGTCCGAGCGTGGCGAACAAGCGACGTCGACGTCCGACGCACCTTCGAGGCCTGCTCGGAATGTTCGTGTCCGACGAACCCTAGCCGACGAAGGCGCGGATTCGAGGGCCCCCACGACCGCACCGCGCTCGAAGTCAGGACGAGGGCGGCGTGCTCGAAATGCGGCGCCAGATGCCCCTGTCGAGCCGCTCACGAGCGTCTGTCTGCTCGAGGGTTTGCTTCCAGTGCTTGGGGGACAACTCGAGGACCCGGTCGCGGGGCCAATCCGGCAGCAGGATGAGCACGTCGCGCAGGTATGCCCAGGGCTCGATGCCGTGGAGCTGGCAGGAGGCGATGAGCGAGACGGCGATGGTATTCCACTCGGCGCCCTCGTCGCTGCCGACGAAGAGCCAGTTTTTCCGGCCGACCGCCTGGCGGCGCAGCTCGAGCTCGGACCCATTGTTGTCGAGGCGCAGACGACCGTCGTCGAGGAATCGCGTGAGCGGCGCCCATTGATTGCGAGCGTAGCCGATGGCTTGGCCGATGGGGCTCTTGGGCAAGGCGACGAGCGCCTCCACGTCGAGCCAGATGCGGAAGGCCTCGAGCACGGGCGTGGCGAGCCTCCGGCGCTCCTCCGTCCGGCGAGCCGGCGGCAGCTCCTTGGTCTCGGCGTCGATTGCGTAAAGCTTTCCGATGAACCCGAGCGCCGCGAGGGCGCGCTCCTTGTCGGACGAGAGCGACTTGAAGAAACCGCGCCTGCAGTGGGCCCAGCAGCCGACCTCGGTTACGTCCTCGGTGCGATAGAGCAGCTCGTAGACATTGTGCGCATCGGCGAGTACATAGCCCTTGTAACCGCGCAGGAATTCTCTCGGCCCGTCCTGGGTATGCCGGGGCGTGAAGCGAAAGAGGACGTGGTCCTGGTCGGCGACGAGCACCCAGAAGTAGCCCCTCCGGCACTTCTCCTTTGCCTGCACGAGCACGCCGGTCGCGTCCATCGCGATGCAATGCGCGGTTTTCGCGTCGACGAGCATCGCGTCGACGACGTACTTGAGCAAGCCCGTGGAGGCCCCCACCCAGTTGCACAGGGTCGAGCGCGCGAGGGAGACGCCCTCTCGCTCGAAGATCCTCTCCTGCCTGTGGAGTGGCAACGAATTGCCGTACTTGCTCACGATGACGTGCGCGATCAGCCCGGGGCCAGCCATGCAGCGCGGAATGGGCGCCTCGGGCGCGGGCTCGACGCGCACGCCTTCCTCGGGTTTGCCTTTCGTCGCGAACTTCGGACGAATGACCCGGACCCGCACGAGGCTCGCGGGCCGCCATTCGAGCGTTTCGCTCACCTCTTCGCCTATCCGCACGAGGGACGCGGCGCCTTCGCCCTTGGCCTCGGGCGGGAGGAGCTCGATTTCGTGGACGGGCAGGTGCTCGGGTAAGATCTGCCGCCCATGCGGCGTGACCTTGCGGTCCTTTTGCTTTGGCTTTTTGCCATCCGGTAGCTTCTCTCCGGAGGGCCGATCGGAAGGCGGAGCCGCATCCGGCGTCTGCTCGGAGAGCCGCTCGAGGCCGCCGAGGGCCTCGACGACCGCGGTGAAAGCGAGCTGCGTCTGCGCCGGATCGATCTGCTCGGCCTTGCGACCGAAGATATGGCGACGAAATCGCTCGAGCTCGATGCTGGCGAGCTCGTAGAGCTTGCGATACTCGTCCCGCTCATGCCGGAACTTGTCCCGCTCGTGGCTGAGTTTGTCCCGCTCGCGGGAGGCTCCCGCGAGGCGGCTCTCCAGAACGACGACCTTGGCCTCGAGCTCAGGGTTTGTCACGGGACGTGCCGTACACGCTCCGTGGCTCTCTTGTAAAGAGGAAAGTTTTACTTGATGGAACCCGGCTCGAGCGCGCGGGTGCGCTGCTTCGTCGGCGGGAGCTGGATCCCTTCGAGGAGCCTCGCCATCTCGGAGGCCTCGATCGGGATGCGCGTCGCGCCGGGCTCGAGCCCCTTCGGCACGCGAAACGTCCCGCGCTCGAGGCGCTTGTAGAGCAGGCAATAGCCCGTCCGATCCCACCAGAGGATCTTGACCCGGTCGGACGCCTTGTTGAAAAACATGAACAGCGCGCCCGAGAGCGGATCCTCGCGCAGCACGTCGCGCACGACCCCGGAGAGCCCGTCGAACGAGCGGCGCAGATCGAGCCGCTCGGTGGCGACGTAAATGGCCATCCGCGCGGGGATCATTCGAACACTCCGCGCAGCGCCGCGACAACACGGCCGAGCTGGGCGAGGTCAGCGCCAGGAGGCACGCGGATCACCTCGCCGCGAGGAAGAACGACCTCCAGGGTCATCGGTGCGGACATCGAGCCCGACGGGGCGTCGTCGATGATCTCGACCGGCAAAAACGTCGGCGCAGCGGGAGCGCATTCGGAGTCGTGTGCCGCATCCTGTCTGCCGAGTCGACTGCTCCACCAGTACATCGTGACCGGGCTGATCCGATGGCGCTTCGCAAACGCGCGCGCGGGCAAACCGCTACGCCGCCACTTCTCGACGATGCGCCGCCAACGACGCTCGGCCTTGGTCGTCCTCGTAGCCATGACGAACCTCCCTTCGACGGGCATACATGCATGACCGAGGACGGAAGCGGAAGGATGGGGGTGGCGGGACGGATACCCTACATGCCTGGGCACGTGCCTCGCGAACGGCGGCGATCCGATCGGTGAGGCGCAGCCCAATGCGGATACCGCCGTCACCTTTTGCTGCATAGCGCCATTCGCTGGCTGAGTCGGCCATGCCCACGGGGCCCGCTGCCCCAGGTGTCTCTTTAGCCCCCGCCCCGCGGTCTACGGACCTCGGGACGTGTGCTTCATCCTGCCCGAGAACCAGAACAGAAACTCCTTTGCAAGCTCGTCTCGCGACTCCACGCAAACCGTAGCGAAGATCTGCTTCAGGTGCGCTTTCACACCGTCGACCGATATACCCAGGAGGCGCGCAATATCCAAATTTGATAGACCGCGAGACACCTCTTCACAGATGGCGAACTGTCGACGGCTCAGCGAATCGAAGAGGACCCGAGGCCTGTGGTTTTCTAGCTGCGCGATTCTATCCTGCATGTGCAATGATACAGCCGCAAGGGTAAGCAGGTCTTGGGCGTCCAGCGGTTGGTCGCCATCCCTACGTGCACCTGCGATGGCCCCTCTTACAACATTACCGACAATGATCGGGCTTGCGCCATAATGCCTCAAGTTTTCACGACGCCCAAATTCTAGCCACATCGGATGCCGGCGCCATTCGTGCTCCTCATGCAGCATCATATCATGCATGGGATTACCGAGCTCAAAGATGGCACGGACCAATTCATCATGTGGAACACCACGCTCGATGTAGTGCTGCGCGAGCCGCTGATCGTGGCCACTAAATTCAACCGCCCTCAAAATACCATTAGGTTCCCTGAACAAGAACCCAGTGACAGGAGCCTGAGTGAGCGCGGGCAGATGGTCCATCACGTGACCGGCCAACTCCTGAAGAGTCGATACCTGTTTGATGCGCATGGCCAGCTCGTTGAAACAACGGTTCATCGGCCCCCTCCCATCGTCCGGTTGGTGCCCCACCAGGCAAACGTAGCGGAGCCCACTTCCCCGAGAAACCTATAGCATAATACGTACAGAGTGGACAGTAGCTACTGCCCTCCGACTTGACACAACTACCCGCCGGGTAGTTGCGCTCGTCGCCCTACGAATCCTAGCTCAGTACATCCGGCGTGCTGACGCCAGCATGCGTAGCATCGAACGCCAACAAGCCCGACACAGTGTCACCCTGGCATTAGTGAAAGGAGACCAGCGTGTCCACTCCCTTAATTAGGCACAGCACAACAGCAATCATAGGTCTTCTCTGTCTCTGTACTCCGAAGTGGAGCCGCGCAGAAGCGCCATTCGTAATAAATGGCATATCGATCAGATCCGGAACAGCAATCGTCACGCTACCGGCAGGACACCGGAGCTATCGATTAGACGATGGTATCCTTGTTCAGCGCGATGAAATTTTCTTTGGGGGCGGAGTCATTACCGGACCCTCGTTGGGGTTGAAAGTCCGCGGGTGGGATGTGGACATCAGCTGTCCCCTGACTTTCGCCCCCTTCGACTCGAACCTATCTAGTGCGGTGATGTTTTCGCCAGGCGTGTCAGGTGGAGTCAGTTTTCTGAGCTATAACAACAGCAGGCCAGCAATGATTTAATGTATTCGCCGGCGTGATGGTGCCGTTCGCCAATGGCCCTGACAACGCAATACTGGCGAAAAACAGAACGTTGATTGCTGGGCGCGAGGGCGGGACGTGCGGTGCCCCCGCAACGATGCCATGTCCGCGAATAACGGAAGCGGAGTTCGCCGCAAGTACCAAGACGACGCCTTTGCTGTCGTTCATGATCGGCGTGCAGATCGGCCTCTGACGGTGGGCTCACCCCTCGGGGCGCAGAGCGATGGAAGCAGCCCGCACGCTCGACGGTGCATTCGGGTGGAGGCTGACGCTGCTCTCGACACAACCGGAGATTACGCCAACCTGACCAGGGCGAGAACGTGGTCGTCCTTCACTGACCGTTCGCGGTGCTGCTTGTTCTCGATGCAAATCTCACCCTGCTCGTGCATCTGCCAGATCACCTGCGCGAGTTGCGTTTTCGTCAGGTGATGGACTTCCAGCAACTCGGGCCAAAGATCGGCAAACCTCACCGTTCGTCGCTGCCCGATGCGCTCCAGGATATCGCGAGGGGCCTGTGCGAGAGCGCGCGCGTGAAACGATTCGTAGTGCAGGTCCGTCGCTGGCGGCGCCATTAGCAGAGGGAGCTGGCCGGTCCGCGCCTCTTTGGCCTGTGAGACAGCTTGCTCGCGAACTGCGGCAGCCTCCACACCGATCACTTTCTTTTCTATGCCACGGAACACCTCAAGCACTGCTGGGTTCTTGCCACCGACAACCAGCCGAAACTTCGTGCGTGACATGGTTGGATGCGGGATCGCCAGATCGGCAGCATATGCGATGCCACAGTGAAGCTTGATCTGCCGCCGATAGAGCGCGAAGAGCTCTTCCTCTCCGAGACCAGGCGGCATGTCGCGATCGTCGAGTCCGAAGAACTCCCGCATCTGCGTACGCAGGAACCGCCGGGGGTCGTCCTTGAACCGATTGATGTGGTCGAACATGACGTTCACGAGAACGTCCCGCATCTTGCCGTCAGAGAGCAGGGGCGCGATGCGGTGTATTTCCGCTCCCTTCCAGCCCGTCGGATCCACGAAGACAAAGGCTGGATCTTCTTTGAGACAGGCTCGGATCGTGCCGCCGTGATCTCCGAACTCACCGCGGAACGCTTGTGTTCTGACGTTGCCCGATCGGGACGCCAGGATCTGCTGGAGGGCAGCGAACGAGTCCTTGTCCTTCTCGACGAAGTAGGCATCGATGGCGATCGAGGAGCCCTGGCTCCTCCACGTCGCGGCAGCGGCCTCGAGTGCGTCGAGGGCGAGCGCGATCGACGTGTCGGCGAACGCGGCATCCTTCGCCTCCCATGGCCCGGCGAAGCAGTCGACGTAGCAGAGGCGCACCGGAAGCCCCCGTCTCGCGACCGAACCCAACTTGATGCCCCACTCGAGGAGATACTCCTTGAGCACGCGGTGCTTCAGGTAGCTCTGCTCTCGGCCCTGATACTCCGCGGGAACGCCCGTGTTGCTCCCCATGCGGCAAACCCCCTTGTCCGTTCGATCTCACTCTACGATACTGCACACGTGCCCAGGATGAGCAGACCATGAGCGACCAGAGCGCGATCGAGTGGACGGACGCGACGTGGAACCCCGTCCGAGGGTGCACGAAGATCTCCCCCGGTTGCAAGAATTGTTACGCCGAAACGTTTGCCGAGCGCTTCCGCGGCGTGCCGGGGCATCCGTTCGAACAGGGATTCGATCTCCGGCTCGTCCCGGCGGCGCTGGAGTTGCCGCTGCGCTGGAAGCGCGGGCGGCTGATCTTCGTAAACAGCATGTCCGACCTGTTTCACGAGGACATCCCGCTCGACTTTGTCCAGCGCGTCTTCGCCGTGATGGGCGAGGCGAAGCAGCATCAGTTCCAGGTACTCACGAAGCGGGCCGCGCGGCTGGAGGAGGTCGCGCCGCGCCTTGCGTTCGCGCCGAACATCTGGATGGGCGTGAGCGTCGAGAATGCTGTCTACACGAAGCGGATCGAGCACCTGCGCCGAGTCCCCGCGCATGTGCGCTTCCTGAGCATCGAGCCCTTGCTCGGGCCGATCGACGACCTGCCGCTGGAGGGAATCCACTGGGTGATCGTCGGGGGGGAGAGCGGGCACCGCGCGCGACCGATGGCGCCTGAGTGGGTGCGATCGATCCGCGATCAGTGCCGGCGTGCACGCGTGCCTTTCTTCTTCAAGCAGTGGGGGGGCGTGTTCAAGTCACGGACGGGGCGAGAGCTCGATGGGCGGACGTGGGATGAGATGCCGAAAACGCTCCGTGAGGCGGTGCTGCCGTCGGCGAGGCAGGGGGGCGGCAAGGTTCATCTGCCCACCAGTCCTTGAGGCGACGACCTGGAGGGTGGTTGTCGCTTCCGGACGAGTCCGCTCGCCGGCGTTACCAGAGCGTTACCACGGCGAGGCTACCGTCGTGTCTCTTCCCGTCCTCTCCCGGGCACTCCGAAGAACCCCCTCACCTTCGCGAAAGTGCCTGGAACGACGCTGTTTTTGATGTCATTCTCGTACTTTGGTGAGGGGGTTCCCGAATCCCCGGCAGCGGTTTCCTAAACCGAAGGTCGCAGGTCCGATTCCTGCCGGGGGTGCCCAATGATTCCGCGGGGTTAGCGCATCCCGCTCCCGTTGCCCCAGGGCCGTCTGGAAACGCGTTGCCCCACTGTTGCCCCAACCCCCCGGGTCCTCTCCTCGACCCCGGCGGGTCGCGAGCGGCTCCGTGGTGACGGTCACCCCTTCCGGCCTCGCCCCTTGACCGGACGCGGACCGTGCGATGCCCCACCATCGCCCCGTCCGTGACCCCGCCTCTGCTCCGGCTCGCCGGACTCCGTTGCCCCGCTGTTGCCCCGCCCCTCGGTCGCCAGCGCGATCCTCCGGGCGGCCTCGGCGAGGTCTTCCTTCAGGTGGTGCACGTAGCGCTGCGTCGTCGACAGGTGCTTGTGCCCCGCCATGCGCTGGACCACGTGCACGGGCACCCCGGCCCTCAACCACGACGTGATCGCGAAGTGCCGCAGCCCGTACACGCTCCACCCTCCGAGCGCGGCGCGGTTGCGCACGCGCTCGAACGCTTGCGTCAGCCCGTACTGCCCCCACGGCTTGCCCTGCTGGTTGAGCGCGACGCGCCCATCCTTCGGCCCGTGCTCGACGTGCTCGAGGAGCCCCGCGAGCGGGGCCGTGATGGGAATCTCGCGTTGTCCCGTCTTCGGCGTGTGCGTCTCGCCGTAGGAGCGGCCTTCGCGCACGCTGAGGAAGCCGCCTTGCGCCTCGCCGTTTGTCCCGGGGAGGAGCACGTCGCGCCGACGTAACGCGCGTACTTCGTTGGGGCGAAGGCCGGCATACGCCATGAGCGCAAACGCGAGGCGCTGGGACGGGACCGCGGAGGCCAGAATCGTGTGGATGTCCCTTTCGGTGGGGATTTCGAGGATGCTCTTCTCGGCGGCTTTGAGCCGAGGCAACGCGGGGGGCAAGCCCGCGAGGTAGCCGCGGCTCGTCGCGAAACGCAGCACGGATCGGAGGACGATCTGCACGTTGTTTCGCGTGGCGCGGGCGCGGTCCTGCTTGGAGAGCGCGAGGTCGAGCTCGGCGGCCGCGGCTCCGTCGACCTGGGCGAGCGGGAGCTCGCCGAAGGTCGGGAGGAGGTGGCGGTCGAGGACGAGCGCGTAGCCTCGGCGGGTGGTGACCTTGAGGTCGGTCAGCATGAAGGTGGAGCGGTATTCGCTGACGACTTCGGAGAAGGTCTTCGTGGGGAGGGCGGAGGTGGTGGATGGGGTGGGAGGGAAGCCGGCGGGGGAAGCTGCCGGCGACGCGGGGACGTCGTCCTCGGGCGCGTACGGGGTGCCGTAGCGGGCGAGGTTCAGGAGAACGCGTTTCTCCTCGGCACGAGCGCCGGGGAGCGTCTGGACCTGGGCATCTTTGCGGTACCTTGCCCGCTGTCCGTCTTTCGTCTTGTAGCGGATGTCAATGAACAGCCGGGTTTCCCCGCGGCGGTTGACTTTCCGGATTGGCATGATCGGGTCCTTTCCCGGTCATCCCAGCCGAACTGCGAGGTTCAGATCATATCATGCGCTCGTCTTAACTGCCCCTGCTAATCGTGGCACCTCCGCATCCACGTCTGGACGGGCGTCAGCGGACGTGTAGGGACCGCCGCTGGCTTCGTGGACGGCTGCTGCTTGAGTCTGGGTCCGGCGTAAGCAATCTATTCGTTGCGCGCATCACCGACGCCCTCGTAGCTTTGCCGAGCACCTGCTTCGCCTAGACGAGCGACCATTCGATAAGCGACCGCATATCCGGCGCGACTATCCGACCACGCCGAGCTCGTGCACGACCTCCACGATCGGCAACGACGGCTGCGCCTTCGGTTCAGCCGGGGGTGTTCACGATCTTGCCGAACCCTTCGCCCGAGGCGGCGGAGAGGCATCACTGAGCCCGAGAGGGGGGCGGTCGGGAGGGGGCCTCGCTCCGCAGGAGCAACCCATCCGCCCCCCAGGTTGATTTGTACCGTTACCTCACTTCTCGGCCCTGCGCCGCAATCCCCCCAGTGTGACAAGACCTATGAGGACGAGGCTCCACGCGGCATTATCACGGGAATCACTGCCTGCGACGCGGCAGCCGCAACCCTCCTCGCCGGCCCCACCGCCTTGACCGCTGCCGGCGCCGCCTCCCCCTGCGCCTCCACTGCCAGCGGCACCTTCACCCCCTGCGCCTCCGCCACCAGCGGCGCCCCCACCGCCAGCACCCCCACTGCCAGCGGCGCCCCCGCCGCCAGCGCCCCCGCCGCCAGCGCCCCCGCTGCCAGCGGCGCCCCCGCTGCCAGCGGCGCCCCCGCTGCCAGCGGCGCCCCCACCGCCAGCACCCCCGCTGCCATCGACACACATGCCGTCGACGCACATCCCACCCGCACAGGTCTCGCCATCGGGGGCGGCGCCGTCGTTTGGGCAATCGGCCGAGATACCGCTGCACGTCTCCGCGATATCGCATGAACCGGCGGCAGCACGACAGACAACGCCCGGCGGCGCGAGCTGATCGGCAGGGCAAGCCTTCGATACACCATCGCACTTGTCGCTTACATCGCAATCGCCCGCGGCTGGTCGGCATACCGTTTGCGTGCTGGCAACGGCATCGGCTGGACAGGTCTTCGAGCTGCCATTGCAAGTATCGTCGATGTCACATGGGCCCGACGCCGGACGGCACACGATCTGCACGTCGGCCAGGGCGTCGGCGGGGCAGGCCGCAGAGAGGCCGTCGCAGTTCTCGGCCACGTCGCAATCGCCGGCCGCTGCGCGGCATGGAGTGCCTGCGAGCGCCAGCCCGTCCGCGGGGCACGCCGCGCTCGTCCCGTCACACGATTCGGGCGCGTCGCAGGCGTCCGCGGCGGCGCGGCAGGTAGTTCCGGCGGGGACAAGGGCATCCGCGGGGCATGCAGCGGACATACCATTGCAAACTTCAACCATGTCGCAATCGCCCGCGGCCGCGCGGCACCCCGTGCCCGCGGGAGCGCGCGCATCGGCAGGGCAGGTCGTGCTCGCGCCGGTGCAGGCTTCAGCCACGTCGCAATCGCCGGCGGCTGCGCGACAGAGCGTACCAGCCGAGGCCGGCGCGTCGCTGGGGCACGTCGTGGCCGCGCCATCGCATACCTCTGCCGCGTCGCAGGCACCCACCGCGGCGCGGCAGACCGCCCCAGCCGCCACGGGCCCGCAGGTCCCATCCATGGCCGCACCCGAAGCCACGCTACACGCCTGGCAATCGGTCGTCGATCCTCCGCCGCAGGCGCTGTTGCAGCACACGCCATCCACGCAGAAGCCGCTCACGCAAGCGGTGCCGAGCGAACAGCTCGCGCCATTTGGCTTCGGGGGCGCGAGAGAAAACGCATACGCTGCACCTGTGTTGGTTGCCCCAGCGTCATGTTCGTAAGCTCCGACGAGCACGGTGTCGCCGCTCACGCCGACGGAGAAGCCGAAATAATCCCACATGCCGTATGTGTTCGGGAGAAGCTTCGCTTGCTCGGTCCAGATGGTGCCGCTGCGCGTGAACACGTGGGCGGCGCCGACCATGCTCGATCCGATCAGCGTGTTGTGGGCGCCGATGACGGCGGTGTCGCCCTCGAGCGAGACTTGGGTGCCGAACACCTTCGAGTTCGCCACATCGGTGGCGTAGAACTTGGCCTGCTGCGTCCAGACGGCGCCGCTCCGAGTGAACACGTAGGCCGAACCAATGTAGGTGTTCCCCGCGTATTCGTCGCCGGGCGCTCCGATGAGCAAGGTATTGCCGTCCAGGGACACGCTGGTGCCGAACAGGTCGTTTCCGTCGCCGCCGAGGGCGGAGGTGAGCTTGGCCTGCTGGGTCCAAACGCTGCCACTGCGCGCGAACACATAGACGACCCCTTCGTCCGCTATCGAGTTGATATCCGTGTTGGGGGCCCCGACGACGACGGTGTCACCACGGATGGATACCGATCGGCCGAACCCATCGGCCAGCTGCTGCTGGCCGTTGACGTAGAGCTGAGCCTGATAGGTCCAGACACCGCCGCTCCGTACGAAGGCCAGTACCCCGCCGGAGCCGCTTCCGCCCTGGGATGCGACAATCGCCGTGTCGTTGTCGATCGCCACGTCATGGCCAATCTGCGCGCCAGCCGGGGCCGGTGCAGTGAGCTTGCCCTGCTGGGTCCAAACATTGCCAGTGCGGGTGAAGACGTAAGCCGCGCCCACGTTGGCGATTCCCCCGATATCGACGCCAAAAGCTCCGATTATGGCAGTGTCGCCTTGGAGCGCGACGGAGTGCCCGAAATGGTCGTTGGCGAGCGCGTCGTTGGCCACGAGCTCGGCCTGCTGGACCCAGGCACCGCCATTACGCACGAACACGAAGGCTGAACCTGCCTGCTGTCCGGCAGCCGTGGTGTCGTTCGGGGTCCCGACGATGGCGGTGTCCCCGCTGATCGCGACGGAGTAACCGAACCAGTCACCGGCCTCCTTGTCGGGGGCCACGAGCTTGGCTTCCAGCGTCGCGATGAGCGGGTCGACGACCACGGGATAGACGGCCCCCGCATCGTCGAACGAGATCGTCACGTCGCTGCCCCGCACCCCGAGCCGTGAAGGCAGCGTTCGTCCGGTCGCGTCACGAACGAAAAGATTCCCATAAAGGAGCTCGGTCGCCCCCGCGCCATTGTGGAGCTCCACGATGTCTCCCGAAGCACCGAGCGCCGGGGAAAGCTCGCCCGCGACGGTGAGGCCGAGCGTGATCTCGCCACCGCCGCCGCCTCGGCACGCGGGCGCGGCAGTCAACGTGAACCCCTGCTCCAGCCCGAGCGGGCCGCTGACGTACCACTCCGTCAACTCTCCGCGGTGGTAATCGACGCGGTTTGCCGTCGCCACCGGCTCCGCAGGCGACGGCGCCAACAGAGAGCCGCCGCAGCCCATACCCGAGAACGACAGCGTCGCGGACCAATCGGGCGATGGCGAGGCTTGGGCGCCAGGAGTCAATCGCACCCCTTCGGCATCAAGGTCCGCCACGAATCCCAAGGAAGGGTTGGCCGCACGCCAGCGACCAGCGGCGACACGCTCGACGGAATGGGATTCGCCTGCCCGCGATTGCATCGCTTCGATGTATGCTGCGACGAGCTCCGCCGACATGGGTGTTGCGCTGTGAGGCGCGCTCATCACCTCGCCGGCTCGATCGGTCTCCGCGGTCCAGAACGGCAAGGGATCGCCGTCGGCACCACAGTTGGCGACCGTCAACAACGTGAATATCGCGAATGCATTCGATGCCCTGGCGGGTAAACTCATTTGAATCACCGAGCGCGCGCATGGACTGAAGTAGTTCCCCCCCGCCCAGAAGAACCGTGCGCGGAGAGATGCGCGACACCATACAAATGTGGCTTCCCGTTGTCCAGTGCATTCGTTCCCGAGGAGCTGCTCGCGCCACGGCTGAGAGCGCGGGCCGGGAGCTTAAACCGTCCGCCTCCCCGCCATCCTCCTCCCCGCCTCCTCCAAATCCTCCTTCAGATGATGCACATACCGCTGCGTCGTCGCCAAATTCTTATGCCCCGCCATCCTCTGCACCACGTGCACCGGCACCCCAGCCCTTAACCACGCCGTGATCGCATAATGCCGCAGGCAATACACCGACCACCCTTCCAACCCCACCCGAGCCCTCACCCGCTCGAACGCCTGCACCAACCCCGACTGCCCCCACGGCTTCCCCCGCGCCGTCATTGCCACGAGCTCCTCCCGCGCCCCCGCCTCCACCGGCGCGAGCAACCTCCCGAGCTCCGGCGTCACCGGCACCTCCCGCTGCCCCGTCTTCGGCGTATGCGTCTCCCCGAACGACCGCCCCTCCCGCACGCTCACGAACCCCCCGGCGACCGCCTCTCCCTCCCACCTGAGCCGCACATCCCGCCGCCGTAGCCCCCGCACCTCATTCGGCCGCAGCCCGGCATACGCCATCAACACGAACGCCAACCGCTGCGACACGCTCGCCGCCGCGAGGATCCGGTCGACCTCCTCGTCGGTCGGAATCTCCAGAATGCACTGCCCGATCGGCTTGAGCCGCGGCAACCCCTCCGGCACCCGCGCGATGTACCCACGCGCCTTCGCGAATCGCAGCACCGACCGGAGCACGATCTGCGTATTGTTCCGCGTCGACTGCGACAGCTCGCGCTTCGACAGCTCGAGGTCGAGCTCCCCGGCCGCGACGCCGTCCACCTCGTCGACCCCACGACCGCCGAACCTCGGAACCAGCGTCGCGTCGAGCACCCCCTCGTACGCCTTGCGCGACGTCACCTTCAGCTCGGTGATCATGACCGTCGACTTGAACTCGTCGACCACCTCGCCGAACGTCTTCCTCGAAGGCACCACCAGGGGCGCATGATCCTGGCGAACCACGTCGCGGGAGCGTATTGGAAGTCAGATGGGTCGCACGGTCCTGATCCGACCAATACCTAGAGATGGGTGACCTACAATGCCGGGCGGCGGGGGCGTGATGTCATTCCGACCCATCTTTCGCTGCGCTCGCACCCAGGAAACCGTGGCTGCCTGGGGCAGCATCGTGCGCATTGGCTGGCCGCACAAGGATAGGACCATGCCACGATTCTCCGGTTCTTCTACGGGGAAGACGTCGAGTTTCACGAGCTCTCCAGCAGTGGGGAGAGCACGGGGTTCGGCCAAGTGCTGTTTGGCGTGATGGCGCTGGCAGTTTTCGGACGCACCGTGCGGAGGTAGCCGTGGTGCTTCGCCTCGTGCAGGTCGGCGAGCGCATGAGCTCGTCGAGCTCCTGTCCCATCACGAACACATGCAGAACGCAGTTACTTGCAGCTCTTGCTCGTGTCGCGTGTGCACTCGTGTGGGCCGAGGCTCATGCACTTCTTGTACGCCTCTTGGCTCGGGCACGCGTAAAACGCGCCGTTGATGCAGCACGTGATCGTCTGGCTGCCATGGGTCGTCGAGTGGTTCAGGTTCACGCCACCCGCGGGGAGCTGGGGCAGCGGAATCGGGATGACCACCTGGCCCTGCACGGGTTGGGTCTGCGGTGGCTGCGAGGCCGCCTGGGCAGCTTGGGCGTTCGCCTGAGCCTGCGCCGTTTTGTGCTGCTCGATGAGGAGCTGGTACTCGCGCTCGCGTTTCGCCGTCTCCGCGGCCTCTTTCTTCGGCACGAGGAGCTCCTCGCCGATGCGCGCCCTCAGGCCACGGACCCACCCCGACCAGTGATCGTCGACGAGCACTTCGCCGCCCGGGCCCGGCTTCGTCTGGAGGCCGGTGCTCTTCACGTATTTTACGACGTACTGCGTGCCCGAGTACTCGATGTCGACGTCGAGGGTGATTTCGCCTTTGTCGAGGCGGGCGGCGATCTTCCCCGGCTCTTCGCCGAGGGCCGAAAATCTCCGAGCTTCCATCGCTCGGATCACGGCCGCGCGCACCTCGGCGGGAGACTCCGCGCGCGCGATGAGCACGGGCTCCGCCGTCTTCGTCGAGGTGAACGCCGTGCCGCCGCACGCGACGACGGACAGGGCGAGAAGTGCAGGTGCCAAGAAGTGCGAGGCGCGAAAAGTCATGCCGGAGCGTGTACCAGAAGGGCGGTTCGTTCGACAAGCGCCTAGGGCGGACAACCCCGGATTTTGTACTCACCGACGCCGAGCATGCTTCCCGCATGCCGGATGGTTGTGACATTCCACACATGCAGCGACCACCCGCTTCTTGCTCCAATCGACCTCTTCGCGAACGTCATGGCGTCGCATTGATGTCCCGATCATAGCGATAGAAACCCGAACCTCGCCCGCTTTGACGAAATCTCGGAGACCGAGGTGCGCGCAATGCCGCTCGCCCAGCCAATTCTTCTCGCCGAGAAACTCCCCGCCTGCACGTGCTCGGATCGCTGCGAATCCGCCTGCCGTATGAGCCGCGACGAGTCCCCCGAGTGCCGCTTGCGCTGCCCGTGCACCCCGTAAGCCAAGGTTTGTCCCTTCCCCCACAGGGTTTGCCCGCGCATCTCCAACCAACACGGGATCCGCCCTTTAGACCTTGCCGCACCACGCCCCGGTGCCGTACCCTCGCGTCATGGTTCGTCTCGCACGTACAGCGCTTCTGCTCGCAGCCAGCGCGGGCCTTGCCGCGCTCGCCATCCCGGCCTGCATCGTCTCCAGTGGCACGATCGGGTCTGATTGCCCCATCGACGACGACGGCAACCTCCTCATCCCGCGGGAGTGCTGCATTTGCCCCTCCCCTGAGGCTTGCCCGCAGGGATGGCCGAAGTACGTGACCGTCCCCGACTACTGCCGCCCCGATTGCCCGGAGGACGTCCCCTACGAGTGCTGCCCGTGCCCGAGTCCCGAGTGGTGTCCCGACGGCGTCCCCCCCGAGAACTCCAGCTACGAGAGGTATTGCCCATCTGCGGGAACGGACGCAGGTGTCGACGGCTCGACGTCCTCGCTCTGCACGGGCGGCTCGTGCGTGGCCCCTGGGCCTGCGGGCTGGAAAGGGCCGATGAGCTTCTGGCAGGGCTGGGACATCGCGGCGCCGCCATGTCCCAAAGAAGCGCCGATCCTCGCGTTCGAAGGCTGGACCGCGCCGCCCCCGCCCTCGTGCGGCACGTGCAAGTGCGATGCGCCCGAGGGGACGTGCAAGCTCCCAGAGACGTGGACTGTCAACTCGGCCGCCTGCGCAGATCCGGGTGGCGGTGTCAAGACAAACTTCGATCCGCCGACAAACTGGGACGGGACCTGCAACGGCGACAAGTCGATCCTTGGGGACAAACTCTGCGGCGGTGTTCCCTGCGTCCGTTCGATCACGATTTCGCCCCCGGTGATCGAGGAGCTGCCATGTAAACCGCACCTCGTCGGCGATCCGGAGCCCAAGGCTCCAAAGGCATGGAACGGCGGACCGGAGATCACGCTCGGGCGGGTCTGCACGAGCGAGAGCGCCTTGCCGACGTGCACCGAGGCGGAGGGGAAGGTGTGTGTCGCGACGCCTCCCGGCTTCTCCTCTTGTTTGTACCTCGAGGGGGACCACGTGTGCCCGGAGGGATGGGGCGAGAAGAAGCTCCTCTACGGGTACGTGGAAGACAAACGGACCTGCGCGGAGTGCGCGTGCAGCGAGCCAAGCGGCGGGTTCTGCAATGTGAAGTTTCGGATCTTCAGCGACGCGGCATGCACGATCGAGAAGGAGGCCGCCGACGTCTCGGCCGGCATGACCGCTCCCTGCAAGGACCTCATGCCGGGGACGCAGCTCTCCGGCAAATCGGCCGCGGTCCTCGAATACACGAAGGGCGCGTGCACGCCGAGCGGGGGGAACGCGGAAGGGGAGCTCGTGCTGCTCGAGCCCGTCACGGTCTGCTGCGCCATGGCCGTGATTTAGAACGCGTACACGAGCGAGCCTCCCCCCGTGAACGTGGGGGTCAGCGTCTCCCAGAACGAAGGGTTAACCAAATCGAGTCGGGTACCGACCAGCGGAAACGCAACTTCAACGTCGACGCGCGCAGCAAGGTGCTCCGTAAACGGTAGCTCGACGCCACTGCGCGCACCGACGCCGAAGAACGCGCGCACGATATGACCAGCGTAAGCTCGGTTGAGCGTCGCCGCCCCTACGGCGCCCCCCGCAGCCAAGAGACAGCCGAGAAGCGGAGGGCGCTTCACACACGCGCCAGCCGTCAGGGCGAACGTGTGCATCTCCGCCTCCGTGAACCCCAGCGGGCGCGTGTTCAGGTTCGCCCCCCAGCGCGCATCGAGCTCGAGCGAGAGCTGCGGGAGCTGAACGCCGCCGGCAACGCGGAGCCCGGGTGCCCAATCCGGAATGAGCCCGTAAGACGCGATCCCTCCCAACGCCAGGAAAACGCGCCTGGCCACCGGAGCCGGGGCTGCCGCGGGCGGTTTCGAGGGCGGTGGACACGTCGGGAATCTCGGGCACGGGGCCGTCTTGGGAGATGGCGGAGGCTCTACCGAAGGCGTTGGGGCCTGCTCCTCCTTCTTCGGCGCTGCTGCTCGGATCCGCGTCGCCGCGTCGAAGGCCGTCCAATAAAGCACCTTGAAACAGTCGGTTTGGGGCGAGTAGTCGCGGTGATCGGTGGATACGGCGACGCCGTTCTCGTCCGTGATCGTCGTATCGACCGACTTCCCGCCATCGGGGAGTCGCCGGATCCGCACGACAAGCGCGCGCGCCGCCGTCGGATCGATCGTACTCACGGGCACCCAATTAGCCAGGATGGCCTTGAACTCGAACGCATCCGAGCAACCGGGCAACGTCCGATCCGTCGTGAGCTCGACGCGACTGTGCGGCAGCTCGTCCGCCGCGAGGGCCGACGACGACCAGGCCACGCTTAGGGCCGCCGCGCCAAACGCACTCCAGAAGCGCCTGAAATCAGTGTGCGACCTCACTCCGTGGCCCCCTCGACGAAAAATGTGGAGGGGTCGGTCGATTTTTCCCGTGATGGAGGGCGACTTCTGCCCTTTGTATCCATGGGACTCGTGAACGCGAGCAGAGGGTCTGGGGCATGACACGCGTCCTCGACGACTGCTCGAACGAACTCGGTATCTCCAGAGAGGCCACGCTCCGGTATCGGGATGCTATGGCCGCGGTGGTTCGCTCGGTCGGAGTCGATTCGGAGCATGTGATGGACGTCGTCCATCATGCATTCCTGGTCGTATGTAGCAAGCCTAAAGCAGAGCGGCCCGATCCAAAAGACGAAGAAGGCTTTGGCGCATGGCTGAACGCCGTCGCGAAATACGAGGCCCTGACGAACCGCAAGGACGCATCCCGCTCGCGGGAAGTCGCGACGCCCACCGAGGAGATCGTACGCGCAATCGAGGCCAGCAGCGCGCATGTCGAGAACTACGAGGCGAAGGTCGACGCGTCCAAGGTATTCGAGCGTCTGGGCCTTGACGATGGCTCACTGCTCCACGAGCATTTTTACGAGGGGACGACGATCAAGGAACTCGCCGCGGAGCGCAACGTCGCGTGGGCAACGATGCGAGAGCGAGTGGATGGCGTGCTCCATCGGGCGCGCATTGCGGTGGACGAGTCTGCGGCGCGGTCGCTCCGCCGTCGTCGGCGCCGGATCGGTGCCATTCCGCTGGCTCTTTTTGGCTTGCTCGCCCGCGAGGCGCGCGCGCAGGTGGGCTCGTTCTGGACGCGGTTGCTCGGGTCTCTTCACCGCACCCCTGCCCGTTTCATCGGAAGCCTCGGCACGGCAGCCGTAGTCTTCACAGCCACGCCCCACCTCGGGTCGTGCGCAGGCGAAGAGGACGCATTCGCTGCTCGCGCCCACAGCGTGGAAGGCCGAATGTCGGACGGTCTCGCGCGGCATGCTGGCCTCGTAAGGTCGAGACTGAAGCCCACCACCCCCGCGGAAACGCCGAAGGTCACAAGTCCCCGACGCACGTCGATCGGCCCTAAGTCTCCGCCGGGGCATCGATACGAGGAGCGCTCGCCGTCGCCATGGATGATCGCGAACGCGCTTCGAGACGCCGAGGCGACGCAGTAGCGCTTTCACATCGGTTTTTTAGTTCGCGAAGTACGAATCGCCGGCCTTGGGCGGCTCCGGTGTGGCCGCTCCCTGCTCGCGCACAGGTGCTCGCTGGCTGCACCGTAGTCGCCCAAGGTCGACGAGCACCAATCTCGGAGGACCGGCCATGCCACGTCGACCAACGACCCATCCACTTCTCTCAACCCTCGGCACGCGCATCCGGGAGTTACGCCTGGATCAACGAATGTCGCTGGCCGACCTCGCCGACACGAGCGGAGTTACGAAAGGCGCCTTGTCCAGTATCGAGAATGGGCGCGTCAATATCACGATCGAGACCTGCGTGAAGATCGCCGTGGGCCTCGGCCTCCGGGTCGAGGACGTGATTCCTGGCGGATTGGAGGATCTGGTGGGGAGCGGTCCGGCGAACGGACCGAGGAGCCATGCCCAAGAACGCGCTCGATAACGTCGCGACCGCGCGCTCCACGGCGCGGCCGAGGGTGGGTGTGGGACGGTGGCAGCGCCGCGCCGCCAAACGATAACTAGGGAGCAGACGGCCCCCTGATCGTCTATCCCCTTGTGCACGTTGTACGTCCCATCCCCACCAAGTTGAAACACGGCGAATGGACGCCCTTCGGGTGTCTCGAGCACGATCCGGCGCCGCCCCGTCGGAATCGTGCTCGCCCGCTGGGCGCACCGCCGCCGTCGTGCTGACCATCCCGGCCATGGTGAATCGCCCGATCGTGTACGCATCCATCCTGACCTTCCTCATCGCGGCCTGCGCAGCCAGCTCGAGCTCCCCGGGCACGACGGGAGGCGGAGGCGACGGCGGCACGGACACGGGCAACGTCTCGTCGAAGGGCGAGCAGGCGAACGGCGCGTGCCCGTCGTCGCCCGCCGAGCTCCACGGCACCAAGCCCGGCGGCGAGAGCTGCTCCACCTTCGCCGACTGCGCGCCCGTGTGCTGCAACTGCGCCACGAGCGGCGAGCAGTTCCTCGCCGCCGCGTGCATCGACGGCGCGTGCGCGGCGGCAGGCAACGCCTGCCAGGCCGTGGAGACTCCCACCTTCTGCGGTGGGGGCACAGGCGGCGGCGGCGGCGCGGGCGGCGGCGGCGCGGGTGGCGGCGGCACGGGCGGCGGTCCCGTCGACCCCGAGTGCGATCCGCCCATCGACGGATGCTGGCAGACCTGCCTTGCCAACGACACCAGCCCGTCGACCTGCGCCTCGCAGTGCCCCATCGGCAACGGCGTCGGCTGTTATGCCCTGTGCGTGCAGAAGGGCACCTCCGCCTCCACCTGCGAGACCATTTGCGGCACCGACACCCCGTCGGCACAGGGCGCCTGTTACGATGTCTGCATCGCCGACAGCACGTCGGCATCCACCTGCGAGATCATCTGCGGCACCACCACCGCCTGCGGTGAGCGCGGCTGTTACAAGAACTGCGCCGCCGACGGCACGAGCACGTCCACCTGCGAGACCATCTGCGGCACCACCACCGGCCTCGGCCAGTACGCCTGTTACCAGCTCTGCGCCGCCAACGGCACGTCGTCGTCCACCTGCGAGACCATCTGCGGTCTCGGCACCGAGTGCGCCGAGCTGGGTTGTTACGAGAACTGCGCCGCCAATGGCACCTCGACCTCCACCTGCGAGACTATCTGCGGCACGAACTCTGACTGCGCCATCGTCGGCTGTTATAAGTTGTGCATCGCCAATAATACGTCGACGTCGACCTGCGAGACCATCTGCGGCACTTCGGCGGGGACGTGTAATGCCTGCGGGACGTCGCAGACCCCCAAGGACGCGTGCTACGCGCTGTGCGCGCACAACGGGACGTCGACGTCGACGTGCAGCACGATCTGCGGCTGAGGGAGGAGCTGGGTGGGGCCCCACGCGCGGCTCGGCCGTAGCCTGCACTCGCCCCACTGTTACCCCAACGTAGGCACCGAAGGGTCTCAGAACGTCGCGTTGTGGTCAGCTTCAACTCGCCCCCTCGATCTCGCAGAACGGCCGGGGCATCCGACCACAGGATCTACAACGTGTTCATTAATCCCGCGTAGGGGTAGGCGAAGTGACGTTGAGGTAGCGCCACCGTCGCATCCCCTCCCGCCTCGAAGCGCGACGATGACCCAGGGGTGGGCATCGGGGGTTTGTCCTACTTCCGTGGCAGCCTCGCTTCGACCTCGGAAACCAGGCGCGTCATCGTGGTCCCGAGCGCCGTCGCGAGGGCCTGGACGACGTTCAGCGACGGATTGCGCTTCCCTCGCTCGAGCAGGCTTACGTACGTGCGATGCAGATTGGCCCGATCTGCCAGCTCTTCCTGGGAGATCCCCACCTCGATCCGGACTTCGCGGACCACTTGCCCGAAGATCTGCTCCAGCCCGTTGCCAGCCACCTTGACGGTCGACGGTCTGCGAGTAGAGACTGGGCGTCTACAGACTATAGTCTGCAAGAAGCGCCGCCCCGAGGGACCTGGAAATCCCCCGGGGCGACTTGGCCGCAACCCCGTTACGAGCGGAGTCGCAACCCATGCCCATCATCGGTCGTCCTGCCATCGCAGGGCAAGAAGGCACCGATCCGTCCGTCGAGGATACGCACGATCAAGACCCGGACAGCGTTCCCGCTGTCCTCTCGAACGATATGCAGGAGCGCGTGCGGAGCGCGCTCGTCGCGTACGCGCAGGGGAAAGCCCAGCATGCCGTGGCGCAGACGCTCGGGTATCCGCGTGGCTACGTGGCCGCGGTCCTCGACGGCAAGCTTCACGTGACCGTCCACTTCGCGGGTGGGCCTGCGCAGCCCGGGGTGGGAGAGGCGGCGGAAGGCGCCCCCGAGGGGGCGGAGGGGCCGCCTAAGGCCTGACCGACCAACGAAGGCGGAGGGCGCGCTCCAGGCCGGGGTCTGGGTCAGGGGTTTTTCTTGGTCCCGTTTCCCGGCAAGCCGGGTGGGTGTCGCGAGTTCGGGGACCCCGGGTTGAGCGCGCCCTCCTGAGACAAGGTTTGTCCCGGGACGGGGCGGATGTCCAGAAAAACCGACCGCAGCCGGATCGCGCTCGTGACACCATCCGCCTCCTGCTCCGACGCTTGGGCTCCCAAAGGAGCATCCGATGAGATCATGGTGCGAATCGGACGGCCACCAGACAATGCTCACCGCCGCTCGCTGACCAGCCTGGTTCAGACGTACGTCGGCAATGTGACGTCGCTGGCCGCGCTCGCCGTCATCCGCTCGAACACGCCGGCGAGCGGGCGGGATGTGAGCGCTCGGTACATCGCGTTCCGGAGGGCGATGGCCGCGCGGGATCGCGGCGCGAAGAATGGGCCCATGTGGCGCGCGGTGGCCTGGCAGCCGCGCGCGTAGCCCGCGATGGTGGCCTCGTAGCGTGCGAAGGCCCGCGCGTGATCGGCCTCCCTCGCGAGCTCGCCAGCGAGCACGTACGCGGCGACGACGGCGACGCCCGTACCCTGGCCCCCGATGGTGGCGCCGTAACCCGCGTCGCCGAGGAGGACGACGCGGCCGCGCGACAGCCCGTCGACGTCAACGCGACTGATGGTGTCGGTGTAGAGGTCGCTCGCGCCGTCGAGGTACGGGAGAAGCCGCGGCACCTCCCAGCCCATGCCGGTGAAGCGCGTGCGGAGCGGCTCGTTCGAGGGGGTGAAGACGAGCATGACGACGGCCTCCTCCACATTCCGCGTGCTGCTGACGACGACGGCCCTCCCGGGCTCGCTGTAGACGAGGCCCCTCCGCTCGAGGCCGAGGAGGTTCGGCATGCGGAACGTGGCGACGGAGTGCCCGTGGTGACGCACGTAGCGGCGCTCCTCGCCGAACGCGAGCGCGCGGACGCGCGAGTGGAGGCCGTCGGCGCCGACAACGAGATCGAAGCGGCGCGGCCGTTCGCGCTCGAATGTGACGTCGACGCCCCCGCCATCCTGCGCGATCGAGGCGATCGAGTCGCCAAAGACGTATTCGGCGCTATCGCGGCTTTTCTGGAACAGCACGTCGACGAGATCGCCTCGCTCGATTTCGAGCTCGCCGCCGGCGAACGATGGCGGCAACGTAAAGACGACACGACCCCTCGCGTCGACGAATTGCAGCGCGCCCATGTGCGTACGCCGCTCCGCGAGCGCCTCGAACAGGCCCATCTCGCGCAGAACGCGCATGTGCACGGGGCCGCGGAAATCGACGGCTTGCCCTCCGCGCCGCAGGGCGGGGGCGCGCTCGACGACGGTCACGGAAAAACCCGCGCGGCCGAGCCGGCACGCGAGCGCGGGGCCGGCGATACCTGCGCCGGAGACGAGGATGCTACGAGCCATGGGACCTCCTCGCGTGCGAGGCACGCCGAGCCGCGCGCACCACACGCGGAGCTGCGTGCACTGTACGCAGCCCAGCAGGATCGTCGAATGAATCCTCCGCAATTCGCAAAGATTCTGTGCTAGTACAGGGCGATGGATCGCGCGGGGGCCTCGCAGCGAATCGTGGCGGAGCTCAAGCGGCAGGTGGCGACCGGCGCCCTCCCGCCGGGCGCGCGGGCGCCGTCGACGCGGGCGGTAAGCCGGCGCTTCCGGGTGGCGCACGCGACGGCCGCGAAAGCGCTTGCAGCGCTGTGCCAGGAGGGTGTGCTCTTGGCGAAGCCGCGGGTCGGCCACGTCGTCGCGCCGCGGCAGGCCCCGGCGGAAGAGGGCCTCGGCCGCGCGAAGATCGTGCGGGCGGCGATGGCCATCGCGGACGCGCAGGGAGTCGACGCCCTGTCGATGCGCGCGGTCGCGGCGGTGCTGTCGGCGCCGCCGATGTCGCTCTATCGCCACGTACAGAGCAAGGCCGAGCTCGTCGCCGCGATGGTCGACGCCGCGTTCGGCGAGCTCCAGCTGCCGCCGCCCGCGCGCTCGTGGCGCGAGGGCCTCGAGGTCTCCGCACGCGGGCTCTGGACGCTCTACCAGCGCCACCCATGGCTCGCCCACGTGATGACGGTGACGCGCCCGCTCACCCAGCCGAACGTGGTCGCGTTCGCGGACTGGATCTTCCAAGCGCTCGAGGGCTCGGGCGTCGACGCACGCGGGCGCCTCGAGCTCCACCTGCTTGTCTTCAGCTACGTGCGCGGCGTCGGCGTCGATCTCGAGGCCGAGCGGCGCGCCGAGGCCGAGAGCGGCGTCGACGGGGAGCACTGGAACGAAGCGCAGGCGCCCGTGTTCGCCGAGCTCGCGAGGTCGGCCCGCCACGCGAGCTTCTCGTCGGTGCTGCGGGACCTCCGGGAAGGCTTCGACCTGAGCCTCGACGCGCTGTTCGAGAGCGGCCTCGCGGCGCTCCTCGATGGCATCGAGCGACGGCTCCCCGCGCCCCCGGCCAGCTCGCCACGGGCACGGACGCGGTAGTGCTCCCGGCAAGCGGGGTCTTCCTTGTTGCCCCACTGTTGCCCCAACCGATGCACCGGACGGTCTCGAAACGTCTCGTCTCGGTCATCCCCAGCTCACACCCTCGATCTCGCAGAACGGCCGGGATCACCGCTGTTTTGCTGCTGATCTCCGTGTGGTTCGAGGGTGCTGCTAGAAGCTACCTAAGCCGTTTCCTAAACCGAAGGTCGCAGGTCCGATTCCTGCCGGGGGTGCCAATGATTCCGCGGGGTTAGCGCTTCCTACCGCGCTGCCCCGCCGAACTCTCGGAACCCGTTGCCCCACTGTTGCCCCCACCCCGTTTGCCCTCGGAGGCCAGGGTGAGCCGGCGGGCGGCCTCTTCAAGGTCCTCCTTGAGGTGATGCACGCAACGTTGCGTGGTGGCCAGGTGCTTGTGACCTGCCATCCGCTGGACGACGTGTACGAGCCCCCCCACCCGCAACCACATCGTGATCGCGTAGTGCCGCAAAGGATATGAGATCGAGCCGATCGACCTCGAACCCGCGGAAAGCGAGCCCGAGACCGTCGAGCCCATCGAGCCGATCGGCGAGCGTAACCCCGCGATTCCTGGTCGCTCGACAGAATCCCGACGAGAACCCAAGGCGATCACGGCCCCCCCGTCGAGCCCTCTCGTCCAGGCGACCGCGGCCGTCCGTGCGATGCTCGACGCGGCGCTTGCGTCGGGTGACATCGAGGGCGCGCGGCGCGCTACGGTCGCCCTACAGGCCCTCCTCGGCGAGCCCCCGCCCGCTGGCCAGGAAGCGCCGGCCTCGGCGGTGAAGAGCAGCCGCAAGCGCCGGAAGGCGTAGGCCGCTCCCATGGCCCCGGGCGAGCTCGTGAGGGTTCGCCCGGGGCTCACCCCTTCCCGATCCCCCTGCACCATGTGCGCGTCGCGCCGAGCGGCGCGCGCTCGCGGCGTAGCCGACGCGCGAGGAGCGCCGCCGCAGCGCGCCCGTTATTGCGCGGCCGTGCTCCCGTGGATCATCTCATGATCGCCAGCAAGTCACGCGCTCGAGACAGCCTGCTTTTGGCCGTGCCGAGCACCACGCCGACGGTCTCGGCGGTTTCGCTTGTCGTGCACTCGAGCGCGTCGAGCTCGACCACCCTGCGCAGGTTCGGAGGCAATCGCTCGACCATCCGCAGAGCTTCGCGAGCCTCGAAACGGAGAGCGGGATCCCCCCCGCGCGAGGGTGTTTCGTCTGCCGGGCCCCCACCGCTCCACCTTGCGCTCCGCCGATAGCGCCGGGCGGCCCGGACTGCAAACGCCGCGATGAGCGTCCGTGCCGCGTCCACGTCGGCCTTCCCCTCGATGACGCGGATCCGTCGCTCCTCGGAATAGCGCCAGAATGCAAAAAGCACGTCCTGCGCCAAATCGTCACGGTCGGCAGCGATAACGCCTACCCGGCGAGCAATGCCGCAGACGTAGGGCCGAAGCTTCTCTAGATCGGATTGATCCAGCGTGATCCGTTCGCTATGCTTGCCCGTCTCTTCGTTGACCACCCATTGCCGTTGCATGGCGTCCCTCCGTTCGTTTCAGCCGTTCTTGTCCAGCGTGCAATCGTTTCCAAGCGGTAGCGCGCGAGGTCTCGAGCCTGCGTGCTATCTCGTCGATCGAATAACCTTCGAGGTGGAGCCGCAGCGCGGCGCGCTCGACGGGCGGCAGCCGTTCGGCGCGGTCACACCATTGCGCAAGCTCGGCGCGCTCCTCGGGCGAGGGCGACGGGTCGAGAGCGCACCTTTGCAGGTCTCTCCCTGGCATGAGCACCTCGACCCTATGACGGGCGAGGCGTCGCCAATTCATCGATAGGAACCACGCCGTTCGCATGAGCCATTCGGCAGGGTTACGCGGCGCTCTGCTTAGCTGGGAGTATTGCAAGAACACACGTTGCGCGAGGTCGTTCGCGTCGGCCTTATGCACACCGAGCCGGCGCAGCTTCGCGACAATTCGCGGCCGTTCTCTGGCAAAAAGGCGGACGAATCCCGCCCCGCTCGCGCCCGTCGGGCGCTCGGGTCCCTTGCGCTGCATTGTGCATCGCTCCCGGCCGCGTAGGACGGCCCAGGCTCGATTTACGAGCGGCCGTGGCCCGGTGGCAAGCGCATTTGCGTACGACGAACGTTTTTCCTGGCCACGTGTTGCACGATGACGATATGCCACGCCGCACGCATGCAGCATTGATTGCGCATGTTTGCGGCACGCGGACGCGTGAATCGCCGGTGATTGACAGATATTCGCGGGGCTACCGTCGACGAATATCCGGGCGGCCGTCCCTATGGTCGCGCTGAGGCCGAGGACCAGGGCGCCTCGCGGCCGTCCTCGCGCGTCGAGCCGTGCCGCCCGGGGGAAGAGCACGAGCACGAGCTCGCCGCCGTCCTCGCGGCGCTCGCGGCGCTCGCCGAGGTCATGGTCGAGCAGAACGAGGCCGAGGACCAGGCCGCCTCGATGCACGGCGCTCGCGGCCGTCCTCGCGCGTCGAGCCGTGCCGCCCGGGGGAAGAGCACGAGCACGAGCTCGCCGCCGTCCTCGCGGCGCTCGCGGCGCTCGCCGGGGTCATGGTCGAGCCGAACGAGGCCGAGGACCAGGCCGCCTCGATGCACGGCGCTCGCGGCCGTCCTCGCGCGTCGAGCCGTGCCGCCCGGGGGAAGAGCACGAGCACGAGCTCGCCGCCGTCCTCGCGGCGCTCGCGGCGCTCGCCGGGGTCATGGTCGAGCCGAACGAGGCCGAGGACCAGGCCGCCTCGATGCACGGCGCTCGCGGCCGTCCTCGCGCGTCGAGCCGTGCAGCGGAAACCAATGGTGCTTCTCCTTGCCAGGATGCTGCCGCCACGTAAGATCGCACTCGTGATCACGCCTTCTCAACTACAGGCACGCGTTCTTCAGGTGGTCGACCTTGTACTTGAGGGCCGAAAACCAGAGGATCAAACGGTCGAGTTAAAGAGCAGATGGATCGAGCCGATACACAAAATGGCCCGACATATCGCGGCTCATGCCAATGCATCTCGAGGCAATGACATTTTGTGGATAATCGGCGTCGATGATGACGGCCGCAAAGTCACCGGTGCAGACGGGAAAGAAATCTCCAACTGGTATAGCCGGATGGTCTCCGAATTCGAGCAAAGCGTAGCTCCAGAGTTGTTGTTGCACCGCGTATGCATGCACGAGCAGGGACCCGTTGTTGCAATGTTGTTTTCAACAAGCGCGGCGCCGTACGTCGTGCGCATCCATGATAAAGAAGCGGGTGGCTTCCAGCCTAAGCATGAAGTTCCGTTCCGTCAGGGCAATTCGACACGCACCGCAACGCGTACGGATCTGCTGCGAATGCTCGCACCCCCAGCGTTGCTACCATCAATGGAACCACTCAATTGCAGCTTGCGGCTTTATCCGGGGCGCAGCCGAGGACTTCCAAACGCGATAATTCAAATGAATGCATTTGTCTCAGCGCCCAATGGCGCCAAGCTAGCTATGCCATATCACAAATGCTTCGCCAGGATAACTTCCCGCGACGCGATCTGCCACAGGTCTCTTTCGTTTGCGGCCAAAGGATTTCGATTTCTGCCATGTGAACAAGGGGATCCAGTTCAGTCGGTGGCAATCGTGGACAGGGCCGCATATATTCAAGCAATCGTCGAAGCGGAAACCGATTGGTCGCCAGATACTCATGACTCAGTTCATCTGGTCATGAGTTTTGGGTTCCCAGATACGGCGCTCACGCTGGATCATCATATGCCGCTTCGCCCGCAACTCGGCGGCGGCAAGAATAGTCGATTAAGTTGGGCGTGGCTCTCTCGGCACGAACAGGAAGCAATAGAATAGCTGTGCCGCGGAGGATTGATTCTATGGCGGACCGCAGGCACTTTACAGATACGGTCCGCGTTCGCGCGCCTCAGCCGCATTGCGCTCGTCCTCGGCCCGCATTGCCGCGAGCCTCGGATCCGTCCCCCGTCCCTGCTTCTCCTCGTATTCGAGCGCCGCCCGATCGCCCTGCGCCACGAGGCGCGCATGATCGGCGCGGAGCATCGCCCGGGGCTTCCCGCCCGGATCGCGTAGAAGCAAGCGCGCCCGCTCCTCGCTGGTCAAGGTCCGCCCGTGGTTTCCCTCGTGCACGCGGCACGTGCTCATGGCCCAATTCGTCGAGAGCGCTCGCATGATCGCCATATCGATCGCGTACGCGCGGCGCTCGATCTCGGCTCGGTCCTCGGCGGTCGCTCCGAGGAACCGGCCGAGGATCACGGCCGCCTCGGCGAGCTTCGGATCGACCGGCTCGAATTCGCTCCCCACCTTGCGCGCATCGACGCCGGCCTCGTGCGCCTCGGCCGCGAGCTCGCCGAGCATCCCGCGCGCCTCGCGTTCCAGCTCGCCCGCGAGCGCCAGCATGGCGACGGCCGGCGCAGCGTGCGCATACCAGCGCTCGACATCGGCGAGGGATTCCAGGACGGCGCGAGCGGCGGCGCGGCGCTCCTCGGCCTCGGCCTTGATCTCCCGGGCCCGATGCGGCTCCGCCGCGAGCGCTCGCCGATCGCCCGCCTCCCCCGCGTCGAGAGCGGCGAACACCTCGGCGCGCAGCGCTCCGGCGCGGGCCCGCGCCTCGCCGAACGCCTTGCGCGACATGTCGAGGATCACCGCGAGCTTCGGCCCGGGGTGCGTCGCGACGTAGGCCGCGCTCGCCTTTTGCGCGTCCTCTCCGGCCCGCACGATGCGCCCCTCGGCCTCGGCTCGATCGGCGTCCGCGCGAGCCCCCTCGAGACGCGTCCGCGCCGCCGCGAGCGCCGCGCGGGCCTTTTCGAGGGACGCGCCGGCCGCGTCATGCCGCCGCGAAAAGGACGCGAGGATCCCAGCGGCGCGCGCCTCGGCTTGCTGCGCCGCCGCGAGCGTCGATGCCGCGCGCTCGTCGTCGGGAGCCGAGGCCGCGACGTCCTCGGCCTCGTGCAACGCTCGACGGGCCGCTTGATGCGCGCGTTCGGCCGCTTCGCACGGCATGCGGGCCGCCGCGAGCGCGGCTTGCGCCTCGGCCTCGGCGCGCTCGCATGCCATCACGGCCGCCTCGGCGCGCTGGACCTCGAGAGGGGGCGGCGAGGGGGAAGCGGGCGGCAATGCCGGGCGAGGCCCGGGCCCACCGGGCGCGGGCGCGGGCGCGGAGGTGCCCCCGATGGCAGAGAACAGACGACCGAGAGGGTTTTTCATGGTGAACGCTTCCTTTCATCGAGCGCCGCACGCGGGCGGCGAAACACTCATTGCGGCGGCTCGTTCGGCTTCCGCGATGATCGGCGATACCGTGGGCGGAGAGGGCGCAGCGACGCAGCGCCGGCACGTCTCGGCGAAGAGCCCGGCCGTGCGCGCCGCGAGCGCCGGATCCTTGCGTTTCGCTTTGACCAGCATCGGGGCGACGATATTGATCACGAGGTGTTCCTTTTCGATGCTCCACCCCGCCATGCGGTAGGCCGCGCCGAGGACGTGCATTACCTCGTGACAGACGGCCTCGGGCCATTCCCGTAGCTGCCGCATCGTGCGAGGCCTACGAACGGCGATCCTGGCGCTGCGCGCATTGCGGTCGACGGTGCACAACCCCGCCATGCGTTCGCCCTTCGCCGGGTATCCCGCGCCCGCGTCGTTGCACGGATATCGAAGATCCTCGACGTGGCGCGCTTCGATCGTCCAGTCATCGAGGCCGAACGCCTTTTGCCAGAATGCCACCTCGGCCGCGAGGTTCGGGAGCACGGTCAACCCTGCCTTGCGGTCACGAGGCGGACCGCGGTGATCGTTCGTCCGGACGCATCGATCGGCGCGAGGCCGCTCGCGTCGTCGCCTGCCTCGGCCGCGAGCTCGCCGCGCGTGACGAGCACGAGCACGGCCGCGCGCGCTTCCTCGAGGGACACCCCGCCGACGTGGACCTCGAGGACGAGCACGGGCGCGGGGATCGGCGCGGAGGGATCCAGCGCCGCGAGGGACCGCGCCGCCGCGAGGACGGCCGCCGCTGCTTCGGAGAGCTCCGGGGCATCATCGAGGCGCGCCTCGTTCGCAGGGACCTCGGCGAGCTCGTGCACGGACGCGGGCGGCGCGTCGAGAGCGTGATCCGGATCGGCGAGCGCCGCGAGGACGGCCTCGTGAGCCTCGCGCGTCGCGCTCGCGGCGAGCGTCGGAAGCGCCGGCCGGGCATCGAGAGCTTCCTCGGCCTCGGCCGGCGCAGCGGCGGCGCGAGGGGACGCCGGGCGGCCCGGATCATCGAGGCGCGCCTCGTGCTCGCCAATCGGCTCGCGCGGCTCGCGGCGAGGCGCCTCGGCCTCGGCGGGCGCGGATGGGAGACGATTGGCCGGACCGGCATCGAGGGGAGCGGCGGGCGGCGCGGCTCCGTTCGTCTCGACAGACGGGCGCAGCGGGCGCGCCTCGGCGAGCACGGGCGCCACCTCGAGAGACGGATCGGCGAGGGGTGCGCTCGTCCCGATCGTTCGGCGCGCAGCGGCCGAGGACGGGCGCCTCGGCGAGCGCGGAGGGGGGCGCGCATCGAGGCTCACGACGTTGCGGCACGCAGGCGCCTCGGCGAGCGCGGGCGCGGAGGATGCGCGCAGCGGGATCGGCTCGCGCGGCTCGCGCGGCCCGGCATCGACGGGGGAGACGCGGCGAAGGGCGCGAGGCGGCGCGGGCGGCGCGTAGCCTCGGCTGGACAGATGGCCGAGCATCGTGCGCCGGGCGTATTCGTTCCTCGCGATCCCGGCTTCCTCGGCCGCAGATTGCAGCGCCTCGGCCTCGGCCCGCGTAAGCCGAAAGGATACGAATTCGGAGGCCGGCTCACTGAAACATCGTCGGGGGCGGCCCATTGTGCACGCGGAGCATAGCAGCGCGGCGCGATTACGGCCAGCAGCGAGGAGCATCGACACGAGTTTTTCGCGAATATCGTGCACGAAACGAGCGGCGATAGGGTGACGGGCGCCGACGTTCACGGACACGAACCGCGCGAAACAGCGAGATCCGCCTCGCTTTCAGTGTTCACGACGATTTCAACGCGTCGAGGTCTTCGCGGGAAAGTCGCCTCCCTAGCGCCTGCGTGTCCCTGGTACTGTTTTCGAGGGTGTGCACAGTGGCCAGCCTAGCCAAACTGTGCAAAGCGCTTCGGCCAATGGTCGCGAGGAGCACGAGCGGCGGCGCGGGGTAGGGCGCCTCGCACTGGCAGGAGATTGGCCAGAGATTGGCCAAGGATTCCCCAATGGTTTCGCTGGAGTGTCCAATCGGCCAATCTGTCCAAGGGGTCCCGCAACATCTTCCACGTGCACACGTGCGTACCGTGTGCGCGCCTCCCCCCGAGGGGAGCGTGTAGCGTGGTCTTCTATGTGTGCGCGTACGCTTATGCTTGGACACATTGGACACGTGTGCAGATGAGGCGGGATCGCAAGGCTTTTTGCGGTGTCCAATCTCTGGCCAACCTGCGGCCAATCTCCCAAGACTGGCCAAGGGGAGCCACGGGAAACGCCGCGTTTCCGGACCTCGAGAGCATCGAGGGGGGGCGAGCACGAGCGCCGCGAGCACCCTGCCAACCGTACCCCCTCGCCGATGTCCCCCCGTCCGCGCAGCGGCGGCGCGGAGCACGAGCGGCGCCTCGGCGCGCGCATGGTCCTTCAGCGCCGCGCGTACCTCGCCGAACGCCAGCGGCCCCCAGCGCCGCGAGGACGCCCGGTAGCAGCTCCCCACGGGCGCGAGGTCCCCCGTCCCCCGTCGATGCGTCCTCGGCCCGGTAGCAGGCGACCGCGAGCCGATCGGCGAGCGCCGGCAGGCAGAGAACACCCCGCGCCGTCTCCGAACGCGAGCGCCGAGGAGCTGCTACCGCGCCCGCCTCCAAACCAAGGGCCGCCGGGAAGCCGGCGGGCCGCGTTTCTTGGCCTTGCCGGGCAGTTCGATCGAGCATGCATCGAAAGGAGATCTCCCCATGCCGACCCTCGAAGAGTGGTGCCGATCCGATGCTGCGCAGCTTCCGAAACAGCGCAGCGAAGACCACTTTCCCCAATATCTGGAGAGAGTATTCGCCGAGCACAAAACGGCTATGACTAACCTCTCGGGCTCACCACTCGAAGCGCGCATTGCGGCAGAAGCAGCGGCTTTCGAAGAATTGACATCCGGCATTCGTCAGTGCGTCGACGAGTATCTCGAAGGGCGTCCAAGCAACGCATATCTTACATTTGCCAAAGCAATGTCCCAAGTATCACGGCATATTCAATCGATGAGGGTGTTCCCGGCACGCAATGGACTCCCATTTGCGTTTCGCATGCGGACCAGCGTCGAGCCCAAACGGTGGTCCTCGGAAGAGCTATTCCACATACCATTTGAGAAACGTGGCCGAGTCTCTTCACAACGCTACAGCATTCAAGGGCTACCATGTTTGTATCTCGGCACGTCGACGTACGTTTGCTGGGAGGAGATGGGACGCCCACCATTCGCTTCCGTCTATGTCATGGCGCTTCGGTTTGCCGATCCGGAAAATGTTCATGTGCTGGACTTGGCTAATGTTCCTCGCCGCCTCGTTTCAGAAGTAGAAAAGCTTCGGCAGGATCCTGCCCAGACTGACTTGGAAAATTACATCGTAGCAAATGCCGTTTGCTGGCCACTTGTAGCAGCGTGCTCCACGATAGCTAAAGAACCTAGTGCGACATTTAAGCCGGAATACATTGTCCCGCAACTACTGCTGCAATGGGTCACGCAGAATACTGCTGTCGATGGTATTCGATATTGTTCAACGAAGGTGGGCAATCGAACGAGCCCCCACTTGGGCACAAATTACGTATTCCCTGTGCGCTCGTTGCAGTCGAAAGGGTATTGCTCGAAGCTGTGCAGCATGTTCCGCGTGAGTCCCGTGGTCAATTGGGAGACACTGCTCGCATGCCCCCCTGGAGGCTATACCATATATAGTCTTGGAGACCATATCGAGGCTGCTCCGGACGCCTTGTCGTGGTATACGACTACTACCTTTGCCAAGGTCGATGGAATGCTTCTCGAGTATGAGGGAAAGCCCATATGCTAAAGAGCACTTGCTGGCTGTGCTCGCGAACGGCTCGGCGAGATGCGACAGACGTCCGCCGCTTGCGTCGCAGTCCGCCCCTGCCGCGCCCGCTCGAGCTTCGTCCTTCGCGTTCATCCCGCCCGAGCGCTGGGATCGTCCTCGTTCGCGCTCGCCGTCCGCCTCGGCCTCGCGTTCGGCCTCGCCACGGTACGCTCCCCACGTCTCCCCCCACGACGCGCCCACGGGCGGCGCGAGCTCGTGCACCTTCACCCCGCGAGCGGCGAGCCGGCGCGCGAGCTCGTACCCATGCGGGCGCGGGATCGACACGTACACACGATCGCCGGGCGCGAAGGGCGATGCATCCAGGGGGAGCCATTCCAGCCACGGGACGACGTATGCGACGGCCGCCCGCCCGCGGGCCTCGGCGAACGCGAGCAACGCGAGCGCGTCCAAGGCGTCGGCGACGAGCACGCTACGCGCATCCCTCGCCGGCTCCTCCGCGCCGATCCGAAGCAGGCCACGCGCGTGCCGCCCGGGGGGGCCATATCGTGACCGGGTAGCGCTCGTCCGGTGGTAGGAGCGAGCGCCGGGCGAAGGTGCGCTTGTGCTCCTGCTCCGCGCCCGCCTCGGCCGTCCAGGGGATCAAGAGACGGTGCGCGGGCCACTGCGGGCGCATGCCGCCCGCGTCGAGCCGCGCGAGCCCAGCACCGACGAGCTCGGCCGTCGAGAGCGCACGCGCGAGGACATCGAACGCAGGGAGCGCCGTCCACCCCGCGCGGCGCGCATGGCCGAGCAACCCCGCACGGTCGAGAGCGCGCGCGACGGGCGCGCCCTGCTCGCTCTCGAGGGATCCGAGGCGGGCGAGGGTGTCCAGCACACGAGCGAAGGGCGCATCATCGAGGCGCACGCGCGGCGAGGCGGAAGCAGGCGATGGGCGCGCGGGCGGCCGTCTCCCCGACGTCGAGCCCCGTTGCGACGCCGGGCGGCGCGGAGGGTTCCCATATCGGCCGCCTTTCGTCAGCACGTGCAACCCCCTTGATCCATGTCTGCATGCTCGCAATGGCCATTGCGGCAAATCGGTCGACATTCGCAGAGCGCGAAGGGACAGCCGTTTTTGCCCTTGGCGAAAACGTACCGCGGCAACCTCCCGGCGTGCGCCGCTTCGTCAGGATCGAGCCAACGCACGACATGGCGACCCGGCAGAGCGACGACGGCAAAGCTCTGATAATGGGCCTCGGCGTAGGATTGCCCTTCAGGCAACGGCTGCAATCCGGCCGCGGCGATTGGGTCGCGTCTCCAGTCGTGCGGCTCCGCGCCCGCGTCCTCGTCCTCGCGCGGTAGCTGCGCGCCCGCCTCGGCGCTTGCGGGTTGCTTCGGAGGCCGCTTGTAGACGGTCTCCCTGCGGCCGTCGCGGCGCTCGCGACCGTCCCTGCTCCACCCCGCGCGAGTGAGACACGTAGCGGCCCGGATGCTCGCCCCGTGGTCCATTCTGGACGCGTCCAGCCGGACGGCGCGCTCCAAAACCTCCGTGATCGTGACCTCCTTGCGCGGTGGCTTTTCCAGGTAGGCGTCAATCAAGCCCTGCCACGCATCGCCGAGGCGGCGTGCTTCGGCCTCGGCCGCGCACAAGGCTTTTTCCTCGGCTGTCTCGGGCCACCATCGGCGCGTTGCTTCGTCGCCCTGGTACCATTGGACCGCCTCCGCCCATAGCTGCTCGCGTTCGGCCGCGAGCTCGCCGAGGTCCGCCTCGTGCGTGCATAGCACAGGCCAGAACCGCCGGTTTTCGTCGTCGCGGAGATACGTGCCCAGGGCGTTCGGATTGACCGTGCCCGCGAACACGCAATGCCTCGGCGCGGTTTCCGCCGCTTTCGCATAGGGTCGGCGGTAGTAATCCTCTTGCGTCGCGAGGAACGCCTTGACCCTGGAGATCTCGGCCTTGTGGATGCCATCGAGCTCGGCCATCTCGACGCACCAGCGCCCACGAAGGACCTCGAAACGGTCTTTGCTACCCCAGTCGATCGACGCGTCGGAGAACCATTGCGCGCCGAACAGGGTGCGGAGCGTCGTGCTTTTCTTGAGCCCCTGAAGTCCCTCGATGATGATCATCGTGTCCACCTTCTCGCCGGGGCGCATCGCCCGAGCCACGGCCGACACGAGAAACCAGCGCGACACGAGGCGCACGTACTGCGTATCAGACGCGCCGAGGTGACGGATCAACCACGTCTCGAGGCGTTTTTCGCCGTCCCATCGAAGGCCGTGCAGCCATTCGCGGATAGGGTGGATCCGGCGCTTTTTTGCCACAAGCTCGGCCGCCGCGTAGCATTGCCCTGGGGTCAAGTCGAGCTCGTACCGGCGCACGAGCCACGCCTGTAGCTTCGTGACGTCCGTCTCCGTCCACTGGGATAGCTGCGCCCCGTCGTCGTCGTCAGGATGCCAGGGTGGAGACCGCGTGCACACGATCGCACAGATGAACTCGTCCCAGACCAGGACACCGCGCCACGATTCGTCGTGAGTTAGAATCGTAATGGCATTCGCCGGGACGTGCCGGATCTTGCGGCTGTCTCGTGTGTACGTGTACACGAGCGCGCTGCGCCAATCCCCCGGGGGATGGTCCGGCGCTTGCCGCTGGGATCGCTTGTGCCCGCGGGCCGAACCTTGCGCCTCGGCGCGTTTCGAGCCGCGAGGGGACCGGGCGCGCTCGCGAGCCTCGCCAGGCGGGCGGCCGTCGTCGTGCTCCTCGGCAGGCGGGCGCGATGCGTCCGGCCGGCTCTCGACCTTGGCGGATTGTTTGCGGCGCGGAGGGACCTCGAGAGCATCGAGGGGGGACTCGTTCTGCGCCAATTGTTCCGCGCCCGCCTCGGCCTCGCGGGGCCGGATCTCGTCCGGCTCGACGTGCGCCTCGTTCGGCTCGCGCGTGGTGTGCTCGGCCGTCCCGACCGGCGCGCCCGCCTTGGCCTCATGCGGAAGCTCCCCAGCGTCGGCCGGGCGACCGTCGAGAGCATCGAGGGAATGCTCGTCCTCGCGCCGCCCATTGCATTCGGGCTCTGATTCTGCTACTTTCATGGTGTCTCGACCATTCGCGGCCGTCCGGTGTGCTCCCGGGGCGGCCGTTTTTCTTGGTATACGATCCCAGCGCGCACGATCGCCGCTCGCGCGAACCATCGCAGCGCGCACCTTTCCCGCTCGCGCCGCCCTCCTTTCGACGCGTCCCCCTGGCATTATGATTGCGAGGCCGCGAGCGCCGCCCGGCATCGAGGCCGAGGACGCTCGCACCTCGCGTTCGTTCAGGCGAGCGCCGCCGCGCCGCCCGGCATCGAGGCCGAGGACGCTCGCACCTCGCGTTCGTTCAGGCGAGCGCCGCCGCGCCGCCCGGCATCGAGGCCGAGGACGCTGCGCCGGCCGTGCTCGCGGTGTCGGTTGCCGTGAGCCGATCCAGGACCGCGCCGAGCTCGTCACGGACCGTGGACACGTTCGCCCGCGCAGCGCGCAGCGCGTCGCGAGTCTTTCGGGACATGGGCTTGCCCTCAAGCGCCGCCCGCGCCGTCTCGGGGTGTAGGTCTGCGACGGCCGCGAGCAGATAGACGCGCCGCCGCGTGTCGGATTCCAACGGAGTAGCCATGGCCGAGGTTTTTTCACAAGCTCCCGGCATTAGCAAGAGCACTGCGAGCACATTGTGCGGCACACAATCGAGCCTCAACGCAATGCAATCGCGGGCCGTCCCCGCGACGCATACCGCTCGATTGGCGAGGGGTACCGCGCGATTGCTCCGCCGAGGTCCGAACCGGCGAGCCGTCGGAATCTTGCCCCCTCTGCCGGAAGGCAAGCGGGCGCACCGAGGACGCGCCGCCCGGCGTCGCACGTCGAGACGCACCCCGCGATCCTCCTCGGCCTCGGCGCGGGCCGATCGGCGAGGCTCGCGCCGCGAGCTCGTGCACGTCGAGCCGGCGCTCGTCCTCGGCCCGCTGCGCCCATGGTCCGCGGTCCCTTGGCCCGGCGATCATCGAGGGCGGCGCGGAGCACACTCGTCCTCGGCGAGCCGCGCCGCGAGCTCGTGCACGTCCGCCGATCGCAAGCGCCCGGCCTCGGCCGCTACGAGCTACGCCCGGCCGAACCTCGGCCCCCTCGCCGAAAACTTGGGGATCTCGAGGACGGAACGCACGATCCCGCACATGGCCAAGGGGAAGGCGAGCACGAGGAAGCAGGGCAAGGGCGATGCGACGCGCGAGGCCGCGAGCGCCGCGAAGAAGAGCGCCGCCGCGAAGAAGAGCGCCGCCGCGAAGAAGAGCGCCGCGAAGAGGAACGCGAGACAGGCGAGCACGCGCAACCCGCCCGATGCGCCCGCCGTGGCGAGCGTCGAGCCTAATGCGAGCGCGCCGCACGATGCGCCGGCCGGTGCGCATATCGAATCGAAAGCGGGCGCAACGCACGAGCAAGCGCCGGTTACCCAGGAAGACGCCTTTACCGCTCAAATCGAGGAAACCCAGCGCCTTCTGCGCGAAGTGCTGACGTTCTTCGGGCCCAACTTGATCCGGCTCTCCTACGTGCCAACGGCGAGCGAGAGCGAGGCACTTGCACGCCTCGGCATGACTCCAAAGGCGACGAACGACCCACAAATCAGGCACCGACGCCATATCCACACGATACGGCGGGTCGTGCTGGCTCAGCGCATCCTTTCTCACCTCATGCTTGCCATCAAAGAGAATAACCACGCGGCATGGCTAAGACTTGAGCATGCGGCAGAATCCTTGGAATGGAAAGGCACGCCTCCCCAAAAGGATCTTTTCGTCTATGCCGTACTGGACGCGATCCGCGATGCGCGGGAGGAGCTAAGCCGTCTCCACGGCTTTGGGCATCTTGCCCCGGGGTGGCGAGACCTCGACAAGAAGGGCGGTCGAAAAAAGAAGATCGTCCCCGGCCACGGCGAGCCCTTGCAGCGCGAGACGATCGAGCAGGTTCGCGCCCTCGCGCTGAGTCTGAAAGAGGACCTGGAGAGCATCGACCGACGATTCCGCCACGTCGCGATCGAGCGCTTGGATGAATTGCTCCAAGAGAACATTACCGTTGAGCGGTTCGCCGGATATCTGATTGCAGAGTGTGGCGCGCTTGGATACCAGCTACCAAAGGAAAAGCTGATTCGCACGATCGGAACCATGCAATACAACCGCGAAGCGGAGCGGCGCGAGAATGCGGAGCGCCTCCGGGCCGAGACCCAGGCCGGTCGACCCCAGCGAGACCCCAATACCGACCCCGACCCCTAGATCGTGGGAATGAATGCCCAAAGCGGGTTTGGGCACCCCATGTAAGCCGCGATTCCCCAAAGCCTCTTTGGGCATTCCTGGCCGCGGGTCTCGAATGCCCACGGGCGCATTGTGCATAGGCGGGGGCGCAGGAATGACTAGAACACCTCGCATGCACCAAGCGCAACGCTCCAAGATTCCCCGCGCGCAGGGTGTCACCCCGCCCGATGACGTGCGCCAAGCCCTCGGCGCTCTCGTGTCTGCCATCGGCGAGCGGGCGGCACTCGAGCGCCTCAACATCAGCCGTCAAACCCTCGCACGCGTGACGGGGGGCCTCCCCGTGCGCGTCGGGACGCTCGCCCAGGTTCGTCAGCAGCTACAGGCAAGCGCGCAGAAGGGAGGCGCCAACCATGGCAACGGATGACCCTCGGCCCGGCGATCCCTTGACCGATCTTGGCAACGCATTCGTGCGCTTCCTGAAATGGCTTGTGACGCTCGTCATAGAGACCGCGGCGCAGCACGGGAGACGCGACGGGCCGCGCTACTACGACCGAAAAACCTTCCCCTGGGGCGAACGGTCCTTCCAGCGGCTCACGGGGCAAGGGAAGCTCCGGAGCTTCAAGGCGCCCGACGGGAAGACGATCCTCGTGCTGCGGGATGAGGCTCACGCGTTCATCGAGGCGCAAGAGGGCGCGCCCCCGCGAGCGCCGCGCCCGCCTCCCTTCGCCCGCGCCGCGCCGCCCGTCGACGTGAACGCCTTATCGCCCGCCGAGGCGCACGAGCTCGTCATGGGTCGAGACCCGAAGCAGGGCCCGACCACGGAACGGAGCCCGCGCCCGCGCCATCGCTGATTCCGCCGAGGCGCCTCGCGCGAGGTCCGGACCGTCGAGACCTCGATCGGCCTCGTGCTCGCGCGTCCTCGGCCATCGTGCGCGCCCGTGGGGGGCGGGCGCGCTGGGATTGAAGCACTCGAAAGGGAGCGGCGAGGCGCACGCGAGCGCCGCCGCTGATATGCCATGACGAACCATACACGAGCGGCGCCTCGATGCGCGCCGCCCGAACGGACCGATCCGCCCTTCGCCCGTCGAGACATCGAGGCCGAGGACGGCCGCGAGCTCGCCGCGCTTCCGAACGGGCCACGCTGCGCGGAGCATCGCGCCGCCGCGAGCCGATCGAGCCGCACGGGCGAGCGTGCGCTCTCCGAGGCGCCCGCCGAGGACGAGCACGAGGCGGACCTCGAGAGCATCACCCCGCGCCGCCGCGCCGCCGCTGCGCCGGGCGGACATGCGCGCGCCGAGGCGCATCCGGACGAAGGGCGCGAGCGCGCCCCCCACCACGCGCGAGCCGATCGCCCGGACGAACCAAGCTCGAGAGCACCCCGACGCGGGCGCGCAGCGGGCGCGAGAAGATCGGCGAGGGGGGCGAAGCAGGGTTCGGGCGCTACCGCGACGCGGGCGCGAGCACGAGGCGCCTACGCGCCGCCGCGAGCCGATCGCACGGGCGCGCCGAGGCCGAGGCCGAACGCGAGCACGAGGCGGACCTCGAGAGCCCCCGCGAGCTCGCCGAGGTCCCCCCGCGCCGAGGCCGACCGGCGCAGCTCCGCCACGTCCCCCCACGGGCGCGAGGACGGGCGCAGCGTGCTCGATGCGACGCCGGGCCGCTCTCCCCTCGCCGATCCCGTCACGGGCGCCCCGCGCGCCGCCGCGAGCCAACCGAGCGGCCGAGGCCGGCCCTTGACGCCCGCCGAGGGGTGTGGTCGGCTGGTAGGGCAGTACAAAGCGGGCCTCCATGCATGATGGGACATGCACGGAGACCCTTGCCAAACCCCGAACAGAGCGAGGTTTGACCGTGGCTACCATACCGTCCATCTGGGCGAGATCCAGCGTTTTTCCATCCAACCGAAGCGCGGAGGTCCTGTAATATGGGCCGCCGTCGCACGGGTAACATATTGCTTGAAGGTGACCATTACGTGGCGCGCGTCCTTCTGGACGGCCGCTACGTGCGGATCCACCTCCCCCCGGGCATGTCCGAAGCTCGCGCCCGCGAAACGGCGAAGTTCTACACGGACAACCCCGACAAGGCGCGCGAACGGCTCGACCAGCAGGCGCGCGAGCGGAGCAAGGGCGCGCCCATTCCAAAGGGAGAGACGTTCGCTGCGTATTTCGAGCGGTGGATAAGGGACCGCGAGGAGCGAGGATATACCAGCATCAAGAGCGACCGCTCGGCCTTTACGCTGCACGTCGTGCCGACCATCGGAGAGAAGCCAATCGCGACGATAACGCGCGAGGATTTGGAGAGACTGGTCCAAGTCCTCGACAAGAAGATCGTCCAAGGCGAGTATTCGTGGCGCAGCGCGAAAAAGCTATGGCTTGCGGTGCACAAGCTGTTCAGGGATGCATCGTCGGCGAAAAACCTCGCGCTGCGCGTCCGCAAGGACAATCCAGCGCAGGGCGTCGTGGGTCCTGACTTGGGTACTCATCGATCGAAGGTGTACCTTTTCCCGAGCGAGTTCCTACAACTCGCGTCGTGCGAGAAAGTACCGCTCGAAATGCGCCGGCTGGCGACGCTTGCCATATACCTCTACTCCCGCATATCGGAGATCCTTCGTCTGCGGTGGACCGACGTTAACCTACAGGAGGGCGTCATCTATGTCCGCCGCAGCTTCGATAACGCTCGAAAGCAGGAGAAGGGGACGAAAACCAAGCGCCCGCGTGCCTTTCGCATCGAGCCGAATCTACTGCCCTTGCTTCACGCGCTGTACGCCGAACGTGACGAAAGCGGCCGGGTGATTCCAGTCTATGGCGGCCACATGGCCCGGCGCTTCCGCCTCGCCATGCAGACGGCAGGACTCGACCGGCCGGACCTGTACATCGCGGATGACCTCCACAAGCGAATGACGTTCCACGACCTACGTGCGACGGGGATTACGTGGATGGCCATGCGTGGGGATTCTACGCATGTCATCATGCAGCGCGCGGGACACCAGAACTTCAACTCGACGTTGATCTACATCCGCGAAGGTGAAGCGCTCCGGGGCAACGCCGGCGAAGTCTTCCCGCCCCTGCCCGCCTGCCTGCTCATCCCGGCCGGCGAGGGATCCCCGGGCGGCGGGAATCTGTCGGAAAACTATCGGGGAGGCACGACCCCGACGAGTCAAGTGTCGGTAAAATCAAGCGAAAGTGAACGCGAGGCGTATTGCTCTAGACAATACACCGACCACCCCCCGACCCCCACCTTCCGCCGCACCCTCTCAAACGCCTGCACGATCCCGTACTGCCCCCACGCCCTCCCCCGCTCATTCAGCGCCACAAACTCCTCCCGCCCCGCACCCCCGGCCCCCTCGACCCCCGCCAGCAACCTCCCCAGCTCCGGCGCCACCGGCACCTCCCGCTGCCCTGTCTTCGGCGTGTGCGTCTCCCCGTGCGACCGCCCCTCCCGCACGCTCACGAACCCGCCCACGACCTCCCCATCTCGCCGCAGCCGCACATCCCGCCACCGTAGCGCCCGCACCTCGTTCGGCCGCAGCCCCGCGTATGCCATCAACGCAAAGCTCACCCGATGCCGCTCACTCGCGGCCGCGAGGATCCGCTCGACCTCCTCGTCCGACGGAATCTCCAGAATGCTCTGCCCCATCGCCTTGAGCCGCGGCATCCCCTCGGGCATCGCGCGCAGGTACTTCCGCGCCACCGCGAATCGCAGCACCGACCGGATCACCACCTGCACATTGTTCCGCGTCGCCCGCGCGAGAGCGAAACGAGCACGGCGCATTCAACGCGGTCATTCACGTCCCGGAGGACATCGTCTTCCCGATCAAGCCGATCGAGCTCGGAGGCGTGCTCATGCGGCCGCTCGAAGTGGGGCTCTACGTGCAGCTCTCGCTCAACGGGATCGCGTTCCAGCACCACCAGCGGCAATCGGGCGTGAAGACCTGAAGGGGGATGGCATGAGCGTGGCGGAGATCGATAGCGAATCGAAGCAGAACGTCGTCGAGTCGGATCCGCAGTTCGGCCCAACGACACATTGCATCGTTATCATGGAGCAGCCGCCGCTGGTGGGGGACGAGCCTCCCCCGCTCACGCTTCGGGATGTCGTTTTCGGAAAGGAACGGTTGCTCGTCAGTCTGCCCGCCGTGATCGTGGGTCCCCTCGTGCAGAAGCGGCAGGTCGTGGCGATGGCGAAGTATCCGAGCCCCGTCGAACGATGGGTCTTTCGCTTCTGGAGTGGTGCGGGGCGGGCGACGGCGCGGGTCTGGTTGCATCCGGGGACGTCGCCGGTGACGGATTGCGGCATCTTCGTGGTTCGGCACGGATTGAAGAGATGAGCATTCTGATGGAGGAGGAGCCTGCCGAGGCGCCGGAGCGGATCCTCACGACCGCGGGGTGACTCTCGCTCGAGCTCGAATACGTGCCGCGGGTGGTCGCGGGCGAGCATTTGCACGCGCATCCGGAGGCGAAAGCGGCTCTCGCCATCGCCGTGCGAACGTTCGTGCTCCGGGCGATGCGGGACCGGCTGACGCTGGGACGCACGACGGCGATCCCCAGCGGGCAGCAGTTCCAGGTGTTCTCGCGGTACGCCGGCGGGGACTGCGTCGAGGCAGCGACGCGGACGCGGGGCATCGTGTTGCGTTATCAGGGGCCGATGATCCTCGCGAATCACGTTGCGGGGGCGTATTGGAACCCGGATGGGTCGCACGGTCCGGATCCAACCGAGACCGAGCGATGGGTGACGTACAATGCTGGGCGGCGAGGACGTGATGTCATTCCGACGAGTCTTTCGCTGCACTCGCACCCGGGAAACCGCGGCTGCGTGGGGTAGCATTGTGCTCATTGGCTGGCCGCCCAGGGATACGACCACGTGACGATCCTCCAGTTCTTTTACGGCGAGGACATCGAGTTTCACGACCTTGCCAGCGGCGAAAGCACGGGCCTCGGTCAGGTGCTTTTCGGTGTGCTGGCGCTGGCGGCTCTCGGAATTACCATGCGGAGGTAGCCGTGGCACTTCGGCTCGTGCTGGCCGGCGAAGGGCACCCGAGACCGCTCGTGTTGGCGTTTCTGATCGGGGGCGACCTCGATCCGAAGCTTCGGCCGGCGTTCGCCCGCCACCAGGTAGATTGACCACTCGGTCGGAGGTATTTAGGGTGGCCGACGTGAGACACGACATCGTTCGCATACACCACGTTGGCCACGTGGTCGACGACATGGCCGCCGCGCTCGCGCTCTACCGACGCCTGGGCTTTGTGGTGCCGCCACCCAGCTATCCCGCGATGGCCCGCCAGGAGGGGGCCGAGCCCGAGCCGTTCGGCGCTGCCAACACTCACGCCGATTTCCCAGGCAACTTCCTTGAGCTCGCGACCCGCGTGCGCGAGGGCGACCACATCCCGGCCGACGCAAAGCTTGTCCCTCTGCAGGCGCCGGCCGATGTGCTGCCGAAACTCGTCGAGCGGATTGCCACCACGAGCGCCAGCCTGGCCGTGTGCCTGGAGCGCTTCGAGGGCTTGCACATCTTGATGTTCTCATCGCCCGACATCGACGCGGTTGCCACGCGGCTGACCGCGTCCGGGATCGGGCACGGCGGGGTGAACACCGTGCGGCGCCCGGTGGAGACCGAGACCGGAACCGTGGTCGAGACCGTTCGCTACTTGGAGATCGACACGAGGCCGGGCTCGGTTGCGGAGGGACGGGTCGGCGTCGCCGCGGAACTCGATTCGCACATCCAGGGCGCCCGACAGTCAGACCACCCCAACGGCGCGGTCGACCTCGTGGAGGCCGTGCTTTGCGTCGCGGATAGCGAACTTGCGGCCGCCCAGGCCCGGTACCAGGACTACCTCGACCGGCCGATCCGGACGGACGGCCCGGCGCAGGTCTTCGACCTTGATAACGCGCGGTTGACCCTTGTGCCCGAATCCGGCCTGGCAACACTGTTGCCGGGCGAGCAACCCGCCGCACTGCCCGCCCTCGTCGCCTACACCGTCGCCGTGCGCGACATCGCCGCCACCCAAAACCTCCTGCGGGACAACGGGATCCCACTGCGCCGAACAGCATCCGGCGACCCCTTCGTGCCAAGCGCCAATGCCCTCGGCACAGCGATCATCTTCCGGGAGGCGCTACCCCCCGAACACGCCACAGTCCGGGGAACATGGCCGAAGTGAGGCGCGACCGGGGCACGCATCCCTGCCACCAATGTCCGGCAAGGGCGTCAGAAGCGGAACCCGACGTTGATATCCACCGTTGGCCCGAAGAGGGAGAACCCGGGGCGTGCCGTCCTCCCCAAGAAGGAAGCGCGGTGATATTGGGCGCCGAGCCCGAGGCCGAGCAGGACGTGATTGCCCAGCCTCCACGTCCACCCGGCGCTCAGCCCCGCCGCGAACGCGGGACCCCAGATCTTCTCCGATGCGACCCTCGAGCGGACCGGGCCCGCCTGCGTATAGGGTGAAATCCAAAGCCCGCCGGGCGCGCGCCCGAGCGGGTGGAAGAAGACACGCCCACGCAAGACCATACCGATGACATCCTCGTCCGGCGTGCGATCGCCGCGGCCCAGACCGAGCACGTTTTGCGTAACCGTCCAAGGCCCATAAAGCCCGGCGGTCGCCTGCACCGTGACGTGACAGCCGAAAACGCGCTGATAACCGGCGTTGATCACGTGCAGCCCGAGGTCCGCGACGACGGCGTTCGGGCGTTCGGAGCACGACGGCTCCTCGGCGTGGGCGGCGCTGGCGATGAGGAGGACTGCGGCGGGAACGACCAGATCGAGGGCGGTGCGTCGTCTCATGCGGCGCAGGAGCGTCGCACCGTTCGGCGTCGATGGGCAACAGGGGCGGCGAGGCGCTTTTCTTCTTCCTTCATGAACCCTTTCGGTCCCCGGACGTTGCCTCTGAGCGTCATTGTTGGGTTCCTGGTGTCCTTGCTCGGGTTGACGTCCAAGGCGCGCTAGACGCTCGGTTCATGCGCACGAATCCGGCAAAGAGGTCGCCAGAATACTGACTGAGGTGATCACAGGGACGCATCTCTTCGTTGTGAAAATGCGCGAGGGCAAAGGAAAACCGCAACATGTTGCGGCGTGCTGCATCATTTGGATGAATGACCTCGGAATCGAGATTGGACTGTTGGCCGAAGAGGGTATACAGCGCTTGATAGAAGAGCGGGCCCGGCACCACGGCTCCGTCCGAGACGAGCCACGTAACGCCTTGGTTGAACCTGTCGAGCATGCTGCGCGGCGGAGGGGGCGAGAGCGGCATGTTGGTGCAGTTGCTCAGCGACAACCGCCTCAACATCGTGCCGTGGCGCCATTCCTCGCCGTCGAGCAGCCACACATCGGAGATGTAGCCGTGGTCGAGCTCTCGCACGTCGACAAGGAACATCCCCAGCAGTCCCTTCTTCGCGTCGAGCAGGAAGAACGTGGCCGGCCCCGAGTAGCGAATCTGTTCGCCGTTCGCGAGCTTGATCTCCTGCGCACCGGTCATCGTGGGGGCCTCTGTCGGATCCACGTCTTCGGGAGTATCGGTGAGGGACCGCTTCGCTGCGGGCGAGTCGCCCGTCTGCCGTGCAGGTTCGAGCCCGCTGGTCGGCCCAACCAAGACGTTGACCGTTTGCGTCTGGGTCATGGGCGGCGCGGTAGGGGCCGGTGCGGTGGAAGTGGGTGGCTGCGGGTCCCACGTCACGGGCATGCGCGCGGCATCGCCGGTCGCTGCATGAATCACCGTGTTGGGCATGGGGCCACTGCACGCCGTTAGGCCAAGGGACGTCGCGAGCCAGATAATGGCGGGGGACTGCATCGACGCTCCTCCGTCGCGATGCTCCACATCACGACGCGTCGACCACTACCCCGCAGCATGAGCACGGGCAGTGCGGGAGTTCGGCGGCTCCACGTAGGCGAGTTCCTGGTGCCCCATGTCACGGACATGCGGTGCCGTCCGTGGCGCCGCGGATCGTAGGGGCAGGTTTGTCCCTTCCCCTCCCAGGTTTGTCCGTGTACCCTCCGCCCTCATGGCAGAACCGACCGCTCCGGCGCCGACGCGCGAGCCCTCCGCCGCGCCGGCCGTCAAGCAGCGCGCGACCGCGACCGAGAGAGTAAGAGCAACTCCTTCGGCCTCCGCGCGCGCTGCGCCTCCGCGGCCCCTGACGCCGAGACCTGCGGCCCACCTGCCCGCGACGCTCTCCGCGGAGCTCGCTGACGAAGGAGTGGTGTAACATGAGGACCATGGTTCGTCTGGTGCGTGCCGGCATCGTGATCGCGGCTTGCCTCGGAGGCGCCGCGATCGCCGTTCCCGCATGCCTCGCTCCCGGCGGTTACATCGCTGGCGACTGTCCGCTCCAGGACAACGGGTTGCTGTCCATCCCGGAAGAGTGTTGCCCATGCATCTTCCGTGAGGCGTGCTGGGATGCGGATCCTCCGCCCCAGCCCCCCGAGCACTGCCGCACCGGCTGCGCTCCCGACGTCCCCTTCGAGTGCTGCCCGTGCCCGACGCCCGAGTGGTGCCCCGAGGGGAAGAGCCCTCGAACGCTCGCTCCGTGGTGCTCCTCGCTCGATGGAGGCAGCGACGGCTCGATGTCTTCCCTTTGCGCTGGTGGAACGTGCACGCCGCCCGCGGCCGGCAACTGGAAGGGGCCAGTCAGCTTCTGGCAGGGCTGGGATCTGGAGGCGCCGACGTGCCCTGAGGACGCGCCGATCCTCGCCTTCGAAGCGTGGGCCGAACCGCCCCCGCCCTCATGCGGCACATGCAAGTGCGATCCGCCCGAGGGAACGTGCAAGCTGCCGGAGACGTGGACGGTTAGCTCGGCTGCGTGCACTCCGGATCCGAACCTCGGTGTCAAGACAAACCTCGATCCGCCGACAAACTGGGAGGGTGTCTGCAACGAGGACAAGTCGATCCAAAGCGGGAAGCTCTGCGGCGGGGTGCCCTGCGTTCGGTCGATCATGATCGCGCCCCCGACGATCGAGGAGCTGCCGTGCAAGCCGCACCTCGAGGGAGACCCCGAGCCCACAATCCCGCGGGCGTGGGAAGGCGGTCCGCAGACACCACTCGGGAAAGCGTGCATGAGTGCGACTCCCGCGCCGATCTGCGCGGAAGCTGCGGGTAAGGTGTGTGCCAACGCCTCCCAGCTTCTCCGCTTGTTTGTTTCGCGAAGGGGATCACCCCTGTCCGGAGGGCTGGGGCGAGAGACAGCTCCTCTACCGGCATGTAAAGGACAACCGGACCTGTGCGGAGTGCACATGCAGCGAGCCGACCGGCGGTTTCTGCAACACGAAATTCCGGCTGTTTAGCGGCGCGGGCTGCACGATTGAGGAGGCGGCGTTCAACGTCTCCACCGGCATGAGCTCCCCGTGCCACGACCTCATGGCGGGTACGCAGCTCCTCGGCAAGTCTGCCGAGGTCCTCGAGTACACGAAGGGTGCATGCATGCCGAGCGGTGGCGACGTGCAAGGGGAAGTCGTGCTCGCGGACCCCGTCACGGTGTGCTGCTACGCGCCCACGAGCTGATTCTGAATATCCCACGGGCGTCAGGGAAGTGCCCCGATGACGCAATCCCGTACTCGTTCACTCTGGCGCGCACACGAGCTCCTGCGGGAGCATGCCGGGGAACTCATCGGCGAAATTGGCAACATCCTTCGTTAGCTGCCGATATGATGCTTGTTGCCAATGGCCTTCATAGCGAACCAGCGTATCATCGCATCGCGCAATGAGCCACTCGATGTCCAGAGCCGGCCTCTCCGGTTCGCGCGATAAAGCGACCAGGTGCGCGCGGATTTCGTGAGTCCACGATTCTTCTTTCTTGGACAAGGGCATTTGGTCTCCCCACGGGCTCGGGAGCCCTGAATGATACGCCGAGGACGCTGCGGCTGCACGCCCCCTCAGAACGCGTACAAGAGCGAGCCGCCGCCGGTCGCGACGGGAATTAGGTGCTCCCAAGGCGAGGGCCCGAAGAAATCCAAGCGGGCGCCAATGAGCGGTAGCGCGACCTCGACGTCCACGCGTGCCATCAGGTGTGACGAGAGCGGAAATTCCACCGCGGTGCGCGCTCCCGCGCCGAAGAAACCACCTGCGCCCCGCCATGCATAGTCCCTGCTCGACACCACCGTACCCACGATCCCACCGGTGACCAACAGGCAACCGAGGAGCGGCGCGCGCTTGAAACAGCCAGCGCCCGTCAGGCCGAACGTGTGGATGTCAACGTCGGTCAATCCTGCACGGCGCGTGTTCAGGAGCGGCATCCACTGGCCATCGAGCTCGAGCGTGAAGGATGCGAGTTGTAGGCCCCCCGCGAGGCGGAGGCCCGGTCCCCACTCCGGCGCGGCTCCACGGGAGATCGTCGCACCTAGAGCCACGAAACCGCGCATGGGAGGCGTAGCTGGCGGCTTTGGCGGTGGCGGGCACGCCGGGCAGGGCGGGGCCGGAGCAGGCTTGGGCGGCGCGGGCTCGGGCGGCGCAGGCTCGGGCGGTAGCGGTGCGGCAGGCTCCTCCTCTTGTGGCGGCGCGAGCTCGCGGATCCGTTTCGCCGCGTCGAACGCCGTCCAGTACAACACTTTGAAGCAGTCGTCCGTCGGCGGGTAGTCGTGATGCTCGGAGTGCGCCACGGCTCCGGCCTCGTCCGTGATCGTCGTGTCGACCGACTTCCCGCCATCCGGTAGCCGCCGGATCCGCACGACGAGCGAACGCGTGGCGGTCGGGTCCAGGGTGCTCACGGGCAGCCAGTTCGTGAGGATGGCGCTGAAGTCGAACGGGTTGGAGCATCCGGGGAGCGAGCGATCCGCCGTGAGCTCGACGCGATGACGCGGCACCTCGTCCGCCGCGAACGACGACGATGGCCAGGTCAACGCCAGGACAATCGTGCAGCCCCCGACGCCGAGGCGCCCGCCATGGCCTCTGGCCGTGTGCGGCTTCACGTTTCAGGCCCCTCGACCAGAAATCTTCGGGGGGTCCGTCGATTTTTTCGTGATGGGAGGCTTCTCGTGCCCTTTACCTTCGTGGGACCAGTCAACGCGAGCAGGGACGGGGCACCGGGCCGAGGCTCGGCCGAGAGGTATCCGGAATGACACGCGGCATCGACGACTGCGCGAACGAGCTCCGGGTCTCCAAGGAAGCTCTGCTCCGGCACCGGGTCGCCATGGCCGCGGTCGTTCGGTCGATTGGAGTGCACGCGGCGCATGTCGATGATGTCGTCCATGATGCATTCGTACTCGCGTGTGGCAAGCCCGAAATGGAGCGACCGGATCCAAAAGATGACGACGCGTTTGGCGCGTGGCTCTGCACGCTCGCGAAATATGCGGCCATGACGAACCGGCGGGATGCCTTTCGCTCACGAGAATCGCCCGCGCCCGAAGAGGACATTGAGCTCGTTGCGGAGGAGAAGGAAGCGTATCTCGGGCCCTTCGAGGACAGGGTAATCGCATCCACCGTATTCGAGCGCCTCAGCCGGGATGACGGGTCGTTGCTCCTCGAGCACTTCTACGAGGACAAGGACATCAAGGACCTCGCCGAGGACCATGGCATCCCGTGGAGCACGATGCGCGCGCGGGTGGATTGCGTGCTCGACCGAGCGCGCATCGCCGTGCGCGACGTGGCGCCCCGCTCGCGCCGGCGTCGTCGGGCCTGGGCCATTCCGCTCGCGCTGCTTGGCTTCGCAGCGCGCGAGGCGCGTGCACACGTGGGCTCGCTCTGGGTGCGATTTTTCGGCACGCTTCACCGGAGCCCTGCGCGGTTGATTGGCTTCGGGGCGACGGCGGCAGTGATTCTTGCCGCGACGCCGGATGCCGGGTCGCGCGCGGCGGACGGTTTCGCGGCTGGCGCGCAGAGCGGACATTCTGAGGAAACCGCGCGCTGCACTGCCTTTGTGCGGTCAAGGCTGGCACGCCCGCAAGAGGATCCGGAATCGGAGATGCCGAGCAATACCAAGGCTCTCCCGCCGCGCCGCTACGTGCAACGGTCGACGTCCGTGTGGATGATCGCGAACGCAATTCGCGATGCGGAAGCACGAAAATGAAATAGCCAGCCGCCTCATCCGCGACGTTTCACCGTTCGCAGTGGATTCGCGTACCGCAGCCCACTTCTGGGCAAGCACAGCGCTGCGCGCACACGAATCCACTGGGGTCGGTGAAGGCCTCGCCCACGTCCGAGCACGACTTGTCGCCGATCTTAGACGGCGGCGAACCGGGGCGCCGCACCGATGCCGACGGAGGAACGATGAATGCTCTTCGGGACGTCGACGACGACGCAGCAACGACCGTGATGGACTGCTCGGCGCTTCCGCCGCAGAGCGGAACGCGGATGAGCTTGGCGCATTCCGAGCCACCGCGAGACACGATCATGGATACGAAGTGCGGGCCGTCGCGATGGGATCGATTCTGGGCGTTCCTCGGCCGCAAGGCGGATAGCTTCCTGAACGCATTCCGCGAGCCTCCTCTGTCGACCCTTCTCCCTCCCGTTCCGCCAAATCGGTTGCCCCGCGAGACGCGCGTCTCCGCGGGGACGATGCTCGGGGACGACCGCTGGGAATTCCTGCTGATCGAGCTCCTGCGCGCGCCCCCGCATTACCAGCGGGCGGCACGAGAGGTCGTCAAGTATGCCGTGGGCCTCCGGCAGCTCGGGGAGGAGGCGTATATCGACGGCCTCGTGCACCTCGTTCTGTCGCGGCAGCGCGAGGACGCGGACGGCACCATCAGCATTGGGCGTCTCCGGGATATCCTGCGTGACATGTCCTTCTCGGACAGCCTCATGCCCGCGCTGCGTCGCCTGGACGACGAGGGCACGATCGACCTTCTGCCGGCCAACGGGGACGTCGACCGCAACACCCCCTCCGAGCTCCGGGCCCCTCCGACCCGCATCCGCCTCTGGGCGCGGGTTTGAGCTACGGAGACAGGGCCATGCCACGTCGGCAAGTCACGTCTCCCCTGCTCGTCGAGATCGGCGCGCGCATCCGGGACATCCGCCTCGAGCAAGGGATGTCGCTGGACCAGCTCGCCAAGAGGAGCGGCGTCGCGAAGGGGAACCTTTCGAGCACCGAGCACGGGCGGGTCAACATCACGGTCGAGACGTGCCTGAGGATCGCGGCTGCGCTGGGGGTAAGCGCGGCGGAGCTATTGCCGGGGCCGGAGGAGGCGCAGGGGACCGGTTCGGAGAGGTCGCGGCGAAGACCTGGGACCGGCGGACGAAAGGGGAGGACGCGCCCCGGAATCGGGTAGGTGGTTTTCTCGGTCCCGTTTCCGGAAGCAGAGCCGGAGGGGGGCTGCGAGTTCGGCCCCCGCCGCCCCGAACAACAGGCAGCAGGGCCGCCATGAGCACGCTCGCCATGTGCCCGAGCATCGGCGCGGCCCTCTGCACGAGGAGGGCAAGCGGCCCGCTCGGCGGCATCGGGGGCACGACGCTGTAGTACGCGTCGCGGAAGTCGCGCATCTCCTTGCGAAGGTATCGGCGCACGCGGAGCGCGCGCATCTTCACCGCGTTCTTCGAGATCCTGAGCTCCTTACGCGCTTCCTCGAGCGTGTACTCTTCGAGGTAGACGAGGAAGAACACCTCGAACAAGACGTCGGGCATCGCGTCGACCGCCGCGTAGAGGCGCTCACGCGCCTCGCCGAGCTGCGCGCTCACGTCGGGCGAGGGGCCGGGGGCAAACGCTTCCACCGCGGCCTCTGGCTCCGTCACGATCACCTTGTTTCGACGACGCACCGTCCTGCGATGGCGCCGATACACGTTGTTCGCGACGCCCATCGCCCAGCGCCGGAGCTCGCCCTCGGACCGGTAGGTATGGAGGCTGCGGACGCCGCGGATCAACGTGTTCTGCGCCAGATCATCGGCATCGGCGCGCCCGCAGCGGAGACGCGCGAAGCGCTGGACGAGATCCGGACGAAGGGCGAGGAGCTCGGCGAGAAGATCGGGTTCGTTCAGTTTCTTCCCCACACTCGCTTCTTGCCCGCAGCAGGAGAACGGTAACCGAAAATCCGCGCGGCTCACTCCGCCGAACCTAACGTGAGATTCCTTGGTCAGGCAGGGTTCGTTCTGCTGCACTGCCGACGTCAGAAACCCGACACGTGGTGACCCGTACCACGGTCCACCTCTTGCGTATCTCAGTTTGTAGGACGTAAAATGTCCTACGCGAAGCACGCTTCGCACTTCTATCCTTGACGGTCAGCATGTCGGTCGGACAACCTGCCGCCTATCCAGGCTCTCCGACTCTTCGGGGATCCTGCACGTAGGGGTCAGGGCAATGAATATCCTCCTTTCGATCGAGGGGGCTGGCGAACTATTGCGTGGGGTTCGGCTCAGCGGCTCAGAAGGTCTGTCGGAGCTTTTCCGATTTGAAATTGATGTTGTTCGGGGCTTTCCGCTGCAGGGAATCGTCGGTGGGTTGCTCGACAAGCTGGGCGTCGGATCCCTGCCGATCAATCCGGTGGCCATCGCGCAGACGGTCCACGCAGCTATGGCGGACCATGCAGGCCGAACGGCTACTCTTACGTTCGATACGGGCGAGAGCACGCGGACGGTTCGCGGCATGATCGCCGAGTTCGTGCAGCTCGACGACGGAAAGACGGGGACCGCGTACCGGGCCGTGCTCGTCCCGGAGGTCACGCGACTTCTCCATCGCAGGGACAACCGCATCTTTCAGGAGCGGTCGGCGCCCGAGATCGTTGCTGCCGTGCTCGAATCCGCTGGAGTCCGCAGGGGTAGCTTCCGCTTCGCGCTCGGGAAGGATCGAATGCGGCGGGATTATTGTGTCCAGTATCGAGAGACCGATTGGGCCTTCGTCTCCCGGCTTCTCGAAGAGGAGGGGATCCATTACTTCTTTGACGATGACAGCATCCTCGTGATGGCTGACGGGCCCACAGCGCATGCGCCGATCTCCGGCGGAACGCTCGCCTTCCGTGCACCGCTCGGCGCCATGGCGCATGGGGAGCACGTCTCCAGGTTCGCGTGGGCAGAGCGGGTACATTCCGGCAAGGTCACGCTGCGGGATTACGAGTTCAGGAAGCCGGCGCTCTCGCTAGAAGCCGCCAAGAAGGCTGACGAAGATTCGGAGCTGGAGGTCTACGAGTATCCGGGGCGCTATGAGACGCCGGAGCGCGGCGCAGAGCTCGCGGCCATGCAGCTCGAGGAGCTGCGGACCCGGGCGCGAAGCGGGGCCGGGGAGAGCGATTCGTGCCGGGTCATTCCGGGGAAGACGTTCCTGCTCATGGACCATCCTGACGATCGCATGAATGGGGCCTATCTGGTTATGCGGGTCGAACACCAGGGCACCGCGCCGATGCCGGATGCCATTCTCACCGATGGAGAGTCCTCCTACGAAAATCGTTTCGAGGTCGTGGGCGCGGACGTGAGGGTTCGTCCCTCCCGCACGACCCCCCGACCTGTGATCTCGGGGCCGCAGACGGCGATCGTCGTCGGGCCCGGCAAGGAGGAGCTGCACACGGACGCCTACGGCCGCGTCAAGGTGCAATTCCATTGGGATCGGCAGGGAAAGAAGGACGAGCGCAGCTCGTGCTGGCTTCGCGTCATGCAATCCTCGGCGGGCGCGGGCTGGGGCGCGCAGTTCTTGCCGCGCGTGGGGCACGAGGTCGTCGTGGCCTTCCTGGAGGGCGACCCCGATCGGCCTTTCGTCATCGGGAGCTTGTACCACGCAGCGAACGTGCCGCCGTATGCGCTGCCGCAGCAGAAGACGCGCAGCGGAATCCGCACGAAGACGTTCGGCGGAGACGGACATAACGAGATCCGCTTCGACGACGCTACGGGTGCAGAGGAAATCTACGTGCACGCCCAGCGCGATTACAATGAGGTTGTCGAGCACGACCGCTCCGCCGCGGTGCACGGCAAGCGCACGCAGACCGTGGACGGCGACGACACGGAGCACGTCCGCGGGAACCAAGGACTCACGGTCGACGGCAGCCAGCACATCCACGTGCGAGGAAATCAGCGGACGATCATCGACGGGGACGAGCCGAAGCCTGGAGGCGTACGCGGCGGCGCGGTGACCGTGCGCGGGAAGTACGAGCTCGACGCGTCGGACACAGTACACGTTCAGGCGCCCGCGTCGATCCGACTCGAGTGTGGCGGGAGTTTCGTGCTCATCGAGCCGGGGAAGATCACGATCACGGCCGGTGGCGGGGCGACGTTGGTTCTCGACCCGAACGCGCTCCTGCAATCGGCCGCTGGGTCGCGCATGTTCCTCGATGCGAACGCGCTCGCAAAGGCGACGGGCGGCGCGGAAGTGCTGCTCGATGCGAACGTCTGCGCGAAGTCTGCCGCGGGTAGCCAGGTGCTACTCGATGGCAACGCGTGCATGTCGTCGACCGGCGGGAGCACCGTGCTCCTCGACGGGAACGCGACCATGAGCAGTCCGGCCGAGGCGACGATGTGCGGGAGCACCGCGACGGTCTCGGGTAGTGCGGTAGCGGTTCTCTCGGGGCCTGGAGGCGTCGTTGCGGCGGACGGTGGCGGGGTGTCGTCGTCCGGGGGCAAGGTGGACGTCAGCGGCGGCGCATTCAACGTGGCCACGGGCATTGCCAGCGTGAATTGAGGGGGCGGCCATGTTCAAGAGCATCACGGATCCCCTCGTCCACGTGGCCGAGGCAATGCAGACGTTCATCGCCGAGCCGGAACTGCGGCTCCTGCACGTGACCACGTCCGATCCCATCCGCATCGCGGCCCTCGAGCACATCGCCGCGGCGGAGCACCACCAGGAGAACCTCTGCCCGTTCGTCTTCCTCGAAGCGCCGACCGAGACGACGGATGACGGCTGGAGCCTCCGCAGCGAGGAGCTGCGAGCCGACATGGAGGAGCTCGCCGAGCTGCACGAGAAGGCGGGCGAGGGGGTCACGATCCGCCCGATGCCCGCCGAAGCGCGTGCCCCGTCCACGCTGGGACGCTTCGGTTTGGAGCTGAGGGCCGCGGTCGACTCCCTCGGCTCCCCGCTGGAGGGGCTCGTGGTCGTGCTTTCGCCTGTCTGGGTGCGCGATCCGAAGCAATGGATGGAGGACGTCGCTGCGCTCGTCGAGCGGCCAGAGCTTGCACGTGTTCGATGGGTTATCGTCGACTTGGACGAATCAATCTGCAGGTCGATCGCCGAGAGGCGCGGCGACTTGGCGCTCGTCGTGGACGCACGGCTCGACACACGCGAGGTGCAACGCGACGTCGAGGCCATGCTTTCGGCTGCGGCATCGGCGCCCCCCGGGGCCGATGGGATGCGGATGGCGGGCATGGCCGGGCCGGATGAGGTTCCGCCGCCGCACAAGGTGCGGACTCCCCCGCTCACGTCCCAGCAAGCCCGCGTGATCGCGGAAGCTACGGAGAAGGCACGCTCCGACGCGATCGAGAAAGGCATTCCGGAGCCGCTTTTGCGGCCTGAGCCCATGCGCGAACTTCGCGGGTTCGTCATCGGCGCAGCGGGTGCGATGATCAAGGGCGATGCATCGCGAGCGGTTGCCCTCATGCGCGAGGCGAAGGCGCTTTGTCGCGGGGCGGGGCTCGGGAAACTCGCCGTGATGATGGGGCTCGTCATGGGTGGATTCGCCATGCAGGCGCGCGCCCCGGATACCGCGGCGGCCATCTTTCGCGAGGCTCGCGCGGAAGCCGACGCGGCGAAGCTGCCGGCGCTCTCCGCGCAGGCCCAGCTCGCGGTCGGCTCCGGCCTGCTCGCGGCGGGCAAGAGCGGCGAGGCTGCGCTCGCCTTCGCCGAGGCCGGGCAGCTGGCCGCTGGGCAGGGTGAGCGGATGTTCGCGATTGAGGCCTATCGCATGGCTGGGCAGGTTCTCGTCTCGCAGCGGGATATTGAGCATGCCGCGGGCGCATTCTGGCGTGCCGTGCAGATCGCGAGCGACGGTGAGCCGGAGGAGTGGCGGTTGTCGAGTGGACCGGAAGCTGCGCGCGCCCTCGGGCGAATCTTCCGTGAGCACGGGAGCACAGATCGGGCGGACTGGCTCGAGCGTGTCGCGGTCGAGATGGAGACGATGGGCGAGAGCGAGGCGGATACTCCGTCGATGGAGGGGGACGATGCTTGTTGCGACGCAGTTTGATCCCGTCCTCGGGCTCGATTTCCACATCGTCGGGGTGCCTGCTCCGCCTGCCCCTGCGCCGGTACCGACGCTCGTGCCGATGGCGTTCGTTGGTATGGTGTTCGATCCCGTGGGGGCTGCAGTTTCGGCCGCAGTCGGCATGGCTGCGGGGGCTGGGCCTGGGCTCGTGTTCGTCAATGGAATGCCTGTCGCCAACACCGGCACCCTCGGGACCAACCTGCTCACGATGCCGCACGTTCCGACGCCGGGCGTGACGTTCCTGCCGCCGACGGGACCGGGGAACGACGCCGAGTTGATGTTCGGATCGCTGGGCGTGACACTCGGCGGCAGCCTCGCCGTGCGGCTCGGGGATCTCGCGCTCTCGTGCAGCGATCCGGTTCGCCTGCCGACGAGCGTGGTGCTTGCCGTGCCCAAGGGTGCGCCGGTGCTCGTGACTCGGCCGATGGTGCCGGACGTGAAGGCCATCGCGTTCGCGGCCGGCTTCAAGGCGACGCTTCGTGCGCTCGGGGCCGTGGTTCGCGCGGGCGGGAAGCTCTTCCGGAAGCTGCGGGCCGCGCAGCGGCGAAGCGGCAAGTGGGCGCGCATCAGCCAAGGAATGCGTCGGGCTGTTGATCACATCGCACCGCGGCGTTATCGGGACCGTATTCACACGGCGATCTGCTTCGCGACGGGGCATCCCGTGGATGTCGCGACGGGACGCATGTTCACGGAGAAGCGCGACCTGGAACTGCCGGGGCCGATGCCGCTCGCTATCGAGCGGATCTACTCGTCGTCGCGGTCGTGGCGGGATGGGCCCCTCGGTTATGGGTGGTCGCACAGCCTGGATCAAGCGGTGTGGTGCGAGCGGGGCAAGGTCGTCTATCTGGCAGAGGACGGACGTGAGATCGAGTTTCTGCTCGGCCATCTCCCCGAGCGCATGCTTCGGCCTGGCCAAAGCGTGTACGAGCCGACCAACCGCCTCACGTTGAAAGCTCGCCGCGGGCATCGGTTCGAGATCGAGACGCACGAGGGGCAGGTGCTGCACTTCGCGCGGATGAAGGGCGCAAAGAATCCCATGCGCGCCCGACTCCAGCGTATCGCGGCGCGGGACGGCATCACCATCGAGTGTGAGTACGACGAGCGGGGCAGGCTTTCACGGGTGATCGATAGCGGAGGCCGGATGCTCCGGCTCCTGTACGACGGCAACGACAGGCTCCGTGAGATCAAGGTGCCGCATCCGCGTGAGGGATGGGTACGTCACGCAAAGTACGAGTTCGACGAACCGGGGAACCTCGTACGTGTGGTTGATGCGCTTGGGAACGCGGAGACGTACGCGTACAAGGGGCATCTGCTCGTGAAGGAGACCGACCGCACGGGGTTGTCGTTTTACTTCCAGTACGATGGGCTGAACGAATACGCGAAGTGCGTGCGGACGTGGGGCGATGGCGGCATCTACGACCACGTGATCCGGTACGACGAGCGGAACCGGAAGACGTTTGTGGACGATAGCCTCGCCAATCTGCGCGTGTTCCACCGGGACGAGCTGGGAAACGTCGTGGAAGTAACCGACCAGCAAGGGAAAGCCACGCGGTACCGCTATGATCCCGAGAGCGGTCAGGTGGCCGCGGAAGTGGATCCGCTCGGGTGGGAAGTACGGCGCGAGTTCGACGAGCGCGGAAACTGCGTGGAGATCGTGCGTCCCGATGGAACGACGGAGCGTATGAAGTACGAGCGCGACCGCCTGGTGGAATTCGCGAATCCGTGCGGAGCCGAGTGGCGCCTCCGGTATGACGGCGCGGGGCGCATGCGGGCCATGATCAATCCGCTCGGGGGAGAGACGCGGTGTCGATGGAAGCGGGGGCTGCTCCGCGAGGTCACGGACCCGATGAGTGGACGGGTCGCGCTCGAGTACGACGACGCGAAGAACGTGCGGAGCATCCGCTACGCGAACGGGGGCGAAGAGAGGCTCGTCCACGACATCCTGGGCCGTGTGGTCGAGCATCACGACGCGCGTGGCGGTGTCACGAGGTACAGGTACAACGCGCTCCGGTTGGTCGAGGTCGAGGAGGCGGACGGGAACCACCTGCGGATCAAGTACGACGCGGAGGGGAACCCAGTCGAGGCCAAGGATCACGCCCGACACGTGAGGTTCGGCTACACCGGGTTCCATCACCTCGCGCTGCGCGAGGAGGCCGGCGAGACGGTTCGGCTGCGGTACGATACCGAGGGGCAGCTGATGGCGATCGAGAACGAGGCCGGCGAGATCCACACGCTCACGCGCGACGCGTGCGGGCGCGTGATCCAGGAGATCGGCTTCGACGGGAGCTGTCAGCGGTACGTGTACGACGCGGGCGGCGTGCTCGTGAAGAGCGTGCAGCCGAGCGGGCGGACGGTCGCGTTCGAGCGTGATGCCATCGGGCGCGTGACGTGCGTCCGCTACCCGGACGGCACGGAGGAGCGGTTCACGTATCGCGCAGATGGGGCGCTCATCGCGGCCGAGAACGAGGCAGCGCGCGTGACGCTCGAGCGCGATGCGCTGGGGCGTGTGGTGCGCGATCAGCAAGGGCCCCACGTCATCGAGCGGCGCTACGACGCGCGCGGCCTGCTCGCCGAGGTGTCGTCGTCCCTTGGCTTCGATGGCGCGTTCCTGCGTGATGCCATGGGCGAGCTCGATGCGATCTCGCTCGGCACGGGCGTCGATCGATGGCGTACGTCGATCATGCGTGACGCGGCGGGGCTCGAGGCCGAGCGGCGGCTGCCCGGCGGGATCGCGGTCCGAACGCGACGCGATCCGAGCGGGCGTGTCGCCGAGACCTCGATGCTCGACGGCGGCAAGGAGCTGCGGCGCGTCGCGTTCACCTGGGAGCCGGGCTCGTTGTAGAAGGAGCGTGACGACTCCCGCCGCGGGCTCACGCGGTACTTCCACGACAGGCGCGCCAGGCTCACGGCGGCGACGGAGCCCAGCGGGCGCGTGCGCTGGCGGCGCCCCACGCCGACGGGGAACATCCAGCAGGCGATGCAGGGGGAGCCGCAGACGTACAAGAAGGGCGGCGTGCTCGCCGCTGCGGATGGGGTGACGTACGAGCATGACCGCGACGGGAACCGGACCGCGAAGATGTGGCCGGACGGGCGGCGCGAGACGTACACGTGGAGCGCTGCCGGGCGGCTCGTGGCGGTCACGAAGGCGGACGGGAAGGTGGTCCGGTTCGAGTACGACGCCCTCGGGCGTCGAGTGAAGAAGACCTCGGACGCGGAGGAGCAGACGTGGATCTGGGACGGGGATGTCCCGCTGCACGAGCTCTCCACGAGGGAAGGGCCGATCGCGTGGGTGTTCGAGCCGGGGACGTTCACACCAGCGGCGAAGGTACAGGGCTTGCGGCGGTGGGCGATCGTCACGGATCAGGTTGGGGCGCCATGCGCGGCGTTCGATGAGTGGGGCGGGGTCGCGTGGCAGGGCGAAGTCGACGTCTACGGGAAGGCGGCGGCCGATGTGGAGAAGACCGCGGTTCCGTGGCGGTTTCCGGGGCAGTACGAGGATGCTGAGACGGGGCTGTTCTACAATCGGTTCAGGTATTACGACCCGGAGACTGGGAGGTACACCAGCAAGGACCCGATCGGGTTACTAGGTGGAATCGAGGCGTATGGATACGTGCCCGACCCCGCGGTTGCATCCGATCCGTTGGGCCTCGCGATCGTGTACCACTACACGAGCGCAAAGGGCTTCAAAGCTATCACTGCGCAGCGAGACTGGCTCTTCAAGGCATCGAAGCCACCGGGTGACCATCCATACGGAGCTTATTTTACGACGCTTCCGCCAACGCATAAAAACCTAGCGGCAAAGCTGGGTGGGCTTCCGCGTGAAAAGGTGGAGTATTACTTCCAAATGGACATCCCAGACTCGTTGCTGAAACCATTGCGGGGCGGACGGGGAGAGGCTGGTGTCTCAGTGTATCATCCGGCGGATCTGACTGTTCGTCGCGAGCAGCAGATCGCTCATGGCAAAAGGTGCAAGTAATCATGTTCAAGGTGTCGGTTCAGAAGGTGTCCAGCGCGGGAGACGAGGAGACCTCAACGGTTGGAGGGTTCGACCACAACTTCCCGCGTGTACCACACTTCGAGGATGTAATGAGCCGCTTTCTCATGGCGGTACGCGTCCGGTGGCCCAATGCCATTTTCCGCATCTACGACGAGAACGACAACGAGGTGGTCCTGCGCGCGCCACACATGCCCGCGACATGGCCGCCGAAAGGATGGGCGATTGTCGTTCGAGACGACCTGATGGACAAGCACCTGGAGGAAGAGGGAGGGGTTCCCATGCCAGATGGCGAAAGCGGCCTCGTTCTCTGGTTCTCCCCCGTCTCCGAGGGCATCAGCTACCTGGACCTTGTAACGGTGAGCGATCCCTTGGAGAACCAATTCTGTTGGTGGGCAGTCGAGCAAATCTGGGATGCTTACCTCAGTGTAAAAAAGGCCGCCAAGGACGCGACGTGATCACCTACCTGAAGGGCGACGCCACCGTCCCCCAGGCGAAGGGTCCGAAGCTCATCGCCCACGTCGTCAACGACCTTGGCGGCTGGGGCAAGGGGTTCGTGCTCGCCATCTCCCGTCGATGGCCGGAGCCCGAGCAGGCGTATCGACGCTGGCACGCAGAGCGGGCGCGGAACGACTTCGCGCTCGGTGCGATCCAGGTGGTCCGGGTCAAGCCGGACACTCACGTGGTCAACATGCTTGCACAGCGGGGCATCCGGACGGGCTCGAAAGGGCCGCCCATTCGCTACGAGGCACTCGCTGAATGCCTGCGCAAGCTGCGCGGCGTGGCAGAAGAGAACCGAGCGTCGGTTCACATGCCTCGAATAGGGTGCGGGCTCGCTGGTGGCAAATGGGAGAAGGTCGAGCCGCTCATCGAGGATGCACTGATCGACACGCCAGTGTTCGTGTACGATTACGAGTGATTCAGACTGAGCGTAACCGCTCTCTTAGTCGCTGCACGTCGACCCGTGCGAGATACCGCCGCACATCCCCGATCCCATCAAGTGCCCGCTCGATCCAAGCCCGCTCCACCTCCCCATCACTGAGCAGGTACTCCTCGACGATGATCGCCCGCGGCGCACCGAGAGCGGTGAGCAGCAACGCGACAGCGACGCCGGTCCGGTCCTTCCCGGACGTGCAATGGAGCATCACTGGAAATGCGGGCGCTTCGCAGACAGCCTGAGCCACCGCGTTGAGCCATCGGCGTACGGTCGCGTCGGTCGTATCGTACTTCTCGTACGAATTCGGGATGGAAACGTGCCGATACTCTGCCCCGAAGGTGTGCCGATCCGGACCCTGCCGAAGGTTGACGATCGTCCCAGGATGGCCGATTTCCGCAGCCTCTCGGACCGCGTCAAGCTTCCCGCCCCGTAGCAACCGCCTTGCGGGAAGCAGGTTCTCTGCCCCCAGCAGAGCAATCCACTCGCCGACATCCCGAAAATTCACGCAGGACATTGGACGAGCGTCACGACGAGCGCCGGGTGGGGATCAGCGTGGACGTCCGGGTTGTTGACATACGCGACCGAGCTCGACTGGTAGTTTGCTGAGAGAGTATGCCGCACGTGTTAAATCGCAGGTACATTGAGTTCCGGGCGCTTGAAGACTTCACGATGGTGCCAACGCAAATTATCGGGATGGGGCCGGTGCGCTGGGTCGAGGGGGAGTAGATGGAGGTTTGCCCGATGAGCGCGGAGGAGCCATTTACGAAATGCCTCGCTTGCTCCGTTCAGCTCCGCGCTGAACAGGACGCGGTACACGTGTCCGTTCCACTCAATGGCGAGCGCTCCTGCATCGAAGAGCTTGTGATGCAGCGAGCACATGGCCAGACCGTTGTCGATGTTGTTGGAGCCGAGCATCTGCACCCAGCGGATGTGTGCTGCTTCGAGGCCCACGTTCCTGCCGCCGAGCCTCGCGTCGAAGCCGCAAATCGAGCAGCAGTGGGCATAGGCGTTGAGCACGTGATCGCGAAACCGCGGATCGCGCATTCGCTTGCCGAGCGCCGCAAGGTCGAGTTCCAGTCCGACGGCGTCAGCGATGTCCTCGTGGAGCGTCTCGGGGAAGTGTCGCCAGAGCAACTCTTTGGCGGCGGCCGCGAGAAGCACGGGATCCGCGACGAGCGCGTCCTTGTTGACTGCGCGTTTGCCGTCCCTGGCGTCCACGTAGACCCGGATGTTCCGGAACGCCTCCAGCATCGCTTCGTTTGGGGGGGGCGTCTTCTGATCGGACTGGGCCCGGGGGCATCTGCCTCGCGCGGTTCTGGCCCCACGGGCCTCGTCGCGTCGCTCGTGAGCATTGTCGTCACGATCGAGACGGGCGTGGCTGAAGGCGCATACGCCGGAAGGTTCGAAACCGAAACAGTTGTTCACAAAAACGCAGGAGCCCCCTTGGCACTCACTCAGCGTGCAAGGGTTGCCGTCGTCGCAGTCCGTCAGGGATGCACACGGAATCGTGCATCGTCCCGAGTCGCAGCGGCCTTCCCGTTTGCCCTCGAAGCACGGGTGTCCGTCACCAAGGTACTCGTGTGTGGGCGTGCCGCCGTCGCAAGCGTCCAGCGTACAAGGATCGCCGTCGTCCTGAGCCACGCAATCGGTAGAGGCCCAAGAGCAGCCAGGGATAGGCGCAACGAGGCCGGCGAGCGCGAGCGCGAGCACGGTACCAAGCCATTGACCAGCGCGCCGGGAAGACGACAACGGCACGAGCTGCGGCCATGTTCGCGACTCATCGGCGTCGGCCATAGAGATCCTCCTTCGGTGGGGACTTCGATGCGGGAGCTCCCGTGAGTGAGGCCGGTCGTGCGGATCGTGGCGGCGACGACGTGCTGCGCTGGGTGGGGGCCGATGCCGTCGTCTCGACGCGGGCAGGCGTGTCTCTCGCGGGCGAAACATCGGCGGCAGGCAAAGGTGGCTGAGCAACGACGGAGGACTCGGTCGGCCTCTCGGTCGGCGGCAACACCTTCGCTTCAGGTACATCGGATGCCGCAGCCGGCGAGACAGATTCACGGCCCACACGGATGCCGATCGCGAGGGCTACCAGCACCGCGACAAGGGCTACGAGTGCAGCAGCGAGTGGGCCGCGAAGCTTGCTCGGGGCAGATGCATCGAGCTGCGGAGTGGTGACTGTTGCCGCCGGTGGTGTCGCTGCTTCGTTCACGCGACCGAGCTGCGGCAGCGGAGCTGTCTGCTCCGTGGATTGCGCCGTGGCGCCGAGCGGCGCTGTTGGCGCATGCGGTGGAGCAGCGGGCGCTGCTGCAACCGGCGCGATCTCGGGACGCGACGGCACACGTGCGCTGTGCTCCGGCTCGCCGAGAACCTTCGCCACGCGCTTCGCGTACATCGCCGTGTGCTCGGAGCCGAAGGGCGCCAACGCCGCCGCGAGCGCAGCGACGCTGCCGAACCGCACGGCTTGGTCCTTCTCGAGGCAACGGAGTAGCACAGCCTCCATTGGTTCGGGGAGATCTCGCCGAAGCTCGCGCGGCTTCCACGGCGGACGATGCAGAACCGCGCGCATCATCGATTGGATCGAGTCGACGTCGTCGTGGTGAAACGGCATCTTGCCGGTCAAGAGGTGGAACAACGTCGCGCCGAGCGCCCACACGTCGGTCCGCGCATCCACGCGGGTCGTTGCTGCGAACTGCTCTGGCGCCATGTACGGCGCGGATCCCATCGGTTGCGAAGGGTCGAGCTTCGCCGTGCTCGCATTCGCCCACTTCGCGATGCCGAAGTCGAGTACTTTGATGCACGACAAGCCGTCGAGTGCGCGCGTGAGGAACAGGTTCGCGGGCTTGATGTCCCGGTGCACGATGCCGATGGAGTGCGCCTCCGCGATCGCCTCGCATGCCTGGAGAATGGCGTCCGCGGCCTCTTCCACGGGAAGCGGACCGCGCTCGCGGAGCATGTGCGAAAGGTCGTTCCCGTCGAGGTGCTCGAGCACCATGTACGGCGTCCCGTCCTCGAGCGCAGCGACGTCGAGGACTCTCGCCACGTGCTGACTTCGAAGACGAACCGCGGCGCGCGCCTCGCGCACGAAGCGAGTCACATCGGCCTGACTCCCGGGCCCGAGCATGAACTTGATCGCGACGAGCTCATCGAGCGCGAGATGCCACGCCGCGACGACGATCCCCATGCCTCCGGCACCGAGCACACGCTCGACGCGGTACTTGTCGAGCAGGATTTGCCCGGGCTTAAAGGCGTGTTGCATGCGGGCTCCGGAGGGCAGGGTTCGTTAGAAGACACCACCGAGCACGAGGCCCGCGCCTTGCGGGGAAGCGTGGGGCACGAGGACCCACGTACGGGCGGTTTTGTTCGGCGACTTCGGCGCTCCCGCGAGGAGGAACAGCGTGACGCCCGTGGCGACGACGACGCCTGACGCGATCACCACGACCGTCGCGGTATCGGCGTACGTGATGGCTTCGTTCCGAAGGGCCACGCCTTTCGGGTAACACTTGTTCGGGTCCTCGGGACAATACTGCTTCGATTCCTTGTCCGTCGTCACCGCTGCAATGGAAAGCCCTCCGGCCACGGCGAGCCCCGCGAGCCCCACACTGCCGACGACGATGCCGGCGACCCGCTGAGCCGTTTGTCCAGGAGGCGGCGGGAGCTCGACTTCGCTGAGAAGCGGCACGGCGAGCTGCTCGACGGTTCCCGGCGTCGTGATCTGCACGGTCTTCTTCCAGGGCGTGCGATCCGGCGCCTTCGCCTCGACTACGTGCTCGCCGGGATCGACCGGGACCGACGTTCCCCACTGAGCCTGCGGGAGCGGCTGGCCGTCCCGCAGGATCGTGAGGCCCGGGATCCGGTTCGGGTCGGGAACGTTCACGGCGAGGCGCACGAGCTTGGGCTGGAGGGCCTGGGCGCGGCGTTCAGCTTCCTCGGCGCGGGTGGTGTCACCTGTGCGGCGCGCGAGGGCTGCGGCGTCCTCGAAGGTGATGTAGGCGCTCGCGGTGCGGTTGGTGCGCTCGTAGCAGTCCGCGAGGTTCAGGGCGGTGCCGACGGCGGGGTCGAGGCGCTGGCTCTCTTCGAGCTTGGGGCAGGCTTCAGGTGCGCGGCCCGCGTCGAGGAGCTGGCGGGCTTCGGTGAACAAGGCGTCGGCGGTCGCCTTGTCGGCTGCGGTGGGTTCGGCCCGAGCTGGTGTTGCGAACGCTGCCGCGGCGCAGACCACCCCCAAGGCCGCAAGCTTGGCTCGCGTGTGCATCCGTCTGGACCTTCCGGGTTGCAGGGAGAGTGTACAGGAGCGTCAGGTTGGGGACAACATGGGGCGACCGCTGGACCTGTCCGTGGCCCTTCAAGACCGGAACCGGCCGGCAGCGATTACCACCACGCAACGATGGCATCTCGAGGGATAGAAACTTCGCGGCGCAGGTCGCCCTCTGGGGTCGCGAGTCGGACGACCGTTGCATACCGGAGTGCAGCTACCGAAGCGAAACGATGATTGCCAAGGTCAAACCTCCAGTATTCGCGAGGATCAGTCTGACCATAGGAGAGGGGATGGCCAACCTTCACATCTGCAAGCTGAAATTCGTCGCCGTCCGCAACCCGTTCGATCGCAGAACGACGGATCAAGATCCCGTGTTTCAGCCCTCGAGCCTTGGCGGCCTCCTCGTGCGAGGCGGCAAAAATCGTGTCGGCTACGAAGAAGTTGATAGTTGGACGGAGTGGGCGGTGCACTCCGTGGCCGGGTGTCGCGGTAAAGCTCCAACTACCACCATTTCTATATTTGTCCCTGTTGTCCTCGAAATACTTCACTCGTTCGGTCCAATAGAGGTGAGCGAGCAGTGCGTCCTGCCCAGAGCACAACTGGACGAGCCGTTCACGAGAGCAAGGCTCCTCGGCAATGCCAACATCGGTTGGCGTACGAAGTTCGGGGCAGTTGCGCCGATCGTGTCCCCTTCCATTACAGAGACCACACCGGCGCACGCGCGTGCACGTCTGGACGTTATGACCACCCTGGCCGCATTTCGAACATGCCATCGGCGGGTCTCCTACGAAGGCGGTAACCTTGTCAGGATCTCACTGACGGGTTCGGTTTGCAAGCCCACGCCGACGCTGTCCGGCGTCTTGGCAACCCGTGGAGTTAGCATCTCCGCCGAACCTCGTAATCCTGCTTCCGCCTATGAATTCTGCGCCAGACCGGGATACACAAAGACCGCAGGCGCCGTAGCGCCCGAGCAGGAGCCCGCTTCCCATGCCTACCCCCTCCCTCTTCGAACTCCACCTCGGCCCCCTCGGCGCGCTCTCCCTTGCCGTCATCTCCTTCCGCGGCCGGGAAGCCCTCTCCAAACCCTTCTCCTTCGACCTCCTCGTCACCGCCCCGCCCCCCTTCGATCTCCTCGAAACCTCGCTCCTCGGCCAACCCGCGACCCTCGTCATCCGCGTCCACGACCAGAACCCCCGCGTCGTCCACGGCGTCGTCGCCAGCATCTCCCCCGAGGCCACCACCAAGGCTCGCGACCGCCACGCCCTTCGCATCCGCCTCGTCCCGCGCCTGTGGCTCCTCAAGCACCGCGTCACGAGCCGCATCTTCCAGCACCGCACCGTGCCCGAGATCATCGGCGCCGTGCTCGAGCAGGCCGGCGTCCGCGCAGCCTTCAAGCTCTCGCGCTCGTACCCGGCGCGCACCTACTGCGTGCAGTACCAGGAGTCCGACTACGTGTTCATCCAGCGGCTCATCGCTGAGGAAGGGATGTTCTACACGTTCGAGCAGCCCTCGGGCCTCCTGGAGAACTTCGTCCCCGGCGCGGCCAGCGGCGTGATCGCCACGGCGCTCGACCACGCGGAGACGGTCGTGTTCGGCGACAGCGCGGAAGCGTACGTCGCTCTTCCCAGCGGAGCCTTATTTGGCGCGGAGATCAACGCATCCGCCTCGACGAGCGGCAACGTGTCGATGTACGCGTCCGCAACCACCACCCCGAGCCCGCATCTCCCGTTACGCGACCTCTCGGGGACGAACACCCCCGAGGACGTGGTCACGAGCTTTTCGCTGCGCCGCAAGGTGCGCCCGAGCTCCACGCTCTTGCGGGACTATGACTTCCGCCGCCCGCTGCTTGATCTGCGATCCGAAGCGAAAGCCTCTGCGAACGGCATCAGCCTCAGCACCTCCGCGAGTGCCAATCCGCGCGTCGGCGTGAAGGTTTCCGTGGATCTACGCACGGGCGACACGCCAACGACCGTCGCCGGTGATCTTCGCATCTACGAACATCGCGGCGAGTACGACGAACCCGAGGTGAACCCCACGCGCGCCCGCGTCGAGCTCGAGCAACACCGACGCGACGCCGTGCACGGCGAGGGCACGAGCACAGTGCGGCACCTCTCCCCGGGCCGTCGCTTCCACCTCGACGCCGAAACTAACCCTTCGCTCAGCCAGGAGTACGTCGCCACGCGCGTCGAACACGAGGGCCACACGCCCGAGCTCACGAGCACGACGGTGAGCACCGATGCCGGGCCGCGGGTCTATCAGAACCGCTTCGAGTGTGTCCCCGCCTCGGTCGTCTTCCGCCCGAAGCGCCCCCGCCGCGCGCTGCGGCAGGTGCTCGAATCGGCCACCGTCGTCGGCCCCGAGGGCGAGGAGATCTACACCGACGAGCACGGGCGCATCAAAGTGCAGTTCCACTGGGATCTGGACGGCAAGCGCAACGAGCACAGCTCGTGCTGGCTGCGCGTCGTGCAGACGTGGTCTGGCGCTTCGTGGGGGTTCCAGTTCATCCCGCGCATCGGGATGGAGGTGATGGTGACGTTCCTCGGCGGCGATCAGGACTGCCCGATCGTCACGGGCTGCACGTACAACGCGACGCACCCGCCGCCGTTCATGCTGCCGCAGAACAAGACGCGGAGCGGTGTGCGCACGCGCAGCACGCCGCGCGACGAAGGGTTCAACGAGCTGAGCTTCGAGGACAGCGTCGGACGCGAGCAGGTGTACGTGCACGCACAGCGCGATTTCGACGAGGTGATCGAGCGCAACCAGACGAGTGATGTGCGCGGTCATCGTGTCGAGAACGTTGTGGGGAACCGGAGCGCGCAGGTCGGGCGCGACGACACGCTCGCGGTGCTCGGCGATCAGGGCGTGCAGGTGAACGGCGACGCGCGGCTCTCGGTGAAGCAGAACCGAACGACGTCGATCGACGGAGACGACACCACGACGGTGCGCGGGAACGCTTCGCTGCACGTCGTGATGAACCACTCGCTCTCGGTCGATGGCGATCACAGCGTCGTGATCGGCAATGGTGTGCGCGAGGCGCAGAGCGACACGTACGTGTTCGGGTCGGCCTCGATCGGCGCCTCGGAGCGGCTCGTGCTCCGCGCCGAGGGGGGGCTCGTGATCGAGTGCGGGCAGAGCGCGATCGAGATCGGGCCGGGCGGGATCACGCTGCGCGGAAGCTCGATTGACGTGAAGGCGGCGCAGTCGGCGACGATCGCGGGCAAGGGGCCGACGTTGAGCCTCGACAGCGAGGTCGAGCTCGTCGCGAAGAAGATCAGCCTCTACTCGGAGGGCGCGTCCGTGGAGCTCGACAAGGAGGCGAGCATCAAGGGCGACAAGGTGCTGCTCAACTGCGACGCGGGCGAGCCCGAAGGGGACGAGGACGAGAATCGCAAGGAAACGCAGCCGCTCTCGTGCAAGCTGAGCGATTGGTACATGAAGCCCTACGCGAACAAGAAATATCACTTGATGGCGGAGGGCCTGAAGTACGAGGGCACGACGGATGCGGATGGCGTCGTGCAGCAGAAGCTCCCGAAGGGCGTGAAGCAGGTCGTGATCAAGCTGTGGGTTGACGAGTATCCAACCGGAAGGCAGCGGCTCTACACGCTCTCGATGGCGGAGATCCCGCCGGCCGATACGCCGCAAGGGGCGCAGGCAAGACTGCGGGCCCTCGGGTTCTACTTCGGCAAACCCACCGAGGAGATGAACGCCGACGTGCAGAGCGCACTCGCGGCCTTCCAGCGGGATCACGCTGAGAGTCATCGGCTCGAGGCCACCGGCGAGCTCGACGCGAAGACCGTGGCCGCGCTTCAAGACGTCTACGGTTCTTGAGCGGGAGGAGGTGCGCCGATGGCAAAGCCCAACAACCAGCAAGACGTCGACCTCTCCAAGCCGGCCCATGTCTCCGACAAGGATGCGCCGGTCCCGCAGCTATCGGTGGCCGTAAAGCGTGCGCCAGTTGGCACGGAGGAGCGCTACAAGACTTCGGTAGAGCGTGCGAACCGCGTCGCCGATCTCAGTGACCCCGCGAAGTTCGGAGAGAACGTCCAGCTCCTCATGGACCACCTTCGCGAGCGCCTGGAGATGGGGCTCGATGAAGCGTGGGCTTCCGAGTACGGCTACCAGGGCGAGCTCTCCTCTTCGAACGAGGAGAAGTGGGCCCGTATCTTCTCCGAGCTCGTCGTGTACGCGGCTTACGGCGGAACGGCCGGCTGCTATGGAACGAAAGGCTCCGACGGCGGCAAGGACGACATGGACATCATGCGCCGCCTCGACAAGGACGAGAGCGATCCAGCGTATCCGATCGTCCTCGCATGCCAGCACCTGACGACACTCTGCGCGATGTCACGCGGCATTTCGCATACGGAGCTGGGCAAGAGGGGAATGACAGCGGGAGGCGGTACCGGCGGGCTTCCCATCTTCAAGTCGAAGCCTGGTGAGGAAAAGCGGTGGTACGTCGCGAGCACCGGTGAGAAGACCGAAACTGGCAGCTATCGCAGCGTCAAATACCTCTTCGATACGTTGACGCTGACGCCTGGAAGCGTATTCGCCTTCAATTCGCTGGGGCCTGAATCGGGAAGCCAGGCCGGACAGGCGCACATCGCCTCCGTGCTCCGCATTTATCCGGACAATGATCCGCCGAAGTTCCAGGGGATCGACACCGGGCCGCTCGGAGATGGCAAGAACGAGCAAGGCACGGCGGATCACGGGGGTACGAAGGGGGCGATGACTGCCCTGAGCCGTATTCTCGTGGGGGTCGGAATTTTGCCTCCATCCGAGCCCTCGGAGGAGCAGGTGAAGTTCCTCGCGACGGCGCGCCCTCTCAGCCTCGCGCAGCTTGTGGTCGTGGACGCCTCGCGCACCGTCCGGTTCATCAGTCGCGTTTTGCCCATGGATCACGGTGGCAAGGGATTCTCGCTCTGCCGCTACATCTGGTCCGTCCGAAATCTGCCCGCAAAGGACGTCCGCGTGTATTGGGTCCTCAGTATACCGCGGGTCGCCGAATTCACGCGCGCGCTTGTTGCGGCGGGCGCACGAGGGAAGCCCGTGCGGGAGCTGCTCACAGCGGAGCTGCGGGACAAGGGCCTCGAAACGCTGCTCGAGCCGACGCATATCATGGGCTCGACGCCGATGATCGACGGTGCCGACGCGGGGCCCGTGTTCGAACGACGCAAGATCGACGGCAAGAAAAACGAGTGGAACGGGGTGCCTATCTCGGGCGCATCGAAGTTTCCCAAGGAGCTGCAGGACCTAAAGTTCGCGGACGCGCCCAAGCAAACCTTCTGGGCGCGCTGGCGCAAGATGACCGTCGACGAGCAGTACACGTGCGCGGATCCTAGCAACAAGGACAACCCGCAGATTGCGGACCTCACGGCGATGAGCTCGTATTTCAGCGGTCCCCCGCGGTCCCCACTGCCCGAGGAGACCGTGGTCGCCGGCAAGCCCGGCATGCTTCCGCTCATGTGATACTCATGCGTACACGACGAACCATGAACGCATCGCGCTCTTTTTGCGCAAGTTCACTCGCCGCAGCGCTCCTCGGCGTTGCATGCGGCAGCGGGACGCCGCTTCCTCCTCCTCCTCCGCACACCCTGCAAGGCAGTGCCACCAGCCCGACGACGGACACGCCGGCCTCTCCGGCGGTCGCATCCGCGTTGGTCCCTGCCCCAAAGCCCCCTTGCGAGCAAGCGGCCGATCTTGTTGCGCGGGTCCCGGGCCTTCGTGCGGAGGGGAAGCTCGAGCGTTCGCGGCGCGCGCTCGCCCTTGCCGCGGAGCTCTGCCCCGCGAAGGCTGGCGAGACCTGGGAGGCACAGCTCGCGGTGCTGGGCGAGCTCGGGGCAATCGACGAGCAAAAAAAGCTCGTATCCACGGTCCTGTCGACCGCGGGGGCCGCCGAGGGCGCGCAGAAGGCGGCGCGCG
>NZ_JAGTJK010000045.1:0-92945 GCF_028435265.1 Polyangium jinanense | reverse complement strand
TAAAGGAAGGGTCGGGCGACAAAAAACGGAACCGTTTTTTCGGCAAGGAAGGGTCGGCGGGCGGTTCAGCCTTTCAGGATCGGCGCCAGACGGGTCGGCGTGCAGTTTGGGTGGAAAGTTGCCCCGCGTGCACGCTTTCGGTGACCTGGCTCGCATGCGTCGCCCTGGGGCCCTCGTCCTCCTCGCGGTCCTTCTCGTCCTAGAGGAAGGTGAAGCCGGCAGCGAGGAAGCCGGCGGCGAAGAAGAAGCCCCGCAGGGCTGCCGGACGTACCGCCGTCAACCGCCGCCGCTGACCCCGGACCCGGCCTCGAAGCACGCCGACTCGACGCTCGCGTGCCAGGGGTGCTCCGGCCGGAGCTTCTCGCATCGTTCGCGCGTGGGGAAGCAGACGTACGATCGGTACGACTGCCATGCTCCCAGGTTCGAGTAATCCTTCTTCATCGCGTAACAGTGGACCCGAGGGGCCGCCGAGCACGTCCCGATCTCTTCCGGGCGGCCCCCCCGAAAGCGGACCTCGTCCATCAGCTCCTCGCGGCCGGAGGCGCAGGCCTTCTCGCTCGGGTAGCACTCGTTGGGGATCAGCTCCTTGGGGTCGGACGGCCCGGCGAGGCAGTGCCACGGCCCTGTGTGCGTGCTCGGATGCGGCTTGTCTTTGGGCCGGCACGAGACGGACGCGTCCAGCCAGTCCGGGGGGGCGGACATCGACGACCCGATGTTGACCCTCAGCGCCGGCCATTCCCCCGCGGCTCGCTTGATCTCCGCCCTGGCCTGCGTCGCGGACGGAGCCCGCAAGAGGAGCCGGAAGCGCGCGCTCTCCTCCTCCCGCGGCGCGGACGCGGTCGCCGTGCGCGCCTCTCCGCTGCCCACGGTGAGCAGCTCGACCTCGTCGCGGCCCCAGCGGCCCCAGAGAGCTCTGGCCAGGTTGTCCCACCCGTTCCCCTCATGACGCGTGGTCGACACCTCCCCATCGTGACGCACCACCAGGCAGGTGCCGCCCGGCTCGCTGATGCAGCCATGAACAGGCCGTCCGGCGGAGATCCGGCGAGCCAGCCCGGCACGCGCCCGCGCCTCGCAGGAGGCTGCATCGTTGCCCTCGCGGCAAAGGCTGCTGGCTTTGGAGCCGTGCCAATGCCGCAGGAGGACGGTGTCGCCCTGGAGGCTCTCCCAGAAGCCGCGCACCGTCTGATCATTGCAGTCCGCCACCGAGCGCGGGCTCGGCGTCGCGCAGGCGCATAGCGCGAGAACCACGGTGAACGGAGCGACACGGGCGCCGAGCATCTGCCAGCCAACGAGAGCACCTCCGCGCAGTGGCGTCAAAGGCCTCGACTGCCCGGGCCGTTGAGCGTCCCCGGGAGGTTGCTGGTGACGCCGTACGACCCCGGGCAGCCCCGGAACAGCGCCGCGTCGCTCGCGCGTTCTTCGGGCATGATGTGCAGGTTGCTCGCGTGTGTCGTGCTCGTGGGGCTCGTCGGTTGTGTCAGGTTGCCGGAGGGGGAGCCGCGGTCGGCGGCCCCGGCGGGCGTGCAGACCGTGGTCGTCATCTGCAATTCTGGCCCGCCCGCGATCTCGAGCGCGCCGGGGGCGAGCGCCGTCGCGCCCGCGGACGCCCCGCTCCACGAACGCCTCCGGAGCCGAGCTGCGGCGGTCGCGCGCGCGCTGAAGGACAAGGACATGGATGCGCTCGCTGCGCTCGCGCATCCGACGCGCGGTGTTCGCTTCTCGCCGTATTCGTACGTCGAACCCTCGGACATGACGCTCTCGCCCGCCGAGATCCGCGGCGCCCTGAAGGACCCACGCGTGCGCGTCTGGGGAACGCAGGACGGTAGCGGAGATCCGATTCGCGGCACGTTCGCCGGCTACTTCCACGCATACGTTTGGACGCACGATTTCACGAAGGTGCCGGACGTGAAGGTCGACGCGACATTCGGGACGGGCAACATGAACGACAACTTCGCCGAGGCCTACCCCGGGGCTCACTACGTCGAGCTCTACAAGCGGTCTGTTGATGAGATGACTTCTCGTCCTCCGAGCGGCACGGGCATGGAGTGGGAGAGTCTGCGCATCGTGTTCGACGAGATCCCCGGCGACGGCGGGCGCGTGCTCGCGTTGGTCGGAATCATCCACGGCGCGTGGACGATCTGACCGCGCCGACTGGCGACGAGGTCCACCGGATCGAAGCAGGCTGGCCCTCGTACGGACCTCTTGGTCGTCGCGGCATGGAGCGCCCGCAGCCACGCGCCGAGCTCAGCTATATGGTGATCCTTCCTCTGTCTCGAACCAGAGGACCTCGCGCTCGTAGCTCCACGCTTCCCCATCCGCGGACAAGCAGAGCCGCCCGATAGCGAGATCCGCGTGGTAACCGGTGCTCCCGTCATAGCTCTCGTGCCGATCGATGAGCGCCGCGAAAACCCGATTCCCGTCGGCAGGCTGCGCCCCGGACGCGCCCATGGACAGTTCGCGGCAAACGTCCTCGCGCGCTCCGGGCCCGAGCCGCTCCACGAGCAGCGCCTCATAACGCTCGGGGCCTCGATGGAAGAAGATCACGCCAAACCATAGGTACTGCCAGAAATACTGGTGCACGCTCGTGATGCTCCAGCCCTCCAGCAATCCCGGAGGATCGACCCGCGCAAGGCGTGTCCCGTTCCTCGGCTGACCGCGGGACTCGTGGAACTCGTAGAGAACGATGCTGAACTTGCGCGCCGTCGACAGTGTTACGCTCATGAACCAGGGCGAAGGCTCGTCGGGGGTACGCGCGGAGGTTCGATAACCGTCCACGTGCGCGCGCGTGGCTGGCGGTGCCGGCGGCGCGGGAGGCGGGCGGAGCGCTGCGCGGAGGCTCTGGAGGAACGCGCGGAGGAGCGAGAGCACGACGCGAGGATGGCATGATGGTGCGCCTCGAGGTGAGCTATTCGAGGCAGTCGAGGAAGAACGAAGCGGGCTCGGCAGCGTCCGCCTTTGCACGACATGTGCTACCTCTGTCGAGGGGCAGGGGTTTCGTGCCGACAATCAAGCACATCATCGAGACGCAAGGCGGCCGTATCCTCGAACGCTGGGCCGAGGAGGCGCAGAAAACGGCATCGGCGCGTGGGCTTTCGCAGCCCGAGCTGATGAACATCATGCCGATGTTCCTCGATTCCCTGGTCGAGGCGGACGGGCGTCAGCCGAGCGGCCGCCAGGTCGAGCTCGTGGAGAGCCACCTGGCTTCCCGCCTCCGCCATGGCTTCGATCTCCCCGAACTCCAGAGCGAGTTTGCGCTTCTTGGCCGCTGCATCTTCCAGGCGTGGGCGGCCGTGCCGCCCGAGCAGAGGTGCGATCCGCTGGAGGTCGACAGGCTCCTCGAAATCGTGCACGCGTCGACGGTGCTGGTATCCGACAAATTCGTCCGGCACCTCCTCGACGACGCGCAGTCGGAGAAGCGGTTTTTCCGGCTTATACGGCAGGCGTTCACGGGCGAGCCGTCCGACGCGTCCCGCAGGTCCCCGACCCTGGCCGACCGGCTCCACGCCGCCATGCCCATCGTCATGGAGGCGCTCGGCGCCGCGACGGCGGCCATCTTGCTGCACGAGCCCACGACCGAAAAGCTCGTGATGACCGCGTCGGCGGGGATCGCCGACGAGGGCCTCACGCATTACGTCCGCTCGCTCTCGCCCTCCTCGTTTGCCGGCAAGATCGCGTCGCGCAACGAGCCGACGACCCTCCTCGACGCGGAGACGACCGAGCTCGACGTCACCGATACGCTCCGCCACAGCGGCATCCATTCGCTCCTCGGGGTCCGTATCCCCCTCCAGCGCAGGCTCCTCGGCGTGATGTACGTCGGCCTGCGCGAGCAGCGGCCTTTCTCGGCGCGGGAGAAGCAGCGTTTCGAGGCGATCGCCCACCACCTCGCGCTCCTCATCGAGAACGTGGAGCTCTACGGCATGCTGCATGATCAAATCGAGGCGCTGCAGGAAGAGCAGCGGATGCGGGAGATCTTCTCGTCGATCCTCGTGCACGACCTCCGCGGCCCCCTCTCTGCGGCGCGCGTGGCCGCGCAACTGGCGGACCGCTCGACCGACGACCCCAGGTCCAAACGCTGGATGTCGACCGTCCTCCGGAGCCTGGACCGCTCCGAGCGCATGGTGAGCGACCTGCTCGACGCGCAGCGCGTCAAGGCGGGCGACCGCCTCCCGCTCTCACGCGAGCGCTGCGATATCCTCGATATCGTGCGAGACGTCGTGGCCGAGCTTTCCCAGCAGCACGGCGATCGTTTCGTCGTCGTCGCGCCCGAAGGGCCCACGACGGGCAACTTTGGTCGCGAGGAGCTCCGACGAGCCTTGTGGAACCTCGCGTCGAACGCGCTCAAATACGGATCGGCCGACCCGGTGCGTTTCACCGTGCGCTCGCGGCCGGACCGCGTCGAGGTGGAGGTGCACAACGAGGGCCCGCCGATCCCCGCGGACGAGCAGGCCACGCTGTTCGAGCCCTTCACCCGCGCGCGCCACGAGCGCGCGTCGCCGGGCGGCTGGGGGCTCGGGCTCGCCGTCGTCCGCGGCGTCGCGGAGGCCCACGGCGGGAGCGTCGACGTCGACAGCGCCCCCGGACGCGGGACCTCGTTCACGATGCGGCTGCCGTTCGATGGCGAGGGCACTCGGCGCGCGGCCGCAGGATGAGGCAACCATCGCGGCGTGGGCCCCTTGGGAGGACGCCGCGCGGGCCTTAGGATCGAACGTGCTGCATTCGTATCCACCCGAGCTCGCCAGGCTCGTGCGCGAGCGATGGGACGAGGTGCAAGCGGTGGGGAGCTCACGACTCCCGGGGCTTTCGGCGCTCGAGGAGCTTCTGTCCATCTGTTATCAGGCGAGCCTGCTCCGCGAGGAGGAGCGGCCGGTCACCTTCCGATTGATCCTCGGTGACGCCGAGTGTTATCCGGCCGATGCTGGCCCACCCTGGGGGCTGCACCGCCTGATGTTCACGCACGCCCGCCCGCTCGACGCGCACGAGCTCCGGCGGCTGTCGCCGGCCATCAAATACCACCGCGCGCTCATCGGCGTGCGCGAGGACGGCCGTGGCGGATTCGAGATATGGGGCCTCCTGCATTCGGGGCCCCGCTGGCTGCACGCGGCGCATGGCGGGCGGGGCTCGTGGTCGAGCCTGCCGCCGTGGGCGCTCGTCATTCGCGCGTCGGGGCCGGGGCAGCTCGCGGTGGCGAGGGGGCCCGTCACGCTGGGCGAGCTGCAGGGCGGCAGGATCACGGGGCCGGCGGTGGACGTCTTCGAGGCGCGCTGGCTCTCCGAGGGATTCGAGGAGGTGCACGCCGAGCTCACGGCGCTGCACGAGGAGGCCCGGCCCCTCGCGCGCACGCCCGGGGCGGAGCTCGATCCCGAGGTGACGCGGCTCATCACCTGGCAAATGCTAAAGCGCCTCATCACCACGATTCGCCGGGCGCACCACGGCGGCACGCTGGTCATCCTGCCGCCGGGCGAGGTGGGCACGGCGGCGGGCCTGCTCCGCATCAAATACGAATTTTGCGAGGGAGAGCCGCGGCGTCGTTATCGCACGTTGATCCTCGCGACCATGGACGCGCTCGCCGGGCGCAGCAAGGCGTGGGCGCCGCCATCGGCGGCGGTCGGCTGGGACATCTACGAGTCCAGCACCGACCCGCACCTCGTGAACCTCGACGAAGCCGTCTCCGAGCTCTCGACCCTGATCGCGGGCCTGGCGGACGTGGATGGCGCCGTCGTATTGACGAGGCGCCTCGAACTGCTCGGGTTCGGCTGCGAGATCGGCGGCGAGTTGTCCGAGGTGCCGTCGGTGAGGCGGGCGCTGGACATGGAAGGGATGCGTTATTCGATCGAGCCGACGGAGACCGTCGGAACGAGGCACCGCTCCGCCTATCGCCTTTGCCAGCACATTCACGGCGCGCTCGTGATCGTCGTCTCCCAGGACGGCTGGGTCCGCTTCGTGACCTGGAAGGAGGGTGGCGTGACGTACTGGGATCATGCGGTGACGTCCGGGGACGTGTAGCCAGCCGAGCGAGAGCGCGTTGACGCTCCCGCCTCCCCAGTGCGACCATCCCCCTCATGCAGGAAACGATGAACCAGGTCGGCGCGGGCCTCACGAGCCTGAAGACCACGCTCGTCGAATTCGCCGTGCGGTACGGACTTCAGATCCTCGGCGCGTGCGTCATTGTCTTCGTCGGGTTCAAGGTGGCGGGATACCTCACCCGCATGCTCGACGCCTGGCTCGAAAAGAAGACCACGGTCGACATCGCGCTCCGGACCCTCATCGTCCGGTTGCTCCGGTTCGTCGTCGTCGGCGCCACGATCGTCATTGCCGCGGAGAAGATCGGCGTCCCCGTCGCCTCGCTCATCGCCGGCCTCGGCGTCGCCGGTGTGGGTATCGGCCTCGCCATGCAGGGCGTGCTCTCGAACCTCATCGCGGGCATGACCATCTTTTTCCTCAAGCCCTTCAAGGTCGGCGAATACATCGACGTCCTCAAGGAGCACGGCGAGGTCGTCGACATCACGCTGTTCTCGACCACCCTGCGCCACACCGATCAATCCCTGATCGTCATCCCGAACCGCCAGATTTCCGGGGAAATCCTGCATAACTACGGGACGAAGCGTCAGCTCGACATCGAGATCGGCATTGCGCATGCCTCCGATCTCGGAAAGGCCATCGACGTCGCGACGGAGACGGTCCTCGCCGACGGGCGCGTCCTCAAAGAGCCCGCGCCGCTCATCGGGATCCGCAAGGTCGGCGATTTCGCGCTCACGATCTCCGCCCGCCCCTGGGTGCCCGTCCCCGACTACGAGCAGGCGCATCTCGGCCTCTACCGCGCGCTCGTCGAAGCCTTTCGCGAGCGGGGCATCGACATCCCGCTCCCCCAGCGAGAGATCCGCGTCGTCCACGCGGAGACCGGCGCGACGCGAGCCGCCCTCGGCGCGCCGGTCGTCAAGGTCAACTAGTCCCGAGGGGGACCTTCACTCGTCGTTCACCTTGAGCCCAGGGATCCCCAGGATCACGGCCTGACCGCTCACGGCCGAGCCCCCGATGTGCAGGCTCTTCAGGCTCTTGAGCTCCTTCAGCGGCGAAAGATCGGTGATGCGCGTGCGCTTCATCTGCAGCATCTCGAGCTTCTTCAGCTTCGAGAGCGGCGTCAGATCCGTCACCTCGGTCTCGTCGATCTGAAGCTCCGTCAGGTTCGTCAGCCCTGACAGCGGCGTGAGATCCTTGACCGGCGTCCGGCCGATATCGAGCCGATCGAGCTTCGCGAGGCCCGCGAGCGGCGTGAGGTCTTTGACCTGCGTGGCCGCGATGCGCAGCGACTCGATCGTCGTGAGCGTCTTCAGCGGGCTCAGATCTTCGATCTTCCCGGGCGGCAGGTAGACGCCCTTCACCGACGTGAACAGCGGGAAGAGGCACGGGTCGAGCTCGTCGAGCTTCACCTCGGTGAGCTTCAGCGTCTTCACTTTGCCGAGGTCCGCCCGCGTCAGCGTGCCTTCTTGCTTCTGTGCCTGACTGCGCACGGCGTCCTCGAACTTCGGATCCGTGAACGTGATCGTCGCGTCCTTCGAGCACACGACGTCCTTCTTCTTCGGCGGCGGCGCAGGCTCCGCGGCGCTCGGTGTCGGCGTTGGCGTCGGCGTCGGCGTCGGCGCCTGTGCAGCAGAGGCGACGGGCGCGGCGCTCGGCTTCGTGGGCGCGGCGTCGGGTTTTTTCTCGTCGCAACCGACGAGCGAGGTGAGGGCGATCGAGAGGGCGATTCCCGCGAGGGGCGCGATCGTTCGAGGCAGCATCGGCGCGGATGGTACAAGGGCCGGACGCGGTGGGGTAGATCCTGGTGCGCGGGACGAACGCATCGTTGCGCTGGGTCTCGAACACCCGTACCATCCGGTCTCCCGCGAAACAGCGAGGGGGGAGCACTTGACGGCCGCACGACTCGACTTCGGCAGCACGCTGAGCGAATTGGCGCTCGCCCCGACGTACAGGGCGTTCGAGTGTTTCCGCGAGGTGCGCGTGCCGCAGGGCCTCGCGGAGGTCTCGCACGACAGCCTGCTCGGAGCGCTCACCACGGCCGTTCAGGTCACGGCGAAGCGGCTCGGTCTCAAGCCCCGCGACGTCGAGGCGATCCTCCCGTGGGCCGGGTACATGGGCCAGCTCCAGCAGCTCGAGCGCGCGCGTGTCGAAGCGCAGAGCGTCTTCGAGCAGTACGCCGTCTCCGTCGGCGGCCTGCTCACGGGCCTTGCCGGCGCCACGATGGAGGTCGATCCCAAGCGCAAGAGCGCCGCGCAGACGCTCACGAACGTGGCGCGTCGCTTCTCGCGCGAGCGCGCGCTCGTGGGCCCGCTGAAGGTGCTCGCGGCCGAGCTCGAAGCCTGGGAAGAGGCCATGGAGAAGGCCGGCGAGCTCATCGATCGGAGCCGGCTCGTCCACCGGCACCTGCAGCGGCGGCAGCTCTTTCGTGTCTCGCTCGTGTTCCTGATCTTCGCCATCTGCTCGGTCGCGGGCGCGTTCGTGATCCGCGAGCGCCGCATCGCAGCGGCGCGTCAGAAGCTCGACGCGCGCATCACGGCCGCGACCGACCCGTGCTCGATCACCGACATCGACGAGGAAGAGAAGCGGCACGCGCTGCCCGAGCATTTCGCGCGCATCGACGAAAAAAAGAAGGCCTGCGAGGAGCGTCGGGCGCGCGAGCGGTACGAGGCCTCGTGTGACGCGCTCGCGAAGGCCGTCGAGTCGGGCAAGCTCTCCGCGGAGGACAAGGCGACCGCGAAGGGCGCCGCCGAGAAGCTCGAGCGCGCCGCGGAGGCGAAGCTCGTCGTCGCGGATCTTCAGGCCAAAGAGGCCGACATGCCGTGTGGCGACACGAAGGCGAAGGGCCGCATCTGGCTCGCGTACGCGCGCGGCGCGGCGCGGTCCACGGCGGCGTGGGCCGACGTACCGGAGATTTCCGACGACCTCAAGAAGGCCCTCGCCTCGAAGGAGCTCGAAAAGGAGACGGCCTACAAAGAGGGCATCGCGCCGGACGCCGAGGAGGTCGCATCCCGCGCGATCAAGGGCGACGCCGTGGCCATGGAGCGCGCCGAGAAGCTTTGCAATGGTCGTGCGGCCTACGGGCTCGAGGTCGGCAAGAAGTGCCAGCGGTTCCTTCAGATTCTCGCAGGGCTCGCGAAGCAAAAGAAGAAGTGAGCCGGGCGTCCTGAAAAGCCCGCGCTTGCCTTGACAGCCTCGCGACGAGACGGTTCGATCAGCACGATGGAGCGGGTCGCCGACGACGTCTTCCAGCGAGCCCAAGCCCGCGTGGGCCAGGTCTTGCGCAGCAAATGGCGGCTCGACCGCCTGCTCGGCGTCGGCGGCACCGCGTGCGTCTACGCGGCCACGCACAGGAACGGCAAGCGCGGCGCGGTGAAGCTCCTCCGCACAGAGCTCGCGACCGACGAGGAAGCGCGCCGTCGCTTCCTGCGCGAAGGCTACGTCGCGAACCGGATCGAGCATCCGGGCGCGGTCGCCGTGCTCGACGACGACAGCGCGGAGGACGGCGCGGTCTTCCTCGTGATGGAGCTGCTCGAAGGGCAGAACCTCGAGGAGCGCGGGCGTGCGCATCCCGGGGGACGCCTGCATCCATCCGAGGTCGCGTTTGTCGCGGAGCGCTTGCTCGACGTCCTCGCGGCCGCGCACGACAAGGGCATCGTGCATCGGGACATGAAGCCCGAGAACGTGTTTTTGACGAGGGCCGGCGAGGTGAAGATCCTCGACTTCGGCATCGCGCGCATGCGGGAGACCGCGGCGGTCGGGGGCGTCGGTCGCGCCACGGAGGTCGGCAGCGTCATGGGCACGCCGGCCTTCATGCCGCCCGAACAAGCGCTCGGTCACACGGCCGAGATCGACGCGCGCACCGACCTCTGGGCGCTCGGCGCGGTCATGTACTACGCGCTCTCCGGCAGGCTCGTCCACGAGGCCGAAACCGTGAACAAGGTCCTGCTCCTGGCGATGACGCGGCAAGCGCTGCCGATCGGCTCGATCGTGCCCGGTTTGCCGCCGGCATTCTGCGAGGTCATCGATCGCGCGCTCGCCTTCGATCGACAGCGCCGCTGGCCCGACGCGCGCACGATGCAGCGCGCCCTCCGCGCCGCGATGCAGCTCATGCCGCCGGCGCCGCCGATCACGATGGGGCCTGCCGAGACCGGCGCCGCGTTCTCGCGAGACGCCTCGTCGCCGCTTCCTTCGCGCAAGGCCGTCCTCGTCGGCGTCTCGCTCGCGGCGGCCCTCGTGCTCGGCGGTGTCGGGTTCGTCCTCGTCCGCGCCTTCGGGTCGACATCCTCCTCGGCGGCGACCTCGCCCGCGACCACGACCGAGCCCACATCGCCTGCGGCCCTCGCGCCGCCTGCATCCGCGGCGACCACCGCCGTTCTCGCGCCCACGCCTTCGCCCTCGGCGAGCGCCGCGCCGAAGGCGACGACGGCGGCACGCGTCTCGCCCGTTCCGACCCCCCAGAAGAGCACGAAGCCTCCGCAAACAGGCGGCTCGAAGGACATCTTCAGCGAATGGTGACGTCGAAGAACGACCGCTCGATCTGGGAGCGGCGCAAGTTACGCGCCGTGGGGCTCGGCGCAGCCCTTCTTTCGTTGTTGGTCGCGCGCCCCGCCGCGGCCGACAAGACCGACGACGACGCGCGCCGCGCCGAGGAGCTCTTCAAGGAAGCGCGCGCCGCGATCGACAGGAACGATTACGTCACGGCTTGCCCCAAGTTCGAGGAGAGCCTCGCGCTCGTCCGCCGCGCCGGCACGCTCTTCAACCTCGCGCAATGCGAGGAGCACGAGGGCCGCCTCGTCACGGCGATGCGTTATTACAAGGAGGGCATCGTCGTCCTCGACCCCGGCGACCCGCGCCTCGCGCCCTCGAAGAAGAAGCTCGCGGAGATCGAACCGCGCATCCCATTCCTCACGATCAAGCCCAAGACCGCGCTGCCCAAGGACGCCCGCGTCACGATCGACGGCAAGGAGGCCGAGGGGATCGGCGTCGCGGTGCCCATCAATCCCGGCAAGCGCACCATTTCCGTGCTCGCGCCGAAGCGCACCGAGGAGAAGTACGTCATCGAGGTCGCCGAGGCGGAGCAGGTCGAGATCCTCGTCACCGCGGGCAAGGTCATCGTCGAGCCGCCCCCGCCCCCCCTGTTCGGGCCGCGGCGTATTGCGGGCATCGCGGCGCTCGGCGTGGGCGGGCTCGGGTTCGTCGGGGCGATCATCACGGGTGGGATCATCGTCTCGGCGAATGGCCGCGTGGAGGAAGGTTGCCCCCGCGTGCAATGCGACACGGCAAAGGGGTACGAGGCGGCCGAGCTCGGCAAGACGATGCTCGTGGCGAATGCGATCGCGTGGGGCGTGGGCATCGCGGGGGCGGGGGCGGGCGCGGTGCTCCTGCTTCTCGACGGGAAGAAGAAGGACCGGGAAAAGAACAAGACCGGCCATTCCTTCGTCGTGGGGCCTGGCTTCGTGGGGGTCGAAGGGAAGTTCTGATGCGATCCACGAAGAAGACGCAGGTGCTTTCCAAGGCCCTCGCCCTGTCGTTCCTCCTCGGCGCGGGCGGGTGCGTGGTCCTCGGCTACGATTTCAACAAGCAGCCGCCGATCTCGTGCGAGAGAGCGCAGGATTGTCCGGGCGAGGACAGCGATTGTGGGACGCGGGCCTGCGAGAAGGGCGTCTGCAAGTACGTGAACGTCAAGCCCGCGGGAGAGAGCCCGCTCGGCCAGCGGCTCGACGATTGCCAGGAGTTTACGTGTGACGGCACGGGACACGCCGTCTCGAAGCCGGCGCCGGATCAGACCCCCGACGACGGGAGCGAGTGCACCGAGAACAAGTGCATCGATGGTACGCCGCTCTTCGTGCCTCTGGAGCAGAACGCCGCTTGCGGCAAGGATAAGCTGCTCAAGTGCGACGGGCTCGGGTCCTGCGCGGGCTGCACGATGCCGAGCGAATGTGGAGACGACGGCCCGTGCTTGAAATGGTCGTGCGAGAGCGGGGTTTGCATTCGTGCCTTCGAGCCGGCGGGCACGGTCGTCGCCAATACGGTGACGGGCGATTGCAAGGCCGAGGCCTGTGACGGCGCGGGGAACCTCGGCCAGATCCCGGATCCGAACGACGCGGCCGACGACGGCGATTCTTGCACCGCCGACATCTGCAAGGACGGGGCTACGGTGCGCGAGAGCGCGGCGAACGGCACGGCGTGCGGGATGGGCTGCCAATCGTGCACGGACGGGCTTTGCGGCGACTGCAGCCCAGGGTTCGTTTGTGAGGGCACGGCCTGTGTTTCGGTGGGCGAGCAACCCGTGGGGGCGGTGTGCACGGAGAACCCCGATTGCATGAGCGGCTTTTGCGTCCAGGGGGTATGCTGCGAGAGCGCGTGTGACGGCAAGTGCATGGGGTGCGTCAATACGGCGACCGGAATGCCGAACGGCGTATGCGCGCCGGCCCTCGACGGCAACAATCCGGGGGGGCGTTGCGAGGGCGCGGACACCTGCGTGGGCGGGAAGTGCCGGTGCGAGAACGGCGTCCAGGATGGGAACGAGCTCAAGGTCGACTGCGGCGGGAGCTGCGCGCCGTGCAAGGGCACGTGGGTTTGCAATGGGGATGCAGGGTGCGGCGCCCCCATCGCGGAATGTTGCTTCTTCGACTGCATCGGCTGCGGCGACGAAACGACGGCGTGCTTCGACATTCAGAGCAAGGAATGTTTCATCGGAGAGCAGTCGAAGTCTTTCACCGGTGGGACGTTTTGGGATGGCTGTGCCAAGTGCAACCGCATGACGTGTATTTGTCAGTAATCGCCCGTCGCACTTGACCTTGTCGGCCCGCCGGCCGAAGCTTGCCGCGTGCACCCGCGTTGCCCGCTCCGAGGCGTCCTCCTCGCGCTGACGTGCCTGGCGCTGCCGATCGGCGCCCACGCCGCGCCCGATGCTTCGGTGCTGGCGCCGGGGGCCGAGTCCGCCGCCGCGCCCGCTTCCGCCGCCGCGCCCGCTTCCGCCTCCGCCTCCGCTTCCGCTCCCGCTCCCGCCGCCGCTTCCGCCGCCCCTGCTCCTCCCATCGCCGAAGGCGTCCCCGTCCGCCTACGCGACGCGCGCCTCTTCTCGATTCGTGTCCCCCGCGCCGATGAATCGCCCGAGGAGCGCGCGCGCGCCGCCTCGATGGCCCTCCGCGCGGCCGCCGAGAGCGGCGAACAGGCCGCCGTGCGCGTCGAGCGCCGCGGCGACGAGGCGCTCGTCATCGCCTCCGATAAAACGATCGTCACCTTCGGCCCCGACGACGCCGCGACGTCCGGCGAGGCCAGCGTGGCCGCGCTCGCCGAGGACGTCGCCGGCCGCGTCCGGGTCGCGCTTGCCAAGGAGCAATCCCGCAGCGCCGCGCTCCTCACGCTCCTCTCCGTCGCGCTCGTCGTCCTCTCGGGCATGGTCGCCCTCTTTTTCGCCCGCAAAATCGGCCAGGTCGCCGACCGCGCCCGCGCCTTCCTCGAAGAGCACCCCGAGCGTATCCCCGCCATTCGCCTGCAATCGATCGAGGTCGTCCGGCCGGAATCCTTCCGCGCCGCGATGCTCATCGCCACGAAGGCCGGCCGTGTCCTCTTCCGCCTGGGCATTGCGTATGGCTGGGTCCTCATCGGCCTCTCCCTCTTCGAGCCCACGCGCGGGTATGCCGAGCGCCTCAGCGGGTTCGTCTTCGGCCCGCTTTATTCGCTCCTCGCGCGCCTCATCGGCTCGCTCCCCTTGCTCGTCGTCGCGGTCATCGCCGCGATCGCCCTCATCGTCCTCGTCCGCTTCATCAGCCTCTTTTTCGACGGCGTCGCGCGTGGGCAGACCACCCTCGATTGGCTCCCGGCCGATCTCGCCGCGCCGACGAGCATCCTCGTCCGCGCGGCCGTGGTCATCGGGTTTTTCCTGGTCGCCGCGCCGCTCGTCCTCGGCGACGACGACGGCGCCCTCGTGCGTGCCGGCACGGCCGTGATCGCGGCGCTCGCGCTCTCCACCACGCCCGTCGTCGCCAGCGCGGCCGTGGGCATCGTGGTCGTGTATGGCCGGCGTTTGTCGGTCGGTGAGCACGCCGAAATCGGCGGACGCGCGGGAAGGGTACGCGCGGTTTCCCTCCTCGAAGTCGAGCTCGAAGGGGAGGACGGGACGTTTCGTATCCCGCACCTGTATTCGCTCGTGCGGCCCACGCGCCTCCTTGGCCCGGAGCCGCCGGTCTCGGCCGAGGTCACACTCGAAAAGACGGCCCTCGACGAGGAAGTGCGCGAGCTCTTGCGCGAGGCGGCGGGCGCCGTGGGCAGCCGGCCCCGCGTCGAGCTCGTGCGGCTCGACGCCGAGGGCACTTGTTATCGGGTGACGGCGCATCGCGCCGGCGCGGGCGCTGCGAGCGAGCTCGTCGGCGTCCTCGTCGAGGCGCTCTGCGCCGCGGAAATCCCGCTCGGGAAAACGGGCGTGCGCGTCGCGCGCAGCCAAACGTTCACGCCAAACGAAAGATCCTGACGGGCTCCTTTCGGCCGCGCACATGGAGCGGCGCCGTCGCGGCCGCCTCGGGCAATTCCAGCCCGCACGATTCGAAGACGCGCGCCGTCACGAGGATCTGCGACCCAAGCTCCTTGTTGAGCCCCTCCACGCGGGACGCGACATTCACCACGTCGCCAATCACCGTGTATTCCTTTCGCTCCGACGAACCGACGTTCCCGATGAGCGCCTTGCCCGACGCAATCCCGATGCCGACCCGCGTCGCCGGGATCGACCCGTCCGCGACCAGCGCTTCGAGCCTCGACACGATCTCGATCGCCGCTTCCACCGCGTTCTTGCAATCGTTGTCGCCTCGGAGCGGCGCGCCGAACACCGCCATGAATCCGTCGCCGAGGAACTTGTTCACGATGCCGTGGTGCGCGTTGACGCTCTCGATCATGAAATCGAAGAGGGCGTTCAGGTATCCCACGACCTCTTCCGGGCTCTTTCGCTCCGAGAACGCCGTGAAATTGCGGACGTCGAGGAACATCACGCACACCTCGCGGAGCTCGCTCCGCACGTCCGCCTTCTGCGCGAGGAGCTGCTCCACCACCGCGGGCGAGACGTGTTGCCCGAACACGCTCAGGATCCGGCTGCGATCCTCGAGCGACTCGAGCGTCCGCCGAAAACCCTTTTCCAGCCGCCGCGCCACGAACCCCGCCGCCACGCCGCTCCCGAGCAGGATGAGCGCCTTGCCGAGATGATGCGCCGCCGACGTGAGCGGATTCGTCGCCTTCGCGCCCTGGAGCGCGAAAAACGAAAGCAGCGCGTACTCCGCCGCGGCCACGATCCCCGAGAACACGCAGAGCTTCGGGTCGAGCCGCAGCGTCGAGAGCAGGATGAACACGAAATAGACGAACGCCGGCGGCAGGAGCAGCGCCTCGAACGGCTCGACGATCGACATGTAATAGACGATCGCCAAGGTCGGCAGGCTCGTCTCGACGAGCGTGTCCACGTACCGCCGCGCCACGGCCGGCTTTTTGCGGCTCTGGATGAGCTTCTCGATGCCGCGCAGCGCGACGAGCTCGTAGGCGGCGAATCCGCCGAGCAAGAGGCCCACGCGGACGCGGTCGAGGCGGCTGTGGAAGAACTCGGCCATCGCGCCGGGATACGACGCCGAGAGCGCGAGGAAGGCGATGAGCGCGCCGCCGAACGCTCCCGCGAGCAGCTGCGCCCGGAAGCGCTCGCTGATGAGGATCTCGCGCGCGAGGTTGTCGCTGATCGTCCTCCGGGCGAGGCCCTCGGCCGCGGGAACGGCGAGGGCGCTTCGTCCGGAGGCGAGCGAGCGTGGAGCCTCGGTCGGGGGCGCGAGATCCGTCATCCGGGCTCTAGCGCGCCGCGATCTTCTCGTCGGCGATCGTGAGCGCGGCGTCGAGCGCGGCCACGCCCTCGTCGAGCTCCTCCTCGGTCACGATGAGCGGCGGCGCGATCACGAGGTGGCTCACCCACGCGAGCACCGTGACCCCGCGCTTCGTCATTTCGGCGGCGACCGCGTCGATGACGAGGGGCTTGCGTTGCGCCTTGTCCTGCGGCGTATTGAACGGCTCCTTCGTCGTGCGGTCCTTGACGAGCTCCACGGCCCAGAAGAGGCCGAGGCCACGCACGTCGCCGATCGACGGATGTTTCTCGGCGAGCGCTTTGAGCTTCTGGCCGAGCAGCTCGCCCATCTTCGCCGACCGCTCGATGAGGTTGAGCCGCTTGTACTCGTCGATCGCCGCGACCGCGGGCGCGAGCGTGAGCGGGTGCGCCTCGTAGGTGTGGCCGTGCGCGAAGTAGTTGTCGTCGAAATAATCGCTGATCGCGCGGCTCGTCGCGACCACGCCGAGCGGCATCGCCGCGTTCGTCACGCCCTTCGCCGTCGTCAGGATGTCGGGCGTCACGCCCCAGTGCTCCACGGCGAACCACTTGCCCGTGCGGCCCCAGCCCGTCATCACCTCGTCCGCGATGAGCAGCACGCCGCGCTTCTTCGCGTGCTCGGCGAGCTTCGGCAGGTAGTCCGGGGGCGGCACGAGCACGCCATTCGTCCCGACGATCGGCTCCACGATGATCGCGGCGACGTTCTCCTCGTGATCGATCATGTACGCGAGGTAATCGGCGCAGGCCGTGCCGCACGTGCCCTGCTTTTGCTGGAGCGGGCACCGATAACAATTCGCCTCGGGCCCGAAAATGACGCCCGGGATCTTCCCGGTCGGCTCCACGAACCAGCGGCGCAGGTCGCCCGTCGCGGCGATCGAGCCGGCGGTCGAGCCGTGGTACGAGGTGTAGCGGGCGATGATCTTGTGTTTGCCCGTGTAGAGCCGGGCGATCTTGATGGCGGCCTCGTTCGCCTCGGTGCCGGAGGTGGCGAAGAAGAACTTGTCGAGCCCCTTCGGCATCACCTCGAGCATCTTCAGCGCGGCCTTCGCGCGGATGTCACAGGTGTACGAGGGGCCGATGAACGCGAGCTCCTTGGCCTGCGCGCAAATGGCGTCGATGACCGCCTGGTTCTGGTGGCCCAGGTTCGAGCAGACGAGCTGCGACGAGAAATCCAGGTATCGTTTGCCGGAGGCGTCCCAGAAATGGCAGCCCTCGGCCTTCGTGACATGCAGGGGCTTCCAGCCGCGCTGCGCGCGCCAGGTGCCGTAGGTATGCCTCGCCGTGAGCTCGGAGATGTCGTCGGTCATGACCGCGCATCCTAGGACATCGCCGAGCGCGACGGAACGACGGTTTTTGGTGAGGCCCGTTCCGGCTCGTCAGGGCATCTTGACGACGTGGAAGGTCTGGACGAAACCCGGCTTCGACGGCGTGCCGAAGACGCCGAGCAGCTTCGAGTCGGGCACGACGTAGATCGCCTTCAGCGCCGAGATGTCGAGCTTGCCGCCGACGGCCGTGAACGCGACGGGCTTCTGGCCTTCCTTCACGCCTTCGATCTTGCCCTTCGACCACTTGAGCTTCATCGAGAGGCTCGACACGTCGAGCTCGTCGCGGTTGTCCGGCCAGCCGATGCTGCGGATCGCCACGAACTGGCCCTCCTCGAGCTTCTGCGCGAGCTTCGGCAGGACCTCCGCGACCTTCTCGTCGAGGTGCTCCTCGCACTCGCCCGGCTGACAGACGCGCATCGGATCGCGGCTCTGCCCGTCCTCTCCGTAGAAGTGGATGTCGAGGCTGCCGGTCGACTCCGTGCGCTTCTCCATCGGCACGACGAAGAGCTTCTTCGACGCGGACCAGCCGATACGCCGCCCGCCGCCCTTGATGATCTCCTTCGCGAGCGACTCCGACTCGCTCAGCGCCTTCGCTTCGGCGGGCTTGCGCTCGGGCGCCTTCGCCTCGGCGGCGGGCGTTTCGCCCTCGGGCTTTGCTTCGGCGGCGGGGGCCTCTTCCGCGGGCTTCTTCTCCTCGGCGGCGGGCTCCTTCGCGGCGTTTTCACCGCCGCCTTCGGGCGTGACGGGTTCCGGGGCCGGGCCGCAGGCCGGCAAGAGTGCGAGCACGAAGGTGAGGGCGGCGAGGGAGCGAACCATGGGTGGAGACCTCCTGGGGGTTTGGGGCGCAGGACGCCGCAGGCGATCCGAAGCCCCAAGCGTTGACCGGTGTGATGCGAGGAAGCTACTCCAGCCCGAGCCCGCGCGGAAAACCTTTTCCAGGGCGCGGAGGCCGGTACACTCGCGCATCATGAAAATCCACTCACGTTCTTTCCCTTTGCCTCGCATCAAGACCGGGCTTGCCTTTCGGCTCTCGGCGCTCTTTCTGCTCGCCGCGCCGCTCGGCGCGTGCGGGGACGAACCTCCGGCGGGCCCCGGGCCGATCCCGCTCGACGCGCTGCGTGACGAGCTCGCGCAAGCGACGTGCGAGCAACACGTGCGGTGCGGGCTTTCGCCGGACAAGCCCACGTGCGACGCGACGCAGGGCGACGAGCAAGAGACGCTCCAGCTCCTGACGGACGCGGTGCTCGGGCTCGTGACGTACGATCCGACGGCGGGTCGCGCGTGCGTCGAAGCGGTGCGCGCATACGCGTGCGACACGCGCGCGACGTCGCTGAAGAGCATCTCCGACGCGTGCGCGGGGATGTTCGTCGGCACGGTGCGCGAGGGCGAGGCGTGCCTGCTCGCGGAGGAGTGCGCGGGCGATAGCTTCTGTGACACGTCGATGCCCACGGGCGGCGGCGTCTGCACGCTCGGCGTGTGCAAGAAGCGGCCGGCCCTCGTGGCGGTGGGCGGCGATTGCACGACGAACCCGTGCGTCGCGTCGGCCTATTGTGATCAAGCCGCAATGCCGTTCACGTGCAAGGCGCGCAAGGACAACGGCGACGCGTGCGACGCGGTCGACCAATGCAAGGACGGGATGCGCTGCGACGTCGGCGGCAATCCGCAGACTTGTTACCTGCTGCAAAACCGCGGCGGGCAGTGCAATCCCTCGCTGCAGCAGGGCGCGTGCGTGCGGTTCGACGATTATTGCCACCCGACGGACCGCAAATGCGTGCAGCTCCCGGGCGATGGGACGGCGTGCACGATGGACAATGAATGCCTGCAATACGCGTTCTGCGACAACGGGACGTGCAAGCGGAAGGCGATCGAGGGCGAGGCGTGCATGGATGACGGGAACTGCCTCGGGACGTTGCGGTGCAACGAGATGGTGTGCACGGTGCGGGTTTCGGATGAGGTTTGTGCGTTCTGAAGGGAGCTAGTGGCGGAGAAGGGATGCCCGAAGCGGGGGGGCGTCCCGGGTATGCTCACTTGGACACGCGTGCACGTCCCGCGTCGCGTGGAGGCGCCGCCGATCTCTCGATGACGATGGGCGGCTCGATGAGCGCTGGGGGTGTGGCGCGCCGGTCCCTCGGGTCGGCCACCCATTCTGGGTCGTCGACGGAGCTTGCCGGCTTCCATGCGCGCGTCACGCGCCGGATCCCGACGGGGAAGATCCACAGGCGCCCATCCCGATCGATGTGGATTCGGAGGAAATTCTTCCAGTCCGGAATCGCCAGCGACGAAAATGCCTCGTTCGGATGGGCACCGAAGGCGTTCAGCGAGACGAGCAGGTAAAGACCCATGATGGTCGGGCCCATGAAAAACCCGCCGAGGAAGATCAGCGCAACGCAGAGCAGGTCTCGCTGAGGGCTCGGGAATGGCAGGCCCAGGACGGAGCCCGCGAGGAGCGTGGTGCCCCGGGCGATCAGGAGCGCCGCGGTCAAATGCATGAGGCCATGCAAGAGCCCCGCGAGTCCACGAAGGCGGCCGAAACGGCGATCGGCGAAGCCGATGAGGCCCAGCATGAGCACCGCCGTGACGAGCAAAAAGACCGGATCGAGGAGCGCCGTGCCCCGTAGGGGCGATGAAGTTTCGGAGGACACGGAGCCGACACCCGCGTCTGCCATGAGAGGCCATACCAAAAGCACGTAGAGGATGCCCGTGAAGACCCCGAACCTGGGGTTCTTCCACAAGAAACCGAAGTTTCGCCAGCAAATCCGCCTCGACGCCGCGATGCTCGGAAAGCACGCGCGCAGGGTGAAGCCATCCGCCAGCTGAAACTCCTTCCGGGGGATGTGCGTCGGATGCAAGAATGCTCCTCCGCCCCCCGCGATGATCTTCTGGCGGCCCTCGTGATTTTCGTGCCGCCGGTAATGGTGGAGGTCTCCGGCGAGAAAGACGCTCACCTTCTTGCCGAGCACCCGGCTCTGGAGGAATTCGACGTTGTTCTCGAGGTCGGTCCGGTCGCCTGGCGGCCTTACTTGCGGCCACAGCCAAGCGGGCTCCGCGTGGCACAGAATGATCCGGTCCTCCTGACGCATCTGTGCCGCGATGGCCTGGAAGTAGCGAACTTGCGGCGCGTCGATGTCCGATTCGAGCTGCATGTCCGTGCCGAGGAGCCACCACCCGTGAGGCAGTTTCACGGCGAAGTAGCTCCGACGCTGCCGGGTCGGAAGGCCAGCCGGATGACGGCCCTGGCAAAACAGACGAACGAAGGAGGTCAGCCCGTCGTACCAGTCATGATTGCCTGGGATGGCGAACAGGTGCGGCGGGGGTCGTTGCCCGCGCAGCGCTGCCGCGTACGGCCGGAGGGTCCGCTCCTCGTAGCCATTCACGCTCGCCACGGGATACACGGCGTCTCCTCCGAAGACGAGAATCTCACCGCCGCGTGTTTCGTACTCCAGGCCCGCCGCGTCCCGCAGCGTGAGGGTTTTTCGCGAGACCGCGAGGGCGACCGAATACGTGGAATTCCACCCGTCACCCAGATCCGCCACGTAATCGAACCAGACCTCCTCGCGGAGCCCGCCGTTCGCGTCGACGGAGAAGTCACTGGGCTCCGTCATGGGAGCCTCGAGCGCGTCGAGCAGCCGCCGATCCGCCTGCCTCCCAATCAGCTCGGAGAAGGCGGCCCGCAAGGCCATCTTGACGAGCATGAACGGGTCGAACCAGCTCACCATTCGCCGTGCCGGCGGACGCGCTGCGTTCCTCATCGATCGCCGTCCTTCAGGGTGCGCCGAGCTCCGGAGGAGACGGGCTGTCTCGGGTGGGCGATACGCGGCGAGATCGTTCGAGGAGGCGGTCGGCGAAGCGGTCGGCCATGGCGGCAATGGTGAGGGAGGGATTGGCACCCGTGGGGCCTGGCATCACCGACCCATCCGCCACGTACAACCCAGGTTGTCCGAATGCCTCGCCCTCGGCGTTCACCACCCCCACGGACTCGTCGCGTCCCATGGGGCAGCCTCCGAGCGGGTGCACGGTGATGACGCGGCTGAGGTAGCTGAGTGGATTCTGCATCAGCCGCCCCTCGAGCACATGTGCCATTTCCGCCATGGTCTCCCGGACATCCGCGAAATAGCGGGACGAGTCCCGCATGGTCCAGGCGATGTCGAGCATCCCGTTCTTCGTCAGGGTCATTTGCCCATTGGGGGTGTCACGGCCCATGGCGAGGAGCGGCATGGAGGTGGCCGAGCCGATGCAGTCGCCGAGCACCTCGGCGATCTCTTCACTCACGTCGCTGTCCGCGTTGAGCCTCAGCCATCCCTTCACGAGCCGATGGCCGAGCCGCGTGAAGCGGCGTATCAACGCGAGCTGATTGCTGCCCTCGTAGAGCCAGTTGACGAACTCCGGATAGCCAGCATCCTCGATGTAGTAATCGTGGCCGTCACCCCCCTCCGTCGCGTCATCGTCGTGGATGTGGAGGGCGCTGGTGATGACCGGGCCATGGCCGCCGTCCAGGAAGCGCGGCGCGCGCTTTCGCACGCTGCTATCCGTGCACTTGCGGAGGAAGCCCAAGAGGTCGCCGTTGCTGCAAAACCTCGTCCCGAGCTGCTTGCTCAGGCCCGGAAAGGCATGCCGGTTGCGCAGCAAGAGATAGGTCGTCCCGAAGGTCCCGGCCGCGAGGACGAGCCGGTCTGCCGACAGCGTCTCGCGAGGCATGCCCGAGGGGGGCACCTCGGGTCGCTCGTCCTCGTGCACCCCCGTGTAATCGACGCATTCGACGATGTACTCTCCATCCTCGTGCCAGAATGCCTTCACCTCGCGCCGCACGCGGATGTCCGCCCCGTGGCGTTTCGCCGCGGATAGGTACGTGTAATCGAGGGTGTTCTTGCTCCCGAAGTTGCAACCAATATCGCACTCTCCGCACAGCCGGCAGGTGGTGCGTGTGAGGCCGTGCAGGTTGGGGTAGGGCTCCTCGATGGGCTCGCCGGGCACGGGCAGCATGGGCAGGTGCTTGCCGGGGTTGGCGAAGGTCACCGCCAGCGGGGGAAGCTGCCAATCCCTCGCGCGACCCATCCGCTCGGCGGCCAGTTTCATCGCGATCGTCTTCTGGGTGTGCCGGTAGGGCTCGTGCTCGAACGGATAGCGGTGGGCGTCGAGCATCTTCTCCACGGCGTCGTAATGCGGATCCAGGTCGGCGCGCGTGACGGGCCAGTCTTCGTAACCGCCGTCCTTCAGGTTCTCGTGAATGAAGGTCTTCTCGTCTTTGCGCAAGAGGACGTTGGCGTAGATGAGCGAGCCGCCGCCGAGTCCGCTCGCCACCACGCCGCCGAGACCCCGGAAGGACCACAGATTGAAAAGCCCGTGGAGCCCCTCGCTCGGGTCCCAGAAGTTATGGCGCATGGCGTGCGGGCTGCGGGGGAAGGAGCCCGGAGGGTAAGCCTTGCCGCGCTCGAGCACGCAGACGCGGAGGCCGGCCTCGGCCAGGCGGTAGGCCATCACCGAGCCGCCGAAGCCGGAGCCGACGATGATGACGTCGAAATGTTCACGTTGCGAATTCATGACGAGGCCCCTTTTCCTCCCGGCGCGGCCGAGGCTTCCCGCTTCGAGGCCTCGCGCTCCTTTTCCTCGCGCTCCTTGGCGAGCGGCGCGTAGACATCCCAGAGCGTGCCGAAGAAGAACTGGCCGAAGCGTGCCACCGCTTTCAGCCCTTCGCCTTCGCCACGGAACGAGCGCATGCTGGACACCAGGTCGAGCACGTCGCGCACGCCGAGCTCGAGGACACCCGCGCCCACCACGGGACCGCGCTCGTCCGGGCCCTCGTGGAGGTGGCAATAGAGTCGGGTGGTGTCGCGCCACAGGTCGGGTCCCGCGTCGTCGCGAATGGTCTTGGTGCCGGCCAGGTAATATTCGCGGCCCTGGTGGTCGAAGGCCATGCCATAGGTCATCAGCCGGGTATTCGGGGTGTCACCCGACCTGAACAGGTTGAAACTCCCACGCTTCACGGGGATGTCGTCCCCGAAGGGCGGGAAGGAGACGTGCGCCACGAGCCGCGCCGCGTGTTGCGGATCCTGGATGAATGCATCCATGTCGTCCACGCTGATGGTGGCGTGGAACGTGAATGGATCGGCTCTGTTGCTACCGGCCCCGGCGACGGGATCGGTCTCTCCGAGCGCCAGCGGGCCGGACATGGTCTCGCGGAAGGCGAGGTCGGCTCCGGATGGGTACATTTGCGTGATCTCCGGTGTGAGTGAGAGGCCTTGCTCGGCGCGCGTTTGCAGGTATCGACAGGCGTCCGCGTATCCCATGTCGATGAGCGAGCCGGCGGTGATGTGCCCGGCATAGAACTCTGGATCGAGCGGCAGGGGTTGCTCGGGCTTGATGAGGTGGACCACGATGGGTCGGCGGTGGCCCCACACCTCTTCGCCAGCCCGGATGCGGTCGTTGATCTCCTGAAGGCGTTCGAGCTGCTCGAAGAGAGCGCCGTTGGCGCTCAGCTCGATCATGTGCACGTACTGATGGAACACCCCGCGCGCGTAGGTGGGCGTGTTGGCGATGCACCACAGCACCCACAATTCATCGGCCCCTCGCCGTACCGCTTCGAGCAGGTTGGCGTCCTGGATCCAGACGGAATCCATGTAGACCCTCCCGCCCTGGCGGATGGGGGGCATGAAAATGGGCAGCGAAATGCCCGCCACGAGTAGTTCCTGGTCCACCTGGGTGTGGGGGATGGCCTCGTTCGTCTTGCGCGCGAAGTCGCAGACATTGAACGTGCCCGTCAGCGTGGTATGGGCCCGGATCGCGTTCACGTCGATCCCGAGGTGCGGGAATACGCGCTCGACGATACCGTCCGCGTCGCCGAGCGCTTCCATGTCCCACGCCTCGAAATATTTCTCCGGAGAGACGAAGGACACGAAGTCCTTCACGCGCAGCGTTCGCCAGCGATTGCACATCTCCGCGGGCGATTGACCGGACAGCAGCATGGCCAGGTTGATGATGCCGCCCGAGGTGCCGTCGGCGTGCGTGAAGGCGATTCCAGCGTCCTCGAGGGCGCGGAGGACCCCCGCTTGCCAGGCGACCCGCATTCCGCCGCCGGCGAGGATGAGCGCTCGTTTTCGTTCATTCGCCTGAGGCGCCGCGGTGACGGGCAGCGTAGAGGGGCGTAGCTCCCCGGCGGAGGGCGCCACGGGCGGGCGCTTGTAGACCACGTCTTTTCGCGCGGGGCGGCGCAGGAGGTCGAGGTAACCGAACACCAATGCCGCGGAGAGGAGGTCGAAGCCGGCGACGCTCAGCGCAATCGGCGAGAAGAGCCCACGGAAAACGCCGAGGCTCACCGCCGCGCATGCACCTAGCTTTTGCAAACCGACCCACCGGAAGGCGGCCGAGCTCTCCTTCGGCCGCGCCACTGCCTGGAGCAGCATGCCTCCGAAGAGGACCATGAACATGCCCACGATGCCGAAGAAATGGCGGCTCGTCGGGCTCGACACACCACCCATGACCCCGAGCACGAAGCCGGGGGCGACGAGCTGCACGGCGCCGCTCGCCACCGTGCTCAAGCCGATGACCCCGAGGAGCCAGCGCAGCCATCGCTCGGCCCGCGCATTCATGGCCGGACCTCCGCCTCCACCCACCGGTGGGGTTTGGGCCCCTCGGGCGTTTCCTTCTTCGCCAAAATGCGCGTGGGCCGCTCCGCCCGCAGCACCTTGTGCGCGAAATAGCCCATCATGGCCAGCCACTGGACCGTCCATAGGGCCACGCGAATGCGATTGGTGGTCATCCACGCGGCGAGCACCTCGCCGAGGCGTTCGGGATCGGTAATCCCCGCGGCCATCTCCGCATTGTACCGGAAAATGACGAACCGGGTGAGCAACGTTGCGGCCACCACGGACAGGAAGGCGATGGCCGGATACCAGCGTAGCCGCGTGTGACGTTCCTGGACGAACAGGACCCCTGCGGACGCCAGCATGACCAGGGTCATCCAGGTGAAGAACTGCGTGGCCGCCGTCACCTGCGGTACGAACTGAAGGTAATAGTTGTCCACGGTGAGAAGCGGCGCGATGGGGAACGAGAACAACACCAGAGACCAGCCGGTCCCCAGGTACATCGAGGCACACAGGAACAAGAGGCATGCATTGAGCGTGCGGAAAACCACGCGCCTGAATGCGTGCGTTTCCGTGCCGAGGTTCTCCCGGGCAGGCTTTCGCGGCTGGGGCGCCTCGGCCGCCTGGGGAGCCTCGAGCATTTTGGGAGCCTCGAGCGCGGGCTCACGCGGAGGCGGCAGCCATTGCTGGCTCAGGCCGAGGCCCACCACGCTCTCCAGCCCCTCCGGCTGCGCGGCGGGGAGCTTGGGATAACTGAGGAACCAGCACTCGAAGTGGTCGTCCAGCACGCCGCTCGACGCCGGGAAGTAGCCCACGAAAAACGGCTTCTCGGAAATCCCGAGCGTCCGGAGCGGCTGCACGCGCGGGTGGTCCCCGATGGTGAGCCGGGCCGAAGCTCGGCGCCCGAGGCGGAACCCGAACTTCCCGTGGAAGTAGATATAGGACTTCATCAGCATGCCGCGGAACTGGCAATAGTTGGCCGCGCTCGCGCGGAGGGAGAGCCGGGTCCGCGGGGGCCTTTCGATCTCGATGCGCACCGCGAACTGGCCATCCTTGTCGTACTGGCTGCTGACCGTGCGCTCGTCGATGCGGAAGTCCAGGTTGGCCTGGTGCTTGGGCATGCCCCAGATTCCCTTGCCGCCCTTCACGGAGATCTCCGTGCTCACCGGCAGGTCCATCACGTATTGCCCCAGCCGGTACCGCTTCTGAAAAAGCAGCGGCAAAAGCGCGGGCGCGGGCTTCGGCCCGTAGGTGCACGCGATGGCGAGGCTGAACTCGATGTAGGGCCCGATATCGGTCTCGCGATAGTCGACGACCGTGACGAACAGGACGCCCTTGTTGCCCCACAGCCGGAGCGGGTGGACCTCGTTGCCGGGCAGCAGCGCGGCGGCCTTCCGTGCATCGATGGTGAACGCCGACATCATGGCCGGCGACGACTGGGAGTTGATGGGCAGCTCATAGGGGATCCCGTCAACCCGCGAATAACGCCCCTCCTGCTGCTTGATTCGTCCTGGCATGAGCCACATGGCATTGCTCCTTCACACCGGCCTGTCCAATTCGGCGAGAATGAGTGGGAACACGTCTCGGGCAGCGTCCTTGCCCATGAAGACGTCGAGATGGCCATAACCTGGAAGCACGTGCAGCGCGTGATGGCCGGGCCGGCGGCGCGACATGTGCTCGTAGGTGCGCCGCTGGCTCTCGGGCAGGAAACACTCGTTGCGTTCCCCGGCGAAAAACACGAAGCGGGCATCCGTCTCCGGCGGGCGCTCGGCCACGTCCTCGGGTAACTCCCGGTAGCCCTCGACCGGCACCAGGTGCCCCGCGCGCACGCACGCGTTCATTTGCTGAAAGAAGGTGAGCGGCACCTTGGCGAACTCGTGTTTCAGCCACTCGTGCGTCTCGACGTTCAGGTTCTCGTGCCGCCAGAGCGTCGGGTGCCCCGTGCCATAGGTGAAGCTCGCCAGCTTGCACACGAGGTTGTCGCATTCGTGGTGGCTGACCTTCACGACCAGGGTGATGAACCGGGGCGTGATGCCGTGCACCGAGATGCCCCATTGCGGGTCGAGATAGGGCGTCATGTGCGACACGAACGGGACGGCATATCTCAACTTCCTTTGCGCAGCGCGCGGCACCACGGGGTGTAAGGACACGGCATTGGTGAGGATGACCTTCACCTGCGGGACGAGCCCGGCCACCGCCGACAGCATGAAGCTCGTCGAGCCCTGGCAGTGGATGATCGCCTTCACCTCGTCGCGGCCCGTCTCCCGGACGATCGTTTGGATGGCGCTCGGGTGGTCGAAAACGGCAGCCTGATCGAGCGTCCACTCGGTGGGCTCGAGGTCGATGCTCGCGCGCCAGTTTTCCAGCCACACGTCGTAACCGTCGGCCACGAGCGCATCGACGAGGCTCTGCTCGACGGGCGCGCGGAAGATATTGGCACGCACGCCCGCCCCATGGACGAGCACCACGGGACCCTTGCGAGGCTCCTGCTCACCCCGGACGTGAACCAGGTTGAGCGGCCGCCCGTCCCTGGCCAGAAACGGTACCGTGCGCTCCCTGTAGTGGCGTGCAGGGGAGGTCGCGGGTTGCATTGGTGCACCTTCTGCATCGACATGGTATGACATCCCCACCGGGTCAATGGGTGGAGGGCGCCGTGGCGCGCACACCTTCAGGCACAGAGCGGCGGTCTCCTGGCCCGGAATGGGCGTGCCGGTGCGCCCGTCAGCACCGCCGCACGAGCATGACATGAGAAGAGCGGGCGCGCGCTCGCCTATGCAGCGCGCAAGGCAGCGCCGCCGGCGCCGCACTCCCGCGCGAAGGTGGCGATCCCATTCCAGAGCCTGTGGAACGACGCCTCATCGAAGCATGAGCCGGATTGAAAGAGGTCGTATGCGCGATCGTCCTCGCGCTCGTGCATACGCTCGTCCGCGGAGGGGCTGCGGAAATGCCCCATGACGTCTCCGTGATCTCCCTCCACGGCGAAGCTTGCTTCCTCGTACGGCCAGATCATGGAGATGCTGTTCACGATCCCGTCATTGTCGGAGGGCTTCAGCAGCACCGTCCTGTTCGGCTCGAAAAGCTTCGGGATGCGAACGGAGGCGCGGCTCGCGATCCGGGTCGAACCCTCGAGGGCCGTCAGGGTATAACAAAGCTCGTACACGTTCCGCGGCCATTTCCCCCGCGGCGGGGGTGCGACGGTCACGATGGAACGGACCCGGATCCCACGTTCGGCGAAGAGGTCCTGCTCTTCCTTTGCCTCCGACCGGCCTTCCCATTGCGCCGGGCTCGTGGACGCGACCTTGCCGGGCTCGGGATCGAGATCGCCGATGACGGATTGGTCGCGCATCGCGTTGCGTAGCCATTTGAGCAAATCGAAGTACGAAGCGCGCGCCCGGGCCTGCTTGATGGGCTCGTCGCAGGGGTAGCAGAGCGCCATGGTGTCGACGATGGCGTCGATCCAGTCGGGCTCCTCGTCGCTCCGGAGGACGCGCCGGAGGAGCTGACCATAACGACCGAGCCCCTGTTCCCCCAGCGCGCGTGTCGTACCATAGGAGGTGCCCAGGATGGCGTGGGCAAAGAGGAACCTCGTAAGCCAGCCGTTCGTCCAGAAGGCGAGGTTGGTCCCGCAATGGGGCGTCGACAGGAACTGCGCCGTCTTGACGGCGCCGAGGAGGTCACGACGTGGCCCATCGCCGCGCAGATCCGCGGCAAGGTCGCGGAGCAGCATGCGGAGGTCCAGCCCTCCGGTCGAATGGCCGACGAGGTGCAAATCGTCCCCGTCGTCGATGATGCCCCGCAATCGCAGCTCGATGAGCCAATCCCTGAGCGCGTTCGCCCGGGTGTCGACGCTGGCCAAGGGCAGGTTGGGAAAGTAGTGCACGACGAGCCCAGCTGCGCGGAGCACGTCGGTGACGCCGTGGTAATACCGCAGCGAGCCGAGCACGTCGAAGCCGCCGAACCCGGGCACGAGGACGATATGGCTTCTTTGGCACTCCATGACAGGCACCTCTGGGCCGTCAGGTCGGCGCGGTTCACGAAACACCCATTCCAAGGTACGTGGAGCGAGACCGTCCGCAAGCCCCAGGGCCATCGAGCTCTTCGACGGTTCGTCGAATCCTGGCGGCTCGAGGTGGACAGTGCCCTCGTATGTCGGGAGCGCGAGCGACGAACCGCTGGAGTGCGCAGGCGACCTCCGGCGTGGCTCGAAAGCCATGGGACCCGTGCTCCGCCACACCTGGCAGCGGCCCAGAGGGGCACCGCCCGTACGATCTCGGTGATAGGGGCCCTTCTTCGCGCGGTGTGCGCTCGTTTCTGTCGCCTCGCCGTACCTGTCATGACGACGTTACGGGCGCTGTCATAGCAGCGTGACAGTTGTTGCGTGTCCGTGACAGCTTGCGCTGGGCGCCCTCTTGTCTGCCGGCCTCATGAAGCCCGGAAGGCTATTGGCCGGATTGGTACGGGCCTTGCTGCTCCGGGAGTTCGACAATGGCTCCGCGGTCTGGATCATGCACAGCAACGGCACGCAAGACTGCCGCGCGGCTGCGGACCGCGACGACATGCGCTTCCGGGCGGACAGCGCGGCCGGTGCCACCCACAACGACTCGCTGATCTTCATCAAGTGGGTCGATGACGACGTCGCGTGTGAACCCCGGTAGCGGTGGCGGGAGCTTCGTCGAGCTCTTCTCGAGCGCGTACGCACGAGCTGCCACACCATAACGAGCGACGCGCGCTCGCTCGAATTCATCCACGAGCACTCCCCTTGCCCCAGCGTCCATCCACCGTTCCGCCGCGCTTGGCCGTGGTCGGCGTGGGCGCTGGAGGCGCGTGGAAGACAGCCTCTCCCATCCATTCTCCTTGACGCCCCCGTGTCCTTCCACATACACAGGCCACTTCGGGGGGCGATTCGACATGCGGCCACACGAACAGGCCACTTCGAGGGGCGATTCCGACAGAATCAGGAGCTTTCCCATGTGGAGAACAGCTTTTCGAAGAGCTTCGTTGGCCTTCGTCATCCTCACGACTGTCCATTGCGGCCCGGAAAAGCAGAACCCCCCCGGCGGCACGAGCAGCGGGGAATGCACGAGCGACGACAAAGCCGTTCGGCTGGGCAAGCTCGTCAATCCCGACGGCGCGGTCATCGACAAGGCGATCGTCGTGATCCACGAGGATCGGATCAGCTACGTCGGCGCGGATGAAAAGCAGATTCCGTGCGGGGCCAGCGTCATCGATTGGACGGCGTACACCGGGCTCCCCGGGCTCGTCGATGCCCATGTCCACTTCACCTACCAGACGGACAAGGAGCCGGGCACGCTCCCCTGGACCCGTGCCCCCTGGCTGATGAACAACGACCCCTACAAGCTCCTGGACCTTGCCCGCGGCGCCGCGCTGGCGACGCTCAGGACCGGCGTCACCACCGCGATCGACAAGGGCGGCAGCGACTTCATCCTGAACCCCCTGCGCGCCGAGATCAGGTCCGGCAAGACGCCGGGACCGCGGATGTATAACTCCATCGGCGGGATCTCCAATCACAAGCATCCGGGCGCGTTCACCCGCGAGCAATTGAAGGGCTGGGTGCAGCTCCAGGTGCTGCGCGGCGCCGATCTCGTGAAAGTATGGGCCGACGGGTGCAGCGACAAGACGCTCGACTGCTTGCCGACGTTCACGTTCGACGAGCTCCAGGTGCTGGTCGACACGTCCCACCAGGAGGGTTTGCCCATCGCGATCCACGCGTACCACGAGGACACGGCCAGGCTCGCCATTATGGCCGGCCCAGACTCGATCGAGCACCCGGAGGGCCTCGACGCGGTGGACTGCGGCATCATGATCGACAAGGGGACGATCTACGTGCCGACCATCGATCACAACCGGTATTACAAGGATAACCTCGCGTTCTTCGGCTACGCCCCCGATCTGGAGGCGAAGTTCGACGCGTATATCCGCGACAACCTCGCCAGCGCAGCCCAGGCGCACCTGATGGGCGTGAAGATCGCGATGGGCTCGGACGCCGTGTTCACCGGATTCGGTCAAAATACGCAGGAGCTCGCCTGGTTCGTGCAGGCCGGGATGACCCCGCTCGAGGCGATTCGCGCCGCCACCATTCATGGAGCCGAGAGCATCGGCGTGCAAAACGAGATCGGAAAGGTCGCGGTGGGCTATTACGCCGACATCATCGCAGTCGAAGGCGACCCTCTGGCGGACATCAACGTCGTCATCAACGGGGTCCGCAAGGTGATGATGGGCGGGCGGGTCGCGGAGTTCTGACGAGGCCCGCCGCAATACGGGAGCCCTTGACGCCGGTCGTGTTGTTCGATAGGCCGGATCTCCTCATGAAAGCCAAATTCTTCCTGCTCGCTCTCCCGCTCGCGCTGGGCCTTTCGACCCGTGAGGCCGACGCCTCGATGTATCCGCCCAGCTATCCGACGTGTGGCATCGTGGACACCGTTTCCACCGGACCCTTCGAGATCATCCGGAACAGCGTGGATCTCTATGATGCCCACGCCCTGCTCACGATTGCATATCGCGGATACCTCCGCGACATGTACCCGGACGACGAGATCAACATCTACGTGCAGCTCAACGATAACGATGCGTTCCTGCCTGCGAGCGCCGGGACGAACGACGACGCCTACGTGGTGCTCGATTCGGGCCCGCGCAATTGCGTCTGGTGCAGCAATGGCGGCTACGGGGGGTATTCGGTCTGCGACGGGCTCACATTCCCGCCCTATTCGAGCGGGCAATGGGTCTGTGGCGACATGTCGCCCACCGAGGAGCACCTGTTCTACTGGGCGTTCAACGAGTACGGCGCGCAGAACGCGTGGGACATCCAGGTCGCGGCCGAATCGCATGGCAACTGGGACAGCAACTGGGGCTTCAACTATTACGGCCGCCTGGAGCCGCGCCTCCACTGCTCCGACTGAGCACGGCTTCTAGACGCGGCCGCGCTCCGCGAGCGCCTCGCGCAGGCGCGCCCGTTCGAGCGGGGTGAGGACGGGATCGAGCCAGTCGAGGAGCGGCTGCACCTCGGTGAACGCGCGCCGCACGGGGTTGTCGGTCTCGCGCAGCATCCGGCGCACCTGGAGCGCCGACGTCGGCGAAGGCGAGAGCAAGGTGCCCGTGCGCTTCAGGTGGGGCTCGGCCTGCATCACCGCCGTGTAGGCGTCGACGGCGTCCTGCGGGAACACCTTGGCGTCGAAGAGATCGACCAGGCACACGTACGGTCCGCCGACGGCGGCCACCACGCTGTCGTGGTCGCGGGCCCACGCGACTGCTTCCGCCGCGCTGACCGGCGACCAGAGCCGGATCTCGACGAGCTTGCCGACCTGATTCTTCACCTCGTACACGAGCCGAGCGTACCGCGGCGGTCGCGGATCTTCCATTCCTTCGTCGTCCGGAGAAGCCGAGGGCGCGCGCTCGGCTCCGCATTCTTCTTCGTCAGCGCGTATTTTCGTTTTCGATGATGCCGCGGCGATCGGGGGCGGCGGGGCTCGCGAGGGGCGCGTCGAAGAGCAGGGCCATCCAGAGGAGCATGTCTTCCTCGGGCGCCCTGGGCATGACTTCGATCGCGATGTGCCAGAGATGGTCCCCGTCCTCGATGAATCGCTCGTAAAGCTCGGCGCGCTCGCAGCCCTTCTCGCGGTAAGACCATTCCACGATGTGCCGGCCCTCCTCGTCGCGAAGCTCGGCGAGGTGGTCGAACCAGTTCTTGAAGCTGTCGTCTTCCATCTCGTCGGTGACGTCCTCGCCGTTCGTGTCGTACGATATGACCGCGTGACGAAACAGACTGTGCCCCTCTGGCCGCGTGGCCGGGTGGTCGAACACCTGGACGACGACCAAGAGCCCCATGTCGCCCTCGTATTCGAATCTCGTCACGAGGTCGGCGGGCGCGACGGTCGTCTCGATCTCGTCGTCCGCGGCGGCGCTGGCTGCGTCTTTCGATACAGGGACGACGCGGAAACCCGGCGGCGGCTCGAGCGCCCGGTAGCCTTTGCCCCAGCGGTCCGGCGCATGCGCGGCTGTCGCGGCTCGTTGTCGCGCGGCTTCGGCGGATACGGGCGAGGCCACGGGGGAACCGGCGCCAAGACAACCCCGCGGACGAACGGCGGCGCGTGGGCGGGCCTCCGGGGCCGATGGCTCGACCGGGGCCGCGAGGGGGACCACGGGCGGCGCGGCGCCGCAAGCGGCGAGGAGGATGGACAGGACAGGGAACAGGTTTCGCACGCCCGCACATCGTCCGGGCATCCCGAAGTGTGACAGCATCGCCGAGCTCCAGGCGCTGTTTCGAAGTCTGCGAGCCCGAGATCGAAGTCCTCCCCCTTCGACATCGAAGTCGGCGAGCTCGTGATCGGAGTCCTCCCCCTTCGATATCGAAGCCGGCGAGCCCGTGATCGAGGTCGGCGAGTCTGAGATCGAAGTCCTCCCCCTTCGACATCGAAGCCGGCGAGCCCGTGATCGGAGTCCTCCCCCTTCGATATCGAAGTCGGCGAGCCCGTGATCGGAGTCCTCACCCTTCGACATCGAAGCCGGCGAGCCCGTGATCGGAGTCCTCCCCTTCGACATCGAAGCCGGCGAGCCCGTGATCGGAGTCCCTGGACCTCGTTCACGGTCCGCTCGGACGTGAAAAATGTGCTCTCGTCGGATGATGAATCCCCGCGCTCCGTCGAACGCGCATACAGGGCCACTCCCCTGCACAAGGAGGATTCGATGTCGGAGAATTCGGTTGGCAAGTACACGGGCAATGGTGTCGTCGATGCGTCGCCGTTCAAGCACAAACTCGTCGACGTCAAGCATGGCGAGATGTCGAAGCTCAAGCGCTCGAAGCCGGGCTGCGAAGGCGTCATCGCCGACCTCGCCACGGCGATACCCGCGCACGGAAGCGAGGCCCGTATCCATGCGGATTGGTACGCCGAGATCCTCGAGATCAAGAACATCCTCGGGGAGATCCGCGCCCAGCGCCCGGAGGCCGACAAGCTCGCCGAGGTCCTGCGGGAGAGCGAAGCCTATTATGAAGACAAACTCGAAGCCTTGATCAGCAGGATCGGCAAGGCCGTCGTCGATACCGCGAAGGAAGAGAACAAGCCCGGCCTGCTCGCGACCTTCGAATCGACGCTCCAGTATCGCGCCCAGTATGCCGAGAAGAGCGCCGCGACCCGCCGCAAGAACCAGCAGAAGCCGCCCACCGGAACCGAGGAGCCCCCGAAGGGGGCGTGAAGGGAAGCTCAGAGCGCCGCGAGCGCCGCGAGCACCTGATCGGCGTGGCCGTCGACCTTCACGTTCGCGAACCGCTTCGCGATCCGGCCCTGCTCATCGATGATCACCGTCGTTCGTAGCGCGCCTTCGAACGTCCTGCCGTAATTCGTCTTCGTCCCCCACGCCCCATACGCGCGATGCACGGCGCCGTCCGTGTCGGCGAGCAGCGGGAAGCCGAGGTTGTACTTCGCCTTGAACTTCACGTGCGAATTCACGCCGTCGCGGCTCACGCCGAGCACCACGGCGCCCTTCTTCTTCAGCGTCGCGAGGTTGTCCTGGAACGCGCACGCCTCGCGCGTGCACCCGGGCGTGTCGTCCTTCGGGTAGAAATAAAGGACCACGCGCTTGCCGGCGAAATCGGAGAGCGACACCGTCGTCCCCGCGTCCGAGAGCAGCGAGAAGGTGGGGGCCGCCTCGCCGCTGCCCGTCGCCGCCGGCGCGGCCGGAGCGGGGGCCGCCGCGGCCTTTTTCGTCGGCGCGGCGGCCTTCTTCGCAGGAGCCGCCTTCTTGGTCGCGGCCGCTTGTTTCTTCGCCGGAGCCTCGGCCGCGGCCTTCTTCGCGGGGCTCTTCTTCGTGGTGGGGGTCTTCGTCGCGGTCGCCTTCGTCCTGTATGACGTCGCCATGCCCGGTCCTCCTTTGCGCGCGGACGAACCGTAGCGCAAAAGGAAGGCCGGGCGCAATGGGTCCGCTATTCAGGATCGCAGGCGCCGTCGCAGGTGTTCTGGATCTGCCCGTCCGGCTGGAAGAACAGATCGAGCTGGTCCTTGACCTTCACGTTGCGCCGCACGTCCTCGTGCACGTCGTTCTTCTCGGCCTCCGTGGGCAATCTGCATTCGATCCCGGGCTCGGTCGCGAGCTTGAAGTCGATCACGACGAGCGCGTCGTCCGCGGGCGCCGTCGTGCTCTCGAGGCCCCAGATCGGCCGCGGCGCGGGGTCGAGCAGGGGAATGCCCGTCGCGCGCGCGACGAGGTGGCTCGCGAGGTTGTTCACCGAGTGATCCCCGATCCCGATCTGCATGAGCACGTGCCGGTTCGCGGGGCTGTTCGGGTAGGTGTCCTTCAAAAGGTGCGGCGCGTAGGTCATGGGGTCGACGCGGTCCCAGGTGCCCTGGCTCAGGGCGATCAGCTTCGTGAGGGTGAGCGGGTTCTGGATCTGGCTCTGGAGCATGCCGTAGAGCTGCTGATAACTCGCCGAGCGCGACATCATGAGCGAGTACGGGCCGCCGCCGACGCCGAGCGCCGCGCGATCGAGGATCGGGTTCAGGGCCAGCATGGTGACGCCGAAGATCGAGCCCTGGCTGATCCCGTAATAGAAGAGCTTGTTCGTGTCGTAGAGGGGTTTGCCGAATTGCTGGAGCTCGGGCAGCGCGGCGATCGGGCCCTTCAAGGCATAACTCAGGGCGATGTAGTTGATGATGCCCTGGTGGATGCGGTCGACGAAGCTGAAGACGGCGCCGGGTTCGGAAAGGGCTTTTTGCAGCACGATCTCGATGTCCGGCTCGGCCATGCCCCAGAGATCGACCGCGGCCGCGATGTACTTGCGCTCGTTCTCGTAGCCGCGCATGAAGCCGTAATTGATCTCCTCGGCGAGCCCGAAGAAGCCGTGCCCGTACTGGAGAATGCGCGCCGACTCGAAGTTCGCGTCCGCGGGCTTCAGACTATGCGGGACCTGGAGGATGAACGGCACGTCCGCGTCGCCGTTCTGCGCCGGCTTGCCGCTCGCGTCCCGATGGATCGCCGCGCCCGGCTCGACGCTCTCCATGTAAAGCGGCACCTTGATCGTGCCCTCGATCCGCAGCCAGATGTTCTCGTTCTCGCCGGCCTCCTCGTTCATTCCCTGCGTATATTCCTTGACGACGACATTGCTCACGGCCGGCGGCTTCGCCTCGAGCTTGGCGATGAGATCGTCCCGCATCGTGAGAAGGTCACGCGTGTTCACCTCCTCGCTGCTCGTCGTGAAATCCCAGGCGAGCTGGAGCGTCTCCCGCGAGACGCCATGGGCCACGAGCGCGGGGAAAACCTCCTTTTCGTAGCGGCTCGCGATGGGCCCGAGCACCGGATCGGTGTCGGCCCGTTTGTCTCGGATTCGCTTGAACCCTTCGGGCGGCGCGAGCAGCGGGCCCGCGGCCGCCTCCGACGCCGGCGCGAGCCCCTGGAGCGCGACGATGTATCGCTTGTCGTTTTCCAGCCGCACGAAGGGCCGAAGGATGAAGGCCCGCTCCGACGGTTCGAGCGTGTTCATGTCGACCTCGGCCCAGACCGGCACGGGTTTGCCCGTCTCCGCGTCGAGCAGGATCACCTTGCTCTCGGGCGAGAGGCTCTTTTCGGGCTCGTCCGTGTGAAAGACGACGCCCTCGGTGCTCACGCCATCCTTGAAATGCACGAGGATCGGCTGGTGCGCCGAGAACCCGTCGATCGGGTGCGACACCGTGAAATCGAAGGGCTTCTCGTTCCTGTCCTTCATCTGCGCGGCCTCGGGGATCACGACCCGCTTGCCGCTCGGCATGGAGGCGTCGTCCTTCAGGTAGAAATCGGACGGGTAGGGCAGGAGGCAGTCATTTTCGAATGCGATGGGATTACACCCCTCGGGGACGGCGAGCGGCGACGTCCCCGCGGGCGTCTCCGTCCCGTCCGAGCATCCGAGCGCGGCGAGACCAGAAAATGTTATGAGACAAGCGGCAAGAGTCCGAGACGGTAGCATGGCAAGCTCCTTCGCCCGCCACCGTATCACGGCGGACGGAGGAGCGGAGCGTCAGCTTTTGCGGACGCGATGGCACTTCTCGTAGAGGCCGGGGAAGACGCCGTGCGGGTCGAGCCTCCGCTTCGCGGCCTCGTAACGCTCGCGGTCGTAGATCTCCCAGAATCGCTCCTCGGTGTAATGGTTGCGCGAGATCAAAGTCTTCACGCCGCCAAGCTCGTACGTCTTCTGCTCGAGCACCTCGGACCAGTCGACGAGCGGGTCGTCATTGGGCTTGCCGTAGACCGCGCAGTCGATCCAGAGCTCGTCCTTGTACTTCGCGTGTGATTCGCGGATCCACGGGTAGGGGCGCGGCATGCGGTAGGGGACGACCCAGAGCGGCCAGAAATCGAAATCACGCGCGTACCACTGGTAGAACGCGGAGAAGTTCCGCTGAGGCACGAAGACGTCGCAGACGACGTCGGGGCGCGACTTCAGGCCGAGCACGCGATCGAGCCGCTTCGACCAGCGAATGAGGTTGCGCGAGCCGAGCACGTGGCGGCCGACGAGCCAGCGCACGGGCTTCGTCTCGAGCCCCGGCACGGTGCGGCTGAGCCAGTGGCATTCGGCGTCGTAGCGGAAGAAATAATCGGCCGTCGTGAGGAAATCCTCCGTCCGTCCGAGGGTGCTCTTGTAATAGACGTCGAGCCAGCGATAGTTCGAGGTGAACGGCGCCGCGTCCACGAACGTGCCGAGGCAGAGCACGAACGTACGCGGTCCGTGCACGATGCCGTCGACGAACTCGAAATCGCCCACGCGGCAGCGCTCCACCATGGCCGCATTGAAGGCGTCGAAGCTGTGAAAGCGGCGGTATTCCATCCGGACGAACGGTTTCGCCGGCACGAGCTTGAACGTGAGGCGCGAGAGGACGCCGAGCGTGCCGTACGAGCCGTGGATCATGTCGAAGAGCAGCGGCTCTTTGTCGGCCGAGCAGGTGACGATCTCGCCGTCGCCCGAGATGACCTCGTATTCGAGGCAGCTATCATGGAAGCCGCCGTAACGGTACGAGCTCGACTCGATCGAGCAGCCCGCGACAGCGCCGCCAAGCGTGATGTCCTCGAGCTCGGGGACGACCGCAGGCACGAGGCCATGTTCGAGCGTGCGCGGGACGAGCTCGGCGAACGTGACGCCGGGCTCGGCAACGCAGACGCGGCGCTCCGGATCGATGGTGAGCACGCGCCGGAGCCGCGAGGCGTCGATGGGCGTGGCGTGCTCCCGTGGATCGCCCGGGACGGGGACGAAATGGGAGACGCCGCCCTTGTCGATACGGACGGGCCCGCCCCGGCTAGCTTGAACACGAATGGTGGTGGCGACGCGCGTGACCTCGCGCTCGTGGGAAGAGAGATCCATTGGTTGCCCCCCGTACCCGGGAGGCGTGGCATCCGAACAAAGAATGGTCAAGCCGGCGAAACGCGAATGAGTGGCGCCGTGCTGGCCGGAATGGCAGTGGCCGGGGCGGGAGGGCTTATCATTTGGCGGGGACGATCGAGCGAGCCTGTTCAGCTCGCCATGAGGAGCGCTTTGAGCTGCGACGGTTGGATGCCGTATTCTTTTCGGCAATAATCGCAGGTGATCTCCAGGACCTTGTTGTCGCGGAGCAGCTCCTCGATGTCCGAGCGCGGGAGCGTCGCGAGGCTGGAAAGGACGCGAAGCTCACTGCAATGGCACGCATAACGCAGATCGGATTCCGCGAGCAGCGTGTACGGCATGCCATAAAGGAGATCCTCGATCAGCGCATTCGGCGTGAGATCTCCTTTGCGGAGCAGGTCGTCGAGCTTCGGGAAGTCTTCGAGCCTCTGCGTCATGATCATGAGCGGCCCGCGCTCGACCTCCGGCAAGAGCTCGACGATGTAGCCGCCCGCCGCGACGACCTCGTCCCCTTGGAGCAGCGTGGTCACCGCGATCGTGGAGACGATCTGCTCGGAGTGCTGCATGTACGCCATGAGCGCCCCCGAGATCCCGCCGTCCTGCCCCTCGAACGAGACCTCCACGATGCCCTGATGCAGCGCGCCGTTCGGCAACGTCCGCATCATCTTGAGCAGCGCGCCCTTGCCGCCCGTCATGTCCTCGCCCGTCTCCCCGCTGAAGCCGACGAGGCCGCGGCTCGTGCCGTCCGGGTGCGCGTCGGCCACGATGCTGCCCTTGCCGCCCGCGCCCTTCAGGATGCTCTGCACGCGCAGGTTCGGGCTCATCGCCTCGCGGATCAGGATCGCGCCCGTGACGAGCTCGCCGAAGCGGCTCGCCACCGCGCCCTTCGCTCCTTGCGAGGCGATCGCGCCGCGCACCGTCTCGGTCGTGAGCGCTGTGATGACCCGGAACGCGCCATCGTTCGTCATGGCGCGGATGACCTTGTCGCTTCGCTTGTTCGTGACGTTCTGTTCGCTCATCAAACGGCCACCGCCGTCCCGGACGCGATGAGGCCGTCGCGTTCGAGCAGCGCCTCCAGGGTTGGTTCGCGCCCCATGAAGCGCCGGTAAAGGACCATCGGATCCTCGCTGTCGCCTCGGGCGAGGATCTCGGATCGGAAGGCCTCGCCGACCTCCCGGCTGAACAGCCCCTCGCGCTTGAACCGCGAGAACGCGTCGGCGTCGAGCACCTCCGCCCACTTGTACGAGTAATACCCCGCGGCATACCCGACCGGGCTCGAGAAGAGGTGCGAGAACGAGGCGAGCATCGCGTGATCGGAGGGCAGCTTCGCGGGCGAGTGGCGGGAGATGATCTCGCGACCGTACGCGGTGGGATCACCGTCACGCGCTGGATCCCAGTCCACGTGCAGCGCGAGATCGACCTCGGCGAAGCCGAGCTGCCGCATCATCGCGTTCGCCGCGCGGAACGTGCGCGCCGACCGCATGCGCTCGAGCAGCGGCGCCGGGATCGGCTCGTTCGTCTCGTGGTGCCGCGCGAAGAGGTCGAGCGCCTCCTTCTCCCAGCACCAGTTCTCCATGATCTGCGAGGGCAGCTCGACGAAGTCCCACGCCACGTTCGTCCCGGCCAGCGTGCGCACCTCCACGCAGCTCGACGCGTGATGCATGAGGTGGCCGAACTCGTGGAAGAGCGTCTCGACCTCGCGGTGGTTGAGCAGCGCGGGACGATCGCCGATCGGCGGCGTCAGGTTGCCCGCGAGCACCTCCACGTGCGAGGCCGGCGCCTGGGCCTCGGCGACGCCCGTCACGAGGCCCTGCATCCATGCGCCGTCGCGCTTCGACTCGCGTGGCCAGAGGTCCACGTAGAACACCGCGCTCGTGTGCCCCTTCGGCTCCACGATGCGGTACGTCGAGACCGTCTCGTGCCACGCTTTCGTCTCGGGCGAAGGCTCGATGCGCACGCCGTAGAGCGCCGAGGCGATCGCGAAGACGCCTTCGAGCGCCCTCTCCGCGGAGAAATAGGGGCGGAGCGACTCCTCGTCGAAATCGTACCGCGCGCGGCGGAGCTTCTCGGCGTAATACGCGACGTCCCACGGCTCGATCGGCGGCGCGTCCGGGCCCTCGATCTCCTTGCGGAACGCTTCGAGCTCGGCGTTCTCGCGATCAAAGTGCGCCTGCGTCTTTTCACGCAACGTCTGCACGAACGTACGCGCGGCGTGCCCCGACTTCGCCATGCGATCTTCGAGCACGAGGTCGGCAAAACTGTCGAAGCCGAGCAGGCGCGCCTTCTCGCGCCGCAGCACGAGGATCCGCTGCAGGAGCAGCCGGTTGTCCCAGGGCGGCTCGGTGGCGCGCGTGGCGTAGGCGCGGTACATGCGCTCGCGGATCGAGCGATCGTCGAGGTACGTCATCACGGGCAGGTAGCTCGGCGCCTGCATCGTGAAGCGATGGCCCGAGAGGCCTTTCGCCTCCGCGCTCGCCTTCGCCGCGAGCACCGCGCCCTCGGGCAGACCCGCGAGCTTCTCGGGCTCGCCGATCACGAGCTCGAACGCGTTCGTCGAGTCGAGCACGTTCTGCCCGTAACGAAGCGTGAGCTGCGCGAGCTCCACGTCGATCTCCGCGAGCCGCTTCTTCCCCTCGGGATCGAGGTCCGCGCCGCTGCGCTTGAAATCGGCGATCGTCTTGTCGAGGAGGCGCTTGCGTGTCCCCGTGAGCGCCTTCGCCTCGTCCGTCGCGGCGTACGCCTTGAGCGCGTTCCACACGGGCTCCGAGAGCGCGATGCCGCTGAAGAACTCGCTCACCTCAGGTTGCACCGCGGAGTACGCAGCGCGGAGCTCCGGCGTCGTCGCGACGGACTCCAGGTGTCCGACCACGCCCATCACGAAATCGAGCGGCTCCGTCACCCGTTCGAGCGCGGTGATCGTGCTGTCGTACGTGCGGGGGGCCGGGTCCGCCGCGAGGGCGTCGAGTCGCGCCTTCGCGTCGGCGAGGAGCGCTTTCACGGCTGGCTGCACGTGCTCGCCGCGTATGCGATCGAAGGGAATTTCGTAGCCGAGGCCGAGCAGCGGATTTTCGTGAGATTCGGGCATGTTCGGTGCTCTCGCGACGCGCGCGCCTCCTCTTGGGACTTCTTCGTCCTTGCTACGTACGATCCCCGCTCGGCTCGCGCAACGCTTGGTGCGTCACATCCGCACGAGCTCGCCATGAAACACCTCGTGAGCCGGGGGACGCGAAAGAGCGAGCCCTCGGAGGACACAAGAAGCGAAACTCCAGCGTTTTCCGCGGTGTCCGGCCCAGGGGCCCCGCGCTCGTTCGCCGGTTTCGAGGGCCTTTTGATTCCGCTACGCTCGCGCCGTGAACGTCGCCCTCTTCCTGATCGGGATCGGCAAGGTCCTCTTTGGCATCCTCGTCGGCGCCCTGGGTGTGTGGCTCGGAGCGCGCGTGCTCGGGCGGCTCTTGCGCCTCGGCGAGATCGACGAGGAGCTCGCGAAGGGCAACGCGGCCGTCGCCGTCATCTCGGCCGCGGGCCTGCTCTCGCTCGGGCTCCTCGCGCAGCACGCGGTGTCGGCGACGTTCGCCGCGATGGACCTCATGTACCGCGGCCAGAAGCTCGCGCCGGTGATGCTGAGCAAGTTCGCGTTTTACGGCCTCGCGCACGTCGCGCTCTCGCTCGCCGTGGGCGCTTTGGCGCTCGCCGTGGGCACGTTCCTCTTCGTCCGGCTCACGCGCGGCGTGGACGAGCTCGCCGAGATCCGGAAGGGCAACCTCGCGCCCGCGCTCGTGCTCGGCGCGGTGATGGTGGTGATCGCGCTCGTGGCCGCGCCGGGCCTCGAGACCGCCCTCGACGGCCTCTTGCCGCTGCCCGAGCTCGCGCGTGACGAGGTGATGGCGCCGTCATGAACGGTCGAACCGTCCTCACGTTTGCCGCGGCCGCGTGCGTGTTCGTCGCGGGCTGCTGTTGCAACCTCGGAGACCTCGGCGAGCTGCTTTCGCAAAGCGGCGATGAAGAGCCGTCCGAGGACACGCCGGGCGTCGATCTCGGCGTCGCGGTGTATCCCGAAAAGACGCAGGCATCCGGCGCGACGAAGTATGCGTGGCGGGATCGTCGTCTCGAACCGCCCGTCTATCGCGCCGGCTACGCGCTCGGCGCGGACGAGCAGCGCGACGTCGACGCGGCGCACCGCGAGCTCGCGCAGCGCCTCAAATACCAGGACGCGGGCGACGGCGCGTTCCGATGGGTCCCGCCGCCGGGCTGCGACGCGAGCATGCAGTGCATCTTCGAGTCGCTCGTGGAGCGCAGCAAACCCGACGTCGATCCGCTCGCCGCGCGCTTCAAGGCGCGCATCCAGGAGGCGAAGCTCGGCCCGCTCGATGCCGTCGAGCTCTTGGCCTCGTTCGTCCAGACGATCCCTTACGAGATCCCCAAAGATCGTCCCTTCGGCCTCATGCCGCCGGCGCTCGTGGCCTCGGCGAAAAAAGGCGACTGCGATTCGAAGGCGCTCCTTTTGCACATGCTGCTCGACGCGATCGGCATCGACAGCGTGCTCCTGAACTCGAATGCGCACCGGCACGCGATGCTCGGCGTCGCCGTGCCGGCGCAGGGCGAGAAGATCCGCTACCAGGGCCGCGCGTACGCGTTCGTCGAGACGACCGCGAAGAACGCGCCCGTCGGATGGATCTCGAAGGAGCTCTTGAAACCGAACGACTGGGTCGTCGTGCCCGTGCGAATCCGTTCGCCGGAGAAGGCGCCGAAGAACGAAGCCGCCACGGGCAAAGCCGGGGACGGGCCGAAGCCGAAGTCCACGAAGAAGCGTTGAGCGGGCTTACGAGCCCGAGCCGAGCACGTCCGAGAGCGTGTGCACGGCCGCGATCATCCCTTCCGTCGGGTTTTCGCTGCGCGTGTGCGCATGCTGCACCACGAGGTCGACGAGCGTCACGAGATACGCCGAGGCGTTCGCCTCGTGGAGAGCTTGTTTCAACGCGCCGAACCTCTTGCGTGTCTCGTCCGTCGCGCCCTGCGCCGACAGCGCGGCGAGCATCGCGGCCGCGCGCGCCTCGTCCTTTTCTTTGATCGCGTCGCCCGCGACGTCGATGAGCACGTGGCCGAACGCCGCGAGCCGCGCTTCCGCGAGCTCCGGGGAATCCCCGGCGCCTTGCGCGACGAGCTCCTGCAGCTCCGGGAAAGCGCGCCGCTGGACGAGCGCCAGAAAGAGGCCGTGTCCGTTCGTCTCCCAGTCCGCTTTCGAGGCGAGCCGCTTTCCGATCCACGCGACCACGGGCGAGGTCACGGGCCCCTGATGCAGCGAGGCGAGCGCGGCGCTCATGAGCCGCTCGGCGGAGGCGCCCTGCGCGGCGAGCCAATCGAGCAGCATCGCGCGCTCGTCGCCGTTCGTCCCGGTTTTCACCTTCTCGAACGCGTCCTCGACGGTGAGCCCCGCGAACGGATCTGCGAAGAGCGGGTCGCCTTCGTCACCACCGAGATCAAGGCCGAGCTCATCGCCGAGCGAGTCGCCGCCGAAGAACGATCCGTCCCCTTCTTTCGAGCCCGAAGCATCCGGCGCGCTCGCGTCGTCGAGGTCGAACATCGACGCGAGATCGACGGGTTCGTCCGCGGGGGGTGTGGGGGGCAGAGGAAGGCCCACTTCGTGGGCCGACCGGAGCCCCTCACCGTGGGGAGAGGGCGCGAAGACCGCGGCGGGCGCAGGCGCTCGGGTTTCTCGGCGCTCGATACGCGCCTCGAGCGCGGGCGGGACCTTTCCGCGGACGAGGTTGGCGAGCGTCTCCCATTCCCGATCCTCGAAGGAGAGCCCGGGCGCGTTCAGCACCTCGTGCTCGAACTCGGCGGGTTTGTCCTCGCAGAGCTTCGCGAGCGCGACGAGGATGGGCGTGCGATCCGCGGACACCGTGCGCGCGCGCCAGCGAAGAAGATCTGCGGACGTGAGCTCGTGCGCGTGCTCGGCGAGGAAGCTGTGATCGTCCGGCGTGAGCGAAGCTTGCCGGAGGACGTGCAAGAAGGCCACGGCGCGGGCGCTTCCCCGATGAGCGAGCACGAGGGCATCGATTTCGGCCTTTTTCATGGGAGCCCCCACCTTACCAGGGACGGGCCTTCCCACGCGACGCTCGTATCGTGCTCCGTCGGGTAGGACCTGCGCTCCGGAATGACCACCCTCGGCGCCATGTCGACACGCAGCCGGCAAGAACTATTACATGCATACGAATGCATGCCGCGCTGCGCGAAGGACCAAGGGCGTCCGGGCGCGCTCCGCCCGGGGCGATAAACCGAACGCGCATGATGGGCCAAAAGAATTGCATTCGTCGAAATCGAGTTGACGGGACGCGCGGGGCGGGCTTCCATGAGGTCGATCGCGATTTTTCCCGCTCGGCGATCCGGCCCCGAGGCTCATGGGGAGCCCGGGGCTGTATGTTTTTCAGGGCCGATCATTTCCGCCTCTCGTGACGGCGGCGCGGCGCGCATGGTAGCGTGGTTCCGAGACACGGGGCCCGCATTGGTATCTCCCAAACCTCCGCCGACGAACCTTCTCACGGACCCGATCCCGAAAGCGCTCGTGCGCCTCGCCGTGCCGATGACCCTCAGCATCGTGCTCATGATGCTGGCCGGCATCGCCGATACTTTCTTCGTGGGCCGCCTCGGGCCACGCGAGCTCGCCGTGATGAGCTTCGCGTTCCCCGTGATCGCGCTCGTCATGAGCGTCGCTTTCGGGCTCAACGTCGGTTCCGCGGCGGCGATCTCGCGGGCCGTGGGCGGCGGCGACACGGGCGCCGCGCGCAGGCTTTGCACGCACGCGATGCTGCTCGCGCTGCTCGTCGTCGCCGTGCTCTCGGCGCTCGGGATGCTCTTCGGCGCCGATCTTTTTCGCGCGCTCGGCGCAGACGAGCCAGTCGTCGCGTTGCTCTCGTCGTACATGAACATCTGGTTCGGCGGCGTCGTTTTCCTCGTGGTGCCGATGGTCGGCAACGGCGCAATGCAAGCGACCGGGGATTCGAAGACGCCGGCGAAGATCATGGCCGTCTTCGCGGTCATGAACGTCGCGCTCGATCCGTTGCTCATCTTTGGCGCGGGCCCCATCCCCGCGCTTGGTCTCCGCGGCGCCGCGCTCGCCTCCGTGCTCGCGCGCGGGGTGACGATGTGCATCTCGTTATGGGTGCTCGGCGCGCGGCTCGAGCTCCTCGATCTGCACGTGCCAACCGCGCGTGAGCTCTTCGTTTCGTTCCGGCAGATCCTCTCGGTGGGCCTGCCGGCCGCCGTCTCCAATGCGCTCACGCCGATCTCGACGGCGCTCGTCACCGGATTCATCGCGCGGTACGGCAGCGACGCCGTGGCCGCGTACGGGCTCGGCAGCCGCCTCGACGGCCTGCTCGTGATCCCCTCGATGGCGCTCTCGATGGCGCTCACGCCGTTCATTGGCCAGAACTGGGGCGCGCATCGCGAGGACCGCGTGGCCCAGGCGCTCAGCCTCGCGCAACGTATCGTCGTCGCGTGGGGCGCCGTCGTATGGACCGCGATGCTGATCCTGCGCCGCCCGCTCGCGTCCGTGTTCTCGTCGGATGACGAGGTCCTCGGCATGGCCGACGATTACCTCCTGATCCTACCGCTCGCGTATGGCGCGACGGGGATCGTCGCCGTCACGAGCTCGACGTTCAACGCGATCGACAGGGCCGTGCGCTCCACCGTGATCTCCGCGATGCGCGGCCTCTTTCTCGCTTTGCCGCTCGCCGTGCTCGGAGCGCGGATCGCCGGCGTGCGTGGCCTCTTCGTCGGGCTCGCCACGGCCACCGTGACGTCCGCCGCCGTCGCGGTGCTCTGGGCGCGCGCGGCGCTCGGTCCCAAAGACAACCCCGCCGTCTCCCGCACGTCCGAGGGCATCGTCGGCCTAGAGGGCGCGCGCGAGGCTGCGATCGACGAGTTGCTCGCCGCGCTCGACGGCATCGACGGCGTGGTCGCGTGCGCTCGGCCCATCAATACGATCGGCTTCTACTTGAAGGGCCGCGAGCTCGGCCACGTACACCGCAATGGCCACATCGATCTGCACGTGCCCGGCCCGGTGCACGATCAGCTCCTCACCGAGGGCCGCGCCGTCCATCATCGTTCGCAGCACGGCACATCTTGGATCAGCCACGATCTTTTCGGCGCCGCCGACGCGCGCGAGGCGGTGTGGCTCCTCGAGCTCACCACGATCCTCGCGCGCATCGGCCAGCGCGGTGGCGAGGTCTCGGCCGCGGATCGCGAGGCGCTCGCCACCCTCTCGCCGTCTCCGTCCTTGATGCGGGCGGTCGAACAGAGTTTCGGCGCAGGCGGCGGGGACGTCCCGCGCGCCGCCATTGCAGCGTGAGCCATCGCCACTCCGTGCCAGCCTGAGCCGTTCTCCGACACGGCTGCCGCGCTTTCGGCGCGTGCGTCATGGAAGCGCGGAAAAAGCCCTGCGGCATGCCGATTGCTTTGGGCTCCCAACATGCGAACGCTCCCTCTTTTCTCCCTGCTTCTTTCCCTCTCCGCCCTCGCTTGCAGCTCGTCCGCGCCGCCCGAGCCGCCGGGGGCAAACAACACCGGTGATTGCCACGATCCGGGCACTCCCGGCTGCGTCGTGACCTCCGGCGCGCAGCGGATCACGAACCCGAACGTCCCCAGCGCCGATCTCGGCACGCTCGTCGACGGCAACACGGCGTTCGCGGTCGACATGTACAAGACCCTCCGCAGCGAGCCCGGAAACTTCTTCTATTCTCCGCACTCGATCTCCAGCGCCCTCGCGATGACCTGGGCCGGCGCGCGCGGACAAACCGAAACGGACATGGCGAAGGCGCTGCACTTCAACCTGCCGCAGGCGCAGCTCCATCCGGCGTACAACGCGCTCGACCTCGCGCTCGCGAGCCGCGGCAAGGACGCGAAGGGCTCGGACGGCCAGGGCTTCCGGCTCAACATCGCGAACGCGGTCTGGGGCCAGGTGAATTATCCCTTCGAGACGGCGTTCCTCGATGTGCTCGGCACGAACTACGGCGCCGGCATGAACATCGTCGATTTCGTCGAGGGTACGGATCAGGCCCTCGCGCTGATCAACGGCTGGGTCGAGAAGAAGACCGAGGGCAAGATCAAGGACATCCTCTCGCCCGATTCCATCGACTCGAGCACGCGGCTCGTGCTGACGAACGCCGTGTACTTCAATGCGGCCTGGCGAACGCCGTTCGAGGAGGAGAACACGCAGAACGCCTCGTTCACGACGAGCGACGGCGCGTCGGTCACCGTGCCCATGATGCAGGGCTACGTCGAGGCGCCGTACGTGAAGGGCGCGGGTTACGCGGCCGTCGAGCTGCCGTACGACGGCGACGAGCTCTCGATGGTGCTCGTCCTGCCGGACGATCTCGACGCGTTCGAGGGCGGCCTCGACGCGGCCAAGCTGAGCGAGGTCGTCGGCGGGCTCTCGGAGCACAGCGTCGACACGCGTTTGCCGAAGTTCAAGTTCGAGTCGAAGTTCAGCCTGGTCGACCCGCTGAAGGCGCTCGGCATGGGCATCGCATTCACGGACGGCGCTGATCTCTCGGGCATCAATGGGACGGGCGGGCTCTTCATCTCGGACGTGATTCACCAGTCGTTCGTCTCGGTGAACGAGGCGGGGACCGAGGCCGCGGCGGCGACCGCGGTCATCGTGGGCGAGACGAGCGCGCCCCAGCCTGCGGCGATCACGTTCGACAAGCCCTTCATGTTCTTCATCCGCGACATCGCGACGAAGTCCGTGCTCTTCGTCGGCCGCGTGGCCGATCCGAGCTGATCGAATCCCTGACGGACGGGCGTATCTTGCCGCGCGGAGCCTTCCGCACCAAGATACGCCCATGTTCTTCAAGGTCGACCCGAACAAGCTGCAGATGCCCACGAAGGAGCAGGCGCTCCCCGGGCGGAGCGATCGGATGCACGTGCCCGAGCGGCACTTCGTGAACGGCGCGCGGATCGTGCCCCCGTTCCCCGAGGGCACCGAGCAGGCGATGTTCGGGCTCGGCTGCTTCTGGGGCGCGGAGCGCAAGTTCTGGCAAACGAAGGGCGTGTACTCGACAGCCGTCGGATACGCCGCCGGGTTCACGCCGAACCCCACCTACGAAGAGGTTTGCACCGGCCGCACCGGCCACAACGAGGTCGTGCTCGTCGTCTTCGAGCCCGCGAAGGTTTCGTACGAGGAGCTGCTCGCGGTTTTCTGGGAGAACCACGACCCGACGCAGGGCATGCGCCAGGGCAACGACGTCGGCACGCAGTATCGCTCGGGCATTTATTGCTTCGGCCTCCTGCAAAAGATGGCCGCCGAGCGCTCGCGTGTCGCCTACCAGAAGGCGCTCAAGGCCGCGGGGCACGGGGACATCACGACGGAGATCCTCGAAGCGCCCACGTTCTATTACGCTGAAGATTATCACCAGCAGTACCTCGCGAAGAACCCGGGCGGTTACTGCGGCATCGGCGGCACCGGCGTGAGCTGCCCGGTGGGGCTCGTTTCGGCAGGTTGAGCACGGCGTCCGCGCGTCCTCCGGCGTGACACCGCCTGCGCAGCGCGGTTACCATCCCCTCCATGACGAAGACACGACACGCGGACCGGATCGGGCGCTTTGCGCTCGTTCTTTCGATCATGGGCCTCTTCGGCGCGACGACCGCGTGCGGGGAGAGCGGCACCGGCGCCACGGGCGGCCTCGGAGGGTCGGGCGCCGGCGGGAGCGGCAGCGGCGCTTCAGGTCCAGGCGGCGCGGGCGGCATGGGCCAGGGCGGGGAAGGCGGCGAGCTTTTTCCCTCGGGTGTCGGCGGCGCGGGCGGAGGCACGGGCGGCGGCGGGCCGACCTGCAATCCCATCCTCAAGGCCACCGTGCGCGATTTCCAGGTCGCGCACCCGGATTTCGAGGATTTCCTCGGCGACGATCCGGGCATCGTCACGGACGAGCTGGGGGCGGACGGAAAACCCGTCTACGCGGGCAACCCCACGACGCCGACGACGACGGGCAAGGAGAATTTCGACCAGTGGTTCAACGACGTCGCGGGCGTGAACATTGCGATCCCGGTCGAGATCCCGCTCACGGCCATGGGCGGCGGGACCTACACGTACAACAATTCGGCGTTTTTCCCCATTGACGGCCAGGGTTTCGGCGACGAGTTCAACACCCACAATTACCATTTCACGCTCGAGCTGCGGACGCAGTTCATCTACGAGGGCGGCGAGATCTTCACGTTCACGGGCGACGACGACCTCTTCACGTTCATCAACGGCAAGAAGGTCATCGACCTCGGCGGCGTGCACGGCGCGCAAACCTCGACGGTGAACCTCGACGAGCGCGCGGCCGAGCTCGGGATCCAGAAGGGCAAGACCTATCCGCTCGATTTCTTCTTCGCCGAGCGGCACACGAGCGAATCGAACTTCCGGATCGACACGACCATCGGCTGCTTCTCGGAGCCGCCGATCCCCGAATAGTCAGTCGAACGGACGGACGGTCACCGCGTGATTCAGGGGCCCGTGCCCGTGTCCGAGCCCCGGTGCCTGCGCGATCGCGAGCCGGATGTATCGCCGCGCCCGCGCGATGGCCGCTTCCACGCCGAGCCCCTGCGCGATCCCCGCGGCGATCGCCGACGCCAGCGTGCATCCTGTCCCGTGCGTCGAGGTGGTCTCGATGCGATCGTCCTCGAAGATCCGCTCCCCCGCGGCCGTGACGAGCACGTCCGTGACCTTCGGCCCTTCGAGGTGCCCGCCCTTCACGAGCACCGCCTTCGGCCCGAGCGCGAGCAGCGCCTCGGCCACGCGCCGCATCCCCGCGACGCCGTCGATCGTTTGACCTGAAAGAACCTCCGCCTCCGGCAGGTTCGGCGTGATCAGCGCCGCGCGCGGCAGGAGCCGGCCGATGAGCGCTTCGCGCGCCTCCGGGAGCAGAAGCGGCGCGCCGCCTTTCGCCACCATCACCGGATCGACGACGAGCGGCACGTCCTTCGCGAGGCGCTCGTGCACGTCGGCGACGACGTCGATCACCTCGGCCGAATGGAGCATGCCCGTCTTGATCGCGTCCGCGCCGATGTCCTCCAGCACGAGGCTCATCTGCTGCGCGAGGAACGCGGGCGGGACCGGAAAAACCCCGAAGACGCCGCGCGTGTTCTGCGCGGTGAGCGCCGTGATCGCGGTCGCCCCGAACGCGCCGAGCGCCGTCACGGCCTTCAGATCCGCCTGGATTCCCGCACCGCCGCCCGAGTCCGAGCCGGCCACGATGAGCACACGCCCTTGCATCGAAGGCCCCGCGTACCAGCACGGAACCCGACGCGCAAGGCGCGCCGTTCACTTGTTCGACATGGCGAGCGTCGCCCGCACCCGGCGCTGTTCGAGCGGCGCGAACGAACGATCGAGCAGCGCTTGCTCGGCCGCCTTGAATGCGGCCTCATCCTGCGTCTTCGCGGCGAGCGCGTCGCGCTCCTTCCGGAACGCCTCGATCCGCGCCTTCCACGCCGCGCGCTCGGCGTCGAGCTCGGCCAGCCTGTCGGCCGCCTCCACGCCGAGCGTCTCGACGCGCTTCGTGTACACGTCCTCGTCCGTCGCGCCTTCCGCGCGCATCGCGTCCACCTCGGCGCGCGCGCGGAGCGGCAACGTCGCGGCTTCCCGCGCCTCGCGTGCTCCCTTCGGCAAGCCCGCTTCGAGCGCGGCGATCTTTTGCTCCCGCTCCTCGGCCGTCAGCGTCTCGTCCTGACGAACCCGGCTCGCCTCTGCGGCGACCTCGCCCTCGCGCTCCTCGTCGCCGAAGAGCGCGTCCGCCGTTTCCTCGCCGAAATGCTTGCGCCGGAGCTTTTTCAGCGCTTCGAGCCGCGCCGTCGGATCGGCCTCCTCGGCCTTCGGCAGCTCGAGCCCGCCCTTGTCCTTTCGATACGCGAGGTATTGATCGAGCAGCGCCGCGGCCTGGAGGGCGGCCGGGCCGTCGACGCGCTCGCGAATGGCGGCGAGGATCCGCGCGCGGATCGTCTCGTCGCTCTCCTCGCCCTCGGTGGTGAAGTAGTAATCGAAGAGGCGCAGGATGTCCGGCCCGAGAAGGAGGGAGCCATCGGGCCCGACGCGCAAGGCGCCGTCCTCGTCCGTGCCACGCAGTGAGCGGGCCTTCTCCTGGAATGGGCTCTTCTCGCGGGTATCGACGTTTGCCGCGGCACGTCGATCCGGCGCCGCCGAGGTCTTTCGGTGGGCCGCGCTCTTCGGGCTGCCGCTGCGCGTTTCCGCCGTCGTCTCGACCGCGCGCGTGGGTTCGTCCCCGGCGCGTCTCCACAGGCCGATTCCGGCTGCAAGGGCGAGCGTGACGAGGGCGAACCCCGTGGTGATGCGGCGGCGGTTCACGCGCATCCTCGCTTTCGGATGTTCGTCAGAGGCCGAGGAGCTTCAGGCGGTTCGCGTGGGTGCGGAAGACCGACTTCGGGCTCGTCTGGAACGGCGCCGTGATGCCGAAGAGCTGGTTCACCTCGTCGAGGTGGTTCATCTTGTAATCGTCGCGGATGACGTCGCCGAGGTGCGAGCTGCAGCGGCCGACGAGCCCGTCGTTCGCGTCGTCGTAGATGATGCCCGTGAGGCCCATCGGGTAATCGGAGACGTCGAGCACGTTCGTCACCTTCGAGGTGCCAGACCACGAGAAATACCGGATCCCGTTCACCTCGTGCGCGCCCTCGCCGCACCACGCGGAAGGCAGGCCCGCGCCGTAGGTCGCGTTGTACGTCGCGGCGCCGTCGGACGAGAGCGACTCCAGCGCGGCCACCGAATCCTGCGGGCTCGTCTGGCCCGAGAGCAGGCCGAGGATCGTCCCGAGCGAGTTCGCGAAGAGCGAGAGCACGGCCTCGGAGAAGCCGCCTTCGGTCATGTTGTCGCGGAGGAAATCGGCAAGGTCGGCGCCGTGGTGCGGCGAGCCCACGCTCGTCACGCTCGCGACGAGGTCGGGCCGCACCGTGGCGACGTACCGGATGTCGAGGCCGCCGTGGCTATGGCCGATGAGGTTCACCTTCTTCGCGCCCGTGGCCGCGACGATCTCCTCGACCTGCTGCAGCAGCTCCTCGCCGCGCGCCTCGGTGGACGAGAACGCGGGCACCTGCGTCACGAAGACGCGCGCGCCGCCCGACGCGAGCGACGACTCGATGCCGTGGAAATAGTCCACGACGCCGAACAGCTCGTCGAAGCCCGCCATGCCGTGGCAAAGCACGATGGGGTATTTCGTCTGCGTGTACGTGTCGGTGTAGCCATTGGCCGACGACGTCGACGTCTCCTCGGCCGCCGCGAGCTGGTTCGGCGATTCGCCGCCACATCCGCTCATGAACGCCGACGCGAACATCGCCGCGCCGAACGCCGCCGCCCGACCGAACCGAACCCCCAAGCCATTGTTCCAGCGCATGTTGAGGCCCTCCATCCTATCCGAATGGCACCGTTCATGCCAGAGGATCGAATGACGCGCCGCGCCTGGAACAAGCCATTGAGGCTGCAACAACCCCGCGCGATGGTGATCTGGATTGGGTCACGTGCGATCCAGGGTGGATCCGCCGTGCATCAGTTTCATCGATCCAAGGTGCGTCACCGCAGCTTGAATTTGAACGTGAGGACGTAACGCACGCTGACGGGCCGGCCGCCGTACGTCACCGGGCTGTAGCGCTGCTGCGCGAGCGTCGCGTTCACCGCGGGATCGAGGAACGGGTGTCCTTTGAGGATGCGACAATCCCGCAGCCGGCCCTCCGTGGTGATGACGCATTGCGCAATGACGGTCCCTTCGATCCGCTGGCGCATCGCGTCGCTCGGGTAGGGCGGTTGGGCCGGGCCGGCGACGAGGACCGGGCGGCCCATCTCGGAGGTCCAGCTCAGCGTGGTGCTCGTCGGCGGCGGCTCCGGCGGGGGCGGCGCGATGCCCTTGCCGTTCGGATCCCCGCCGAGCACGCCGTCGGGCTTGCCATTCGGATCACCTCCATTGCCCGTGCCGTCGGGCGCCGTCGCCCCGTCCCCCGCTGCGGCGGCGGGCGGCTCGTTCGTCGGTTCGGGCTCGGTCGGCTCGGTCTTTGGCGGCTCGTTCGTCAGGATCGGCACCTGCGGGCGCTTCGGCCGGGGCGTCTTCGGCGGCGCCGCCTGCGGGGGTTTGGGCGCCGCGGGACCCGGCGAGCCCAGTAAGGCCGCGGGCTTCGGCGGGACCTGAAACACCACGACCGGCTCGTCCTCGTTCGAGGCGGCCTTTTTGGCGGGAATGGCGAACACGATGACCGCCGCCAGCGCGTGCGCGCCAATGGAGAGAATCGCTCCGGTGCCGAGGTGCGGACGAGCGCCCTCGTACCGGCCCATGGCCGATTCGAACACGAATGCCTCCTTTCCAGGACGAACGGGGTGCGTCCCGGAGAAACCTATTTCACGACCGATTCACTTCGGCAGAACGAGATTGACCTTCGAGACGTACCGCACGGAGACGGGCCGCCCGTCCTGCGTCGCCGGCGAGAATCGCCACGTGCGCGCAGCCGCGAGCAGCTCGCCGTCCATGTGCGGCAAAGACCTGAGGAGCCGACAATCCTTCGTCGCGCCCTCCGCCGTGATCTCGCATTGCAAGAGGGCCGTGCCCTCCACACGCGCTTCGAGCGCTTCGCGGGTGTACACGGGATCCCGCCCGCCGATCCGCTTCGGCTGGGACATGGTCCCTTGCTCGAAGGGTCGCACGAGTGCAGCCGTGGCCTCGGGTTTGGCCGGAGGTACCTCGGGCGAGCTCACGCTTTCCACCATGGCGACCGCGGGGGGCGCGGCCTCGGGCGCGCGGGGCTCCTCGGAGGCCGGCGGTTCGGCTTCCGCGGCTACCTTTGGCGGCGACGGCACGGCATTCGGCCCGGGACGCGGCGCGGCCACGGGCGTCGCGGCACGAACGGGCTCCTCGTCGTGGCCTTTCGCCTCCGCGCGAGGCGCGGGCGCGGCGATGCCTGCGCCGAGCTGGAGCTCGGGGTATTGCTGTGGCTCGTCCGCGGGCCCCTTCGATACCCTGGGCCGCTGCATGGGCTGCGCGAGCACGATTCCGAGCACGACCACCTGCGCCGCCGCCACGAGCGCGGCGCCGAGCCGGCCTTTTTGGAAAAACCCGACCGGTCGTCCTGTGGGCCCGAGGACGCTCTGGAAGAGCATATGCGGCGTCGCCTGCGCCGATCGTTTCGCGCCGCCCATTCCCGTCCGCGCCGGCCGAGGCTCGGACCTCTGGGGCCTGTGCGCCGTCGCCATTCGAGGCGCGACGATCTCCCGCGCCGAAATCTCCTGCGCCTTCGCCGTTCGCGACGGCTCGATTCCGAGCGCGGCGAGAGCCCGCGCCTTCGACGCCGCCGGCGCCCGATCGGCCCGCGCCGCGCGCAGGAGCGAAGTCGCCGCGTCGTCCCCATTCTCCTCGAGCAGCCTGCGCATCTCGCTCACGGCCGCCCCCTTCCTTGCGTACCGAGGGCCCGTGCCGAGATCCTCGCAAAGAGCTCCCGCGCGCGCCGGAGCCTCGACGCCACCGTACCCATCGGCAGATCGAGCGCCCCGCTGATCTCCTGCATCGTGAGCTCTTCGAGCTCGAACAAAACGAGAACGGTCCTGAGATCCTCCGGCATGGCCGCGAGCACCTCGTCGAGCAGGGCCCGCAGGCGCCTTTGCTCGACGATCTCGTCTGGCCGAGGCCCGGCGTCGGCGCGCGCCTCCGCCGCCTCGTCCCCCTCGGGGACCTCGCGCCGTCTCCGCTGCGAGCGCTTGGCGTGCGAGGCGACGTGCACGGCCGTACCCATCAAAAACGCCTTCTCGCGTCCCGGCTCAATCACCCCGAGCTTGCCCGAGGCCACGACGAACACCTGCTGCGCGCAATCATCGAGCTCCGCCGCGGGCACCCCGAGCCGCCGGAGCGCCACGTACACGGCGTCGAAATGCGCGTCGACCATCTCCCGGAGCCGCGCCTTCTCCGCGCCGGCCTCGCCGCCCCTGGCCCACGACGCCTCGACTGCGCGAGGCTCGTCCGCCTCGCAGACCTCGGCGCCCGCGAAGAGGATGTCCAGGTCGGAGACGAGGGTCACGGGCGCACCCTCCGCTTCGAACGGAGCCCTCGGGCCGCGCGAGACGCGGCGAACGCAGGCAGGACGTGGGCAAGAGCGGGGGCCACGTCTCTACCATGCCCGGTCCGGGGCAGGTTGATCACGAAAAATGAACGGGGCGGGTGGATGCCAGAAAATGTGCGGGAGACGACGGCTACCTCGAAGCGGACACCTGCTCCCGCAGCCAGGCGCGCCCGCTCACCGTTACTTCTTCGATTCCGGCTCCCCCGGCTTGGGCAAACTCGCGGGGTCGTAGATCCCATCACGTTCGATCTTCCCCCACCGCTCCTCGAGTGATTTCACCCAGCCCGGGTCGTGGATCTCTCCGAGCTTCTTCTTCCACGCGCCTTCGAGGAAGCTCGTGCTGAAGGGATCTCCTCGGTCCTCGGGAATGCCCACCTCCGTCTTGCAGACCTGCATCTCGTAGCCCCCGGGGGAGGGCTCCGCCTGCTTCAGGCAGAGGTCGTATTTGTTCTTCCAGTTGCTGACCTCCAGCCTCTGGACGAGCAAAGCCTCGGCCTGCTTGAGCAGCGGGTGGACGCGTTTGTATTCGGCGTCGACGAGCGCCTTCGCCTCGCCGGCCTCGGGACTCGCGGGGAAGTGCTTGGCGATTTTCTTGCCGAGATCGACACAGGAGCCCGTCCCGTCCGGCTTGCACGCAGCCTTCACCTCGGCGAGCAGGAGCGCCGGGCCATTCTTCGTCAGCCACTCCTTCGCCTTGTCCGCGACCGGCGAGCTTTGCCCGGCGAGCTCCTCCATCTTGGCCCGCGCTGCGGCCTGGTCCGTCGAGGCATTCGCCTCCTCGAACGCGGCGGCGCTGCTCATCGCCCGCGTCTTCGAAAGCGCCTCGAACGCGCGTTTCGCCGGCGCATCCGAGACCGTCGCGGAGAGCTCCTTGGCTTTCGCGGTTTGCCCCTCGGTGACCAGCGTGATCGCCTCCCGGACCGTGAGGGCCTCGATGCGTTGCTTCGCCACGGGGCAAAACGGCGAGCTCTCGGCGGCTTTGCAAACCTCCGCATACAGCGCCTTGGCCTCCGGGATCTTGCCGGCCGCCTCGGCCTCTCTCGCCTTCGACATCGGCTCCTTGGCCGCGTCGCAGCCCGCGAGCGCGAGGGCGAGCGCGGCGATGCGAAAAGCAATGGAGCGGCTCATTTTGCACCTCCCGCCGACTTCTTCGGATCCTCGCCCGTCGCGAGCGCCCCCTTCTGGCGCGCCTCGTACTTCGCAATGACGACGGGATCGCCGAGCGTCGCGAGCCGCCTGCGAAAGAGCGAGTCCTCGGTCTGCCGCGCGTCGAACCGCTCGTAGGCGGATTTCCCGTCGGCGTAGATGTCCTCCTCGCAGGCGCGGATGCGCTGGAACTCGGCCTCGATCTCGCTCGCCTTCTCCGCCAGACAAAGGTTGACGGCCAGCTCCTTCTTGCCCCGCTGCGCGAAGACCGCGATGAACCGGTCGAGCTCGGCGCGGGCTTTCTCCGTGCGCTTCTGCTCGGCGTCGTGGGCGGCTTTTGCCTCGTCGAAGCCGGCAGGCTGCTGGGGCAGCGCGGAGAGCTTCTCGAACGTCTCCGCGCACGACCCCTGATGCTCCGGGCCACACGCGGCTTTCACCTGCGCCACGAGCAGTCCCGGTCGCTCCTTCTCGATCCATGCCTTTGCCAGCGCCGCCACAGGCGTGCTTCCCGCGGCGAGCGCATTCATCGCCTCGAACGCGCGGGCCTTGTCCGTATCCGCGGCGGCCTGCTCGAAGCGAATGCCTTCCGTCAGGTCCTCCTTGCCGAGGCGCGCCTCGATGTCCTTGGCGGTGGGTTCGTCCGCGAGGGCGAGAGCGCGGACGAGCAGGCGCTCGGCCTTGCCGAATTCGTTCTTTTCGACGGCCTTCGTCGCGGCCGTCACGAGCGCGCCCGCGGCCCGGGCGCTGCTCTGCTGGCATTCCGGGCTCGTCGGCCCCTCGGCGCAGACGAGCTCGAACGTTTGCGCGGCGTCTTCGAAGTTCGCTTGGGCTTCGAGGTTTTCCGCCTCCTTGAAGGACGGCGGCGGGCCCGAGCATCCGCCGAGGGCGAGCAGCGGAACGACCAGGAGACATGTACGTACGAGCACGGTGCGAGTAGAGCCGCGCCCGCTTTGCCTGTCAATCTCTCAGGCCGCCTCGCACCGCGGGCACCACGTCGTGGGGCCTTCGTGGGGCGCGCGGTGAACGCGACGGTGTCTCACGCTGCGCGCCCAGACGATGAGATTCACGCGCCTGCCGGAGCGTAACGGATTCACGCCGTGCCGGTGCGCGCCCGCGTGCAGGATCGCCCGGCCAGCCGTGGGCTCCCATTGCCAGACCTCGGTGTCGTTCGCCGGGTCCTCTCGATGGGCGTCGCAACGAACGCCGCGGAAGTACACCTCGGCCCCTTCGAACGAGAGCCCCAGACACGCGTTGAGCGTCACCTCGCTATCGTCCACGTGAAACCCGAGGTCGGTATCGCCGTTCTCCGCGTACTCCACGACGAACGAATGCTGGTGATCCAGGCTCGAACCGCCATGCTCCGGAAACGCCCACTTCGTGAGCGGCGAAAGCCACGTGTAGAGCAGCTCGTCCATCGGCCCTTCGAGCCCGAGCTCCGCGAGCACGACGCCCTGGTTGTTCATGCTGTTCGGCCGAACCGGGCCCACGCGACGGTGGCGGCACCAGTGCTCGAATGCGTGGATTTCGCGGAGAAGGGCCTCTCTGTATTCGGCCGACAGAAGCGGGAATTCGATCACGCCGGGATGAGGCCGCGTGGCGAGCGCTTCGAAGGCCTCATGCGTCCCGGTCTGCACGGCGCGAACGAAGGCAGGATCGAGGCACCGCTCGGTCATGTCGGAAAGCCATGTCTGCCGTAGCGAATAGGAGGGGCGCGTCATCGGAAACGCGATCGTACCACGATGCGCTCCCGCGTGCGGCTCAGTCGCGCAGCAGCGAAGGCACGGCGGCGAGGAGGTAGGCCGCGGACGTGCCCGCCATGATGGATTGCGCGATCACCGCCGCAGGCCGCTCGATCGGCTCTCCGCGGAGCAGCGCCGGCAGCTTGCCGAGCCCGCGCGCCGAGCCGGCGAGGCCGAGGCCCGCCACGGCCGTCGCGCCCACGAGCGCGGCCTTCCGGGACGAACCACGACGGGCGAGCAGGCCGAGCCCCAGCGCCGCCGCGCCCACGCCCGCGGGGATCAGCGCCGTCTTGTGCTCCCTGCCTGTCGCGACGAACCCCCCGATGCCGAGCGCGGTCAAGAGACCGCCGTACCCGATCGTCCAGCCTGTCATGACGTCGAATCCTCCTTCGGCCGGGACGCGCGGCTGCCGCGCATCCCGCGCGAACCATTCATGACACGCCGCGCGGCGTCGCGCTCGATACGTCGGGGGCAGGGAGGGAGAAGGAAGGGGGAGACCCCGGTGAGCCGCTCGGTCCCGGGGGGGCTGAATCGTCAGGCGCGCTTCTTCGGCGCGGCGGGGGCGCGGCCCTCGATCTCCTTGCGCAGCTTCTTCCACTCGGCCTTCGGCAACTTGCGGACGGCGTCGGCGATGCGGGCCCGCTCGTCCTCCGTCGGGAAGGCGAGGATGTACAGGGGCGGGATATCGAGCGCGCGGGCGATGCGATCGACCGTCTCGATCGTGATTGCCGCGAAGCCGTGCTCGATGTTCGAGAGGTGGCCCTTCGAGATCGAGCTCGCCTCGCCAAGCGCGGGCAGGGACATGTTGCGCTCGAGGCGCAGCTCGCGGATGCGCGCGCCGACCTTGGAGGAGAAGGGGCTGGGTTCGGTTCGTCGGGGCATGGGATCACCTCTCGGCAGCGAGGATTCCCCCTTACCACAACATGCGCGGAAGACAAACCACCCAGTTCGTCCGACCCGTAGATTTTGGAGAGGACGTCCGAGAACCAGCCTACACCCAGGGTGACGCGGGAACGTTTGGCCCCCCCGCACATAGGTGTTGATTGTTCCCGGGAAAACTGGCAGAGTCCCGCCCGGGCAAGATCCGGACCACATGGGTTCAGAGCCCGACGTGCATCACGGGCAAGAACGGCAGCCCGTCCTGCTTCGAGAGGTTCGCGGCGCCGGTGACGTGGTTGACCGCGCCGAACTGGAGCCCGCCGACGAAATGCTCGACGTCGTTCCAGGCGCCGAGCTGCCCGAGGCCGTACGCGCCCGGGAGGGGCAGGACGTTCTCTGACCGACCCTCCGTGCCTCGCTCTTGCGGCCCCGACGAATCCGGCATACGCCGTGGATATCCGAACGCTTTGCCGGAGGTGCACGCTTGATTTCGTCTCGATCCTTCGTCGCCATTTCATTCGCGGTCGTCCCGTTCGTCTTCTTCGCCTGCGCCAAGGGAAGCTCCCTTCCCGGCGGCGGCGGCGGTGCAGGAGGCGAGGGGGGCGACGAGTGGAGCGGTCCCGCGCAATCCTCGAGCAGCAGCGGAGGGATGGGCGGCAGCGGCGGCATGGGGGCGTCCTCGTCGAGCGCGAGCAGCGGAGCGAGCTCGTCCTCGGGCGGCAGCGGCGGCGGCGGGAGCGGGCCTTTGCCCATCGTGCTCCTGCGTATCGGCGACGGCGTGACCACGCTCTCTTCCGCGGCGGCGCCGGTCTCCCTCGAATGGAGGCTCACGGACGGCTCGGCCACGCCGGGCGCGCCGGGGACGACCAGCATGCCGCAGGTGATCTCGGGCTCGAATTACCAGCTCACGTTGTCGGGGACGGCGTCCTCCGAAGGACACCTGTCGCTCTCGGCGAATGGCAAATACGTCTTCCTCGCCGGGTATGCCGCCGACGTGGGCACGCTGAACGTGAGCACACAGATCGTGTCGCGCGTCGTCGGCCGGGTCGACGCGTCCGGCAACGTGAACACCTCGACCTTGCTCACGGGCGCGTTCAACGGCAGCAACGTGCGCGGCGCGACGTCCTCGGACGGCACGTCGATCTGGGTCTCGGGCAACAGCACCACGACCGGCGGCATTCATTACACGACGCTCGGCTCGAGCTCGCCCACGCAGATCCTCTCGAATCCGCTCAATACGCGCTGCGTGCACGCCTCTGGCGGCCAGCTCTACGCGACGTCCGGCGCGGGCACGTTCGTCAACGTCTTCACGGTCGGCGCGGGCCTGCCCACGTCGACCGGACAAACCGCGACGTCGCTCCCGGGCCTGCCCACCCTCGGCGCGAGCCCGTACGGGTTTGTCGTGCTGGATCTTTCGGCCGCCATTGCCGGTCCGGACACGCTGTACGTCGCGGACGATCGCAGCCCGGCGAACGGCGGCGGAATTCAGAAATGGACGTTCGACGGCGCCTCGTGGTCGCTCGCGGCGACGTGGAACGACGGCACGGCGGGCGTGCGCGGCCTCGCGGCGACGCCCTGGGGGGGCGGCGTGCGGATCGTCGCGACGACTGCGGAGAACAACGAAAACCGGGTCCTCACGCTTTTCGACGACGGCTCGGCGTTCCCCGAGATCGTCATCGCCACGATCGCGCCGCTGAATACCGTCTTCCGCGGCGTCGCGTTCGCCCCGCAATAAAAGAGACGCGCCGGGGCGCCGGGCCTTGACAAGGGCCCGGACGCCCGGGACCCTTCTGCGCGATGTCTACCCTCCTCGCGCACGGGCCGTCGAATCTCCTCGAAGGCCGCTGGGTCCCGCTCCCCGGCGACGCCATCGCCTCGCGAAACCCCACGCGTCCGGCCGAGATCGTCTGGCAAGGCAGCCCCGACCCCGCGCATGCCGACGAGGCCGTCGCGGCGGCGCGGCGCGCCTTGCCCGCCTGGGCCGCGCTCCCCGCCGAGCGGCGTTTCGCGGCCCTCCGCCGCTTCCGTGACCTCTGCAAGGCGCGCGCGGCCGATATGGCTCGCCTCATCACCGACGAGACGGGCAAAGCGCTCTGGGACGCGCGCGCCGAGGCCGATCTGCTCGCCGCCAAGGTCGACATCACGCTCGACGCCTCCGAGCACGGCGGTCTCCGGCGCGTCTCGGGCTTCGAGATTCCGCTCTCGGCCTCGCGCACGGGGCGCGCCTGGTTCCGGCCGCACGGCGTCATGGTCGTGCTCGGCCCCTTCAATTTCCCGGCGCACCTGCCGAACGGGCACATCATCCCCGCGCTCGCGCTCGGCAACACCGTCGTGTTCAAGCCGAGCGACAAGGCCCCGGCGGTCGGACAAACCCTCGCGGCGTGGCTCGCCGAGGCGCTCGACGCCGAGGGCGCGCCACCCGGCGTCGTGAACCTCGTGCACGGCGGCGCGAGCGTCGCGTCGCGCCTCGTCGCGAACCCCGACATCGACGGCGTGCTTTTCACGGGCTCGTGGCCCGTTGGCCGGCGCATCCTCGAAGCGAGCCTCGATTGGCCGGGCCGCGTCCTCGCGCTGGAGATGGGTGGCAATGCCCCTTCCGTCGTCCTGCCCGACGCGGATTTGCGGCAGGCGGCGATCGAGGTCGCGCGCTCGGCGTTCGTCTCGACGGGGCAACGCTGCACGTGCACGCGGCGACTCGTCGTGCACGGCGCCGTGGCCGAGCGGTTCGTCCGGACGATCGTGGAGATGGCGTCGCGGCTCCGCGTCGGGGATCCGCTTGGGGATCCGCAGCCGTTCATGGGGCCGATCATCTCGGCGGAGGCGCGCGCGGCCGTGCTCGCGGCGCAGGAGCGATTCGCGGACGGCGGCGCCGAGGTCCGTCTCCCGGCGCGCGCCCTCGAATCCCCGACGGGCGGCCATTTCCTCTCGCCGGGGCTCGTCCGTGTCGATCGGTTCACGCTCTCCGAGGACGGGCCCGGCGCGGACGTCGAGGTCTTCGGGCCGCTGCTCCGCTACGTCGTCGTCGATTCGGTGGACGAGGCGATCGCGCAGGCGAATGCCACGCGCTTCGGACTCGCGGCCTCGATCTTCACGAAGGACCCGGACGTCATCGACCGATTCCTCGCCGAGGCGCGCGCCGGCTGCGTGAACGTCAACACCGGCACCGCGGGCGCGAGCAGCAAGCTCCCGTTCGGCGGGATTGGTTTGTCCGGGAACCATCGGCCCGCGGGGGCCTTCAGCCTGGACTATTGCGCGTATCCGGTGGCGGGGATGATCGAGAGCGGCGCTGCTGCGCCGCTGCCGATCGGGATGACGTTCGAGGAGAGCTGGCTCGGATAGGGAGCGCGCGGCTCAGTTCACGTTCGGATCCGGCGTGGCGTTCGCCTCGGCCTCGGCCGCCTGCGCCTCGGCGGGCGCATCGGGCGCCTTCTTGGGCAGCTTCTCCTCGAGCGTCGCGAGCCGCTCGGCCGCGCGCTCGAGGGCGCGCGCGCTCGTCGTGAGCGCCGTGCGCCCGTACCCGAGGCCGAAGCCCGCCCATTTCACGGAAGCATCGACCAGCACGTCGTACACCTCGCGCGCCTTCTGCTCGACGCGGGCCGACGCGGCCTTCACGTCCTTCAGGCTCGGGATCTTCGTCTCGCTCTGGGTTTGCGTCGTCATAAGGGATGCCTCCTGTTTGTCTGGAAAGCCCTCGTCCGGCAGGGCCATGGCAGTGCGTACGGCCCTCGAAGGGCCGTGCGAATCGCGCCGCAATGCATTGCCCTCCGAGCTCGGAAGCCCGCCCCGGACATCGTTCGGATGTGTCCGCTTTTTATGACGCGTCGTGTTACCTGTCAAGACGCGCTGCGTTGATTTTCCAGGTTGGGCCTGGATCGGGGTGGGTCAGGCGGCTCGGCGGGCGGAGGCGGCGCGCGTCACGGCGGAGACGAGGGCATCGACCGCGTGCGGGCAGCTCCGGAAGTCGATCGCCTCGCGGAGCAGCGGCTCGTGGTCGTGCGCCGCCGTGGTCGTGAGGACGAACGCGGGGCGCGAGCCGACCTTGGTTTTGCGCAGGAACGTGAGGAACGGGACGCTCTCGTCATGCGGAGACACGTCGTACACGACGACGCGTGGATCGTGCCGGGCGAAGAGCGCGAGCGCCTCCTCGGGCGCCGCGACGAGCGAGCCCAGCGCGGCCGTGACCACGCGGAGGCCCGTCGCCTCGATCTCCTCGGCGAGCGACCTCGCCACTGCTTCGTCTTCGTGAATGATGGCCACGACGTCAGGTTGTTGCATGAACGCGATCCGAGGCAGGGCGCGTGCCTGCTCGGGCCGCGTCGCGCTCGCACGCTCGCAGCGTCCGCCCGGATCGATTATGCTGATCGAGCTCGCCATGCTTTCCCGTCGCGCCATCCTCGGTTCGGGTCTTGGTTTCGCCGGTTCGTTCCTGCTTTCGCGGACCTCGCTCGCGAAGAAGACCGAAAAAGAGCCGATCCCCGCGCTCCCGCTCTCGTTCGCCGTCGCCGAGGAGGACAGCGTCGCGGTCCAAAACGAGACGTGGATCGCAGAGCAGATCGCCGAGGCCACGCGGCTTTTCACGCCGATCGGCGTCACGCTGCGCAAGGTTTCCGCGCGTGCTCTCCCGCAGGCGCTCGCCAGGCTCGAGACGCGCGCCGACAGGGACGCGCTCGCCGCGCACCTCGAGGCAAAGCGGATCAACGTGATGATCGTGGCATCCCTGCGAGACGTGGACGATCCGAAGCTCTTCCGGATGGGCGTGCACTGGCGGCACAGAAAGACGCCGGCGAAGCATTGGGTGATCGTCGCGGCGAGCGCACGACCGAGCACGCTGGCACACGAGCTGGGCCATTTCTTCGGGCTCGGCCACAGCGACGTGACCGACAACGTGATGAGTTATTCGCGTACCGGCGTTCCCCCCTTCTTCGACGCCAAGCAGACCGAGCGGATCGAGAGCATGGCGCGGATGTACCTGGGGTCGAAGCTCCTCGAACCCGCGTGAGCCGCGCGCGCGGGCGCGCTTCGATTCTCTCGCCACGGCGGTCGGGATCGTTTACCCTACGGATCGTCCGGCCGATCGCGCCGGGGTTCTGGCATGCAAACGCCCCCACGTCGCACGACCCCACCGCCGCCGTCCGTCGCGCCCGAGCGTCCGAGTGAGCGCGCGCCCGCCGGTCCCCCGATCAGCAGCGGCTTCGGGCGGCCGAGCTGGCCGCCGCCGCCGTCGAGCGAAGGCGCGCCTCGCTTGACGGACACCTGGGGGCCGAATTCTTCGGAGCGCCCCTCCTCGCGCCCCTCGACGCGCCCGCCGACCGGGACCGGAGATCTGCGCACCTGGTACCTGGATCTCCCATCTCCGCCCGGGGAAGGAACCTTTCGGGCCAAAGGGATCGCGTATCGCGGCCTCATGCACCTCGTGACGTGCCGCGTCGAAGGAGGCCTCCCGGCGTTCGCTGCGGCATTGCCGACGCCCGCGTTGCAAAGCTTCTTTGGCCAGCCGTTTCTCGCGAGCAGCTTTTACGACATGTTCCCGCTCGTGGCGGGCAGCGGCGTCCTCGCCTCGCTCGCGCGCTCCCCGCTCGACGCGTTCGCGCACCAGCAGGGGCGCGCGCAGGCCTCGTACGACGTGGAGCACCAGTACCGGGCCTTGCTCCAGGGCAGGTCGACCGACGACGTGCACTCGCGCCTCCGCCCGCTCGCCGGCCGATATTATGATTTCGGCGAATGGGACGTCGAGCGGGCGGGACTGAACCGGCTCCGCGTCGTCGAGCGGGCGCTGCCCATCTGGATCATGCCGTGGTTCGTCCCGATGCAGATCGGCTACTTCTCGGGCCTCATGGCGGCGATGGGCAAGCCGGGCACGACCGTGACGATGCAATCGTTCCGCCGCGAGGGGCTCGCGGGGTCGATGCAGCTCGTCGTCCTGGAGCTCGAGGTCGTAATGCGCGACTGATCGGGCGTTTCGCCCGGCGATCGGGGCTTCTCGCGGCGACCGCGCCGTGGTACGCCGGGCCATGCGGTCCTTCCTCGGTGCTTCCTCGATATGCCTCCTCGGCGCGCTCGGCTGCGGCGGCGGCGGCGAAACCCCCAAACCGACGATTTTCGACGTCACCGGCACGATCGTCGATCTCCACCTGACCGACGGTGGGGACGTGACGAACGTCCGTGATCCCGGGCAATTCGAGATTGCCGCGATCGTCCCCGGGGACGACGGCGCGCCGCGGGAGCTCATCGCCGAGGTGGCGGAGGACGGCACGTTCCGCATTCGTGACCTGCCCGAGGGGCCGTACGATCTGCGCTTCATCGAGCTCTTCGGCACGGGGACGCGGCCGCCGCGGTTCATCATGAACGCCCCGCGTACGATCGATCTCGGCCGCGTCTACGTGGGCCGTCCCGACGCCGAGCCGATCGGGGCGACGGACACGACGGCGCTCGAGCTCACGTTCGATGGATTGAATCCGTGGGGGGAAGGGTCGAGCATCGAGGTATTCTCCCTCGGCGCGGGCACGATCGGGACGCTCCCCCCGGTCGACGGCATGCAGCCCGCCATGGACACCACGCAGATCACCGATTTCCGCGTGGCCACCTCGGAGCTCGTCGTGCCGAACCTCGTCGCGGCCGAGGCGGGGGATCAGGCTTATTTCACGCAAATGGTCGGCATTGCCGGCGCCGGCGCGCCTTATCGCTCGGTGCGCAGGGCCTTCGGGCCGACCTCGTTCACGCTCGCCGACGGCACGGCCACGCCCGTCGAGGGCACGTTCGTGGCTGCACCTCCGAAAAAGCTCGCCGTCTCTTTTGACGATGCGGCCTTCCAGGCCCTCGCCGCGAGTGTGCATCCGGAAGCGACGATTGCAGGCAAGGACGTGCGCGTCGGCGTGGAGCCGGGCGGCGCGGGTCGAACGTCCGTCTCCCCCACGCCCGATTTGCTCTTGCTCTCCGCGCTCCCTGCGGCGCAGCCTCCTTCCGAGCTCGTGTACGGCAATCCCTTCCCCGCGGGCTGGTCCGAGATCGCCGCCGTCGAGGTCTCGTATGCCGTGACGCACGTCATGCCCACGGGAATCCCGAAGACCACGGCCGTCGCCATGGGCCGCACGGGTCCCGTCTCCTCGTTCTCCGGCGCGATTGCGCCGACGCTCGGCCCTCCGCTCGACATTCGCGTGAACGATCAGCCTGCGTATGGCGAGCTCCTCGGCATTGGCAAGACGCCCACGGTGACCTGGAGCGCGCCTTCGCTCGGCAAAGCCGCGGCGTACGTCATCACGCTGAGGCGGCTCGACCCCGGAGGACAACTCACGCGGACCATGGCTTCCTTCTCGACGACGGAGCCCGTGCTGCGGATTCCGGACGGCTTGCTCGACGTCGGATATTATTATTACCTCCGCATCGGCGTGCGGGAGGAGTTCGACAGCGCGGCGCCGCTCCGGGTCCAGGAGAGCCGCGTGTATGCCGAGGCGCTCACGGGCGTCCTCTCGCCCTGAGGCGCGCGCAGGTCCGCCATGGATGTCCCTACCTTTCAAGTTTCGTCCATTCAGGTCCTCGGCCTCGCCTGCTTCGGGCTCGTCCTCGGCCGCGGCATCCGGCGGGCCGTGCCCATCCTCGAACGGCTCAGCATTCCCGCGTCGATCCTCGGCGGCCTCGTCTATGCGATTGTCGGGCTTGCCTTGCGGGATCGCGTCTGCAATTTCAAGTTCGACCTCGCCTTGCGCGACATCCTCATGATCGCGTTTTTCACGACCGTGGGGATGACGGCGAGCCTCCGGCTGCTCGCGCTCGGCGGCAAGCGCGTCGCCATTTTCCTCGGCGCTGCGGTCCTCGGCTTGCTCGCGCAGATGGGCTGGGGCGCCGGGGCGGCGAAGGTGATGGGTTTGCCGCCGCTGCTCGGCGTCATTCCGGGCGCCGTATCGCTCACGGGCGGGCCCGCGACGGCGCTCGCGTTCGGCCCCGTTTTCGAGCAGGCGGGCGTCCCGGGCGCGACCGCGATTGGCCTCGCGTCGGCCGTCTTCGGGATCATCGTGAGTGGCCTGCTCGGCGGGTTCGTCGGCAGCTTCTTGATTCGACGCCACAGCTTGCGCTCGGGTGAGAGCGACGCCATGCCGGCGCCCGAGATCGACATCGACGCGGGGCCGTCCGAGAAACACGGCGATTACCTCGTGCACATCATCGTGCTCGGCGTGGCGATGGCGCTCGGTTCGCTGCTCTCCGCGCAGTTCGCGGCCTGGAAGCTCACGCTTCCGGCGTACATCGGCGCGATGATCGTGGCCGGCGTGGTGCGCAACCTCGACGATCGTCTGCAATTCGCGGGCATCGATCAAAAGAAGATGGAGGACATCGGCGCCGTCGCGCTCGAGCTCTTCATTGTGATGGCGCTGCTCACGCTGGAGCTCTGGCAGCTCCGGACGCTCGCGTTGCCGGTGCTGCTCATCCTGGTCGGCCAGGTGGTGCTCACGATCGGGCTCTGCTGGACGGCCATTTACTGGATGATGGGCCGGAGCTACACCTCGGCGGTCATGGCGGGCGGGTATTGCGGGTTCATGCTCGGCACGACGGCGAACTCGCTCGCCTGCATGAACGAGATCGTACGCAAATCGGGCCCGGCGCCGCAGGCGTTTTTCGCGGTGAGCATCGTGGGGGCCTTCCTCATCGATTTCATCAATGCGCTCCTCGTCACGCAGGCCTTGAACGTGCTCCGCTGAGCGCGCGCCGAATCCCATGACCACCGAACAGAGGACCATTCTCGTCACCGGCGGCGCCGGGTACATCGGCTCGCACGCGGCCCTCGCCCTCGCGGAGCGCGGCCACCGGCCCCTCGTGCTCGACAACCTGAGCAAAGGCCACCGCGAGCCGATCGAGCGAGCGCTCGGTGCGCCCGTCATCCAGGCCGATACGCGGGACCGCGCCGCGCTCGACGCGATCTTTTCGCGCGAACGGATCGACGCCGTCATGCATTTCGCGGCGTTCATCGAGGTCGGCGAGTCCGTCGCGAATCCGCTCGCGTATTACGAGAACAACGTTCACGGCACGGTCACCTTGCTCCAGGCCATGCAGGCGGCCGGCGTCTCGAAGTTCGTCTTCTCCTCGACGTGCGCGACGTACGGCGTGCCAGAGGTCATTCCGATTCCCGAGGATCACCCGCAGAACCCGCTGAACCCGTATGGCCGGTCCAAGCTCGTCGTGGAGAAAATCCTCGCGGAGTGCGAGACTGCGTGGGGCCTCAGGTCCGTGAGCTTTCGTTATTTCAATGCTGCCGGCGCGCATCCGAGCGGCCTCCTCGGCGAGGATCACGACCCCGAGACGCACCTGATTCCGCTCGTCCTTTCCGTGGCCCTCGGCAAACGTCCGTCGATCCGGATCTTCGGCGAAGATTACGACACGCCGGATGGAACGTGCCTCCGTGATTACATCCACGTATCGGATCTGGCGGACGCGCACGTCCTCGGGGTCGATTATCTTCTCGGCGGCGGGGCGAGCACGGTCGTGAATCTGGGCAATGGGCGTGGTTTTTCCGTGAAGGAGGTCATCGCGGCGGCGACACGCGTCACGGGCCGCGCGATCGCCGTGGAGAAGGCCGAGCGCAGGCCTGGGGATTCACCGGCGCTCGTCGGATCGAGCGAGCGCGCGCGCAAGCTGCTCGGCTGGTCCCCGCGGTTCCCGGATCTCGAAACGATCATCGCCCATGCATGGGCGTGGCATCAGAAGAAACACGGCTGACGTTTCGGCGTTTCCTAACCGGCTTCGGGCCGGAGCCCGAGCCCGCGCGCGATGTCCTGGAACGTCTCGACCGCGGGCGTGGGCGTGCGGCGTTTGTCGGGGCTATCGAAGTCGACACGGAAGAGGCCGAAGCGGGGCTCGTAGCCCTCGGCCCATTCGAAGTTGTCGAGGAGCGACCAGTGGAAATACCCCCGCACATCGACGCCCTCGCGCGCGGCGCGCACGAGCGCCTCGAAATGGGAGCGCAGGAACGAGGGGCGGACCTTGCCGCCCTTGTCCGCGATGCCGTTCTCCGTGACGTACACCGGCAAGCCGAGCGCGCCATACCGCTTGAGCACCTGGTAGAGGCCCTCCGGGTAGATGTCCCAGCCGAGGTCGCTGACGGGCCGATCGGCGGGGACGTATTGCTTGGAGAGCGAAGGATCCCTGAGGTCGGCCCGCACGTGGTCGCGGCCGTAGTAATTGATGCCCATGTAATCGAAGGAGCCGAGCAGGCCCGGGACCGCTTCGTCGATGTCGACGACGCCCGGGATACCGAGCTCGATGCGGCCCGTGAACGGCGCGGACGCGATGGCCGCGTTGAAGAAATGGTCCGTGAAGCCGGCGATCAGCCGATCGAGCGGAGAGCGCGTCGCCGGCTGGAAGATCCGGACGTGGTGCGCGACGCCGATCCGCGTGGCGTGCCCGTCGCCGTCCGCGTCTGTGGTATCCACCTCGCGGATCGCCTCGGTCATGCGCGCGTGGGCCTTGAGCATACGGGCCAGCACCTGCGCGGCGATTCGTGAATCCGTGAGCCCGGGAGGAAAGACCCCCTTCACGTACGACATCGTCGCGAGCACGTTGGGCTCGTTGATCGTGCACCAGAGATCGACCGCCGATCCGAGTTTTTTCGCGACCCTGCGCGAGAATGCCGCGAGGAGCTCGATCGTCCGATCCTTCATCCATCCGCCCTGCGTCGCGACCCAGCGTGGCAAGGTGAAATGGTGGAGCGTGACCATCGGCTCGATTCCGGCCGCGCGGAGGGCGAGCGCCCAGGCGAGGTATCGATCCGCGGCCTCCTCGTTCCAGGCGCCTTCCGTGGGCTCGAGGCGGCTCCATTCGACGCTGAATCGATACGCATTCGCGCCGAGCCGGCGTAGGAGGGTGATGTCCTCTTCGATGCGATTCCACGAATCACACGCGGCGCCCGAGACCGTGCGGTCCTTGACATGGGGCTCGCCGTCACGAAATGCTCCCCGCTCCCAGTCGGTCCAGTCGTTGTCGAGACCGCCCTCGATCTGGTGCGAGGCCGTGGCCGTGCCGAGCAAAAACCGCGCAGGCAAGGCCGAGCGCAGCGAGGAAAGCGCGTCCTCCGCGCCGAGGATGCACGGGGGCGGGTGCGGATCTTTCGTGAGCGCGGCGCGAGCGAGGCGGGCGAGCTTCATGAGGCCGGCGGCTTTATAAGCCGGCGGTCCGCGGACGGGAAGGTCCTTTGCAAGGGGCCCGTCGGCTCAGCCAGCCGAGCCGTTGCCTTTCGTGCTGCCGCCGCCGCCGCCCACGGAGGCTTTTCGGGGGCCCGTCTTGTCCTTGGAAGCCGTGCCCTTCGTAGTCGTCTTGCCAGCCGATTTCCCACCCTTCGCGCCTGCTGCGGTCTTGGTGGTTTTTTTGGTCGCCATGACGTCCCTCCTTCATTCACGAGCGGAGCGGAAATCCGGGAGACTGTCAAGAGCGACGGGGATGGGATTACGATTGATCACCCGTCGAGCTCGCGCGCGCCAGCCCCGCCGCGCGTGACGAGGAAACTGGGCTCGACGCCGAAGCGGCGCTGGTAGGCGTCACGGACCGCGGCCATGACCGCGTCGAGCGCGGATTCGTCGACGAGGGACACGGTCGAACCGCCGAACCCGCCGCCGGTCATGCGAGCGCCGTAAACGCCCGGCTGGGCGACGGCGAGGTCGACGAGCGCGTCGAGCTCCGGACAGCTCACCTCGTAGTCATGCTGCAAGGATCGGTGCGACGCGAGGAACGAGGCGCCGACGGCCGCGATGTCGCCGAGGCGGAGCGCGTCCGCGGCGGATTGCGTGCGGGCATTCTCGGTGACGACGTGACGCACGCGGCGGAGAATGGGCTCGGGGAGGAGCGAGGCGTGTTCCGCGAAGGCCGCTTCCGTGACGTCGCGGAGAGCGCGGATATCGGGCAGGGCGCTCTGGAGGAGCGCGACGCCGCGCTCGCATTCGGCGCGGCGCGTGTTGTACTCAGACGTGGCGAGGGCGTGTTTTTTGCGGGTATCGGTGACGAGGATCGCGACGGGGCCGCTGGGCAAGGGGACGGCCTCGGCCGCGAGCGACCGGCAATCGACGAGCAACGCCGATCCCGCGCGAGCGCACGCGGAGACGCGCTGGTCCATGATGCCGCACCGCGTGCCCACGAAGGTATGCTCGGCGGCTTGACCGGCGAGGGCGAGGGCCACGCGGTCGACCGTCGCGCCCGCAAGCGAGAGCAAGGCAAAACCGGTCCCGATTTCGAGCGCCGCCGACGACGAGAGACCTGCGCCCCACGGTACGTCGCCCGCGACGAGGAGATCCGCGCCGCGGATCCGCTGGATCCTCGCATCGACCATGTGCGCGACGCCTTCGATGTAATCGACCCACTGGCCGGAGTTTCCGGTCCCCGGCCGATCGAGGTCGATCTCGGCGGTCTGGTCGAGATCCTGGCTGTACACACGAATGCGGCGATCGTCGCGGGGCGCGGCGATGAGGGTGATGCCGAGCTCGAGGGCGACCGGCAGGACGAACCCGTCGTTGTAATCAGTATGCTCGCCGATGAGGTTGACGCGGCCGGGGGCGAAGAATGCCCGGGGCGCGGGAGTTCGGGCGCCAAAGCGGGCGTGGAACCTGGACCGGAGGTTGGCTGTGTCTCTCATGCGCGCGCCAGGCCCGAGTTGCGGCTCAGGTCTTCGATTTGTGCAAGTTGAAATCAGCGCCCACGACGAGGATCCAGGAGAAGGCGTATTGCCACATCGGGTCGATGAGATTCGTGCCGAGCTGCGCGATGGCAAAAGGCGACATGCGATCCGAGAGAAACTTCTTCGGCCATCGACCGAAGGCGACCGCATGCAGCGTGAGCTGCTCGAGGCCCGTGCCGAGCACGCGCTGATACCGACCACCCAAGCCGAGCATGAGCTCGCCGGGCTTGGGGACGGGGGCCGTGTACGCCACGAGAACCTCGTGCGCGTGGCTGAAATCCTGGAGCTTGCGCAGGGTGAACGTAAAATTGTCGTGATAAACGTCATCCGCACTCGCGCCCGGGGCGGTGTAGTAATTCCAGTCGCCGGTGAAATTGTATTGAAAGGCGATCGGCCCGACCTTACCTTGCAGGGTAGGGAGGACGCGGAGACGGAAGCCTCCGTGGTTGATGGCGGGGCGGAAATGGGCCGGGTTATCCATTCCCTCGCCGTCCTCCTGGTTGACCCAGTCGACGGCCGTCAGGCGGCCGCGCCGGATCTGCTCCGCGGCGAGGCGCTCGCGGCCGAGCGGGGTCATGACGCGCATGCCGCCGTTGAACGGCTCCTTGATGAAATAATCGAAGGCGCCCTGGACCTGGAGCCGGAAGAAGGCAATCGGCGTGATGTCGATGAAAGGCCCGACGGTGTTGTTGACGAAGCCGTACACGTCACGCACGCCGACCGTGACGTTCGTCGAATCCCACAGGACCCCTTTCTTTTGCACGAGCGGAATTTTGTATCCCAGCGTCGCGCCGATGGCCGAGCGGGTGTAGTGCATACCCCACGGGACGTAGAAGACCCCGAGGTCCAGCGATCGTGGGCGGCGCTCGTCGGGCGGTACGGGCGCTTCCGCGGGCTTCGCCTCCGCAGGTTTGTCCGGGGCAGGTTTGTCCAGGGCAGGTTTGTCCGAGGCCTCCGGCGCGTCGTCCTTTCGACGCGGCTCGTCGGCGTCGCCGGCGCGCACGGGCAGGGAGAGCGAGAGCAGGAGGAGCGCCGTGAGGCCGCGGAGGAGGGTTCGCATGACGTCGCGCCGTGCGGCCCCGCGCGAGGTGTTTTCGACTGCGCCGGGCTTGCTCGGAGGAGCATATCGGGAGTCGCACGGGGTGTATACATCCCGCGCGTCGCCCGGCGCGGGAGGTTCAGGGGTCGGCGCGGCGACAGGTGACGTCGACGATTTCGCGCGACCAGCCCACGGACGAGCTCGCCTGGATCCGGCGGAACTCGGCGACGGCGCGGACACGCGCGTCGTCTTCGTCGGCGGCCTCGATACGGAACGTGCCGCGGAAGGTGCGGGCCTCCTGGCCCGCGTGCTCGGCGAAGGTCGGCTCCTTGTACGATATGACGATCTCGTAGAGAGCGCCGCGTGGGGCGGGCGCGCTCTGGGAAGTGCGCTCGGCCCGCTCGCGCTCCAGCGTATCGGGGAGGACCCGCCGCGTGCTCGGGGCGTCGTCCATCACGTCGTTCGGCGTCGTCACGAGGAGCATCCTAGCAGAGGGGATGCGCTCGCCCCAAGAGGGTTTCGCGCGTGGTCCTTGACGCACAAGGGAGGCAGCGCGAAAAAATCTCGCTGGTCACGCGGACACGAAAGGCCGCGATCGAGATGAACCGTCACTTTCCCTGGAACCCCGCGGTGCTTGCCGCGTTTCTCGCCTCGCTCGGGATCGTTGGAAGTAGTTGCAGCTCCAAAGATCGTAGTGGGGAGAACGTCGGCGTCGCGCCGAGCGCATCCGCGACGTTGGCTGCGTCCGTGGCCCCGGTTGCGTCGAGCGGACCGCCGCGTTGCGCGGCGCGTTCCCCGCGGCGCTTCGAGCGTGCGGCGGCCGGCGGCGCGAGCTCGGCGGTGACGCTCGTGCGCGCAGGAGACAAGACGCTCGCGCTCGTCGCGGATCACGACGAGCGGGCGCTCCACGTGGTGGACACGGGCTCGATGCGACAGGTGTCCGTGACGCCGCTCGAAGGCCGGCCGGGGCACGTGGTCGCGCTCGAAGGAGGCCTCGTCGCCGTGGGCCTGCGCGATACGTCGCGCGTGCTTTTGCTCGAACCCGCCGACGAGGCGCTCGCAAAACCCTTCGAGGAGCGGTGCGCGGTGGACGTGGCGGCCGAGCCGTGGGCGTTCGCGGAGGAGGGCGGATCGCTGCTCGTGACGAGCGGGTTCGGCGGGACGCTCACGGTGCTCGCGACGGCCGATCTCGCGGTTTCGCGTGTGGTGCCGCTGCCCCGCGAGCCACGCGCGGTGATCGTGGCGAACGCAGGCGGGACGGCGTTCGTCACGCACGCCGTGGGGGGCGTCGTGTCGGTGGTGGACCTCAAAGACGCGGCGAAGGCGCCCGAGTCGATCTCGCTGCACGCGGGGCGGCGCGTGGGCGCGGATGGAACGTTCGACGACAAAACACCTCGCGCGGCCTCGCAAGGATATGCGCTCGCGCGCGTGGTCGGGATGCGCAGCGACGGGACGCGTGACGCGCTCCGGATCTTCGTGCCGCACACGAGCGTGGATCCAGGCGCGCCAGCCGTCGGGATGACGATCGGATACGGCGGGTCCGGCCAGGGGCCGCGGACGATGGCGCAGCTCGTGAGCGTGGTCGATCCGGGCACGAAGCGATCGATCACGAACCACGTGGCGGGCGTGTTCAACGCGGCGTTCGGGCAGGATTGCATCTTGCCGCGGAGCGCGGCAGCGGACGAGAATGGCCTGTTCGTCGCGTGCCTCGACATCGACGCAGTGATCGAGATGGATCCGTGGGTCGGGGATCCGAGCGTCGCGGAGCGGCGGCGGATCGCGCTGCCCGCGGGGCCGAGCTCGCTCGTGCTCTCCGACGAGGGAAAACGAGTCTTCGTCTGGTCGGAGATGGATCGGGCGCTCTCGCGTATCGAGCGCGAATCGTTCGGCGTGACGAGCGTGCCGCTCTGGCGTCGATCGAGCGTGACGCGGGACCCGAAGATCGAGCGAGGTCGGCGGCTGTTTCATACGACGCGGGACGCGCGGCTCGGCATGGGCCGCGGCTGCGCGAGCTGTCATCCGGAGGGGCGCGAGGACGGGTTCGCGTGGACGAGCCCCAACGGGCTCCGGCAAACACCGATGCTCGCGGGGCGCATCGCGGGCACGGGGCCTTATGGATGGTTCGGGGAGCACAGGGCGGTGCGCGACCACTTGAACGAGACGTTCACGCGGCTCGGCGGGACCGGACTCTCCCCGCATTCGGAGGAGGATTACGAGGCGCTGCTCGCGTACGTGTCGTCGCTGCCGCCGCCGCCGCAAACGAAGCCGAAGGAACCGGACCTCGCGGAGCGCGGGAAGCAGGTCTACGTGGCCTATGGCTGCAATGGCTGCCACAAGGACGGGGGCACGGACGGGAAGTCACACGACGTGGGCAGCGGGCAAAAAGGCGAGCGCCGCGCCGATTTCGATACGCCGTCGCTGCTCGGCGTGCGCGCGACCGCGCCGTATTACCACGATGGGCGATACTCGACGCTCGACGAGATGCTTTCGGCGAAGGATCAACGCATGTTCCCCGGCACGCTGAGCGGCGCGGACAAGAAGGCGCTGCTCGCCTACCTGGAGACGTTGTGATGGGGTTCGGAATGCGAAACGTGGCTTCGTTCGTGCTCGGGGCGGTGCTGCTTTCCACCCAGGGAAGGCCCGCGCGCGCGGCCGACGAGCCCGCGCCGCCGCCGGGCTGGGAGGCGCCTCCGCCACTCGCCACGAAGCCGGCGAAGGCCCCGAAGGCGGCCGCGTGTTGCCAGTACGATCCGATCTGTTGCTCCCGACAAACTTCGATCGATCAGGCGAGGATCCGCCGCGTCGTGCGGGTGCTCGAGGCGCGTGTCGCCGACCTGCCGAAGGAGGAGGTGCAGGAAGCGCCGAAGGACGGTCCAGGGATCGCGGGCGTGCGGCAGCTCCACATCGTGGACGGGAATGGCAGGGCCTTTCCGTGGCTCGACGGGCCCGTGGGCGAAATTCGCTTGATGCCACCGGGGCAATGCGGCGAGTTCAAGATCGGCAAGGAAGACTGGCCCTCGCCTTTCTATGCCGAGCCTGAGTTCCAGGGCATGGGCAGCGGGCGGGTGCTCGCGCGCTTCAAGGACAAACCGGCCGACAAGGGGCGCAGTCTGCTCACGGGGCTGCTTTCGTATCTGTCCTTCGATCGCGCAGACGGCGACGGGATCGTCGTGGAGCGCGTGGAAGGAATCCTCGAAGGGACGCCCGACCTCCACGTGACGCGCAGGGCGCGTGTCGTGGCCGCGCCGATCCTGCCGGGGCGCGTGAATGCATACCAGGACAAACAGGGGGACGAGACGCGGGTCGTGTTCGTCTTGCCGGAGGTGCTCCTCGGGTTCGAGGCGAAGGAGACGAAGGTCGCGGGCGGATTTTTGCTCCTGCGCGGCGAGACGACGGAGACGTTCACCACGTACACGATTCCGGTGGGGCCTGGGCGCAGCGGGGTCGGGACGTTCGTGATCATGAGCCGCTGGCTGCGGCGGTGGTTTCCCCCGAAAAACCAGGAAAAACTGCCGCCGGCGCAGCCGGGAGCCGTCGCGGTGAGCCAGACGTCGGTCGAGCCGGAGCCCCGCGCAAGGGTCTTTTTGTACGAGCCGGAGCCCGATATCTTCGAGTAGGTTCAGGCCCCGGATGCGAGCAGCGCGTCCAGCGCGCGATAACTTTCCTCGAGGCCCGTCGTCATGCCGGAGGAGAGCATTCCGTCACGCTCCTCGGTCGTGTGGAACAGCGACGTCGTCACGAGCCTGGTTCGGCCGTCGCCGAGATCCTCGAGCGTCATGGTTTCGATCACCACGTAGCCCGGCATCCCGTCCCATTCGAAGGTCTGCACGAGTCGCTCCGGCGGGGATACTTCGCGAAATCGCCCTTCGAACCCGTGGACGCCGTCGGGCGTATGCTCGACGAAGCGCCAATGCCCTCCACGCTCGACCTCCAAGCGCTCGATGACGAGCCGATTGCCGCGTCCCCACCATTGCGCGACGAGCTTCGGATCGGTCATCGCCTGCCAAACCCGCTCCCTCGGGGCGTTGAAGACGCGCTCCGTGCGGACCTCGCGGTCGCTCGGGGTCGTGACGGAAAGCGGATGGGGCCGTACTTGCGAGGTGCTCATCATTTCGTCTCCTTCGTGCGCTCCAAAAACTCTCCGAGCCGATCGAGCCGCGCTTCCAGCATCTGGCGGTAGGAGGCAATCCAGGCAGCCTCGTCCTCCAATCGGCGCGGGCCGAGCCGACAGGTCCTCACGCGCCCGCGCTTCTCCGTCGTCACCAGCTTGGCGTCTTCGAGCACGTGCACGTGCTTTTTCATGCCGGTCAGGGTCATGTCGAAGACACCGGCCAGCTCGCTGATGGACGCATCGCCACGCCCGAGCCGCTCGAGGATCCCCCGGCGGGTCGCGTCCGACAGGGCTCCGAACGTCGCGTCGAGTTGCGCCGAACACTGAACCATGTGGTTCACTGTACCCGTTCTGGCGGAGAGTGCAAGCAGATCGTGCGCACCTCTTCAGGGACCCCCTGCCTTGCGCAGATCGCGCAAGCAGGGTTCTCAGTTCGGGCAAGCTTGCACGAACCGGCCGCGCGCAGCCCCGCTTCGCTCCTGCGCGATAGCTCCAAACCAGGTCCTGGCACGCTCTCTGCAATCGGGCGCGCGCGTGACGAGCAGCGCCCCGACCGGTCGTACATCGGCGCCCGGGGTGGCGTCGTTCCTTGCCCCTTCGAGGAGAATCAATGAGCTTCACAAGATGGCCCTCGCATTCCGGCTTGCGCTGGACGTCGTGTTTCCTCCTTTCGTCGTCGCTCGCAGCCGGATGCTCGACAGCGCCAGAACCGCCCGGCCCCGAGACTGCCGAGGTCGATGTCCAGCGTTACGAGTTGAAGGGTGATTACGACTGGGTTCGCGGCCGCCTCGCCGCGACGGTCGATATCACCCTCTCACCCTTGCCCGAGGGGACGAGGACGATTTCGCTCGACAGCGCCGTGGCCGAGGTGAAAGCCGTGCGGCTCGCGGGCGGTGGAGCCCTGCCTTTCTCGGCGAATGCGAGCGCGGAGCAGCTCCAGGTGGATGTGTCCGCGGTACCCGGTCTCGGAACGGGTGCGGACATTACTCTCCAAGTCGATTACGAGGCCGCGCCGAGCGACTCCTTGGTCCCCGTGAGCGAGGATCGCAAGGGGGACCCCTTGAACGTGCGCGCGGTCTTCACGATGTCGGAGCCGGCCTTCGCGAGGCGCTGGATGCCTTGTCATGACACACCGTCGGACCGAGCGGTCTTCTCCATCTCCATGCGCATGGACGGCGCGGAGAAGATGATCGCCAACGGCGACCTCGTCTCCGACGAATCGGAAGGAGACGGAACGCACCGAATGAAGTACGAGACCACGTACACGCTGCCCACCTACCTGATGGCCTTCGCGATCAGCGATTTCGAGGTGGAGAGCACGATGAAGGGCGACCTGCCCGTCTCGATCTGGCACCGGCGCGGGCTTCAGGGGCATTACGAGGCGGTGCTCGGGGAGATGGTGGGCATGCTCGACCATTTCGAGGGGTTGCTCGGTCCCTATCCATTCGAGAAGTACGCGGTGGTGCACCTGCCGGCCTTGCCGGCCACCGGCATCGAGAACGCCAGCATTTCGTTCCATTACGAAGGCGCGGGCACGGAGCCGCTCGCCGCCGAGCTCTCGCTGACGGCGCACGAGCTCGCGCACCAGTGGGTCGGGGATCTCGTGACGCTCGAGAGCTGGGACGACCTCTGGATCAAGGAAGGAATGGCGACGCTCCTCGAGCCGGAGGGGCTTCGCGCGCACCTGGACAAGGACGGCCCGTTCACGCTGAACGGCAACGAGTTCTTCGCGACGGAAGGCGAAGCCATCCGCGACACGTCGCTGAAGATCGCGGAAAAATACAACACGGGGCCCTACACCCGCGCGGCGTGGCTCTTGACGCAAATACGAAGCCTCGTGGGCGAGGAGGCCTTCTGGGCGACGTGGCGCAACATCCTCGAAAAGCATCGCTTTGGGGCGATCGGGACGGATGACGTCCTCGAGGTATTCGCGGAGGCGTTCGGTCCGGAGGTCATGGCGCGAGTAAAACACGCGATCGATGCCAAGGGGCTTCCCACGCTGACGATGGCCCCTTTGCCCTCGGGAGGTGCCACCGTGACGCTGCACGACCCCGACGGGGCGCTGCTCGTTCCGTTCGATATCGGCTGGGTTGCGGAAGACGGCTCGATGCGGACGGAGACGCTCCCGATCGGAGAGGCTTTCGAGGTGGCACCGAAGAGCGGCGAGTTCCTCGTGCTGGATCCGAAAGACCACCACCTCACCTGGGATTCGTTCCTGGTGGACGAGGAATCCATGAATGCATACTACTCGACCGTTCTGCCCCTCCTCGTGCCCACGAGTCCGGCAGCGGAGGCCCGCTTTCTTGAAATTGGATCGGCAGCCCAGGATGAAGTGATTTTCACGTCGGCATCGTTGCCCGGTGCCACGCCAGAGGGGCTCGGGGCGTTCATCGCAGGGCTCGATTCGGAGTGGACCCAGGCCAATGCCCTGAGCACCGCTTGTTCGGTGGCCAGCGACCCGAGCCTCGACCCGGCGACCGCGGAGGCCTGGGCGGCCGCGCTGAACCAGACGCTCCCGGTCCCGCCGCCGCCGTTCGTGCTCGATTTGATCCAGGTCCAGGGCTATGGCGCGTGCAGCATGTTCGATCCGGTGACCGCCTTCGCGGACGACTGGACGAGCCTAGAGACAGGGCTCGCATCCGGCGAAGTCGATTATCTCCGGCTGAGCTTCCTGACCGCGTTCGACATCCCGGCGCCGCTCGCGATGTCGACGTGGGGACGCGTCGCAAAACAAGCGAACATGGCCCGGGCGCGCTGGCTCGCGACCATCGAGCTCAGGTCGTATCTGAGCGGGCTCGAGCCTGCGGACATCCCCACGTGGCGGGCATTCTTCGTCGAGATGCTGAGCACGACCGAGGACACCGATGTGCTCCAACAAGCCATCCGCGCGGTCGTCACGACGATGGGACCCACGGCGGCCGAGAATGCAGACGCATTGGCTGGCCTCGACGTGCTGCTTCACTCGCCGTGGACGCGGGTGGCACATTTGCGAGCCGTGTGCGCGGCGGTCAAGCTGACGGCGGGTGATGCGATGGCCTGGGATGCGTTCGCCGAGGGCGTGAAGGACGCCCCGCTCGCTCCGAACGCCGCTGCACGGCTCGCGGACCCCTCCCTCTGCCCCTGATGCGGGAAGGGCGCGAGCGCCGCTCGATCACTGGAGGGCGGGGGTGTTCTCGGCGAAGTATTCGTGGCTATCGGCGTTGTTCAGCGCCTTTGCCGGGTCCGAGATTGCGAGCGACTTCGCGCCGGACTGGCCGTACACCCAGTCGTCCGTGCCGGCGACGGCGTCGAAGTGCGAGAGCTCGTGGATGATCGTGCCGCCCTTCGAGTCCGTGCCGGACAGCGGCGCGCTCCAGAAGACGCTGCAGAGATACACGTTGTACGGCTGGTTCGGATACACGTACGCGTAATATTTCTTCTTGCAGCCGCAATCGAAGTTCAAGGGCTTCGAATCGACCGCGTCCTTGATGGCCACGAACTGGCTCTTCGCGGTGTTCCAGCCGTTCGTCGAGAACGCGCCGAACCACGTGGTGTACCGCGGATTCGCGGCGGGCGTGCCGCCGAGGTAGAGGACCGCGCCGTCGGCCATGGTGCTCGCCGCGCCGAGCGCCTGTGTGACCGTGGTTTGCTGGTCCGCAGAGCACTTGCTGAACCCGACGCTCCCGAAGTTCTGCGGGCCCGGGGCGCTGATGAACTGGGGCGACGGCGCGTTCGCGCGGCCCTCGATCCACAAGCTCACCTCGTTGGAATCGAGCGAGACCGCCTGCTTCGTCACGGACGTCAGCATGTCGGCCGCGTACCGGATCGTGTACGTGGCCGACTGCGTCAGATCGTAGAAGCCCGAGAGCGTGGCCGTGCGCGTCACGCTCTTGCCCGGGCCGAGCACGACATAATCCTCGTCCGACATCGCCGGGCGCTTGTAATGCGGGCCGGTGAACTCCACCGGCTGTCCGCCCCGCATCACGAGGAAGAGATCCTCTTCGAGTTCCTCGCCCGGCGCATACCACGCAGGCAGGTGGATCGAGCGTTTCGTGGTGTTGGTGAGCTTCACCGTGACCGTCACACTCTCGGTCTGGCTCACGGATGCCTTGTCGACGGAAAGCTCGACCGCGATGTCACCCGCGGCAGGATCCATTCCGTCGTCGACCACGACCTCGCTGCCGACCCCATCCTCCTCGTCCTGGACAACGCACGCGCCGAGCAGCATCGCGCTCGCAGCACCCAAAGCCAGCCACTTGAAAGGAAGCTTCTTGCTCATCGTTGGACCCCTGGACAGGAGGAGCGACCGGCGGTGACAGCCCGACAGGGAGACTCCTCACTGACCATCCACCCTATCATTTGCGTTTTCGAAATGAAATTGGAAATCGCCAAAGGCAGGAAAATAAGCCGTGGGGATGCCGACGGGTGGTCACTCGAGTGACCGAAATGGGCGAGCTCCCGCGATTGCGAAGGTCAGCTTTGTTTTTCGGTCGCGATGACGGCGCGTCGCTCCGCGAGCCAGGCGCGGGCCTCGGCTTCGGTCGCGAAATAACGGGTGGGCACCGTGTCGATTCGACGGATGAAGCTGCCGGCGCGCACGACGAGGTCCGCGAGGACGCGGATCGCGAAGTGCGCCCCGAAGACGGCCACGCCGAGCACGGGGACGTCGTGCACCTTCTCCGCCCCCGCCTTGCGTGCGCCCGCGCTGACGGACCCGATGCGCGAGAGATCCACGAGCTTCAGCAGATAAGGACGGCCCGCGATGAAGGACTTCTCCAGCGACGTCAGCTCGCGCATCTCCGCCTCACTGATGTCCCCGGCGAACCTCCACACGGCCGTATCTGGCGGCTCGAAAAATACCGTATGCTTCTCCCTCATCGGGGGTCTCGCGACACGTTCGAGCGGAGATCGTGCCGAAACCGATAGGTGAAACCAAGCAAAAACGGCGCGCTACACGTGCTCGTCCGGGCGAGCCGTATTACCTCGAAGCGGCGCGTCAGCGAGAAGACGGATGTGCCTTGCTTGCGCTCGGCCCGCTGGGCACGAGCGCAGTCAGGTACGTTCGTGAATGTTTTAGAAAGAAAAACTCAGCCCGCGATCATTCAATATCGTCGCCCAGGCGCTGCGGTATCATGCGCGGCCGGACGGCGGGGCGGGGTGGGCATCTCGTCGGAATCGCGCGCGGGTGCCATTTCGAGCGTCGACGGATGCACGAGGACGGGCGAGCGAGAAAGGAGCGCGTACGTGCCGAGCAAACACGTCACAGTCACCACGATGACGGCGAGTGGGTGAGGCTTCGCCTGCAAGAGCGCATGTGGCAAGGGGACCTCCTCGAAGAAAGGATCGCGCTCGGGGGCGCCAGCGTCCACGGAAAAGAACGCGAGGTCGGACATTGATCGTCCCATGCTTGACAGGGCGTCGGTCCTGTGCCCTTTGGTCTTGACTGGAGAGATGAGCACGATGGTGGACAAGCTCGATGTCGCCCGAGCGCTTCGTGAGATCGGGGCCCTGCTCCGATGCAAAGGGGAGAGCTCGTTCAAGGTGCAGGCCTACGAGAATGGCGCCTCCGCGGTCGAGGCGCTTTCCGAGGACCTCGGCCGGCTGGTCGAGGAGGCGCGCCTGACGCAGGTGCCCGGCATTGGCGCGTCGCTCGCTTCCGTCATCACCGAGATCGTCCGTACGGGGCAATCAGAGCTGCTCACGCAGGTCCGCGCGGAGCTGCCGCCCGGCGTGCTCGAGCTTTGCGAGATTCCAGGGCTCAGCCCGAAGAAAATCCAGGTGCTCCACGACGCGCTGGGGATCACGAGCGTGGAGGACCTGCGGCAGGCCTGCCTCGCAGGCCGCGTCCGCTCGGTGAAAGGATTCGGCCCGAAGACGCAGCAGAGCCTGCTCGAGGCCATCGCGCAGCGCGAGACCCGCGTGGAGCAGGTGCTGCTCGTCGACGCGCTCGCCGTGGCGGAGCCGCTGCTCGACCACCTCCGCGCCTTTCCCGCGGTGCAGCGAGCGGATCTCGCGGGCGAGGTGCGTCGTTTTTGCGAGACGGTCTCCGAGGTGCAGCTCGTCGCGGCGAGCGACGAGGCCCATGCGGTGCTCGATCACGCCGAGCGATTTCCGCGGGTGACGAGGGTGCGCAGCCGAGACGCAGAGCGGGTCGAGCTGTTTCTCGCGGGAGACGTCCGCGCGTCGGTGCACGTGGCGCCGCCCGCCCATTACGCCGCCGCGCTCTTGACGCTGACCGGCGCGCCGGCGCACCTCGCCGAGCTCGGCAAAACGGCCACCGAGCACGGCCTCGAAGACGTGCGCGCGCTCGTGAGCATCGAGAGCGAGGACCAGATTTACCGGGCGCTCGGCCTGAATCCCGTGCCGCCCGAGCTACGCGAGGGAGACGGAGAAATCGAGGCGGCACGGCACGACGATTTCGCCGACCTCGTCACGCAGGCCGACATCCAGGGCATGGTGCATTGCCACACCGTCTTTTCGGACGGCAACGATACCATCGAGGACATGGCGCGCGCGGCCGAAGCGATGGGGATGAAATACCTCACGATCACGGATCATTCGCCGACGGCGCATTACGCGAGGGGCGTGGAGCTCGATCGCCTCAAGTCGCAGTGGGACGAGATCGCGCGCGTGCAGGAGCGGGTGAAGATCAAGCTTCTGCGCGGGACGGAGTCGGACATTCTCGCGACGGGCGCGCTCGATTACCCCGACGCCATCCTGGAGCAGCTCGACGTGGTGATCGCCAGCGTCCATTCACGCATGAAGATGGACGAGGCGGCCATGACGCAAAGGCTCGTGGACGCGATGCGGCAGCCGATCTTCAAGATATGGGGCCACCCGCTCGGCCGCCTGCTCTTGCGGCGCGAGCCCTTCGCGTGCCGGGTCGAGGAGGTGCTCGACGTGATCGCCTCGTCGCGAGCCGCGATCGAGGTCAACGGGGACCCGTACCGGCTCGACATGGAGCCGCGCTGGCTGAAGGAGGCGCGGAAGCGGGGGATCCGTTTCGTCATCTCGACGGACGCGCATTCGACGAAAGGCCTTTCGTCCCTGCGTTTTGGTGTGGGTGTGGCGCGGCGAGGCGGGCTCCGCAAGGGCGAGGTGCTCAATGCGCTCGGCCCCGAAGGTTTCGCGACGGCGGTCAGGCCCAGCCATTGAGGGTGGGCGCCGAAGTTGCAGGTGCTCCGGGTACGATCCTCGCACGCGCGTATCGGCATGACCCCGAAAGCGAAGAACGACAGCCGCCCCCCGAGCCCCGCCCGCCCGCGGACGCTTCCGGGACGCGCCCCCGCCTCCAACGCGTGCCCGCTGTTTTTCCGCGTCCTCGTGTACGAGGCGCGCTCGGGCGAGAAGAGCTTCGCCGATTGCGGCCACGAGCTCGGCCGGCAAATCTTCTCCATCGTGGGAAACGAGCTCGGAGAAGACGTGCTCGGTGAGCTCGTCGTGCTCATCATGAAGCGCGACACCCTGGCGATCCTGCAATGGTTGAAGGCCCGCGTGCCCCGCATGATGGACATGATCCCGACGCGCGAATACCGCGCTTTCATGAAGGGATTCATGCAGGCGGTCGTCGAGTAGCCCTCACTTGAGCTCGAGCATGAGCTCGAACTCGCCCGCCTCGTCCATCCATCCGTCGACGACGACGTAATAGGTCGCGCCTGCCTGGACGTCGTCGATCTGATTGACGTCGTTGTCCTCGACCATCGATCCGAGCGAGCAATCGAGCACGTCGCCTGCGCTGCCGGGGCACGCAGTCCACGTGTGCAGCCAGTGGTGCGCGTACTGGGGATGGAGCGTCGCGACGAGCGTGCCCGGCGACGAGGGCCGGACGGGAAAGACGAGCTCCTTGCCGATTCTCTCGCCGGCCATGCACTCGCTGAACATCGGGCTCGCCGTCGTCAGGTCCGTCCCCCGGCTCGTGTCGTCGAAGAGGGACAAGGATTCGCCCTGTGCGATCTCGGTGAGCGACGTGCAAGCGTCCCCCGCGTGCTGGCCCGGCGGGGTCGGGGGCGTGTAATCGTCGATCGCGCAGGCCGAGACCAAAAGGCCGAGCACGAGGCAAGTTCCGAGACGAACGAGGCGGGAAAGGGTCCCCATGGCCCGCGAGCATTCCACCGCGGCGCGGACGATACAAGAGGGAAGTTTGGCACTCAAAAGAAGCTCTTCAGCGTGCGCTCGACGCGCCCCGGCTCGAAGAGGTACGTGAGCAGGGCTCCGTAGACCGCGCCCGAGAAATGGGCGTCGTGGTTGATATCGTCTCCGGCCGTATACGAGTGCCAGGCGCTGTAGGCGAGGTAGGCCACGGCGAACACGATGCCCGGCACCGGAATCGGCAGGAACATGAGCTGGAGCTTGAGCTTGGGGACCAGGAGGACGGCGCTGAACATGACGGCGGCCACCGCGCCGGAGGCCCCGAGCGAGCTGTAATTCGGTTTTCGCATGTAGCGCAGGGTTGTGGGGATGAACCCGACGATCACCGCGGTCACGTACAGCACGAGGTAACGCGTCACGCCGAGCACGCGAATGGTTTGCTCCGTGAAAAAGTAGAGCGAGAACATGTTGAACGCCAGATGCGAGAAATCGGCGTGGACCCATCCCGCGGTGAGCAGGCGATGGATGTGCCCGTTTTTGCGCACCTGGTAGGGAACCAGGATCAGCGCTCGCCGCACCGACTCGGAGACCCACCCGAGCAGGCTCACAATCGCCACGGAAGCAATCAGCAAGACAGGAACGGGCGAGGCGAGGAGACGCGCCGGGAGATCGTTCATGACGGTAGGATATCACGGTCCGAGCGCATCGCGGGCAGGCTCTCGTTGTTGAAAGTCACTTGCATCTTCATGTCCCTTCCGGTAGAAGCTCAGCATGGTGTCAGAGAAACCACGTGATCTAGGCCTTTTCACTGGAGGAGCCCTCGTGATGCTCGGGGCCCTCGCTGTCTCCGTGCCTGCCTGCGCGGGGGTCGATAGCCACGATCAAACGCGAAGAACGGCGGAGGTCGTGGACGAGGGCGCGAACGACGACGACGCGACCACGAATACCGGATCCGGCGCGGGTGGGGCCGGCGGCAGCGGCGCGACCACGTCCAGCAGCTCGACGGGATCGGGCTCATTTCCGCCGCCCGACGACGATGAGGACGACGAGGACGACGAGGACGAGGACGACGAGGACGACGAGGACGAGGACGAGGACGAGGACGACGAGGATGACGAGGACGACGACGACGAGGAAGAAGACGACGAGGACGACGACGATTGATGGTTTTCAAGCATCGTGAGATTGCGCTCCTCAGCGCTCTCCTTGCGTCGATCGTTCTCCTTCCCCTTTCGTATGCGGAGGATCCGAAAGCACCAGCCGCGGCGAAGCGTCGGGCCACGTCGAGCCTCGATGCAAGCGCCAGCGCCGAGACGTCGGTGTACCTCGACGATACCCATGTCGAGGTCGTGACCCCGACGATTGCAGGCACGATCAAAAGCCCAACGGCAGGCTGGTCCTTGAGTGGCCGGTATCTCGTGGATGTCGTGACCGCCGCGTCGGCCGATATCGTGGCCACCGCGTCGCCTCCCTGGACGGAGGTTCGTCACGCCGGATCCCTTGAAGGCGCCTACGAGAAAGGGGATCTCGGGGTGGGCGCGCATGCGTCGATCTCGCGCGAGCCCGATTATCGGTCGCTCTCGGCAGGTCTGCACGGGACGCTCGACCTCGCCCAAAAGAACTATGGGTTATTGCTCGGGTATGCGTTCCGGCACGATACGGCGGGGCGCGCGGGGACTCCGTTCGACGTGTTTGGATGGACTCTCCAGCGGCACGACGTGAACGTCGGGCTCACGATCGTCGTGAACCGCTCGACGATCGGCGCCCTTCAGCTCGACGCGATGTTCGAGCGAGGAAACCAGGCCAAACCCTATCGGTATGTGCCGCTCTTCGCGGCGGAGGACGCAGAGCAGGTCTCCGCGGGCGCGAGCGTCGAGCTCGTGAGCGCGCTTCGCCTGCACGCGCGTCCGCTGGAGGCGCTGCCTCTCGTGCGAGATCGGTTCGCGCTCACCGGGCGCCTCGCGCACCGCCGCGCGGGCGGCACGCTGCGCCTCGAGGAGAGGCTCTACACGGATACGTGGGGAATGGCCGCGAGCACGACGGACGTGCGTTATTCGATCGATATCGGGCGGTTTGTCACGGTATGGCCGCGCCTGCGCTTCCACGCGCAGACCGGCGCCGATTTTTGGCAGCGGGCGACCGTGGTGTCCGTCGCGGAGGACGGAGCGATCACGATCCCCGCGGTCCGGACCGGGGATCGCGAGCTCGGGCCGCTCTGGACGCTGACGGGCGGCGGAGGCGTGTCCGTGAAGCTCGGCGCGAGATTCACCGCGAGCTTCCAGATAGATGGCGTCTTCACGCATTATCTCGACGCGCTGTATCTCACGCGGCGCAATGCATTGTTTTCGGCGCTCGCGTTGCAAGCGGCGTTCGATTGAACGCCGACAGCTCAGAAAGCGTACGAAAACGAGAGCTCGGGCGAGAGAAGCGTGCCGGTCGAGGGAAAGGGCTTTGTGAATTTCAAGGCAGCCGACAGCGCGAGCGAGGGCGAGAATGCGTAGGCCGCCGCGGCCCCGAGGCCAACGAAGCCCGTGCCGGATTTGCGATAGGCGCTGAGCGTCTGCGACGGAGGGTTGTCGAGCTGGCTCGCGGGCGGCGGCTTCGTCGTGTCCTCTTCCACGAAGACCCGGTACTCCGTGTCGAACTGAGCGATACCCCCAAAAACAAAGAGGGAGCCCCGGAACCCCGGCCTGGCAAAGGGCCGGGCGCCGAACGTGTATCCCGCGCGGACCTCGCCGTGAAACGGCAAGAATGCCGGCGCCTCGGCGCCGCTCGGCCGCGGTCCGCCCCCTTGGAGCACCCAGCCGAGGCGCACGCCGAGCGTGACGTTCTCGAAAACCACGCGGTCATAGCCGAGGAGGACCCGCGTCGTCGAGAGCTGGAGGCCGGGGCGTACGTCGCCGCCGCGCATGGCGAGCGGCGTGCCGTGGTATTGCGTGCCCGAGTCCCGGAAGCAGGCGTAATCGCCGTAGAGCTGGTTTTCGGGCGAGCAGACGTCGCTGCCCGCGTGGAGCCCCAGGTCCTGGACGAGCGATAGGGTGAGGCCATTGGCGAGCGAGGGAGCTTTTTTCGAGGGCGTGTCGGCGGCCAGCGCCTCGTTCGGAAAAAACAAGAGCGCTGCGACGAGCAGCCAAGGACGCGCATCAATTGCAGCCGCAGCCGCCCTCGGCGCTCGCCGCCCCGCCGCTCGCGCCTTCATGGACCGCTTGCATGTGGGATTCGCCGGGGCCGGAGATCGGGCCGACGGACATCGTCGGATGCGCGAGGTGCCCGCGCTCGTAAGGCGCGACGTGCGTGCAAGCGGCGAGCCCGTGCAGGAGCCCGAGGAGGCATACGAGCTGCGCGATTCGCAGGACCATGGAGACCTCGTGTCGAAAAGGGATTGGTTCGAGGAATCGACCTTCATCAGGGTGTCCAGGAAAGATGCCTTCCGATGAAGGCCGGTTCGTCCGGCAATGTCATTTCCTGGGCGTCGGGGCCCTTCATGAAATCGACCGCCGTCCAGGGACCGGGATCCTCGCCCGAGTCCGACGAGTTCCATTCCGTGAACTCGACGTGCACGCGATAGGGGCCGTTCGGGACCACGAGGCCCGCCGTGTCCGTGCCATTCCAGGTGGTCACGTGCTCGGCGTGCGATTTTCGCGTGGCTCCGGTCACCGCATCCACCACATTCGTGCCGGAGGCGGCGCCCCAGCGCACGAGGTGCTCCACGCGCTTCGCCGCCCACACTTCGAGCGTCTTCACGAATGTATCCTGCGCATCTGTGATCCACACGGCGCCAATGTTTTTCGGGGCATACTCGCCGTCGAGGGAGACGGTGGTGAATCGATATTCGAGTGTGCTGCTCGCGGGCGCCGCGCCGCCCTTCCCCCCTGCGCCGCCCGTGCCGCCCGTGCCCGTGCTGCTCGCCGCGTCGGCCGCCGCGCCGCCGCTGCCATCTCCGCGATAAGGCACCCAGAATGCGGGGTCGCTCTGGGTCGCGGGGCCACAAGCGAACAACATGGACGGGAGGAGGCGTGCCGCCCACACGAGGGCAAGACGATTCGCATTTCTCGTTGACCTGACCATCGACGCCGGCTACCCTGTTGATGTTGACTTCTACTTTCATCTTCAGCTTAGAGAGATCGCACCCTGGAGACAAGAGGAAAGTTGTTCGTGTTCACGTTGACCCAGAATTCCGCCCCACGTAGGTCGGGCCTTCGCTGGTCCTTCGCAGCGCGATTGGCGGGCGCTTGCTTTTGCGTTGCGGGTCTGGGCTGCACGAACCCGCTCCAGGAGGACGCCATTGCCGTGCTCGGCCCCGAGTCCCCGGCAATCCCTCTCGGCCCATTGCACCGCGCCGGGCAACCCTGCCTCGTATGTCACGACGGCGCCGAGGCGACCGAGCTCACCGTCGCAGGGACGATCTACGAGCGCGCCGATTCGACGAAGCCGGTTCCCGACGTGCTCGTGCACCTCGTCGACGCGCGCGGAACGGCGTACGTGACGGCCACGAATTGCGCCGGGAATTTCTTCGTGCGTCCGGGTGATTTCAGCCCCGAATATCCGATGCGGGTGACCATCGAGCGCGACGGGTTCCGGCAGGAAATGGAGTCGCCGGTGAACGGCGAAGGCTCGTGCGCGGTCTGCCACACGACGAAGCCCGGTCCACGCTCGGCCGGCCGCGTCTTTTTGCTCTCCGTCGCCGCGAATCTGGAGGACCGTTGTCCGTGAGGCGAATGCTCCTGTCTTTGTCTCGACTCGCGCTCCCCGTGCTCGTCGTCGCTTGTGCCCCCGAGGCCGAGCCGGCAGACGTATTGCTCGTCCCGAGCCGCGCCACCTACCCGAGCGTCGGCGGCGCGCTGGAGCACCGCTGCGCGACGCTCGATTGTCATGGAAAATCCGAGCGAAACCTGCGGCTCTACGGGAGCTCCGGGATGCGGCTCGCCGCGGACGACGTGCCGGGGCATGGCGAGACGACCGACGCAGAATACGATGCGAGTTATCGCTCGGTGATTGGCCTCGAGCCCGAGGTGCTCAGCCTGGTCTGCGAGGAGGGAGGCCGCGCGCCGGAGCGGCTCTCGCTGGTTCGGAAAGCGCGCGGCGAGGAGGCGCACAAGGGCGGCGCGCGTATCGTCCCGGGTGATGACGCGGATCGATGCCTGACGAGCTGGTTATCGGCCGCGACGGACAAGGACGCGTGCGCGCGGGCGGCGGAGGATCAGGGATCGGAGTGAGCGCCGAGCAATCGGCGGAGCTCGGGCACGGCAGCGCGGGCCTCGTCGAGGTCACGCACGAAGCGGGTGGGGCTCGCGTGCTTGGGGCGCAGCGCGCGGACCGCGCGAAAAAGGAGATCGGCGATCGTCCGTAACGTCGCATTGGCCCCGATCACCACGATGGCCCGCCGAGGCCCGATGTTGCGGGTCTCAGCGAACGCGCGGCGAGCCTCCATCGACATCCATTCGAGCCGGGAGACGTCGCAGAACACGATGCCATGCGACCATGTTTCGGCGGCCGCGAGTTGCGCCGCGAGGAGGGGCGTCGCCTCCGCCACGTCGATGGTGCCCCGCATGGTGACGTGCAGAATGTCCGGCTGCTCGACCCAAACGTCGGGATGACTCGTCGGGGTGCGCAGGGTAGGAGGCTCCAATTCGTAGGGACTCCGAGGAAACGAGAATCGGCAGAGCAGGATACCGCGAAGAACGGTGTCCCCTCAACCGAATTTTCCCCAGCGTTCGATCGCGGCCTTCAGCCACGCAGGCGCGAAGGCCATCGGCGGCTGCGGCTCGGTGCGCGTCATTTCTTCCGCGCGACGGAGCTGCTCGGCGAGCGGCGGCACATCCCACGCAGCGCGCTCCGCGTCCGTGGTCGTCGGGTCGACGTCCCAGAGTCGATGACGCACGCCATCGGGGACGAACTGCGTCCCGTATTTCTGCGGCCGACCCTCGTACATGCACCAGCGGTCGCAGGAGGCGGCAGCGAGCCAGCGCGCCCGTCTGTATCCGCGCTCGGCCGCTTCACGCGCGAGCTCGTGTGCACGTCGCGCCTCGTCGGGATGATCTCCATGGTTGAATAACCACGCCGCATGAAACAAGTCCTCGGCGGAGGCTGCTCCGCGCGCGCGCAAGAAGGCGAGCGCAGATTCCGCCTGGGCTCGGCGCGCGTGGTCGCGTTCTCGAAGCGCGCGGTAATCGGGTGTATCGACCGGAGGGACTGCGGCGTGCTCGCGGTTGTCATCCGCGTAGAGCGCGGCGAGCGTGCTCGATGGGTCAGGGGCCGGAGAGCTGTGTTCGACTTTGCTCACGGCATCTTTATAGACGAGGACGCCGCTTGCGGAGAGCCGTCTTGCGCGTCGAGCGTGGCGCCGCGAGTCGATGGGCTTCCTCGACGATGGCCGTGATCGCCCCCCAGTCGGGGTCGCGATCGAGCCGCGCGCCGATCCAGCCCTGCCGGCCCACGTAGGGCGGGACGAAGAATCGGGAGGGATCGGAATCGATTACCATGGATTGTGCGTCGGGCGTCGCTTTGCACCAGATCGCGAGGCGCCCGTCGCCGTGGTGGTTGTCCATGAACATGACGAACGTCTTGTCGTGTACGGCAAAGCAGGGGCGTGCGTGCTTCGTGACCTCGGCCGTGCCGGGCAAGGCAAGACAGATCGTGCGGATGCGTTCGAATACGGCTTCGCTCGTCATCGGATGTCCGCCATTATCATGATGGCTCAGAGAAAACAATCGCCAGCCGAGGCCTAAAAGGCATAACGCAGGTGGCGGACGAGGTGCCGATAGAACGGTAGCCGGCCCATGACCCCGTGCATCAAGCTGGAGAACCGGCTTTTCGAGAGCCGTTCGACGAGGTCGGGCATCGTGAGAAACGCGACGCTTTCGACGAGCCGAAGCTTCGGGACGTGCTTTTCGAGGTCGTGTGGATCGTCGATCCCCCAGACGAGCTCGACCTTGGCGCCGCGCACCGTCGCCAGGCGGGAAACCAGGCGTACCATCGCGGCGCTGTAGCCGTCGAATACGACCTGTCCGCTCGGAAACTGCTCGGTGATCCGCTGCAGCACTGCTGCACCGTCTTTTTCATGCAGGTACATGAAAAGGCCCTCGGCGACGACGAGGACGGGCGTGTCTCCCGGAATCGCATCGAGCCAGGCGAGATCCGTCACGGAGGTGCCAATCCGGCGATACCCTTCGCGCTCCGGATAGAGCTTCTCACGCAGGGCGATCACGTCGGGGAAGTCGACGTCGTACCAGCGTACCTCCGGGCCCGGATCGATTCGATACACGCGGGTGTCGAGGCCGCAGCCGAGGTGCAGGACCGTCGAGCTGGGGTATTCTGCCAGGAACGCGCGTGTCCACTGGTCGAAGTGCCGCGCCCGCAGCGGCAAGGTGATTGCGCCACCACTCGGGAGCTTCAGCTCTTCGAAATCGTAGTCGATTCGAGCGACGGCGTCCGCGGCGAATCGATCGCCCAGGATCGTATTCGGGGCCGTGGCGTCGAGCGCCTTGCCGTACAGCGTGGCGAGGTACGTCTCCTTGTCCTTCGTCAGGCGAACCTTTTTCGTGTCCATCCTCGCCTCGGGCTGCGGTGCGCACGATCGCGGTCCGGGGAGTACATCAAGCCCGGTCGCCGCGGTCAAGCGACCGCTCGGCTCGCCGAGTGTCCGCCGCTGTATCAGCGGCCGTCCCCAGCCTCGATGCGCCGCGCCCGTCGCCGCCTCACGAGGGCCACGGCGAGCAGCAAGCCGAGGGCGCCTCCGAGGTACGAACCGATGTGGATGCGCCACACCCGCACGAACGCCGCGGCCCGCGCCGGGCCGGCGGGCATCTCCGCGACCGCGTGTTGATCCCACGGATCGAAGCTCGACGGCGACAATCCCAGGAGCAACGCGGCGAGCGCCGCGGTCACCATCGGAACGGCGACGAAGCCGAGCAATCGGCGAATGGGGAGTCGCTGCGGAAGTCGCTGCGACGGCTCGTTTGCAATACGGAGCGCCATGCCGGCGAGCAAACCTAGTACATCATCCCCAAAGTTCGTAGTGGTTCACGCGATCGGCATGAGCATCCAGCTGAAGGAACCGTGGAGGAGGTCGAGCAGCGGCTCCTGCTCGCGGTGCTGATAGGGCGTGGGCTCCCAGCG
>NZ_JAGTJK010000044.1:91236-93484 GCF_028435265.1 Polyangium jinanense | reverse complement strand
AAACCGCGCATCGCGCGGTTTCTCGGCCCTCGGTCCAGGCCGTGCCTGGTCCGGGGTGAAGGGGGCGGACAGCCCCCTTCTGGGGTGCGGGGCAACGCCCCGCGCGGTACAAGGCGGCATGGATCCGCGACCCATTCCCCTCGAAGGACGCCACGTCCGCCTGGAGCCCCTCACGCTTGCGCATGCGCCTGCGTTGCTCGCTGCGCTCGCGGAGGACGCGTCCATCTGGCAGTGGATGTCGATCGAGCCGCCGCTCTCGCTCGAAGCGATGGAGACGCACATCAGATCGGCGCTGGACGCGCAGGCCTCCGGTGGGCAGGTCGCGTTCGTGCAGGTCAGCCTCGCGGATGGGCGCGCTTGCGGCGCGACGCGGTACCTCAACATCAGCCGGACCGATCGTGGTCTCGAGATCGGCTGGACCTGGATCGGCAAGCGCTGGCAACGCACGGCGATCAACACGGAGGCGAAGTTCCTCCTCTTGCGACACGCGTTCGAGGTGCTCGGCGCCGCGCGCGTGCAGCTCAAGACCGACGCGCGGAATCTGCAATCGCAGGCCGCGATCGCGCGCATCGGCGGCGTGCGCGAGGGTGTGCTGCGCAAGTACCAGAAGACGCGCGGCGACTTCCTCCGCGATACGGTGATGTTCAGCATCATCGACGACGAGTGGCCTGCCGTGAAAGAGCGGCTCGTCGCGAGGCTCGGCGGCTGATCAGATCGCCACGGCGAGCTGTTTGCCCGGCTCGAAGCGCACGGGCAAGCGCGCCGGGCCGTGCACGTGGAGCGCCTTGCGGGGCTGCCATGGCGCATCGCTCGCGGGCGCGAGGCCGCGCAGGCGCGAGAGAAGATCCGGGATCGCGACCTTCGCTTCGAGCCGGGACAACGAGGCGCCGAGGCAGAAGTGGATCCCGTGGCCGAAGGCGATGTGCGGGTTCGGGTCGCGGCCGACGTCGAAGGTGTCGGGGTCCTGGAACTGCTTCGGATCCCGGTTCGCGGAGCCCATCAGCAAGAGCACGAACTTCCCGGCCGGGATCGTCTGTCCGTGGATCATCACGTCGCGCTTCGCCGCGCGGAACACCATCGACACGGGCGTGCGGTACCTCAAAACCTCCTCGATCGTCGTGGGCAAGAGGCGCGCGGGATCGGCCTCGAGGCGCGCAAGCTCGTCGGGGTGCTCGAAGAACGAGAGGATCGTATTGCCGAGGAGGTTCGTGGTCGTCTCGGTGCCGGCCACGAGCAGGAGCTGGAAGAAGCCGAGGATCTCCTCGCCCGTCAATCGTTCCCCGTCCACCTCCGCCTCCACGAGCCGCGTCAAGAGATCGCCCTTCGGCGCCTTTTTCCGCGCCGTGCAGAGGTCGTCGACGTAGGCGTGCATCTCCTCCTTGAGCGCGGCGTGCTCCGCGACCGCGCGCGTCGCAGCCTCGCCGCCCGACATGGTGTAGCTGAGGTTCAGGATGATCTCGCTCCAGCGCACGAAGCGCGGCCGATCGGCGACCGGAATGCCGATCATCTCCGCGATCACCATCGTCGGCAGGGGCTCGGCGTAGTCCTTCACGAGATCCATCTCGCCCCGCTCGATCACCCCGTCGACGAGCTCGCGCGAGAGCTCGCGGATGCGGGGCTCGAGGTTCGCGATCGAGCGCGGAGTGAACGCGCGCTGGATGATGTTCCGGAGCAACGTGTGTCGCGGCGGATCCGAGAAGACGAGCCAATCGGGGGTCGGCCCGGTCTGCGTGGTGACGATGGAGCTCCACGTGTCGTGATCGTGGAGCGCGCGCTTGACGCCCTCGTAGTCGAAGATCATCCACAGGTCGAGCGGCGGGACGTGGAGCACCGGCGCCTTCGCGCGCATCTCTGCGTACAAGGAAAATGGATTGCGGCGCGTGTCATCGGTGAACAGGTCCAGCATGATCGGCCAAGGCCCGGTATAAACGGGTTTTCGAGGGCCGTGCGCCGACGAGGATCCTGGATCGAAGTCGGGGAATCGACGTATTCGGCTACGGTGCCGCCTCTTGGGAGGCGCTGCGCTGGGGCTTTGCCCCAGGCCCCACCGGGGCTATCCGCCCCTGGACCCGGGGCCTGCGCAAGCGCTGGACCCGGGGTCGATGAACTGCGCGATGCGCAGTTCATCGAACAGGCCAGGTCAAGACCCGCGACGACCCTGCCCATCAAGACCGCGGCGTTGACGATTCAACAGGCAACGTGCCCGTCGCCATCGTGGAACGCACCTCCATGATCTTGCCACCGACCT
>NZ_JAGTJK010000044.1:0-91226 GCF_028435265.1 Polyangium jinanense | reverse complement strand
CAGTTCTTCCACCCCGAGTCCAGGGCTTGCCCTGGTTCGGGTCGAGGGGCGAACAGCCCCCGCGGGGTCCGGGGCAGCGCCCCGGCGCGGCGGCCCCACGGTGACGGGGAGGCGCTCGTCATCCGGAGGTCGCGAGCGCTGCGAGGCCATGGTGCATGCGGGAAAACGTGTTCTGGTGCGCGACGAGCGTGATGGCCGCGAGGATCGCGGGATCGTCGAGGCCGTGCGCGTGGAGCGCTGCCGCATCCGCGGCGGAGGCGGCCCACGGCGTGCGCGTGAGCTTCGTTGCGTACGCCGCGAGGGCGCGCTCGCGAGGATCCCGCGCGACCGCGTCCTCGTAGCGGGCGACCGCGCCGGCATCACACAGCTCGACGGCAGCGGCGCGGGCGAGGAGCCGGCGCTCGTGGCGCGAGAGCAGCACGTCGCGCTCGAAGTGATACGCGTGCCACTCTTCGAGCAGCCCCTGGGCAAACGCGCGGCGGGGGAACACGGGCACGCGCGAGCCGTCGACGGCGGGATTCCAGTCGCTCGGCGGCGGACGCGGCAGGGCCTCGCGCGTGGGATCGATGGTGAGGCGCGGCAGCGGAGACTCGTAATCGAACGTGATGCCCGTGCCGTCCGCGACACGCGTGTAGTAGTTGAAGAACGCGGCGACGCAGATGGCCTGCTCGACGCCGTCCTCGGACAACCCCACGGCGCGGAGGTGGTCGAGATCGGCGGCGTCGATGGACCACGGCGCCTCGGTCATGACGACCGCGAACCCGGCCAGGGCGCGCTGCCGCGGGGAAGCGCGCGGGAGGTCGGTTCCCGTCACGACGTCCGCGGCGAGGGCCTCATCCTGAGAAGCGGCACGCAGAAACTCTGCGTGAGCTGACGTTCAGTAAAAGCACTGGTTCGTCCGCGAGGCGGACGTGGCGATGAGCTCACGCTCCGCCCAGGAGAGCCCGTCGCCCCGGTGGAACGTGCCGGTCGCGGCGAAGGTGATCCGGAGGAGATCCGGGTCGAGACTGTGCGCGCGGTGGATGCCGGCCGGTCCGCCGTGCGGCGCACGGTAGACCGCGGGGATCGGGCGCGACAGCACGGCATCGTAGACGGCGCGGAGGGGTGCGTCCGCTTCGTGGGCCTCGACGATCCGGATGTGGGGCATGACAGGAGGCTATCATGGATCCCGAGGCGGAGTGAAATCCGGACGCGGACGCCGAAACGCGAAGCGGTGGAGCGCGGGACGATTCCCATGTCATTCTGGCAATGACGGACGCACGATTCTCGCGCGCGTGCTATGCGCGTGCCGCGCCGAACCTGTCATGTAGAACATGCCATGTAGAACGCGGGGGGAAGAACGGGGGAACTTTGGGCGCGAAGAACCGATAACGGCTCGGCCGCCTCGATGGGCAGCACGAACGTCCTCATCGGGGATGGTGACGGACGGGAAGGTTCGTGTAAGCTGCGAGCACTTCGTTCCTGGGAAAGGACCTGGACGGGCGATGGACTCCAAGGAGATGCTTGACAAACGGATCGTGCTGGCAACGAGCACCGACAACATGCTCGGCATGGTGCTCGACGGCGCGCTCACCCACCTCGGCCAGGCCTACGGGGTCGCGAAGGTGAACACCATCCGCACGCAGGTGATGGGGGACAAGACCATCCGCTCGTTCTTCTGGTACCCGGTCACCTCGCTCCTCAAGGTCGCGCGGCGCCTGGTCGACGACCCGAGCCTCGGCCTGACCTGTGACGAGGTCATGACCGGCTGTGGCCAGCACGCCTTCAGCTCCCTGCTCGAGTCGCCCGTGGGGAAGATGCTGGCCCGGTTCGGCCAGGGCAACCCGCAAGCCCTCGTCGCGAACGGCCCCTATGCCTATACCCTGGCCGTGAGCTTCGGCGAGCGCGAGTACTCGAAGACGGGCGAGCGCTCGGCCGACGTGGTCTTCACGCGCGACCTCTTCGGCCCCGCCTTCACCGTCGCCGTCTACAAGGTGGCGTACAAGCTCGTGAGCAACGTGGACGCCACCGTCACCGCGACCATCTCCAACGACGCCGGGACCGACTTCACCGTCCACTCACGGTGGTGATTCCATGCTCGGGCGGTCGCCACGCTTGCGGACCAAGAGGAGGTGGAGGCAGCCGGTGGGGTCCGTCCAGACCTCCGCATCCTCGACGTTCGGCAGCCCCGAGGCCAGCCCCAGCATGTCCGGCACATCCCTGTAAATGAGGTACCAGTCCATCGCCGCCTCGATGAAGCGGCGCATGGGATCGTGGCCGTTGAAGTTCCCCAGCGCCAAGAGGCCCCCCGGCGCGAGGTTGAGCCAGAGCCGCGCCGTGAGCGCCGTCGCGAACCGGGGCGAGAGGTAGTCGTACAAGCCGATCGAATAAATGAAGTCCTGGTCGCCGGGGACGAGGGTGGCCTTGCCGCGGATGAGCGTGAAGACCGAGCCGGACCAGGTGCGCACGTGGGCAGGATTCATCCGCTTGCCGAGCGCCGTGACGGCCGCATACAGGGCCCCCTGGTCCTGGTCGAGCAGCGTGACGCCGTCGAACGGCGTCGTTGGCACCACTTCGGAGAGCTCCGAGGCCGCGCCCGATGCCACGTTCATGACGTAGCGAGCGCCCCGGTTCCACTCGTCGTGGAGCAGTGACTTGAGCTTCTCCCGGCGGTTCCGGACCGCGACGAAGCCGGGCTGCTCGAGCACCCATCGGTCCATCCAGCGACCGAGGGTCGTCTCGCCCTTGGGGACGTTCTTATACACGTCGTCCATCATCAAGAAGTCGCCGGCGTAGCCCCGAGGTTTGGCGAAGCAGCGATGGATGATGGGGCTCTGCCAGAAATAAGTGCCCAGGACCTCCTGGAAGCGGCGCTGGGCCGGGGAGTTACGCAGGAGGCCGGAAGGCCCGAGGGCGTCGCTCGCCTCCCAGATGCCGCGCAGCATCTCCCCGAGCCGGGCGCAGTCCTCCGGCGACGGGGGTAGCGCGCTCCGTGGCGACGCCTCGAGCTCCCTGCACCATGCGGCGAGCTGGGCGAGCCGCCGCTCGCAATCCATCGAGATGGGCGGCCCTTGGACCTCCTCGTCCTCCGGACCGAATGATCTTCGAGCAGCGTGCTCCCCCGCCGCGCGCTCCTCGGCCCCCTTCGCGATGCTTTCCCTGGCAAGCTGCTGGGACATGGCCGGGCTCCTGTCGTTGTTCTCCGAACTGACGCAGAGCATCGCCGAAAAACGCCCTCGCTGACAACCCTTCAGGTACTCGACGCACGAAGGACACGTTTGGGTGAGTCCGGCCACGCGAACCCCGGGGCCTCAGCGGCCCTCGACGCCGTTCGCGGGAACGTAAGCGGTTCTTTGGCGACGAACCCGCCGCGCAGCAGGGCCACAGGGCGCAACCTCGGGGCGCGCGGGCAGGCGCTTCAGCGAATGAACTCGGCCGAGGGGTGTGCCCGCGGGAATTTGCGCAGGTATTCGAAGAAACGCGCGAGCGCCGTGTCGCTCTTCGTCAGGGCGCCAGGCCGGAAGTGGACGCCCCGGAGGATGGGAGCGTCGTCCGCGAGGATTTGCCGCTGCACGCCCATCGCGAAGTCGAGCAGCTCCTTCTGCGACGCCGCATCGCCCTCGGATTTCCTCGTGGCCAGGACGTAATACACCTTCGTGCGCCCCGGCGCCGGCATCCCGAACGGGGCGATGTATCCATACCAGCGGCCGTTGAAGAAGCTGCTCTGATAAAAGATCGTCGTCCCGAAGATCCCCACGCGGAACGTGACCCGCGGGCCCGCAGGGTGGATGCCGTCGAAGTCGTACATCATCGAGTGGTCGGTGAGGACCATGTTCTCGGCGGGCTCGCCCTTGTCGAACTTGAAGCCGTGCACGACGCGGATGTGCTGCACATCCGGCGTATTGCAGCAGACGACCCAAGGATCGACCGGAAAGACCTCGTCGTGCGCCTCGACCCGGAAGACGAGATCGTCGTCGGGATAAGGGAAATCCGGGAGATCGAAGAGCGGGGTTTCGCCGTTGAAGACCCAGATCATCCCGTACCTCTCCACCGTCGGGAAGCGGAAGAGGCAAGCGCCGGGCGGCGGCGGGTCGCCGGGGCCGGTCTTCAAGCAGGTTCCCTCCTGGCTGTACTCCCAGTGGTGAAACGCGCAGCGGATGGCGTCCCCAACGACCGATCCCGCGGCGAGATCAGCGCCAAGGTGCGGGCAGTAGGCGCTGAGCGCTTGCACCCTGCCGCTCTCGCCGCGAAACACCACGATGCGCCCGTCGAGGAAGCTCGTGCCGAGAATCGTCCCCGGTGAAAGCTCGCTCGACATGCAGACGGGATACCACGATTGCGTGAATACCCCGCCCTCCCCTTCGGCCGGGATCGGTTTGCCGAGGAGTCTCCTCCTCGCGCCGACCGCCGGGCCCGGTCCCCCATGGCTCTTGGTGTCCATCGTACGTCGTCTCCGTCCTTCGTCCGTGATGGCCGATTCAATGCGGGAATGCCGCGCTTCGAGTAGACGGGACCGCCAAGGCGCGTGTCAAGCAACGCGGGGGGCCGTTTCGCTGGGGCTTTGCCCCAGACCCCACCGGGGCTGTCCGCCCCTGGACCCGGACCAGCGCAAGCGCTGGACCCGGGGTCGATGAACTGCGCAACGCGCAGTTCATCGAACAGGCCGAGGCAAGACCAGGAGCGACGCTGCCAACCGAGAGCGCCGCGACGTGTCGACCGGCAACGTTGTCGCTGGTCTTGCCACCGGCCTGTGGGAAGAACTGCGCATCGCGCAGTTCTTCCCCAAATGGTCCAGGGCTTGCCCTGGTTCGGGTCGAGGGGCGAACAGCCCCCGCGGGGTCCGGGGCCGCGCCCCGGCCCCACGGTTCCAGCCGAGACCCATCGATGTGTCATTTGCGCATTCGCTGCGCCAAACTCTTCAGGTGACATGAAGGCCGCGCTGTGTAGAATGGGCCCCGCCACGAAGGGAGGAGTCTATGACGGTGAAGAGCTCGTATGCACCCGGCCAGTTTTGCTGGGCGGACCTGATGACCACGGATCCCGCGGCTGCCAAGGCGTTCTACACGACGCTGTTCGGCTGGACGGCCGAGGAGATGCCGTTTCCCGGCGGGACGTACACGATGTTCCGGAAACGCGAGCATGACGTGGCGGGGCTCGGCGGGCAACCGCCTGAGGAACAGTCGCGCGGGATCCCGCCGCATTGGAACGTCTACGTCTCCGTGGACGACATCAATGCCGTGTCGGCCAAGGCTGCCACGCTGGGAGGGAACATCCTTGCGCCCGCGTTCGATGTGATGGAGTCGGGGCGCATGGCGATCCTCGCGGATCCCACGGGTGCCGTGTTTTTCCTCTGGCAGCCGCAAAAGCACATCGGCGCGACCTTGTGGGGCGAACCGGGCGCGCCCTCTTGGTTCGAGCTCCAGACCACCGACCCGGAGAAAGCCAAAGCGTTTTACACGGCGCTCTTCGGCTGGTCGACCGGCGGCGACGCGACGTATACGGAGTGGATCGTGCGCGGCGAACACGTCGGCGGGATGCTGAAGATCGACCCGAGCTGGGGCCCGGTGCCGCCGAACTGGGGCGCGTATTTCACGGTCGAGAACGCGGACGACACGGTGGCGAAGGCGCGCGGGCTTGGCGCAAAGGTCTACATGCCGCCGAAGGAGATCGGTGGTGGCGGTCGGTTCGCCGTGCTCTCGGATCCGCAGGGCGCGGTGTTCTCGGTGTACGAGGAAAAGCGCCGCTGACTGCCCTTCACGGCCCCGGAGGGCTGCCGCCCCGGATCTTGAAGAGCACCTGAAACTTCACGGAGCCCTTCACCTCCGGGGCCACGATCTTCTCGAGTTTGTCGTAGATGGCCTGCGCGAACGGCTGATCCACGGTCGGCCGCTGGGCCATCTCCAATTTCTTCTTCTTCCCGGGCAGGAGCTCGCATTCGACGAGCAGATCGGTGCCCGGCCCCTTCGACGTGCCCACTTGCGCCTCGACGATGGTGATGATCTGCTTGGCGAACTCGCTCAGGTCGTCGACCGTGGTCCGCTTCGCGATGTCTTGCTCGCTCGTCAGGAGCACCAGCGAGGTTTCGACCTTGTCGTTCCGCTTCTGCGCCGCGGCGCCGCCCTCGGGCTGGGCCGTATCCCAGCCCCATTCGGATTCGTACCGTTTGCCGTCGATGGGATTCACGTAGGTCGTCTCGACGTGTTCCACGGCAAACGCCGGCATGTCGCCCTGGCCGGGAATCGTGATCTCTTTGCCCGAGATGAGCGCCTCGCGAATCCGTTTCCACGTGGCCACGGGGAACATCAGGAAGAACCCGTCCTCGGCCACCCCGGCCTTGGACGCGTCTTTGTCGCCGGCGAGGACGAGGAAGTTGGCCGTGATCCGATCGTTCATTCCCACCGGGCTCGTGATGGCGGAGAGCCCGGTTTGTCCGGGATACCAGAACAGGCCCGTGTTCGAGCTCGGATCCATTTCGAGCATCAGGATGAGCGCGTCCTCGTCCCCCTTCGCGACGGCCGCCTTCAGATTGTCGAGCCCGCGGGGAAGCACGCGCAGGACGATACGATCCCCCGGAATGAAAAAGCTCTTCGTCGGGGCGGCGTTCTTGAGGCCGCCCTTTCGCTCCATGCGCACCGACGCGCCGCGGACGTGTGTCCGCGGGCCCTTCGTGATCATGGTCTGGTCAGCCTCCCCGGGCCTGGCCACGGAAGGGCGCTTGCGGTCGGTCCAGAACGGCGTCGGATACGCCATCGCCGCGGCGCCGAGCCGGGCCAGGATCCGCGCATAACCGGCCTGCCCCCCCACGTTCTCCTCTTCGCACGTGACCATCACGGCGGAGAGGTACGGCACGTTCGCCGCGATTCCCTCCAGCGGCTGCGGCGGACCATAGATGATGCAATGAAACCCGTCGCGCCCGAGGAGCGGTGGACCATCGAGCTGCGAGCGGCCATGGACGTCGACGAGCTGCCCCTGCTCCGCGAGCTCGTAGATGAGCCCGTAGAGCTTGAAGAGCTGACGATCGAACGTGCCCTCGGCATCTCCGGGCTCGCGCTTGATGGAGAACCGGATCTCGCGTTGCCCGAGCGGCCAGAGGCCCTCGCTCACGTACGTCCAGAAGTGCAGCGGTCCCGCGGGCGTCGAGATCGCGTGCGAATACACCGTGACGGAGAGCTTCCCCGGCACGACCTCCTCGCGCAGGAGCACCTGCGCGGCGGACTCGGACGATCGGGACGCGGAGGCCTCGGCGCGGGGCGGCGGCGCGCCCGCCGAGATCGGAGGTTTTTCGTTCGCCGGCCCCGCGCAGCCTGCGGCGAGCGTCGCGGCGAGCAGCGCCGAGCGCACGCCGCGACGTGCCGTGATCCATGTCCCCTGCCGATGCATGCGCTTCGTCGCCATCGGCCGACGAGGGTAGCCGCATCGGAGGCGCGCCGTCACCTTTGTCGTGGTTCGCCCTCGGGCGTCATTCTTGGGGCAACGTCCGGAGGATCTCCTGCGCCGCGTCCAGGTGCCCCCGCAGAATGGGCAGGTTCTTCTCGGCGAATGCCTTCACGTCCGCGTCCCGGGAGGAGGACAGCGCAAGCGACAGGATGGCCACGTCGTACCGGTGCGACTCGATGACCGTGTGCAAGTACGCTCGGTCGAAGCGATTTCCCTGGAGGTTCGAGAGACGCTGGAAAAGGCTCTCACCCAGAGGCTCGAGCTCCGTCGGCATCTCGACGCCGAATTTACCCGCGAGCGCCTCGATCCCCTCGGTCACGTTCACGTGCTCGGCGAGATCCTGCAGCGCGAGCGCCTCGACCTTGGAGTTCTTCGCCAAACGCACGGCGAGCCGCGCGGCCTTCACCGACCAGAGATTGCTGCTCGCCGCCGCCTTCACGAATTGCGCGTCGTCGTACGCGACCGCGAGCTCGGCCGCCGCTTCCTCTTCCGGCGTCTCCGCAAGGGCCACGGACGACATCCCCATCGTGGCGAGCATGATCGCCATGAAAAATTTGTTCATGATGACATTCCCCCTCCCCGGCTCCTCACGGAGCGCCGGCTGTCCTGGCTGAATCCTGGGACCGCGAGCGCACGGGCGGGAGCCTAGCCGGAGAAAATGTCGCGCCTCGCTGCCGAGGCGCGCGACGACGAGGGAGCAGATTCGCGAATCCGCGTCAACCGCGTGAAGTCGGCATGACCTCGCTGACCGGCGCCTCGCCTTCGGCCAGCGGCCGGCTCAAAAGATCAACGGCCTTCTTCACCGAGCTCACGGGCCCCGCGAGATAGACGATGTCGCCGACATCAAAAGGCTTCTGCGGATCCATCTGTTCGAGGAGTTTGTCGCCGCGACGCACCGCGATGATGAGCGCCCCGGTCCGGCGACGCACGCCGAGGGACGCCGCCGAGCGACCCACCGCCGCGCTTGCCATGGTCACCGAGGCGCTCTCGATCTTGAGCTCGGCGAGATCCGCATGCTCGCCGAGCACCCGTCGCGGGAGCCTGTGCGTGCGCTCCGTGGTCTGCGTGGTCGCGCGCGCCTCGTCCACGCGATCGTCGATCACGTTGCGCGGAACCTCGAGCCAGCGGAGGAGCCGCGCGAGGATCTCCACGCCGCCCTCGACCTCCTCGGCCACCACGTCCGTCGCGCCCATGCGCAAGAGCGCCGGTTTCTCCAGGAGGTAATGCGCCCGCATGAGGATCGGAACCTCGGGCGCGACGCGTTTGGCCGTGTCCACCACGCGCTGCGCGGCCTGCGGATCGTTCATGAGCAAAAGAAGTGCGCGTGCCTTTTCGAGGTGGGCATGGCCAAGCGCCTCCTCGCTCGTCGCGTCGCCGTAATACACGGGCTGGCCCGCGGTGCGCGCGGCGCGGACGGTCTCGGCGTTCAATTCGAGCACGACGTACGAGACACCGGTCGCCTCGAGCGCGCGCGCCACTAGCTTGCCCGCGACGCCGTAGCCCACGATGACCACGTGCGCCGAGAGACCGTGCGCCTCGCCCGCATCCGCCTCGTCGATGCTGCGCACGCCGATGAGGCGCTCGAGCGGCGCGAGCAAGCGCTGCCCCGCGGTGACGTGCGGCGCGACGCGCACGAAGACCGGCGTGAGGAACATGCTGGCGATGCCAGCCGCGAGGAGCGGGCGCGTGGCGTTTTGATCGACCACACCCGCGCTCTCGCCGAGCCGCGCGAGGACGAACCCGAACTCGCCGAACTGCGCGAGCCCCACACCCGCGAGCCAGGCGACGCGCGCGGGAAAACGCATGGCGAGCGCAGCGATCGTGGCAAGCACGCCCTTGGCGACGAAGAAGCCGCTGAGGAGGAGCAGCACGAGCAGCGGCCGCTCGAGCACGACCCGCGGGTCGAAGAGCATGCCGAGCGAGACGAAAAAGACGCTCACGAAGGCGTCGCGCAGCGGGAGCATGTCGCCCATGGCGCGGTGGCCGTACTCGGTGTCGGCGACGACCATGCCGCCGAGGAACGCGCCGAGCGCGAGCGAGAGGCCGGCGAGCGACGTGAGCCACGCGGTGCCGACGCAGAGCGCGAGCACGGCGAGGAGGAAGACCTCGCGGCTGCGGCTCGCCGCGACCCAGCGCAAGGCCCGCGGGACGACGAGACGCGCGACGAGGATGGTCGCGACGACGACGGCCGTGGCCTTGCCGAGCGCGAAGCTGATCTCCTTCGCCATGTTCGTGCCCGCGGAGCCTTCGCCGAGCATGGGGACGACGAGGACCATCGGGACGACGCAGAGGTCCTGGAAGATCAAGGTGCCGACGATGAAGCGGCCGTGCGGCGCGTCGAGCTCGCGGCGCTCGGCCAGGGCGCGGAGGACGATGGCGGTGCTGGAGAGCGCGAAGACGAAGCCGTAGAAGACGCTGCGCCCGGCCGGCTGTCCGAGGGCGTTCGCGACGAGCGCGACGACGCCCGTGGTGAGCCCGACCTGGATGATGCCGCCGAGCGCGACTTGACGGAAGATGCTCTTCAGGCGCGCGAGCGAGAACTCGAGGCCGATCGTGAAGAGCAAGAGGACCACGCCGATCTCGGCGAGGATCTCGATCGCGTGGATCGAACGCACGAGCTTGAAGCCGAACGGCCCCACGAGCGCGCCCGAGAAGAGCAGCCCCGCGACCGTGGGCAGCGAGAGGCGCGACAGGACGACGGTCACGAGGACGCCGAGCGCCGCGATGACGGCGATCTCGTCGAGGAGCGGAATGTGGCCCATCGGAGTGGAAGATAACGTCGAACGGGGTTCTTTTGAAGACAAACGAACGGCGCGCTCGATCGTCACCCCATCCGCGTGCCGAAGCAAGCCACTTCGCGCGTGGCGTCGTCAGGCCGAGGGCTTCCCGAAGTCGACGGCGAACCAGAGCACATGGACCGCGCCCTTCTTCGTCTTCACCATGGCCGGGCCGAGCCAGACGTCGGGCGCGACCTCGCGGATCTCGTCGCGGATGCGAGCGATGAAGAAGGGGTTTCCGGGTTGCTCGTAGTCGAGGTAGACGCAAGGGCGGTCGTCGACCGCAGAGGGCTCGATCCGCGTGCGGAACGGGAACCAGTCGAACCGGAACGGCAGGAGTTTTACGCGGTTGATACCCGTGCCCTCGCTCCGGTCGAGCGCGCCGAAGCTCTTGCCATCCCAGGGAAAACGCCGGCGGGACGCGAGGAACTTGAGCGCTGAAAAGAGCGGCGTGCCGTCGGTGCCGCGGACAGCGAGCATGCGGCCCTTCGGTGTACCCACGAGGCGCTCGACGCTCATGGGCGCGGGGGCGGCGCGGTAGAGTCGATCGAGCTCCGCGCTCGAGAGCTTCGCAAGATCGTCCAGGTTTCGCACGAGCGCGGCACCCTCGCCGCGGGATGTCGTGCCGTTCGCAGTCGTCGTCGTGGCCATGAAATACCTCCCCTCCAGGTGACAGGAGCCATGGAACCACGGGCGCCGCACGATTGAAAACCCGCTTTTCGTGCGCCTCCCGCGATTCCAGAGGGGACGATCCGAAGGCAGGCGGCCCGAGCGTTGCTTGGCCGGCATTGCGAGGTGGCAGCATGAGAGTTCCGTGGCTCCTGCGTGTCGTCGAGCGGCTACAGCTCGATGAGATCGTCGAAGTGTTTCACGCGCCCGTGCGTGGTTTCTTCACGCGGCATCCCCGCATTCGAAGGGCGCTCGATGGAACCTGGCTCGGGCATCCGCTGCATGCAGCGCTGGTCTCCGTGCCCATCGGTGCCTTCACGACGGGCCTCGTCCTCGATGTCGCGACGCTGCTCGGGTGCACGTGGGCGGCGCGCGGGGCGGATCTCGCATTCCTGTTCGGGCTCGTGGCGCTCGTGCCCTCGGTGCTCACGGGGATCACGGACTTCGGTTACATCGAAGGAAAGGCGCGGCGCGTGACGTTCGTGCACGCGTTGTCAGCCGCGGCGAGCACGATGCTCCTGGTGGGCTCGGTGATCCTGCGGGCAATGGGGCTCCGCGGCGCGGGGATCGCAGTGTCGTTGCTCGGTTTCCTGATTCTCGGGGTCGGCGCCTGGCTCGGCGGGGAGCTCTCGTATCATTATGGTGCAGGCGTCGGGCGCATCTCGGAAGATCGGCGCGAGTAGCTGAAGCCGCTTCGCTGGGGCGTTGCCCCAGGCCCCACCAGGGGCTATCCGCCCCTGGACCTGGACCAGCGCAAGCGCTGGACCCGGGGTCGATGAACTGCGCGATGCGCAGTTCATCGAACAGGCCGAGGCAAGACCAGGAACGATCCTGCCAATCAAGAGCCGCGCTGCCATTTCGAACGGCAACGTTGTCCCACCGGCCCGTTGGAAGAACTGCGCATCGCGCAGTTCTTCCACAAATGGTCCAGGGCTTGCCCTGGTTCGGGTCGAGGGGCGAACAGCCCCCGCGGGGCCCGGGGCAGCGCCCCGGCGCGGCGGCTTTCAGTAGAGTGTCCCCTTCCCCCCGCGGCGCATGCCGAGCCAGCCGAATCCGCCGCTCTTCGCGTGCGGGTCCTTCGGTTCGAAGAGGTTGCCGAGTGTCGGCGTCGCGTGTTCGGCGCGGATCGAAAAGCGGCACGTGACCGAGCTCATGAAACGCGCTGAGAGTGCTGGAGAGAGCCGGCTCAAGATGTAAACGAAGGCGCCTGCGACACCGATGGGACGCCGCGGGCGCGGCCGTTCGGCGAGCCCGACGAGGATCTCGGCCACTTCGTTCGCCGAGGAGACCGGAAGTACCGGCCCGACCTCGTGGCCCGTGAGGTTGCCGGCGCGCTCGTAAATGGGCGTGTCCACCGAAGGCGGGAGCACCGAGCATACGTGGATGTCGGGAAAACGCGCGAGCTCGAGGCGCAGGCACTCCGAGAGGCCGAGGACCGCGAACTTGCTCGATACGTACGAGCTCACGAGCGGCGCGCCCACGAGCCCCCAGCCAGAAACGTTGTTGATGAGTATTCCCCGGCGCTGCGCGAGGAATACCGGGAGCACGGCCCGCGCCCCGTGCAGGTAGCCGTAAAGGTTCGTCTCGACGACCCGCTTCCAGGCAGCGCTCGGCGTGTCGAGCAGCGTGCCGAAGAGCAGAAGCGCCGCATTGTTGATCCACACGTCGATGCGGCCGAAGCGGGCGATCGCCGCTTGCGCGAGCGCTTCCACCGCGGCTTCGTCGGTCACGTCGGTCGGTACCGCGAGCGCCTCTGCGCCGAGCGCCTCGCACGCGCGCGCCGCCTCCGCGAGGGCGTCCGCCTGCCGCGCTGCGAGCACGACCCGTGCCCCGCGCCGGGCGAATGCCTCGGCCGTCGCGAGACCGATGCCGCTCGATCCGCCGGTGATGACGACGACCGATCCCTTGATCCCGCTCGAACCCACCATATCGATTCCACTCCGGCAAGACCCGCGCCCCACGGACCGAATAGGGCCTGGCCCCCGCTCCCCGGACGTGGGGAGTGAGGGCCGGGCGATCTCACGAATCCCAAGCTCGAAACGCCTGCGTCCCGGCTCGACCTAACGACCGAAGCGGTCGTCGTCGAAGCGGTCGTTGTCGAAGCGGTCGTTGTCGAAGCGGTCGTCGTCGAAGCGATAGAAGCCGCAAACACGCCTCACGCAGTACCTGTACTCGCTCTCGCACCGACCAGGGCGGAAGTGGTGCCTGGGGCCGAACCGATCTTCGAACCGCTCGCAGCGGAAGTAGTTGCGCTGGCAGCGCCTCATGCAGCGGCCATACCAGCCCCGGCGGCCGCGATCGAAATTGTCGAACGGCGGCGGCTGGCTCGACAGCGCTTCGTCGGAGGACGTGATGTTGCGCTCCTCGGTGGCCTCATTGTCCATGAGCGCGCCCTCGGTCTCGGCGACGATCCCTTCCTCCACCGGCTGCTCGGCGCGGGCCACGCTGGCGGTCCCGACGAGACCCATCGACATCACGGCCAAAAGCAACGACTTGATAGCGTTCATCGTACATCCCCCCTGCGCCCGGGACGCCCCGGACAGGCAAGCTGTACGTCGTGCCCGGACGGCCGAACGTCCACAGGGGGAAATGCTTTTTTCTGTCTGTCGTGAGCTCACGCTCCCGGCTTTGCCAGAAGCTCCAGGAACTGCGCCTCGTCGAGAATCCTTACGCCCAGCTTCTCGGCTTTTTCGAGCTTCGAGCCCGGCCCCTCGCCCACCACGAGGTAGTTCGTCCGCGACGAGACGCTCGACGTCACCTTGCCGCCGAGCGCCTCGATCCGGGCCTTGGCTGCCTCGCGCGACATGCCCGCGAGCGTCCCGGTGATCACGAATGTTTTTCCGGACAAGGGCCCCTCCGTCCCCTTCCGCTCCTCGGTCAGGCGCACGCCGGCGCGGCGGAGATCCTCGACGAGCGCCTGCGTGGCGGGCCGGTCGAACGCCTCGCGCACCGCTCTGCCGATCGTGGGCCCGACGCCCTCCACGGCCGCGATGTCCTCCACGCTCGCCCTGGCGATTGCGTCGAGCGAGCCGAATGCGTCCGCGAGCCGCCGCGCCGCGGTCGCGCCCACGTGGCGAATGCCGAGGCCGTACAGCAATCGATCGAGGGGTCGATCCTTGGCGGCCTCGATCGCCGCGAGCAAGTTCCGGATCGAACGCTCCTTGTACCCGGGCAAACCCGCGAGATCCGCCTCCGTCAAGAAAAACACGTCCGACGGGCCCCGGATGAGGCCCCGATCGAGCAAGGCTTGCGCCGTGGCATAACCGAGGTGCTCGATGTCCATCGCGCCGCGAGAGGCGAAATGGACGACACGCTCGAGAGCCTGCGCCGGGCAATCGAGGTTCGGGCACCGCGCGACCGCCTCGCCTTCAGGCCGGACGACCGGGCCGCCGCAGGCCGGGCAAACCGTGGGCATGTGGAAGGGGCGCTCCGCACCGGTGCGCACGCTCGGAATGGGGGCGACGACCTCGGGAATGACGTCACCCGCGCGACGCACCACCACCGTATCACCGATGAGAATGCCTTTCCGGGCGATCTCGCTCTCGTTGTGCAGCGTCGCCATTTGCAGGGTGACGCCGCCGACGCGCACGGGTTCGAGGATCGCGAACGGCGTGACCGCGCCGGTCCTGCCGACATTGACCCGGATGTCGAGGAGTTTGGTCGTTCGTTCTTCCGCCGGGAGCTTGTACGCGACGGCCCAGCGTGGCGCCTTGGCCGTGGTGCCGAGCTCGATCTCGGCCGCGAGTGGATTCACCTTCACCACGGCCCCGTCGATCTCGTGCGGCAACGAATGCCGATCCTCCGCGAGGCGCCGGACCTCGGCCTTCACTGCGTCGAGATCGGGCGTGCGCGCCGAACGCGGGTGGACCCGGAGGCCGACGTCGCGCAGGTAGTCGAGCATCTCGAAATGGGTCGCGAACGTGCGCCCCTCGATCCGCACGAGACCATGAAAATAAATGTCGAGCGGCCGCCGCGCCGTGACGGCCGGATCCTTTTGCCGGAGCGTGCCGGCGGCCGCGTTGCGCGGGTTCGCGAACAGGGGTTTTCCTTGCTGGCCGAGATCCTCGTTGATCCGATCGAACGCGGCGATCGGCAAAAATACCTCGCCGCGGACCTCGAGCCACGCCGGCGGGTCTTCCGTACGCAGGCGCGCGGGGAGCGCGCGCAGGGTCCTCAGGTTTTGCGTGACGTCCTCGCCCACCGTGCCGTCGCCGCGCGTCGCGCCGCGCAGATAGCGGCCGCCTTCGTAGACGACCGCGACAGAGACGCCGTCGATCTTGGGCTCGGTCACGAGGTCGACGTCCCGGCCGAGGGCGCGACGCACGCGATCGTACCAGGCGTCGAGCTCGGCGTCGTCGAAAACGTTATCGAGGGAGAGCAAGCGGTCGCTGTGGCGGACGGGCGCGAAGAGCGCCTCGGGCGGGGCGCCCACGCGCTGGGTGGGCGAATCGGGCGTGATCAGCTCGGGATAAGTCGTTTCGATGGATTCGAGCTCCCGGACGACCTCGTCGTATTCGGCGTCGGAGATCTCGGGCGCGGCGAGGACGTGATACCGATAATCGTGGTGCGCAATGGCAGCCCGGAGCTCGTCCGCCCGCACGCGCGCCCGCGCGAGGTCTTCGTCGGAGGGCACGCCGGGAGCATGCGGCTTCAGCGCGAGGCGCGCAAACGACGGCGAATGCGGGTCGAAAGGAAGGCGCCGGCAACGAGCGCGAGGGCGCCGTGGTTCGTCGCGTCGTCCGTTGTTCCGGCCACGCGGCAACCGCAGCTCCCGTCGGAACCGGGATCGTCCGCGGATGCGCCGCCCGCGCCCGCTCCGCCGCCGCCGGACGCGCCCGCTCCGCCGCCGCCGGACGCGCCCGCTCCGCCGCCGCCGCCCGTGCCGGAGCTGCTGCTCGAACCTCCGCCCACGCCGCCCGTGGGCGAATCCATCACAAACTCGTAAGCGCCCACCGCGGGGGGTTTGGCGCGGAGGTATCCGTCGAGGTCGGTGGTAAAACCGTCTGCGCTGTGATCGATGCCAGCGCCGCGCGCGGGCGAGCTCTCCGTGAGGTGGTAATCGTCCGCGTCGGGCGCGACAAACCCGGCCTCGGCGACCGTAGGCACGAAGAGATTGCCCTCGGCCGCCCAGCCGACATCGTTCCCTGCCCCGATGGCCGAGGTCGGCCCCACGACAAAGTTGTTGTAGGCGAACGCGCCTTCGATCTTGTCGCCGAAGACCTGTACCGCGGCCTTGCCGAATCCGACCAGCGTGTTGTGGGCGATGCGATAAGCGACGGGCCCCGGGTTGTTCTGGATGTTCGCGTAAATGTTCGTCTCGCCGAAGCGGAGCACGACGTTGTCGGCGACGGTGGTGTCGTTCGCGCCGAACACGAAGATGCCGTTCACCGGGCCGTCGGAGATGATGTTCCGGCGGATGTCGCACTTCGAGGGGCCCCCGATCTGCAGGCCCATCCACTGGTATTGCACCATCTCGCCGCCGACACGGCGGATCACGTTGTCGTGGACGCTGCAGCCTTCGCGGGCCATGCCGACCTGCGCGCCGTCCCAGCCCGTGTCCTCCACGAGGCAATGGTCGATCTCGATGCCCTCCAGGAAATGCGGCATGCGCACCTCCTGCTGGCCGTTGCAGGTGATGGTGTGGCCGGCGCCCTGGGTGCTGCCCACGTAAAACCCCTCGCCGCCGGTGTCGTGGATCCAGAGGTGGTGGAGGCGCACGTTTTTCTGGATGAACTTGTCCTGGTCGGCGCTGCCGTCGCAGAGGGGGTCGGTCTTCGACATGACGCCCGCGAAGCCGGTCTCGTAGACCTCGATGTGATCGACCTCGTAATCGGTGCTCTTGTCGAGGAACCAGAGGCCGACGCCCGGGTACGGTTCCTTGTCCGGCGCGCTGACCCGGAAGCCGTACTCGACGCCGGCTTCCCCGGTTCCGGTGAGATGAAAATGGTGGGAGCTACCCTGGAAATCGACGGCATACGCACGATCGGTGTTGCGCACGTTGACGACGCCGCCGCAGTTCTTGACAACGACGGGCGCCTCCGCCGTGCCGCGGATCTCGCGGAAGCGGATGAACTCGTAATCTCCGGCCATGACGCAGACGACGTCGCCGGGCTCGACGCCGAGCTCGGTGCCGTTGACGGCCGTCGTTCCCGGCATGATCTCGTGATTGCAGCCGCATTCGGCGGCCGACGCGGAGGCCGGATCGAGGATCAGGAGCGAGAGGGCCGTGCAGGCGGAGAGGAGGAGCGAGGTGCGGGCGTGGATCGAGGAAGGCATGCCCACATGCTAACGGTATCAACGGCGGCGAAACAAGGTGCCCGTGGGGCGCGGCGAATAAACACCCTCGCCACCCACGAAGACCTCGCCGCTCGGTAAGGCGAAAATCGTATCCACCATGCTGTAGGCGAGCTTCGTCCACATGTTTTGCGCGGCGAGCTCGTCGGTCCACGTTTTTCCGCCGTCCTCGGAATGCTGGAACGTTCGATTGCGGCCACCCACGAAGATTTCACTTTTACCGCGACAAGCGAGCGCGCTGAGCTCCATCGGGCCGAAGGTATGCGCCTTCGCCCAGGTCTTGCCGCGATCCTTCGACTGATGGATCGAGCCGCTGGAGTCGATGATGTGCATCACGCCGTCGCCGGTGCCGCAAATGCCGCGGAGGGGCGCGGCGTTGATGTTCACGAGCGTCCAGGTCTTTCCGCGGTCCGTCGTGTGCACGAGCGCGGTCGTGCTCTGCCACGAGCCGTCCTTCGGGGCGGCGTCGCCGAAAGCCCAGACGTCGCGACCTTTGCCCCAGACGCCGTAGAGCCAGCGAAGGCCCAGCGTTTCCCCTTGCCGTTCCCACGTCTCGCCGCGATTCGTGGAGTGCAGGATCACGCCGTCCGAGCCGACGGCGTAGACGTCCTTCTCGTCGGCCCAGAACCCATTGTAATATGCATTCGCCGGGACCGAGGTGGTTTTCCACGTGACACCGCGATCCGTCGAGCGATAGATGACGTTTTTCGAGCCCACCCAGACCTCGTCGGGCGAGGTGCCCCAGACGCTGAGAGCCTGGGCCGATGGCGGGAGTTTTACGAGGCGCCACGTGAGGCCGCGATCGTTCGACTGCAAAAATTCGTCGGCGGTGGCGGCAAAGAGGAGGTCCCCGGCGCCCCATACCTCCCGCACCGGGGAATGGTAGTTGCCGTGCTCGCCGGTCCACGTGCCGGGCGGGCCGTCGAGCAGGGCCAAAGCCATCTCGCGGTACGGTTTGCCCTCGGGCGGAGGCCCGGGCGAAGGTTCGGGCGCCGCGGGCTTCTCTTCGATCGCCGCGGGTGCGGGCGGCTTCTCTTCGGTCGTCGTGGTCGGAGGAACCAGGGCCACGGGCGCGGATTCGACGGGCGCCGCGGCGGGCGCAGGTCCGGTAGAACTCCCGCCGCCGCAGGCGACCGCGAGGAGGGTCGCCGGCGCAGCGGCCCAGGGAAACAAGCGCGTGAGAGATCGGTGCATTCGCGTGCCTCGTTCGAGCGCGTCATCCTACCCGCAAGCGGTACGATGGAGATGGAGGTTCGCGCCTCCAGGGATGGAGGCTGAAACCTCCATCCGAGGCGCCGTTACGGGATGGACAGAGGCGCTTCCGCCCCCGCGCGGACCATACGCACGACGGGCACCTCGCCCGCGATGCCCTTGAGCGGCGCCGTGGCGCGCGTCGCGACGAGCTCGGCCGCGTGCACGGCGCCTTCGACCCCGGGCGCCTCGAACACCTCGCTCGTGCACACGATCTCCCCGGCCCTCGCAAGGCCCTGCACGCGCGCCGCGATGTTGACGGTGCGGCCAAAGTAATCGAGGCGCTCGTTGAGCTCGACCGCGATGCAAGGCCCCGTGTGCAGGCCGATCTTGAGCAGAAGGTCCACCTCTTTCAGCTCGGCGATCGCCCGGTTCATGAGGATCGCAGCGCGCATCGCGTGGATCGGCTCGGCAAAGCTCGCCATGACCGCGTCGCCGATGGTCTTCACGATGGCCCCGCCCTGCGCCGCGGCGATCGAGCGGAGGACGGAAAAATGCTTGCGGACGAGGTCATAGGCGCGGAGATCGCCGACGCGCTCGTAAAGGGCCGTGGAGCCCGTGAGGTCGGTAAAGAGGACGGTGACGCGCTTGAGCTCGAGCCCGCCCTCGGAGGGGATGCTTTCGGCGCGAAAGAGGTCGCGGAACGACTGCGACGAGACGAGCCGCGCCCCGGTGAGGTACGGGAGCAGCGGGTGTGTGAGGGGTTTTCCGGGCTCGGCCGGATCGGGCCAGGTGCCGCCGACAGGCGCGACGAAATACCCGACGGCATGGGTCGTGCGGTTCAACATGCGGAGCTCGACGCGGCCCGTGCCGACGTCGACGCGGGCCGGGATCGCACGGCCGTCGAGCAGCTCGAACGAGGCCTCGCGCGGGCCGCCCGCCTTCACGCGGACGTACACGGCAACGTGGCCCGCGGGCGCGAGCAGGACGAACTGCCCGGCTTCGGTAAAGTCGACGGCCGCGACGTGGGCCTCGCCGGGGAGCGCGCGTCCCGCGGCGAGGATGCTCTCGCCAAGCGCGCGGTGCGGGCTCGATGCAGGCGCGACGCTCGACGAGAAGTAGAGCCGGATGGCGTCCTCGCGCGGATCGACGCTGTCGGGCGAATGAAAGCGGATGCGGCGCGCCGAGGGGGCCACGGTGAACGCGACCTCGACGCGGTCGTCGATGGATCCCTCGAGGTGGAGGTTGCAGAAGTTGCAGTGCTTCGACTGGAGCGCGCGCAATCCGCCGGAGGTCGTGAGGAAAGCCATGCAGCCGGGGCAAAGCATGCCCCAGGCGAAATCGAGGATGCCGACGTGCGTGGCATGGAGGAAGAACTCGATGCCCTCTTGCTCGTCGAGGCCGTGGCTCGCCGCATACCGGAGAGGGCTCATGCGGAAGAGGGCCTCGTCCGGCGCGCTCGTGACGTACGCCGCGAAATCGTCGAGGGTGCGCGCCGAAAAGCGGTTCTTGCCGCGGAGGACGTCGAGCCGAAGGGAGAGGTCGGAGGGCGTCATGCCGCTCGATCCTACCAGCTCCCCACGGCTGCGCGAGCGTTCAGGGGGAGGCCTTTTCGAACGGGTCCGCGTACATCGGATCGACGAGCAACTCCTCGTCGGTGAGCGTCTTCAAGAAAGCGACGAGCGAGGCCTTTTGCTCGGGCGTGAGGTTCAACTTGCGGGGCTCGGTCGAGCCCTGGACGCGCAGGCGCGGGTCGAGGTTCGGGTGCGGCTTCACGCCGGAGTTGTAATGCTCGACGACCTCGGCGAGGGTCTCGAAGCGGCCGTCGTGCATGTAAGGCGCGGTGAGCGCCACGTTGCGGAGCGAGGACGACTTGAACCGGCCATTGTCCTCGGGGTTGCCCGTGATCTCGCCGAGGCCGTTGTCATCGATGTCGGTGGTCGCGTCGAGGCCGTTGTTCGTGGGGATGGCGATGAAGAAAAACGCGTTGTTCCGGCGCGGCGGCGGGTGAGGCGGGCCGTCGTCGAGGTGACACGCCGCGCAGCCGCCCGCGGGGCCGAGGAAGAGAGCCTTGCCCGCGTTCTCCTCGGGCGTGAAGTTCGGGAAGTCGGCAGCGATGTTGCCGCCCGCGGCCTCGATGCCCTCGTCGAAGCGCGAGCGGTACGAGACGATCGATCGGACGAACTGCGCGAGGGCGCGCGAGATGCGATCCGAGGTGATCGCAGGGTCGCCGAACGCTTTTTCGAAGAGCGCCGGGTAGTAGCTCTTCGCGGAGACGTTCGCGACGAGCTCCTCGAGGGTGAGGCCCATCTCGACGGGATCCTGGATCGGCCCGAGCACCTGATCTTCGAGCGTGGCGGCGCGTTCGTCCCAGAAGAAGCGGCCGTTGCGATAGTAGCGGGCGCCTTCGACGCTCATCGAGTTGCGCCCGGTCTCGCCGCCCTCGAAGCCGAGGCTCAGTCGCGTCGTGTCGGCGAAGGCGTCCTTCTGCTGATGGCAGGAAGCGCAGGCGACGGCGCCGTTTTTCGAAAGGGTTGTGTCGTAGAAGAGCACGCGGCCGAGGGTCGCGCCGTCGTTGGTGATGGGGTTTGCCAGAGGCGTGTTGTCCTGATCCTGCGCGAGCGGGCCCTGGAAATGCTGCGGCAAATCGATCTCGGCGTAGTTGTAGGGCGTCGCGGGGAGATCAAGCCCGTCGTCGGTCGCCACTGGGGGATCCGGCGGATCGATGGGATCGGGCGTCTCGGAAGCGGGGCCCTCGCAAGCGGCAAGGGCAGCCATGCAGGTCAAGGAGATCAAAGCCATCGTCGTCGTCTTGCGCACAAGGCACCTCTCGTCGTCGCCAGGGGGAAAGCCCGACGGCGAGACTGAGCAAATGAGGTGCCAACGGAGAGACAGGCGCAGCCGCGGGGGTGCGCCGCGGGCGAGGTACAGGGATGGAGTTATTCGTTGCCGAAGCCCTGCGAGCCTTTGCCTGGGTCCCGACCCACGTGGCGCGTGGCTCCTTGGCTCTGCTCGCCGCCGACATTCGTGCCGAGCGGGGGCTCAGACGTGCCGGGGGGCTCGTCGCGGTCCTGTTTGTCCTGCGGGACGTTTTGCCGGCCGGGATCGACCGCGCCCTGGTTGCCGACATTGCCCTCGGTGAGATCGCCGTATCCCGGCGCTTCTCCGAGCGGCGCTCCACGCTGGTTCGATTGGCTCATGCGTTTCCTCCTTTTCGCGGGCCTCCCATCGCGCGGCCCGGATCTCCCGTGATCTTGGCGCCCGGCGGGGCTGGTTCGTCGTATTGATGCGGATTGTCGGCGGTATAGCCGCGCTGGCTCGCTCCCTGCTGCCGAGCGATGTCGGCGATGGATCCGCTCGCGTCCGGATTCACGGTCCGCGTCGATTGCCCGGGCTCGATCCGCTCGGCGCCCGCCTCGTCACGCTTGCCCGCCCCCTGTTTGGCCATGTCCCCTTTCCTTTCCGCGCGGCCGCGCACGAGGTCCATGGGCCCAGGCGCCGTCCACGTCGAGCGCCCTCACGGGCTCGTCCCCTCCCGCTGCGCCGTGAATGCCCGCGATTGCCCGCCGGCCGGCATGACGTTCCCGTGAATGCGTGTCCCCTCGACACGGCCGCGGAAATGCATCTCGGGGCCCTCGGCCGTGCGGAAGCTCAACGCGTCGCCCTGCAGGACCACCTCCGCGAGCGGCAAGCGCCGATTGCCGATCTGGAGCGTGCCGCTCACGTCCTGGAACTCCTGCTTGAGCGTGAGCGTGGCCGGCGCCTCGCCCTGCGCCGTGGGGACCGACAAACGGTACGTGCCCTGCACGCTAGCGGGGACGATCCACAGATACACCTTGTCGTCGCCGACGTTTTCTTTCCGGTCGGGCCGCCATTCCCCCATGTCGAAGTCGTGCGAGACGATCCGCGCGCCGGGCTTGAGCTCGGTGAGCAATTTGTTGCGGATCTTCAGGTTGACCGAGGGCAGGAGGTAAAGCGTGACGACGGTCGCGTCCTTGATGTCCGCGTCGAAGAGGCTCTGCTGCCGGAACTCTACGCGATTGGTGACGCCGGCCGCCTTGGCATTGGTGTTCGCCTCCTGGATGCGCACCGGATCGATCTCGACGCCGACGGCGCGCGCGCCGAGCTTTTGCGCGGCCATGACCACGATGCGGCCGTCGCCACTGCCGAGGTCGTAGACGACGTCATCTTTCGTCACGCCGGCGATGCCGAGCATTCGCGTCACGGTCTCCTCGCGCGTGGGCACGAAGGGCACGTCTTTCTGGACGGTCTCCTGTCCTTGCGCGACCCGCGTCACCTGGGGCTTGCGCGCGCCCTCGGCGTGTGCAGTCGCCGGCAGGAGGCAAAGTGCGAGGTACGGAACGAGCATTCGCTTCGGCATGGGCCCTCTCTCCTCGTGATCGATTGCGTTAGCGACGAGCCTCCGCCGCCCGCCGCCGCGCGAGACCTCGCGCGCGCGGAAGGAGCAGCACCGGCACACCAGCAAGGAGCACACCCACGCCCACGAGCGCGCCAATGCCCGTGTACGCCAGGCTCGACCGGAGCATGTGCAGGCAGACGCCGCAAAAGAGCACCGGCACGAGGGGATACAGCGGCACGCGGAAGGGACGCGCGGCGTCGGGGTCCTTTTTGCGGAGCACGAAGAGCGACAGGCCCACGAGCAGGAGAAACCCCCAGAAGACGGGAGCCGTGTATTCGACCATGGTCACGAATCCGCCGCGCGTGACGTCGCCGAGGAGGACCAGCGCGAGCGCAATGGCGCCCTGGACGACGAGCGCGCTCCGCGGGGTGTCGGCCCCGTCGTGCCACCGGCCGAGGCGCCGGAAGGGCGCGAAGCTCTGGCCGAGCGCGAACGTCGTGCGCGCTCCCGTGAAGATGGTCGCGTTCATCGTGCTCAGCGCAGCGAGCGAGACGAGAATGCTGATGAGCGGGACGCCCACGGGACCGATGGCCCGGCGCATGAGATCGGCCGCGACGGCGTCGGAACCGGCAATGGCCTGGAACCCGAGGCCACGGAGGAAGATCAGGTTGACGGCCAAGTAAATCGCCGTGATGAGGCCAATGCCAATGACCAGCACCCGCACGACAGCGCGCCGGCCGCCGCGCAGCTCGGCCGAGAGGTAGGCCGCCTCGTTCCATCCGCCGTACGTGAGGAGCACGAAGACCATCGCCAGGCCAAACGCCGGGTTCGCCGCGGTCGCCGTCGCCGCAGTGGCCGGAGCCGGCGCGGGCGTGAGGACGAGGCCAGCGACGACCACGAGCACGAGGCCAAGGACGAGCGCGGCCGTGAGCGCACGCTGCAGGACGCGGCATTGCTTCAGGCCGGCGATGTTCGCGCCGGTCAGGAGGGCGATGACGAGGGCAGCCCAGACCGACGCGGAGTGCGGGCCGAACGAGGCCACCCGGGAGGCGTAATCCCCGATGAGAAAGGCCTGCATGGTGATGGATCCCGTCTGGATGACGGTCATGCGCGACCAGGCGAAGAGAAACCCCACCGTGCCGCCGAACGCTCGCGTGAGGTAGTGGTAATCGCCGCCTTTGTGGGGGTACGTCGAGGCGAGCTCGGCATAACAGAGCGCGCCGAGCAAGGAGGCCACACCTCCGAGCACCCAGGCGAGCATGGCGCTCCTCGCGCTCGTCACGTTCGCCGCGACGAGCGAGGGCGTCTTGAAGATGCCCGCGCCGATCACGATGCCGACCACGAAATAGACGCCGTCGCTGACCGAGAGCCCCCGCGCGTCGCGTTCGGAGGCTCGCCCCGCGGACGAAGTCGCTCGGATCCGGAGGGTGTCGAAAAAGCGTCGCATCGGCCCCCGAGTGCGTGCAGAAGCCAGGCCAGGCGGCGGGCGGCGCGCGGTCTCCGCCGAGAATTTGCCCGGCCGGCGAGCGCTCGGTAAAGCCCTCGGGCATGCGCTTGCTCCTCGCGTCCCTCCTCCCGTTTTGCCTCCTCCCGCTCGCGGCCTGTAGCTCCGACGAGGTCCAATGCACCACGATCGCCGCGGTCTCCGTGACGGTCACCGTCGTCGACAGCACCGAAACGGCCGTCACCGACGCCGAGCTCACGTATACGGTGAACGGCGGCGCCGCGAAGCCGTGCGAGCAGGTCATCGAGAACACCTACGATTGCGGCGTGGAAGAGGCGGGCGACTTCGTCATTACCGCAACGCGCGACATGGCGACGAAGACCGCGAATGTCACGGTGACCTCCGATGAATGCCACGTCATCGGCCAGGCTTTGACGATCACCATCGATTGATGCGTTTTGCCATGCAAACCCCGGCTCCTGCGCGCGCCACGCTCCTGACCCTCGGGAGCGCGCTCCTCGGCGCATCCTGCGTCGTCCAATCTCCGCTTCAAGCGACCATCGTGTCGGATCCGCAAACGGCCGCGCCCGCGCCGCAGCCGCCGGCGCAGGCGGCCGCGCAGCCGCCGGCCTCGGCCCAGCGGCCCGAGGTCGCGGTGATCCCGATCGAGGACGACCGGCTCTTCCGCGCCGAACGAGCGGCCCTCCGCGCCGAGCTCGCGGCGCACCTCGCCCGGGTCGCGCCCGATTACCTGATTCTCGGGCCGGCCATGGTCGATCCGAAATTGCGGCCCGTCTCCCAGAAAACCGGGCATCGATGCGCCTACGAGGGCGAACCCCTGTCGCGGCGCGCCCACGACGAGGGGTGGTTGACGACGGACGTCATCCACGTCTCCGGGGTCGCGGGGGGCAAGGGCGAGGAGCTCTGGGTCAACATTCTTCCGCGCACGGGCGGCCCCGAGGTCACGTTCCAGGCGCCCTGGGATCGGAAGCTCGGGATCGTGGATCGATATCGCGCGGCGTTCGCGTCGCTCGTCCGCAACGACGGCGCGGGCGGCCTCATCGGTGGCGTCGCCGGCCTCCTGGTGTGGGCTGATAGCAGCGCCCTCCGCGAAGGTCCCCTCACGCTCTGCGAGTATCAAAACTTCGGTCGGTGTGACCCCGGGAGCATCGACTGGAAAGATCGCGCGGGCAGCCTCGCCGCATGTTTTGCGAACGATGACGACGTGACCCGCGATTTTCTCGTGCAGGGCGATGCGGGCGGGCGGTATTGCGAAATGGAAAACCTCGACCTGCGGGACGGCCGCGAGGGCGCGCGCGAGGCTTGCGTGTGCCAGGCGCTCGTGGGTTCGACGGCGATCAGCAAGCGGCCCGGGCGGCGCACGATCCGCGTCCGATACGAGGCGCCGGATCTCGCCGGAAAGCCGCGGCCGGAGCTCCGTGTGATCGAGGCGAGCACGAACATCCACGTCGAGGACGACTGGCATTCGATGGATCAGGTGGTCGACGGGAAGAAGCGATACACGTCCGTCAAGCGGCTCGTGGTCGACAACGTCGATTCGTTGCAAGCGCCGCTCGCGCGTTGCGCGGCCCCTGCCGGCAGCGTGATCGTGGTCGATCTCGACATCCGCGAGGACGGCGTGCCCGCCGCGGGCAAGGTGGTCGTCGGGACGACCGATCGTGAGCTTTCCGCGTGCATCGAGAGAAACCTCGGCCGCGGCACGTTCACCTGCACGGACGACGGCAGCAGTGCGAGGGTGCGCGCAGCGCTGCATTGGCACGCTCCCTGACGCAGGAGATGGTCACTGCATTGACCATCGATTTCGTCTCGATTCGTCCTTTCAATGGTGCGTGCGGAGTGTATACTTCCGTCATGCGCAACTCGTCATTTGCCGTTGCGGTAGCCTCCCTCTTCCTCCTGCTCGGTTGCGAGCAGGCTTCTTCCGAGCAGGCGTCATTCGACCCGCTGCGTGGCGTCAAATTCGCGATTGTTCCCGCGCCGGAGCCGTGTGCTCCTGCGAGTGAGCTGCCCTCGATCGTTGCCCCGCCGTCCACGGAACCGCCTCCCACGGAGCCGCCTCCCACGGAGCCGCCTCCCACGGAGCCGCCGGATCCGACCGATCCGCCCACGGATCCGCCTCCGGATCCGACGGATCCGCCCGACGAATGCGACGTTCCGCTCCTCACGCGGACGCAGGGTTTCTGGAAGAACCACACCTGCGTCATCGATGGCGTCGTGGGTGGGCTCTCGCTCTTGCCGGTCTCGCTCGGCGCGACCGTGACATTCGATTCGTCGGCTGAGGTACAGGCGTATTTCCAGACGCCGCCCAAGGGCGACGCGCAGATCATCCTGGGCCACCAGCTCCTCGCGGCGAAGTTCAACGCCAAGGCATTCGGTATCGGTAACTACGTCTTCGCGGACGTCGACGCCGATGGGGATCTCGAGACGGTGGACGAGCTCCTCGCCCTCGGGGACGTTGCGTTCGACGAGGGCAGCGACGAGCGCCGCCTGGTTCTGGGCGCGGTTCTCGACGCATTGAACAATGCGGGAGATGGCGAGTCCTTGCCGTTCAATCCCGCCTGCGGAGGTCAGGGCGGAACGTAGGCGCTCTATCGCCCAGACCGCTCCTTCCGCACTTCGTCGATCACCGTCAACGTGAGGCGCACGGCGCGCTCGATCTGGTCGATTTCGACCAGATCGGGCGTGTCCGTGGGCTGATGGTAATCGGCGAGCGCGGCATCGGAGAGGAAAATCGTGGGGGTGTGCGGGCCAAACGGGACGCTGTCGGAGGCGTACCCGAGCCGTGTCATCGCCGCCTCAGGAATGCCAAACAGAGGTCGATCCTCGCGTGCCGCCGCACGATCGAGCAGCGCGCGGGTCCTTTCTCGATCCCGTGTCCCCACGACGAACCCGAGCGCCTCGGATGCGCGCGGAACGACGAGCCGGAGCGGCGATCCGTCGAGCAGGGGCCGGCCGACCATGTCCAGATTCACCATGAGCGCGAGGCGCGAGAGAGGCACCGTCGGCGCCTCGACGTAAGCCTTCGCCCCGAGCACGCCGCGCTCCTCGGCGCCAAACGCGACGACGACGAGGTCGAGATCCATCCCACGCAAAGCGTTCAGGCGGGCAATTTCGAGCAAAGCTGCGACGCCGGAGGCATTGTCATCAGCGCCGGGATATGCTTCGTCGTCGCGTTCGCCCTGCGCATCGTAATGGGCACCGACGAGGACGGCAAGGCTGTCGGGACGGGTCTTGCCGCGGAGATGGGCGATGACGTTCTGGTCGCGGACGCCGCTGCGCTCGAAGGGGACACAAGGGTCGTGGCCCTCGGGCGGTGAAAAACCGAACGAGAGGAAGGCGCGCGCGAGCAGATCGGCGACGCGGCGGTTCTCGGAGGAACCGGCCGCGCGGCCGTGGAGGGCGGGATCCGCGAGGAGATGGACCCACGCACGGAGGTTTTCCCGGGAGGGCTCGGGCGCGCGGAGGTCGAGGCGTGGCGCCGAGAGCGGCGGGAGATCGGCCGCGACGGCGCAAGCGGGCTGGATGGGCGGAGGCAAGGCGGACGGAGGCGCGGAAGCCGCCATCAGCGCGGGAGGCGCGGGCGGGGCCGTGGGGGGCGCAGCCGGAGCGCCACACGCGGCGAGGACGAGCGAGAGGGCGAGCGGGAAGCGCGGCATCGGCGAGAGGGTACGCCGGGCCGAGGCCGATTCACCAGATCAAGGTTGCGAGGAGGCCGTGGCGGATGCCTCGGCGTTGTCGTCGAGCGGCAGGATCCACGGTTTGGGCAGCAAGGAATCCTGGACGGTCGTGAGGTCGACGCTGGGATCGATGATCCGCCGGCTCGGTCGACCATTCATGGTCACCCACGCATCCGCGTACACGGCCACGTGTTTGCCCCGGCGCGTGTAGTCGTCCGCGACGTGGTGCGCGAGCTCGAGGATCATGTCCGGGCTCTGCGCCATCATCTTCGTCTGGAGCGGCGTGAGCCACCGGGAAGGCTCGGCGCGGATCGTCCGGCCCGTGGCGTGGTCGTGGATGCGGAGCTCGACATAGCCGAGTTTTTCCACGAGCATGACCCTCCAGGCAAACCTGAATCCCTCCTCGCTCCAGGCCGTGTTCCCAGGGTAAAGGAAATGGCGGAGCGGGAGCGCAATCTGCACGATCGCATGCACCGCGAGGAGCGCGAGCCCCATCCGCTGCCACGCGCCGAGCGTACGCGGCGGCTCTGGGGCTGTGAGATCCTCGGGAATCGAACAGGCAAACCGGCGCGAGAGCCGCGCGAGGAGCGGACGCGGCCAGCTCGGCGGGAAAAAGATCAGCGCGGACGCGGACATGATCCACGGAAAGACGCCGATCGGAAAGAGCATGCCCGTGATGAAATGAAAGCCGATCACCGCGGCATACGCGAAACGCCGCGTGCGATCGCGCAGCAGGAAAAACACCACGGTGAGGTCGAACGCGGCGCCCGCGAAGCTCGCGGCGCGCGCGACCCAGTGCTCGGCGAGCAAGGGTCCGACGAGCGGGATGTCCGTGTGCGCCGAGAGCCAAATGCCGAGCGGTTCGCCGCGCAGGAGCCAATCCGAGCCGAGCTTCGCGATCCCGGCGAATACGTACACGACTCCGATCTGGAAGCGCAACAGCAGGAGCGCCCAGGCCGGCGCGGTGCGGCTCGCGAGCGCCGGGTTTCTCCATGCGTCGATCGACGCCGCCCGGTGGAGCGGCAGGAAGATCATCAGGAAGGAGAGGATGCTGATGAGGTAATAGTGATTGAGATAGGTCGCCTTCTCCAGGAGCTCGACGTACGTGAAGGCGACGAACAGGACGGCCGCGGCGGCGCGGTAGAAGAGACCAACCATCACGAGGGCGCTCGCGAGACCGAGGACCACGAAATGGGCGTACATGCCCCAGCTCGGCCAGGGCGAGACCCACGAAAAACCGAAGTAATGGAAGTGGAACGGGGGGGCGATGTAAAAATCGCGGATCCAGCCGTTCGCCCAGAACCGGACGATGCTCATCAGCATGAGCGCGCCGAAGAGGATACGGAACGCGGCGAGGGACGCGATGTCGACGGGGCGGAAGAGCCTCTCGACGAGGCTCTCCCGTGGCGATGTCTCAGTCACCGTCATTGTCACTCAAGGTGACGCTGACGCCGAGGACGCTGGCGACGTCGGTGGAGAGCACACGCCGCAAGACCCGGAGCGCGTCGTGCGCCTTGGTGACAGCCGCAGGATCACTCGTGATCGCGGTGCGCAGAGGTCCGGGGATCGCCGAGGTCGCGGCCATCGCGTCCGTGAGGGCCTTTCGAACGGAGGAATCGATGGCCGGGCTACGCGCGGCCACGAGCTCCGTGACACCACGCCCGCTTTGGTCGCCGTGGCGGCCGAGGTAGACGTCCTCGATGCCGCGGAGCGTGCCGAGCAGGTCTTCGATGGAGTTGTCGCTGAAGCGTGATTCGACGAGCGTCGGATCCGGCCCGGCGCCGCTCACCGCGCCGAGCGGGCCCGAGACCCGGTTCTCGGCCACCGCCTGCATGGCGAAGACGAGCAGGTTGACGACCCGCGCGATGCCGTCCTGCCCCGTGAGGAAGAGCGTGCTGCCCGACCCCGCTTTCGCGACCTGATCCACGAACGCGCCGCCTTCCAGGCTCCACGCTTCCTGCGCTGTCGTCGCGTCCGCGGCGATCGTCTCGGCGAGGGCGCGTGCATACGCACAGCGCTTCTTCCCCGCCGCATCCGCGGCCCCGAGGGACGCGAGGACCGCGGCATTGCCGCCCGCCGGATCGAAGAGCATGTATTCGAGCGCCGGCAGGCCCTTCGTGGCCACGCCGAGCGAGGCGATGTGCGTGGCGGTGACGGGCTCGGGCGCGGCCGTGATCGCGGACTCGATCGAGTCGGGACGCGCAGGCCAGAAGTCGAGGGCGGTGCCGAGGCGGAGGTCTTCCACCGGGCCGAACCGGAACGCCTCGGCATGCTTCCACGGCACGCGCGCCGCGCGCCACGCCGCCTGCGCGGCTTTCAGCGTGTCTTCCGTCGGCGCGTCGCAGAACGCCGCGACGGCGGGAGGTAGTGGGAGCGCCTCTTTTTCGAGCTCGTCGTAGATCGGCAGCATGACCTCGTAGGCGAGGTCGTGCATCACCGCGCGTTGCGCCGTGTCGTCAGCGGTGGGCGTCTCGCACGAGGCTGCCGCGAGGGCGAGCGTCATGGTGAGGGCGAGCGCGGATCGGGAAGGAAAGGCGGGCGGGGACAAGCTCATAACGACTCCAGGAACCGAACGAGCGCGCGGCGCTCCTCGGCCGGCAGGGCGCGGAACGCCTCGCGGGAGGCTTCCGCCTCGCCGCCGTGCCAGAGCACGGCCTCGACGAAGCCGCGCGCGCGGCCATCATGTAGCAGATTTTGGTGGCCATTGACGGTCTCGAGGAGCCCGAGGCCCCAGAGAGGCGGCGTCCGCCACTCGCGCCCGTCCGCCTCGAAATCGGGCCGGCCGTCCGCGAGCGCCTCGCCCATGTCGTGGAGGAGCAGGTCCGTGAAGGGCCGGATCGTCTGGCCCGAGAGCTCCGGGTAGCCGTCGAAGGTGCCGGTGCGAAACACGGGCGTGTGGCAGTTGCCGCAGCCGAGCTTCAGGAACTGTTGCTTGCCGGCGAGGACCACGGCGTCGCCCACGTCGCGGCGCGCAGGGACGGCCAGGGTGGTCGAGTAAAACGCGACGTCCCCGAGGATCTTTTCGCTCGCCTCGGGGCTGCCGCCGGTCGGGGCGGCCTTGCAATCGGCCTGCACGTCCGTGCACTCCTGGGTCAGGAACATCGACGTGGTGATGCCCATGTCCCCGAGGAACGCGCCCGCCGTCTGCTGCATGAGCGTCGGCTGGTTCGCCTTCCAGCCGAATCGACCGAGCGCAACGGCCCCGCGCGCCACGTCCCATACGTGGTTCGCCCGCCCCGAGATGCCGTCGCCGTCGGCATCGTCCGGATCCTCGGCCTTCAGGAGGTCCTCCTCAGCGATGGCTTCGAGCAGGCCGAGGCCGATCATCGCGGGCGCGACGCGCGCGGAGATCAACGTGTCCGGCTGCATGTCGCCGCGGGCCGCGGCGGTCGTGTAGACGGGTTTGCGGAGGCTGTACGTCTCGCCGTCCGGGAACGAGCCCGGCATTTCTTCATAGGCGACGAACGCGTCGCCCTCCGGCCCGACGTTGGGGATCGCGCGCGGCTGGAGCTGGCCGCCGTAGACGGGCTCGGGAGCGGGGCCGCCGTGCGCGTCCACGCCGGGGATGCTGAGACGGAGGAGGACCGAGACGAGGGGTTCGGCCGGATCGTCCGGCGGGCTGCCGCGGCCGTCGAGGAGGTGACAGGACGAGCACGAGCGCGCATTGAAGAGCGGCCCGAGCCCGTCCCGTCCTTCGGTGGAGGCAGGAGCGATGACCCAGTTTTCCTTGAAAAACGAGTTTCCCACGAAGAACGCGCTGCGCCGCTCCGGCGTCATGTTGCGGGCCGAGAGCGAGTAGGCGTTTTTCGAGGTGTCGTGCACCGTGGTCTCGCCGCCGGAGAGCTCTTCCCCCGGCTCGGCCGAGAGCCCGGTTTCCCCGGGCGGGGCCTCCGCGCCGCAGCCGAGGACCACGAAGACCAAAGGAAACACGGGCCATCGCATGGCGATCACTCCTCGATGTTGAGCTCGATGCCGAGCAACGTCGCGACCTCGATGATCGACGTCGTCTGCTTGCGGAGCGCGTCGATCGCCGCCTTCACCTTCTGCCGCCCGGGCGCCGTGTCGTCGCCGAGAATCGCCTGATCGAACGGATTTCCAATGGCCTCGATCGCGGCGATGCTGGCCTCCATCTCCTCCTGGAGGCGCGCGTCGAGCGCCGGATCACGCTCGCGCACGAGCTCGTCGAGGCCGGGCCGGTCGACCTGGCCGAAGCGGCCGAGGTAGACGTTCTGAATGCCGCGCGCGTTGTTGAGCAGATCCTTGTGCGTGTTGTCGCTGAAGCAGGAGTGCTCGTCTTCCTGCTCCTTCGTGTCCCACGCGACCTGCATCCGCTCGCCGGCGAGCTCGGCGCCGCTCAGGCTGCCGAGACCGAGCAGAATGCGGCGCAGCGCCTCCTCGGGCGGGAGCGCGACGAACGACGCCCGATACGCGCCGCCCTCGGGCGCCCATTCCGCCGAGACCGAGCCGAGATCCGAGAGCAGGAGTTTTCCTGCCGCGAGGAGGTACTGCCCGCGCCGCTCCTGGTTCGCGGCCGTGCCCATGTCGACCACGTAATCGGTGTACGGGCGCTGCCCGGGGCCGTCGGCGGAGAGGTCCTGCCCCCAGAGCAAGAACTCGATCGCGTGATACCCGGTCGCGATGTTCTTCTCGCCGTCCTTCTCGTTCAGTTCGGCGATCGTGGACTCGTCGATCGTCGGGTACGTGGCCGCATCGTTGATGATGCCCGCATTGGCATTGCCGTCCACGTAATCGACGTAGGCCTCATCCATCGGCCAAGCGTTGATGCGGCCCTCGGGGCCGTCGTCGTCGTCGATGGGACCGCCATAAAAGCGGAAGGCCTCGGTCAGGCCGTACGGATCACGCGCGAGGAGCCACTGCTCGCGGGCGGCATCGAGCTTCGCCTGCGAGGGCTCGGCCACGAACTGGGCGAGCGAGGCATTGAGCGAAGCGGATTCGTCCATGGCTTCGGCGTACGAGTCGTGCACGAGGGACGCGTACGCCTCGATGATGGGCGGCGCGGTCTCGGAGAGGGGCTTCGTGCCCGACGCGGGCTCCTCCGACCCGCAGCCGGTGAGCAGCCCGGCCACGGCCGTCACGAAGGCCGCGGATTTCAAGATTCGTTTCGCAGGCTTGGTCATGTCTCGGTACTCCAGAAATTGAAAGTGACTTTCACTTGTCACAGACGACCGAGCCCTGTCAAGCGGAACGGGGCCTTCGTGTTCAGCGATCGGTGGGGCGGATCACGCCTGCGGCGCGGAAGGCTTCGTCGAGGTCCGCCTGGACGTCGCCCGTGGGGAGCGTCGTGGATCGACCGTCCTCCACGACCTCGAGCGCCGAGCATTCGTAACAGATGACGAGATCGACGGTGCGGCCTCCCTGCACGGCATGCACGCCATGGCGCGGGTTGAAGCATTTCGCCTGCGTGCCGCCCTTGCGCACGCCGGCATTGACGATGCCGGCGATACGCTCGCGCGCCTCGGGGCCTTCGACGTCGCCCTTCGCGAGGACCTGATGTCCGTGGAACGTCTCGACGCCCGGCGGCGGCTCTTCCCCGCGGTCGGGATCGAGCGCGAGGACCTGGAACGAATCGGCCCCTTCGAGCACGGCCACCGCGGAGTCCGGGAGCGAGCTGCAGCCAAGAACGGGCGCGGCGACGAGCGCGAGGAGGGCCGTGGCACGGGCGACGAAGGGAATTCGCATGGATGCGATCTTATCTCGCAGATTTGACGTACCCGTCCAGACGAAGACTCGTGATACCCAGACGGAGCCGCGTCCGGATTGGCGCGCGGACGGAGGAGTCATGGATCGTTCTTTCCTTTTCCGGCGCCGGATCGCGGCGCAGTTGCTCGGCGTTGCACTCGCAGGGATGGGCGTGGCGGCCACGCAGGGTTGTGGCAGTGACGTCGACTCGGGAGGCCAGGGAGGCCAGGGAGGCCAGGGAGGTCAAGGCGGCGCCGGCGGTACCGGGCTCATCGGCTCAGGCTCCACCTTCGAGACGAAAACGGAGTGCTTCGCCTGGCCCGAGGGAGACGCCGGGAGCGGCGGCTCGAGCGGCGTCGGCGTCGGCGGCGCAGGCGGCGCAGGCGGGAGCGGCGGCGCAGGCGGCGCGGGCGGCTCGATGGTCCCCCCCTGCCCGCCCAAGGACGCGGCGTTGATGCACCTGCCGAGCGGCTCCCCCGCAACGTACTGCAGCGCCGTCGTGAATACCGAGGGGGCCTTCGAGGACGGCCAGTGCTGCTACGAGGTGACGTACGAGACCTGCGGCGCCGTCGGTCGGCCCTACCTCGTGGAAGGCCGGGCCCGCGCGGCGACGCGCACAGCGGGCCGATCCAACTGGATGGAGAGCCCCCTCCCCTCGCCCAACCTCGCCGGTTTGTCCCCGGACGAGCGCGCCCAGCTCGCCGTCGCCTGGACCCACGACGGCCTGCTCGAACATGCCTCGATCGCGTCCTTCGGTCGTTTCGCGCTGGAGCTGCTCGCCGTGGGGGCGCCGGCCGATCTCGTGGCACGCGCGCACGAGGCGGCGCTCGACGAGGTCCGGCACGCGCGCCTCGCCTTCGCGCTGGCGTCGGCCTACGCCGGGGAGCCGATCGGGCCGGGCGCGTTCCCGTTTGCCGGGGGCGCGGTGGACGTGAGCGCGAATCTCGCGGACATCGCCGCGCGCGCGGTGCGGGAAGGCTGCATCGGCGAGACGCTCGCCAGCCTGCTCGCGGCCGAGCAAGCCGCGCGGGCGACGGATCCGGCCGTGCAGGAGGCGCTCCTGGCCATCGCCGAGGACGAAGCCAGGCACGCGGAGCTCGCGTGGCGGGCGGTGGCGTGGGCGCTTCGGAGCGGGGATGCGTCCGTCGCGCGGGCCGTCCGGGCGGCCTTCGCGGAGGCGCTCGCCGCGGGCGTCACGCTGGAGGTGCGAGCGGGCGGGGCGGGCGCGCTCGAGGCGCATGGGCGGCCGGAAGCGGCCGTGCTGCGAGCCTCGATGGCGCGCGCGCTCGAGGAGGTGGTGCGGCCGGCCGCAACGGCGCTCCTAACCGCGCCGACCGGTGAAGGCCGCGAGCGCGCGGAGCGCGGGTAGCATCACAAGACCCGCGGCAAACGCCGCCGTGAGGCCGAGGACGCTGCGCGCCTTGGCCACCTTCGGCAGGAGCGCCGCGCCGGCGAGGGCCAGCGCCGGCGGCGCGCTCCGCTGCGGCGACGACGCAGCCGGCGCCCACGGCCGCTCGGGCGTCGGCTTCGTACCCGTGAAGAAGTCCACAAGCGACTTCGTGAACACCGGCAGATCCTGCGGTCCGCGGCTCGAAATGATGTTGCCGTCGCGCACGACCGCCTCGTCTCGCCAGGTCGCCCCCGCGTTCACCAGGTCATCCCGGATCCCGGGCCACGACGTGATGTGCCGCCCGCGCAGAATGCCCGCTGAGGCGAGCACCCACGGCCCGTGACAGATCGCGCCGATGGGTTTGCCCGCCGCGTCGAAGGCCCGGACGAACTCGCGCACCTCCTGGCTCTGCCGCAGAAAATCCGGCCCGATGAACCCGCCCGGCACGAAGAGCGCGTCGTACTCGCCCGGATCCGCCTCCCGGATCGTCCGCTGCACGCGCACCCGCCGTCCCGGGACGTCGACGTTCATCCCGACGATCTTCCCGGGCCTTAGCGACAGCACCTCGACCTCTCCGCCCTCGTCGCCGATCGCCCGCGCCGGGCCGAAGAGCTCGACTTGTTCGAACCCGTCCGCCGCGAGCACCGCGATCTTCCGGCCCGCGAGCCGCTTGCGCCGCGACGGTCGCGCCGCGAAGAAGCTCGCGATCCCGAGGGCGAGGTACTTGGCGAGCGTACCCGAGTTGCCCATCGCGCGGCGGAAGTTCGGGACGAGGCGGTCGGGCAGGACCAGCGCGTCGAAGGCGTACCCGCCGAGCGCCGAGAGCGAGCTGGCGAGCAGGATGTCCCGGGGCCGCTCGGGACGGGCCCGCGCCAGCACGCCCTGGTACGCGAGCCCCCAGCCGAGGAGGCCCCCGGTGAGTAGCAGGAAGCCGAGGGGCGTGACGCCGCGCTGGAACCGGATGCCGACCCGCCGCGTCGGCACAGCCGCCGTGGCCATCGCGTTGAGCCCGGCCCACGGTGAGCCTCGCTCGATCGTCGAAGAGCTCATCATGGCCGTCGCGGTCGCCGCCGTCAGCGCGGCGCCCGTCCACAATCCTCGCCTCACGATTGCTCGCATGGTCTCTCCTTCCGCGTCGTGCACCCGGAGAGAGCCGCGGATTGCATCACAAGTGCCACGTCCGAGCGGCCGGACGCTCTCGGCCCGGGGGTTCGACGCGGTGTGGCGGACGAAACTCCGGGCAATCGGTCGTCCGACCTGCTACGGTGCGCGCCTTTCTACATGGGGGCGCCGCTCGGACGAACCGAGCTCCTTGCCCCGCTCGCATCCGATGACCGAAATCGACACCCTTTCCCCTGCACTCGCGGCTGCCTTCCAGAGCCGCGGTTACACGACCCTCACCCCGATTCAGCAAGCCGTCCTCGACCCGGCCCACGCGGGGCGCGACCTGCGCCTCTTCTCGCAGACCGGCTCGGGCAAGACTGTCGCCATCGGCCTCGTCCTCGCCCCCGACCTCGAGCGCATCCTGGCCGAGCGGGCGAGCGCGGCCCCGGCGTCCGCACCGTCTGGCGCGGCCACGCCTGCCACGATCGTGATCGCTCCGACGCGCGAGCTCGCCGCCCAGCTCGCCCGTGAGCTCTCGTGGCTCTTCCGGCCCCTCGGCGCCACCGTCTGCGCCGTCACCGGCGGGACCAGCATCCCGCAGGAGCTCTACAACCTCCGGCAGGGCCCGCTCGTCGTCGTGGGCACGCCCGGTCGTCTCGTCGACCACCTCGAGCGTGGCGCGATCGATCCCTCGCGCGTCTGCGCGGCCGTGCTCGACGAGGCCGATCAGATGCTCGACATGGGCTTCCGCGAGGAGCTCGAGACCATCCTCGGCAAGATGCCCGAGGAGCGCCGCACCCACCTCGTCGCGGCCACATTTTCGCGCGAGGTCTCGGCCCTGGCGAACCGCTACCAGAAGGACGCCGTCGCTGTCGAGGGCACGAGCCTCGGCGAGGCGAACCAGGACATCACGCACGTCGCGCACCTCGTCAAACCCGATGACCGCGACGCCGCAGTCGTGAACCTGCTCCTCCTCGCGCCCACGGAGCGCGCGCTCGTCTTCGTCCGCACCCGCGAGGGCGCCTCCGAGCTCGCCGAGCGGCTCGGGCAGGCCGGTTTTTCGGCGCGCGCGCTGAGCGGCGAGCTCGAGCAGCGCGAGCGCACCCGCACCCTCGCGGCCTTCCGCTCGGGCGCCGTGACCACGCTCGTCGCGACCGACGTGGCTGCGCGTGGGCTCGACATCCCCGACGTCGGCCGCGTCATCCACGCCGATCCTCCGAGCGATCCGGAGACCTTCACCCATCGGAGCGGCCGCACCGGCCGGGCCGGGCGCAAGGGCACGAGCGTGATGCTCGTCCCGCCGCAGGCCCGCGACTACGTGGCTCGCCTCTTCCGCGGCGCCGGCATCCGCGCCACCTGGTCGGCCGCGCCCTCGCCCGAGGACGTTCTTCGCGAGGCTGACGTGCGTCTCGCCGCCGAGCTCCGCGCCCCCGCGGCCGAGCCTGCCGATCCGCGGCTCCAGGCCCTCGCGGCGTCCTTGCTCGCCGACATGGATCCGGCCGTGCTCGTCACCACGCTGCTCGCCCGCTCGCGCCACACCGGCCCTGCGGCGCCGCTGCCCGTCACGCCGCTCGTCCCGCACGAGCCGCTCCCGCGCCGCCCCCCGGAGCCTCGTTCCCCGCGAAACGCGCCGAACGCTGGCGCGTTCGTCCCGTTCCAGGTGAGCTGGGGCGGCCGGCACGGCGCCGATGCGCGCCGGCTCCTCGCGCTCGTGTGCCGGCGTGGCGGCATTCGCAGCGATCAGGTTGGCGCCATTCACGTCGGCGACTTCTCGTCGAGCGTCGAGGTCGCGACGCCCGTCGCCTCGGACTTCGCCCGCTCGGCGGCGCGTCCGGACGAACGGGATCCGCGCGTCCGCATCCGGCCCATGCCCGAATCGAACGGCGACACGCACGCACGCCCGGCGCCTCGGCCCCGCGGCCGTGGTCCGCTCGGCGGCGACGAGCCCCCGCGCCGCTTCCGCAACCATTTCCTCACGCGCTGAAGCCTGGACACGCGCGCCGGCCACGGCGAAAGTGGCCTTCATGCCGCGCGCGTTCGCCCGCCCACGCGTCTCCGCACACCTCTCGGCCGCCGCCTTGGTCCTCGCCGCAACGGGCCTTGGCTGCGGCCCCTCGGGGACGAACCCTCCGGCCCCGCGGCGCACCCGCATCGCCCTCGACTTCACCGGCGAGAGCGGCTTCTTCGGCGCGCCCTTCCCGAGCGACGCGCGCCTCACGGCGAGCGGCACGGCCGACCTCTCGGCCTTCCCGAACCCCTCGAACAACGGCATCGCCGCGCAGATGATCGACCTCGCCGGCGACGTCCGCGGCTTCGGCACCACCACGGCCGTCTACTTCGGCCTCGACGGACCCTTGCCCGCGGGCGAGCTCCTCGCGCCCGTGGACAGCCTCGCGCCCGAGGCCCCTGCCCTCCTCCTCGACGTCTCCGCGTCCGGTCCCGATTCCCTTCGCCGTTCCCCCATCTCCGCCCATTTCCTCGAAGACGGTGGCCCGTACGGCGCGCCCAACCTGCTCGCCCTCCTCCCCGTGCAAGGGGTCCCGCTGCGGCCGAACACCACGTATGCGGCCGTCGTCCGGACATCTCTCGCGGATCGCGATGGCGCCCCGCTCGGCGTCTCCCCGGCGATGGCGGATTTGCGCGCCGGCAAAGCCCCGGCCGGCATGTCCGAGGAGGCACTCGCGACCTACACGAAGGCGCTCACGGCCCTCGCCGAGGCGGGCATTCCGGCGGACGAGATCGCCGCGCTCACGGTTTTCACCACGGCCACGCCAATCGACGATTATGCGCGTGTCGCCGAGGCCATGCTCGCGGAGCCGCTCCCCGCGCCGTCTTCACCGTTCGTACGGAACGAGGTCTTCGACGCGTATTGCGTGTACGAAACCACGATGGGTTTGCCCGTATATCAAAGCGGGGAACCCCCGTATACCTCGGCGGGCGGCAACTGGGTCTTCGACACCGCGGGCAACCCCATGCTCCAGCGGTACGAAGACGCAAACTTCGTCGTCACCGTCCCGCGCCGCCCCATGCCGCCGGCCGGATACCCCATCGTCCTTTTCTCGCGCACGGGCGCGGGCGGCGAGCGTCCCCTCGTCGATCGCGGCGTCCGCGCCGAACCGGGCGGACCTGCGCTCGAGCCTGGCACCGGCCCCGCGCTCACCTTCGCCCGCGCTGGCTTCGCGGGCGCCAGCGCCGACGGCCCTCACGGCGGCCTGCGCAACAAGACCGGCGGCGACGAGCAGTTCCTCGTCTTCAACGTGGGAAACCCCGTCGCCCTCCGCGACAACATCCGCCAATCCGCCGCCGAGCTCGGCCTGCTCACGCATATCCTCGGCGCGCTCGAAATCGACGTCGCCGATTGCCCCGGCGCGGACGCGGCCGGCGGAAAAGCTCGTTTCGACACGGAGACCCTCGCCCTCATGGGCCATTCGATGGGCGCCTCGATCGTCCCGCTCACCGCGGCCTTCGAGCCACGCGTCCGTGCCTTGCTCCTGAGCGGCGCGGGCGCGAGCTTCCTCGCGAACATCGTTCACAAGCAAAAACCGCTCGCCACGCGCCCGCTCGCCGAGTCCCTCGTCGGCGTCAGCGGCACGGGGTACACGCTCACCGAGGTCGATCCGCTCCTGAACCTCCTGCAATGGGCCGGCGAGCCCGCCGACGTGCAGCCGTACGCCTCGCGGATCCTGCGCGAGAGCGAGGGCCCGCCGCGGCATGTCCTCATGATGCAGGGCATCGTCGACCATTACATCCTGCCGCCCATCGCGAACCCGATGAGCCTCTCGCTCGGCCTCGACCTCGCCGGCTCGCCACTCGACGCCTCGCACCCCGAGCTCGCCGTCTACCCCCCGCTCTCCGCGCTCCTCTCGCTCGGCGGCCGCGCGGAAATCCCCCTGCCCGCGTCGGGCAACGTCGACGGGGCCACCGCGGTCGTCGTGCAACATCCGGAAGACGGCGTCGAGGACGGGCACGAGGTCGTCTTCCAGACCGAGCCCCCGAAACACCAGATGCAATGTTTCCTCGAAAGTTTTGCGAAGGGCACCCCGCGTGTCCCGACGGCGGCGCCCGTCAGCGCGGCTTGTGATTGACGCCATGGAAACCCACCAGCACCGCTACGATCGTTACCGAAAAACCCTCGCCGGCGAGGCCTTGCCCGTCGCGCTCGTGGATCTCGACGCCGTCGACGCGAATGTCGACGCCGTCCTTTCGCTCGTGCGCGAAAGCCCCGGAAAAACGCTCCGGATCGGCACGAAATCCGTTCGATCCGTCGATCTCGTCCGCCACATCCTGCACCGCGGCGGCCCCTCGTTCCGCGGCCTCATGGCGTATGCTCCTGCCGAGGCACGTTACCTCGCGGCGCAGGGCTTCGACGACATACTCGTCGCATACCCCACGGCCCAGCCCGCCGACGCGCGCCTGCTCGCCGAGACGAACCGCGAAGGAAAACGTGTCTCCATCGCCGTCGAGGAGCCCATCCACCTCGACGTCCTCGAAGCCGCCGCCGCGCCCTACGGCGTCCGCATTCCGGTCGTCGTCGACATCGACGTCTCCCTCCGCCGCCTCGGCGGCCGCGTGCATCTCGGCGTCCGCCGCAGCCCCCTCCACGAGGCCCGCGGCGTCGCCGATTTCGCCGAGCGCGTGGCCTCGTCCCGCCACCTCGAATTCGCGGGCCTGCTCGGCTACGAGGCGCACATCGCCGGGACGCCCGACCAGACCCCGCTCGGCCCTCTCCCGCCCGGTGCCAAACGCGCCCTGAAGCGAATCGCCTGCGCCGCCGTCACCACGCTGAGGCACGAAATCACCGCCGAATTCGAGCGCCGCCGCCTCCCGATTCCCCTCTTCAACGGCGGCGGCACCGGCAGCGCCGCCTCGTCCCTCGCCGACCCTTCCCTCACCGAAATCACCGTCGGCTCCGGCTTCCTCGGCAGCCACCTCTTCGACCATTACGACGATTTCCGCCCCGAGCCGGCCGCCTTCTTCGCCCTCCAGGTGACACGGAAACCTGCGCCCGGCTTCGTCACGTGCCAGGGCGGTGGCCTCGTCGCCTCGGGCGCCGCCGGCCCGGATCGCCTCCCGATTCCGTACCTACCCGAAGGCCTCTCCTTGCTCGATCTCGAAGGCGCCGGCGAGGTCCAGACCCCGCTCGCCGTCCCGCCTCACGTAAAACTCGCGCCCGGCGATCCCGTCTTCTTCCGCCACGCCAAGGCCGGCGAGCTCGCCACGTTTTTCCGCGACTACCTCCTCGTCCGCGGCGACCGCGTCGAGGCCCACGCGCTCACCTACCGCGGCGCAGGGGAATGTTTTCATTGAAAACATAATCGTCACCCGCGCCGCGTTTTTCAACTGCCGCGCCAGACGGCGGTGCGGTAACAGGTGGTCATGGCATCCGGACCTCGCAGCGCGACCCTACTCGCTGGCACCGGCGTGGCGCTCGCGCTGGCGGCGGCGTGCGCGGGGACGCCATCCCGACGGGAACAGGTGTTGCGCTCGTTTCGGCAAACCGTGGCTGAGGATCTCGGCGGGGCGGTGACGTCGCCGGTGCTCGACTGCGGTGAGGTCGCGAGCTCGTACGACGAGCTCGTCCAGCACGACAGCGAGCCCCGGCGCTGCCTCGCCCATGCGTTCCGCACCTGCCGACCCGCGCGCGTGGATGGCTCGTACGACGGCGTCGATAGCGGGCCGTTTTATTGGTCAGCGGTCGTCACCACGGATGCCGACAAGGCTGGGTGCGAGGTTCGTTATTACGAAGACGCGCGCCTCGATTCCTATGGCGATCGGTCGATCGCACGGTACCGTTGCGGCGACCCCGCCCCCGAGACCGGCGCGCGCGAGATCAGGCCCTCGTGCGAGCTGGTCTGGAAGGAGCGACACGTGCTCTGCAGGGCGTATGCAGGCGAGACGGCGGCGCCGGGGGCCCGTCAGGGTTTGCCGCCGAGCACGAGTTGCGTGGAGCTACCGGCCGACGTTCGATGGTCGAGCCCGTGATCTTCCTCCGCTTCGTGGACCTGAACGCGACCTAGGTGGCTGGTGTCGATCGCGAGCCCGTCGAAGAGGTCGTGGCCGCTCGTGTTCCCATGGCCGCCAGGGTGCATATCGGACAGGTCACCTGACGGCTGATAATGGTTCGGATCGTCTTCTGGTCTTCCGTGGCGGGGGCGGGGGTGTGCGGGGCGCCCCCTGCCCCCGGTCACACGGCCCAGCGCGTTCTCGACCGCTTGTCGTGCCGCAGCCCCAGCGCGGCGAGCCGTCGGAGGTTCTCCGCGGCGCAGAGCATCGTGAAGTCGCGCGTGACTCGCTCGGTGCCGCGTACGCGTACTCGACGTCCGCCGTGCCTTCGTCTCATCAGATGTGCGAGCTTGCGCTCGACCTTCGGGCGCGTGGCTTTATAGCCAGCGCGCCACGCGGGGCTCTTCTGCTCCGTGCGCGCGTGCTGCAGCAGATGCTCTCGCTGATTCACCGCGACGTTGCGGCCTTGCTTGGATTTCGTGCATGACGCCGCGAGCGGGCACTTCCCGCAGTGCGCACCGAAAGACGCTACCCCTGAGCCATCCTTTCGGCGGCGTATCTGGACGAGCTGCCCAGCCGGACAGGTGACCGTATCGCTCGCAAGATCCATGTGAAACGCGTCCTTGGTGAATTGGCCATCAGGCGATGTAGGGGCCTGCACCTTCACATGGGCCGCAGCACCTGCGCTCTCGAGATGCTCGAGCACCTCGCCCGTGCCGTAGGAGCTATCGCCGTAAACGGCGATTTGCTTCTCGTGCTGCTTTCGCGTCTCGGTCTCCAACGCTTCCTTCAGCAACTCTTTGGCCACGCTGCCATCGGCGGCATTGCCCGGCGTGGCGATCGAAGACGTGATGATCTCCGAGTCCGGGTCGATTGCGATATGACCCTTGTAGCCATCGAAGCCGCGAGCCTGCGTCTTGTGCCCGTGGCGCGCCTGCGGGTCGACCGTCGAGATGACGCGCTCGGGCGCCACGCGCCGGGCAATGCGGAAGAAGCCGCCTTCGGTCTGCTCCAGGTCCTGTCCCACGACCGTGGCCAAGAGCGCCGCCGCCTCGCATACCGGCACCGCGAGCGAGCGACCATCCAGGTGTGCGAGCAATGCATATGCATCGCGCGCCAGCGCATCCACCAGCGCCTCGCGTGCGGCTCGCTCCTCCCAATCGCACGCAGGCTTGCCGGCGGTGCTGTAATCGTCGTCCCGCCCCAGAACCCCGCGCAGCTGCGCAGCAAGCTCATTTCCAGCCACGCGAAGCAGGGCACGAATGGCTGCGCGGATCATCGTGACAGTGTCCTGCGTGGCCACTGCGTCGTACAGCGGCGTCGAATCCAGCACGCGTCGACGGCCCACGAGCCCGGCCGCTTTGGCCACTTCGAGGACCGTGCGAAAGATCCGGTCGGGATCCTTCGACTGCCGCAATCTCTCGCGCATGTCGACCAGGACCGTATGAACGAAGCCGGGATACTCGAAGTCGAGCCCGCCGGCCGCGTACTTCCAGCGGATGTCGAAGCTGAACCGCTCGACCGCTTCCCGGTCCGAGAGCCCCTCCAGCCGCTGCAGCACCATCACCACCGCGACGATGCGCGGCGGGATCGAGCGTCGACCGATGTCCCGGAACAGGTCCGCGAACGCCTCATCCGGGAAGAGCCGATGGCACTCGCGGTGCAACAGGCTGTAGATCGACGTCGGCGACAGCTTCGCTCCGCAGTACGCCGACGTCGACCTCCACATCTCGCCCTGCTTCGGGGTTTGTCCACGGGACATGGCACCGCCTTACACCATCGCGCGATGGTTTAGGAGAGAAAAACACCAGCCACCTAGAACATCGATCGGTTTGCAACCGCTCGATGTCCTAGCTCTTTTGTCCCGAGGGGGACGCCTCGCGTCCCCCTCTCGTCCGGGCAAAGCCCGGCCGATTCACCCCCCGAGGGAAGATCGCTTCGCGATCTTCCGAGCATCGAACCGGTCGATGCTCTAGAACATCGAAAGCTCATTCGAGTGCAGGCACCAAAACACAATGCTGCGGCGTGACCTGCCAGCGAAGCGATTTGCCTTCCTCGACCTCGCCCGGGTGAGGTGGAGGCGTCCGTGGCCTCGAGCAGATGGCTCCCCATCCACCGGCCCCCTGATCCGCGGGCCTCACGGTCAGCTGACTCCATGTCGGACCGGAGCCGAGCTGCGACAGCCATTGGATCTCACCACATCCGTCGGGCCCGGTGATGACCTCAGGGAGAGCAGGTCCGGCGGGCATGCCTGCTTCCCATTTGTATACGGAACCGGGGACGGTGTGCAAGGCTTCGGAGGTCACGCGTGCTCCCACGAGCGGCGCCCCCTTTTCATCAGCGAAGCACATGTGCACAGGGGGCGACGTCAACGTGGCCGCGTTTGCCGACTCGTGTGCTGAACGTGGTGACGTACAGCCAATCAGCAAAATTGCGAGGCCGAAGGACGATGGGCAAAGATTCGTGCTCACGTCGTCCCCTGACGTGGATTTCAGACGAAGATTCAATCCGTGCGCGTCGACAGCAGCGGCTTGTTGGGTGGGTGACGCACAGCGTGATCCGCTCCCGCGCAGGCGGCCGAGGCAAGAAGAAGCCCGAGCCGCCCCCGGCAGGACCCGCCGGAGGCTGAAAAACCCCCCCCGGCAGGCCGTCGACAGGCGCCTCGGGGCTCCCAAACCCCCCTCCCCGCCCCGTGAACAGGCGCCGGAGGGCTGAAAAACCCCCCCGGACGGGCTGTCGACAGGCGTCTCAGGGCTCCCAAACCCCCCTTCCCAGCCCGGCAGCAGGCGCCGGAGGGCTGAAAAACCCCCCCGGACGGGCTGCGGACGGCTTCCGGAGGCTGAGAAACCCCTCAGGGTCTGGGTCGACGACCGCAGCATGGGACCAAAGTCCCATACCGGGACGCGCCCCGCCTCCGGCTACTGTGTGTCGCGCGGGGCCAGAGAGGGCTCCCCGAACGCTTCCCTCACCCTGCACCGGAGGTACCTCATGACCGAGACGACGACGAAAAAAGAGCGGCCTTTGAGCAAGAAAGCGACCGAGCGCGCGAACAAGCTTCGCGAGAAGCTGTCGGGCGCGCGCGCCGACTCCCTTGGGGCCCGGAGGATGCAGAAGAACCGCGCGGCAACCCCCTCTTCGGGGCGGCCCTTCATGCCGCGGCGCGCCTCGAGGCGGGCCACGAGCTCAGCGATCTCGAGCGAACCCTCGTCGATGCCCTCGAGCAAGGGATCAGCCAGGAGGAGATCAAGGCGTGGGGCAAGGCGCACCGCGAGACCAAGGGCGCCCGCACGAGGGAGATCTTGCCCGACGTGATCGCCGATCGGCCGATCGACCAACCCTTCACCATGAGGGACCTGGCCGACGCTCTGCCCGCGCAGGTCGAAGCGGTGAAGGCCCAGGGGAACGTGCGCGTCGTGGACATCGCCAAGCTCGCGCCGGACCAGGAGCTCGATCAGAGGGACGAGGCATTCCTCGCCGCCGCGAGAGAGTACGGCTCGAGCTTCGTCTACCTCACGAGCAGCGCGCCGCAGCCGGAGCCCGCTCCGACGTCCGCCGAGAGCTCGGACGGCCCGAGCGAGGTTTTCATCATCCAGCCGTTCAAGTTTCGGACCATCAAAAGGTCGGGCGATACCGTTACCGACCCATCCGACGAGATCTTCTGGTGCTTCAGCGCCGGGAGCGACGAAGATACATGTACGTTCCAGTCCAGGGTATTCGATAGCTGCGACGACGGGGACTGGGACGATCGCTTCGATTATGGCCATTTGGCCTTCATCGGACGGGTGAGCGATTCGCTCGCCATGACCATCGATTGCTGGGAAGAAGACTCCGGAACGATCTTCGGCAACACGTCGGAGTACCTGCACAAGGCGGCCGACCATTGCCTGAGGGCTTGCCAGGAGCTCCAGGGCGATCCCGAGACCAACGCCGCCGGCTGGGCTGCTCTCTGCTCCATCACCCTCAGCCTCGTGGCAGAGATCTTGGACCTCTTCAAGAACGAGGACGATTTCGTGAAAGGTCTCCGCTTCGGCTGGGACAGGGCTGCCCTCCTGGGGCTCGACGACCGAGAGCTCAGCTTCCGCTTCGACGGCGAATCCGATCACGGCGGGGGCATCCAGGATCTCTACCTCAGGTTCAAGACGATCCCCACGGGGACGCTCGTGAAGCTCGTATCGCAGAGGAGCGGAAAGCTCATCTGCATCGACAACGCGGAAACCGCGAACGGCGCTCGGGTCCTTCAATGGGAGTGGGACGCGACCTGGAACACGCACCGGCAGTTCCGCCTCGAGTGGCTGGGCGGGGGGCTATTCAAGATCGTCGCAGTGCACAGCGGGAAGGTCCTGGACGTCCCCAGCAGCTCTCGCGACTCCGGGGTTCCGCTCATCCAGTACAACTTGACCGTAAACAACAACCAGAAGTTCCGTCTGGGTCCCCTGGGTGGCGGGCTCTATGCAATCGCCGCGGAACACAGCGGGAAGAATCTGGACGTGGCCGGTGGGACCACGGCAAATGGGGCCGAGATCATTCAACATCATTGGCTCGGTAGTGACAACCAGAAGTGGAGGATCGTGCCCGTCTGACGGACCGGCCTGTCGCCTCCTGCGAACAAGGCCACCCACCGCCTCCCGCCGTCCTCCCGCCGTGAGGCCCCGGCAAGCCCCCTCGTCCCCACGCAGAGCCCCCCGCGGAGGCGAGCTCCGCCTCCGCGATGCCCTCCACACTTGCCCGCGCGCCTCTCCCCATGATTCCATCCCGCGCCATGACCAGTCCCCAATTCGATCCCGTCAAGGGCAAGCAAGCCTTCGACGTGCTCTTCCCTCACTATAAGACAATGCCCGTGGAATCCCTGGCCGTCGTCAATGCCGACGCGGGCCTCGCCGCCGTCGCCGCGCTCGGCCTCGCCGCGCGCGCGAGCGAGCCGAAGCTCTTGGCCCGCTACAAGAGCCTGCCTCCGAGCGAGTTCGACGCCGCCCTCGTCGAGCTGCTCCCCACCGCCGCCTGGGCGTGCTGGTATGCCGCGACGGAGGACCAGAAGGCCCGCGCCCTCTCCACCGAGGGAAAACTCCCGGCCGAGCTCGTGCAGAAGGCCCTCGGCATCGAGGCACGCATGCAGGCCCTCTGCGAGTATCATTTGAATGACCACCCCGAGGTCGGCCCCTACCTCGCCATGCTGCGCGCAGGCACCGGCCACCGCGACCTCGCCGCCGATTTGCTCGGGTATGCCACCGTGTATCGAGACCATTATGACACCCTCAAGGACGACAAGAAGCACTTCCGCGCGACCGACGCCGACGACGCCGTGAAGGCCGCCGAGGAGATCCTCGCGAGCCTCGGCGCTCGGCTCAGCCCCGAGGCGCGCGTGGCCGGAGAGCACCTCGCCCGCGCCTTCACGGTCTTGCTCGATACCTACGAGGAAGTCGCCGCGACGGGCCGATGGCTCCTGCGCCACGAGCCGACCCCGGAGAAGACCTTCCCCTCCCTGTACAGCGTGATCCGCTCCCGCGCAGGCGGCCGAAGCAAGAAGAAGCCCGAGCCAGCCCCGGCAGGACCCGCCGAGGGCTGAAAAACTCCCACCCGAGGCCGCCGCGCCGGGGCGCTGCCCCGGACCCCGCGGGGGCTATCCGCCCCTCGACCCGGACCAGGCACGGCCTGGACCGAAGGTGGAAGAACTGCGCTCCGCGCAGTTCTTCCAACGGGCCGGTTGGACCCCATCGCCCATCGAAAGGGCAGCGCGGCTGTCTTGGTTGGCAGGGTCGTAGCTGACCTTGCCTCGGCCCGTTCGATGAACTGCGCATCGCGCAGTTCATCGACCCCGGGTCCAGCGCTTGCGCTGGTCCGGGTCCAGGGGCGGACAGCCCCGGTGGGGCCTGGGGCAACGCCCCAGCGAAACGGTTCCAGGATGTGTCGTATCAGATGCGGCGCGCGACGTTCGAACCGCCGAAGATGAGCTGCTGGACCAGCGGCCGCGCGACGAAACGGGCCGGAAAGATAGGCTCGGGTGCGCTCGCCGCGTCGAGCCGCGCGCGCTGCTCGTCGGAGAGCACCACGCCGAGCGCGCCAAGGTTGTCCTCCGCCTGCGCGAGCGTGCGCGCACCCATCACCGGCGCGGTCACCGCCGGGTTCGAGAGCGTCCACGCGAGCGCCACCTGCGAAGCTGTTGCGCGGATCTCCTGCGCCACCGAGCGCACGACGTCGGCGATGCCCAGCGCGCGCGAGCTCAGTTGACCCGAGGAAGCCATGACGCCTTTACGCGTCGCCGCCACCCCCGCTTCGCGCGAGTCCGCGACGTCCGCACGCGTGTACTTGCCCGTGAGCACGCCACCGCCAAGCGGCGACCAGGGCAGCACGCCCATGCCCAGCGCCGCGGCCATCGGAATGAGCTCGTGCTCCACCGTGCGCTCGACGAGGCTGTATTCGATCTGGAGCGCGACGAAGGGCGCCCAGCCGAACAGCTCCGCGAGCGTCTGCATCTGCGCGATGCGCCAGGCGGGCGTGTTGCAGATGCCGGCGTAGACGATCTTGCCCGCCCGCACGAGATCGTCGAGTCCGCGCATCACCTCTTCCGGCTGGGTGGTGGAGTCCCAGGTATGCAAATAGAAGAGATCGATGCGGTCGGTGCCGAGCTGTCGCAGGCTCTGCTCCACCGAGCGCTGCATGTTGAGCCGATGGTTGCCGCCCGAATTGGGGTTGCCCGGTTCGCGCGCCATCGTGAACTTGGTGGCGAGCACCACGCGCTCGCGCTTGTCGCGCAGAAACTCGCCGAGCAGACGCTCGGAGGCGCCGTCCGTGTAGTTGACGGCGGTGTCCACGAAGTTGCCCCCGCGGTCGATGTAGAGGTCGAAGATGCGGCGCGACTCTGTCGCGTCCGCGCCCCAGCCCCAGTCCTGACCGAACGTCATGGTGCCCAATGCGAGCGGTGAGACGCGCAACCCGGAGCGGCCCAGCAGGCGGTATTGGTCGAGTGAAGTCATCGTGTGGTCCTCCGATGAGCGGGGTCATCCCGCCCTGTGTGCGAACAAGCTAGGCCGCGCGCGCCGGAAAGAGAACTTGCCGCGTTCTGGACGCCTCGGTAAGTTCCTCTAACCAATGGCAGTCGATCTGAATGGTGTCGCGGTGTTCCTGGCGGTTGCCGAGGCGAAGAGCTTCACCACGGCCTCTCGGCACCTTGGCGTCACCCGCTCCGCCGTCAGCCAGGCGATCCGGCGGATGGAAGACCGCCTCGGTATCGCATTGGTCCAGCGCACGACGCGCAGCGTGAGCCTTACGGAGGCCGGCGAAGAGCTCTACCGGCGGGTCGCGCCCGCAGTCAGCGAAGTCGGCCTTGCGCTCGATGCCACGCGCGATCGCGACGCTGCCCCTTCGGGCCTTCTGCGGCTTGCGGTGTCCTCTATCGCAGAGCGCTTCATCTCGGGTGCCCTGCTTGCGAGCTTCGTCGAGAGCCATCCCGGCATTCAGCTCGACATCACCATCACGGATGAAGAGTTCGACATCGTGGCGGAGGGCTACGACGCAGGCGTTCGCCTCGGAGAAGTCATCGAGCAGGACATGGTCGCCGTGCCGGTTTCAGCCCATCAGCGCCAGCTCGTCGTGGGCGCGCCCTCCTACCTCGCACGCCATCGCGCGCCGAAACATCCGACGGAGTTGTCTCGGCACTGCTGCATTGGCTGGCGCCCCTCGCCGCGCGCCGAGCCTTATCGCTGGGAGTTCGAAGAAGATGGGCGGGAATTCGACGTGGCGGTGCATCCGCGCATCACGACGAACGATATGTGGGTGATGGTTCGCACGGCAGTTGCCGGCGGTGGGCTCACGTTCGGCATGGAGGAGACGTTTCGGCCCTATCTCCAGCGCGGCGAACTGGTGCCGCTCCTGGAACGCTACTGCCCGCCGTTTGCCGGGTTCTACCTGTACTTTCCTGATCGAAGAAACCTGGCGCCCAAGCTCCGCGCGCTGGTGAGCCACGTTCGCTACGCGACGAGTCCTTCCAAGACGCGGAAACACGGCTGATCTTGCGCGTCTGTCGTGAGCTTGCCGGACCTCGGGAATCCGGTGTATGAGCCGTCCGCCCGCTCGGTTCGGGCGCGCACGGAGGTTTCATGCAGCGGATGATCGGAATTCTCGGGCTCGGGCTGTCGCTTGTTGCCTGTCAGGGAGAAAAGACTGCGGGGGACACGGCCGCGAGCAACTCGGCGGCGGCGCCGAGCACGAAGACGGCGGGGCCGACAGGGACGCCGAAGTTCGTGCACAAGAAGGATCCCATCAATGACGAAGCCGGCCGCAAGGTCGAGACGAAGTTCGTGAAGATGGAGGGAACCGGCGACGACGCCATGCCCGTTTTCGCGATCACGAACAAGTCCGGCAAGCGGATGAAGAGCGCCCAGACCTGGATCTTCTACTACGACAAGGATGGCAAGTACCTCGACCGCTATCCGCACTCGATCATCAGGGACCTGAAGGACGGCGATACGGCCGAGGTGCCGCTCGGCCGCAAGAAGAAGGAGATCAACAAGGAGGCCACGACCTACGAGGTCGAGCTCTCGCGCATCGACTTCGACGACGGCTCGAACTGGTACAACGACGACCTCGTCCCCAACTCGCCCTCGCGCCCCAAGGGCGGCGTGCCCGCGGACGAGCTCAAAGCGCACGCGGGCGAAAAGGTCACGGTCGACGTCTACGCCCTCGATTCGTTCAAGGTGCGGCTCAAGAACGAGTCCGATAAAGAGGTGAAGCGGTGCGAGGTGATGCTCTATTACTGGGACGACAAGAATAAGCGCAAACTCGACACGATATCGGCGGGCCTCGACGATGTGGGCCTCAAGCCGGGCGAAACCCGAGACTTCACGCTCGAGGTCGAGGACTTCAAGGTCCCGCCCGAGGCCAAGATCGTGGCGGGCACGGTGCCGACGGTGACGTTCGCCGACAGCACGAAGTTCGAGAACAGGAAGCTGCGCTCCTTCGATCGCCAGCCGCCGCCCGGCTGAGGCGCAGACCCCTGCGCCAGCAACCGCAGGTGCGCTCATCCCCCGGCTTTCGTCAGGTTCAACGCCTTCTTCACGCTCGTCGCGAGGGCAGCGGCGGTGCCGCGGCCCCAGTAGTGCAGGAACAGGATCCGCGGCTGCTCGCCGACCATGTGGTGATGGATGGCGACCACGTGGATCCCGTCGCCTCGCAGCGATTTCAGCACCGGCTGTAGCTCGTCCTCGGTCACGGCGAAGTCGCCGTCGACGACTGCATTGTCGTCGGCCCCCGCAAAAGCTGCCCAGGTGTTGACGCCCATCGCCTTGCCGATCTGGCATCCGCAGGCAGCGTTCGTCGCCGGGCGCCCGATCGTGACCTTGTACATCCCATCCTTCGCCGCGCCCTTCACGCCGAAGACAGCCTCCACTTTGGCGCCGTCGATGGAGTTCGTGGCCGGGAGCGGCGCGCCTGCGAATCCAGGAGCGGGCTCGGGAGACTTCGCGCGAATCGTCTTTGCGGCATCGAGCGCGCCCTTTACGCCCTTGCCAAGGGTGTCCACGCTGCCTTCGCCCTCGATGTGCATGAAGTAGACCTTGGGTTTGTCGAAAAAGAAGTGGTTGTGCAGCGCGGTGACTTGGAGCCCGCTGCCGAGAGCCGCGCTCATCGCGTCGCTCACTTCGTCCTCGAAGAGCACGAGATCGCCCATGACCATCGCCTCGACGCCGGGCGCCTTCCCCGGGGTGAAGCCGGCCCAGGACGTGAGGCCCATGAAGGGCGGCATGGTCCACCGGTCCACCTCCACCTTGACTTCGTTGCGGGGGAAGGAGACGCGGACGACGCCGTCGGTCACCTCCGGCTTGAGGCCCGTGGCCGCCTCCACGGCTGCGGGATCCATCGCCGCGGGCGCCGGCGGGGGGGCTGTGGAGCCGGCCGTGGGGGAAGACGGAGTATCGGGGGACGGAGGCGGCGTGCCCTTATCACAGGCGGACGCCAAGAGCAGAGCCATTCCGATGACAACCTTTTTCATCATGGTACCCAACCCCTTTCACAGCGATGCGACGTGCAGATCGTCGAAGTAGGTCACCAAATCCGCCTTGGCGGCTCGTGCCCATGCCGGTGATGTAGCGAGATCCGCACGAGCGGCAGGGAACGCCCGAGGTCAATCGGCGCGGGCGAAAAAGACCTCGAGATCCGGTCCGCCGCGGTTCTCCTCCCACGCGACGTATACGGTACCAAAAACGTCCGTCGCGACCGAAGGATAGTCGCCCACGACGCCCTCCTTGCCGGCGACGGTGCTCGGCGCGAGCGGCGGATCGAACGTGCCATCCTCGTTGAAGCGCGAGAAAACGGTCCTCTGCCCGTCGGTCGTATCGAAGAACGCGACGTACACATTGCCCGCCACGTCCACGACCGCCTGCGGGTGGAACTGATCGCCGCCGAGCCCCGCGCCCACGTCGATGTTGGGGGACCACGTCATTCCCCCGTCCTTCGACGTCGCGAAGAAGACGTTCGCGCCGCCACGGCGGTCCTCCCACGTGGCGAAATACTCGCCGGTCTGCGGATCGACGGCCACGGAAACGTTGAGCTGGTTTTGCCCCTGCATGTCGTCATCGATGCGCACGGGCGCCCCGAATGTCTTGCCCCCGTCGGTGGAGGCGGCCGAATAGATATTGCTGTCGCCGCCTCCTTCGAGCGCATCCCAGGCCACGAGTACGTCGCCGGTCGTCGGATGAACACCGACGCTCGGCGCCTTGGAATTGTTGAGCGAGCCGCTCACCGCGACGGGCGCGCCGAAGGTCTTGCCGCCGTCCGTCGAGGCAGCCTGCTGGATCGTGGTGCCGTCGACGAACGCCACGTGAATGCCGTCGATCCCGAGCGCGATATCGGGGTTCGTGCCTTTCCCGATCGTCACTGGCGTGGAGAACGTGCCCGCAGCGGGGTCGAACGCGGCAAACAGGACGTTGCCACCCTCCTCCCACGTCAGGAACAGGACCTCGGGCAGGACGAGCATCCCGGCTTCGTCGACGACCGCGTTACGGACCACGATGGCGGGGTTTTGCCCGCTCATCGTGACGCGCGCCGCTGTCGGCCAGGTATCGCCGAAATCGCTCGAAATCGAGAGCGTCACGGCTGCGCCGTCCTCCATCGCGAGGTAGAGCCGCGTGCCCGTGATGTTCGAGGCGAGGTCGGGATCCGCTTGATCACCGTCCATGGCCGCATTGACGATGACGTCTCCACCGAACGCGAGCACGTGCGGGATGCCCGCGACCTGGCACGAGACGAAGCTCGACATCCCATTCGCGCCGAGCGGGGCCACGACGACGAAGGTACCCTTGCCGTTGTCCAGCGGCGCGAGCGTGGCGCGGCGCGCCTCGGGACCGACCGTGATCTTCTGATCGAGCGTGGCCGGCCCGGGCCCATATCGCACCTCGAAGCCGCCCGAGGAGTCGATCATGCCGTTCACCTTCCAGCTTACGCTGAGGGCGCCATCGGCCTCTGCGGCGAACACGTCGAGCCCCTTGGGATCCAGGCAGCTCGGAATGCGCCCCGCAGTCCCTTCGGGCTCGCAGACGTTGCCGTCCCCCGAAGGGCGACAGAGGAAACCTCCCGGGCAGCTCGCTGCATTGGCGATGTCGCAGGAGCAGCGGTCACCCTTCGTGGGGTCGCAACCGTCGTTCCTGTTCTCGTCGTCGCCGCAGCCGGAGACGCTCGCCACGAAGGCAAAAAGCGCGACGGAAGCGAGCGTGAGGAGCTTGTGCGTTACCTTGGACGATTTCCGCATGAGCATGTCTCCCTTCCGGTTCAATGCCACTTCCACTTGCCCTTGCCTTTGCCTTTGCCCTTCCCGATGACGATGACGGGAGGCTGAACGACGACCACCGGGACCCAGTTCACGGCGACGAACAGGGGAAGGACGACAGTCCCGACGACGATCACCACGCCGGGGCTCCAGCCGCAGAGCACCACGATGGGCTCGATGTCGCTCTCGTCGTAGAACACGACCGTGAGCTTCGACGGGTTCGCCTTCACGGTCAGTTTGCCCGTGAAATACATGGCCTTGGGCTCGGGGGTGAGCTCGATCATCTCGGGGCTGCCCGCGACGACGCCGATCTTGACCTTGTGTTTGCCCACGGGCATCGGCTTCAGGTCGTCGTCGAGCAGGTAAACGCGCGTCTCGCCCGTCTTCTGGTCCGCGACAACTTCGAGAAGGTCGTCACCCGCTACCTGGAGAATCCCGCCATTCGGTCCCTTCTTGCCTTTGGGGATTTCGACTCCGGCCGTGACCTTGGCCGTCGCGACGAGCTCCTTCGTGCCGCCCTTCGGGAGATGCAGCGCGCCCTCGACCGGCTTGCCGTTGACCTGGAGCTCGTAATCCACCTCGGTCAAATCAGCGTCGAGCTTGGGGATGTCCGCCGTGTGCAAGCCCGTCTTCGCGTCGAACACGAGCGTCGCCTTTACCGGCTGCGCGCCCTTCTGCAGGGGCTTGACGGTCAGCTTGCCGGAGACGTCTTTCTCGACGGGTTGACCGTCGGGCGTCTTGACCCGCGCCCGCACCTTACCGTCGGGCGTGACCGACCACGAGATCGTGGCGGGGTCGTGTTGCTCCGTGATCGTGTCGTCCGCCGAGAGGTTCTCGGCGGTGACCTCCGCGGAGGCGTCGGACTTCTTGCTGCACGCCGGCAGCGTAGCCATCGAGCCGAGGACGAGAGCAACGAACGTCGTTCGCAAGATCATGGTGGACTTCATGCGGTGGTTCCTTCTCGCCCCATTCAATCACAAGTGCCCATCGGCGGGGTGACGATCGGTTCGACCCCGAAGTTGTCGAGCAGCGTGGCATTGCTCGAAGGCACTACGGTCGTCCCGCAGAATACGTTCCGCACGAATGCGCCGGCATTGCCGGTGATGCTCGTATTTCCGAACACCCTGGAAAAGCTGATCCCGAAGTTGTTGCCCTTCGACGCGAGATCCCCCGTGATGGTCAGCCCACGTAGCCGGACCGCCTCGCCGTTGACCGTGACCGATCCGTTGATGACCACGGCGTTTTCCAGGAAATTCTCGCCGAAGAGGAGCACGCCCTTGCCGGTGATCGTCAGGTTGCCGGTGTACGTGCCGCCGCGCAGAACCACGACCGCGTCATCCACGCCGAGCTTTGCCTCGACGTCAGCCAGGATGTCCGCGGGGCCGAAGAAAAAACCGCCCGAGTTGGCGCCGACTGGATATCGGATCGGTGTGTTCGGGTAAGTCTCGGCGTTCGCTCCGTCGAACCCGAGCGGGGCGTCGTACACGTCGCCCTCGGCGAGCACCGTGTGCTTCAGCAACGCGTCTCCGATGCGTACATCCACCTCGCCGACCCCCGTGCCTACCACCGCGATCCCCGATTCACTCGTATCGGCGCTTCCTGGGAAGGCGTCGACGGGGATGAGGTCCCGTTCGTCGCCCGTCACGGCGGGCGTGCCCGTCGTGTGGCCCGTGTTGGCGACGGGGTTGATCACGGCGACGAACGCCGTGCTCCCGGCGGGAACATCGACATCGTCGGGCCCATTGTTGCCGCTCCCGCCATTGCCTTCGTCGCCTCCGCAGCCGACGAGGCCCGCGAATGCGAGCATCCACACGCCCAGGGAAAGGAAGGTCGGTGTTTTCTTCAGCATGGTTCCTCCAGGACGAAGCAATTCGTTGTTGACCAAGGGTAACGTTTACAACGTGCAGACCCCGCCGGTGCACGAGAGACCGGAGCAGCAATTGGCCTGGGCCGCGCAGGACGCACCCACGGACTTGCAGGGCGAAGGCACGCACTCGGGGAACTCGCCGCCGCCGCAAAGGCCCGAGCAGCACTCGCCGTTGTTGGAGCACAAAGCCCCGTCCAGCGCGCACGTCGGGCCGCCGCCGTCCGGCGTGCCGCCCTCGGGCACACCGCCGTCGGGCTCGGGGGGGACGTTGAAGCTGCCGCATTTCAGTTTGTTGCCGTCGTTCGGATCCGGCGAGCAGAGCCCGCCGCAGCAATCGTCCGGCGTCTGGCACGCGGCACCATCGGGCTTGCACATGCAATCGGCGCACGTGCCGTTGTTGCACATCGAGCTGCAACAATCGGCGTTGGTCGCGCAGGTGTCGCCGACGACCTTGCATGCGAAGCCGTTCTCGCATGTCTTGCTGTTCGCGTTGCACTTCTTCGAGCAGCAATCGGCGTCCGTCTGGCAGGCCACGCCGCTGAGCGAGCAGCACGGCCCCTGGCAACGCGTCACGCCGTAGGAGCCTTCGAGGCAAAGGAACGCGCCTTGCGGCATGCCCGGACAACACTCGCCGAAGGACGGATCGCAGATCTCGCCCGGCGGGCGGCAGTTCGGCGGCTGCCCGCACTTCTTGACGCCGCTCCCATCCGCTTGGCAGTTGCTCGTGCAGCATTGGGCGTTCGCCCCGCAGAGCTCGCCGATGGGCTTGCAGCCGCCGATCGACTGGCAAAACGACGAACCCGGCAGGAGCTCCACGCACGCATTGGAACAGCACTGACTCGGCCCGTTACACGCCTCCCCGACGGCCTTGCACGCGCCGAGGGATGTACACTGCTTGATCCCGTTTCCGCTGTCCTCGCAGAGGTTGCCGCAGCAATCGGCGTTGGTGTTGCAAACCTCGCCGGTGACGTGACACCCGCCGAGCGAGAGTCCACACGTTTTCACCCCGCCGCCCTTGTCCAGGCAAACCCCGCTACAGCAAACGCTGCCGCCGGTTGCGCAATCCTCGCCGGGCTGGAGGCATCCGCCGCCCTGGGCACACACGCCGCCTTGGCACAGGTTCGAGCAGCAGTCGGAGTTCGCCGTACACGCGTTGCCGAGCTGCGTGCATTGCGCCGTGGCGTCGCAGACGCCGTTCTTGCATCCGAGGCCACAACACTCGATCGCTGCGCCGCAAGCCTCGCCCTCGCCCTTGCACGAAGCGCCGCCGGTCCCCGAGCCGCCCGCGCCTGCCATGCCGCCCGTGCCACCACCCGCGCCCGCGCTGCCCCCCGTCCCCGGCGCCGCGCCGGCGCCCGCGGTGCCACCCATGGACGGATCGTCGCTGCACCCAGCACCAAGCACGAAGCCAGCGCCAACGACGGAGGACAGGGACGCGGCAAGGAACAAGAGACGGTGTGATCGCATGGGTCTCCTCCAGGCTTGGAGGGAGGTACCGAGAGGGACCCAGGGCGGTTCACGTTTTTTGCGTGTTGCAGTTCACGAAGATGATTTCGGTGAACCGTGGGCGCAGCTTCGGGGTACCTCCACGATCGAGCCCTCGATGCCGCCCGCGCCCCAAGCCAGCCGACCCCGCGACAGCGTCCCCCAGGGGAACGCGAGCCCGGTCGTGCGAACCTTGCCGGTCATGCGGGACGACATGGCCATCGTGCGCGGGCTCCGCGCGGGCGAGCCATGGGCGCGCGCAGCGCTCTTCGATCGGTGCGGCCCCTCGGTCGAGCGGATCGTCCGGCGTATCCTGGGCCGCTGCGACCGCGATCAGATCGCTGAGCTCGTGCACGAGGTGTTCGTGCAGGCGATGGCCTCGCTCGACAAGCTACGCGATCCGGATGCGCTCGTGGGCTGGATGCAGATGGTCGCGACGCATACGGTCTACAAGGCGATCCGGGCGCGCCGCGCCCGTCGCTGGCTCCTGTTCTGGGCGCCCGCGGAGCTGCCCGAGCCGATGGTCGAGGACGTCGATTCCAGCGTCGCCGAGGCGTTCCGGAGGACGTACGCCGCGCTCGACAAACTCCCCGCCGACGAACGCGTGGCCTTCGTGCTCCGGTACGTCGAGGGGCTCGAAGTCGAGCGTGTGGCGGCCCTGTGTGAGGTGTCGCTCTCGACGATCAAGCGGCGTCTCGACCGGGCGGAGACGCGGTTCGCGGCCATCGCTCGTGGAGACGAGGTGCTCCGCGGCTGGCTCGAGGAAGGTGGGCGATGGACGACGAGATGAAGCAGCGCCTCGAACGGCTCGGCCGTGCGGTGGCGGATGTCTCGGACGCGTCGGCCGATCGCGGCGCCCTCGATGCCGCACGATCCCGGTTCCTCGCGCCCACGCCGCAGGCCCCGGAGAGCGCGAGGCGCAAGGGCATCGTCGCGGGCCTCGCCCTTGCAGCCGCTTGCGCAGGTGCCTTTGCCTTGTACGTGGCGACGCGGACGCCAGCTCTCTCGTTCACCGTGGGCGCGTCGCCGGTCCAGGGCGTGGCAGGCGACTGGATCGCTGCTGGGGAGACGTCGCTCGGCCTGCGCTTCTCGGAGGGGAGCGCGTTGACGCTTGCGCCGGGCGCGCGGGTGCGCGTGACCGAGACGAACCCCCGAGGAGCTGCGGTGCTCATCGAGAGCGGCGCCGTGCACGCCGAAATCACGCACGCGCACGACGACACGCGCTGGGCGCTGCGCGCGGGCCCGTTCGAGGTGCGGATCACCGGGACTGCGTTCGATGCGCGGTGGGACCCCGCGACGGAGACGTTCGAGGTCGCGATGATGGAAGGTTCGGTCATCGCTACGGGGCCGCTCCTGCGGGAGGGGCGTGCGCTCGTTCCCGGCGAGCGCCTGCGCGTCTCCGTTCGTGAGAGCAAGCTCGAGATCCAGGAAGCCCGGACCGCGACGAAGTCGACGAACGAGCCCGCGCCACCCGGTCCGTCGTCGGTCCAGACGAACCCCTCGGCGCCGATCCTCTCGCCAAGCGCCTCCGCGGCGATGCCCGTGGCGCCCGTCCCGGAGGAGAGCTCCGCGCAACCCGGCTGGCGGGAGCTCGCGTCCGCAGGCAAGTACAAGGATGCGCTCGCCGCGGCGGAACGCGCGGGCTTCTCGCAGGAGGTCGAGCGCGCTTCTGCCGCGGACCTCTTCGCGCTCGCGGACGCCGCGCGCTTCGCCGGCAGCCCTGCGCGCGCTCGCGAGGCTCTGATGGCCGCGCGCCGCCGGTTTGGGGACCGCGGGCGCAGCGCCTTTCTAATAGGCAAGATCGCGGCGGATCAACAACGGTCGCCGGGAGAAGCGGCCACGTGGTTCGAGACGTACCTGCGTGAGGAGCCCGGCGGACAGCTTGCCGAGCAGGCCCTCGGCCGCTTGCTGGAGATCCGGCGGCGTGGCGATCCGGCCGCCGCGCGTGCGATCGCGAAGCGGTACCTCGCGCGGTATCCGCAGGGCGCGTACGCTGCGCTCGCGAGGAGCGTACTCGAGCCTTGAGCGGACGACGAACGATGGCGCTCGCGGTGCTCCTTGCGGGGCTCGTCACCGCGTCTCTTGTGCTCGCCGACGCCGGAGCGCGGGTGGTGATCGTGGCCCCGTCGCTCGGGGATCCGACGGCGCAACGCATGCGTGACGAGCTTTCCGTGCTCGGCTTCGACGTCGTCGTGAGAGCCGGCGTCGCAGGGGAAAACCTCGCAGACGTGGCGCGCGCCGAAAGAGCGGCAGCCGCGGCGCGCGTGGAGCGCTGGCCGCCGGAAATCCTCGTGTGGGTGGGCGAGGGCGCGAAGGACGCGGGAGAGCTGCGGGTGAGCGAGTCGCTCGCCGGCCCTGTGGAGCCGGAGCTGCTCGCGCTCCGCGCCATCGAGCTCTTGCGTGGTCGTCTCCTGCCCGTCCCCGCAGGTTCCCCCACGGCGGCGCCCGGCGCGGCGCCTCCGGTCGCGCCGTCCGCCCCATCGACCTCACCGCCTGCCGCGAGCAGCGCTCCGCCGCTTGCGGATCCTCCTCCGCCCCGAGAACCCCGCGTCTCCCTGCTCGCGGGCCCCGCGCTCCTCGCGAGCCCGGGCGGCGTCTCCATCTCCCCAAACCTCGCGCTCTCGGGCCGTTTGTCTCTCTGGAGCCGCGTCTCGGCCGAAGCGTGGTCCTTTCTCCCCCTCTCGCCTGGGTTTGTCCAGAATGCCGACGGCGAGGTGGCGCTGCGTGCATTTTTCCTCGGCGCTGGCGTCGGCGTCCGCGTCACGTCCCCCGACGAACCCTTTTTCGGATCCGTCGGGGCCGGCGTGGGGCCGATGCTCCTCTGGTTCGAGGGAGAAGCCGAACCGCCGAGGATCGCAGCCTCCGGTACCCGGTGGGCGGCGCTCGCATACGGACGCGCGGGCATCGGTTATCGTATTCATCCCCGCGTCCGTCTCCGTTTTGATGGTTTCGTCGGCCCCGTGTTCCCGGAACCCGTGCTCCGTATCGTCGGCCGCGAGGTGGCCTCGTTCGGTCGCCCCGCGGTGTTCTTCGTGCTTGGCGCGGAGGTGATGCCTTGAAGCGCTCGTACTTCCTGTTGGCGCTCGGCGTGTGGGGATTCGCTTGTGGGCAAACGTATCTCGACGGCGTGCTGCTTCCGAGCGGCGACGGCGGCGCGGGTGGCATCGGTGGCGGGTCGACCGCCGGTGGGGTCTCGTGCAAGAGCGAGGGCGAGGCTTGCAGCGCTGCCATCGAATGTTGCGGCCTTGGCTGCGAAAATGGCGTCTGCGACGCCACGGCGCCCTGCACGCAGCTCGGCGATGCATGCGCCGTGAGCTCCGATTGCTGCTCGAACCTGTGCCAGGGCGGCGTGTGTGCGCAGGGCGGCGGATGCCTCCAGCCCGGCGAGGACTGCGCGATCGGGGGGAGCGAATGCTGCAGCGGCATTTGCCTGGACAAGGGCGGCGGGGTGAAGACGTGTGGCATCTCGCTCGGCGGCTGCCGCGTCACGGGCGAGCTCTGCAACACGAACGCGGATTGCTGTGGAAACCTCTGCGAGGACAGCGGAAGCGGGATCAAGCAGTGTACGTCCCTCGGCGCATGCAAGGCCGTCGGCGAGGCGTGCAATGGCCCGAGCCAGTGCTGCTCCAACGCGTGCGTGGAGCTTCTGGCGGGAGCTGCTTTCTGCCAGTCGATCGGCGGCTGCAAGCCCATCGGCGAGCTTTGCTCCACGGACGCACAATGTTGCACGAGCAACTGTCAGGCCGACGGAAGCGGCGTCACGAAATGCGGGCAGCCCGCGAACTGCCGCCCGCCCGGCGAGATCTGCGATTCGTCCTTCGGCGAGTGTTGCCCGGGCATGCCGCAAGGCGCGCTGCTTTGCCTCGATGGCTCCTACGGCGTCACGCGTTGCCAGGGGCCGTGCTGCTCACTGAGCGGCGTCGCGTGTCAGGCGGACGTCGATTGCTGTTCAAGGAAATGCAACGTGAACAGCAAGACCTGCGAGGACGGCTTCGCGTGCAAGGTCGTCGGCGATACCTGCGTGAGCAACGCTGAGTGCTGTAGCTCGACGTGCAGCGGCGGCACGTGTACCGATTGCACGTGCAAGCCGAACGGCGAGCCGTGTCAGACGCCGGACGATTGTTGCGGCAAGCTATGCTCGCCGGATCCAGACGACGGCGGCGCGCTGAAATGCGGCACCTTCGGCGGCAGCCCGACGTGCGTGCCCGAAGGTACGCTCTGCGGGAGCAACGGCGAGTGCTGCTCCGGCCTCTGCGGTGGCGGGGAGTTCCCGAGCTGCAAGCCGTCGGGGTGCAAGTCCGTGGGTACGTCGTGCGCGAGCGGGGCGGAGTGCTGCTCCGGGCTCGCGTGTACGGGTGGGGTCTGCACGTTGTGAACGGCTGAGTCCAAAGGAGAAACGAAGATGATTCGAAAAACGGTCTACCGCGTTGCCGCCCTGGTTTTCCTCCCGCTCCTCGTGGCTGCTTCGTGCGGCGACGACCGCCGCTACGACGACGGCGACGACTGCGAGATTGGTGTCCCCGGGGAGGGCGCGGCGTGCGAGTGCAGCGGGCTCGATTGCGTGTGCCCGTCCTCTGGCGACTGCGAGATCAACTGCATCGAGGGCTGCAACCTCCAGTGCGCCGGCTCCGGGTCCTGTGACTTCCTGTGCATCGCCGGATGCAATACGGAGTGTACCGGCTCGGGGAACTGCTTCGTGGATGTCGGCGACGACTCGACTGTTTCCTGCACGGGCAGCGGCGATTGCGACGTGACGTGCGCGGGAGACTGCGCGGTCGCGTGCCCCGGGAGCGCCACCTGCACGGTTCGCTGCGCAGCCGGCGCGATCTGCACGATCGACAAGTGTTCCGGCACGGTGGAGAGCTGTCCGGACGGCGTGCAGGTGTGCAACGGGAGCTGTTCCTGATCGACGGCGAGGTCATCACCAACGGGGCCACCGTGGAAAGCACTCACGGGGCCCCGAGCTCGAAGAAATTGCGAATTCGAGCCACCAGGTCGAGCTCCACCCTCCCTACCGACGGCGCTGCGTCGTTCGCAGCGTCGAAGCCCTGACGTGCTGCCTTGAGCTCCTCGGTCCGCTGCGCGAGCACGGCGGCGAGCTCCCTGGCGAGCTCGGGGCGGTTCTCGATCACGCGCTGGAAGGTCGCTTTTTCCAGACGGAAACACTCGACGTCGGTCTCGGCGGCCACGGTGGCGCGCCGCGGCGCCCCCGTGAGGAGTGACATCTCGCCGAAGAAGCTCCCGGGCCCGAGCTTCTTGACCGGAAGCTCCCGCCCGCCCTCGGAGACGCGCACCGATGCCGTGCCGTCCTCGACGAGGTAAAGGCAATGGTGCCCCTCGTCCCCCTGGTGGGCGATGATCTCGCCGCGGGTGAACGGGGCGTAATTGAGCTGCTCGGCGAGCTCGGTCCGCTCCGCATCGGAGAGCGCCTGGAAGAGCGGGACCATCTCGAGCAGGTGCTTGCGCCTCGAAAGGCGCTTTGCGTTTTTCTCTGCCGCTCGACTCGTCTCCTCGGTCATCAGGATCGAGGCCGCGGGGATAGCCAGATGCATGCCCGCGCGCTCGAGCGCAAAGAAGATGCGCGTGCGGACATCGGAGTCCGTCGAGGCGTCCGCGTCGAGGTCCGTCAGCCAGTAGCGCAACGCATAACGCCCGTACGACTCGCCGAGATCGACGAGCACGCAGCTCGGCGGAGGATCCACGGCGACACGCTCCATCTTGGCGTTCTTCACGGCGTCGCGCACGACGTCGATGACGTCCGAGGGCTGGTAACGGAAATCCACGTTGAAATGGATGACGCGCCGCAAATACTGCGGCTTGCCCTGGCGGCGGCCGAACACCGTCACCTGGGACTTCATGAGCACGTTGTTCGGGATGAGTACCGTCTCCCAGTTGCCCGTCTCGATCGCCGTGTACCTCCACCGTATCTCGGCAACGCGCCCGCTCACGTCGTTCACCTTGATCCGGTCACCGACCTCGATGGAGTTGTCGAGCTGGAGCGCGAGCCCGCCCGCGATGTTGCCGATGACGTCCTGCAAGGAAAAGCCGAGGATCGCGGTGAGCACCGCGCTCGTGGCGATGAGGCCCGAGAGGTTGATGCCCGCGCGGCTCGTGATGGAGACGGCGGTGACGACCGAGAAGATGGCCACCAACACGTCTTCGACGATGCGCGGCGCGTGCAAGCGCAGACGAGGCAGGATGACGTGGAAGAGCAGCACGGCCGCCGCGCCCACGAAGGCGACGCCGCCAAACACCGCCGCCGGGATCCTGATCTCGTTCACGAGAGACGAGCCCGTGACCGCGAGCCCTGCCGCCCCGAGGAGCGAGAGCACGTGCATCGACAGGAAGAAGCCGAGCGGACGCAAGCGGGGCCGGCTCGACGCCGAGAACCGACTCGCCACGAGCGCGATCACGAGCGCCGTGAGCAACCAGAAGGTGTGCGCGATGAGCGCTTCTTGCCAGAGAGCGTAGAGGAAACCCACGGGCGCACCCTATCAGCTCGTCCCGCGCCGCCCCAGGGTATGGGAAGCAAGAAACGCCCACCCCGGTCGCACCGCACATGGGCCACTGGCCCTCGCCGAGGCCCACGGCCGCATCGCGCGGCCCATCGAGCTGCCGCTCGGGGACGCGAGTGGCTGCGCGTCGCTCCGGATCGTCTCGGTGGAGGCGGGGCCGACGGTGCTCGCCGGTGGGTTCGAGAAAGATCTCGCGCTCGTCGTCGCGCCCTCAGTCACGATCCCCTGCCAGCCGCCGAACCCCGACGCGAAGCTGCCGCCGCTCGTGAACGTGGCCACGCTGCAGCCGGGACCGTTCACGGTCACCGTGCCGATCGTCGGGACGTACGACGAGCTCGCCAAAGCCGCTCGTGGGCGAGTTCGGCGAGCGTGGGGCCAAACCGTCCCGACTGTTGCGGACATCGAAAACGACATGAACTGCCGGTGCATTTGGTGTTAGCATCCGGCCGGCATGGATGAGCTAGAGCGCAGAGTCGGCACGGTCCTGTGCGGAAAGTGGACGCTCGAACGGCTGCTGGGTTCCGGCGGCATGGCGGCTGTCTACGTCGCCGTGCACAAGATCGGGCGGCGAGACGCCATTAAGATTCTCCACCCCGAGATCGCTCGCGTACCCGAGCTGCGCGCGCGGTTCGATCAGGAAGCGCGTGCCGTCAATCAATTCGTGCATCCTGGAGCGGTCGAAATCCGCGATGTCGACACGACCGAGGACGGTTGCCCGTTCCTCGTCATGGAGCTGCTCGAGGGTGAGTCGCTCGCCGCGCGTGCCCGTCGCGGCCCGATGGACATATCCGAGATCCTGCGAATCATCGACGGGCTTTTGGACGTCCTCGCAGCGGCGCACGCGCATGGCATCATCCACCGCGACATCAAGCCGGACAACTTGTTCTGCCTGCGCGACGGGCGCCTGAAGGTGCTCGACTTCGGTGTCGCCCGCGTGCGACAGGCGGCCAACTCCGTTCACACGCGCACTGGAACGACGCTCGGCACGATCGCGTACATGCCCCCGGAGCAAATCGCAGGTAAAGACGTCGATGCGCGCGCCGATGTGTTCGCGGTCGGAGCGACGATGTTTCGGCTGATCACGCGGAGGCGCATCCACGAGGCGCACTCCGATTCCGAGCTGCTCATCAAGATGTCTTCGCTGCCGGCGCCGTCCCTCGCGAGCGTCGCTCCGGAGGCGCCGCAGGCCGTGTGCGCCATCGTCGATCGAGCGCTCGCGTTCGAGCGCGATAAGCGCTACCCGAGCGCGAGGGCGATGCTGCAGGACATACGCGCAGTCCGAGCCGGCCAACCGCTCGCCATCCCCCAGCAGGTCGTCATAGCCGCGGCCTCCAGCCATCCGGATGAGGCGATCGGCACGGACGCGACGGTGGCCGCTCCGCACGCAGCGGCGGCGGGGGCAGGACAGGGGCTCGTTCCTTCATCGGCCGCATCGGCGCGCGCTGGATCGGCGGTCGCTCCAGCGCGTGCGCCGTCCTCCACCGCGTCGGTCTTCACCCAGGCGACGCAGTGGACGGTGACCACGGTACGCGGACGAAGACTGCGATGGGCCGCGCTGGCGTTCCCGTTGCTCGGCGCAGGCGTGCTCGCCCTCGTGTATTACCGTGCGGTGCACGTCGATTCCGACGCGACGCCTTCCGCGTCGAGCCGGACGCTCAGGCCACCGGCCTCGCCGTCCACACGGAGCCCCGCGGTCGCGCCTGGAACTCGCAGCACGGCTGCGGTTATCGATCCCAGCCTCGCGAAAACGGGCGGCGACAAGCCTCGCCTGCCGAGCCAGCCGCCCCGCGGCAACGGGCAAGGGGCTGGCGCCCTGCCACATACCAACTGCATGACGACCAACGCCTGTGACTACGTGTGCGACGACGCGTGCGAGGTCTCATGTAAAGACCCGCGCGGCTGCGAGATAGGAGCGCGCCGCGATGCGCAGGTAGACTGCACGGGATCGTTGACGTGCAAGGTCTCGTGCGAAGGGGATTGCGTGATCAACTGCATCGAGGGCACCCCATGCCTGGTGCACTGCACGCCTGGATCCCGATGCGTGTTCGGCGCGTGTCCGCAGCAGAGCGAGACCTGTGCGGGCGATATCACCGTGTGTGGAGCCAAATGCCCTGAATGACGAACATGCGGGGAATGTGAATGGCCACGAATCGGTTTGACAGCCCTGACAAGGTCGCGTCCGGCTCGCACGCCGACAGCCGTCCTCTCGACGCGAAGGCGAGCGCGCGCTCGCCGCACGCCGTCCCTCCGACGATCCCCGACGTACAGCCAGGGCCGCCACCGCCCGCAGGCAGCGACCAGCAGCGCAGGCGAAAGGTGTCTTGGAAACGACGCTTGCGGCGGTGGATGTGGCGCATCGCTACGGCCGCTTCGATACTGCTGGGCCTCGGTTTTCTTTCGTTTGCGGCCCTCATCTTGTACTACGGCCAAGGCCTGCCAGAGACCGCGGAGCTCAAGAACTACCGTCCGCCGCAGGTCACGCGCATCCTCGCGCGCGACGGGACACCACTCGCGGAGCTCTTCACCGTGCGACGCACGGTCGTCCCGATCTCGACGGTGCCAAAGAGCATGAAGTTCGCTGCCTTGGCTGCGGAAGACGCAAGCTTCTACTCGCACGAGGGGCTGAACTACTTCGGCATCCTGCGGGCACTTCTGGTGAACCTGTGGTCCGGGCGAACGCGCCAGGGCGGCAGCACGATCACCCAGCAAGTCGTCAAGAATGTGCTCCTCACGAACGAGCGCACCTTCGCGCGCAAAATCCGTGAGCTCATCCTCGCGCGCCGCATCGAACAGGAGCTCACGAAGGACGAGATCCTCGAGCTTTACCTCAATCACATCTATTTCGGGCATGGTCGCTACGGCATTGAAGAAGCAGCGCGGTACTACTTCGGCAAGAGCGTTCGAGACGTGCAGCTCGCCGAAGCAGCCACGCTCGCGGGCCTGGTGAAGGGGCCAAGCGTCTACTCTCCGCGCGTCGACCTCGCCAAGGCCGAGGAGCGGCAGCGCTACGTACTACGGCAGATGGGCGACAAAGGATTCGCGCCGCTCGCCGACGTGGAAGCCGCCGCTCGCCAGAAAATCACCCTCGCCCCCTTGCCGGAAAACAATGCGGAGCTGGCGCCCGAGGTCGTGGCCGAGGTCGAGCGCAAGCTGGTCGCCGTGGCCGGCCCGCAGGCCGATCAGGGTGGCTACACGGTGACGACCACGATCGACCCAAAGCTGCAGTCAGCGGCGAGGGCGGCGGTGCGCAATAACCTCGACGCGTACGCCGCACGCCGCGGGCTCGTCGCTCCGCTCAAGCGTGGCAAGGGCGATCCGGCTCCCTTCAAGGGAACCCCCACGCCGGGCGGCGGGCGCGTCTACAATGGCGTGGTCACAAAGGCCGACGACGGACGCGGCACGCTCACCGTGAGCGTCGGTACGGCCGAAGGCACCGTGAAGTTGGACAAAGCGAAGCGCTATAATCCTCGCAATCTACCCCCGAGCCAGTTTGCCGAGGTCGGCAAGGTCGTGCGTGTCACCTTTGCCGACGACGACCCGCGCAGCGGACGGCTGGAGCTCGCGCTTGGGCCCCAGGCTGCGCTCGTCGCCCTCGACGTCCGTACGGCCGAAGTGCTCGCGGTCGTTGGCGGCTATGACGCCGTGCGCGGCGCCCTCGATCGGACGAGGTCGGCGCATCGGCAGCCTGCCTCGACGTTCAAACCGATCGTTTACAGCTACGGGATCCACACGCGCGTTTTCACCGCGGCGTCGATTCTCGAGACCGAGCCGGCCGCTCTCGGAGGGAGATACCGACCCGCCAACTACGACGAGAGCGACGGACAGTCTCCGCGTCGGCTGCGTGAGGCGCTTGCCACGAGCGTCAACGTCGCCGCGGTGTGGACGCTCGACAAGCTCGGGCCGGCCAAGGTCGCGGCGTGGGCGCAATCCCTGGGCATCGCCTCGAAGCTCGGCGCGGATCTGTCGCTGGCGCTCGGAGCTTACGAGGTTACGCCGTTCGAGATGGTCGCCGCGTACAATACGTTCGCCGCTGGCGGCACGTACCGTGAGCCGGTGCTCATTCGGAGCATCACCGACCCGGACGGCAAGCCGCTGCCGCTACCCGACGCAACGCCTCCACGCCGCGTGATGGAGGAAGCCGAGGGCTACATCATGACGAGCCTCTTGCGTTCGGTCGTCGAGACGGGGACAGCCAAGCGCGCGCGCTCCATGACGATACCCGTCGCGGGCAAGACGGGCACCTCGAATGCTGCGAAAGACACCTGGTTCGTGGGTTACTCGCCGGCTATCGCATGCGCCGTCTGGACGGGTTACGACGACGCCTCTCCGCTCGGCGCCGGAGAGACGGGCGGCACGACGTCGCTGCCGGCCTTCATCGCGTTCATGCAGGAGGCACACAAGACGATACCGCGTACCGACTTCGCCGCGCCGCAGGTCGGGCTCGTGCGCGTGCCCATCGATCCGCAGACCGGTCAACTCGCGCCGCTGGGTGTCGGGGGCATCGAGGAGGTGTTCCTTGCGGGCACCGAACCGACGGGGCCCGCGGAGCTGCCGTCGAGCAACGAGCCTGCTCCCTCGCTGTGGCCTTTTTGAGTCTCGGTCAGTTGCTCAGGATGGCGATCAAGAGCGCGACGCTGAGCAAGAGCGATACGACGATGGACGCAATGAGCCACGGCCGCATCGCCGGCGAGGTCCACCGGGGCGCGAGCGGCGTCGCGCTCGTCGGGTGCCCCGGAGCACCGAGGTGCATCGAAACGGTCGGCTCGATCTGCCTCGGCGCGCCCTCCATCGCCGCAATGGCCCCGTCGATGGCCGCGATCACGTTGGTCGCCGTCGGATAACGTTGGGTTGGGTCTCGCTGGACGAGCCGCATCACGATCGCCTCTACTTCGGGGCGGATACCTGCTCCCGGAGCACGCTGGCGGAGTGGGGGCGCTTCCTCGAGGAGCCGCTGCCGGAAGGAAGATTGGCCGTCGCTCGCGTCGAACGGGCCTCGCCCGGACAGCATTTCGTACAACATGAGTCCAAGCGCATAAAGATCCGCGCGAGCATCGACGGCCTCCATGCCGCGCACGGCCTCCGGCGCGAGATAACTGAGCGTGCCGAGGACTTGGTCGGCAGCGGTGAGGTCCTGGCCTTTGCGCGCGGCCTCGCGGCTTTCGGTGGACAGGAGCTCTACGTTCACCTTGGCGAGGCCGAAATCGATGAGCTTGACCTGATCATGGGCGCCGAGAAGGATGTTTTGCGGCTTCACATCGCGGTGCACGATCCCCTTCGCGTGTACCGCCTCCAGAGCAGACGCGATCTGCCTCGCGATGTGGAGCGCGCGTCGCGCGGGGAGCGGTGCCGAGGCGATCACGTCCTGGAGCGGGGTGCCCTCGACATACTCGAGGACGAGAAAATGCGACCGATCCGGGAGCTGACCGAAGTCGCTCGCCGAGACCACGTTCGGATGCTGGATATGCGCCCCCGCGATCGCCTCGCGCTCGAACCGCGCCACGATCTGGGGGAGGTTCCGGGCGCCCGGCTGGAGGACTTTGATCGCGACCTGCTTGCGCAGGTGCACCTGCTCGCCGCGGTACACGGCTCCCATGCCGCCCTCCCCGAGAAGCTCGTGGACGCGGTACCTCTCCGAGATCAAGCTCCCGATCAGCGCTGGCGCTTGGTTGTCCGAGCGCACCAACGTGGGTGCGTCATTGTCTGAGCGCACCAACGTGGGTGCGTCGTCCGTCCACCGTACCGTAGTCTTTTCTTCCCCAAGCGCCGAGTTCGAGAGCTCAACGACGGATGCGTCGCGTCGGTTCCCGATCATCGGCACCGTGACGTCATCGTCGGTGCTCGAGCGCCCCTTGGGTGGGATGATCCCTGCCATGTCGAGGAGTGTACACGGACAAAGGTGCTGAGAGCGGAGGAACCGCACCGCCGTCCGAGTGGACATCATGCTCGATCCACCCCACGGCACGGAAAGCTGTGTAGTTCCGTGATGTTCGTGGAGTTGGTCCCGTACACCGACATCAGCCTACAAGGATGACCACAGTGCAACGGGCCGTAGCTCGCTGGACGCCGCCCGCATCGCCGGAGCCCAAAGCCCCGTCCCGAAGGTGCACGCCTCTAGCTATTCCCATTGAAACTCGGAGGGGTGGTAGGCTTTGAGGCCGTCAACCGGAATGGGCCCTTCGGGGGTGCCACTGCACACTTTGACGCCCTCGTCATTCGTGCGTACTGGATATGCATTTTTCAATTTCGACGTGACGCAAAATGGATATTTGCCGTCCTTGAGGAGTAGCCGATACTTGCCATTTGGGGCGGGCCGGCGCGTCGATGAGGGCCCAGCGGTCGAGGATGGCTTGCTGGTATTGGAAGACGCGGCCATCGTGCCGCTCGCCTTGTCCTCTCGAGATGTGTCATCGTCCGCGCTCTCACGAGTGTCTTCGGCGGAGTCCCCCGAACGAACGACGAAGAAGACAACGGCGAGGCATACAGCGACAGCAAAAGAGCCAATCACTGCAATCATCAAGAACCGGGAATTCGAGCCTGCTCCTGCGCTGGTTGCAGCAGATTGAGGCCGCACGGACGTGGCGACGGGTGCCTGCATCGCTTGGTCGGGAGCAGGAGTGACCATTGGTGCCTGCATCGCTTGGTCGGGAGCAGGAGCAGCCATCGTCGGCCCATCGACACTGATTCCAGTCGACGCGTCGGCTCGGATCGACACCGGAACTGGCGCGTGAGGGGTAGCCTTGGCGCCCAGAACTCGCTCGATGTCTTCACGCATGGCGCGGGCCGTTGGATAGCGGCGCGATAGATCGAAAGCGAGCGCGCGATCGACGATGGCGCAAACCTCTGGGCTGACAGAGGGGGCAACGGTGCGCAGGGCCGGCGCAGGCTGCGTCGCCATCTTGATGAGGAGCTCGCTTTCCATGGAGCCCTCGTGCACATGGCGTTTTGTCAGGATCCGAAACATCGTGGCGCCGACGGCGAAGACGTCGGCCCGCCCATCGATTTCGCGACCAGCGATTTGCTCGGGCGACATATAAGGTATCGTCCCGAGCATCGAGCCGATACGTGTACGAACATTGGAGCCGCCCTGTTTCATTCGAGCGATCCCGAAGTCGAGGACTTTGACGCCGCCTGAAGAGGTCAAAAACAGATTATCAGGTTTGATGTCTCGATGAACGATGCCGAGCCCGTGCGCGACATCGAGCACTTCGAGCACGGTCGAGACGATGCGGAGCAGCTCGCGCTCCTCGATGCCGCCGGAGCGATGAGCGCGCTTGCCGAGCGATTCACCATCGAGCAACTCCATCACCAAGAACGGCGATCCATCTTCGCTCGTGTCAATGTCTAGGACATTGACGGCTGCGGGGTGACCGAGCTGGTTTACTGCGAGCGCCTCTTGCTCGAACCTGGCTCGATGCTCCTTGGAGACCGCGATTTCCGGATGGAGGATTTTGATTGCGCAGCGCCGGCCGATCCTGTGTGTCGCCTCGTAAACCGCAGCCATCCCGCCGACGCCGATGAGCGAATCGATGCGCCATTTGCCCCGGAGGACCGTTCCGATTCGTGCTGTATACTGTTTTAGCTCGGGATCATCACTCATTGAGGTTCAGGCTCTCCAATATACCGGATGCGAGGACAGGTGAAACATCCCCCGAGCCGCGCGGGGCGGCCGGTTTACATGCCCTGTCCGTGAGCGATTGGCTTCTCACTTCGGTGGTGCGTTCACCCTGAACGTCCCCACGGCCCACCCGACACCGAAAACGAGCTGCAGCACGTCCCACGGCGCCCACGCCACGCCGATGGCCTGCCGTAGCAACACCGTCTCGAACAGGTGAATGAGGATCGTGCTCGCGCCATAGACGCCGAGGCCTCCGGCGACGATCGGGAAGAGCCGTGCGAGGAGCTCCGAGACTTTGGCATCGTCCTGCCAAACGATCCGGTACGCACGGCGGGCGAAGAACCCGCCAATCGCGAGCACGAGGCCTCCGACGACCAAAATTAGGAATGCTGACTCTCCCCCTGTGATGTTGCCACGGACAGAGGCTCCGCGCGAAAGCCGCAGAATCGACGCGACCGCTGCGATGAGCATCCCCGCGGCGCCGCACGCACCGATCGCGGCGGTGCCGGCCAGGAGCATCCTGTCCGAGATGAGCGCGTTCTCGCGTCGCTTCAGCGAGACACCCGCCGAAGCAGAGCTCCCGGTCACGCTGGTGCCCGCGCTGGACGCTTCCGGATCGAACGGCGTCAGGGCCTCGTCGAGCTCACGGATATCCTGGAATCGGTCCTGCGGCTCTTTCGCCATGGCCCGCTGGATGATCATCTCGACGTTGTCCGGGATGCTGGGCTCGAGGGTTCGCGGGCGCGGCGGATCCTCCGAGAGCACACGCATGAGGATCGAGGTCGGCTCGTCTCCGTCGAAGGGTCTCCGACCCGTGAGCACGGCATACAGGATCGCGCCGACGGCATAGATATCGGTGCGATGATCGATTTTCTGCCCCTTCGCCTGCTCGGGTGACATGTACGAAGGCGTGCCCATGATCATCCCGGTCTTGGTGAGCGCGGGCCCGGTGCCGGAGTCGACCTTCGAGATGCCGAAATCAAGGATCTTGGCCGTGGGTTTCTCCAGATCGCCGGTGAGAAAGACGTTCTCCGGCTTCATGTCCCGATGGACGATCCCTTTAGCGTGGGCCGCATGGAGCGCCTTGCAGATCTGCCGGACGATTCGCACCGCCGGACCGAGCGCCATCTTGCCTGATCGCTCCAGGTGTTCGGCGAGCTCACGCCCCTGGAGAAGCTCGCCGACGATGTAGGCACGGCCATCTGGCGTACGATCGACGTCGTAGACTTCGAGAACGTGAAGGCTCTTGATGGTTGCTGTAGCTTCGGCCTCCCGGATGAAGCGAGCGAGCACATCCGGCTGCCGGGCGTACTCGGGGTGCAGCATTTTGATGGCGAATCGCTTGCTTGCAATGCGCGTGTGTTGCGCCTCGTAAACACGCCCCATGCCGCCCTCGCCGAGGACACGCACGAGCCGGAACGTGTCCCGGAGCGTGGTTCCGACGAGCTCGTCGTGGAGGGAGAGCGCCGCCCCATCTTGCGGGCAGACGTTGAAGTGGGGAGGGTACGTCCTGCTACAGGTCGGACAGGCCTTGCTGCCCGCCTGCGGCGTGACCGCTGCGAGAGCAGCGTCAGGCGTCGAGTACGACGTCATCTCCGAACCGAGGATGCTCAGGCTCGCCATCGAGGAACGCACGACGATGGAGGGCGCAGAGGCATGCGGATCCGACGATGCAGCGGGAGGGGCCGCGTAGCCCGCTTCCCCCAGAGGACGCTCGGGACCGGAAGGCATGGGGCGGCCACGGTAACATGACAGGCTGGACGCGTCTGCCCCCCTGAAGAGCGGGGTTGCAGGAAGTGCCTGTAATCACGGCTACCATGTTATCATCCGAACCGAATAGGCCGCACGTGGCGGGCGCTAATCGTCCAGGATCAGCGTCCGCGCTAGATCCTTCGCTAGGAGCTCGGCGAGCGCGTCCTCGGAGTCCGCGGCGTTGGCCGGGACATCGGCTTCGATGAACGCAAGACCGTATTTGTCCTCGACCCCTTTTATTGATGTCGTTGGGGCTGGTGTTCAGGTTCGCCGGATCGGAGAACAGCAATGGCCCCGGACCCCCACCCCAGCGGGGTATCGCGGCCCCTGTGATCCGGGTAATTCGTCCAGTATGCGATCTTGACGATGACGACCAGCAATCGTCCGAGGGATTGGAGCACGAGCGATGCGTCCTTCGGATTCCCCTTGACCGTCAGCGCCGTGAGCGTGCCGCCCAGGAGCGCATCGACGAGGCCTTGCTGCTGGGCATCCTGGGCGGGCTCGTAAGCTCCACGCTGCTCAATCTGCTCGTGCTCCCACCGCTGTTCGCGCGGTTTGCGAGGTTCGAGACGCCCGGCACGACTTGACCCGTCGGTATGGCCGTCCCCGAGGGCCGTTCGTCCGGGTGCCACGGGAGCGGCCGAGCGTGCCCGGGCGGCATGGGCACGACGGGCAATTCATGAGCGTGGTCACGCGTGTTTCCACGAGCGAACGCGCACCACGCGTCATCACCTTGGCGGTCTTGTAGGGGCATCCTGCACGGCGCACGTCGTAGGGCCAAAGGCCCACGCGTTCGAGGCGGCCCGCTTTTACGATTTCGCCCCAATCCGGCATGATCGAAGGAGTCGCGAAAGCTTGACTCCCGAGGTACCGTGATCCAGCGTACCGAAAGCCGACGCGCGCCCATGAGAGGACTCTGGGCGTACACGGTGATTCGTCGGAGCGCTCCGCCCTGCGCGCGGGGCGGACGCCCTTCCGAGTGACAGGTTGGCGCGAGGGGATCGCGCGCCCAGCGTTTCCGGTCCGGGCATGGGGGAGTATGTCGAATCATAACGATACATTGTCCAGGCGAAAGTTCGTCGCGGTCACGGGGGGCGTCAGCCTCGGCATCATTGCATTCGGCCATGCCCTTCCGGGCGTGGCGAAGGCGGAAACGCCGGACCAGGGCGATTTCGACTTCATCGTCTGCGGGACGGGCTCCGGCGGTGCGATCGTGATCAACCGCCTGGTCAACGAGGGATTCAAGGTGCTCGCGCTGGAGGCGGGCATCGACATGCCGACGCCGAACGCTCGGCGGGCGGAGGGCACGCAAAGCACGTTCGACGACTACGAGTCGAAGGATTGGCCCTACGTCGGGGAGCCGGAAACGACCGGCTACGGGTTCCAGGTCCCGATGGGGGATCAGGCGATGGGCAAGATGGTCGGGGGTAGCAGCCACCATTACGGCATGGTGTGTTATCGGGCCGCCCCCGAGGACTACGACGAGTGGGACCATTACCTGCGCGACGGCGCCGGAAGCCTGGGCAACCTCCAGTTCGTCGGCACGAACATCGTTTCGGGCAACAACTTCACGTCGGAGCTGAAAGCGGGCGACTACATCCGCCTCGACCAAGATGGCCAGCCCTTCCGGGTCGTCGATATCATCGATGACGAGCACCTCCAGATCGACCCGGGAGGGCTCCCCGTCCCCACCGGCTCGGGGCCCGGGACCAAGCTTACGCCCTGGAACCGCAGCTCGATGCTCACCCACTATAAAAAGGCGGAGAACGACATCGACATCGAGCACCCCGCGATCGATCCGAGCACCCACAGCGGCACCGGGTACATCGAGATCGGTCGGATCGGCGGACCGCTGCTCGGTGATACCCGCCCGAACGTCACGACCCCGCGCATCAATCCGGTGCTGATAGATATCGTCCAATCGCTGACGAATTCGGCCGCCCACGACAAGCTGCCGCTAGATTTCGTCGACGACATCAACGATTGGAACTTCCTCGCGAACACGACGAACAACTTCCACAAGGCCCCGCTCGGCTACGTCGGCTTCGACAGCCAGGGAAACCCGGTCGCGGGCGGGCGCCAGTCCCTGAGCTTCCACCGCGTCGACAAGTACGACGAGCGCCGGAGCGCCCTGATCGTCGCCATCGACCCGGTGCGCGACAAGCCAAACCTCAAGCTCGAGAGCCAGGCGGTCGTGAACCGCGTGCTCTTCGTGAAGAAGCCCGGCGGCGGCCTCCAGACGGCGGGCGTCGAATACCTTCAGAACCAGAATGGCGTGTGGGTGATGAAGACCGCCCTCTGCCCGAACGTCATCCTTGCCGCGGGCCCCTATGGGACGCCCGCGATCCTGCTGCGATCGGGCGTGGGGGATCCCAAACGCATGCCGAAAGGGACGCCCTTGCTTCACAAGTTGCCCGGCGTCGGCGCGAACATCTTGCAGCACGTCGGAATCAACATCGTGTACCGCACGAGGAGGGACCTGCCGCTGATGTTCCAGGGCCTCACGTACGGCGGGCGCCTGCGGACGGACCAGGTGCGGACGGACCCCAAGTTCAGGGTCGGCAATCCGCCGACGTTGTTCGACGAATCGCCGGAGATCGTCTACCTCCTCTCGACCGGCAACAACGACCTCGCGAACGCGAAGATCAACGTCTTCGACCATGGGCTGGCTGCAAAGCGCGCCATCCGGACCAACTACAAGCGGCTCGTGCGGATGGGCGTGGCCAACTACAAGCCGCGCTCGCGTGGCCGGGGCGTATTCGTGGAATCACCGGATCCGCGGGTGACACCCAAGATTTTCCAGGGGCTCCTGAACGACCCGGCGGCGAAGGACGCCGAGGCGCTCGTCGAAGCTGCGCAGGTCACGCACGCGGCGATGATGGACCCCTCGCAGCCCTTCTTCCAAAACTGGCTCGACCCGAACTTCACCCCGATCGTGCCGACGACGGTACAGCAGCTCCATCCAATGGTCTCGGGGCATTTCCACGCCAGCGGTACCTGCGGCATGGGTCCGGCCAGCAATCCAATGGCCGTGTGCGACGAGCAGGCCCGCGTGTACGGTATCGAGGGCCTTCGTATCGCGGACTGCAGCATCTTCCCCACGCACGTCCGAGCGAACAACCACCTCCCGATCACGGCACACGCCGACCTGATCGCCGACATGATCATCGCAGACGAAAGCGCATAGAAGGAGGTCGTCATGTCACAAGATGGTCAGCTCTCTCCGTTCTTCTCGCTGAACGTGCCCATGTGGAGCCCGGGGCATCTCCCCGCTTTCATCCGCGGGCTGAAGCTCAAAGAAGACGGCGCTGTGACGTTCAAGCCGAGCAAGGGCACGCTGACGAGCATCGGCCCGAGCATGAATGCCTTTGCCAGCATCATCATCCCGGCCGATCCCGACGTGCCGGGCGACAAACCCGCGGGCGCGCTCGCTCCCGCGAGTGGTCAACCGACCAAATCCTTCCACGAGCACATGATCCTGATCATTCAGACGAGGAACGTCCCCGCGATCGGCGTCAGGGTCACGACGGACGACGCGCTCGCCGTCATCGCCGAGCTCGACGCGCACGCGGACAAGGACTTCAACAGGGCCACGTTCGCCCAGTTGACGAACGCCCAGCAGCAGGGCCTCGTCAATGCGCTGCTGGGCGGCACGCTCACGGCGCTGACGGTCAAGGGGAAGCCGCAGGACGCATCGCTCGTGCTCCAATCCCTCGGCCGATTGCTGGTCGTCATCGTCAAGATCGCCTACTGGACGAATTACCCGGAGCACAGGGTCCGCGATACCCCGCTAGGGTGGGGTCCGGGCCCACTGCTGTTCTCCGATCCGGCCAACCTGATCACCAGCCCCAACGACATCAATACCGTCACCGGCTTCGATTACCTCGGCTGGCACTTTCCGCTCCGGAAAGGGGTCGAGGACAAATACGGTCTTGCGTTCATCGAAGCCGATGTCCCGGCCAACGCCGCGGACTCCGAGGACGCGCTCGCCGAGCTCCTGGCGAAGGATCTGGCGCGGACGCTGATCCTCGACCCGTAAAGCGTCCGCTGCCGGACGTTGAGCGCCTGGCGGTAGGCTCTGGTTGCCTCACGCAAGCGCCTCGCGGCGCGCTCGAGCCGGCTGCGCTTCCGGGTGCCGGGGATCGGGACGACGGTCACCGCGTGGACACGCGCGCGCCCGTGAACCCAGGCCAGCGCGAGCTCTGCCGCCGTGACGCCCCGCGCGGCGGAGACCTCCGGCGTCTCGGCCCTGTCGACATGCTCGTCGTCGGGCGCGAACACAGCCCCCGCGGAGGCGAGTTCCGACTCCGCTATGCCCTCCACACTTGCCCGCGCGCCTCTCCCCATGATTCCATCCGGCGCCATGACCAGTCCCCAATTCGATCCCGTCAAGGGCAAGCAAGCCTTCGAGGCGCTCCTCCCTCGCTACCAGACAATGCCCGTCGAATCCCTGGCCGTCGTCAATGCCGACGCGGGCCTCGCCGCCGTCGCCGCGCTCGGCCTCGCCGCGCGCGCGAGCGAGCCGAAGCTTTGGGCCCGCTACAAGAGCCTGCCTTCGAGCGAATTCGACGCCGCCCTCGTCGAGCTGCTCCCCACCGCCGCCTGGGCGTGCTGGTATGCCGCGACGGAGGATCAGAAGGCCCGCACCCTCTCCACCGAGGGAAAACTCCCGGCCGAGCTCGTGCAGAAGGCCCTCGGCATCGAGGCACGCATGCAGGCCCTTTGTGAGTACCATTTGAATGACCACCCCGAGGTCGGCCCCTATCTCGCCATGCTGCGCGCGGGCACCGGCCACCGCGACCTTGCCGCCGATTTGCTCGGGTATGCCACCGTGTATCGAGACCATTATGACGCCCTCAAGGACGACAAGAAGCACTTCCGCGCGACCGACGCCGACGACGCCGTGAAGGCCGCGGAGGAGATCCTCGCGAACCTCGGCGCTCGGCTCGGCCCGGAGGCGCGCGTGGCCGCCGATCACCTCGCCCGCGCCTTCACGCTCTTGCTCGATACCTACGAGGAAGTCGCCGCGACGGGCCGATGGCTCTTGCGCCACGAGCCGACCCCAGAAAAGACCTTCCCCTCCCTGTACAGCGTGATCCGCTCCCGCGCAGGCGGCCGAGGCAAGAAGAAGCCCGAGCCGCCCCCGGCAGGACCCGCCGGAGGCTGAAAAACCCCCCCGGACGGGCTGCGGACGGCTTTCAGGGGCTGAGAAACCCCTCGGACGAAGGAAGCGTTGCACGCGCCCCTCTGCATCGAGCTCGCTCGCTGGTCTTCGCGAGGCAGGGCGTCCGCTCGGAGACGAGAGAGCCTGCTTGGCCGAGCCCCCGCGGGCGTGGTGACGCGCGACGAAGAAGGATTGCAGCGATTGACAGTTGTCCATGCCACACGGATAAATGGCGCGGACCACTGCCATGCGGCGCAGCAACAATCCATCTTATACGCAGTCTTCCATGAGTGGGCCTCGGACTGCGGATCCGGACTTTCGGACCCTCTTCGAGTCCGCCCCCGGGCTCTACCTCGTCGTCGAACCCGATGCGCCTCGGTACACGATCGTCGCGGTCAGCGATGCTTATGCGCGCGCGACGATGACGAGGCGCGAACAAATACTTGGTCGCGGTATTTTTGAGGTATTCCCTGCCAACCCGGCGACGTCGGAGCAAGGCGCTACTGCCGTCCGGAACCTCGGCGCGTCCCTCGAGCGGGTGCTCCGTCGGCGAGTCCCGGATACAATGCCCATTCAGCAGTACGACATCCGCCGGCCTGATGAGGAAGGGGGCGGATTCGAAGAGCGATGGTGGTCCCAGGTCAACTGCCCGGTCTTCGGGCCCGACGGCGAGCTCATCTATGTCACGCATCGCGTCGAGGACGTCACGGAGTTCGTCCGCGTCAAGCAAGCTGGCCTCGAAGCGCAAAGGCTGACCGCCGACCTTCGTATCCAAGCGGAGAACATGGAGGCCGAGATCTTCCAGCGAGGACAGGAGATCACGGAGGCCAACCGGCAGCTCGTGCGCGCCAATGAGGAGATCACGCGGCTCTACGAGAAGACCAAGGAGCTCGACCGGCTCAAGTCCGAGTTCTTCGCGAGCGTCAGCCATGAGCTTCGCACGCCGCTCACGCTGATCCTCGGGCCCACGCAGCGTCTCCTCGATGCACCCGAGATCAGCCCGGCTCTTCGTCGCGACATCGAGGTCATCGAACGCAATGCACGCACGCTTCACCACCACGTCGATGATCTGCTCGACGTCGCAAAGATCGACGCTGGCCGAATGACGCTCGAATATTGCGAGATCGATCTGGCGCGATTGCTCCGCTTCGTCGCCAGCCATTTCGAGGTGCTGGCCAAGGAGAAGGACATCGCATTCACGGTCGAGGCAGAGGTCGCGCTCCGGGCGGAGGTCGACGCGGACAAAATGCAGCGGGTCCTCCTCAACTTGCTCTCGAACGCATTCAAATTCACTCCTGTCAGTGGGAGCATCCGCGCGAGCTTGCGACAGATTCCCGAGGATCGCATGGTCATCGAGGTGGCGGACAGCGGTCCCGGCGTTCCCGTTGACAAGCGAGAAGCTGTATTCGAACGCTTCCGCCAGCTGGATGGCGGAGCTACACGGCGGTTTGGTGGGACGGGCCTGGGCCTCGCGATCGCGCGGGATTTCATCGCCCTGCACCACGGCGCGATCTCCGTCTCCGAAGCGCCCGAAGGTGGAGCCTTGTTCACGGTGGAGCTGCCCCGACGAGCCCCGCCCGAAGCCGTCGTGCGGCCCCGGGCGGCCGATGTACCGTCGGGGGGGCCTGTGCCGGCAGTGGTATCGCAGGCGGCCTTCGAGCTTCACGGTGGGCCTCCGGCCGAGGTCGTCGGAGCGCCGGAAGGCGCGCTCGTGCTCGTGGTGGAAGACAACCGCGAAATGAGCGGATTCATCATCGAAAGCCTGGCGTCCGATCATCGCGTCGTGGCGGCGTTCGATGGCACGGAGGGCCTGCGAAAAGCGCTGGAGCTCAAGCCCGACCTCGTCCTCTGCGACATCATGATGCCGGAGCTGAGCGGCGACGCGCTCGTGCGCGCGATCCGCTCCCACCGCGAGCTCGATGGGATCCCCATCGTGCTCCTCACGGCGAAGTCGGATGACGAGCTACGGGTGAAGCTCTTGCGCGAGGGCGCCCAGGATTACATCACAAAACCTTTTACCGTCGACGAGCTGCGCGCTCGTATTGACAATCTCATCGCCGGAAAGAGAGGGCTCGAAGCCCAGGCACGGCTCGCGGTGCTCGTCGAGCAGGCGCCGGACGGCATTTTCGTCGCCGACCTCGAGGGTCGCTATACCGATGCGAACACCGCTGGCTGCCGCATGCTCGGGTATGCCCGCGAGGAGATCATCGGAAAGACCATGGTTGATTTCATACCCCCGCGAGACGTCCCCCGGCTCTCGCATGCCAAGGAACAGCTTCTCGCGGGGGCCGTGGAGGTCGCCGAGTGGAGGCTACGGACCAAGGGGGGGGCCTACTTGCCGGTCGAGGTGAGCGCCAGGTTCCTCCCCGACGGTCGATGGCAGAGCCTGGTTCGTGACATCAGCGAGCGAAAGCGCGCCGAGGAGGCGCTCCGCGCGTCGGAGGCGAGGTTCGCGGGCCTGATCTCGATCGCCGCCGACGCCATCATTTCGTTCGACCAGGACCAACGGATCCACATTTTCAATGAAGGTGCCGAGCAAATCTTCGGCTGGAAGCGCGAGGAGATCCTCGGCCAGCCCGTGGATGTCTTGATCCCGGAAGGGCTGAGAAAGCGCCATCAGCAGCACGTTCGCGACTTCGCGAAGACCCCGCTGAAGGCACGAAAGATGTCCGAGCGTGAAACCATTTGGGCGCTCCGCAAGGACGGCGTGGAGTTCCCCGCAGAAGGAGCCATTTCCAAGCTCGACGTGGAAGGCGTGCCTCTCTTCACCATCATCCTCCGCGATATCACCGAGCGCAAGGAGGTCGAAAAGGAGCAGCGGCTCCTCTTGAACGTCGGCGCCGTTCTGGCCTCGAGCCTCGATTACGACCAGACCGTGGACAGCCTGGTGAGCCTCGTCGTCCGCCATCTGGCGGACTGCTGCATCGCGGAGCTCATGAACGAGGACGGGGGGCGTCGCTTCAAGGTCGCACATGCGGATCCCGAAAAGGCAACGGTCGCGGATGCTCTCCAGCGGCTCGAGCTCGATCGAGGGGGTCCGCACCTCGTTTCGAGGGTCTTCGAGACCAGACAGCCGCTTCTCGTCAACGAGGTGACGCCCGAGTACTTGGAATCGATCGCGCAGAGCGAGGAGCACCTGCGGGTGCTGCGCGAGCTCGATCCGAAATCCCTCATCGGCGTGCCGCTGATTGCCCATGGGAATCTCGTGGGTGCCCTCCTTCTCGTCAGCACGACGGCGGCCCGGTACGCCGCGCGGGAGCTTGCCGTGGCCCAGGAGCTTTCGCACCGAGCCGCCTTGGCCGTGGAGAACGCGTGCCTCTTCCGCAACGCCCAGCGAGCCATCAGGGTACGCGACGATACGCTCGGTACCGTCGCGCACGACCTCCGCAATCCGCTGAACGCCATCCTCGTCCACGCGGAGCTCCTGCGGCGTGCGCGGGAACCAGGGATCTCTCGACGCGGGGAGTCGATTCAGCGTGCCGCGCTGCGAATGAATCGTCTCATCCAGGATCTCCTCGACGTGGCTCGCGTCGACGCGGGGCAGCTCTCCGTCATGCGTGGCTCTATCCCCGCCGACAAGGTTGCCATCGAGGCGGTGGAGGCACAGAGACCGTTTGCACGCGAATGCTCGCTGGAGCTCGACCTCGATGTGGCGGCAGAGCTTCCTGAAATATGGGCGGATCACGATCGCGTCTTGCAGGTTTTCGAGAACCTCATCGGCAATGCCATCAAATTCACTGCAGCGGGCGGACGGATTCACGTGGGTGCGGCTCGGCGGGAGCAAGCGGTGCTCTTCTGGGTCACGGATACGGGCGCGGGGATTCCCATGCAACAGATCCCGCACCTCTTCGATCGATTCTGGCAGGCAAAGGAGGCCGGGCGCGGCGGCGCCGGCCTGGGCCTGTCGATCGTCAAGGGCCTCGTCGAGGCACACGGCGGAAGAATCTGGGCGGAAAGCACGGTCGGGGTGGGCAGCACGTTCTTCTTCACCATTCCAATCACGAAAACTGCGCCATCGTGACTCTCCGGCGTCTTTCAGGCGGCGCACGGCGAGCTCTTTCGCGGCCTCGACGCAGACGGAGCGAGGCGCATGCGTGACCGCGGTCGTGCTCATCGCTCGAAGATCATGGGCACGTCACCGCATTGTCAAGTCTGGCTTTACAGGCCATCCGCATTTGGCCGTCTACTCGGCATGACTCGCGTGCCGCATGTTCCTTGCGTGCCCCGGTGGCCTGTTGAGGCATAGCGCCGGACCCGTACCAAGGAAGGACGTGAGACATGCGAGGAGCCGTTCTGCACGGTGCGCGCGACGTTCGCTTCGAAAAGCTCGACGCGCCCCGAATCAAGGAGCCCACCGATGCCATTCTTCGCCTTTCGGCAAGCTGCATCTGCGGTTCCGACCTGTGGCCCTATCGCGGCATCCAGCCGACGACCGCGCCCAGGGCGATGGGGCACGAATACTGCGGCATCGTCGAGGAGGTCGGCCGCGGCGTGACGTCGGTGAGGCCGGGGCAGTTCGTGATCGGTTCGTTCTTCGCGTCCGACAACACGTGCCCGCATTGCAAGGCCGGGTATCAGACGTCCTGTGAGCATTCTCAGCCCGTGGGCGGCGCGCAGGCGCCGATGTTGCGCGTGCCGCTCGCGGACGGAACGTTGGTCGCGACACGCGAGGTGCCCTCGGCCGAGCTGATCCCGAGCATGCTCGCAGCGTCCGACGTCCTCGGCACGGGCTGGTTCGCGGCCGATGCGGCGAACGTGAAGCCCGGCACGACGGTCGTCGTCGTCGGCGATGGCGCCGTCGGTCTCCTCGGCGTCCTCGCGGCAAAGCAGCTCGGAGCAGAGCGGATCATCGTGATGAGCCGTCACGAGCCGCGGCAGAAGCTCGCGCGCGAGTTCGGCGCGACGGACATCGTGACCGAGCGCGAGGACGAAGGCATCGCTCGTATCCAAGAGCTCACGAAAGGAATCGGAGCGGACGCCGTCCTCGAATGCGTTGGAACTTCCGAGTCGATGACGCAAGCGATCGGCTGCGCGCGCCCGGGCGGATACGTGAGCTACGTCGGCGTTCCGCACGGCGTAAAGCTCGATGCCCAGAAGCTGTTTTTCACGCACGTGCATCTGCATGGCGGACCAGCGCCGGTGCGTCGCTACCTGCCCCGGCTCATCGAGCTGGTCGAGAAGGGCTCGATCGAGCCAGGAAAGGTCTTCGATCTGACGCTTCCGCTCGACAAGGTCGCAGAGGGATATCGCGCAATGGACGAGCGGCGCGCGATCAAGACGCTCCTGCGCGTGTGAAGGGCGCGGTTCACCTGAGCCGCAGAAGGAAACATGCAGTCATGGTTACGATGAACGAGAAGAGAAGCTTCGAGGGAAAGGTCGCGTTCGTGACCGGGGGCGCGAGCGGCATCGGCCGCGCGGCGGCGCTGGCGTTCGCCGCCGAGGGTGCGAGCGTGGTGGTCGCCGACGTGTCGGACGAGGGCAACCAGGAAACGGCCCGCATGATCGAGGAACGAGGCGGACGAGCGTTCGCCGTCCGCTGCGACGTCACGCGAGCCGAGGACATCAAGGCGGCGCTCGACAAAACCGTCGAAGCGTTCGGGCGATTGGATTTCGCGTTCAACAACGCCGGCGTCGAGCCGAAGGGTTTGGTCCCGACCGCGGAGATGCAACCGGAGGAGTGGGACCGGATCATGAACATCGACCTCCGCGGTGTCTTCCTGTGCATGAAGTACGAGATTCCGCGGATGCTCGAGCACGGTGGCGGCGCGATCGTGAACACTTCGTCCGGTGCCGGGGTCATCGGCATCAAAGGCAGCCCCGCGTATACCGCCGCAAAGCACGGCGTGATCGGCCTCACCCGAGCGGCGGCCCTCGATTACGCCGCGCAGAACATTCGTATCAACGCCGTCTGCCCTGGATACATCGACACTCCGATGATGGCTCGCTACACCGGCGGCACCGCCGAGGGCCGCTCGAAGGTGATCTCCGAGGAACCTGTCGGAAGGATGGGTCGGCCCGAAGAGATCGCCGCGACGGTCGTTTGGATGTGCTCGGACGCGGCGGCCTTCATGATCGGGCACGCGCTGGTCGTCGACGGTGGCCAGACGATCACCTAGAGCATCGACCGGTTCGATGCACGGAAGATCGCGAAGCGCTCTTCCCTCGGGGGGTGAATCGGCCGGGCTTTGCCCGGACGAGAGGGGGACGCGAGGCGTCCCCCTCGGGACAAGAGAGCTAGAACATCGAGCGGTTGCAAACCGATCGATGTTCTAGCGAGCTCGCCACGTTTTTCCGCGATTACCTCCTCGTCCGCGGCGACCACGTCGAGGCCCGCGCGCACCTACCGCGGCTCCCGGCGGGCGGGCTGGACACAATAAGATCACCGTGAGGTTCTCGCGGCTCGACGAGTCCGGCCGATGTTCCTCACGTGATCTGCGTGATGACCAAAGGGGGACCACCATGAAGAGAAAGACGCAACGGAACCGGGGCACCAAAGAGCAGGGCGCGCCCTCCGAGGCCCAGCCGATCCTCGACCAGCGAGGGCGGGAGATTCAGCCTTACGGCACCTTGGTCTACTACCCGATCGACGTGAATGAAAAAGCGAAGATCGAGAATGTCGCGGCGCTGAACCAGCTCCTCAGCGACACCATGGCGCTCCGCGACATGTACAAGAAGCACCACTGGCAGGTCTCGGGGCCGACTTTCTATCAATTGCACCTCCTCTTCGACAAGCACTACGAAGAGCAGGTCCGGCTCATGGATCTCATCGCCGAGCGCGTGCAGACGCTCGGCGGGATCGCCGTGGCCATGCCGCACGACGTCGCCGAGATGACGCGAATCGAACGCCCGCCGCGCGGTCGCGAGCAGGTGCCTGTCCAGCTCTCGCGGCTCATCGAGGCGCACACACAGGTGATCAAGCAGGCGCGCGCGGCCGCTCGGCTCGCGGTGAAGAACGGCGACGACACCACCAACAACCTGCTCACCAGCGACGTGCTCCCGGCGAACGAGATGCAGGTGTGGTTTTTGTCCGAGCACCTCGTCGACACGCCACTGGTGAAGGCGCGGTGAACGGATCGAAGAACGCTCGCTTTTCCAGCGAGCGAGCCCCGCCGGCCCCGGCAGGACCCGCCGGAGGCTGAAAAACCCCCCCCGGCAGGCTGTCGACGGGCGTCTCGGGGCTCCCAAACCCCCCTTCCCGGGTCGGGAACAGGCGCCAGAGGGCTAAAAAACCCCCCCGGACGGGCTGCGGGCAGCTTCCGAGGGCTGAGAAACCCCCTCGGAGGGGCTGCGGACGGCTTCCGGGGGCTGAGAAACCCCTCTCAATCGTCGCCCGCGCCGCGTTTTTTCGTGCGCAACGTCGCGATCCCTGCCCCGGCGAACAGGAGCCCCACGGCCGAGAGCCCCAGCATGAGCCCGAGGCTCACCGACGGCGGTCTCTCTGCCCGCGCTTGGACGAGCAACGCGTCCGTCGGCTCGGCTGGATCGTACCAGCACGGCACCCGCTTGCCGGGGAGCAGCTCGAGCTTCCTCGCCGCTGCCACGGCGTTGTCGACCTCCATCCCTTCCCAGGAGAACCCGCTCGCGATGAACGTCCCGGCTTGCCCCGGGACGTGCACCCGATAGTCGACCGAAACCCGCGTCTTTCCGGACTTCGGATTCGGATCTCCCCAGACGATGTCCTCGAGCGTGCACGTCGCCTCGGAGAACGTACGCATGCGCGCGAGCCGCTCCGCGCGCCCCTCTGCCTGGCTCCGGAGGATCCACGGCAATACGAGGAGAATGCAGCCGATCACGGTGATCATGATCGCGATTCCCTGCGAAGAGCGGTCACGTTTGCCCATCAGTGCACCTCGCGATGCATGCGCCGCATGATGCGGCAGTGCGCTCTCGATTTCCATCCCCGTGGCTTGACTAACCTCACTCCCTCGACGGATGCTCGATCCGCGATGTCCTTTGCGCCGCGCCTCCTTCCGACCCTGCTCCTCGCCGTCCCGCTCCTCGGATGCGCCACGGCCCTCCCGCCGCCGCCCGATCCCACCTCCCCGACCACCTCCGCGGCGCCGCTCGAAATCGCTGGAGACGCCCCATCACCTCCGCAGGCCCACACCAAGCAGATCGCCGCGGACGATTGCAGCGCCGCCACCGCGCCCCTGCCCGCTCCTTTCCTCGGCCCTGCGCCGCCAGGACTTGCGGCCTGGTATCGCTTCGAGGAGACCGACGGCCCCGTGCTCGACAGCTCCGGCCATGGCCATCACGGCACCGCCACGAGCTCGGGCCTCGTTCGCGGCGCGCCCGGACGCGTGGGACGCGGGCTCTCGTTTTCCGGCGGCCATGTCCGCGTCCCGGCGTCCCCCGGCCTCGACTTCACGACCGCCGCGACCATCGAGCTCTGGGTCCGCATCACCCCGGAGCTCGACAAGCCCCTCACCGTGGGCTCGACCGTCAGCCGCGGGACCGGCGACAGCGACGACAACGTCACCATGCAGGCGTGCTGCGGCGGCATTCAGCTCATCTTCTCGCGAGCGTCCACGGGCACGACGAACGTGGGCAGCGATTGTGGTGTGCTCCCCGTCTGCGCGTGGACCCACGTCGCCTACGTGAACGACGGCCGCACCCTTGCGCTCTACATCAACGGCGCTCTCACCAATACGTACAAAGGCGGCTTCCTCGGCCCGCTCCGGTCCGACCTCTTCATCGGCCGCCGCGAGCAGGGCATCTTCCCGTTCGCCGGCACGATGGACGAGATCCTCTGGTGGCGCGAAGCCCGCAGCCAGCCGCAGATCTGCGGTGACGCGGGCGGGCGCTGGTCGGACGGCCGTTGCCTGCTCCGTCCTTGACAACCCCCGAATTTCCCGTTTGCTTCGAGGCGTGTCGTCGGAGCCGGATCGAGAGGTATACGCGGAGGGCGGCAACTACAGCATGACCCTCGGGGACGGCGTGGCCGCGTGCCGCGTCTGGCGCCGGCCCGACGTGAGCCGCGAGGTCGGCGCGGCCTACGCGCGCGAGATGGTCGGCGTGTTCCAGCGCATCGCCCGCGAGCCCACCGCGCGCGTGCGTGGCGCCGTCCTGGACCTTCGCGAGGTCACGATCGCCTGGGGCCCCACCACGGATGCCGCGCTCGGGGAGATGTTCGGCGCGCTCGAAGGGGCCTCGCGGCGGATCGCGCTGGTCTCCGCGGACGACGCCCTCCAGATGATGAGCCTCCAGAGACTCCTCAAGGCGCACGCGCCGAAGTTCGGCCGCGTCTTCGTCATCCCCGCGGACGCCTTCCGCTGGGCCGGCTCGTTCCGTCAGGGAATCGGCTGACGGGCCTCGAAGATCGTTTCGAACGTCCGCGGCGCCCGCCGCTTGCGCATGCACCGCGTCTCGCCGCGCAAAAAACACACGGTGATGGCGCGCCGCGGCCGGTCCGTCGTGTTCGTCCCCGACCGGTGCCACACGTCATTGTGGATGAGCATCGCCTCCCCGGCGCGCGCGGGCACGAGCACGGAATGCGCCTCGGCTTCGGCTTTGCGCGTCACGTCGTCCGGGATCACCCCGCCGAGGGGTGTCGCGAGCCCGCCGAGATGCGACCTCGGCACGATCTCCACGCACCCCGCCTCGGCCGGCGCGTCGTCGAGCGCGGTCCAGATCTGCACGAGCGGCGCTCGATCAAGCCCCCAAAAACTCCCTCCATCCTGGTGCCACGGCAGCGCCGTCCCCGCCCGCGCCGCCTTGTTGAACAGGACCGCGCGATAGAGCGAGACAGACCCATCGGTCATGGCCCGCGTGATCCGCTCGAAGAGCGCATTGCCGAGGAAAGCTCGAAAGATGGGATCCTTCTCCAGCTTTTCGAGCTTCCGATAATGGATCGAGGGGCCGATCCACCCTTTCCCGTGCTTCAGGTCCTCGTATCGCCCGCTCTCCGCGTCGTGCTGGAAAAACAGCCCTTCGTGCACGACACGCCCGAGCATGAGGTCATCGGCCCGCGCGGCGAGCGTGGTGATGCCTTCGTCCGAGAGCACGCGCCCGAGCCGCGCGAACCCGACCTCCGCGAGCTCGGCGAGGGCCGCCTCCACAGACGCCGCCGAGGCCTCCTTCGCGAGGAAATTCATCGCGCGTAACTCGCGTCGGTCCCCTGGAAATCGCGGTAGAGCTCGTTCACCCTCTGCCGCGCCTCGGCGGGCAGCTCCTTCGCGCAGGCGTCGATCGCGGCGTCGAGGTGCGCGATCGACCCGGGCCCGACGAGGATCGAATCCACGCCCGGCGTCCCCGCGACGTAAGCGTAGGCGAGCTCGACGAGCGTCATCCCGTGGCTCTCGGCGACCTCGCGATAGGCGGAGGCGAGCTCGAAGAACCGGTCGGTCCAGTACCTTCGCTGATACAGCGGATTCTTCTCGAACCGCGACCCCTTCGTCGGCTCGGCGGAAGGCGCGTGCTTGCCCGAGAGCAGCCCTCCTGCGAGCGGATTGTACACGGTCGAGTGCAGCCCGTACTTCTTCGTGAACCGGAAATATTCGAGATCGAGCTGGCGGATGAGCACGTTGTAAAGCACCTGTGACATCACGGGCCTCGGCATGCCGTGCTGCGCGGCGAGGTGGAACATCTCGAGCACCTGCCAGGAGGCGTAATTCGACACGGCCCACGCTCGGATCTTCCCGGACGCGAGCAGTGTCTGCACGGCGTCGAGCGTCTCCTCGATGGGCGTCGCGGGATCCGGCACGTGGAGGTAATACACGTCGACGAACTCCATCCCGAGCCGCCCAAGGCTCTCGTCGATGGCGGCGAGCACCCGCGCTCGGGAAAGCCCCTCGGGCTTGCCGGCGGTCCGCCCGAACCCGACCTTCGTCGCGACGAGGGCCTGGTCGCGCCGCCCGGCGAGCGCCTTGCCCAGGATCCGCTCGGCGTTTCCATCGACGTAGGCGTTCGCGGTATCGAAGAGGGTGAGCCCGCGATCGAGCGCGTGATGCACGAGCCGGATGCTCTCGTCTTCGGGCGTACGCTTGCCGAAGTTCATCGTGCCCACGGCGAGGAGGGGCTTTTCCGACGGGTCACGCGGGCGGGTCCAGGGCGCGAGGAGGGAGGACATGGGCGGGAGGCGTAGCGCAAGGGCGGCCGGAGGCAAAGAGCGTGTCAGCTCCCGCCCGGCACCCGCACCCCCGGCACCCGCACCCCCGGCCGAGGCTCCTCCCGCCACCACAAGTCCGGCGGATACACCCGGTTCCACCAATCCGGCGCCGCGCACCGGATCCGCATGCACATGGGCAAACACCGTCCCATCGCGCACATCCGCAGGCACCGCTCGCAAATGCCTTGCGCGAAGAGCGCATCCGACGCCTCCTCGAGCACCTCGCTCTCCGCGTCGACCTCCTCCGCATCCTCCGCGCGTGCCTCAACGCCCGCGCCGACCACCACCGCCCCCATCACCCAGGCCAGCACCCACGGACGCATTCTCATCGGGCACCTCCCCTCGGATTTCCTGGGGCCCCGGCGGCCAGCGTCAACCGCGCGCTACTTCCGTTCCACGATGCTCGCCTTCCACGCGCCGTCCTCGAACCAGTGCCGCTCCTGCGCCGTGACGAACGATCCCATCGCCGTGCGGTTCACGACGAGCACGGGAGGCCGGCCCGGCGGGGCCTCGATGCTCGAGCTCTCGTAACAGCCGTGCGTGACCGGCTTGGCCTTCAACATCGCCCCGACGCCGGGCGTGCCCGCGGCGGGCCGACGCTCCACCACGCGCCCCTCGTGCGGCACGAGGCGCCCGTCCTGGATGCGAAAGAACGCGTGCCCGTCGCCGCACCAGCAGCTCGCGAGGCATCGAACGCGCTCGATCGTCTCGATCAGCACCGCCCCCGGGCCCATCGTTCGCAGCTCGACGTCGAGCTCCGGCCAGAAGCGCTCGACCTGCAGCGTGGTGCCCTTCTCGTCGATCAGCTCCACCCGGCTCGGGAGCAAATCGCAGGGCGGCAGGACAGGGTGCGTGCCGACGCGCACGGCCCCGGGCCGCGTCAGGCGCGAATCCTCGAGCACGCGGAGCTTCCCGGCGCCGCCGTGCGCCCCGAGGTCCACGGGGAACGTCCGCCAGGTGGCATAAAGCCTGGTATCAGGCGAGGGAATCGGCGGAGGCTTTTCAGGGTCGCAGGATTGAATTTCGGCCGCGCCCGTGTCCGCGTTCGGAGGGGCAGCGCTCGGCGGAGGCGCGGGAGACGGTGCGGGGGACGGCGCGGGCGTCACGACGGCCGAGGGCGGGCTGCTCGGCGCGCTCGCGGCGGCGTCGCTGGGGGTCGCTCTCGACGCGTCCTCGTGCGTGCAGCCGAGGAGCAGCGTGACGAGAAGAAGCGCGCGCGTGTCCCACGAAGCGGCAAGCAGCATCCCGCAGGCGACGCCGGGGCCCCGGCGCCTATTCGGGGCATCGTCATTGCATCGGCCCTCGACGTGTACCCGCTCGCTACAGTGCTCGTGCCGCTCTCCGCTGCCGTCGCGCTCTTCTCGTACGCTCACGCCCTCGCCTATGCGCCGGACGATACCGGCGACCTGGCGACCATGCACGTCTATTTCTCGACCCCTCTCCCCAAACGCATCGATTTGCTCCTCGATGGCAAGCCCTGCGTCTCGATTTCCTCGTCACGAGGGACATGCACGGTTACGGCCACGCCGACATCCGCGTGTTACGTATACGAGCTCGCGCTCTCTCCAAACGGTTGCTTCGACGAGGAGGGCGGGAAGCTCGTGACCTTCCAGGTTCACCCCGAGCATCGACCACGTGTCTCCGCGCCCTACACGATGGTGGCGCGATTCTGGACCGAAGAGGGCATCACGATGCGCGCGGGGAGAACCGCCCAGGACTTCTACGTCCCGCAGCCCGGGAACGCACGGGTTTACTACGGCGTCGTGCACTTCTGACTTTTCTTGGGGGCGTCGCGCCGGGGCGCCGCCCCGGACCCCGCGGGGGCTGTTCGCCCCTCGACCCGAACCAGGGCAAGCCCTGGACCATTTGGGGAAGAACTGCGCGATGCGCAGTTCTTCCCACAGGCCGGTGGCAAGACCA